>CAVWSP010000016.1:0-12962 GCA_963757835.1 Terriglobia bacterium | reverse complement strand
TTTGACATCGACTTGTGGCTCGTCGGTGCCGCGCATTTCGTGATCCTGTTCGCCAGCTTTCAACTGCCATATCGGCTGAACTGGAAACGGGACTTACAGCAATTGATACCCTTCAACAGGAAGCTCCTTTGGGTGCAGAGCGGATTCACCGTGTTGACGATCATTGCCTTTGGAACGCTCACGCTAGCACTCCATACGGAACTTCTCCGAGGCGACCGTGCTGCCTTGGGACTCACCTGCTTCATCGGGATTTACTGGAGCACGCGGATTCTTGTCGATGCGATTTACTTTTCCCACGCTGACTGGCCCAAGGGGGCGGCGTTTGTGGTGGGACACGCTCTCTTAACCCTTTTGTTTTCTTTACTCGCGGCAAGCTATGTCGGGCTCTTCGTCTGGCACGTGTGGCTGAAGGCAAAGGGCTATCCAATGTGAGCGCGCTGAGCCGACAGTCATATGCCAAGTGCGAATGAAGGAAGGTAATCGGCCATGGTGCTTGCCGCGTCGGTGATCTCTCTTCTCGCAATCCTGCTGGGTCCCCTCCTTCTAGTCCGGTTCCATAAAAGGCAGGTTGCAGCGTTCCATCGAGCAATTACGAACCGAATCGCGAGTCGATTCGCCGCTCGCTTGCCCGGCTTTGCCATTGTTACAAACGTCGGTCGAAAGTCGGGCAGGTTCTACCGGACGCCCGTGAACGTTTTTCGAGAGCCCGACGGATTCATGATCGCCCTGACTTATGGGCGAGATAGCGGGTGGGTGAGGAATGTCCTGGCCGCCGGGGGTTGCCAGCTTGAGACTCGCCGCGTGCAATATGAACTTTCTGCACCAGTCATCGTGCACGACCCCTCCCGGCGACGGTTCCCGCTTCTTGTGCGCATAATCCTCGGCGTAATTGATGCGAACGATTTCCTGAGGCTTTCAACTTCTCACGGTCAGCTTGCTCCGCCGGCGATCGATGGCACCAGCAACACTTCATCGCCATCCTGAAATGCATAAGCGTTTCCGCCCAGGAAGCGGATGTCTTCTTCGTTCACGTACACATTCAGGAAGCGGCGAATTTCGCCTGACTCATCCCGCAGATGGGGCTTGAGGTCGGGAAACTGCTGGTCGAGCGCGGTGAAGAGTTCTCCCAGATTGGCTGCAGAGCACGTGACCTTCGCATTGCCCGCGGTCAACCGGCGCAGCGCCGTGGGAATCTGAACCGTGATGTTCATCTATGCAATCACCGGCTCCGGAGCATCTTTCTCCGAAGGCTTGAGCGTTCGTTCCATGTACTTTTCGAACTCGGCGAACTTGGGTGCAATGGGCTCTTCGAGTTCGTACTTGCCGACGAGCGCATCGGTGGTCTTCAGGCCGTTGCCGGTAATACAGAGCACGGTGGTCTCGTCGGGCGAAATGCGTTCCTGGCGAAACAGTTTGCGCGCCGTGCCGACGGTGACGCCGCCCGCGGTTTCAGTGAAGACTCCCTCGGTCTCCGCCAGCAACTGGATGCACTCTACCAGTTCAGGGTCGGAAACATCCTCCGACCAGCCGCCGCTCTGGGTGATGACCTTGATGGCGTAGTGCCCGTCCGCCGGATTGCCGATAGCCAGAGAGCGTGCAATGGTCGTCGGTTTCTGCGGATCGATGTCTTTGTTACCGGCCTTCACGGCGGTTGAAATGGGCGAACACCCGGTAGCCTGCGCTCCGAAATATTTCACGGGCTTCGCTTCCACCAGCCCCAGTTCGACCAGTTCGTCAAAAGCTTTCTTGATTTTTATGATCAACGATCCGCCGGCCATCGGACACACGACGTTATCGGGCAGACGCCAGCCGAGTTGTTCGGCAATCTCGAAGCCGACGGTTTTCGAACCTTCCGCGTAATAGGGACGCAGGTTCACGTTGACGAAGCCCCAGTTCCTTTCATCGGCAATCTGGGAGCACAGGCGATTGACCTGGTCGTAGCTTCCCGAGATGCGCACCAGTTTGGCGCCGAAAACCTGGGTGCCGAGAATCTTGGCGGGCTCGAGATCGGCGGGAATGAAGATCACGGCCTTGAATCCGTTGCGCGCCGCCTGCGCCGCCACCGCGTTGGCCAGGTTTCCGGTGGAGGAACAGGAGACGGTATCGAATCCGAAACTACGCGCCTGCGACAAAGCCACTGCGACGACGCGGTCCTTGAAACTGAGGGAGGGCTGACAGACCGCGTCGTTTTTCAAGTAGAGGTGCTTCGCGCCCAGCTTCTGAGCCAGACGTGGCGCCTCGAGCAGTGGGGTGAATCCGGCTGGAACCGTGGGCTGATAATCCACGGGAAGAGGCAGCAGATCGCGGTAACGCCACATGCTGGCCGGGCCCTGGGCAATCCGCTCACGGGTAAAGGTGGGCCGCACGGCTTCGTAATCGTAGAAAACTTCCAGGGGAGAAAAACAATCGTCGCAGATGGAACGGGGCTGGTTTCCCCAGCTCTTGCCGCATTCCCGACAGCGCAATTCGTATGTCCGTGCTTCCGAGGTCATGAGCCACTCGCTTTGGAGTGGCATGTCGGGACGAGCCGTCCGGAAAAAGTGTCCTGAAACGCGAAATCCTCTTTCCCTGGATAGAGGAAAAGAGGAACGAGATGCTAAGAATTCGGCACCCCGAATCTCATGTTCCCCCTGTGTAGGGCGAGAGTTGACACCGGGCGACCAGAAAATGAATTCTGATCCGGTTGTCGTGGCTTCGTAGGGCTCGTCCCTCAGCCACTCTGCATGAAATCCAAGGTCTGCTCCGTAGAGCAAACTTGAACGATGGTACCGGGAGGAGCCAGGGTACGTCAAGGGACCTGGGTCTTCCTGGGGACACGTTGTTATACTTTCCCCGGACGGTTTCCCGGCATGGCAGAGCAAGTCTTTGGACTCGGTGTCAACCAGGTCATGGCGTATGCCGCCGTGGCCAACGTGCTGCTGGTGGTGGTGCTGGCTGGGATCAACGTCTATTACGCTGTCCACGCCAAGCGCCAGGCGGATGCCAGCCGGGACCAGGTGGCAGTATTTACCCGGCAGGCGGAAATCGCCGCCGAGACGCTCTCGTTTCTGCGCAAGCAGATCGATCAGCAGGTCCGCAGCGACGTGGCTGCTGTCGCCCTGCAACTCAAGGTCGCCATCCATGTGATTGAAGATTGGCTCAAGCGCATCGCATCCGACAGACAGCTCCAGCTGCCGAACGAGATTGTCATCCTGCCGGTGGATTTCAACGTAGCCACCCAGCGCGCCCACTCGATTGATCCTATTGGCGCCGAACATATGGGCGCGGCCGCATTGTATGTGAGCGAGGCGGAAACCAACCTGAAGATCCTGCGCACCATTGCAGCGGACTCTCCGGGAGCCAAAGAGGTGCATGAAAGGGCCGCCAAGAGCCTGAATGCGGCCCGCTACAAGCTCTCCGTGGCCCGCACCCGATGGGAGGCGCTGGAGGCTCCGGCGCCTTGACCGCCGGGACGGCTGCGGCGCATAATTACGGCCTTGAAAGTCTGTGGCTTTCCGGATGAAAGCTCTGTATCCACCTTTCCCCCAAAAAAGGCAGCCTTGCCGAGTTCCGTCCACCGGAACAGGGAGATTTTCAGATGACCGAAGAAGCCAACAAGCGTATCGGCGATTACCAGATTCTTGATGAGTTGGGCAGCGGCGGAATGGGACGGGTCTGGCGGGTGCGGAACGTCATCACCGACCGCGTTGAAGCCATGAAAGTCCTTCTGCCCGACCTGGCGGGGCGGCAGGAGTTGGCGGCGCGTTTCCAGCGCGAGATCAAGCTGATGGCCAGCCTGAACCATCCCAACATTGCAGCGCTCCGAACCGCCTTCACGGCGGACAACCAGTTGTACATGGTGATGGAGTACGTCGAAGGCACCAATCTGGCTGACAAGCTGGAAAAGGGCCCGATCGCGGTCGGCGATGCGGTCAATTACATCAGCCAGGTATTGAGCGCGGTGAGCTATGCCCACCAGCAGCACATTATTCATCGCGACATCAAACCGGCCAACATGATGCTGACGCCGCAGGGCGTGATCAAGCTGATGGACTTCGGCATCGCCCGCGCCGGCGAAGAGCGCAGCCTGACCATGACCGGAACCACCATGGGCTCGTTGAGCTATATGTCTCCCGAGCAGGTCAAGGGAGAAGCCACAGACGCACGCTCCGACCTGTATTCGGTGGGCGTGTCGCTGTATGAATTCGTGACCGGACAGCGTCCTTTCACTGCCACCAGCGACTATTCGATCATGGCCGCCCACGTTAAAGAGGCGCCCAAACCGCCCGTCGAACTGCATCCCGGACTACCTGCGGCGCTGAACGAAATTATTCTGATGGCCATCGCCAAGGACCCGGCGCAGCGCTTTCAGACCGCGGATGCTTTCCGCAACGCTTTGAGTTCAGTGCCGGTCTCAGCACCTACACCGGCCATGCTCGAAGCTACTACGGTGGAGTCTATGACGGCGTTGCCCAAGGTGCCGGCTGCGCCCGCCGCGACGCCGGCCGCTCCGGTTGCAGCCTTTAAGAGCCCCACCCCGCCGCCTCCCAGCCTCACGCCGACGCCCCTGCCGCCACCGGCTCAGGGAAGCGGCCATCGGGGACTGTATATGACTCTGGGGGCCCTGATTGTGCTCGCCGGCCTGGTGGTGGCCGGAATCTACGTGCCCAGGATCAGCAAGACCCATGCCAAGGGACCAGACGCGAACTCGATGGAGCAGACTGCGGACAGCACAACGCCCAGCGCTACGCCGAGCGAAGCCCAGCCCAGCCAACCGGCGCCTGCGGACGCTCCAGCCTCCGGAGCGATGAGTTCGGATTCGTCGCAAGCGCCCGCCGCACCCACAACCACCACAGCTGCCGTGGACAACTCGAGTGCGATGCCATCGCCTCCAGATCCGACGCCGGCGGCTCCAGAGATGCAGAGCCCGGCGCAAAGCAATCTCGCCCCGGCCAAACCCAGCCACGCCCATGCCAAGAAGCTGATGGCCCAGGGCAACGCGATGTCCGGCGATGCCGGCGCGACTCCGCAGGGCGATAGCGGGGCCGCCAATTCTTCAGCTCAACTGGACGAACTGGAGCAGACGGTTGACCAGCTTTCCAACCGTGCCGCCGCCGTCAACAGTGGTCTGGATCGTCTGCAGCAGGAGCAGAGCGCCTCGGGCTACGGGCTGCGCGGCGACATGGTCGAGCGTCAGGCCAGCCTGAAGGCCAACATGTTCAAGGCCGAAGAGGCCATGCAACACCATGACGCTGTGCGGGCGAAAAAATACGCGGATCTGGCGGGAAAAGACCTGGAAGTGCTGGAACGCTTCCTGGGCCACTAGGGGCAGTTGATGGTTTCCAGTTTCCGGTTTCCAGAAAAAACGTTCGGCAACCGGAAACTGGAAAACCGGGAACTAGAAACTAGAAACTGCCTTACCGGCTGTACTGGTTTCTCTTCTTTTCTTCGTGGCGTTCCTGTCCCAGCTGGATCAGGCGTTCGATCAGTTCGGGATAGGCCAGCCCCGACGCAGCCCATAGCTTGGGATACATGCTGATCGCGGTGAAGCCGGGCATGGTGTTGATCTCGTTGAGATAGATCTTCCGGTTCTTGGGGTCCATCAGGAAATCCACCCGCGCCAGTCCAGAACAGTCCACGGCCTGGAATGCGCTGATGGCCAATTGCTTGATTTTGTTGGTTTCGGCTTTGCTTAGCTTGGCTGGAATGATTAACTGCGATCCTTCGTCAACATACTTGGCGGTGTAGTCGTAGAATTCCTTGCCGGGAACGATCTCGCCGGGCACTGAAGCAGCGGGCTTGTCGTTGCCCAGCACCGAAACTTCGATTTCGCGCGCCTTGTGCTTCTTGCCGCCAACCCCTTCCTCGATCACGATCTTGCGATCGAATTTGGCCGCTTCTTCCATCGCCGGGGCTAGTTCCTTGCGGTCGCGCGCCTTCGAGATTCCCACCGACGATCCCAGGTTAGCCGGCTTCACGAATACCGGGTACTTCAGCTTGCTTTCAACCAGCTTCTGCACTTTTTTCGGCGCGGCTTCCCAATCGCTGCGCAGCACGGTGACATGTTTCACGATGGGTAGTCCGGCGGCCCGGAAGAGCGACTTCATCACGTCCTTGTCCATACCTGCCGCGGAACCGAGCACGCCCGCGCCGACGTAGGCGATGTCCGCCAGTTCGAACAATCCCTGTATGGTGCCGTCTTCGCCGAAGGTGCCGTGCAGCACGGGGAAGATGATGTCCACATTGATGGCCCGGTCGCTGGCCCGGCGGGTCAGGGCGTCGGTCTGGAAAGCCGCCAGAGAGCCGCCGGGGCGCTGTGGTTCGGGTGGAACCACCACCGCGTGACCGGAGGCCAGGACGGCGGCTCCAGGAGTCGCATCGGGATCGCCCGCCCTGAGATTTGAGTGGGCATCACCCTGGCCCCTTAGCATCAATTCCGCATCGCCGGCAGTCAGCCACCGGCCTTCCTTGGTGATGCCGATGGGTACGACGTCGTACTTGTGCTTATCAATGGCGTTCAGGACCGACGCCGCCGAGAGCAGCGATACTTCATGCTCCCCGCTACGCCCGCCAAACAGGATGCCGACCCGCAGTTTTTTCATGGATATGGGCTTGATATGGCCCCTTCATTCTTGCACAATGTCATACCGTCTGGGTTGACCAGGGCTGTACCCCGAGCTAGCCTCGGCCGGTCTGGGCCGGGAACCTTTGTGTTGTCCTGATTTCTTTGGGAAGGGAAGATCAAGTCATGCGAAAAGTAATGTCTCTGGCCGCGGTGTGTTTGCTGTTCTCGGTTGCGGCGGCCTACGCGCAAGCAGCACCGGCCGCGCCCCGCAAAAAACGGGTAGCCATATTTGATTTCGATTACGCCACCGTACACGGCAGTGTCTCGGCCCTGTTCGGCCAGGATGTGGACATAGGCAAGGGCATCTCAGACCTGCTCGTAACCTATCTGGTCAAGGACGGCAGTTACTCAGTGATTGAGCGCAAAGCCCTGGACAAGATCATGTCGGAGCAGAATTTTTCCAACAGCGACCGCGCCAATCCCAACTCCGCCGCTAAAATCGGCAAACTGCTGGGCGTGGACGCGATCATCGTGGGCAGCATTACTCAGTTCGGCAACGAGACCAAGAACATGAACCTGGGCGGGGCCGGCGGCGCACTGGGCGGTTTCGGCCTGGGCGGCTTCGGACACAAGAAATCCAAAGCTATCGTTTCCCTGACCGCGCGCATGGTGGACGTGGATACGGGTGAGATCCTGGCCGTGGCCGAAGGCCATGGTGAATCGCAGCGGGAAAGCACTTCGCTGCTGGGCGGCGGTGGTAACTGGCACGGCTTCGGCAACGGCAACGCAGACTTCGGCAGCAGCGACTTCCAGAGCACCATCATCGGAGAAGCCGTGAAGGCCGCGGTAGAGAAGACCAGCACCGAGGTGATTGCCGACAAAGACAAACTGGTAGCACGCACCGTGGTGGTCGAAGGGCTCGTGGCAGCGGTCGATGGAGGCCAGATCATCCTCAATGTCGGATCGAAGGCCGGGGTGAAAGTCGGCGACCAGCTGAATGTTGAGCGCGTGTCCAAGGAAATCAAGGACCCATCCACCGGTAAAGTGATCCGGCGCATGGCCACGTCGGTCGGCGTCGTTAAGGTTACGGATGTGGACGACATTTCGTCGGTCGCCACCACCGTTTCTGGCTCCGGCTTCAAAACCGGCGATGCGGTGAAAACTGTCACGCAATAGGTGGTAATGGTGTGGGTCGGACACTCCTGTCCGACGCTTTTGACCTTGATTTTGCTTTTCCGGTTCGCATGGCAAAAGCAAGATCAAAATCAAAGGCGTCGGACAAGAGTGTCCGACCCACACAAACCCTTTGGGAGGGCATGGCGCTCTCCCGCGGCTTTTGATTTTTCATGAACGGGCGGGGTACCCCGCCGGTTCCGGCCCTTCTTTCTGAGCAGTACGACTCGATTGGCTCAAGCGGGAGGCCTTTATGGACGTGTCATTCGCACCAGTAAGCAAGCTGGCAAGCGTCGTTGTGCTCATCTTTCTCACCCTATCCTTCCTGACCGCACAACAGAAAAATCCTCTGACCAATGCCGACGTCATCAAGATGGTGAAAGCCGGAATGGCAGAGCCCACGATTGTGGCAGCCATTGCCGCCAATGACACGCAGTTCGATCTCTCCTCCACCGGATTGCAGTCGCTCAGCCAGGCCGGAGTCAGCAGCAAGGTGATCCGCGCCATGCTGGCGGCGGAGTCGAAGAAGAAAGATGCGGCCGCAGCGGCGGAGAATGCGGCAGCTGCGTCCAATACCAACACCGCGCAAGATTCGACTCCCGATGCGTCACCCGGCATGAGCCCCCAGGGCATGCCCTCCCAGGGGATGCCGCAGGGAATGTCATCGGAACAGATGCAGCAAATGATGGCCAGCATGCCACCCGAAATGCGGGAGCGTATGCAAGCCTCCATGGCCCAACGAAACGCAAGAAGGTCCGGAAGGGGAGGTGGATCAGGTGGCTCGGCCAACTCTATCCCCGCTCATGCCGGCGTGACCGTTCCGCTGGACAGTCCGCTCTATGCTTCATTCATGCGGCTGAAGAGTCAGCCCGGCTATCACATGGTCATGACCATGCAGACCAGCGATCCCAGGATGGCGCAGATGGCCCAGAGCATCTTCAGTCCGGGGGAATTGGTGGTTGAGGGCAATACACGCCAGTACACCATGCACTACAAAATGCAGGCCACGGATGTGCCGGGAACGGTGGATGACTGGGAAATCCGGGCGGTGGTGCAAAACGGACGCGCGGCGCGGCTCATCACTTCGGCGGCGGTGCCTCGATTATTGAAGGAAAGCGAGGAAAAGGCAGCTCACGATCTGGCGGAGTTGGACCGCATGGCCGCGACCTCGATCGCGCGCGCCGCGGCGGAAGGGCCTATGGGCGCGATCGGCGCAGGTATGACTGCCGCTGGGGTCGCAATGGCGCATGCGGAAGCTCCCAAAATGCTGAAGAAGGAGCGGGATATGTTTTCCTGGCAGTGCCGCGACGTTCCGCAGAGCGACACGTCGGGCAGCAAAGCCAACCCCAATCTCACCGACCTGCACTCGATCGGCGACCAGAACGTAAACGGCGCGATGGCGGACGGCTACGAGTTCTACGACCACGAAAACGAGAAGACCCAGGGCACGGTGCACCTGTTCGTGGCCAAGGACACCGGCTTGCCCCTGCGGATCGAGATGGTCGATCCGAGCGGCGCCGGCGGGATCCAGATGAACTACGGCCCACTCACCGGGCCGGCGAATATTGAAGTTCCGGCCTGCATGAAAGCCAAATAGCCACAGGAACCAGGGGAAGAGGACAAGGAATGCGAATCATGAAGTTGGCCGGTCTGGCGCTTATGCCGCTTGGCCTGACGCTGTTTCTTGGTCGAGAGGGCAGCGCTCAGCAGGTCACCGATTCGCAGAGCAGTCATTTGCAGGGCGCGGCCCAGTCGCGCCCCGCGTCCAAGAGTCCCGCTCTCACCAACGCCGACGTGATCAAGATGGTGAAAGGTGGGCTGCAGGAAAGCACGATCCTGAGCGTGATCGGCGCGACAGATTGCGACTTTGACGTATCCGTCGATGCTTTGCTGGCGCTGAAGAGTGCCGGCATCAGCGACAGAGTCATGGATGCGATGCTGGCCGCCGCTGCCAGGAAACGGACCTCTGCTGCCGCCACCGCGACCGTCGTGCCTCAAGCTGCGTCGATTCAGAATTCTGACGCGACGGGTATGTCGCCGGACTTGATGTCGCAGTTGTCTCCGGCCCAACGCCAGCAAATGGCGGCCGCGATGAGTCAAATGGGCGGAATGAATGGCATGGCAGGCATGGGTGGCATGGCGGGCATGCCGGGAATGGGCGCCATGATGATGTCGCCGGTGGTATTGCCTCAGGTGAATCTCCTCCTTGGCCCGGACAAGAAGTTGATGGCCAGTTCGATGGCCCAGATGGCGCAGAGCACAACCAAAGGCATGCCCGGGGCGGGTTCGTCGGCTGGGTCCACGCTGCAAAGTTTCGCAACCCAGGGGCTGACCTTCGCGGCCATAGCTGGTGGAGGCATGTTCGCGGGGCCGGCCATGGGCATCGCGTCCGGAATGATGGGAGGAATGATGGGCGGGCATCGCGGGATGCCCACGACCACTTATATCTGGGCCCTTCCCGGCCGCGCCTCTTCTTATGCCATGCCCACGACGCAACCGAAATTTGATCTGCAATTCGGCGAAATCACCGGCCTCGATCCCGACGCCTACGAGCCCGCGCTGGTCCACTTACCCAGGACCACGGACAACTGGAGGCTGGTGGGGGCCACTAAACAGAAGATGAGTTACATGGGCGCGGGAGAACCGCAATCCATGATTGACGAAGAACGCACCCCGCTAAAATCCGCCCGCCTGGAACGCGGCCATTTGCAGATCGAGCCTGCCGCCCCGCTGCCTCCGGGAGAATATGGGCTGGTGCTGCGCCCCACCAAGGTCCACAAACCGAAAAAGGGCGCATCTCAGTCGCAGGCCCAGCAGGGAGTGTTCTACTCGGTTTGGGATTTCTCGGTTCCCGGAGAAAGCGCGGACGCGCTTCCCGCCAGGAAGTAGCTGGGGCAGGCCTCGCCCTTCCCGCCGACAATTTCATGCAAAGTGTCATACAATGGCTGGGCCCACCCCCAGGTTCCAGAAAATCTCAACCAGACTTGTTCGTCATGGAGACATGATGGCAACAGCCGCTGCAACTCCCGGCAATCGCGCGCAGTTTGCGACCCGCGTTCCCGGGCGCCGTTACGACAACTTTTTCTTTTCGGCCATGGCATTGCTCATACTGGCCACTGTTTTTCTGGGATTTGCACGCACCTATTACCTGGCGGGGATGATCCGTGCCCCACTGCCCGCCTTCATCATTCACCTGCATGGCGCGGCATTTTCCTGCTGGATCCTCCTGCTGGTCACGCAAACCGCGCTGGTCTCTGCCGGCCGCGTCGATATCCATCGCCGCCTGGGCATACTTGGTTTTCTTCTGGCTTGTGCAATGGTTGTTCTCGGTGTTTTGGCGGGCACCAATGCGCTGGCGCGAGGCTTCGCGCCGCCCGGTCTGGATGCTTCGACTTTCTATGTCGTGCCCATTACGGACATGCTGATTTTCGGCACGCTGATCTACTTCGCCTTCCGCAAGCGCACCGATTCGCCGGCGCACAAGCGCCTCATCCTGATTGCTACGATTGCGCTGCTGATCGCCGCCATAGCGCGCTGGCCCTTCGCCGTTTTTCTGGGGAAGCCCATCGCGGCCGGCTTTTTTTCCTACATCTTCCTGTTAATGCTGGTGGCCTACGACTTGTGGTCAATTCGGAAGGTCCATCGCGCTACGCTCTGGGCGAGCATTTTTCTCATCATCGTGCAGCAAATACGAGTGCCCATCGGGATGACAGCACCCTGGCACGTTTTCGCCAGTTGGGCCCGGTCCCTGGGAAGCTAGCGCAGCCGCGCCGAGCTCAGCCGACGATTCAGAGAGCGCCGCGCCCACCCATCTTGGCAGGGACCACGGTCCGCGCCGCCAAATGCAGCACTGCCGCGTGCCGGTTCATGGCGGTGGCCGCCTGGGTGCGGCGGTTGCCCTCGAGGCTGTTGTAATCCAGGGTGGTCACGCTGTGTTCACACAGCGCACATTTAAACGTGGTGCCGCCGTTCATCGATTTAGTGGTGTAGTATCGCACGTCTATATTGTAGTCCTTCCGTGCAACTGCTCTTCCGGGGCATTAGGTGAGCGACCTTAGGGTAAAGGCCTTTGTGTGGGTCGGACAGAGCCTGCCCTGAGCGAAGTCGAAGGGAGTGTCCGACCTGCCCGCTTCTCTTACAGGATCTTCTTCCCAAACGCCGACTGCGCCAGCTCCACTGCTAGGTCAGCGGTGCGGTTGTGTTCGTCGATGACCGGATTGACTTCGACGATCTCAAAGCTCAGCATGCGGCCGTGGTCGGCGATGATTTCCATGGCCAGGTGGGCTTCGCGATACGTGGCGCCGCCGCGAACGGGCGTGCCCACGCCGGGTGCGTCTTCGGGATCGATCCAGTCCATGTCGAGAGAGACGTGATAGCCGGCGGTGCCACGTCCGGCCATGCGCAGCGCTTCTTCCATCACGGTGCGCATGCCGCGCTCGTCGATATCGCGCATGGTAAAGACGCCGATGCCGGCGCGGCGGACATTTTCTTTTTCAATGGCATCAATGTCACGCACGCCTACCAGCACGCAGTTTTCCGCTTTCACCTTGGGCGAGAAATCAAAGATGTCGGCCAGTTCCGGAGGCCCCAATCCCATGGTGGCGGCCAGCGGCATGCCGTGGACGTTTCCGCTGGGTGAGCTTTCGGGCGTGTTGATGTCGGTGTGGGCGTCGATCCAGATCAATCCAATCTTCTGGTTCTGGCGGCGATAGAATTCGGCGACTCCGGCTACCGTGCCCGCCGCGACCGAGTGATCGCCGCCCAGCACCAGCGGAACCATGCCGGCCTCCAGAGTTTTCAGGACCAGTTCGGCATGTTTGGTGCAGGTGGCGGTAATTTCCTTCAGATACTTGGCCGACGGGTCTCCGGCCTTCTTCTGTTCCGCGATGGCCACGGAAACATTGCCTGCGTCCTCGACCACATGCCCCAGCGCCTCGAGGCGCGCCTCCAACCCCGCGACACGCACCGCAGACGGGCCCATGTCCACGCCCCGGCGCGACTGTCCCAGATCGAGCGGGACCCCAATTACCCGAATCTTCTTGGGCACGATGTTGGAGGAAGCTGCGTTAGTTGGGGTCATGGATTTTTGACAGCGGTCGTGCTCGGTGTCTTCGCTTGCACCAGCGATGCTCCGGCCGATTAAGACTCTATCTTCAGTTGCCAGTCAAAAGTTCCCGGTTCTCAGTGTTACGCGCATTCACTTGCCCGGTGGTGAGCGTCTACGGGTATAACCGGTTCAACATCC
>CAVWSP010000015.1:0-116439 GCA_963757835.1 Terriglobia bacterium | reverse complement strand
AGCCAGTCAGTGCTCTGGGCGCGCGATCCGCCCACCGAAAGAGAGTAAGACCCGCGGGTGGAAACCTCGCTGCTGGGTCCGCCGTTGAAGAAGCTGTTGGGATTGGTTTCCTGCACCGTGCCCGGCGTAAGCGTCGCCAACTGCACGAAGTTGCGGCCGTTCAAAGGCAGGTCGGCGACCTGCTGCGAAGTAATGACCTGACCGAGACGTCGGGTTCGTCGGTCTGCACCGCTACCTCAGTCGCGTTTACCTCCACCGTCGAAGTGACCGACGCCGGGGTGAGGCTGAAGTCCAGTTCGCGGTGCTCGTCCACTTGCAGGCGGACGTCCTTCTGTTCGACTGATCCAAAGCCAGCGGAGTCAACCCGAACCGTGTAGTCGCCGATGGGCAGCAAGGGCATGAGGTAGTGTCCGCTGTCGTCGGTTTTGGTCTCGCGAATGAGGCCGGTCGCTTGTGCGGTTGCCTTCACCGCTGCCCCGCTGACTACGGACCCGGTTTTGTCGGTGACCGTACCCGAAAAGCTTGCGGTGGCCTGGCCATACAGAAGCGGGCAGATGGGAAGTACCAGCGAACAGAAAACTACCAGCAGCGCCTTCTTGGTCAGCATCAAAATCCCTCATGCGGTCCCAGGATCGAATGGCGATTGGGACGCGGCTTTCCCCACGAACTCCAAAACCCCTAATTACTACGCGACGATACCCGCACACGAAGTCCACATTCAAGACTTTTTGTGCCCGGGTTCACAAAACTTCGAGGTTGATTGGCTCTTGTCGTCGTCGCGGACAACTGATCAGCTGGAATTTCGATCTCATCCCAAAATCTGGTGCGCAGAACGATACTGCCATTGGCCATCAAGTGTCAACCGCAACTGCCGTGATAGCCGCGGTTTGAGTACAGCGGAAGCTTGTCACTCTGTTGTGTCCAGCATTGTGAGCGCCTGGTCGGTGGTGATGAACCTGGCTCCGAGGGCCTGCAGTTCCGCAACGGCCCGTTTCCCATCTTCGGAATTCAGGGTTTCGATCGCGTCCCGGACCACCGAGACCCGGCGTCCGCGCTCGAGCAGACCCTTGGCTGCGAAACGTACGCAGAATTCCGTGACCACACCGAAGACGACGAACTCGACATTGGGACCCAGGCGCTTCACCAGTTCGTCGGCATGACGGCTCTCAAAGATGTCCAGAGTCTGCTTCTCCAGCAGGATTTGCTGGTAGGGCGAAAGATCGGAGGGCAGGGAAGCCGCTGCCTGGTTGGGGACAGTCACCACTTTATCGGTCAGCGCTTCAGGGACCAGCTTCGCGCCGGCAGTGCCCTGGACGCAATGCGGAGGAAATATCGCGAACTCGGGGTCCTCTTTGGTGTGATAGCAGCCGTGGGAGACCAGAAAGACCCGGCCCTGGCGGGCGGCATCGGTGAGCCGGCGAATGTTGGGCAGCAATTTCTCGGCATCGGGCACGTAAAGCTTTCCGCCCGGCAGCATAAAATCGGCCTGGGCATCGACTTCCCAGAAAACCACGTTGCGAGATAACATACGCATTCCTTAAGAGCAGTCGTCGGTCTTCAGTCATCAGTCGTCGGCTGGACGGCCAAAGAAGCTTATAACATTGTTTGAGAACGGCGGATTCCCGGTGATTCCTTGCGTCCTTTGCGGCCTTTCTTTGCGACCTTTGCGGTTTAAGATTTTGAACAATTCAGGTGAAGTCAAAGGCTCTACCGCTAAGAACGCAAAGAAGGGCCGCAAAGTTCGCAAAGCAAACCAGCACGGTTGAACTCTTCGACCAAGAGGTGCGCCCCCATGGCCCAGGATGAGCCCGTCAAGAGTAAAGTCCAGACTCGCCTTTTAATCCGGAACATCGGCCTGCTGTTGAGCGGCGAACTGGAAAGGCCGATCCTCGACGCCGATACCGTGCTGGCCGTCGATGGCAAGATCACCGCCGTCGGTAAGCAGAAAGATATCGACTGCGAAGGCGCGACCCTGGTGATCGATGCCAAAGGCACGACGCTGGCTCCGGGACTGATCGACAGCCACGTGCATCCTGTGGCGGGGGACTGGACGCCGCGCCAGAACCAGATCGGCTGGATTGACAGCTACCTGCACGGCGGAGTGACGAGCATGATTTCCGCCGGCGAAGTGCACACTCCCGGCCGCCCGAAAGATGTGGTGGGACTGAAGGCCATGGCCATCTTTGCCCAACGGGCGTTCGCAGCTTTTCGACCCGGCGGCGTGAGGATTTACGCCGGCGCGCCGGTGATCGAGCACGGCATGGTCGAGGAAGACTTCAAAGAACTGGCCGCGGCCGGCGTCACGATGCTGGGAGAGGTCGGCCTGGGAAGCGTGAAGGACGGGGCCACGGCCCGGCAGATGGTGGGATGGGCGCGCAAGTTTGGTATCCAGAGCACCATCCACACCGGGGGGCCGTCGATCCCCGGATCCAGCCTGATTGACAAAGACATTGTGCTCGCGGCTGACGCCGACGTCATCGGACACATCAATGGCGGACACACCGCATTGCCCGATGATCAGATTGTGACTCTTTGCGAAAAGTCCTCACGGGCGTTGGAAGTTGTTCATAACGGCAATGAGCGCGCGGCGCTGCTCACCTTGCGGACAGCCAAAGACCTCAAACAGCTTGACCGGGTAATTCTGGGCACGGACTCGCCGGCGGGTTCGGGAGTGCAACCGCTCGGCATCCTGCGCATGATTTCGATGCTGGCGTCCCTGGGAGAAATACCGGCCGAAATCGCAATCTGCTTTGCTACCGGCAACACGGCCAAAATCCGAAAGCTTGACTGCGGAATAATTGCCGCAGGCCGGCCTGCCACCTTTGCCATGATCGACAAAGCCCAACATTCCGCGGGGAGGACGGTGCTCGAGAGCATCCAGCGGGGAGATTTGCCCGGCATTGGCATGATGATCGTGGACGGAGCCGTGAGCACGCAACGCAGCCGCAACACTCCGCCGGCAACGTCAGCGCCTGAAATTGTGCCGGTCTGACGCCGTCCTCGTCCCACCAGTTACCTTGGTGACCGCCAGGTGACCATGAGAAGCCTTTAATGTGCCGATATCCAATACCCTAAACTTTCAGGACACTTACCGGGCGAGTAAGCCGTGCGGACATCGGACGAACTCCGCCGCGCCATCGGGGCTTCGGAGTATTGGTCTGAGATGTGACTCATGGATACCTTCCGCCTCATCATTCGCCACGCAATTCTTTCCATCCTCTTTCTGCTGGTGTACCTCGCGCTGAATCAGCCCTCCGTTATTCTTATTTCGCACCTGGGATCGGTGGCCTGGTATCCAGCGACCGGCCTGGTGCTGGCTCTGCTCCTGGGGATCAGCCCCTGGTACGCGCTGCTGGTCTGTCTGGCCGATGCCATGGCCGGCGCCATGATCTACCACCAGCCCCTGGCATCTTTCGGTGAAACGTTGGGATCGGCCGGGGTCGCGGCCTGTTACGGCACAGCGGCATATGTTCTGCGAGGTCCGCTGCGAATTGATTTGGGACTGCGCGGCCGTCAGGATGTGGTGCGCTATGTCTTCGTGACCATGGCCACTGCAGTGGCGGCTACCCTGATCGGGGTTGGCTGCCTTGCCGCTGACAAATCGATTGCCTGGAGCGAGTTCTGGTCTTCGTCCTGGGGATGGTTCTCCGGCGATGGAATCGGGCTACTGGGTATCGCCCCATTTTTGCTGATCCATGTCTTCCCATGGATCCGTAGGCAGGTCTTTCCAAAAGCAGAGAGAGGCGGCCAGGAACACGAAAGCCCGGAGAAGGTCGTCACTCTCGATATTGCCGGCGTAGGAGAGGCCCTCGGCCAGGCAGCGTCGATCCTGGCAGTCCTCTGGGTCATGTTTGGATCACGCCTGGGTTCTCGACAACTATTCTATTTAAGCTTTATTCCCATCATCTGGATTGCGATGCGGCAGGGGATTCGCCGTGTAGCTGTGGGATTGCTGGCACTCAATTTCGGCATCGTTGTGGCCATGCACATTTTTCCGTTTGACGCCGGCGTTCCGTCGAAGCTGGGTCTGTTGATGCTGGTCCTCTCCGGCGTGGGACTGATCGTTGGATCTGCGGTCAGCGAGCGTCACCGGATTGGGCTTGACCTTCAGGAGCAGACGGCCCATCTGAATTCGTTGATCGAGAACAGTCCGTTTGGCATCGTTGTGCTGGACGAGCAGGGACGAGTCGAACTGACCAATGCCGCATTCGACAGGCTGTTCGCGTTTAATCAGCACGAACTCGTCGGCAGTGACCTGAGCCGCATCTATGTGCCTGACTCTCCGACCGAGTCCACGCCCTCGATCGAAAAGGTCCTGGCCGGCGAGACCCTGCATACCACGGCACGTCGGCGGCGCAAGGATGGACACATCCTCGACCTGGAAGTGCATGCCGTTCCCCTCGCGGTGGAGGGCAGGGTGCGAGGCTCCTACACCATCTATAAAGACATCTCGGAACAAATCAGGGCGTCTCAGTCAGAGCGCAAACAGGCCGAAGTATTGAGCCAACTGGTAACCGAGCTGCAACTTCGCACCAAGCAGATGACGTTGTTGAGCGAGATGGGAGACTTGCTCGAGTGTTGCGGGACAACCCAGGAAGCCTGCTCGGTGGTGGCTCAGTCCGTGCAACGACTTTTGCCCGAGGCGCTCTCCGGCGCCTTATATCTGTTCAGGTCATCGCGGAACCAGGTGGAGACGGCGGTGCGGTGGGGCAGCGCCAGTGTCTCCGAGGCCGTCTTTTCGCCCGACGCGTGTTGGAGTCTGCGCCGGGGGCAGCCGCACTGGAACAACGGCGGAGGAGGGATCAACTGCTCGCACCTGACCCCAGGGGCAATGCATAAATGCCTGTGTGTGCCCATGGTTGGACAGGGCGACACGCTGGGCGTTCTGTATCTGGAGTTTGCCGCGGATGACGGGATGCGAAGCGTTTCTGCCGCCGAAAGTTTGCAGGACTCTCAACAGCGGGTGGCCACCACGGTTGCGGGACAGATCGCGCTTTCACTGGCCAGCCTGCGGCTGCGCGAAACCCTGCGCGATCAATCCATCCGCGATCCGCTGACCGGACTTTTCAATCGTCGTTTCATGGAAGAATCCCTGGAGCGCGAAATGCAGCGCGGCGTCCGCAAGAATCATCCGGTATCGGTTCTTTTTATCGACCTCGACCACTTCAAACGATTCAACGACACCTTCGGTCACGACGCGGGAGATCTGGTGCTGCGATCCATCGCAGATGTGTTCCGCAAGCTTTTCCGCGTGGACGACTTGATTTGCCGCTATGGCGGGGAGGAGTTCGGCATTATCCTGCCCGAGTCTTCCGCGGAGAATGCGGTTATTCGCGCCAACGCTCTCCGCGAGGCCATAAAGAAACTCAATATTCAGTACAAGAACCACGCTCTCGGCACCATCACACTTTCCATCGGCGTAGCCACCTTTCCCGAGCATGGAGACAGCTCAGAGGAACTGCTGAAAGCGGCAGACCAATGTCTGTACCAGTCGAAGTCGGCGGGACGGGACCTGGTGACCGTGGCCACCGGCCGCACTGCTCGCGATCTGGTTGAGAAGTCGCCGGATTGATCAGGTAGCGCCGGCGTCCCGCCGGCTGTCTGGCGGGGGTCTCGCCCGCCCATCGGGCCGGCCGGAGGCCGGCGCTACAAAGATCCCAACGATGCGGCGACGCTTTTCTTGTACTGGCGCGCCTTCGCGATGGCTTCCTCTTCATTCACAGTGAGCAGTTTGCGGTCGCGCATCACGATACGCCCTCCGATGACCACGGTTTCAACGTCGCTGCCTTTGAGCGCATAGGCCAGCTGCGCGTAGATGTCATACATGGGCACGGCGTGAGGTTCGTCCAGGCTGATGAGAATGAAGTCAGCCTTCTTTCCCGTTTCCAGTGAACCGATTTCTTTTTCCATGTGCAACGCCCGGGCGCCGTCGATGGTGGCCATCTCGACCACCGACTTCGCGTGCATCGCCAGCGGATCCATCTTCGTGATCTTGGCGAGCTTGGCCGCCAAATCCATTTCTTCCATGAGATCGAGATCGTTGTTGCTTCCGGCAGGGCCGTCGGTGCCCAGTCCCACGGCTACTCCCGCGGCCCGCAAGTCGGCGACGGGCGAAACCCCGCTGGCAATCATCATGTTGCTGGAAGGGTTATGCACGCAGCCCACCTGCTTTTGGGCCAGCGTCTTCTCATCGGCCGCGTCCACGAAGATGCAATGGGCGGAGACGACATCCGGACCCAGAATTCCGATTTTGTCCAGATACTGCACCGGCGACATGCCGTTGTTCTTCATGCTGTCTTCCCACTCTTTTTTCATTTCTGAAGTATGAATCAGGATGGGGGCATGGTATTTGCGAGCCAATGCCGCGGCATCCTGCAACGTCTTCTGCGAGCAAGTGTAGATCGAATGGGGCGCAACGGCGGCGTGGATCAGCGGATCGCCCTGCCACTTCTTTAAAAACTTCTCGGTGTACGCGAGCATTTCAGCTTCGCTTTTATTGTCAGGCGCGGGAAAGTCGATGAAGGTTTCGCCCAGCACGCCGCGCATTCCGGCGGCTTTGGTTTCTTCGGCCACGGCATCTTCGAAGTAATACATGTCGGCGAAAGTGGTCACACCTCCGCGAATCTGCTCCGCGGCCGCCAGGCGCGTGCCCCAGCGGACAAATTCCTCGTTCACGTTCTTGGCTTCCGCCGGGAAAATGTATTTGTAGAGCCAGTCGTTGAGAGTCACGTCATCGTGCAGGCCGCGAAACAGGGTCATGGGGACGTGCGTGTGGCCGTTGATGAATCCGGGCAGGACCAGCTTGCCTTTGGCATCAATCGTCTGGGCAGCATCGTACCTGGCTTCGAGCTCGGCGCGCGGGCCCACGGCGATGATGGCGTCGCCTTTCACAGCGAGGGCGCCGTCGTCAACGATGGTGCGGCTGCTGTCCATGGTGACGAGGGTGCCGCCGGTGATGAGCAAGTCGGCTTTCTCTTTTGTTTGGGACGCGACAAAAGTTGAAAAGAGAAATTGGAAGGTGAAAATCAAAATGACAGAGCGGCGAACGATCATCAGTGACCCCTGCGGCGAGTGCCACAAGTATTCTACGCGGGGTTTTGTAGCGCCGCCGTCCCGGCGGCTGTCCGGCGGGCGTCCCGCCCGCCGCGCCGAGGGCGGGATGCCCTCGGGACAGCCGGCAAGATGCCGATGCTACAAACCGCGTGGGGACAGCCGCCCTCGGCTGTCCAGTCGAGCGCAGCTCGACCGTCTTTTTGCCGGCCAACAATTGCGGAGCTTCGCTCCGCCGGACAGCCGAGGGCGGCTGTCCCCACGTGATTTTGGCGGTTAGCGGAGGCCGTCCTCGCCTTTGAGCTGATCTTTCGTCAGTCCACCCACACGCGGCAGTGGGCGGCCGCTGTCGGTCACGGCCACGGCAACCATAATTTCATTGGCCCGGGGAGCATCATTGATTCTTATTTCCATGCCATCGAAGTGGCTGCGCACGAACGCTGCATCCTTGTGGCCGAGGGGAATGTCGAGAGCGACGCCCAAGCCGCCGCGTTTTTTCGAAGACGGTATGAGCGCGGCGCCTTTGCCGAGAACTTTCCGTACGGGTGCGCCCAGCTTGGGATGGAGAATCGCCGCTGCGTGTTCGAGTTCCCCGTTTTCGCCCACGGCCGCGGCCTTGCCATAGCTCTCGACGGCGGTTGCGGGAATGCCCAGGGCCGCGACAGCACGCTGCGTCAGCAATTCGCCCAGTTCCTCGCCGATCATCATGAGTTCGGACAAGTCTTCGACATACTTTCCGGCGCAGGGATTTTCGATGACCGCAACCGCCGCGGCGCGCCGAGTCGGAGGATCAACCACATGCCCCATCTCTGTCCGCGTCTCTTCCAGAAACGTGGCAATCTTGCGAATGCTGGCTTTCATTTTTTCGGCCATCAGCGCAATCCGTCCTCTCCTTTGATTTCGGAGGCTTTGAGGCCGCCGACGCGGGCATGAACGCGCGGCCCAGTGGTCATCACCAGGGCGAGCAGAATCTCGTCGGCGCGCGGGGAATCGGCCAGGCCGACTTCCATGGCGTCGAAATGACTTCTTACGTAAGAAGCGTTGATGTGGGTAATGGGCACATCGAGCCGGGTGCCGGGGCCGCCAACTTTCTTGGTGGACGCCACGATGGCTTTCGCGTCGCCCAGAATTTCGCGCATGGCGTAACCTCCAGGTACATGCCACAAGGCGCCGTGTTCGAGTTCGCCGGCCGAGCCGATGATGGCCCCCTTACCGTATCCCTCAACAACTGTTGGATCACCGCCGAGCGCTTCGACGAGCGAGCGCGCCATTTCCAGGCCCAGCGGTTTAAGGTCGTCCATGAAGCCGGCAATCTCTTTCACGTATTTGCCCGCGAAAGGATTATGAATGACCGCCAGCGCAGCTGCGCGCCGCAGCGGGCGGGACGGAGCGGGCCCGCCCTCGTGGAAGATTTCTTCTACTGCCGTGAACTTCTTCCGAACCTGCACTTCAGGCATGAACGAGAGTCCTGCTTCCTGGCATGGCCATGGTTGTCGATTCCAAGTTTAGGCCCATGAGGCGCGTATCTCCGTGCAGGCGGAGTGCCGCCGAGCGTATGAGTCCGCGAACGAGAAGCGAACGGGCAACCACGACGCCGGCATCGAGTGCGGCAGCAGTCTCCGCCGACGAAAGTTCGCCAACCCGCTGGGTGACCAGCCGTCCGCCAAGGTCGGTATCTGGCGCGAGAGCATTTGCAGGTACGCGGTCAATATTGGGATGTCCGGGCAAATCCACTGCGTTGGCGATAACGGTCGCAGCGGCGTCGGCCACAGCGGCGCTGTCGGCGAGGACGGTGACCGCGTCAGCGATGCCGAGTGAGAAACTGCGGCCACGCCAGCCACTGGTCGCAATGCCCCGCGCCGGTTGCGCCCAGTCGAGGGTCGCAGTTCCGAAGAGTGATGGACGGTCCGGCCGCTCCACCATGCCAACCACAAAATGCTCTCCTGGCCCGAGATAGAGCGCGATGTCTCCTCCGTTATTTACGTAAGCACGCGAGAGTTCGGCGGACGCTGTCATGGCGTCCAGGATTTCCTCTGCCACCGCACCCGCCACGGCTGCCATGGGCGTGATGAACGTCCGCTCGCAGTAAGGCGCAACGGCCGCCGCCATACGCCTGGCAATGGCACCCGACGGGAGCGGGCCGTTGGTTTGCGCAACCCGCCGCAAAAAATGTAGTTCGCCGCAGAGTTCATCGAGCACAGTCGCGAAGCGTTCCGCGGCCACACGATAAGCCGCATCGATTTCGGCACTCTCCCCGAAAGCTTCAACGATCAGGTCAATAGGACCGTCATTCAAATGGAGACGGCGGCCATCTTCCAACAATCTTATTTGGGCCCTGGCCTTCATTGATTCGACCTCATGGGTCCGACCTCGGGCCGGAGCCGGACGATTTTCCCGGCGCCAGGGGCCACGGGTTTTCTGGATTGGCTGAAACCCGGCGGCGGCCTTTTTCGTCCATGATGGAATCGAGGGAACGAACGTGGTCCATATAGCCGCCCAGGGCGGCATAGTCCCTAATCTTCAGGGTGAACTCGATGGGCGCAACCAGCGCTGGCGTCGGGACATAGCCAAACGCATGCTCAGGCATGCGGCTGACATCTACCATGAATGTGATGCCCCCGCCCGGCCACACATAGACCGGCGCACCGCCGCAGGTAACGCGGGTCAGCGCGTCGCGGACGGAGTGGGTGAGCCGGACGGGATTTTCCGTGACCCCCGCTCGCAGCGATCCTCCAGCTCCGCCCATAAAGAGGACGGTGCAAAGCGCAGGCTCGCAATTCTCCTTGATGCGCGCCACCGACTCTCTTAGCGAAGGGGGCAATTCCTTTTCCACGGGCCGCAAAGCCTCATCCAGTTCAAAGTAGGCGTAGTGCTCACCCGTGGTGCTTATCATGAGCAGTCGCAGGTTAGGCCATGCGACCTTGGAATTAAAATCCTGGAGGATTGAAAGAGGATCGTCGATATTCGTTCCACCCCATGCGGTGCCGGGTTCGGCCACGCGAAAGTAGCGGCCGGGAGTGGAGCGGTGGCCCTTCATCTTGATACCGGTCGCGGGCACACCCAACAACTTTCCCGCCTGATGCTCCGACAGCACGCCGGTAATGTGGTCATCGACCACAACGACTTCATCAACTTTGCCCAACCACTGTTTGGCGAACATCCCGATGGTGGCCGAGCCGCAGCCCACCCGCATGCGCTCTTCCTGCACGCCGCCGACCACCGGCGGTTGGCCCGCTTGCACAATTACGGTGGCTCCGCCGTCGATAACCAGTTCCACCGGTTTGCGGTCGCACAGCTTCAGCAGGGTTTCGCAGGTCACCGTGCCTTCCTTGCGGCTGCCGCCGGTCAAGTGGCGCACTCCGCCGAGCGAAAGCATCTGCGAACCATATTCACTGGTGGTGACGTGTCCCACGGGCTCTCCCTGGGCCCGAACCAGATTGGTTTCCGGCCCCAGATGGCGGTCGGTGTCGATCTTCACTTTGACGCCGCAGTAGCTGAAGATTCCTTCGGTCACGACCGTAACCATGTCCACACCCTGGACGCTGGATGAGATGATGAAGGGGGCGGGCTTGTAATCGGGATAAGTCGTGCCGGCGCCGATAGCCGTGACGAAATTCTCCGAGCCGGTTACGATGCGGCCGTCCCATTCGCGATCACGATCGAGGAAGGGGACCACGGAATCGCCGCGTGACACTGCGCGATCGAGGACGACGTGAGGATCGATGCGGACCAGTTGTCCGTTGTCGTTCGCATAGCGGTCGCAGGCGCCGGTTCTGCCCGGATTGATATAGCAGAGAACGGGGCAGGCATCGCACCGGATGGCGTCAGGCGGCTTTTCAGCGGCTTCCATGGATTAGATCACGATTTGCGCTGGATATTTATTTGGCATCGAGTTGCACAGCTTGCTTGATGTAATACTTTAATGCTGCCTTGGGCGTGTCCTTCACATCCTTTATCTTGACGTGCTTCGACACTTTGCCCACACCTTGCAGCAAACCGAACTTGTCTTCAAATTTCGCGCCGCGTGAAAATGCAAACGTAATGTCTTTCTTAGTCGGACTGATGACCGCCAGCCCGCGTCTCTGCTTCCACATGAGGATGCCGTAACTTATTTGTTCCTTCGCCTGGGGAGCGTGCTCGCGCATCATTTTTCGCAGCAGCGCCACGATGGGCAGGTGTTCCGGCAGGACCTTGTGCTTCAAGAACTCGTCAATGGTAGTGATCTTCATAAGTTTGCGGGCACACTCTCTGGCGGGCATCCTGCCCGCCTATCGGGCCGGCGGGACGCCGACGCTACCATAGCCGCACGGATGCGGTCGGGCGTAGCCGGCAGATGGCGAATGCGCACGCCAATGGCGTCCTGAAGCGCGTTGAGAATCGCGGGAGCGGTCGGAATCACGGCCTGCTCGCCGATTCCCTTGGCGCCAAACGGGCCAACGGGCGAAGGATCCTCGATCAGAATTGACTCTACCGGCGGCATATCACCGGCGGAGGGAATCAGGTAGTCATGAAGGTTCTCGCCTTTGCCTGGAAAAAATTCCTCCATCAGCGCCATCCCCAGACCCTGGGCGGCGCCGCCCTCAATCTGTCCTTCGATCAGGGTCGGATTAATGGCCCGGCCGACATCGTGCGCAGCCGTAATCTTCAGTACGCGCACCGTGCCCAGTTCAGTATCGACCGCAATCTCCGCCAGGTGGGCGCCGAAACCAAACACAGCATACGGAGTGCCCTGGCCGTTTTCATCCAGCGGGCTGGTGGGCGGATCGAAAGTTGCTTCGCTGGTCAGCACATAGCCGTGGCTATCCAGCGGCAGATCACGCAGGCTGATGGCGCGCTCATCCTCTTCTTCTTTAACTCTGATACGGCCATTGTCGAAACGGATGGCGGTGGATTCACTGGCGCGGGCACCGGCCAGGCCAAGGATTTTGCTGCGCAGCTCCATGCCCGCCATCTGCGCGGCTTTGCCGGTGACAAAAGTCTGGCGCGACGCAGAGGTCTTGCCGCAATCCGGTGTGATCGAGGTATCGCCGGAGACCAGATCGAAGCGATCGATGGAAGCGCCGAGGGCGTCGGCGCAAATCTGGGTGACGATCGTGTTGGAGCCCTGTCCGATATCCACCGCGCCCTGGTGAAGTGCGATGCGGCCGTCGGCTTTTAATCCGACGCGAATGGTGGAAGGGTTGGGCAGCGAAGTGTTGCCGCATCCGTACCACATGCCGGCCACGCCCACGCCCCGCCGGACGGGGCCACTGGTTGCGGCGTTGAAGGCCGCGGCTTCGGCGCGCGCCGACGTCCACCGGGGTCGCAGCGCTTCAAAGCAGGCGCGAATTCCGACTCCTTCGCCGAGAACCTGGCCGGTGACGGTGGGAGTCTCGTTGTCCAGAGCATTCATGATTCGAAATTCCAGGCGGTCGATCGCGAGTTTGTCCGCGAGGTCGTCGTAAAGCTGTTCCTGCGCGATCGCGGTCTGGGGAACTCCGAAACCGCGGAAGGCTCCCGCCGGTACCAGATGCGTGTGCACCGCTCTGGTCAGCGCGCGGTAGTGCGGGACGTGGTAGGGCCCCGAGGCATGAACCGGTACCCGCGCCGCCACCGTCGGTCCCCAGGAAGAGTAGGCGCCGGTATTGAAATCGGCGGTGAAGTCCATGGCCTTCAACTTGCCGTCGCGGGTCGCGCCCGCGCGCAGGTGGATGTGCGATGGGTGGCGCTTGGTGGTCGAGATGATCGATTCCGAGCGCGAATAAACCATTCGCACCGGTTGGCGGAGATGCCATGCGGCCAGCGCAACGAAGGGCTGAACCGAAAGATCGAGCTTGGCGCCAAAGCCGCCGCCGACGGCGGTGGGAATAATGCGCACTGCCTCCGGCGCGATGCCCAGAATTCTGGCAATGTCGGCGCGGTCCATGTACGGGGCCTGGGTGCAGGCCTGAATCTCGATCTGGTCGTTGACGCGCCTGGCAAAGCCTGCTTCGGGCTCGATGTAGGCATGCTCGATAAAGCCGGTCTCGTATTCGTCTTCGATTACAACGTCGGATTCCGCCAGGGCCTTTTCCACGTCGCCCCGGACCACGCGGCCCCGGACCAGCACATTGTTCTCACGGTTGGGGTGGATGCGTTCGGCATCTGGGGCGAGCGCGGCTGCAATCGTGGTCAGCGCGGGCAAGGGTTCCCATGTGACGGGAAAGCTTGCGAGGTCGAGAGCCTCGATGGCGTCGGCGTCACCCGCCACGGCGGCGACGGCCTCGCCGCGGAAGCGGGCTTCAACTTCGGCAAACACCGGCTGGTCCGCAAAGCGCGGAATCACGCCGTAGCGGTTCTCTCCAGGAATCTCGTTGGCGGTCAGAACGCGGTGGATTCCGGGATGCGCGGCTACGAAGGCATCCAGATCGCCGAAACGGAAGGCAGCGTGTTGGTGAGGGCTTCGGATGGCGCGAACCACCAGCGCTGCTGCGGGAATCTCGTCGGCGCCGAAAATTTCGGTGCCGTCCACCTTGCCACGACCGTCGAGCCGCACCAGCCTTGAGCCCACCGCGTTGCCGGCCTGGGGCGACTGTTCTGTGATCTTGCCGCAGCGAATATCTTGTATGGCGGTGATGATCTTGCGGTACCCGGTGCAGCGGCAGAGCACGCCGCCGATCGCGTCCATGACCTCACTTTCGCTGGGCCCGGCATTGTGTTCCAGGAGAGCGGTTGCCGAAACCAGCATACCGGGTATGCAGGCGCCGCATTGCGCGGCCCCATGATGAAGGAAGGATTTCTGCAACCGGTCATAAATCGGCGGTCGCATGGCGAGCCCTTCCACCGTGGTGACTTCATGTCCTTCGATCTGCCCGGCTGCGATCAAGCAGGAGCAGACCGGTTTGCCGTCCAGCAGGACGGTGCAGGCGCCGCAGTCGCCGGCGTCACATCCGACCTTGGTTCCCGTCAGTCCGAGATGCTCACGCAGGACTTTGGACAGCCGTTCGATCGGAGAGACGAGCGCGGTCACCCTGTTTCCATTGACCGAAAATGCAATCGAAGTCTGAGCGCGGAGGCGGGGAGAAGTCGTGGTTGCCATTCAGCGACCCTCCACGCAGGCGTCGAGGGCGCGCCTGACCAGAGTCAACGCGGCCTGGTTGCGGTAGATCGCGGTGGCGCGAACATCATCGATAGGTGAGAGCTGGGCGAGATGCTCTGCGGACGCCAAAGCCCCCAGCCCGGCACGGGCGGGTGCGCCGGCCAGTGCACGTTCGAGAGCGAAGAGACGTTGTGCCGTCACGGAACACGACCCCACGGCCACGCGGGCCTCGGCCACGCGACCTCCTGCATCCGCCTTTACCACCGCCGCCACCATGGCGATTGAAATTACCAGATAGCGCCGGGCGCCGAGCTTGAGGAACACGGAGCTGGCGTCGTCGAGGCTGCGGGGAACGATCACGGTGGCCAGAATCTCATCGGGGCGGCGAAGGGTTTTCCGATTTCCCACGATGAAGTCAGCCAGGGGTACGCGACGCCTCCCGGCGGCGGAGGCGAGTTCCACTTCCGCATCGAGCGCCAGCAAAGGCGGCACGCCGTCGGCGGCAGGAGACGCATTGCAGAGGTTGCCGGCTATGGTGCCGCGGTTCTGAATCTGAATCCCGCCAATTTCCCGGGCCGCGCTCTTCAGAGCGTCAAAGCATCGCGGCAAAGGAGCGGCCAGGACTTCACTCCAGGTGGCGAGCCCTCCCAGGCGAATACATTTGGTTTCGATGGTGATGCCTTTGAGTTCGGTGAGAGCGGAGATGTCCAATATGCGATCGGGCGCGGGGCGATCACCCAGTGCGGGAAAGAAATCTGTCCCTCCCGACAGAATTTGGCCGCCATCCCGAGTCAACACATGGACTGCTTCGTCGAGCGTTTTGGGCCTGGAATACAAGCTGTCGGCTCCCCACCGCACTTCGCAAAAGCCATTATCAAGCGAGCTCTTGGGGTCAATTTCTATACGAACAATCCGGCTTTGTACAGGGCTCGGAAGGGTTGACGAATTTGTAGCGCCGGCGTCCCGCCCTCGCGGGTGCGGGCTGCGACGCCCGGAGCCTGCCCGAGCTTGTCGAGGGGACGCCGCCCGGACGGCGGCGCTACAAAATCAGTACATGATCGTTCTGGTCAAATGATGCGGCCACCACGTGGTGTGATAGTGCGTCCACAGGCGGGCGTCGATCTGCGGGATGATGATCTGCCGTTCTCTAGGGCGAATGTTATTGACCTCTTCGCAGAGCAGCGCCGTGGCGTAGATGCAATGGGCCCGGATTTCAACTTCCTGCCGGCTGTCCCGGGGGATCATCTCGTAGGTGTTGATGGCATGCTCGAGTTCAGGCGAATAACTTACGATGCCCAGCAGTCGCAATGCGACCGGAACGATGTAATCGGCAAACGCAGTCATCTTGCCCAGATCATCGAGTGGGAACTGGTTGTTCTTTCTCAGGTTGGAGTAAACGAACCAGATCCCCAGCTGCGGCAGCTTGTAGAACTTGATGGTTGCGCCGTCGTAGGGGCTGACGTCGTTGAAGCGGGGAAACTCTTTCACCATCCGATCGATGATTCCCGCGCCGTTGTCATACAGGCGCGGCGGGCAGGACTTCACAAAGTTGTGAAAACGTCCGTCATACTTGTCCGCCAGCACCGCGCCTACGTCGTGCCAGACCTGCATCTTTTCGTCCAGCATGGGCAGTTCGATATTGGCGGCGAAAATGCGTTCGAGTTCGGGACGGGTCACCCGGGCCAGGAACTTGCCGTCGAGAATGGGAATGCCGTTGTCCATCGCCCGCTTCATGCAGGCGAAAAGCGCATCGGAGTCAGACCAGTTCCGCCCGGCATAGTCCAGCTGGAATTTCACGTGCGTGGAAAAATCGGTGAACGCCGTATCCACACAATCGGCGGTCAGTACGAAATCGATCACCTCGTCGGCGGTGCCTTTGCCCACGTCGAAGGGCATCTGATAATCCGGCATGGGAAGCTCTTCGTACGCCATCCAATGGGCGACTTCGACGATCTTGTCCACGTGGGTGCGGACGTCGCGCGAGTGCTCAATCACCGGGTGCAGGCTGTCCAGCACCGGACTGCCCGTGAGTTTGGGCCAGCGCGGGGCGGGCGAACCAGTGGTCGCGTTCACGCTTGCGGACAAGGTAGTCATCGCACCCAGCGTTGCTATCGCTTCCAGAAATTGACGTCGATCGGGAACTCCCACAAAGGCATCCTCGTTATGATTCGACCCGAGTCAGAGCGTGAGCATTATCCGTTTGCATGCGCCACCAGCAGAATGGCCAGGGCGTAGAAAACGAACATGAAAAATAGATAAATCTTTGCCTGGCTGCCCGAGCCCTTGAACTCTCTCCAGGCCAGCACTCCCCATAGGGCCGCGACCATGGGAGCAGATTGGCCGATGGCGTAGGAAATCGCCACTCCGGTAAAGCTGGCAGCCACGAGATTGAAAACCATGCCCAGTCCCCAGATAAATCCGCCGAGCAGACCGAGGACGTGTCCGGCAGGGGGCCCACTGAAGTAACCGCTGATGCTGACCGGCTCGCCGACCAGAGGCTTCTTCATGAAGTACACGTTCCAGATCAGGCAGGAGAGCAGCGCGCCCAGGGTCAGGAACACGGCCACGCTGTACGGCCCCAGCGGATTTCCGTGAGTCATGGCGCGAGTTACGAAAGGCGCCCAGAGTCCCATAAGAACGCCGGAGACGACGCAGGTAACAATACTCTTCTTCGAAACTGAGCGGCCCGCGCTGGCCAGGCTGCCATAGGCCTTACCATCGAGGATGACGGCGACCACGGCGCACGTGACGCCTGCCGCCAGCAGGCCCAGGTTGCCTTTGGGCTGCAAAGCGTAGCTGGAAACGACCCCGACAACCAGAGCGATACCAATCGAAACCGGAAAGGCCACGGCGAGCCCGGCCATGTCAATGCCCGCGACCAGCAGCAGGTTGGCCAGGTTGAAGATGGCGCCGGCGATCAGCATATAAACAATGTTCGATCCATCGGCGGAGTGAACATTGTTCAGAAAGCTCGCGGGATCGCTGGCCGATGTGTTGCCCATCGTGAAAGCCAGGATGAGGGAGATGATGAATATTCCCAGCGCGTAGTCCCAATAGAAAAGTTCAAAGCGGTAATTCTTCACGCCCTTGAAGGTGTTGGCCCAGGAGCCCCAGCAGATGGCGCTGGTAATCATCATCAGCAGCGCAATTTCCAGACTGTGCGGCGTGTACATGGTTTTCTCCTTGGGACTTGCTCGCTACTTGCCTTTGATTCTGGAAACGAAGAGCTGCAGAAAACGATCGGCATCAACATCCACACAAACCTTGGCGTTGGGCGCGACTTTGTCGATCCCTTCGATCACATAGCGATCGCCATGCAGGACGTTGCGCTCGATCATGCCGTGGCGATTGGCGACGGTTTCGCCCCGGGTAAACTCGCCCCGGGTTTCAACGTCCACGTGCATTTCCGGGGCCTTGACCAGAGTGGCATCAATCGCCACCCCGACCGCGAGAGGATCATACATTGGCGTCCCCGGCGAACCGAACTGCGCGGAAAGGTCAATCAGGTACTTTCCCACGGCGTGGATGAAGTCATTTATCGGGCCATGAGTCTGACCCAGTTGATCGAGATACTTCTGGGAAAATAAAGTCTTGTCGCCGACGTCCAGTCCTACCATGGTCAGGGGCCAACCCGCCTGGAAGACGATCTGGGCGGCTTCGGGATCGTTGTAAATGTTGGCTTCAGCCGAGGCGTTTACATTGCCGCCGGTGATCGCACCTCCCATGATGATCACTTCCTTGACCAGGGGGACGATGGAGGGATCTTTGAGAAGCGCCAGCGCAATGTTGGTCAGAGGCCCGACCGGGACCAGCGTGATCTCATGGGGCGCGGCGTGCACCATCTGGATGATGAGGTCTGGACCAAACTGCGAAACCACCTTGCATTTGCTGGCCGGCAGTTCGACATTCGCCAGACCATTCTTGCCGTGCCAGAATTCGGCGGTGATCAGTTTCTGAAACAGGGGATGCTGCGCGCCGGCCGCGACTGGAATGTCGCACCGGTTGGCCAGTGAAACCATGCGCAACGCATTCTCCAAGCCCTGACTTGCAGTGACGTTTCCGGGGACCACAGTGATGGCGCGGACGTCGAGTTCGGGAGAATTCAAGGCCAGCATCAGCGCCAGAGCGTCGTCGGTGCCGGGATCGGTATCAAAAATTATTTTCTTTGAAGCGGCAAAGGCAGGGGCCGAGAGGGCAACCAGGATAGCGGCGGTGGCAAGCCGAAAAACGATGTTATTCAAACGTTTCAAAATTGGTTTTCTCCGGACTGAAAGCAGCGTCGTAGCCTAGCTTTCAGACCGAAAGCCTGTCAAGGCCAAATGCGTAACCCACGTGGGGACAGCCGCCCCCGGCTGTCCCCACGTGGGCATGAGCGCCCTGCTCGCGCCGTGATGACGCGGTGCCGTACAATTACACTCGCCGGTATGCCAGTCGGGGACAAAGCGCATTACGGAGTGGTGAGCGACGCCAGCGTGGACACCATCGCCACGCTTGCCGGGCGCCCCCTGGTGTCGAATCGCGGCATTCTCCTCAATCTCGATTGGGTGCAGCAGGTCCGCATCAACACCAGCGCAGTCGAACGCAGGGCGCAAAGTCACGTCGCGCGTCGAACCGTCAAGAAAGATTGGCAGGCGGCATGGTTGCTGCGCGCCGTCTCCTGCATGGACCTCACTACTTTGTCTGGCGATGACACCGAGGAGCGAGTGCGCCGGCTCTGCGCCAAAGCCCGACGTCCCATTCAGGATGACCTGGTTAAGCGCCTGGGAATTGAAGAGCTGAACATTAAAGTTGCCGCGGTTTGCGTGTATCACACCTTTGTCGAAACCGCTGTGCGCGCGCTCGAGGGCAGCGGCGTGCGCGTGGCCGCTGTGTCCACCGGTTTTCCCGCAGGACTATCTCCGCTGACCGAGCGCGTAATGGAGATTCGGCGTTCGGTGGAGGCGGGAGCCAACGACATCGACGTGGTCATTACCCGGGCCCACGTGTTCGGCGGCAAGTGGCAGGCGCTCTACGACGAGATCGCAGCCTTCAAACAGGCCAGCGGGCGGGCGCACATGAAAGTTATTCTCGGCACCGGCGATCTGCTGACCCTGCGCAACGTTGCCCGGGCCAGCTTCGTCGCCATGATGGCGGGCGCGGATTTCATTAAAACCTCCACCGGAAAAGAACCGACGAATGCCACGTTGCCTGTCGGCTTCGTGATGACCCGCGCGATCCGCGAATACGCCCAGGAAACCGGCATGGCCGTCGGTTTCAAGCCGGCCGGTGGAATCCGCACCGCCAAGCAATCCATCGAATGGCTGGCATTGATGAAGGAAGAACTCGGCCCCTCGTGGATGACGTCAGAACTCTTTCGCTTCGGGGCGAGCGGATTGTTGAATGATATCGAACGGCAACTTGAGCACTACGTGACCGGGCGCTACTCGGCTGACTATCGCCATCCGCTGGCTTAACGTGTGGGTCGGACACTCTTGTCCGACGCTTTTGATTTTGATTGGGTTTGACCAGGCAATCCTATGAGCATCGCCGAAAAATTCGTCGCCATGGAGTACGGTCCCGCGCCGGAGGATCCGAAAGAGGCCATCGCCTGGCTGGATGCTCATAGCCGCCGCTTCGGACATTTTATCGACGGTGCGTGGCGACAGCCGGCGGAAAGTGGATACTTCGAAACCGCCGATCCATCCACGGGCGAGAAGCTCGCTAACGTTGCCCAGGGATCGGCAGCCGACATTGACGCCGCGGTGCGGGCCGCAAGAGCAGCCCTGCCGAAATGGCAAGCCCTCACGCCGCACGCGCGAGCTCGCTATCTGTACGCGCTGGCGCGGACGGTGCAGAAGCATTCCCGCCGCCTCGCCGTGCTCGAGACCATGGATAACGGCAAGCCCATCCGCGAGAGCCGCGATATCGATATTCCGCTGGTCGCCCGCCACTTCTATCACCACGCTGGGTGGGCCCAATTGCTGCATCAGGAATTTCCCGGATACGCGGCGTGCGGCGTAGTCGGACAGATCATTCCCTGGAATTTTCCCTTGCTGATGCTGGCCTGGAAGATTGCGCCGGCCCTGGCCACGGGCAATACGGTTGTGCTCAAGCCGGCGGAGTTTACGCCGCTCACCGCCCTTGCCTTCGCGGAAATCTGCTCGGAGATTGCACTGCCGTCGGGCGTAGTCAACATTGTGACCGGCGACGGCTCAACCGGAGAAGCGCTGGTCAAGCATTCCGACGTGGCCAAGATCGCATTCACCGGATCGACCGAAGTGGGGCGTGCCATCCGCAGCGCCACCGCCTCCAGCCACAAACGGCTTTCGCTCGAACTGGGCGGCAAATCGCCGTTCATCATTTTTGAAGACGCCGACCTCGACAGCGCGGTCGAAGGACTGGTCGATGGCATCTGGTTCAATCAGGGACAGGTCTGCTGCGCTGGTTCCCGCCTGCTGATGCAGGAGAGCATTGCCGAGCCGCTCATCGCCAAGGTCCGCGACCGCATGAGCACGCTGCGTGCCGGAGCGCCGCTCGACAAGTCCATCGACATCGGCGCCATCGTTGCGCGGGTGCAACTGGATCGCATCAAGCGACTGGTGGACCAGGGAGTCGCGGACGGCGCCACCTGCTGGCAGCCGCAAATCGAATTGCCGTCGCGCGGACTTTACTATCCGCCGACGCTGCTCAGCAATGTGCATCCCACGTCGATTGTGGCGCAGCAGGAAATTTTTGGTCCCGTGCTGGCCGCGATGACGTTCCGCACGCCCAGCGAAGCGGTTGAACTGGCGAACAACACTGTCTATGGTCTGGCCGCATGCGTCTGGAGCGAGAGTTTGAATGTCGCGCTGCATGTGGCCTCCCAACTCAAAGCCGGCGTGGTCTGGGTCAATTGCACAAATCTGTTTGACGCTTCGTGCGGATTCGGCGGCTACCGCGAAAGTGGCTACGGGCGGGAGGGCGGCCGCGAAGGCTTGCTGGAATATCTTGAGCCCTCCTGGTTCAAGAATGCTCCAGCGCTGCCCGCCGCTAAGCCGTCGGTGGAACAGAAATCAAGCGCCGACTCCGATTCAGCGACGCCTGCCATTGATCGCACCGTGAAACTCTATATCGGCGGCAAGCAGGCGCGTCCCGACTCCGGTTACAGTATGGAAGTGCGCGCTGCGGATGGCCGGCTGCTGGGCGAGGCGCCTCTGGGCAATCGCAAAGATATTCGCAATGCGGTCGAGGCGGCGCACAAAGCCTCGGGGTGGGCGAAGACCACCGCGCACAACCGGGCGCAGGTCCTCTACTACATCGCGGAAAATCTTTCACTGCGCGGCGATGAGATCGCGCGTCGCCTGGCCGCAGTGGTCGGCGAAACTCAAGCCGCAGCCGAAGTAAGTCTTGGCATCGAGCGCGTTTTTTCTTATGCGGCGTGGGCGGACAAGTTCGACGGGGCGGTGCACAATCCTCCCTTCCGCAATGTTGCGCTGGCCATGAATGAACCGCTCGGCATGGTCGGGATCATCTGTCCGAATCAGGCGCCGCTGCTCGGGTTCCTGTCACTCGTGATGCCCGTGCTGGCGGCCGGCAATGTGGTGGTCGTGGTGCCTTCCGAGACTTATCCTCTGATTACTGCCGAGTTGTATCAGCTCTTCGATACCAGCGATTTACCGGGCGGAGCCGTCAACATCGTGACCGGCTACGCCTCGCAGCTGCTGAAGACCCTGGCCGAACACGACGATGTAGATGCCGTCTGGTGTTTTGCGGATGAAGCGAGTGCAGTTGCCGCCAAGACTTACTCCGTGGGGAATCTAAAGCAGGTATTTACCAACGAAGGCCGCTCGATTGACTGGTTTGACGTGCAGCAGGGCGAAGGCCGCTGGTTCCTGCAGCATGCTACCCAGGTGAAGAACATTTGGGTCCCGTATGGCGAGTGACGCCCCGTTGCAATCGGCAAGCGTTGACACAATCCGGGCCGCTGGCTAGACTCGGCCTTCTTCACCTTTGCGTTTCGTAGTAGGGATCAAATTTGTCTGCAAGGTCTCCTGAAAACATGGCAAAAATTCCTCGAATTGCGGTGGTGGGCAGCGCGAATATTGATCTCACCACTTTTACCGATCGCTTTCCCAAGCCGGGCGAAACCATCTTTGGCCAGAAATTCGACCTGGGATTCGGCGGCAAGGGCGCCAACCAGGCCACCGCCGCCAAACTGTGCGGAGCCGCCGTCTTCATGGTGGCACGGGTGGGCAGCGATCTGTTTGGGCCGGCCACCATCGAGAATTTCCGGAAGCTGGGCATCGACACTACTCATGTGAAGCAAGTGGAAGGCGTCTCCAGCGGCGTGGCGCCGATCTTTGTCGAGCCCAGCGGGCAGAATCGCATTTTTGTAGTCAAAGGCGCGAACGACCAGTTGAAGGCTGCCGACGTAGATGCTGCCGCCGATCTGCTGAAAGCGGTCGATTGCATCGTGCTCCAGTTCGAGATTCCGCTGGAGACGGTTTACTACACGGTTGCCTTTGCTCGAAAGAATGGGATCCGCTGCATTCTCAATCCCGCCCCCGGCCAGCCCATCGATATCAAAGCCGTCGAAGGTCTGGATTATTTCGTCCCTAATGAAAGTGAAGCTGAGACCATCACCGGAATGCCGGTGAAGAATGTTGAAGACGCGAAGAAGTGCGCGGAGAAACTGCTGAGCTACGGCATTCGCCGCGTCATTATTACGCTCGGCGCAAACGGCTCGTTGCTGGCGGGAAAAGAAGGCACGGAGCACTTGCCGGCGTTTCCGGTGAAGAGTATCGACAGCACCGGCGCCGGCGACGCATTCATCGGCAGCTTCGCCGTCTTCCTTGGAGAGGGCCTTCCCGAGCGTGAGGCGGTGCGGCGCGCGAATTTATACGCCGGACTCTCAACTACCGGGGTGGGGACGCAGAAATCCTTCTATGACCGGGCGCGATTCGACACCGAGTGGGCAGCGCGCAGCAAATCCTAGCGCTGGTTGCTCCAGTCATTCAGTGGAAAAGCGATTGTCAGGCGCCAGATCTCGCGGGGAGACCTCGCGCGACAGGAGCAAGTTCTCAATGGAGAGAGCCGCAACGCGCGTTGTGCTCATCTGTCTGCTGCTTTGTGCTTTGGCCTCGGCGCAGAATAAAATCAAAGTCATTGCCGACCAGGACAGTGCCGGGCCCCAGGGCACGAACTTCCTCTCCCTGCTGATGTTGCTGCGCGCTCCTCAGATCGACCTGCTGGGCATTACCACCGTGAGCGGCGACCAGTGGATGGAACCCGCTACGGTGTTTGCGCTTTGGGGTCTGGAACAGGCGGGCCGCCCCGATGTTCCCGTGGTCAAGGGCGCTGAAATGCCGCTGATCAACACGCCGCGCGAACAGGAACTTCGCGAAGCCCTTTACGGTTCCTACGTCGGCTGGCATGGATCATTCAATCCTGATGCGCCGAATCCGAAACAAACCTGGCCGCCTCCTGGCGGCTATCCCAAACTCAAGCCGCGTCCGGGGCGCGCCGCCGATTTTATCGCCGATACCATTCGCGCCAACTCCGGCGAAGTCGTGCTTTACTGTGCCGGCCCCCTGACCAATATCGCGCTCGCTATTCGTATGGACCCCGAAATTGTGCCGCTGACCAAAGCCATCTACATCATGGGCGGAAGCAGTGCCGGAGGTCCGGAACTGAACTGGTGGTGGGACCCGGAAGCGGCGGCAATCGTGTTGCGCGCTCCCTGGAAACAGATTGTGGTGACCCCCTTCGAGGCCGGAAGCCAGGTCTGGTCCAGCGAACAGTTGATGCGCCGGGCAGTGCAGGCGGGCGGACCCCTGGCCAGTCATCTTCAGAAGATGTATCTCGACTTTCGGCCGCCGAAGGGGACCTCGCTGTGGTCGATGATGTGGGACGAATTGACGGTCGCATCCATCCTTGATCCCAGTGTGATCAAAAAGTCCGAGACCATGTACCTGGATGTCGATATCGACCACGGGCCGAAATACGGTCATACCGTCATCTGGAAGAAACCGGACGATGTTCCGCAATTCTTCCTTCCCTACAGCGGCCCCGATGCGCCTGATCGGAAAAAATGGCTCTCGCACCTGACGCCCCCTCCACAGCTTCATCCCGCCAGTGTGCAGATGGAAGTGGACGTGAAGAAGTTTGAGGATATCTTCGTGCAGGTGATGGGCCATTGATATTGATAAAGGGTTGGTTCGGCCGCACCCAAATTGGCAGCCGCGAACTTCCCGTCAATACACCCTGTCAATCCAAAAGACAAATAAGTACAATAGGGAACTTTCACAGGAGCTCTCCATGTCGAGAATTTTCCCGCGAAGCGGCCTTCTCCGAAAATTGATATTTTCTCTCTCCCCCTTCCTCCTGTTATGCGGACCGATGTCTCTCGTTACCCTGGCCTTCGAAGGCAATGCTCCGGCGCACCTCCAATGCGAAGGCATGGAAGAGCCGCTCGGAATCGACATCGTCCATCCAAGACTCTCATGGCAGCTCCAGGATTCCAGGCGCGGCGCCCGGCAGGCGGCGTATGAAATTCGTGTGGCCGCTTCCCTCGAAGCTCTGGCGCAGGAACGCGCCGATGTCTGGGACAGCGGCCGCGTCGAATCCGATCAGTCGGTCAATGTGACTTACGGTGGTCCCGCCGTCGAGTCTCGCCGTCGCTATTACTGGCAGGTGCGGGTTTGGGACGCGCAGGGAGAGGCTTCGTCCTACAGCCAGGCCAGTTGGTGGGAGATGGGATTGCTCTCTTCCGACGACTGGAAAGCGAAATGGATTACCCGCGACATGCCGCTCTTGCGCGGAGATTATGAATCGGCTCCGAAATGGATATGGGCGGCGGATGACAATGCGCTGACCAAAGCCACGCCCGGCAAACACGATTTCCGTTTCGCCTTCAAGCTGGCGCAAAAGCCCAAAGAGGCTACGCTCTTCATCACCGCCAAGGACAACGTGGCGGCCTGGGTCAATGGCAAGCAGGTGGTGGTCGAATCGCCCATGGGCAAGTTCGGCCGGGCTCAAGATCCCTGGGGCTATTTTCGAGTCATACCCGTCGGCAAGCTCCTGAACGCAGGCGCGAATTCGCTGGCGGCTGAGGCAATTGTTCAGCAGGAGCGCAACAAGCCTCCGCAAGCCGGATTCATCGCGCTGCTCCGGGTGCAGATGGCCGACGGAAAAATTGAACGCTTCGTTTCCAGCCCGGAATGGAAGACAGCCACCGAACAAAGCGGAAATGCCTGGGCGGGGCAAGGGTTTGACGATTCCTCCTGGCCCGCCGCGGCCGTGGTGGCGGAAATTGGCCAGGCGCCGCTGGGTACTCCCTGGCCGGCGCAACCGGTAGATTTGTTGCGGAAGAACTTCAGCCTGGCCAAGGCGGTGCGCAGGGCGCGAATTTACTCAAGCGCATTGGGAACGTACCAGCTCTATTTGAACGGACAGCGCGTCGGAAATGACGTTCTGGCTCCGGGCTGGACCGACTATCGCAAGCGAGTGGTTTATCAGGTGTACGACGTCACGTCGCAAGTGCGGCAAGGCGGAAATGCCATCGGCGCGATTCTGGGTGGAGGCTGGTATGCCGATGGCCTGGGTTGGTTGCAGACCCGATACAATTTTGGACCGCCACCGGTGCGGTTGCTGGTGCAACTCGAAGTCGAATATGCCGACGGCTCGCATGATTCCATTCTGAGCGATGAATCGTGGAAGGCGAGACCCTCTCCGATTCTCGACTCGGAAATCTACAACGGTGAAAATTATGATGCCCGGCTGGAACCGGCAGGATGGGACCAGGCCTCGTTCTCCGACTCGCGCTGGGGAGCGGTCACTTCCGCGCCGCCGCCGCAGGCTCCTTTGGTGGCGCAGGATTTCCAGCCCATCCGGATCAACGAAATCCTCAAGCCCAGGACGGTCACCAATCCGACGCCCGGAGTTTATATCTTCGATCTCGGCCAGAACATGGTCGGTTGGGCGCGGCTGCATGTCTCCGGCAAGGCCGGAACCAAAGTTCGGCTGCGCTTCGGCGAAGTCCTCAAGCCCAATGGCGAGCTCTATACGGAGAATCTGCGTACGGCCGAGGCCACCGATACCTACATCCTGCGCGGGAAGGGAAGCGAATCGTTTGAACCTCACTTTACCTTCCATGGTTTTCGCTATGTTGAACTTACCGGCTACCCAGGAACGCCCACCAAGGATGCGATCGAAGGCGTAGTGTTCTACACGGCGGCGCCGTTCACCATTCAGTTCAGCACGGGGAACTCGATCGTGAACCAGTTGTGGAGCAACATCCTCTGGGGACAGCGTGGAAATTTTCTGAGCGTGCCTACCGATTGCCCGCAGCGCGACGAGCGTCTGGGCTGGATGGGCGATGCCGAGGTCTTCTGGCGGACGGCGTCCTTCAACGCCAACCTGGCCGCCTTCTCCCACAAATTCACCACCGATATTCGGGATGCGCAAAGTCCGGCGGGCGCCTTCGCCGATGTTTCACCGCGGGTTGGTCCCACCGGAGAGAGCGTCGCGGGCTGGGCGGATGCCGGCGTGATCATTCCATGGTCCGCCTATCTGCAGTTTCGCGACACGCGCATTCTCGAGGAGAACTGGGCGGCGATGGAAAGGTGGATGGAGCACATCGCAGGCTCGAATCCCAACTATCTTTGGCTGCAAGAGCGCGGCAACGATTACGGCGACTGGCTGGCCATTGGCAGCACCACATCAAAAGATCTGATTGCCACGGCGTACTGGGCTTACGATGCGGAGCTGATGATGCGCATGGCGCAGGCGCTCGACCGGCCCCAGGACGAGCAGAAGTATAGAGAGCTCTTCGAAAAGGTCCGGGCAGCGTTCAACCAGGAATACGTGAAGCCCGACGGTACGGTCGGGAGCGGTAGCCAGACCAGTTACGTGCTGGCCCTGCACATGAACCTGCTCTCGCAAAAAGACCGCGCGATCGCCGCGGATAAACTGGTCGAAGACATCAAGGCGCACGACTGGCACCTGACCACCGGCTTCCTGGGCACTCCTTATTTGATGATCGAGCTCAGCAATAGCGGCCACAGCGATGTGGCTTACCGGCTCCTGCTGCAGAAGACATATCCCTCCTGGGGATACATGATCGACCACGGCGCGACCACGATGTGGGAGCGCTGGAACGGCGATCAGATGATGGGCGATCCCTCGATGAATTCCTACAATCACTATGCCTACGGGGCGGTGGCCGAGTGGCTGTATCGCTACGCCGCCGGCATCGATGAATCGGCCGAACACCCGGGCTTCCATCGCATTCTGCTGCATCCGCAATTCGATGCCACGCTGGGCGAGGTCAAGGCGACATACGATTCGTCATACGGAGCGATCACCTCGAACTGGAAGGTTGACGGCAGCACGATCAAGTGGGAGGTGGTGATTCCGCCGAACACGACGGGTCTGCTTTACTTCCCGGGCGGCCCCACGGCCAGGATTCTGGAAGGCGGTAAGGACGTCAGGCAGAGCACGGGAGTATCGTTCGTTCTCAGAGACAGTCGCAATGCTATCTACCAAGCGGGCGCCGGTTCCTATACATTCACGATTGAAGAATAAGTTGTGGCGGAATTCATTTCATCTGGAAGGCGGAACATGGACAGACGATCTCTGTTGCAAGCGATCCCAACTATTGCTCTCCTCCCCGCGGCGGCCTGGGCGGCGGCGCAACCTGACAAGGCCGGGCCGAAAGCAGCAGCATCCACCGTGTACGAACTTCGCGTCTATCATGCCAACGAAGGCAAGCTCGACGACCTGCTGAAGCGCTTTCGGGAGCACACAACCAGGATCTTCGAAAAGCACGGGATGAAGAACGTCGCTTACTGGACGCCGCTCGACGATCCGTTAAAGGGCAAGACCCTGATTTATATTCTGGCCCACCCCAGCCGGGAAGCCGCGGTCAGCAACTGGAAGGCCTTCGGCGAAGATCCCGAGTGGCAGAAAGTGCGCGATGCCTCCGAGGTCAACGGAAAGCTGGTGGAGAAAGTGGATTCCACTTTCATGGTGTTGACCGATTTTTCTCCGACGCCGTAGGCGGCTCTGCAGTATCTGGTCTGCGGGCTCGCGGGTTTTGAAATCCAATAGGTAAACATATTCATTTTGCTTGACAGTGTCCCCCCGCCATCGTTACAGTTGCGCCGCAATCCGACTCGATCACTTTTCCGCGCAGGGGGCTGGAAATTTTCGTTCGCGGCATCTGGACGCCTTTCATACCGCGCAGATCGGAGCGGGCTGGAATCGGTTTTTCTCCTGGTAGATTTCCCCAAATTGCTTGCAGGAAGGACTCGTTGACATGAATCGATATCGCCCCATATTGCTCCGCGTAGTTGCGCTTGGATTCGTCTTTGCGCTCATGACTGGCATGACCATCGGCCAAAGTTCGAACGACACCCTGGAGCAGGGCTTCCGGCAACCGCCGGATTCGGCGAAGCCGCGAGTCTGGTGGCACTGGATGAATGGCAACATCAGCAAGGAAGGCATCAAGCTTGACCTAGAGTGGATGCATCGCGCGCGGCTGGCTGGATTCCAGAATTTCGATGCCGCCCTGGCCACGCCCCAGGTGGTGGACCATCGCCTGGCCTACATGACGCCGGAGTGGAAGGACGCGTTCAAATATGCGACCACGCTCGCCGATCAACTCGGAATGGAGGAGGCGATTGCAGGTTCTCCGGGATGGAGCGAGACCGGTGGTCCGTGGGTTCCGGCGGCGCAGGGAATGAAGAAGTATGTATGGAGCGAGACCTTGGTCGAGGGTGGCAAGCCGTTCACCGGCACGCTGGCGCACCCTCCGTCCAACACCGGAGCTTTTCAGGACATCGGCGTTCGTGATTCTCTGGCCGCACCCGCGGGAGCTCCGCCTCCACCCCAGTTCTACGCCGACGCTGCCGTGATCGCATACCGCAAGCCGGCCGATGATGTCTCTGTTGAATCGTTGCATGCGAAGATGACGGCCAGCGCAGGAACTCCCGACGCAGCCATGCTCGACGACGGCGATCTGGAGAAGACCACGAAGCTTCCCATCCCTAAAGCCGGCGAGAGCAGCTGGATCCAATACGAATTTGCGCAGCCCCAGACCATCCGTTCTCTCACCATTGTCACCAAAGGCGTGGACTTCATTACCGCCATGGTGGCCGGCATCAGCAATCCTGAGAAGTCGCTGGAATCGAGCGACGATGGTCAAAACTTCCACCTGGTGGTGAAGGTGCCCGAGGGCGGCTCTCCCGAGCACACGCTTTCCTTTCCGCCGGTGACCGCGAAGTTTTTCCGAGTCACGTTCAAACGCACACCTCCACCTCCCGTGCCGGCGTGGGCGAGCAGCATCGATCCCGATTCCCTGGGAATAAAGCTGGGCCCGCCTCCGACCGACTATGAAATTGGCGAGTTGGCGCTGCATTCGGACGCGCGCGTAAACCGCTTCGAAGAAAAAGCCGCGTTCACTCCCGTACCCGATGTCTATCAGTTCGCGACTTCTCCCGTGCCGGCGTCGGAAGCCGTTGCAAAGTCCGATGTGATCGACTTGACTTCGAAGATGCAACCCGACGGCAGGCTCGACTGGACGCCTCCAGCCGGCAATTGGGTAGTGCTCCGTTTTGGTTATTCGCTGCTGGGAATCACCAACCATCCGGCGACCGCGGAGGCCACCGGCCTTGAGGTGGACAAGCTGAACTCCGGCTTTGTGAAGAATTACATGGACCACTACCTCGACAGCTATAAGCAGACGGTAGGCGCGGACTTTATGGGCAAGCGTGGTATCCGCTATGTGATTACCGATAGCTGGGAGGCAGGTTCACAGAACTGGACCGACGACATGATGGCCCAGTTCAAAAAGCGGCGCGGCTATGATCCCGCGCCCTGGATGCCCGTCCTCACCGGACGGGTGGTTGAAAGTGCTGAAGCCAGCGACCAGTTCCTGTGGGACTTCCGCAAGACCATTTCCGATTTGATCGCCGACGAACACTACGGACAGGTGCAGGCATCGCTGAAAGAGCGCGGCATCGGGCATTATTCGGAATCGCACGAGAGTGGACGGGCCTTCGTTGCCGATGGCATGGAAGTGAAGAAGCTGGCTGAAGTCCCCATGAGCGCGATGTGGACGCAAGTCCCGGGCGTGAACAAGGAACAATTACGGCTACAACGCGGATGATCGCGAGTCCGCGTCGGTGGCGCATATCTACGGCCAGAATCTTGCTGCGGCGGAGTCGCTGACCGCAGCGGCGGCGCCATGGGCGTGGTCGCCGGCCACCCTGAAGCCGACTGCGGACCAGGAACTCCTGAACGGAATCAATCGCTTCGTGATCCACGAATCGGCGCACCAGCCCTTGATCGATAAGGCACCGGGCCTGACCCTCGGACCCTTTGGACAATGGTTCAATCGCAACGAAACCTGGGCTGAGCAGGCCGGAGCGTGGACAGATTATCTGGCGCGCAGCTCGTACATGTTGCAGCAGGGACGCTTTGCGGCGGACATCATTTACTTCTACGGTGAAGACTCGAACCTTACCGCGATCTTTAACGATAAATCTCCCGATGTGCCCGCCGGGTATGGCTTCGACTACATTAATGCCGACGGCCTGATCCACGAACTGAGTGTGGCCGATGGACGAATCGCCACCAAAAGTGGCATGAACTATCGTGTGCTGGCACTTGATCCGTACAGCAGGCACATGTCTTTGCCGGTGCTGCGCGGCATTTACAAACTGGTCGAGCAGGGTGCAGTGGTGGCCGGCGAGAAGCCAACCGACACGCCGAGCCTGGCGGACGACGCAGCAGAATTCAAGAAACTGAACGATGAACTTTTCGGCGACGGGAGCGGCGTGCACTCCGTGGGCAAAGGTAAGGTCTATGCGGGACAGAATGCAGACGCAACGCTGAAGGCATTGAGCGTTTCTCCTGACTTTGACTACGCCAAGCCGCAGAGTGATGCCAGGATTCTGTTTGTGCATCGCAAGCTGGCCGATGCAGACATCTACTTCCTCGACAACCGCGACGACCGCGATGAGACGGTGGATGCGAGCTTCCGCGTGACCGGCAAGGCGCCGGAACTGTGGTATGCCGAGACCGGAAAATCAGCGCCCGCTTCGTACCACATCGCCGACGGCCGGACCACGGTTCCGCTGCATCTCGAGCCCTGGGGCACGGTGTTCGTGGTGTTCCGCAAAGCTGCAAAGGCAGAATCTCTCAGCTTGCCCAAGCCGGTCGAGAGCCAGCTAACGACCGTGGAAGGCCCATGGGATGTCAGTTTCCAATCCGGCCGTGGTGCTCCTGCGTCGGTCAAGCTGGACGAGCTCATTTCGTGGAGCGACAGCCAGGATCGAGGGGTGAAGTATTTCTCCGGAATCGGCACTTACACCAAAACCATCCAGGCGTCATCGGAGTGGTTCAAGCACGGGGCAAAGCTATGGATCGATCTGGGTGAGGTGAAGAATCTGGCGGAGGTGACGGTGAACGGGAAGTCGCTGGGCATCGTCTGGCATGCGCCCTATCGCGTGGACGTCACCAGTGCTCTGAAGCCGGGCGCGAACCAGGTGACCATCAAAGTGATCAATGCGTGGGTGAACCGCCTGATCGGCGATCAACAACCGGATGCGACGATCAAATATACGTTTGCGGATGTCAAACCCTACAAGGCGAATTCCCCGTTGCTTCCGTCAGGGTTGCTCGGGCCAGTGAAGCTGCAGCGAGTCACCACGCAGTAAGGAACCGATGAGATTCTGGATGACGGATGGTTGAAGCACTCATCGCGACTCTCCCCTTTGCCCGGGATCGCATCTTATTTCTTCAACCAGCCGGGTTTCAGTTGCATCAAACACAATTCCTGGAGGATTAATGATCCGCAAGTTACTCATCTGCTGCACGGCCTTCTTGTTCATCTCCCCGGCCCTTGTCCAGGCTGAGACCTGGAAGATCGATCCCAACCACTCAGCGGCGCAGTTCGCTGTTCGTCATCTGGGCATTTCGACGGTCCGGGGCGAATTCAGGAAAGTCACTGGCAGCGTGAATTACGATCCCGCCGATCCTGCCAAGACGTCGCTGGAAGCTACCATTGATGCAACCACGGTCGATACCCGCGTCGAGATGCGGGACAAGGACCTGCGCAGCCCAAACTTTCTCGAGGTCGAGAAATATCCCACCATCATCTTCAAGTCCAAGCGGGCCGAGGCCGCCGGCGCGGACAAACTGAAGATCACTGGTGACTTGACGCTTCATGGCGTGACCCGGGAGGTTGTGCTTGACGTGGATGGCCCCACCGCTCCCGTGAAAGACCCGAGAGGAAACCTTCACATGGGCGCATCCGCGACCACGAAAATCAGCCGGAAGGATTTCGGGGTAAATGGGGCCCCCGCCATGGCCGGCGATGAAATATCCATCACCATCGACACCGAGCTGATCAAGGAATAATTAAAGAAGAATAAATAATGGAGGCCGGGCGGGACGCCCGTCCTCCACGCTAAGCGTAGGTGGTCACGGAAACCGAGTTGTGTTCCTTACGTTCGGCCGTGATCCGCTCCAGGTATCCACTATCCCGGAAGGCCTGCATGGGATCTTCGGGCAGGCCGTGACTGCGCCGCCATTCGCGCAGCACCGGCCGCACGTCATACCAGAAGGTGCCGCGCAGAGTTTCCTCAGCCTCAACCAGCGAACAACTCTGCTGCAATGTAGCCAGGCGGGCGTGGTCCACGATGGCTGCCTTGGCGTAAAGTTCCTGCGCGGTGCAGACGGTCTGAATCATGGCTTCCATCTTGCCCTTGAGGTTGTGGCTCTGGTCCACCATATAAGCCAGGTCAGCGGCCGCGCCCGTTTCCCAGGCGTAGGTGTGGATCTCGTGGAAGATGCGGAAGATCTGGTAGGGATCGATGGAGCCCAGCGTGAGATCGTCGTCTGCGTATCTGCGGTCGTTGAAATGGAAGCCGCCGATCATGCCGTGATGCAGCAGCCAGGCCACGATCTGCTCGATATTCTGGGCCTGATAATGATGACCGGTATCGACGAGGACGTAGGCCTGTGGACCCGCGGTGCGCGCCAGCAGGAAGGCCATACCCCAATCGGCAATGTCGGAGTGATAAAAGGCGGGCTCGAATGGTTTGTACTCGATCAGCAGGCGCTGCTTCGGACTCAGGCCGGCATGCACCGTTTTCAACACATCCTCGAACCATCCGATTCGGTTCCGAATGCTCTGGGTGCCGGGATAGTTGGAGCCGTCGGCAAACCAGGGTGAAACGTCGCGACACTCGAGAGCCTGGGCGATGGCCACACAATCCATAATGTGATCGAGGGCGCGCTTGCGGATCGCAGGGTCCGGGTTGCCCACCGATCCGTACTTGTATTCCTGGTCCTGAAAAACGTTGGGATTGATTGAACCGGGCTGCACTCCGTATTTCTCGGCCAGGCGCTTGACCTGGGCAACATCCTTCAAACCATTGGGCAGGTCCCACTGCACATGCAGCGCCACGGTTGGGCAGGCGCCGGTCAGGGCATGCACCTGCCCCGCGTCGCTGAACTTGTCTTCAATCGTGACTGCGGCCGCAAGCTGAATGAATTTTCCAAAACGAGTCCCGGTGTTGGCGAAACCCCAGGAGGGCAGCTCGATATTAAAATTGTCGAGAGCACGATGTATCAGGACTTCCAGTTTTTCGGTCATGCGAATGCCTTTCCAGTTGGCCGTTGGACCTCTGCTGCTTTGCGGGCCGGTAGTGTGGCGCCGGACGCCTCGATTCGAGTGGAATCGATGGGTAGCGCCGACAGTACTCCGGCCCACTCCGCCACCGCGTCCGCCGCGACTCCGGTATTGCTGCTGTAATTGCCTTCGAGCGCTGCCAGTTGGACCGCCAGGTTGCCGACGGTCGCGCTTTCCGTCGATCCTGTCACCACCTGCAGCCCGGTTGTCTTTGCCGTAAGCCGGTTCAGCACGCTGTTCCTGCTTCCGCCGCCCACAATGTAAAGCCGGTTCAAGGTTCTCCCCGTGATCCGGGCTGCATCCTGCAAGACTGTAGCGTAGCGCGCGGCGAGACTGTGAAGAATCAGGTTCGTCATGCTGACCGCCCTGTCCGGTCCCTCGCGAACCGGAGGCTGACCCATGCGAGTCAGTTGGGCATCGATGCGTCCGGGCATATCGCCGGGCAGCAGGAGATCGGGGTCGTCCACGTCGAGGAGACAATCAGGAGCGCTCAACGATGCGCAGGCTTCGACCAGCTGTTCAACCGTCCAAACCTGCCCCTCCGATCGCCAATGCTCGATGCACTGGCGCAGCAGCCACATGCCATTCACATTTTTCAGGAAATAAATTTTGCCGCCGACTCCGCCTTCATTGCTGAAGTTGCTGCTGCGCGCCGCGTCGTTGACGCAAGCCGAATCGAGCACGCAACCCACCAGCGACCAGGTGCCGGAACTGATGAACGCCCAATCGCTGCCCTGGGCCGGAATTCCCGCGATGGCCGATGCCGTGTCATGACAGGCGGGAGCGATCAGGCGGGTATTGCGAAATGCCGGCAGGGAAGCCAGTTCGCCCTGCAGCCGGCCAATATCGGTTCCCGGCTTCACCAACGGCGGCGCAGCGACCAGCTCCAGACCGGCAGCAAGAAAAATTTCAGGACACCAGGTCTGGTCGCGCACCCCCAGCAGCTGGGTATGCGTGGCGTTGGTGTATTCGGAGACCCGCTTCCCGCCCAGCTGGTGCAGCAGAAACTCCGGCAAATTCACCCACGGAAGCTTCTGCTCGGCGGCAGGGTCGGCGTGCAGCTGATACAGCGTGTTCAGAGTAATGATCTGGACCCCGGTGAGCTGGTAAAGGCGTTCCGCGGAAATCCGCGAAAGCACCTGGTCTTTGGCCTGTACGTTTCGCTCGTCGCGATAACAATAAGCGTCAGCGACCGGTTGTCCGTCCGCGCCCAGGCGTACGTAATCCACGGCCCAGCCGTCCACGCCAATGGCGGCGATTCCCTGGGGTCGAGAGTTGGGCGCAGGCCCTCAGCCCTTCTTCCACGCCCTTACGGATCGCAGCGACATTCCAGCGCAGCCCATTCCCCTCATTGCGGACGGAATTCGCGAAGCGGTGTACCAGGCGAATCTCCGGTTGACCGTCGATCCAGCGCAGCAGGGAGACGCGACAGCTTTCCGCGCCCAAATCCACGGCCACCAGCACTGGGTGTTGCCTTCCATCCCCGCCCACAGCACCGCTGTTCGCCTCCGCCGCGCGCTTGTCGCCTGTGCCCGCGCTCCGATCCTGCGAAACATCACTCATCGCAGGAAGGCCTCGGTCAGTCCGCCGTCCACCGGAATGATGTGGCCGGTGGTGCAAGGTGATTTCGGTCCCGCCAGAAAGAGAATCGCTTCCGCACAGTCCTTCGGATCGATCGGACGATGCGTGAGCGTGCGTTTGGCATAGAACTCCAGCCAAGCAGAGTCCGCAACTGCTCGTCGCCCGCCGTATCCTGATAGGGGATTTCATACTTCTTCAGGGACGCGATTACGCGGTCACGCGGAAACATCGTGGACCCCTTGATCACGGTGGCCGGGCTGATGCCATTCACTCGAATCTTCGGAGAGAGCGAAATGGCCAGCTCGCGCACCAGATGACTGAGCGCCGCCTTGCTCACGTCGTAAGCTTCGCTGCCGCGTTTGGGGACCACGGCGTTGGCCGAACTGGTCAGCACGATCGAAGCGTCGAGATTCTGGTCGCGCAGAATGCGCCCCGCCTCATCACCCAAAAGGTAGTTGGCCGTGACATTCACGTCCAGCGTGACGCCCCATTGTTCATCGCTGATTTGACCATCTTTCGAAGAAGGGAAGAGCGCGGCAGTGTTGATCAGCACATCCAGTCCGCCGTACGCCGCAACCAGCTCGCGCAAACTCTGGCGGATGGCATCGCGGCGGCGGATGTCCACCGCCACGGCCAGGCCGCATTCCTTTCCCGCCACGGCCCTGGCTTCTTCTGCCACCTTCTTTGCTGCTTCATGATCGCGGTCCGCGACCACCACATGCGCTCCGCGTTCCGCCGCCAGCAAAGCAACTTCGCGGCCGATTCCGCTGCCGCCTCCCACAATCAGGAGTACCCGACGGCTCAACTCCTTTTCCGGCGGCTGACGCCGGATTTTGGCCTCCTCCAACTTCCAGTATTCGATCCGAAAGGCCTCCGACGGGGGCAGGGCTACATAGTTTGAATGCACGGTGAAGGCGCTGGTCGGAGCAGCTGCGCCAGCCTGGGGCAGGGTTGCGGGTGTTTTGCCAGTGTCGAGCGAGGTCGCGCCTTCCATCACGTGGATGGCATTGATGTAGAACTCGCCGGTGAGCCGGGCTTCGGTTTTGCTTTTTCCAAAACTGAACATGCCGATGCCGGGAATCAAAACCACGGTGGGGTTGGAATCCCGCATGGCCGGTGAATCGGGTTGGGCAAAGGAGTTGTAATACTCCGCGTACTCCTTGCGGTAGTTCTTCAGCGCGGAGTCGATCTGCTCGCGCAGTCCGTCCACGCTCGCGCCCGGCTGCCACGGAACAAACAGCGGCCGAACCTTGGTGCGGATGAAGTGGTCAGGACAACTCGTACCCAAATGCGCCAACTGAGCGGCGTCCGCCGAATTCACGAAGCGCAGTACTTCCGGCAGATCGCTGAAGTTTCCAATCAGGCGGCGCGCGCCCGATACCCGCCCGCGCAGAAACGGAAAAATATCAAGCGCGAGATCCCGCCGGTTTTCCAGTGCCTGGTGTCGCGGCCCGCCGAACAGGCCCACGCCCTTCTTGTCCACGTGCTCCACCACAAACTGTCCCAGCTGATCGATAATGCCGATCGTGTTCTCGTAGCACTCCTGCTGCGTATTTCCCCAGGTGAACAGGCCGTGACCGCCCAGCACGACGCCATCGCAGTCAGGACTCTCCTGCACCGCGCGCCGCAGCATCATGGCCAGTTCGAATCCCGGGCGCTGCCACGGCACCCAGATCAGATGGTGGTCATAGAGACGATTAAATTCTTCCATCTTTTCGCGGCCATTGGCCGAAGCCGCCAGGGCGATACCCCAATCGGGATGCAAATGATCGATGTGAGGGAAAGGAAGAAACCCATGGAGGGGAGTGTCAATCGAAGCCGCAACACTGTTCTTGCCGAAGGCGCAGAGTGGATACATCTCCACCATCTCATCTTCGTGCTCAGCGCCTCGATATTTATGCTCCAGTCCTTGCAGCTTTTCGGAGTACAGCGCGGCCAACCCGCTCAGCTTGATGCTGCCCAGGTCGCCGCCGCTGCCCTTGATCCACAGTACTTCTTCCTGTTTGCCACTGAGCGGGTCGGCTTGCTGGATTTTCGAACTGGTGTTTCCTCCGCCAAAATTCGTGATGCGCAGGTCCGAGCCCAGCAGGTTCGAACGATAGCGCAGCAATTCCGCTGGGTCGAGAGTGCGCGCGACCTGCTCGTCCCAACGGTCTTCTAAATAGCGCAAACTTGTTTTGACCTGCATGGAGACGCTCTCAGGGGAAAAATATTTCGGAACGCGGTGACCCATCTCATCATACCCAAGCTGCCCGCCCGCGTCGAAAGCCGCAGTTATCATACTCCTCGAATGCAATAGGGCAACAGTTTCTATAAGAGAATTCGCAAGTATGGGTCGGACACTCCCTTCGACTTCGCTCAGGGCAGGCTTGTCCGACGCCTTTGACCTGGACCTTGATTTAAAGGTGTTTAAGTTCGTTCTGCCGTCTATCACCCAAGAACGCACGACAGCGAGGAAAAAGGCAAACCCAACGTCAAAGGCGTCGGACAGGAGTGTCCGACCCACACAGCCAGGGATCAGGCCGTTTTGCTGTTTTCCGGCAACCACGAACCGGTCACCAGCTTGTGTTCGACATAATTGTAGGGTGCGACGCGATGGCCGCTGAGTAACGAGAGGGCCAGATGGATCAGGCGGGGACCGTAGCTTTGAGCTTCGTGCGAGACCGAGCCGATCAGCGGGCTATCGGGACGGGAAATTTCTTTCAGCGCTTCGGGAATGCAATCCTGTCCGACAATGGCAACATACTTCTCCCGCTTCAACTCGCGCACCGCTTGCACTGCGCCCAGCGCGCTGGTGTCAGTCGCGGCGGCGATCAGGATGCCGCGATCTTTCGGGTGACGCCGCAGGAAATCCGTCACCAACTGGCAGCTCTTGTCGCGCAGGCCGCGGGCGTCCATGCGCACCAGAAATTCGGCGGGTATTCCCGGCAGCCGGGAGCGGATCGCTTCGAAAGCTCCAGTTACCCGGCTCTGAACCAGCGGGCCCGCCTCGTCGATGTCCAACCCAAGGGCCCAGCGCACTTTGCCGTCCCAGAGTTTTTTCGCATACTGGGCCAGGCATTCACCGGCCTCGAAGCCCACCCGGTAGTTATTTACCCCAAAGAAAGTGGCGTGGGGATGCGGTATGTCCACCGCAATCAAGGGGATGCCCGCGGCATCGATCTTGTCCGCGAGCACCGGAGCGACATGCTGATCGATCTGAAATTCGATCACCAGGTCCACCCGGTTGCGCACGAACTCATCGGCGTTATGTAGAGCAGTGGAACCGTCGTAGCGATTGTCGAGCACGATGAGATCAACTCCGGCAGCGGAGGAGGCGGCCTTCAGACTGTCAGTCACCGCTTCCGAAAAAGGCATTTCCGCCGATTGACTTCCAAATCCGAAACGCGCCTTCTTGGGGCGCGCCACCAGGCGATACAGGCCGTCCTGCGACTGCGCCAGATAACCACGATGCACAAATGTTTTCAGAATGCGATAGACCGTGGTTTTGGAAATGTTGGTTCGCTGGTAGATAGCTTCGAGCGCAAGCGGGCCCTGCTCGTTCTGCAGCAGCTCCAGAATATCGAGCGCCTTCGAAAGTACCGGGATCAGGTAAAGCCGCTTGGGAGTTGAGCGTGTCAATCGCGTGTGCCTCACTGACAGCGATGAATGCCTAAAGAATATAACTTGGACTGCCGCTTTTCGCCTAAGAGTCCCAGGCTCACGGAATATACGGCGACCCTGAAGACTTCCTGCAACAACTCCAACACCTCAAATGTTAAAGCAAGACAACGAGAATTCAATAGAGAAACAAGTTCACTTTTTTCTTGACAACGGTAATTGGCGGTCGCTACAGTGCGCCCAGTCGAGGGGGGAATCCTTCGCTGAAGTATTTCCCTGCCGGGTCCACGTTGACCGCTCAGTGCCGGAGAGGCACAGGAGGAATGCGACCATGAGAGTCCACAGTCTGGTGGTATGTCTGTTTGTGATTTTGTCGGCGGGCTTCCTGTACGGCCAGGGAGGCGCCAACGGCACCATCCTGGGAACCGTTACCGACAATTCGGGCGCTGTTCTTGCCAATGCGGGTGTCGAAGTAACGAATGTTGCGACCAATGTAACGGCCCGTACCCAGAGCAGCTCAACCGGCGATTTTACGGTGCCCTATTTGCAGCCTGGAACCTATCGGGTAACGGTGGAGGTGCCGGGATTCCAGAAGTCGGTGACGGACAATGTTGGACTGGTGGTCGGACAGCAGGCACGCATCAACGTCACCATGAAAACTGGAACCGTGACGGAATCGGTAGAGGTCAACGCCAACGCTGTCTCGCTGGATACCGATAGCTCTGCGATCTCTCAGATCGTCACCCAGAAGCAAGTGGATCAGCTGCCGCTCAATGGCCGGAACTTTTTAAATCTGCTGTTCATCACCGCGGGTGCGGTCCAGGCCGTAGGCGAGCAAGGGCAGATGCGGCAAGGCCAGGGTAACGCCATCAGCCTCAATGGTGGCCGGCCGGAATCCAACAACTATACGTTGGACGGGTTGATCAATACCGACACGGCGTTGAACACGCCGGCGGTGATTTTGTCCCAGGACGCGATTCAGGAGTTCAAAGTCCTGAGTGAAAACTATTCCGCGGAGTACGGCTATAGCGCCAACCAGGTAAACATCGTAAGCAAGAGCGGCACCAACCAGCTGCACGGCACTGGCTTCGAGTTCTTCAGAAACGACGCCCTGGACGCGCAAACGCCGACTCCTTTCCAGACCGCTGCCAAAAAGCCGGTCTTGCGCCAAAACCAATTCGGCTTCGTCCTCGGGGGGCCGGTGTACATCCCGAAGGTCTACGATGGACGCAACAAAACTTTCTGGCTGGCAAATTATGAAGGCTGGAGAATTGGCAACGGTGCCATCATTCAGGGAATTGTCCCAACCGCAGCGGAACTGGGCGGAGATTTCTCTGCCACCGGACTGCCGGCTTTTGACTTGACGCCTGGGTCGCCCTGCCAGATGGCGCTCACGAACCCGACCACCGCTCAACCGTGTCTGCCCGGAGACCCCGCGACCGGCGCCGGTTTCCCAGGCGGTATCATTCCGCCAGGCAGTTTCTCCCGGCTCGCTACTGTGGCCGTCGGTGGGGGGGTCTTTCCGGCGCCAACTCCCGTCTGCGTGGCGAATCCCAATGCCTGCGGTGGAGGGATCAACAACTATCAGCTACAAACTTCTCTTCCCAATACCACCAATCAACAGACTTACAGGGTGGACCAGGAGTTCGGCCGCTTCGGCAGGGTCTTCTTCCGCTATACGAAAGCAAAGTACGAAAACGAGAACTCGCAGAACCTCTCTCCCACCTTCAGCTTTAACCAGTTCACCGAGGACTCCACCAGTTGGTCGATCTCGCACACGCTCCAATTGGGCTCTCGCAACATAAACAATTTCCGTGTGGGATACCTGCATGCCAAGGCCATTCAGGGCGCTCCGCCGGCCTCAGACAGCCAAATCTCCGCTTTGGGTGTGTCTGGCGTATTCACTACCCTGCCGCCCAGTTATGCGGCAGGCTTCCCGACGATTGGTTTTGAAGGCGCTCTTCTCGGTAGTGTCGGAAGTCCTGGCAATAACCCTTCGACCAGTGACATCCCGACTAAGGAATTTGCCGATTCGTTTACCATGATCCGCGGCAAGCACACCATCGGGGTCGGTTTCGACTTCCGCCGTTTTGTGGAAGCTCGAAATCTTTCCGGGAATTTTCTGGGCGGGTACGGCTATACCAATAACAACATATTGAACAACAGCACTGGCTGCACAACTCCATCAGGATTGTGTGGGACAGGCAATGAAGTTGCCGATTTTCTTCTGGGATACTACAACGGGGCCAACACGTTTCAACCGGGTCCGTTCAGCGATCCCAAGATTGCGGGCAACCTGAACAAATACGTGTTCACATACATTGCCCCGTACGTGCAGGATGACTGGAAGGTCACGAACCGTCTCACGCTGAACCTGGGTCTGCGTTGGGACTATCGCTCCGTGCCTTATGAACAGAGCAACAAGTTCTTCTGGATCGACGACCAGAACCTGCCTGGAGGATCGCGGTTTACCGGCGGTGGGCTGTGTTTTGCGGATCCTGAGCTGGCGACAAACGGGGTGGCGCCTGCCGGCAACGGCTTCTACAACTACTGCGGCCGCAAAAATCCAGCTGACGGATCCAAAACTCCGTTCGCTCCTCGCATTGGCTTCGCCTATCGCCCGTTCGGTGCTAACAGCACTGTGGTTCGCGGGGGATACGGTATCTTTTGGGATTCCTCCCTCAGCCGCGAGATTGACGATTCCGGCGACCTCTACCCGTTTGTGACTCGCACCCAACTCAGTCCGAACTCGCAGCCGGCGGCGGTAGCGCCTAAACTAACGGACCAGTTATTCCCAGCACAGACGGCGATCGTTCCGATCACCTCGCCCAACAGCCAATTCGTGGCCGTCATTCAGTCCGACCATCCACGCAACCCTTATGTACAGCAATACACGCTGTCCGTTCAGCACGAACTGATCAGGAACACCACGGTCGAAGTCAGCTATGTGGGCAATCGAGGCCTGCATCTGCTGGATCGCATCCGTCTAAATACACCTTCGCAGCTCGAGGGTGCGCAACTCGCTACCTGCCAGGCGGCATTCGCCGGGCTCCCGGCAACGAATGCAACCTATCTGGCAAACCAATGCCCGTTCTTTGCCCGGCAGCCGCTCCCGAACTTCTCCATTCCTGGACCTCTCAACAGCTCCTGGACTGGCTATTCCAACTACAACGCCGGCAACATCAAGGTTGAGCATCGTGGCTCCGAGCTGGCCCTGTTGAGTGCGTACACGTATTCAAAGGCCCTGGATGACAAATCCGCTCCGGCTGGGGTCGGCTCCGCGGGAGCTGGATTCGCGGGACATATGAATGACCTGAATCCGGCGCTCGACTATGGACCGTCGGACTTCAGCGTGAAGCATCGGTTCGTCAACAGCGCCGTTTACAGCTTGCCCGTAGGACGGGGAAAGCGCTACCTCGGCGGTATGAACAGAGCCGGGGACTTGTTGATTGGAGGGTGGCAATTGAGCGTGATCGCAACCTTCCAGACCGGGTTCCCATTTTCGATTAACGCCCCTGATCCGGGCGCCTACCAGAGCTTCGGCATGCGGGCAAACCAGGTGGGCGATCCGCATGCCGGCCACAAGAGCATTAGCGAGTTCTTCAATACGGCAGCCTTTACCCAGCCTGCTTTCGGAGTTTACGGCAGCGTCGGACGTAACACGCTTACGCAACCGGGAATCAATAACTGGGACATAGGTCTAGGCAAGATGTTCCAATTTACGGAAAGAGTAGGTTTCCAGTTCCGGCTGGAGACGTTCAACAGCTTTAATCATACGCAGTACGGCGTCGATCCGACTGCAGCTGCGGCCGGTGGTCCTGGCCAAAGCTCGGTGAGCAATACTCTCGGTAACGCAAACTTCGGCCAGGTCACACAAGCCCGTCCCGGAAGAATTGTTCAATTGGGAGGCAAGATCGTCTTCTAGGAATGGTTACATTACAAACTGAAAACCACACCGCCAAGCCGAAGTACCGGCTTGGCGGCGCTTTTTTGGAGTACATTCTGAGAGTGAAGCACCTAGATAGCAGGCTCATAGCGGCATGGTTGCTCGCTGCATCTCTCTCCGCGCCAATGGCCCTTGGTCAGGACTCCGGAGTGCAGCAATACTCTGACGCCGGTCAGCAAGCCCTGGCAAATGGCGACTACGCTGCAGCCCAGCGGGCTTACGAAAAGTTGCGGGATTTGGAACCCGGGATCGCCGAGGTGCATGCCAATCTCGGACTGATCTACTTCGAGGAAGGGAAATTCGACCAGGCAATCCCGGAACTCCAACGCGCACTCAAGCTGAAGCCGAGTTTGGCCAAAACAGAAATCCTTCTGGCCATGTCCTTCTCGGAGGTCAATCGTTACCGGGAAGCGCTGCCAGGTCTCGAAAAGGGATTCCGCGGTTCCTTCGATCCGGAGATGAAGCGCCTGAGCGGCTTGCAGCTTGAGCGCACCTACACCGGGCTCCATCGCGACAGCGACGCGGTTAAAGTGGGATTGGAACTGAACCGCCTTTATCCCAATGATCCGGAGATCCTCTACAACAACGGAAGGATCTTCGGAAATTTTGCGTTTCTTACCATGCAAAGGTTGGCGCAAGTGGCGCCCGATTCCGTTTGGCGGCATCAGGCCGCGGGCGAGGCCTATGAGAGCCAGGGCTCCTACGACTCCGCGGTCAGCGAATATCGCCAGGTGCTGGCGCGGGAGCCCACCCGTCTCGGTGTTCATTACCGCCTCGGGCGCACTTTGCTGCAGCAGTCCCGGCGGACCAATTCGACGCAGGCTGCGGCGGAGGCGGTCAAGGAGTTTGAGCAGGAGTTGCAGCTTAACCCGAGGAACGCCAACGCGGCCTACGAGCTGGGAGAAATTCATCGCAATGCCGGGGAGTTCGATCAAGCCGAGAAATTCTTCGAGTTCGCCCTGCAATATTATCCGGACTTCGGGGAGGCCCAACTGGGATTGGCTGCCGTCCTCATGTCGCTGCAGAAACCCGAACAGGCGCTCCCTCATTTGCAGAAGGCTGCGGCGCTAAACGCGGGAAGTGAAGTGGCCTGGTATCGCCTTTCGCAGGTTCAGGGGATGCTGGGGCATGAGGCAGAGCAGAAAAAGGCCTTTGCGGAATTCCAGCGCCTGCGCAACCAGAAATCGAGCCAGCAGGAAGCAGAAAAGCAGATCTCCTCGCCCGACGAAGTTACCCGCCAGGAGCTCGATTCGACTGCTCCTAAATAGCTCACGTAGGGGCAGGTGTCCCACCTGCCCGGCCGGGCCGCGCCCGGCTGTCCTGGCACAAGCAATAAAAACCCGCGGCGAGCGTTGCTCGCCCGCCCGGACGGGGCGTCCGGGCCTACGTGGGTGGTGGTGGCGTCGGGGTTCAGGCGCGTTTTGCCGGCACAATCCCTGAGCCTTCCTTCACTGTGATCAACTGCTTCGCGGCAACATCCGTCAGGGTTTGCCAGTCGCCATTCGGCCAGCGGATCCTTACTTCGGCGCTCTTAGCCGGGCCCAGGCCGAAGTGCAGACGAAAATCATTGCAGGAGAGGAAGCTTGACTGGCTCTGCACTTCCTGGGTTTGGGTCGATTCTCCAGTTTTCACTACCACCCGCGCGCCAATGGCGCTGCGATTCGATTTCGTCCCGATCAGTTTCACCTTCAGCCACGAATTGTTTCCGGTGACATCATTGCGCAGCAGGGAAGGCGGTTCGTTCAGATTGACAATCAGAATGTCGAGATCGCCGTCGTTGTCGAAATCTCCGAAAGCGCAGCCGCGGCTGTTATGTGATTCCAGGATTGCGCCGCCGGCTTGGTCGGTAAGCTCCTCGAATCGTCCCTTGCCCAGATTCCGGAACAGCATCCTCGGATCCTTCGCCGGGAATTCAGGATGTCTTTTCTCAATCTCGGGAAAAGTGTGTCCGGCCACCATGAACAAGTCAGGCAGGCCCTTGTTGTCGAGATCGACCATGCCGGCGCCCCAGCATACGAAGCGGTTCTCCACCGCCAGGCCGGCCCGCCGGCTGGCTTCCTCGAAATTGGCTTTGCCCAGGTTGCGGTAGAGGTCCGGGGTGTCGCCTTCGAAATTGGTCTTGAAGATATCGAGGCGTCCATCGAGATCGTAGTCGCCCACAGCCGCACCCATCCCGGCCTGTTCCTGGCCATCTTCGCCGTAGGCAACGCCGCGAATGGCGCCTTCTTCGCGGAAGGTGCCGTCGCGATTGTTCAGGAACAGCAAACTCGGAGTGGAATCGCAGGCCACGTAAATGTCCGGCCAGCCATCGTCGTCGAAGTCGCCGGCGATGGCGGTGAGCCCGTAGCTGTTCCTGGCGGCGGAAATTCCGGACTCCGCGCTCACGTCGGCAAATGTGCCATCTCCTTTATTACGGTAGAGGCTGTGGCGGCCGTAGGGAAAGCCGCGCGGACCGCAGGTTACAGGCGTATCCAGCCAGCGGCAGTTCGCGTTCTGGCCGGGCTTGGGAGCTTTTTGTAAATCGAAATCAAGATAGTTGGAGACAAACAGATCAAGGTGTCCATCGCGATCGTAATCGAGGAAGGTGCATCCGGCGTCCCAGCGATGAGCGGAGTCTGCCAGTCCGGCGGCGCGGGTTACATCCGTGAAAGTGCCGTCGCCGTTGTTGCGGTAGAGGACGTTCTGTCCCCAGCAGGTGACGAACAGGTCCTCGAAGCCGTCATTGTTATAGTCGCCCACGCAGACGCCGCAAGCCCAGCCTGTTTTCAGCAATCCCGCACGCTCGGTTACGTCGGTGAAAGTGCCGTCGCGGTTGTTTTTGAAGAGGCGGTTGCTGGCATCGGCGGGAGCGTCGGCAAATCGAGTGCCGGAGAGCAGGAAAATATCCAGCCAGCCGTCATTGTCGAAATCGAAAAAAGCGCAGCCGCAACCCAGGGTTTCGACAATGTATTCCTTGTGATCGCTTTCGCCATAGACGGTGAGTGCTCGCAGGCCGGCCTTGGCGGCCACATCGGTGAAAGTGGAATTGAAAGGAAGCCCGGACGGTTTGCCGCGCGGCTGCGCCGCAGCCTTGTGAGGTGCGACGCCTTGACCCAGGCACGCGGTCGCCGTCGCGCTGAATAGTCCGGTGAGAAAGGTCCGCCGAGAGGTCGCCATGAAGGACAGCCTGCTACTCCATATAGAAAACTTCCTTCATCATAGCGAAGCGCTCGCCGGGCAGAAGGCCGGGCACGGGCTCAAAGTACTTGGCCATTTCCGCCTGCCAGCGCAGGTTTACCGGGTCGGTGGCCAGCGCCTCCCAGGCCGCATCGAAGTCCTTCACGCGCATGACCAGAATGAGGTCCTGGTCGCGGCGAAAGATCGAATAATCCGAGATGCCGACTTCCTTCAGCTTGGCCAGCAATTCCGGCCACACGTTGGCGTGATCTTTTTCGTATCCCTCGATGGCATCGGCCTTTATTCGCAAGCGGAAGGCTACTCGCGGCATACGGGGATCTCCTCAAGTCAGGTTCTCGTAGCGCCGCCGTCCCGGCGGCCGTCGTGGGGGCGTCCCGCCCCCACCCCCGAGGGCAAGATGCCCTCGAGACGCCGGCGCTACAGGTTCAGGGCAGGGTCACTACCGCGACTCCCAGGCCGTTCAGTGTGATTCTCTCACTCGCCAATTTGGCCGAGCCTGGAGGATCGAAGCCCGTGGTCTGGTCCACGAACTCTTCCTGGCCGCCGGTGGCGCCGGGCACGGTGATTTCGAATGGACGGTCCCGCTTGTTGATCAGCAGGATACGCCGCTTGCCATCCGGTTTCACGACCGCGAGAGAATAAAGGTACGAGCCCACCGACCGGTTGAAGGGCTCCGTTTCCACAATCTTGTCGCCGGGTCCAAAGTTTTCGCGCAGAAGGGTCAGCACCCGTATGCGCGAGTTCGGCTTGCCCGTGTTCCAGTCCACCATGGAGACCGAGGGAAACTGTGTGGGATAGCCCACCAGTTGCGACTCGCCCGCTACATCGACTCCCATGCGGGTCAGTTCGCCGAAGATGTAGGCGTACATCGCGCAGGTCAGGTTCCAGTAGGAATTCGGGATCGGCTGAGTGACGTGGCCGGGCTGGTCCTGCGTCAAGTCGTCGGCGGAAATGGCCCCGATCTCGTCAATGGTTGTTTTGGTCTCCGGAGAAAGCCGCTTTCGAATCGCCTCCACGTAGCGCACCGTACTAAGGAAGCCGTCGGCATAGGCAAAGAAAGTGTAGGGCTGAATCGCGGGGTCCTGATCGGCGGTGGGGACGGCATAAAAGTGATAAGAGATGAAATCGAGGGGAATGCCGGGCTTGTGGTTCTTGGGATTGAGAAAGTATTCGAACTGTTCCGGATGCGTCGAGGGCTGGGCCAGCGCCAGGCCCACGAACTTGGTTTGAGGCGATACGCGGCGAATGGATTCGACGACCGCGTCATAGAGCTTGGCGTAGGTCTCCGGAGTCATCTGGTGCTCGAACTCAATTTCGTTCAGCACCTCCCAGTAGGGAATCGAATAGTGATATCCGGATTCATGGCGCTTGCCGAGTTCATCGGTAAATCCGCCCTGCGTGTACCATGAAAAAAGACGGCCGTAGTAGTCGCCGACTTCCTTCATTGTAGGATCGCGGAACTCGGTGCCCTGGGTGTAATCCCACACCGGCTGATCGGGATCGGCAGGATAAGTGACAGGCTTGTCACTCTTGACCATCCACGCCGGAATCGTGCTGAAGTTCAAGATCACGGAATGGCCCTTGGTAGCCTCGAGAAAATCGATGGTCATGGGATCGATCAGCGAAAAATCCCATGATGTCTTTCCATTCGCCGGAGGCTCGAGTTCGGCAATGCCCAGTTTCGGATAGGGCAGCCAGGGGACATAGCGTACGTAATCGGCCTGAATATCATGCAGTGATTTGAAGGCGTTGTCATGAATCGTCGACCCGCGGCGCAGCGGCGGGTTAACCACCACCTGCAGAGTTGCGGTGGTCTTCGAGACGCCCGTAACTTTGTCCCAATGGGCGGAGACAGTGGCGGCCTGGTCCTGAGCCAAAGACATGGATACTGCGATCACACCGAAAAATATGGCCAGCAACAGGGGTGGCCGATATCGATTCATGGGAAAACCCTCCGTCGGGGAAGCACGCAGCATTGTGCGGAGATATTGAGTTAAATTCAATAGGAAAATAAACTGGCTATTGACAACGACCGACGCAGAATACTACAGTTCAGCCGTTTGAAGCGAGTAGGATTTGTGCCGGCACAGATTCGCCAATGGACAAGCCCAGAGCATATGCCGAGCCGAAGATTGGGCTCTTCGGAATTGGCCTGGACGCCTATTGGCCGCAGTTCCCCGGCCTGGAAGAGCGCTTAAAGGGATACGCGGGGCAGGTCGCCCGGAAGCTCGAAGGGGCGGGCGCCCAGGTGGTGAATCTGGGATTGATTGATACGCCCGAGAAGGCGCTCGCGGCCGGCCATGAGTTTCGACGCTCCGATGTTGATCTCATCTTTCTTCACGTCACCACCTATGCGCTCTCTTCGACCGTGCTCCCGGTGGTCCGGCGGGCCAAGGTGCCCGTCATCATTCTGAATCTCAGCCCGTCCGCGGCCATTGACTATGACTGGTTCAATGGCCTGGGCGACCGCACCAAAATGACCGGAGAATGGCTGGCCCACTGCCAGGCTTGTCCGGTGCCGGAAATCGCGAATGTCTTCAACCGCTGCCGTATTCCATTCTTTCAGGTCACCGGCACGCTCGAAGGCGACCCCGCAGCCTGGAATGAAATTACGGAATGGGTTGGGGCTGCCCGCGTCGCCCACGCCATGGAACACAATCGCCTGGGGGTGATGGGCCATTACTACGGCGGAATGCTGGACATCTACTCCGACCTCACCCAGCAGTGCGCGCATTTCGGCGGGCATATTGAAGTGGTGGAAGTGGATGAGCTGGCGGCGCTGCGGCGGCAGGTTTCGGAGGCTGAAATAAAGTGCCGGGTCGCGGACTTTCGCGCCAGCTTCGAGGTGCAGCCCGATTGCCCGCAGGAAGAGTTGGAACGCGCAGCCCGCACTTCGGTGGCGCTTGATCGCCTGGTGGAGCTCCACGACTTAGGCTCACTCGCCTACTACTATCAGGGGACAGGCAATGCGGAGAACGAAGATGCCATCAGTTCGATCATTCTCGGAACCAGCCTGCTGACAGCTCGGGGAATTCCGGTAGCCGGGGAATATGAGATCAAGAACGCGCAGGCCATGAAGATCATGGACACCTTCGGCGCGGGCGGGTCGTTCACGGAATATTACGCTGCGGATTTTACCGATGACGTTCTGCTCATGGGACACGACGGCCCGGGCCACATCGCGATCGCCCAGGGCAAGACCAAGGTTCGCCCGCTGCAGGTCTATCACGGTAAAGTCGGCCGGGGACTGTCGGTGGAAATGTCGGTGAAGCACGGTCCGGTAACGCTGTTGTCGGTGATTCAAAGCGTCGATGGCAAGCTGAAGCTGCTGGTGGCCGAGGGCGAGTCCGTTGCCGGCCCGATTCTGGAAATCGGAAACACCAACAGCCGCTACCGCTTTTCCGTCGGCGCCAAAAATTTCATGAATGAATGGAACGTGCACGGCCCGGCCCATCACTGTGCGGTAGGGGTGGGACACATTGCGAGCAAGCTCAAGAAGTTCGGAGCTCTGACCGGAATCGAGTGCGTTCAAGTGTGCTGAGCCAACGCGGAGCCGGTGAAGTCCAGCTCCCGAGGATGATATGAATCCAAATCCCTTAATTGGCGTGTTGTACCACTGGCTGGGCGGTCTGGCCTCCGGCAGCTTTTATGTGCCTTATCGTGGAGTAAAACGATGGGCGTGGGAAACATTCTGGCTGGCTGGCGGCTTTTTCAGCTGGATCATTGCTCCCTGGTTTTTTGCGCTGCTCATGACCCGGGACCTGATGCCCGTGCTCCGCGAGACCCCGGGAATGGTTATCTTCTGGACATTCTTCTTCGGTCTTTTGTGGGGAATCGGCGGCCTCACCTTCGGGCTGACCATGCGCTATCTTGGACTGTCGCTGGGGATGGCGGTGGTGTTGGGCCTTTGCGCCGCCTTCGGGACGCTGATCCCACCCATTTTCCGTGGCGAATTCATGACCCAGGTAGTCGGGACGTCTTCAGGGAGAATCATCCTGCTGGGAATTTTTGTCTGCCTGCTCGGCATTGCGGCGGCGGGGCTGGCGGGCATCTACAAAGAGCGGGCCATGTCGCCGGAGCAGCAGAAAGAGACGATCAAGGAATTCGATTTGAAGAAGGGCGTAGGCGTTGCGGTTCTCTCGGGAGTGATGAGTGCCTGTTTCGCCTACGGCCTAGCCGCAGGTGATCCCATCAAGGCGCTCACCATCAAGCACGGGACCCCCGATTTGTGGCAGGGGTTGCCGGTGCTGGTCGTGGTGTTGCTGGGTGGCTTCACCACGAATTTCATCTGGTGCGTCATTCTGAATGTTCGCAACAAGACCGGGTACCAGTACTTCACTTCGATCTCGCGCGAGCCCGATCCGCAAAATCACGACGAGGTTACGATCGAGACCGCACTCGATGCTCCCAGCAGGGAAGTGGTTGAGCATATGCCGTCGGGCAAGCTGCGGGCGCAGTCTTCCGTGGCGGTACAAGAAGCTCCCGCGGCGCGAAAGTCAGGCGGGGCGCGAGTTCCAATGCTGGCGAACTATTTGTTCTGCGCGCTGGCCGGTACTACCTGGTACTTCCAGTTCTTCTTCTACTCGATGGGCGAAACCCAGATGGGCAAGTACAAGTTTTCCAGCTGGACGCTTCACATGGCCAGCATCATCATCTTCAGCAGCCTGTGGGGCATCGGATTGAAGGAATGGAAGGGCGCGGGAGTGCAGGCGGGCCGCTTGCTGGCCCTGGCTCTCCTGCTGCTGGTGGGATCCACGGTGATTGTCGGCTATGGAAATTATGTCGGGCTGTCACACTAGGACTCTGATGATAAGAAGAAACAGCGCCATCGTTATTCTTTGTGTTGCTTCCGTAACCTTCGGTTTCGGCCAGGTGCTCCACGATCTTACCGCTGAGCCGCAGACCATCCTGTTGTGGCAGAACGGAGCTCCAGGAGCCTTAGGACAGGGCGAAGACGACCAGCCCGCGATCACTGTTTATCGCCCCTGGAAGCATAACCTCTCTGGTACCGCGGTCATTGTTGCGCCCGGAGGCAGCTATGGATTTCTCGCTTCCAACCACGAAGGCCGGCAAGTAGCGAACTGGTTCAATGCCATGGGCGTGACCGCGTTCGTTCTCAAGTACAGGCTGGGACCGCGCTACCACCACCCCATCGAGTTGGGGGATGCGCAGAGGGCAATCCGGCTGGTGCGCAGCCGGGCCGGGGAATTCGAGATCTCGCCCGATCGCATTGGAATGATGGGCTTCTCGGCGGGCGGCCATCTGGCTTCGACTACCATAACCCACTTCGACAGCGGCAATCCCTCGGCCGCCGACCCCATCGAGCGGGCCAGCAGCCGTCCTGATTTCGCGATCCTGGGCTATCCGGTGATCACCCTCGAAGCGCCTTACGCCCACCAAGGGTCAGTCAAGAACCTGCTGGGCGACCATCCCGATCCCAAGCTGGTCCAGGAACTCTCCAACGAACTTCACGTCACCGCCCAAACTCCGCCCACCTTCCTTTTCGCCACAAGTGATGATGACGTTGTGCCGGTGGAGAATAGCGTCAACTTTTATGTGGCGCTGCACAAAGCCGGTGTTCCCGCGGAATTGCATGTCTTCGAAAAGGGCCCGCATGGAGTTGGTCTTGCCCTGGGCGATCCTGCTTTGGGCGAGTGGCCCATCCTGCTGGCAAACTGGCTGCGCCAGCGCGGTCTGTTGACCAAGCCAAATGATGGGATGGCGAAGTAGCCAGCGCTCCTCCTTATTACTACGACTCCTCACACACTGTGTGTCAGCCGACACGAGTTCGATCACCCCGGTTCTCGTAAGTCGCTTTTTATCAGCCAGCTTAGTTTTGGCCGCTGAGCTGCAACCTGGTTACACGTTCCCGCCCCACGGGTTTATAGTGCATCCTTCTGAAATTCGGGCGGGCAATTCGGGAGCTTATGAACTGGAGCCTCAGACGGTCGTGGCGGGCGCTTGCCGCAGGGGCAGCAGCAATCCTTGTTTTGCTGGCAGGCGTTGTAGCCTGGAGAACCTCCCGAGTCTTACGCATCGCCACCGAAGAAGTCCGGTCGGCGGCAGAGATACGCTTCATCGCCAGGCCGCTCCCGGAGATGCAGGAACAGATCTTCGAGTCGATCAGTACGCCGGCGGTTTTCCTCCAGGCAGCGCGCTTTCACGACGACCTCTACTTAGCGGGCCCGGCCGGGCTCACGCAATATGACTCTGGCGGGAAATGGCTCAAGCATTACGCCGTCGGACGAGATCTGCCCTCTTCCCCTCTGGTCGCGATTGCCCCGGCGTTGCTGGCCGACTCACAGGAAGCCGGGCTTGTCATCGCCACCGCACAGGATGGACTGCTGACCTTTGACGGTCGCTCCTTCCGGCAGATTTTTCCCCAGGATGCAGGCGCTCGCACCATTACCTCCATCCTGCCCACAGCCTCTGGACATCTGTTGATTGGAACCAGGAAGCGCGGCGTCCTGCTCTACGACGGGAGAAAGATAACAGTTCTCCATCCGACTCTGGGCAATGTTTACGTTACGACGCTCGCGGGAACGGAATCTGACCTGTGGGTGGGAACGCTCAACCAGGGTGTGCTTCATTGGCACGCGGGCGAAACCGACTCCTTCGGAGAGGAGCAGGGACTGCCCGATCGCCAGGTCCAGTCGATCGCGGTGGCCGGCGACAAAGCTTACGTCGGTACGGTGCTCGGCGTCGCTGTGTTCGAGGGCGGACGCTTCTCGCGCACCCTGGCTGCGGGAGTCCTGGTCACCGCGTTGCTGCCAGGCACCGGAGAGCTCCTTGTAGGATCCGAAGATCAGGGCGTAATTGCGATCCCGGTCGAAGGTGGACGCCGGCGCAATTCTGTTTCTGCGGACACAGCGGGATTGACGGAAGTCCACCAATTGTTTGCCATGGATGATGCCGTTTTTGCGGTGACCCGCGGCGGACTTTATCGCAAGAATGCTCATGGCTTCGCCTGGCAGCCGCTCCTGCATCCGAACGCGGCCACGTTGAGCGATGGCAATGTCTCCGCTCTGGCCACGGACAGCCGAGGCCGTCTCTGGGTAGGCTATTTCGACCGCGGACTTGACCGCCTGGAATCCGACCACGGACCGGCGACCCACATCGAGAACGAAAACGTATTCTGCGTGAACCGCATCCTGCCCAATCCAAAAGATGGAACCATCGACGTGGCCACCGCGAATGGCCTGGTCCGCTTCGACCCCGCCGGCAGCCAGGAGCAGGTGCTCACCCGCGCCGACGGCCTCATCGCCGACCACGTGACCGACGTCGCCTTCTATCAGGACGGCCTGGCGCTGGCAACGCCTGCCGGACTGACCTTTCTTGACGCCTCCGGCGCGCGCAGCATGTATGCCTTCCAGGGATTGGTCAACAATCACGTGTACGCGCTGGGCGTATCCGGCGATGAATTGATGGCGGGTACGCTCGGCGGCCTCTCCCAACTCCAAAAAGGCAACGTGCAGGTCAGCTACACGACTGCCACGCCCGGCCTCAAGCACAACTGGATCACGGCAGTCGTTCCGGTTGGTGGCGAATGGATGGTTGGAACCTATGGTGCCGGCGTCCTCGGGCTTGACCGCTCCGGTCACTTCCATTCATTTGAAATTGCGACCGGATCCATCGAAGTCAATCCCAATGCCATGCTGGTCACGGGAACTCACGTCTTTGCCGGCACGCTGGGCAAGGGCTTGTATGTCTATGAACGCGATTCCGGACGCTGGTTTGTGATGGAGCACGGCCTGCCTTCGGCCAACGTGACCGCTCTTGCGCTGGCCAACGGATATCTCTATGTCGGCACCGACAACGGCCTGGTCCGGGTGCAGGAGCGGACGGTGCATCCGTGAAGAACCTCGTCCTGCTCGCTTTTCTGCTTGTGCCGGCGCTCGTGCTGGGCGACGCCGGCATCCTGATTCCACGCGATAAAGCGCAGCCTGACCCGCTGGTCCTGTCGCTTGAAGAAATGGAGATTACCGTTCGCATCGACAACGGTGACGCGCGCGTGTTTGTGCGGCAGATTTTCGCCAATCATACCGACCACATCGAGGAAGGGAACTACATTTTCGCTCTGCCCAGTCAGGCCACGGTTTCAGACTTTGCAGTGTGGGATGGGCCGACGCGCATCCCAGCCGTGGTGCTCGAACGCAAGCGGGCCGAGGACATTTACACCCAGCTCAAACAGCAGGCCATCGATCCCGGATTGCTGCAGATGGGGGAACGCGGATCAGAGGAGGCCAAGCGGGCTTCGGTCTTCAGCGCGCGCATCGTACCCATCCAGCCGCATGGAACCAAGCGACTTGAGATTGAGTACCACGAACCCATTCCGGTGGAAAACCTGAAGTCATACTTCGCGATTCCCCTGCGGCCGGACGCCTACTCGTCCCAGGTGGCGCGACACCTCCGGATCAATTTCGAACTCACTTCTGAGCATGCCACCTCGAACTTTCAGGCGGGCGCGAAAGCGTTCCCGTTGACCCTCGACGAAAATACGCCGCACTCGGTGAGAGGGCATTTCGAAGGCGCAAACGTAAATCTGTCGGAGGACTTTGTCGCGACCTACGGCCTGGACGCCGCCGGCGCCGAGACCCTGCAGGTGCTGACTCACAGAAATCCTCTGAGCGGGCAGCCCGCGCCCACCGAAACCGCCCCTGTTCGAGGTCAGAGCGAGCCCGGATTTTTCGAGGCTGAAGCGCTCGTCGGATACGGCAAGGGCCCGGTGCCTCATGCCAACGGAAGTGCGGCGTCCGAGACCCCGAAAGCTCTCATCATCCTCTTCGACACGTCGCTGTCGATGCAGTGGGAGAAGCTGGAGCGTAGTTATCAGGCCCTGGAGAGCCTACTGCGGACGCTGCGTCCTTCCGATCATTTCAATCTACTGTTGTTCAATAATCAGGTGACAGCTTTTCAACCTTCGCCTGTCGGGGCTGAACCCGCCAGCGTGCAGCGTGCTCTCGATTTCGTGCGCTCGAGCAAACTGCGCGGCGGCACCGACCTGCAGCGCGCGCTGCAAACAGCATTGCAGCAGTGCTCGGCGTCCGGTAGCGCAAATCCTTATCTGGTATTGCTGAGTGACGGTGGCGCCACCCGCGGACCCATTCAGAACGGCAAGCTGGCCAGTTGGTTCGAGCAGAGCTGGAAGCAGGTGCCACCAAGCCAGCGTCCCCGCACCTATGTCTTCGCCGTGGGCGACGATGCCAACTTGCCACTGCTTCAGGTGCTTGCCCGGCAGGATGGTTTGCTGGAACACGTTTTGTCCACCGAACCGCCAGAGTTCAAACTTAATTCTTTTCTCTCCAGGATCGGGCGCAGCCCCATTGGCCAATTAAATTTGACGGTGGCCCCGGAATCGGCTGTGGACACGGTTTATCCGCTGCAGGATTCCACCTTCTCAGGTTCGCTTGCCTCCTGGGTGGGCAGGTACCAGGCGGCCAGGGAAAATGTTGCGTTCACGGTTCACGGCATGCGCGACGGGGAGCCGCTGGCGATGTCCACCAAATCCACCTTGCCCCGCGAAGCTCTCGATCACGCGCAGCTTCCCCGGCTATGGGCCCGCGCCCGGGTGAATGCGCTGCTGGAAAAGATACAGCGCGAAGGCGAAGACCAGGCCACCATCGATGAAATTATCCGTCTGGCCCGGCAATACAAATTCGTCACGCCATATACTTCGTTCCTGGCTGTGCCCCGCGCGCTGCTGCGGCCGCGTGTCATCCGCCCGGGAGATCCAGTGCTGCGGGTGAAGGCGGACGAGTCCATTTCATCCGTCACCGCACTATTTCCCTTTGGTCTGGTGCAGAAGCTCCGCTACCTCTCTGGAGAGGACGTGTGGCAGACGCGATTTCTCGCTCCTGACGATATGCAGGACGGGACCTATACCGTTCGCCTGCTGCTGCGAGATCGTGAGGGCCACACATACCGTGAGTCCAAGACCTTCGTCATCGCCAGCAAGCCACCCGTAGTCCAGGTCAAACTCGACACACGGCGCTATCATCGCGGCCAGACGATAAGGGTGAAGGCAAAAGCTTCTCAGAGTACCCGCACCCTGGTGGCACGACTGGAAGGCGTGTTGCCGGTTGCGCTCAACTGGGACGCGCGGGCAGGCATCAACACCGGGCAGCTCTTTATCCCGGAACAGACTGTGCCCGGAACTTACAAGCTGACCGTGACCGCGGAAGACATTGCCCACAACATCGGGACCCAGGAGGTGCAGATTGAAGTGCTTCCGTGATCCCTCTCGAAGCCGCGGGCTGCGCCTCTGTGTTATCGCAGCGTTCGTTACTCTCGCCGGATGGATGGTTTCCGCCCGGGGAGCGCTGCCGGCGTGGATCCGGAATACCGAGGCCGGGACGGCGATTGAAGCGGCCCTCTTCCGCGCTATGTCAATGCCCGGCGGGGATGTGCTCTTCCGCCGCCCGCCTGCCGAGACGCGTCCCGCTTTAAGTGAGTTGATCAAGACGCAGCCGAAGAACGCTGATCTTTATTCCTTGCGAGCTCTCGAAGACGAACAGCAACTCGATTTCAGCGCGGCCGAATCGGATTGGAAGAAGTATGCGGACAGCGTTTCGGATAGGACCAGCGGCCAAATCGCCCTGGCCGATTTCTATCACCGCCGGCTTCGCCCGCTGGACGAAATCAAGGCGTTGGGGACGGTTGCCGCCGCTGCCGCCGACCCCTCCGATTCCCTGACCCCGCCGGCTGAACAGAGGTCATGGCACGCCTTCGAACGTATCTTCAGCATCATTCAGAATCAGGGGCTGGCGCCGGATTTATCGGCGGAGCAGTATCGCGCCTGGCTGGCGCGCTATCCCCAGGAACAATCTCTGTACGCTCGCTTCCTGGAATTTCTGCTGGCGCGAAAAGATTATCCGGCCGCGCAACAACTGGTCGCCGACTATCGCCAACAATTTCCTGCCGACGAAATCTTTCCAATCAGGGCCAAGGCCATGGTCGAGTACCGGCGAGGTTCACTTCAACAGGGCCTGGCGGTGTACGAGCATAGCTTCCAGCCGCTGTGGGCCCCGGAACTGGTGAAGAGCTATTTTGATCTGCTGGCGCAAACCCAGGGCCTGCGCAAGTTTCTTGATCAGGCGCGGGCGGCCCTGAATGCCAATCCGGAAGACCTGAACGCGATGGCCCGCGTCTTCTATTACTACCAGCAGCAAGGCAAGCTGGACGCCGCTCAGCAGACGATCACGGCATTCCGCCTGCACAAGGAAGCCAGCCATTCCGAATGGACCGGGCAGGAACTCTTCGTATGCGCCCGCCTGCTTGAAGATATCCACGCCTACCCGGAGTCGGCTCGATATTATTTTGCGCTGTACAACAGCACAGGCATGGACAATGCCCAGGAGCGCGCCCTTGCCGCGCTCACCAACCTGTTGCTCACAGCTCCGGAAAGTCCGATCCGCCTGGGCAGTGGAGAACTCTCTCTTTATCGCGACATCGCCACCATGGACCAGGGTCCCGGCTATTTGAACGGAATTCTTTCCCTAATCCTGAACACCACCTCTCCGGCAGGAAGATTCTCGGAGGAAGAACTGCGCACCATTCCGTACTTCCACCGGTCTCGCGCGGCGGAATTGTTGGCTCTGCTGGATACGAAGTATCCGAGCTCGGCTAGGCGTCCTGAACTGCATGCCCGGCTGCTGGAGTTCTATGCAGGCTCCGGAGAGAGCGATGCGGTGATTCGGGCTGGGCGCGAATTCCTGGCAAACTTCCCCCATGTTCCGCAACGTACACCCGTCGCGTTGCTGATGGCGGACGCCTATGCGCGGACCCGAAACACGCAGGAGGAATTCGCCATCTACGATTCTGTTCTGCAGGAACTCGCCCTCAAGGCGGAGAAGATACCGCTGGGAGGAGCCGGCGACAACCTGGAGCAGGAAAATCCGGACGGCGAAAGGGCAGACCAATTCTCTGATGCCGGCGAGGAGTCTTCGCTCCGGAATGCAAACCAGGCATTTCAGGTCGGCACCGCGTCAACTTCCAACCACTTCGGAGCGCGCTCTCCGGAGTACTCGCGCGTGCTGGAGCGCTATCTCGCCCGCCTGGTGCAGTTGAAACAAATTCCCGAGGCACTGGCGGTGCTGCGACGGGAGATTGATCGCAACCCAAATGATCCTGGCCTCTATGAACGCCTGGCGGTGTTTCTGGACCAGAACCGGCTGGGGGCTGAGCAGGAAGAAATCTACCGGCGGGCCCTGGCACGGTTTCCTGATCGCTCATGGTACGACCGGCTGGCGCGCTTCTACCTGCGCTACAAAAGGGATGCCGACTTCGAAACGCTGACCCAGGAAGCAGTCAGGACTTTCAGCGGCACTGACCTTGAACAGTACTTTGGCCACGTGGGCTACGGCGGCACTCCCGCGCTGTACCTGAGATTGAATCAGTATGCCAACCGGCGCTTCCCGCATAACCCGACTTTTGTGCGCAATCTGCTGAATGCCTATCACGACTCGCATACGTATGACGACGCCGCCTGGCAGCAGCTCCTGCGACAGCACTGGTTCGAGGAGTCTGACCTGCGCAACGAGTTCTTTGAATACTTGTCGGCAAAAGGAATGCTGGAACCTGAATTGAATGCCTCCAGGCCGAGCGCGTCCGCCGTTGGTCAGCACCAGTGGGGCGAACTGGTCCGTGCCAATCCAGCTGCGGGGGAATTCATCGCGCAAGCAGAGCTCTGGCGGTCGCATTTCGAGGAGAGCGCCCCCGTGCTCCGGAGCCTGGCCGAACAATATCCCGCCGAGCCTGAGACTGCCCACACTGCCTCTGCCGTGTACCGCTCACTGGCGTATTTCGAAGCTGCCGACACAGGGATTGCCGCGAAGATCGAGGAGAACCTGCTGCAAGCGAATCCCGGCGACCGGGAAATCATGTCGCGAATCGGGGACATCTATGCCGATCGCGAACTGTTCGCCAAAGCCGCACCCTACTGGGATCGCATCCCCCAGACTGCTCCGGGACAAGCCGGCGGCTACCTGGATGCAGCCAGCATCTACTGGGACTATTTTGACTTCGACAACGCGCTCCGGCTGTTGAACCAGGGCAGAAAAAAACTGGGAGACGAGAATCTATACAGCTATGAAGCCGGCGCGATCTATGAAAACCAGCGGGACTACGCGCGCGCCATCGGGGAATACGTTAAGGGTGCTCTGGCCGGAGGAGCGAATTCGCCCGCCGATGCGAGGCTGATGGAGCTGGCCCGCAGGCCCAAGCTTAGCGACCAGATCAACCAGCAGACCGCGAAACTGGTCACCGGGCCTAACCCTTCGATGGACGTGGTCAACCTGCGCGCACGCGTGCTGGAGGCCCAGAGCCGCAAGCCCGACCTGGAAACTTTTCTCGACTCCATCGTTAACAGCACGACTTCCATCGAACAGGCGGAGCAAGTCGAAGTCCTGGCCGAGCAAAGGTCTATGGAGTCGGTGCGCCAGCACGCGCTCGAAAAGCAGGCAACGCTCACCACGGATCCAGTGAACCGGCTGCAGTTGCGTTACCGGTTAGTTCAATTGTACGAAAGCCGCAAGGATTTCCAGTCGGCGCAGCGCAACGTCGAGGCGCTGTACCTCGAGAACCCCAAAATTCTGGGAGTGGTGCGCTCGACCGTGGACTTTTACTGGCGCACCAAGAATTATGCGCCGGCCATCGCAGTTTTGTTGCAAGCTTCCAAGGACGCGTATCCGGAGCTGAGCAAACAGTTCGTCTTCGAAGCGGCACGCAAGTCAACCGACGCGGGCCAGTATGCCAAAGCGCAAGACCTGTTGGCCGGGCTTCTGAAAACATCGCCCTATGACGGCCAATACCTGGCGGCAATGGCAGAGACGTATGCCCACGCTGGCGATGATCGAGGATTGCGCCAATTCTATCTGGACAAGATCGCGCTCTTCCGCGCTGCGCCACTCCCGGGCGACGAGCGCAAGACCAGGATTGCCACGCTGCGCCGGGGATTAGTTCCGGCGCTGACCCGCATGAAGGACTACGCCGGCGCCGTCGATCAGTACATCGAGCTCATCAACTATTTTCCTGAAGATGCGGGCCTGGTAAACGAAGCCGCACTCTACGCTCTGCGTTACCAGCGGCAACAGCAACTCATCGATTTCTATGGCAAGACGATCACACAATCGCCGCGTGATTATCGCTGGCCCATGGTGCTGGCTCAAATCCAGACCAGCCTGGAACAATATCCGGCGGCGATCGAGAGTTTCGGAAAAGCCGTTGCAGTCCGTCCCGATCGCACCGATCTGCGGACCGCCCGCGCCGGCCTCGAAGAGCGCCTGATGCGCTTCGACGAAGCCGCCTCTGATTACGAGCGCGTATATGAGCTGGCCTTCAAGGATCCCAAGTGGATGGAGAGAGTCGCCGAGATCCGTGCCCGCCAGGGACGAGCAGATGACGCGGTTGCAGCACTGAAGGTCGCGGTCATCGACGTGGGCCCGGAAAATGCAGGCAAATACTTTGAAGTTGCGGGGCGCCTGGAAGCGTGGGGGATGCTGACCCAGGCGCGAGGCTTCGCCGAACAGGGAGTCAGCGCCGCTGGAGCCGATTTGCTGACGACGGCCGAGCTGCAATCCGGGGCCAGAGCCTACGCCCGCATCATGACCCGCCTCCGCCAGCAGGAAAAAGCTTTTGCGACGCTGCAGAGTGCGCTGGGATGACGCATCGTCAGTTCTGCCCGTGCTCAAGGAACAACTTGCCCGCCAGGGGATTGCCGCAATCACCGATAAGGAATGGCGTGACCGCGCCCATGAGAACCGCGTCCGGATTGCCCGCGACGGCTTGCGATCAGCGCTGAATGAGATGGGGAGCGCAGTCTCCAGCTACTTTGTGCCGGAAGAAAAAGTGGCCTTCGCGAAATTCGCGGAAGGGAAGCGCGCGGGGATGAGCCTGGCGGACGTTGACGCTTTCGCTGTTCCCCTTGCCCAGAGCGCAGGGCTGGGCGAGCTCGAAGCTCGCTGGCGTTATGAACTGATGATGGACAAGAGCGCCAACTCAAACCTTCTTCTTTCGCGCATGCAGCCCTTTGTCGATCTGCAGCGGCGGCGTTTGAAGTTCGCGGAATTAGGCGCGCAGTTGGAACAATTCGCGCCTCGGATCGATCCCCAACAACGGTATTCGGTGTGGGTCGCGGCCCAGGATGCCTACCAGGCTGCCGGCGATCCCGAGGGCGAGCTGCGGGCTTTTGCCGGGATGCCCTTTGGCAGCGGCGGTCGCGAGCAACAGACGCGCCTTTTCCAGCTGTTATTGACGCGCCAGCCCAACGAATTGGTCAAGCGGGCTTCGTACTGGACCTCCGTAGGGCAAGATGCTGCTGAGTATCTCGTGGCGAACGGAAGTCCGGAGCTGGCGCATTCGTTGGTTTCGCTGCGTGGCCGCATCCGTACGCCAGTCTGGTCGAAGTCATACGACGCCCTCGTCGGTCTCTATTTTGCGGAACGAACCCCGGCAGTAAATGACGCCTTCCTTTACGTCCTGGGGGACAACACAGTCTCCGAACGTCTGACCAAGCCCGTGGATCGCGCTCAGCAACTCGCAGGGAACATCTGGTTCTACTACGGCTCGCGCTATGGCGAATACTCCGGCCTCACCCGGCAGGGTAATCCCGAGGATTTTCTTCCCGCCATGCTGGAACAGAGTCCAGGAAGCGCATCGGGGTATCTGACCGTGGCGGACTACTACGCTGACAGCGGAGACACGGCTCGTGCCATCACCGACTACGAGCACACGCTGGAATTGGCGCCCGCCAGGGCCGATGTGCACGACCGCCTGGCCCTGGCGTATTTCAAACAGGGCGCGCGTGTCGAGGCCATCGCTCAGTGGAAGCAGGCTTTCTCCACCCTCGGGCAACAGGTCAACAGCATGCGTCTGCCGGAGAGCTTCTGGGCGGATTTTTCCCGAAGCTGCGAAAATCTGCGCAGCCGGAAACTCTTCAACGATCTGAAACCTGACGTGGACGCGCTTCTGCGCGCATATCTTCACCGGAACGGAAACTACCGCTCGAACGCGCTGCTGCACAGCGCCTATGCCGCTAGCGCGGATCAAAACGTCAACTGGCTGCTGGATGTGGCCTCGGCTGCGGACGACCCCACCACCGTCCTCGCCGATGTCGCGGACGCCTCGTGGATTCCGCTGGCACAGCGCGCGCCCATCTATCAGCGCATTCTGCAGGCAAAGCAAGACGCAGTATCGAAATCAGAGGGCTTGCAGCAAGAAGCCGCGGAACAGGCTTTGCGCTCCTGGCAGGTGCGATGGATAAAATACCTGGTCGCGATCACGCAGTACGCACCGGCCGCAGACGCGATGGCCGCTCTGTCCAAAGAAACGCGCGCTGCGGAAGCGGCGGCCATCGTCCCTCTTGAAATGCAGGTCGCGGCGCAGACCGGGACACTGGATTCCAAAATCGACGTCTATCGCGCCGACCCGCAGGCCGCGCCCGCCGCGGACGTGCTGAGAGTGGCGGCGCGGCAACTCTCCGAATCCGGAGACAAGCAATCCGCACGCAAAGTGCTGGAGTTTGTTTTCTCGCGCGAGCTCGACGAGCACAAGCTTGAGGCAGCAAATTTTCTCGGGCTGGCTGAAATCCGCATCGCTGCAGGCGACACGCCGGGCGCGGTGGAGTTGCTGCGCCGCCTGGTTGTGGCCGTGGGCAATCCCTTTGAGAACCTCGATCCCGCGGCGGCGTTGCTGGAGAAGGCAGGCCAGAATGCCGAGGCCATCGAATTTCTTGAACAACTCGCAAGGTCTGCGCCCTGGGACGCTACCTATCGGCTGCGGCTGGCAAAAGCGAAAGTCGCCGCGAGCCGGGACGTGGATTCGGCGCGGAATTCTCTCAGCACGATCGCATCCAGCGCGGATGTCAACTATTCCGTTCGAACTCAAGCCGCGTTGGCCCTGGCCAGCCACAGGCGCCCGCTCGAAAGCGGGAGCGCGGAACTGAATCTGCTGGCCTCTGGCGATAGTGGAATCACCGCAACCGCGGCTGACCAACCCTTCTTCTACGATGCCCGGTTCAGAGCCGCCAACTCCGCTGGCGATGCCCGGGTGAAAGTGCAATTACTGGGGAACGCGCTGGCTGATACTCCTGCTCGCGACGATGCCCGCATCCCGCTCTTCCAGGCGGCCGCCGGTATGCACTCCGACGAATTTGCCCGCGGTGTAATTGCTCCTCTTCTGCGCCGGCAATTCCTCAGTGCCATGCCGCAACCGGTGATCGGGCAGGATGAAATGATGGAAGCCAATAACGATGCCTCCGATCAAAACCCGTCCAGCCGGATGGACGACCCCTTCAAGCTGCCGACCGCGCAGCAGGCGCAGGTAGCGACCACTCTGAGTGAGTTAATGATCAGGCTCAACCGCCTGGACGAAGCGTTGCGCTATCTTCAAGGCGCTCGCCAACTGGAGAAAACGCCCGCGCGCCGGAAGCAGATCGACGGCATGGTCACGGAAGTAAGCGCCCGGTTGCGTCGCCAGCGGCTCAATTCGGCGCGACAGCCAATTTTGCACGAAGCGCTGGAGCAGGACCGCCTGGTGCGTCCCAAACTTCTCGCCCGCGCTGCGCGGCCTGTGAAAACTCCGGCGAAAGGAGCAACCAGCCAGTGAGAAAAATAGGAATTGTCTTATTGATGGCTGGAGTCAGCATGGGGCTGGGCTGGGCGGCGTATCAGGCGGCCGCAACGCCCAAGGTGCCGCTGTCGAGTTACGTTCCGTCTGGTGCGCTTCTCTATCTGCAGGCAAAAGATTTCTCCGCCCTGCTGGCGGAGTGGAACCGATCGCCGGAGAAGCAGGCCTGGATGGCCAGCAGCAACTATGAGGTTTTCTCCCGTTCGCGGCTGCTCCTGCGTTTGAAGGATGCCGGAAAGCAATTCGCCACGGCGGCCGGCCTCCCTCCGGACATGAACTTCCTGTCCCAGACTGCGGGCAGTGAAAGCGCCCTGGCGCTGTATGACATCGGGAAACTGCAATTTGTGTACATCACACGCTTGCCGTCGGCAAATGCCATTCAGAACCAGCTCTGGCAGACGCGTTCAAAGTTCGAGACACGCAGCGCGGGCGGCGCGACTTTCTATCTGCGCCGCGATCCCGAATCGCAGCGCGAGGTGGAGTTCTCCGTCAACGGAAATTATCTTCTTCTGGCGACGCGAGAGGACTTGATGGCCAGCGCGCTGCAGTTGATGGCGGGAGGCAAGGACCACGCCATCGATTCCGACCCGTGGTTTGCCCAGTCCGTGGCGGCCGCGGGTCCCGTCGGGGACCTGCGCATGGTCATGAACCTGGAGAAGATTGTGCCCAGTCCGCACTTCCGCTCGTATTGGGTGCAGCAGAATATTACTGACATTAAATCGTACAGTGCGGCGATTTCCGATCTGTTCCGCTCGGGTAAGGATTACCGCGAGGAGCGCGTCCTGCTGAAGAAGACGGGTGCCGCCAGCGCAAGCCATCAAGGCCAGGAGGTCGCCGATCTGGCTCGACTGGCACCGGAGGGCGCTGGACTGTACGAGGCCCAGACGTGTCCATCACTCGATCCGTGTCTGGACGTGCTCGAAACCAAGCTGTTGGCTCCGCACGCGGGACCGGCTCCGGCCGGGCAGCTCGCGCCCGGCGACCAGATGACCTCGGGCGAAGCGGGTTCGAGTTCTGATCTGGAAGCCCGCATCGACCAACCTCCGGTACAGCGAGGAGCTGATGCCGAAGGCTCCGTTGCGCTAGAGAATCTGCTGCAGAAGGGCCAGGTCACTGCCGTTCTGCAGGTGCAATCCACGGAGCGAGATAAAGCAGGGGTATTCGTACGCATTCACTCGGCAGTCGCGCTGGCCGGAAGTTCGGATTGGGATGAAGCCGCGGTGCGGAATGCCTTGATCAGTTTTATCCGGCCGGGTTTGACCGCCAGCCAGTTGGGTGTGGCCTGGAAACACAACAAGGGCTATTACGAACTCGACGGCCTGCACCCGCTAAGTGTCGCGGTACGCGGCAAATATCTGATCGTTGCCAACGATACCGATCTGATTGCGAGCATGCTGGCCAACGCGGACCGCAAGTCCGAAGCGACCCCCGCCGTGTTTGTAGCGGAATTTGATCATCAACGCGAAAGAGAAAATTTCGGCCGCTTGACCAGCGTTGTCGATCGGCCGGAAGTGGATCCTTCAGGCGCCGGAGGCGGACAACATCAGCCGCAATTCCTCTCGGAGAATATCGCCAGCCTGAGCGCTGCGCTGGCCGCGGTGTCGTCGGAAAAGATTGTTGTGCGCGAGGCTGGCGACAAAGTGTTGCAGACGGTCACATACCAATGGTCACAGTAAATAAAATCTCCCTCTGGACGATGGTTGCAGTCCTGGCCCTATCTCCCGCGGTGGGCCCGCCTTTGCCCGTCGCCTGGGCGGGGAGTGCGAGCGTGGGAAGTTCGCTGTTCGCGCAATCGGCCGCACGAATTCTCGAACGCGACTTCACTGGCAGGGAAGTCTCATTCCTCCTGCTGGATGTCCACAGCGGGGCGGTGCTCGCCTCCCGCTGGGACGACGCTGGCACACCAATCCCCATGGGCTCGCTGGTAAAGCCCTTCACCGCCCTGGCCTACGGCGAAGAGCATCAGTTTCGCTATCCGACTCATGTGTGCCTGGGCGGTGCGGGAGGTTGCTGGCTTCCCCGCGGCCATGGAGAAGTCGGTATTGCCTCAGCCATTGCGGATTCCTGCAATTCATACTTTCGGATGCTTACGGCAAACATGACCAGCGCCGACGTTGTCCCTGCCGCGGGCAGCTTTGGACTGGATCCACCTGCTCCACAATTATCCGGCCCCGACCTGATCGGTATAGGAAATCTTTGGCGCATTTCCCCGCTACACATGGCGCATGCCTACCTGGAACTCAATCGACGGCGCGAGCAGCCCGGAGTGCGCGAAGTGGTGGAGGGAATGGCGCAGTCAGCACGGCAGGGCACGGGATCCGCTGTTGACCGGGCGCTGCTCCATTCCAGCGCGCTGGTCAAGACCGGCACTGCCGCGTGCACGCATCACGATCACGCTCCGGGAGACGGCTTCGTAGTCGCGTTGGTGCCGGCCGAGCAGCCGGAAGTGTTGCTGATGGTCCGGGTGCATGGAGTCCCGGGTGCCAGGGCGGCGCTGACGGCGGGACGCATGTTGCGTCGCATCGAGGAGTGATTGCCAAGTGTCGTCGAGGCTGAGAGTGCTCGCATGCGTGCTGCTCGCGACCCACGTCGCCTGCGCGCAGGATGTCCGCATCGGGGTGCTTGGGCTGTTTCATCCTGGCCAGCTTACTCTGCAAGCTGTGCCCGCCCAGGCGGTCGTTGTCCATGTCGGGACAAAGACATTCGTACTGGAAAGGAGTTCCGGGCAAGATACTGCGAAGATCACAATTTCCGGCGGCGGCCTCATAATCCGGATTGACAGTCAGTCGATTCGCACTTCCAGTCTCCGCGCTTCCAGCCGGAGTGACGATGCGGCTGATTTTGTGCTCGCTGTGCCAGGAAAAATCTCCCGTCGATATCGTGGTGTGCTTGAGGTGAGGGCGGTTGCCGGTGCACTCGCGCCAGTTGTCCACATGGATCTTGAGACGGCCGTAGCTTCAGTGGTTCAAGCCGAGAGCGTGCCGGGCACGCCTCTCGAAGCCTTGAAGGCGCAGGCAGTGGCCAGCCGTTCATATTTCACTGCGGCTCGCAGACGTCATCACGAATTTGATTTTTGCGACACCACTCATTGCCAGTTCCTGCGCGCGCCGCCGCCTCCGGAGAGCGACGCTTCCCGCGCGGCCAAAGCTACGCAGGGACTGGTCCTGTCCTATCGCGATCACGCAGTGGCGGCAATGTTTACCCGGAGCTGTGGCGGACGCACGCGCACTCCGCGGGAAGTGGGCTTGTCGAGTTACGGCTACCCGTACTTTCCTGTGGCCTGCGACTACTGCCAGCGCCATCCCTCGCTCTGGGTCCGTCGCGTTTCGCCCGCCGAAGCCGGCGACTTGCGACGCGGAGAGGCTTCCCGGCTGGCCCTGGATCGCCGTCTCGGTTGGGATGCGGTACCCAGCAATAACTTCACCGCTCACAGCGGCGCGCAGTTCGTCGTCCTCGAAGGAAGTGGTCAGGGTCACGGCATCGGCCTGTGCCAGGCGGGAGCGAGAGCCATGGCCCAGGCGGGAGCGGCGTTCCGTGAAATTCTGGAACACTACTATCCCAACACCGTCTTGCTGAATCGTTCGGTACGAAGCGATGCCTCAGCTTGGCGTGAACCCAGCACATCTCCGGATCACGATAGGGCTGTGGTAAGGTGATCGCGGTCAAGTCCAGCAGCTTGCTGCGATCTGCCTGGACTCGACACACGGCAGGCTGATTCTTGGATCCCGTCAAACCCCGGCAGCTGCTCGGAGTATTCGACGCCACCATGATTGTTATGGGCGGCATTGTCGGCTCCGGCATTTTTATCAATCCTTACGTCGTCGCCCTGCGCGTGCACACTCCGTTTTTGATTCTGGGCGTCTGGCTCTTGGGCGGAGGACTTGCCCTGCTCGGTGCCTTCATCTGGGCCGAACTGGCCTCACGCTTGCCGGGCGCGGGTGGGCAATATCTTTACTTGCGTGAGGCCTACCATCCGTCGGTGGCTTTCATTTATGGATGGGTGCTTCTTCTCGTGACTCAGACCGGCGGGATGGCGGCAGTGGCGGTCACGTTCAGCCGGTACTATCGCGAGATCAGCGGAGTCTCCGCCGGCGATGGAACGATCGCAGCCGTAACCCTGCTGGGGTTGACGGCGATCAATTGTTTTGGCGTGCGCGCCGGCAGCAATGTGCAAAGCGTGCTCATGCTGCTGAAGGCCGCCGCCATCGCTGCCATGGTCGTGGTGGGAATGCTCTGGGGCGGCGGCAGCGTGCACGCCTTGCCCTTGCTCGACCGTCCGGTTTCGCTGGGACTTGGAAGCGCGATCGGCGCCGCCATGATTCCTGTGGCCTTTGCATACGGCGGATGGCAGACCGCAAGTTTCGTGGCCGGCGAGATGCGCGATCCCCGCCGCGATCTCTCACGCGGGCTGATCATCGGCGTGATCGGAGTCGTGGTTCTTTATTTGGCAGTCAATTTTGTTTGCCTGCGTGTGCTCGGCCCGGACGGACTGGCTGCCACCCGCATTCCCGCATCGGCAGTGATGCGCGCCGCACTGGGTGAGCGTGGCGCGCGCTGGATTGCATTCGGCATCGCTATCTCAACCCTGGGTTTTCTGAGCCAGGGAATTCTGACCGCGCCGCGGGTTTACTTCGCCATGGCCCGCGATGGCCTCTTCTTCAAGAGCGTGGGCTGGCTCTCTCCCCGCACCGGAGTTCCGGTAGTGGCCATCGTGCTGCAGGGCATGACCGCGAGCGTGATCGCCCTCTCCGGACGTTACGAGCAGATCCTGAACTACGTGATCTCCGTGGATTTCATTTCTTTCGGATTGACCGCCGCGTCCCTGTTTGTATTCCGGGACAAAATTGCGGATTCACCGGAGAAGCTATATTTGACCCCGGGCCATCCCTACACCACAGGACTCTTTGTGCTGGCCTGTGCCGCCATCGTGATCACCACCGTCGCCACGTTCCCGGCGAATTCTGCCATCGGCCTGATCATTCTGCTGGCCGGCTTCCCGGTATATTTGTACTGGAGCCGCAGGGCGCGGCAAAATCCTCCGGCGTCGAACCTATGAGACATCGACATTCCGATTACATGCTGTGGGCAAAGATCCAGGGCGGTGCGAAGTACAATCTCGCAACCAGCGGCGTGGCTGCGTTTCCTCTGGGTGAGCTTCCGGTAACCATCGATCAGCTGGAGATCAACGGCGACAGCACTTATGGCTACGCTCCGCTGCAGCATGCCATCGCGAAGAAATGCGGCGTAGATCCCGATTGCGTAGTGGCTGCCGCCGGGACATCCATGGCCAATCATCTGGCCATGGCCGCGCTGCTCGATCCTGGCGACGAGGTCCTCATCGAACAGCCTACCTATGAGCTGCTCACTTCCACGCTTTTATACCTGGGAGCGGCGGTTAAGACTTTTGTCCGCGACGAAGACAACGGCTACGCTCTCGATCCCGCCGAAGTTCGCCGTGCGATTACCTCGAAGACCAAATTAGTCGTGCTCACCAATCTGCATAATCCCAGCAGCGTTCTCGCCTCCGACTCCGTACTGCGTGAAATTGGCGAACTGGCCCGCAGCGTGGGAGCGCGCGTGCTGGTCGATGAGGTTTATCTCGACGCCGTTTACACGAACACTCCAAAGACCGCGTGTCTTCTGGGACCGGAGTTCATCGTCACCAGCAGCCTGACCAAGGTCTACGGTCTGAGCGGCTTGCGCTGTGGGTGGATTCTGGCGGAGCCTGGCCTGGCGCGCGCCATGTGGCGGCTGAATGACCTGTTTGCGTCCATCCCGGCGCATCCCGCCGAATTGTTGAGCGTTGTGGCGCTGGAGCATTTGGAGCAGATTCGCGGTCGCGCACGCAGAATTGTGGAAGCCGATCGCGCCCTGTTGAAAGATTTCCTGGCTAGAGAGAAAGGCATCTCGGCTCCGCACACTGAATTTGGCACAACTGCCATCCTCCGACTTGCCCAGGGAAACGTGGATGATTTCCTGAACCGGCTGCGCACCGAGTATGAAACCTCTGCGGTGCCCGGGCATTTCTTCGGACTGCCCAACCACTTCCGCATCGGCATGGGAGTGGACACAGAAATGTTTCGCGAAGGATTGCAAAGAATAAGCCGGGCACTGGGTTCTGTGTAGCGCCGGCGTCTCGCCGGCTGTCCGGCGGGCGTCCCGCCCGCCGCCGGAATCAGTCTGCGTGAGAGAAAAGAAATGGTACGCGCCCTCTCAGTGAGGCGGCGGGACGCCGCCTCGACAGCCGGCGGGACGCCAGCGCTACACATTAATCGCGTTCAATGGGAGGCAATCCGCGCCGCGCTACCGCCGGCGCATCCGGCGGGGCCTTGACCGGCAGCGGGATCTCGAGCGTGCCAATATGGCTGTCAGCCACGTCCTCCACTCCCAGTCGTAAGGCGACGCTTTTGAGTGGGAGATCAATTTCCTGATGCACGCGCACGCCGCCCAGCTGGATGTCACGAAACGTCTCCGGTTTGAGATCGGCGGCCACCTGGCTGATCTGGCTCGCCACCAGGGCTCCCTCTTCGTCGAAAGCCGTCGCCATGAAATTGACAACATCGTGATAGCTTCCATCCGGCATGGGATTGAATCGCAGGTCAGTGGGAGTGACCGCGTAGTCGATGGAGTAGAGTTGCATCTCAACCGGCGCCATTTCTCCCTTCCGTTTCTTTTTGGCGTCTTTGGCCGTCAGGGCGGGCGCATCGTTCACCATTCTGGGCTGGCCCAGCGGAATCACTTTTGCTCCGAACACGATCTGTCGTGACTGCGGCGATCCCTGCTGCATCGCGGCCATCGCCAGGCTCGAAGCCAGATCTTTCTCCGGCTTCGCCATGGCACGGGGATCGACTGCGTAATAGCCGCTGCGATAAGCCAGGTGATACTTTTTCCCGGCCAGCGAAACTTTCACTTTGCGAAACGATCCGTCGTAGTTTTTATTGGCGGGCGTATACGATAGTGCGTAGTAATTCGCGCCCTCCTCATTTGCCGCATCGATCGCCTTGGCGATGCCGTTTGTGTTGTAGAAGGCGCGGCCGCCTGTTTCAGCCGCCAGTTTATCCATGGTGGCGTGTTCCCCCATCTGCGCCAGGCCGAACTGATCGGCGGAGGCTTGCATGGCGGCGATTGGCACCGCGTTGCTGGCGTTGCGCTTGGCCAGAGGGGAATCTCCGCTTCCGCCTCCGCCCGCGGGCCCTGTTGGGGTCGACCCCTGCATGGATATAGGCGCGAGCGTGTCATTGCTGGTCGCGCTGAACAGCGGGTCCGTCACCAGCCCCCGCACGTCCACCGGATACACCGCCACATGCGCCTCGGCAAAAAGATTCGAGACTCGCTTCACGTTCTCGCTGTAATTCCGCGCCTGAATGAACGGGTCCTGCCCGCTGGTGTCGGGAGAGATTCCCAGGGTGAAGGAGCCTGACAACCACACCAGGTTCTTGCGTCCCGGAATGCCGGAGAGATAGCGCGCCAGCTGGGCAAAGGCGTCCACGGTTACCATCATTCGCCGGTCTGCGTCCACCACCCGGGCCTCCGACTGCTGCAACTCGATCGCCTGTACAAAAAAGTCCAGGTTGGGAACAAATTTTGCCGTGGCCCGTCCCGCTTCCATCGAGATCGGCGCCGCATCGGAGTCGAGCACAGACTTATTGCGGAACGATGCCTTCTTGCCGTGGGCAGAGGCCAGCAGGATATGTTCGTCCCGGGTGAAACCCTGGATCATCTGCAGTTTGTTGCTCAGCGTGCACAGGGCGAATTGCGCATCCTGCGGCTTGGTCTTCAAAAACTTTATGAGTTGTCCCTGGGCATAGGCCTGGTCCGCCATCGGGGTGTTAAGCAGATCGAGCAGGACCACGGTCACGGACCCAGGCTCCGACGGCTGCTTGTAGTTGGAAAAGATATTCGGGGGAAGCTTCGCCGCCTCCGTCTCTGCCTGCGCTTGCGGCGGAGGCGGGGTTGGAGCCTGCTCCGGCGAATACTCCCGGAAGTGGCGCAACACTTGCGGTTTGCCATCTTCACCGATGCTGAAATCACTCTGCTGCAGACTCTTTACCACGTGACCCCGGGAGTCAGTCACCACCACGTCTAACGCCACCACCTGAGTGCCGGTCCGGAAAGTCAACGCGGGCGGACTAGAGTTTGCACCGCCTTCCGCCGGTGGCGCCGTGGTCGCGGCCGCAGAGGCCGCGGGACTCCCACTCGACCGAGTTCCCGGGAGGGAACTGACCGGCGCTTTCGCCAGGTCGGCGGCTGCGGATGCTGGCGTCGAAGCGGGACTGGCCGCATCCGGCGCGCCCGAATCGTCCGCAGCCGAAATCTCAATCGTTTCCGGGGCGGAATCCCCGTTGGTCCGGGGCGGAGGCACATACAATCCGGGGGTATCGTCTTTGATTGCGAGATATTTCGTGCGCTCGTCCGCGGACATCTCCCGCAGGGCGTAAATATTCAGCGTAGTCGCCTGCAAGACCGCCAGATGTCGTCCGTCCGGTGAGAGCGCGTAGTTCGCCCCGTCCAGGACCGGCGGCGCCACTCGAAGCGAGAGCACCGAAGCGCCGCCGGCAGTATCGAAGACCTGCACTGTCTGTTCCAGGCCGTCCTCCACGGGGTGGTCTTGGCCCGAGGGTGCGGAGTCTGGCAAGACCGTGAGAGAACTGGCGGCGAAGCGGCTGCCGTCTTCACTCGCAGCCACAGCCGGAGTGTACCGGCACTCGCTCCAACGCTGCTTCCACAAATGAGTTCCGGTCACGGTGAACGCGCTGACAATGTAATCGTTTCCGGAGAGCGAGCAGCGGCCGACCAGCATTGTGTTCGCGCTGCTGTATAGAATGTTGGGCGGGCGCCGCGCCCTCACCCGCGTGATGTTGACTCTATCGCGCACCGCCGGGCCGAAGCGCACCAGCCACACTCCTCCGTAATTCCGCACATCGGAAAACCCTGATTCGGTCGCCTGCAGATTGATCGTGCCCTGCGACTCTATGACGCGTTGCACGGCCATGGATCTGGAATCGAGGAACGTAATTCTTGCCCGGACCTTGCCTTTGGAGTGGTTGTCCTTTGATAACGCGGTCACGCTGGTTTCCGTGATGATCTGTTTTCCACCCGGTGTGACCGACACCCAAAGCAGTTCCTGGGGAGAGTCCAGAACCAGTTTTTCTTCCAGGTCGGCGTTGATCTCGTAAAGGCGGTTGAGGCGCCGCAGCAGAATTCTTCCCGGCCCCAACTCCCAGAGATAGCGGCGCGCGTCATGCAGATACCAATCCGCCTGCTTGACCACTTTTCCAGTGGAAACATCGAGCACCGCGACATGCATCAACCGGTCATCGTGGCTCGGCGGACAGTCGGGCAGGCGCGCGAACAGTTTCTTGGGATTGAAAGTCAGCAGGACATGGCGGGCATCCAGAAAATTCAGCGAAACGTTGGCGGCGCCCGACAACCGGGCCCCGCGCGAGAGTCCCAGATACTCAGCGGGGGCCAGATCAATTTGAAAGCTGGGTTTTGTCGCGACGGCAGCGCTATCGTTCTGCCGGGCAAACCCCTGCAGCGAGCATGCAAGCATCCAAAGCAGAATCACCCGGGCACCGACCCGGCCCGGACAAGCTCCGGCAACCCACCCCGGCCGGGTTCTCCCCCAGCCTTTCGACCTCTCTGCGAATCCTGCAACCATCCCGGGTCCTCGCCGCGTTCCCGCCGTGGCGGTCGGTAGTTTAGCGTATTTCTGGCACTTTTATGTCAGCTCCAGCGCGACCCGGAGAGTGTCGCCAACAGGCCATCCTTTTAGAAATCCCTTCAGACAATGCTCGGCCTGGCTCATGCAGAGTTCACCCTGGGCGTGAGAGTTGGCCGCCGGGACGGCTTGTTGCCGGTCCTATGCGCCCTGCTGCATTGCCGGCGCTGCTCAACGGCTGAAGTACGTCTTCTGGCTTTCCCGCCCAAGCACTACGACCCTCCGATCATTTACGACCCGAAAAGAAAGTGCAAGAGTCGTGGAGAGCGCGGAACTCGTCATGTCGCGCGAGCTCGACGAGCCTTGACGAGACTCTGCTCCCGCAAGAGGACATTTACTTATGCCGCTGAGCCACGCCGCATCACACAAGTTCAATTCGGCCGCTTCGTTCAGGGTCCTCGCCATTCTGATATTCATCGCCGGGATGTATCCCTGCAGGGCGCGGGCTGGCGGAGGAAGTCAAGCCACCACCACGGTCTTGAGTGTTTCCTCGGCGGAGGTCACGGCGGGCACGGCCGTGACGCTGACCGCGAATGTAACTGCGGCAGGGGCACCCTTCGCGCGGGGAGTGGTGGTATTTTGCGACGCCAATGCGGCGCGTTGCCAGGACTCCGCAATCTTTGGACATGCGCAGTTGACCGCCGCCGGAACGGCCACCATCAAAGTAACGCTGGGAGTGGGCACCTACAGCATTGTGGCTGCTTTTCAACCCTTGAGCTTTGCCCAGGCCAGCACTTCGGCGCCGCAAGCGTTGACGGTGGATGCCGACGCCAGTTATCTCTCCTTTTCGAGTATCGCTTCAAGCGGGACCCCGGGCAACTACACCCTGACCGGTTCGGTGACTGCCTTCGGCAAAAATGTGCCCAGCGGAACGGTTTCGTTTCTGGACACCGACAGCGGGGATGCGGTGGTGGGCACCGCGGTGCTCGATTCCGCTACGCTCGGATTCACTCTGCTGCCCGCTCTCGCGTCACCCGCGACGGTGGGCTCGCGCCCTCAAAATACAGTTCTCGGTGATTTCAATAACGACGGAAGGCTGGACCTGGCGACGACCAACGTTGTCTCCAGCACGCTAAGCGTTCTGTTGGGAAATGGCGACGGCACCTTTCAAACCCAGACGGCCTACGCCGCCGGTGCTTCTCCTATCGCAATTGCCAGCGGCGACTTCAACCGGGATGGCAATCTTGACCTGGTGGTCGGCAACGCCGGCGACGCTACCGTCAGCGTCTATATGGGGAATGGCGACGGTACTTTTCTGCCGCAGCAGGTTTATGCCGTGGGCAATGGGCCACAGTCGATTGCCGTGGCCGATTTCAATGGCGACGGCTGGCTCGATCTGGCCGTGGTGGACAGAAACGATCACAACGTAATCATTCTGCTCGGCCAATCGGATGGCACTTTCCAAGTGGAGCTGAATGTCTGTGAAGATCCGCTGACTTTCCCGGTCGGTGAATCCGGCCAGGTGATTGCGACCGCGGACTTCAATGGGGATGGAGCCCTTGACCTGGCCGTGACCGAGGCGCAGAACAGCGTCGTGAGCGTTCTGCTCGGATTAGGAGATGGAACCTTCCAGAGCCTGGTGACCTATGCGGTGGGTTTCAATCCCATCGGACTCGCGATTGCCGATTTCAACCAGGATGGGATTCCCGATCTCGCGGTGGCGGATGCGGAGACTAACACGGTCAGCGTGCTGCTGGGAGTGGGAGATGGCACCTTTCAGACGCATGTGACTTATGGCACGGGCAGCGCTCCGGAGGGACTCTCGGTCGGCGACTTCAACGGGGATGGAAACATGGACCTGGTGGCCTCGAACAACAGCGGCAACAGCGTCAGCGTGTTGCTGGGCAACGGCGACGGCACGTTCAAAACCCAACTCGCTTTTCCCACCGGGGCCAGACCCTTCGGAATGGGTGTGGGCGACCTGAATGGGGATGGACTTCCAGACGTAGTGGTGGCCAACTCGAACGTCAGCACGACTTCCATTCTGCTCTCGGCGCAGACCGAGACTGCGACCGCCACCGGCCGGGCGGTATTTGGGAGCGGCAGCCATGAGGTGATCGCGAGCTATCCAGGGGATACGGACCGGGACGCGAGCGAGTCGGCCCCGGTGCTGCTGACGACTATTCCTCAGGTCACGACGGCGACCACATTGACGGCCGCACCCAACCCGGCCTTCGCGGGACAGTCTGTCACGCTTACGGCCACCGTAGTGCCCGCTCCCACCCAGACGCCTGCCGGTACAGTGAGCTTCTTCAACGGGGCCACGCTACTGGGAACCGGAACGGTCGATTCCTCCGGAATTGCCACTTTCACCACCAGCAGCCTTCCGACCGGGACGTTGAGTCTCACCGCCGTCTATTCCGGCAACATAGGGTCACTCGGTTCGACTTCGGCCGCCCAGAGCGTGACCGTCAATCCTCAGACCGTCACTGCGACCGCGCTCGCAGCCTCGCCTAATCCTTCCATCGCGGGCCAACCGGTCACTCTGACCGCCACGATTACGCCCACGCCTGCGGGCACTCCGGCAGGAATGGTCAGCTTCTTCAGCGGCAGCACGCTGCTGGGTACCGCGAATGTCAATTCGTCCGGGGTTGCGATTCTGATCACTTCCTCTCTCGCGCCCGGCACGAACATGGTTACGGCGGAGTATTCCGGCAACACAGCCTTCGCGACATCCACTTCTTCCGCAGTGGTAGTAAGCGCAGTGGAGGCTACCAGCACGGCGCTGACGGCGGCGCCGAATCCCGCCGTTTTCGGGGAGAGCGTCACCTTCACCGCGACGGTGACGCCTGCGCCCACCGGCACCCCGGCCGGAACGGTCAGCTTTTATAGCGGCAGTACCTTGCTTGGGACCGCGGACGTCAACTCGTCCGGAGTGGCGACGTTCACCAGCACCACTCTTGCGGCCGGTGACCTCTCGATTACCGCGGTCTATTCCGGCAACGCCGCAGCGGCGGCCTCCACTTCGGGCGAAACGGGCCTGGAAGTGGCTACGACGTTTGGCGTGACCGCTCCTTCAACTCCATTCACGGTCAAGGCCGGCGCGGCGGTGGACATTAATATTACGGTGCCGCCCCTCGGTGGCTCCTTTGACAGCGTGGTGATTATGTCGGCTTCGGGCCTGCCCACGGGCGCCACTGCCACTTTCACTCCGCCCACAGTGGTTCCGGGCGCATCCGGCGCGACTACGGTGCTGACCATTCAGACGGCGGCCCACACCGCCGGCATGCCCGCGCATCAGCAGCGCTTCCCCTTTGTGCCGCTCAGCCTGGCGGCCGGCTTGTGCGTGGTGGCCGGCCGGCGAAAACGCCTGGCCAGGTTCCTGCCTATCCTGCTGCTGGTCGCGACCCTGGCGGGGGCGACTTTCATGCTGGTCGGTTGCAACGGCGGATTCCCGGCTCCGGGCCAAAACGTCACCATTACGGTTACCGGCACCAGCGGCTCGCAACATGTTTCCACCACGGTCACCCTGATTGTGAAATGAGGGGACCGTCATCCTCAAATGCTTGCCGGCGAAAAGAAAACACGCAGCACATGGCAGACAAGGACAAATCAAGATGCGCAATCTAATTCGATATCTGATTCGACGGGCTGTCCGGCTCGGGCTCGTTTTGGGATGGAGCTTGCTCTCTGTGGTACCGGGCTCCGCCCAGGGCACGCCGGTGGCGGAGCTGGGAGCGGATTACAACTACGTTCGCGCCAACGCCCCGCCGGACGGCTGCGGGTGCTTCTCCATGCATGGCGCCAACGCATGGTTCGGCTATAACCTCACTCACTCCTTCGCCGTGGTCGCGGAAGTCAGCAGCCAGCGGGCATCGGACATCAGCGGCTCGGGCCAGGACCTGACCCTCACCTCCTACCTGTTTGGGCCGCGCTACAGTTGGCACAGCTCCGGGCATGTTGCCCCCTTCGCCCAGCTCCTGCTGGGCGGGGCGCATGCCAGCGGGAGCTTTGCCTCGAACACTTCGGGATTCGCAGGCTCGTCCAACGCCTTCGCCCTGATCGCGGGCGGCGGGCTGGACATAGCAATTACCCGCCACTTTGCCATCCGCGCCCTCGAAGCGGATTATTACCGCACGCAGTTCACCAACGGCCTGAATGACCGGCAAAACAACCTGCGCCTCAGCGCGGGTGTAATCTTCCGCTTCGGTGAGAAATAATCAGCGACTCCCCTTCCACCTCGACGGCTTCGGAGTTGGTGTCTTTCCCGCAGATATAAATGACCTGCCGATTGGCCTGGTGAGGCGCCGCCTGGTTTGAATCCGAAGTGCGCAGGCAGAGTCAGCACAGATGGTGCCCGGGGACGGAATCGAACCGTCACGCCCCTTTCGGGGCCCGGGATCTTAAGTCCCAACTGAATGAACGCATGGAAATGCAGAGGGAGGTTTGCGGTCCTCGATTGAACTCATCGCGGGAAGCCCTTCCATCGCGCTACCCTAAAATTCACGTTTTCACAGGGTGCGCGACGGAAGCAAGGATTCCAGGCCTTAAGGAATTTTTTCGTGGATATCGCGAAAACGAAGGCAGAGTCTTACCGTGCCTTGCGGTTGTGCTTAAATAGTCGGTTCGGCTCTGGTCGATTCGGGCTGGGCTCGAGAAGGAAACCAGGCGCAATGAATAACTTTGACGTGGCCGTTATATCGTTCCTCAATCAGTTTGCGCACAAATCCGTCCGCTTCGACAACTTGGTCGTCGTCGTCAGCGGCAGCGAGCTGCTGAAGAGCGCATTACTTGTCGCGTTTATGTGGTGGATATGGTTCGAGAACGAGGATACGCGAAGGAAGCGTGAGGTTCTTCTCGCAGCAACGGCTGCGATTGTTCCGGCACTGCTGATAGCCAAGGTATTAGCGGCGATGGTGTTTCGGGCTCGGCCTCTGTTGGAACCCCGGTTGCAGTTTCAACTGCCCTACGGAATACATGCAGCGGGGTGGCAACAGGGGAGTTCATTTCCCAGTGACCACGCCGTTCTGCTCTTGGCCTTGGCAACAGGAATTTTTTACGCCTCTCGAAAAGCTGGATGGATTGCACTTACTTATGCCACAGTCTTTGGGTGTCTGCCGCGCCTATATCTGGGAATGCACTATGCGACAGATGTTCTTGCTGGGGCTGCCATCGGTATTGGCTGCGTATGGCTGGCGAACCTACCGGGAGTTAGAAGACCACTGACGAGCTGGACTTTGCGTTGGATGGCGTCGAAGCCGTCGCAGTTCTATTTCTGTGCGTTTCTGGTTTCATTTGAGATCGCGCAGTTATTCAATCACGCAATCGGACTTGCGACTTTCATTGTGCATGGATTCAAACTGTGAGGCCAGCAGCCCTACCCAATTCGGAGGCGCTACGAGAACAGAGCGAATTGGCCCATCACCAACTCTTCTCACACGTCATGCAAGCATACTTTCCGTCAGTTTGGAGATAGATGGCGAAGCTTCCGCAGTGTGGGCATGAGGACAACTTCCCCGGTGCCCCTTCGCAGTTTGTCGCTACGTTTCGTAAAGCGTAAGCCCCAGTTTAGCCCCAGGTAAAACACTCGAAAATTCTCCTGACCTCTGTGCCTGAAATTGACTCCTCGGTTCTGTATTCATGAAGATGAGGGCAACACAATATGCGGAAAACAAAAACTCCCGAGCATGAATACGCACGCCATGTATTTCATAATCCTCCCAATTTACGTCCACGACCATTTCACAAATCGCACGATCACGTGGAGGATTCCAAAGAATCGAAGAACCCCGTAGACCTTCTGCAGGATGGTGTCAGCCCATCGGCACAAAATCCCAAGAACTATCCCACCGACCAACACGCCGGCGAATTGCCACAATCGCCAAAACATCTGCTAACCAAATTCACGACTTGGTGCGGGCGATATATCAAACCGATTTTGGACGTTCTGATTGACAATTCACTATGCGAACTTCGAGAACAGGCATAATCCGTCCGCGTGTCAGCGCTACTTATTGGCGTGGGCACAGCAGTCGCCCAACAAACTTTTCATTAAAGAAAACGAAGCTTTTCTGCGAGAACATCCCAATGTTCATGCGCTGCTTACATCGTTGATTTGCAGGACGTGTCGGACGCAATCAAAAATCCGGAGGAGTCCCAAGACTTTAGCCCTAGGTTTAGCCCCGGTGAGCCTGAAATTGACGATTCTGCGTCCAAGTCTAAAGGACGCAGGATTGTCTAACCCGCATAAACATTGGTTATGTTGGTGCCCGGGGACGGAATCGAACCGTCACGCCCCTTTCGGGGCCCGGGATTTTAAGTCCCGTGCGTCTGCCAGTTTCGCCACCCGGGCATTGGAAGGCAAATTTGTGCGGATGTGATGGTCACATCGCAACGCGATTTTCAGAGTAGCATCGCCGCCGTGATTGGTGCTAGTTGCGCTGTAACGACTACAACCAAAGCGCCGGCTCTTTTCACGTAGCGGCGTCGCTTCTACTCGCGACAGCTCCGTCCGGATTTTGCTATACTCTCGCCCCAACGGTGGGTCGATGAAGCACTGGGCGTGCACATGACCTGGAGGGCAGAAGTCTGCGCACGTTTCGCCCGCACTGGAGAATCGCACTGGCAGTGCTCCCGCTCGCAACCGGCGCGGGTCTCGTCGTTTACATCCTTTCCCGTACTTCTTTGTGGTATGGCATCGCGGCCACGGCACTGATCGGCATAACCGCCGGTGCTATCGTCTGGCGAAAAAGCTCTCCCCAGATGCACACGATCATCCGTCAGCGTGCGCTGGTGGGGATAGGGGCAGGGCTGCTTGCCACTTTCGCATATGACCTGTCGCGTCTGCTGCTGGTCACGATCTTCCATTACAAGTTCTGGCCATTTGATGTTTTCCCTATCTTCGGGCGCCTGCTGGTTGGCGCGAATGCACCCCGGACCCTTCAGGTGGCTACGGGATGGCTCTACCACCTTACTAACGGGAGTGGTTTTGGAGCGGCCTACATGTTCCTGTTTCCGCGCCCCCACATCCTGACCGGATTGCTGTGGGCGGCGGCCCTTGAACTGTGCATGGTCACGCTCTATCCAGGGTGGTTGGGACTGAAAGCGCTGGATGAATTTCTCCGCGCTTCGGTGCTGGGCCACGCCGCCTACGGGATCGTGCTTGGGCTGGCCGCGCAACGAGGCATGGCGATCTTTTCGGGAGGAAACCGATGATGCCGGCCGGGCCCTCCTCGTTTGCGGAGCGGGTCTCTTATATCTGGTGGCTCGATGGCCCTGTCGCCGCGAAAGAGAAATCTTCCTGGTTGTCCGCCGTCCTGGCGGACGGGGCGTATCTGGTCGCCTGGCCCTGGTTGGCGGCGCTGGCTCCGCCCCTGTCATTCCTGATCGGTCTGGGGCTGGGCGCGGAACACCCGGGATATATTTTTTCCTGTTCACTGGTCATGGTGCTGGGAATGTTCGTGATCGCGAACTTCAGCGCCGCGCTCGGTCTCTGGATGTGGGTGGGTTTTTTGCTCGGCGACTTTTTTCACCCGCACTACATTTTTCGCGGAAATTCCTTTCCCGCCCACCTGCTCTACTTCTACATTCCGTTGGTATTGACGAATCTACTCCTCGCCGGCCTGCTGGTGATCACACCCCTCACGGCGAAAATGTTGCGCATCAGGACCGCCGCCGAGCTCAAGCTCGCGTTCTTCAGGTCCCGCTCGAGCACGTTTATTCTCCATGCAGTCATCCAGGCGATGCTGGCGGGCGTGTGGACGCAGACGATCGCTAACCTGGTGCAACCAGCATTTAGCTGGCAGGGGACGGGAGCTCCGGTTGAATGCATCCGGCCCTTGCAGCACTTCGGTTGGATCCTGGCGCTGACGGCAGGGCTGATGGGCGCGGCTCGCATTTTCGCCGAGTACGCGGCGACTGCGCGCCCCAAGGTTGCATCCCGACTTCGCGAGTTTGGAGCCGCAATGGCGGCCACGCGGACCAGAAGCATTCCGAGGATGCCTGGGTGGGCAGCGCTGGTTCTCAAGGCCGCCTTCAGCACTTTCATGCTATCGGGACTGATCACACGCTGGTGGGAAACGCTGGAACTCATGTCCATGTTCCTGCTGTTGTTTTCGTTGCGTCGCTTGATCTCGCAGCACTGGATTTGGTGGGCCCGCATGGTCTCTAGGGTCCCGCTTCTGGTTCGGCTGCTCCTGGCTACCGGGGTGGGCGCAGCCCTGAGCTGGCGCATGGTTTCCCGAGCCTATGTGGTCGACAATTCATTCCAGTCGATTATTTTGACGGTAACGATCTGCCTGCTTCTGGTTTCATTTCTCATCCCCGGCACCGGGGCACAGCCGAAGACCCAATCGCAGGAGGCCGCATGACTGCACGCCGCTTGCTTCCATGGCTGGTGCTGGCGGTTGTGGTCGCCTTGCCCCATCCCGCGGCGGCGGATAACTGTGGCAACATGACCGATTGCTATGGCACGGTCGCTGCCGGACTCGCGATCGCCGGAGCGTTGGCCCTGGGTGTGGGATTCGTACTGGTTGCGGTTGAACTGGGAGCAGCAATGGCCGGAGCCGCCGGAGCCGCCGAAGTGGCCGGGCTTGGAGCGGAAGGGCTTGGGGCTGCCGAAGCGGCCGGTGCTGCCGAAGCTGGCGCTGCGGGCGCGGCTGAGGCCGGTGCTGCCGAAGCCGGTGCGGCCGGCGCGGCTGAGGCTGGCGCTGCCGATGCCGGAGCGGCAGACGCTGCCGCCGAAGCTGGAGGAGCCGAGGGCGCCGCTGGCGAAGCCGCCGAGGGCGGCGGCGAAGCCGGTGCGGCTGGCGAAGGCGAAGGCTCGGGCCCAAGTGCTTTCGAAGAAGCTGGCGAGAGTTCACCAAAGTCGCCGCTGGCTTCGACCGGTGAAGCCCCGGGAGGTCTGGGATTGGCCGACACGGTCGGAGCCGGAGAAGTGGGAGCCGGAGAAGCGGCCGCGGGAGGCGAGGCCGGCGAAGCAGCGGGGGCGGGTGAAGGTGCTGCCGAGGGCGCAGGTGAGGGGGCAGCGGACGGGGCGGGCGAAGGTGCAGCCGGAGGGGAGCCCTCGCCGCTCGGCTATTCCGTGGATGGTCCCGCGGATTTGGGCATGGCCGACACCGTCGGAGGCGAAGGCGCTGAAGGCATGGGTGCCGGGGATGGAGCCTCGCAAGGTCCGGGTCAAGTACCTAGTGACGAGCCGGAGGGATGGGGTGTAGACAGAGCATGGCGGCAGCATCTCGGCGACTTAAGCAATGACCTGCAACAGAGTCTGAACAAGTGGGGCGATGGTGGATTCGGCGACGAGGGTTATCAGGAATACAAGGACGCGCAGGAAGCCTACGAAAGTGCACGGGATGCAGCCAAGGGCTCGAGGTTTGGAGATTATTCCGCCAGGCCTCCAGGTTACACGGGGGACGTCGCTCCCCCGGAAGGAGGAGGTGGAATTTCGCCAAGCGCGCAAACGGTACCGCCGCCCCAAGGAGGAGGAATTTCGCCAAGCGCGCAAACGGTACCGCCGCCCGAAGGAGGAGGAATTTCGCCAAGCGCGCAGACGGTACCGCCGCCCCAAGGAGGAGGAATTTCGCCAAGCGCGCAGACGGTCCCGCCGCCCCAAGGAGGAGGAATTTCGCCAAGCGCGCAGACAGTACCGCCGCCCCAAGGAGGTGGAATTTCGCCGAGCGCGCAGACGGTACCGCCGCCCGAAGGAGGAGGAATTTCGCCAAGCGCGCAGACAGTACCGCCGCCCCAAGGAGGTGGAATTTCGCCAAGCGCGCAAACGGTACCGCCGCCCCAAGGAGGAGGAATTTCGCCGAGCGCGCAGACGGTACCGCCGCCCCAAGGAGGAGGAATTTCGCCGAGCGCGCAAACGGTACCGCCGCCCCAAGGAGGTGGAATTTCGCCAAGCGCGCAGACGGTACCTCCGCCCGAAGGGGGTGGAATTTCGCCAAGCGCGCAAACGGTACCGCCGCCCCAAGGAGGAGGAATTTCCCCAAGCGCACAAACGGTCCCGGCGCCCGAAGGAGGCCAGGGAGGTGCTTCGGCGGATCCAGGTTCTGGTGAGACATCCTCCGATGGATCGCTCCCGCCCAAGCCGTAGGTGGGCTGACACGATCAGGACTTTAAGTTCCGTGCGTCGTCAGTTTCGCCATCCGGGCGAAGAATGGATCAACTCGTGTGTACCGATGGATTGCTCCTGTGTTTGAATGACGTGTTGCTATTTGGGGGAACGCTTCGCAGATGGGCCTGTATCTTTCCCCCCCAGGTGGGCCGGGTGAAAATCACATATCGCTTTTCGATGCTGCTTCTTTGTGCTGTAGTCCTTTCTCTTCCGTGCCTCGCTCAAGTGTCTCCAACCTTCCGCTTCCAGCAATCCAACAGCACGGCAACGCCGGAACACATCTTCGCCATGGACTTCAACAACGACGGCATTCCGGACATCATCGAGACCGGAGACGCGGGTTTCGCGATCAGCATCTCGAAGGGAGACGGCACATTTTATCTGCCGGTCCGGTACAGTTTCCCGACGGATGTATCCATGCGCGTGGCCGCCGGCGATTTCAACGGGGACGGTAACGTTGACCTGATGTTTGCATCGCCGCGCACTACACAGCTTCTCTTCTTCGCGGGTAACGGGAAAGGCGCCTTCCACCTCGTCCAGACCGACGAGGTTCAGCTGGCTCCCACGGAGGTCTTCAATGACTTCCCGCTAAGAGCGGCTGACTTCAACCACGATGGCAAGCTGGATCTTCTGGTGGGCGCGGCGGGTCCGCCATTCGGCCCCGTCTATCCCTGCTATTGCATCGGGCCCCAGGACCTTTATGTGCTCGAGGGCGACGGCGCGGGAGGATTCAGCGCAGCCAGGTCCATCTATACGGTCCCCGAGAAGAGTCAGATCGACAGCTATGCTGTCGGCGATTTTGATGGCGACAACAACGCCGACGTGGTGCTCACCACGATACCGGTACACAACCCTTTCGCCGATGACGGAACATCGGATGTCTCCGTGTTTTTCGGATCGGGTACCTCGGACTTTGAGGTGCATCTCCTCGTTTCCACCGAAGCGCTCACTACCGCTCCCACTCTCGGGACCGGGGACATCGACTCTGACGGACACTCCGACATTTACTTCATCGAAGGAGGCACGGATCAACTTTGGGTTTACCTGGGGCATCCCGACCGGAGCTTCACTCTGGCGACTTCGGACACACCATCGCTGGACGAACTACAGTATGACGCGCTGGTTCCCGGCGAGTTCGCCATGGCAGACCTGAATGGCGACGGCCGCATGGACCTCGTCGCCTATGCGTACAACATCATCAACGTCAATAACATTACGAGCAATCTCCTGCTGATGCTGGGCGCCGGCGCGCCTGGTAAATTCAAATACCAGGTCATGCCCCTTCCCCAGAATTATTTGCAGAACAGCCAGACCGTGGTTGGGAATTTCAACGGTGATACCCGGCCCGATGTGGTTGTTGGCCTGAACGAATTCGGCAAACAGTCGATTCTTCTCACCGCGATCAATACGACCACTGGAGGGCTCTGGAGCAACTGCGGCTATCCCATGCGGGGACAACGCATCAAGCTCTGCTCGCCCATCGGTTTTTCTGATGGCAAGGTAAGTTTCAACGCCACCGCCAGTTCGTTCGGGCAGTTGCGCAAGATGGAGCTCTGGGTGGATGGCACAAAAATCGCTGAACAGCGTCATGCCTGGGAAAATCGGGCATGGCTCAACTTCGCCACCTCGCTGGCCCCTGGCGTGCACCACGCGGCGCTGTTCGCCGACGACATCGATCACTCTCTCAACCAGATCAACTTCTCATTCACGATCGGCAACGATGGTTGCGCGCCGCCTTCCTCTCCTCGCGTTAACATCTGCAAACCGGGGGATGGATCGTTTCCGGGCTCGCCTACAAGCGTTCAGGCGACGGCGCGAATCACGGGAACCTTGGCTCGCATGGAGATCTGGGTCGATGGTCTGAAAGAGTTCACGCAAACCACTTCCACGCTGCTCAACGCGGCCGTTGGTTTAAAGGCCGGCTCGCATCACTTTGAAGTTTTTGCAGTCAACACTGCCGGCAATGTTTGGAAGAGCGGAGTGACGGCGACTGTGAAGTGAACCGGTCAGAGTGTTCCGGCAAACCTTTCACGGGTCTTCTGGACGAATGCGGCGGCTCCAAATTGGCGGCGATCGTTTGCGGGCCACAAAACAAAACGTCCCAGACTCGTTTGAGTCATGGGACGCTCGTCGAACAAGCCCTCCCCCGAAAGATTGTTCATGAACAGCCTATCGTTAGTGGGGGGACCTGGGAATAGCACGAACGGGCTATTCCCGCGAATATGGCCTATCGTTGGTAACTTTTAGAGGGTTACTTTCAGGGAAGTGCTTTCTCCTCATCGAGCACCACCACCCGGCTTAAGTTGCGCGGATGATCCGGATCGAGACCCTTCCTCAGTCCGGTATAGAGGCCGGTCAACTGGCCGGCAAACACGTAAGGCGCCAGGCGCGCTATTTCCGGCAAGTCGAGATCAAATTCGACCAGAAGGTCGGAGGCGGCCCGGGCCCGCTGGTCAGCCCGATTGGCAACCGCCAGGGTTGTTCCTCCCAGGCCCTTGATCTCCTGCAGGACATCGCACTCGGCGTCGTAACCCTGCTCGGACAGCAGGAAAATAATCAGGGTTTCCGGTCCGACAATCGACTTGGGCCCGTGGCGGAATTCCAGGGTGTGAAAGCACTGCGCATAAGATACTGACATCTCCGTAATCTTGAGCGCACTCTCCGCGGCCAAACCGAAAAACGGCCCCTGGCCCAGACAAACGTAATCGGCAAATGGGCGAGACGCCACGAAGTCGCGGACCCGGGGATGCAGACTGTCCATGGCCGGCTGGGTCAGGCCGGGCAATTTGCCAAGGGACTGAAGCAGCGTGGAATCGTCGGCCTGGCAGGCGGCCAGGTATTGCAGGCCCAGGAGCATCGAGGTGAACGACCGCGTCATGACCGTGCTTTGCTCATCGCAGGGCAACAGTGGCAGGGTGGCGGTAACGGTCTGCTCGAGCGGTTGGTCGGGCGTGCCGGTGACGGCCAGAACGCGAATGTTTTTCTCGCGCTCCAGCAATCGTGCTGCTTGTACTGCCTCCGAAGTACGGCCCGACCGGGAAATCACAACCGCCGCCAGGCCCTCTGCATCCGCCAGCACCAGGTCGGGAAAGAGCAACAACTCGGAAGCCGGAATTGCCCGGGCGCGAATTCCGGTGATGCGGGTCCAGGCCGCGGCCGCCGCCAGCGCGATGTAGTAGCTGGAGCCACAGCCGATAAACAGCCACTGGCTGGCGGAATGAAAGGGCTGCCGGATTTGTGCCAGGGATCCTTCGCGCTCCAACCCCTGGAGACAGCGTCCCCAGAATTGGGGCTGCGACAGAATTTCGGCCAGGGAATCGGCGCCAGGAACGGCCGTCAGCGTGGACGGCCTCTGGTCGAACAAGCGCTGGTCAGACAATCGTCACCTCAATACCCATCTTCTTCAGAGCTTTCAGGTCGGACTTGGGAATGCCGTGGTCGGTGATGACTTCCTGCAGGGCCGTGGGTGGGACAATCATGGACAAACTGCGGCGGCCAAACTTGCTGGAATCGCACACCGCGACGGTTCGCTTCGCCACTTCAACCATGATGCGGTTCACCTTGGCTTCGAGAAGATTGGGAGTGCTGAGCCCGTAGTGCACATCAAAGCCGTCCACGCCGAGAAAAAGAATGTCGGCGTTCAATCCGCGCAGGGTTTCCTCCGCGATCGGTCCCACCAGCGAAAAAGAGTTCTTCCGCAAGGTGCCGCCGGTCAGAATCACTTCGACCGGCGCCCCGGTCAGGTCGGCCGCAATGTTTAACCCGTTGGTGATAATCGTAATGTTATGAAAGTTCCGCAACGCGCGCGCGATGGCGGTGGTGGTGGTGCCGGAATCGAGAATCACCACCTGGCCTTCCTTGACCTGGGCCGCCGCGGAAGCCGCAATCCGCACCTTTTCCTTGCGGTGCAACTTTTCCTTTTCGCGCAGGGAAGGGTCTTCCAGGGCGCCTTCGCGGGCCGGTAATGCGCCGCCGTGAGTGCGATGCACCAGGCCGTGGGCGTGCAGGACTTCCAGGTCTTTCCGGATCGTGACCTGGGAAGTATCGAATTTCCTGGCCATGTCGGCGACCAGCACACGGCCATCGCGCTCCAGATCCTCGATAATGGCCCGCCGGCGTTCTTCGTTGAGCACGTTTTTTCCGAAACCAGGGCTTATGATTGCCCTTTCTTTTTATATCGTTTGCTTTCGGTTGTCCAGTCCAAAAGGAGTGGCCGGCGCCCGGCGGGAGAATTTCAAAGCCGGATCATTCGCCGCTAAAAATCGATTCCCAGGCGAAGGCTGTAGCTGCGCGGGGGAGCAATGCCGGTGCCGGAGAAGAGGCCGGCAAAATTGATCACATTAAGCCGGTTGTTAAGGTTCTGCACGTCGGCCTGCAGGTGCATGCGCAGATGTTCCCTCCTTACCAGTTCGGCGCCGACCGAGGCCCCCAGCGCCAGCGAAGGCCGCACCCGGCCGCGGTCAAAATTTACGCGATCGACAATCTGTTGTCCGAATTGCTGGACCGCATCTTGTACCGTCCCATCGAACTCGGTGGGCAGGCCGCTGCCGTAGGCCCCTCCGAATGCCACCCAGGCGCGCGACACAACCTGATAGCGAAAGCGGGTCGTGATGGTATTTCGCTGGTCCTGAGAAACCGCGAAGCGGCCAGTATTGGCCAGCGCGTCCGAGGCCTCATCGCCCAGGAACAGGCCACCGGTCACGGGAGTGTAGCCAAAGCCCACCATATTGGAGTAGGCGACCTGGCCGGCGAGGCGTCCCCAGTTGGGCAGGTCCAGTTTGGCCTCGATGCCGTGGATGGTTCCGCGACGGAAGGCGATGGGAAAGCTCACCCCGGTGTCGAACAGCACATCGTCATCGGCGTAGTTATCGAAGACGCGATCGTAGTAATTCAGGTCGAGCTTCAGCTTTCCCAAAAAGCCTTTCGTGATGCCGGCCTCGTAGAAATTTCCGTGCGAGGGTTCCACGGGAAGGCGCAGCACCTGGGGATCGAGCGCGGCCACCGCGGTCGAGCTGGCGAGCAGAATGTTTTCCGCCGCGGGAGTCTGGAAAATCCGGTCATAGGAAGCGTGCAGCACCAGGTCGGCCCGGGGCCAATACCAGGCGATTCCAAGCCGGGGACTCAGCGCGTTGCGATCGACTACCAGGCGATAGTGGTCCCAGCGCAACCCGGCGCTCAGGGTCCAGCGGCCCAGGCGCATCAGGTCCTGAACGTAGAGAGCCTGCTCGCGATCCAGGCCGTGGTCGAAAAAATTGAAGGTCGGCGGCGTGCCCGGATCGAACTGGCTGAAATCGGTAATGGCGTAATCGAACTGCTCATGGATAGAGCCGTAGTCCATGTCGGCGCCGGCCTTGATCTCATGAATGCCATGATGAATCGAGATGTTGCCTTTGACATAAAGTTCGCGGAAGCTGCGCTGCTGCCCGGCAATGATGGGAGTGGAGACCTGGTTCGAGGAGAGCCCGGACGAATCGTCTCTCGACATGAGCCGGAAATCGCCCAGCACGTTGGAGGAAAAAACATGCTGGTAGGAGAGAATGCCGATGGTTTCGTTGCTGTTGCGGTCCTGGCGTTGTCCGGCGGCCTGCTGCACCAATTCGTTGGGAACCTGAAACACCGTCTGCTCGTGTCGAACAATAAATCCCAGGCGGTCGCGGTCGGTGAGGTCGCGTTCATAGTGCGCCGCAAAACTCCCGGTAGTGGCGCGATTCGTGAAGTTACCCAGCACGGGCGGATCGAGGTAACGGTCGGTAAGGGCGCCCTCCGCGCTGATTCCGAGAGTATTCTTGCCCCAGCCCTGCTGCACCATCAGGTAGCCGTCGGCAGTGCCGAAGCTGCCGCCGGAGGCGACAAACTCGCCATGAAAGCCCGGACGGAAGTCTCGGGTGGTGGAAATCTCAACCACGCCGCCAAGCTTCCTTCCATATTCGGCGGGAAAATTCGCGGTAAGGATGGTCATCGACTCGGCATCGTCGGCCTCAATCTCGGGCGCAAACGATGGCGAACGATTATCAGTCAGGGGAATTCCATCGACCACGTATTGCGTCTGGTATTCCGAGCCCCGGGGATGCAGCACACCATTCGACTCCAGCAACCAGCCGGGCTGCGAGTTCACCAGGTCGATGACCGAACGCCCCGGCAACGCGGTGCTCCTATGCTCGAGCGTGTCCGTTCCCACCCGGTTAATCATGCCCGTGCGATGCGGATCAACCAGGGTATCGGAGTCCCTGACCTCTACCGCGGTCTGGGCAGATGCGACCGCTAACTGGATGCGCAGTTCGCGGGAAATCGCCGACCGCACTTCAACCACGTTGGAATAAAGAGCGAATCCGGAGCGCTTCACCTCGACGTGATACACCCCGAAAGGAAGATTCCTCGCCACCAGGATGCCTGCTTCGTCGGTGACATAACTCTGGCGAAACTGATTGGCCTCGGAGACCAGCTCTACCGAAGTTTGCAGACCCAGCCCGGTAGGGTCCACAACCCTTAGCCGCAATCCGCCCGAGTTGCTCTGTCCGAAGAGCTGCACCGCGAACAGGCAAAGAATCAGGTATTTCCTCATTGGTTCTACGCCCGAAACGACCACCTTAAGAAGGCTTATGTATGTTACACGGGCATGGAGTTCTTCCCCCTTCTCGGGGGTGATGGGTTCGCCCTCTCAATTGATGCTAGATTAGCGTTTTAGCTCGAATGCGGGCGGGGCGCCCAGACGGGACTCAGGGGATCCTCATGGTTTAGAGGCGCCTTCCGTTTCACGAAAACTTCAGTATTTCCTTCTTCAAACGGCGCAGTTTGTCGAGGGCCACTTTAATTTCGTTCCGTTCAGCGAAACCATCGGAACTGTGCACGAGGACTTCACGGCGAGCGAGGACAGCCGCTTCAGCGACTTCGATCCGCTTGAAAAGAGTCCGTGGGTCAGTTTCCTGCAAGGCGGCTTCATACACCTGTTGCCATTGGGGCGAACGCCCCTCTGGAACCGAAGAGGAGAACTGCTGAGACGCCATCGGCCATCTCCTTCCCGCGACGCGGTGGGTTGAGCAACCCCTTATCCTAAAAAAGGAAACTCGGAGGCGTCTGCCCGCTGGCGTACACGAATCCGTACGCCGCTGGACTACAGAATGGAGGCGGAAATGAAACCGAGCGTCTTCCAGGCCGTTGATTTGGCTGGCACGAACCACTAGAATAACGTGATTTCACGCACCCGGCGGGCACAAATCCGGCTGGTTAGCGCAAATTGTTGGGGGACTATGATACCGAAGAGGAAGCTGCCATTCGTTGAGGCGTGGGTTTACGTCGCCATGCTGCTTGTCGCCATCGCGATAGCTGCAAGCCCGGCCGCCGCTCAGGGCGATGCCGCCGGCGCGGATGTGTATAAGGCGAAGTGCGCCACCTGCCACGGGCAGGACGGCAGCGGCAATACGCTCGTGGGAAAAAGTCTGCAGGTAGCCGACCTCAGGTCCGACGCGGTGCAAAGCAAATCGGACGCTGAACTTATCCAGTCCGTCACCGAGGGAAAAGGCAACATGCCGGGCTTCAAAGGCAACATCACCGATGACGAAATTCATGCGGTGGTGAAATTTGTTCGCTCATTTGCCGCCACCGCTCCCAAGAAAAAATAAGGCGCCCCCAAAACTTCAAATCTCCTGCGCAGGCTGCACTCGCCGGATCTTTAACCACCAAGGACACGAAGGCGCACGAAGGAAGGCTTCTGCTTCAGGGTTTCCTTCGTGGACCTTCGTGTCCTTGGTGGTTGAAGATTTTTCTCACCTCATGGAACATCCGAAGCTGATCTCCTTCCGCTATATACTTCACCTCACAAGCGCGGAGCACCCATGAAACGAATGCTAGTCATCATCACGATGGCAGTGTGGTGGAGCGTCCCATCCCTGGCGGGCGCACAGGACTCATCGAAGATCATTGCCATGGAGAACCTGTGGAACCGGGCCGAGTTGAACAATGATGCGCCTGCCGTGCGGCTCCTGTTGGCGGACGACTTCGTGATGACCGTGGCCGAAGGCACTCTCTACAACAAATCCCAGATCGTCGCTTCCGTGGCCGACAAGTCCTACCGTCCTGAAGCCCTGCAATCCTCCAACATGGTGGTCCACTCTTATGGAAATACGGCGGTCGTGACCGGCACTTACTACGAAAAGGGAGTGGACAAGGGCAAGTCGTGGGAGCGCCGCGGCCGCTTCACCGATACCTGGATGAACCTGGATGGACGCTGGCAGTGTATAGCCAGCCACTTCAGCGTCAAGCCGAAGTGAGCCCATGACGACCCTTGGTGTGGGTCGGACACTCCTGTCCGACGCTTTTGGGGTTGATTCTGGATTTAGAAACCGCGCAGTTGGCGGCGGTCTCGCAGGCAAATGGTTCCCCACCTTACGAAGTCAAAGGAAAAGGCGTCGGACAAGAGTGTCCGACCCACACTGACCCGAAGCTGAATATTGTTTTATTCGGGCCAGATCCCGGCGGCCGTGCCGGATAAAATCTGCTGCCGCACCTCTTCCTTCAGGGGCAGTGCCATGAAGTCATCCAGATTTGTTTTGATGTCGGGAACGCCCGGCCCGGGCCAGTCGGTGCCGAACAGGGTCTTGGCCGCGATTTCCTCCAGTCGCGGAAAGTACTTGAGCAAAGTTTTGGGCGGGATGCCGCTGATGTCCAGATAGACATTGGGATGGCGGCGCAGAAGGAAGAATGCAGTGTCCATCCAGAGCGGCCGCCCGCCGTGCGCCATAAGGATTTTCAGCCTGGGAAAATCGACTGCCACATCATCGATGTAAATTGGGTCTCCATACTTGTTGCGGGCGCCGTGAAAGATTGATGTGCCGGTGTGGAACATGACCGGAACCCCGTTGGCCTCCGCCGCCCGGTAGATGATTTCCAGTTCCTTCACGCCATGTAGATAGTCATTGGGAAAAAGCAGCTGGTGCGGAGGATGGATCTTGATCATGCGAATCTTCAGCCGCAGAATCTGCTCGACATCCGCCATGATGTTTGGGGAATGCCGGGGATGAAGCCCGCCGCATGAAATCAAACGCGCCGGATCGGCCCTGGTGTAGTCGGCTACCCATTGGTTGACTTCGGGACCGAAGCCAATCACTTCCGGCGCGACGTAGTTGATCAGCACCGCCCTCCCTATACCGGAAGCATCCAGATATTTCAGGAAGGCTTTGGGGGATTTGCAGAATTCAGCGATCTGATCGAAATTCGGCCGCTTGTGTTTTAACAGCGCCAGCGCCTCCGGCTTGAACATTTCAAGGGGCTGGATATGGATGTGGCAGTCGGTAACCATGGATGCGCCATCGCAACAGGCTGAAGGTGAGGTAGAACCTTATCCAACGCAGGTTATCAATTGCAACTCAAAACTTTGCCGACGCCGATACGGGTTGCAGCGCGGTTCAGTCGGTGGGGTTGCGTGGAAACTTCTGATAGGGCAGCCGCACTCCGTCAACTTCAACCTGGTCAGCCCGCATCGCGGAGGGTGCCTCGAAGCCGACAGCGCCGGCGTGAGTGACGTAGTCATCCTGGTCAACTCCATCGCCGCTCACGCCCAATCCTCCCACCAGAACGCCATTCTTATAAAGCGGCAAGCTGCCGGGGAAGAACACCACTCCATTCTGATTGGCATTGGCGGCCTGCGATCCCTGGGTGCAGGGATGCGCCAGATCGAACAGGAACAGGCTGAAGAAAGGCCCGGGGCCGGAGCCGTCAATGCCCGGCGTGAAGAGGGGCTGGGCGCCGAATCCAATCGTCCGGTTGGTGACCGCTGTGCCCGCCGGAACTCCGGGCAAATCCTGGGCGCCGGCCGGATTGCTGAAGTAAATCACGTTCCGGGCCTTGGCCACCGCCACGTCGATGCTGAACACGGTCGCATCGGGCATGCGGTGCAAAGCCAGCACGGTGCCGTCAAGATCGGCCACGGCGATCGTCATCCGGGCCCGCGAACCGGCGGGGAGACGAATGACGGCGCGCGTCATCTCCGCGGTGGCGACGGCATGATTGATGATGGCGGCCACATCGCCTTGGGTCAATCCCGATGCTCCACCCACGGGTCCCACCATATCGCCCTCTGGCGGCAATCCTCCCGCGAGTGGTCCCACTGCGAATGTCCCTGCCGCGGATCCCGGGCCCACACCGCCGGGCGCCGTGGTCTGGTTCACGAAGGGCAACGCAATGCCGCCGATGATCACCACACCCGGCGGGGGAAGTTGCGCCACTGTCGGCAGGAAGCCGGATTGCGAAGCTCCGGAGAAAGCGGCAAACTCCGCGATTGCCGCCGATGTACTCACCACTCCAACTCCTCCCACCGCAGCCCCGTTCTTGAAGAGAGGAATGCCGCCCGGATTTACCGCGGCAGGATCGCTGTCATCGGCATCGGCCTTGCCCGTGATCACACCTAACCCCGGGCTCAGCCCGTCGATCGAACGCGTTGGATCTATGCTCTGCCCCGCCAGGAAGCTGGCATTGAGGGGGCAGCCCCGATTGGTGTTCTCGATCCCATACAGGTCCGCGTTGGGAGCATTTGAAACTCCCGGCGGAAAGTGAATGCCGCTGATAAAGCGCACCGTACGGCTGGAGAGCGGCGCCTGATTGTTGCTGAAGAGCGCAGCGGTGCGAGCCAGAGCTACGGCAAGTTCATTGCTATCGACGGTGGCTCCGAAATTGCCGGTTGAGGTCGGAGGCGCGGTGGCATTACGGAACACGGCCAGTATTTTCCCCGCCCGGTCGGCCACGGCAATGACCAGGGGAGCGTTCGCAGACTGGGCCGCGGCTTGAACAACCTGCTGGACGTCAGCCGAACTGAGCGGGGTAGGCGTCGCGGATGGAGAAGAAGCCGGCGTCGTGCCTCCCCCGCCGCATGACATCAGCAGAGTGCCCGCCAGCATTAAACCAGCCAGCACAAAGGAAGACACACAAATCGTCACCGTGCCGGATTGCAGCGGATGAGGCTTCCTTCGGTTTCGATAGGCCAGGGGAATCTCTTTCTCCATCACGAACTCTGCCGCTGCAAGGAATTTAATACGGCGCGGGCCCGAGAACGACGGGGCCGACACTTTCGTGTAACCACAGTGGTCACTCCCAGGGTTCCGTAACATTGACTTTCCCTAGGGCTCTGGCACAATTCGGCTAAGCCCAAAAATAGGCTGTTACTTGGGGAAAGGGAATTATTGTGGAAACCTTCAGACGCCTGATCGCCGGAGTTCTCTGCCTGCTGATGTCTTCCTTGCCTGCCCTGGGCGCGCCGCCTGCCGCAGGACAACGCGCGGGCGAGATCAAAGCTCTCATTCCTGCCGCCACGAAGAACGAACAATCCACCAAGGCCAAAGACGAACTCGACTGGAATGACCTGCTCAAGACGGCCGCGAGCGGACGGGTGCGCGCCGGGCTGGATGATGGCTCGATTCTCAGCGTGGGTTCGAACAGCGAATTGCGCGTGCTCCAGCATGATGCCGCGTCCCAGCAGACCTCGCTGGAAATGAACGCAGGCCGGTTGCGCAGCAAAGTCGTCAAGATCACGCAGCCCAACGGAAAATTCGAAGTGCACACGCCGAATGCTGTCATCGGCGTGATCGGCACCGATTTCTATGTCGAGTACGGCAACAACAAGACCACGGTCGTCTGTTATACCGGAGTCGTGACGGTCACGCCCCTGAATGGCGCGCACGCCATGAATAACACATCCAACGCCGCGAACGCCGGCAATGCCGTGACTCTGACCGCTGGCCAGATGGTTGAAATCACCAATGAGGTGCCGCCGGGCGGCTTCCAGTCGCAGCCTACGCCGCGCGATGTACAGAACGCGAGCATGGGTTCCACCGATGTTCCCGATATGCCTTTGCCGGCGGCGACTGCCGGAATTACCAGTCCCTGGCATTGGGCCTTGTTGATGGGCGCGTTCGCCGGGGCGGCGGTGGGCCTTACCTTCGCCGTGGACCGGGGAACGACCACCGCTCCGGTGCGACCGCCGGGCTGTCCGGTAGGTGTGCCGATTTCGCAATGCAACAAGTAAGCTGGGCACCAGGGTTAAGGGTGGCCCAGGTTCACCCCACCAGACCGGGATGACACCGCAAGCCAATCAGGGATGGTCGGCGCGGCTGGGCAGAGTCTCGGCTCGCCAGGTGGATCTTGCCCTGGCCTTACTGGTCACTCTTGCCGGGCTGTTCCTGTTTGCCTATTCCGGCATTGGCGGCAACCGTCGTGCCGGCTTCCTTTTTCTCCAGAACATCGAGCTGCGTACTTTGGACCTGCGTTTTGCCCTGCGGGGCACGCGGCCGCACGATGATCGCATCGTCATCGTCGGCATCGACGAAAGAACTCTTCAGAAGCTGGGATCCTTTCCTCTTCCGCGAACATCCTATGCCCAGCTGGTGAAGAGCCTGTCGAGTGCGGGCGCGCGCGTAATCGCCTTCGACGCCACCTTTCCCACGCCAGAGAGCAACTCGGCGCTGGCGGCCCTGCAAAAACTCCAGGCGGAAATCGCGCCCGGAGCGCCGCCATCCTTTCTGAAGAAAATTCAAGACCTGGAAGCCGCCAGCGACCAGGATGCCGTCTTCGCCGCGGCGCTCAAGCAATCCGGCAACGTAGTTCTCGGACACCTGTTCCTGGATGAGCAGCGCGCTCGGCTCTCCGATCCCAAAAAGGCAGAGGAATATTTCAACGTCGCCTGGGCCAAGGCATTTCCGCAGGTGCTCAAGGTCAAATCCAAAGACGGCCGCGACTTCGACATGGGGAAATCATGGATCGAAAACGGAGGCACGGTCGCGGCCGGGGCAGAAGCCAACATCGCCAAGCTCGCAGAAGCGGCCTCGTCTTATGGATTCATTGATATCAATCCCGATCCTGACGGCACGCTCCGCCACGCCCTCCTGATCATGCGTTATCAGGACCAGGATTTCTTTCCCTCACTGGCGCTGCAGTCGGTGCGGGAGTACGAAAACATTCCCGACCAGGAAATCGCCGCCTACATCGCCGAGACTGGCCTGGAGCGCATCCAGTTGGGCAAGCATCTGCTTCTGCCTTCGCGCGACGGCACCGCTCTCATCAATTACACCGGCCCCTACCGGACCTACGCGCAATATTCCATGGCGGACGTAATTGACGGTACCGTTCCCGCCGCCGCGCTTCGGGACAAGATTGTCCTGGTGGGCGCCACCGCCATGGCCATCGGAGACCTGCGCAATACGCCCTTCCAGAGCGGAACCGCCAGCTACATGGGAGTCGAGGTCCACGCCAATATCATCGACAACCTGCTGCACAGCGCTGAGCCGGGGCGCACATTTCTCACTCGAGGTATTCGGGAGGACCTGATTGACGCCGGCTTTATCGTCCTGTTCGGCCTCGCCTTCGGCGCCTGGTTCGCGCGTATCAAGCCGCTCTATTCCACGCTCTCCCTGGTGTGCGCCCTGGCCGTGTTCGGATGGTTCGTCTATTTCAGCTTCGCCACCATGGGAAGGTGGCTCAGCTTTGTGATCCCGGCCGGAACACTGGTGGCGAACTACGCCGTGATTACGAGTTTTCGCATGATCTTCGAAGAACGCGAAAAGCGGAAGATCCGCAAAACCTTCTCGCAGTATCTGTCGCCCGGCGTGATTGCCCTGATCGAAAAAGATCCGCAGAAATATATTCGCCCCGGCGGCGAGACCAAAGAACTGACCGTCATGTTCAGCGACATTCGCGGCTTCACCAGTTTGTCCGAGGGCATGACCGCCGACGAGCTGGTGCGCCTGCTGAACGAGTATCTGGGAGAAATGACCGAAGTTATCTTCAAAAACCTGGGCACGCTCGACAAGTACATCGGCGACGCCATCATGGCTTTCTGGGGATCGCCGTACCCCCAGGACGATCATGCGCTGCGCGCCTGCCATTGCGCTCTGGAAATGATTCGTGGCCTGGAGAAGCTCAACGCAAAATGGGTCGGGGAAGGGCGCAAGGAAATCGCCATCGGAATTGGTCTCAACACCGGCCCGGTAAACGTCGGAAACATGGGATCGGCCAAGCGACTGGCATGGACGGTGATGGGGGACAACGTCAACCTGGCGTCGCGCCTGGAAGGCATGACCAAACAATATCGATCCCGCATCGTGCTCAGCGAGGGAACTTATCTTCAGGTAGCCGACCATTTTGTCTGCCGCGAACTGGATCGAATTCGGGTGAAAGGCAAACATCAACCAGTGGTAGTTTACGAATTGATGGATGTAGAAGCCGCCAGACCGAAATATGAGGCGCTGATTACCCGCTTCGAGAACGCCATGAAGGCGTACCACGCGCAAAACTGGCGCGAAGCTGCCGGCACTTTCGGGGAACTGCTCGCATCGTTTCCGGAAGATGGCCCGACGCAGATCTTCCTGCAGCGCGCCCTTGAATTCATGGAAACCGCGCCTGAACCGGACTGGGATGGCGTGTACGAGATGAAGAGCAAGTAAGCAAAGATCAAGAGGGAAGATCAAAAGGCGGTCTTCAAGGTGACCTCGACAGACTGCGGAAAGGGGAAGGGCACGAGTTTACTCGTGCCACCTTCGCCCCGGGATGACGCGGCTTTAGCCGCTGAGGTTGGCTGTGATTCCGCGCGATCCCATAATCGTTTGCTAACGCCGAGCGTTCGACAAGCGGACCAGAGCGGCTGAAGCCGCCTTCGTCCAGCGCTTTTTTTGGCACGACTGAAGTCGTGCCCTTCCACGACGACTACCCCGGCCCCTACCACGACCGGCTCCACAGGGCACGTCCAACGCGCCGTTCCCGCGGGTCGCCTCACTCCTCGAAGTTTCTCCAATGCCGCCCGTCACGTTCCATCAGTTCGTCGGCATCCTTCGGACCCCACGTGCCGGATGCATAGTTGGGGAAATTGCGCGGCGGCAACGCCTTCCAGAGATCAAGCATCGGACTGACAACGCTCCAGCCCGCTTCGACCATATCCGCCCGCTGAAATAGAGTCGCGTCGCCCACCATGCAATCGTGCAGCAAGCGCTCGTAGCCCGTGCTGGGCTGCTTGCCGAAGTAGTCGGAATAGTGAAAATCCATGTCCACGGTGCCGAGTCGCATGATCGGCCCCGGAGTCTTGGCCGCAAAGCGTAGCGCAATTCCTTCCTCCGGCTGAATGTGCAGGACAAGTTGGTTGGGCATGAGCTTTTCTACTTCGGTATCGCGAAAGAGAACGAAGGGCGCGCGCCGGAACTGGATGACGATGTAGGTGCTGCGCGAGGCCATGCGTTTTCCGGTCCGCAGATAGAAGGGAACACCCGCCCAGCGCCAGTTGTCCACCTGCAGCTTCACTGCCACAAAAGTTTCAGTTCGCGAATCGGGTGGGACGCCGGGCTCGGAGCGATAGGCGGGAACATGCTGACCCGCGACCTCGCCTTCGCCATATTGTCCGCGCACGGTTCGAGTCAACACGTCCTCGGAACTCAACGGCTGCACTGCGTGCAGTATTTTGGCCTGTTCGTCGCGCACCGCGTCCGCCTGAAAGGAAATGGGCGGCTCCATGGCGGTCAAGCTGATCAGCTGCATGATGTGGTTGGGCACCATATCGCGCAACGCTCCCGCAGTATCGTAATAGCCGCCCCGCTTCTCCACGCCGACAGTCTCGCCCACCGAAATCTGCACGTGATCGATGTAGCGCCGGTTCCAGATCGGCTCGAAAATTCCATTGGCAAAGCGGAAGGCGAGAATATTCTGTACGGTCTCCTTTCCCAGATAGTGGTCGATGCGGTAAATCTGTTTTTCGCTTACTGCCTTGAGCAATTCCTGGTTCAGAGCGCGCGCTGAATCCAGGTCGCGTCCGAATGGTTTTTCGATGATTACTCTCCGCCACTGGTGATTTTCCTCGCTCATCAGGCCGGTGGCGGCCAGTTGCTGCACGATGGGACCAAAGAAATCCGGGGCGGTGGCGAGATAGTAAAAATAATTACCGTGAGTAGCGTGGTCCTGATCTACCTTCTGAAGAAGATCTTTCAGTTGTTGATAGGTGCCGGGGTCGGTAAACTCGCCGGTGATATAGAACACATGCCGCTCGAACCACTCCTGCAGATCGGGATCAACCGGGCCCTGCACGAATTCTTTCAGGTCCGCTACCAGCTTGGCGCGAAATTCCTCGGTGGTCATCGGGTTGCGCGCGATGCCAATCATCGCGAATTCACGCGATAGCAGGTTGTATTTCGCCAGGTTATAAAGCGATGGGATCAATTTGCGCCGGGTAAGATCGCCGGCCGCGCCGAAAATGACCATTACGCAGGGGTCGCCGCACCGCCCCACCCGCTCTCCTTCGACCGCCGTTGCCGCCTGCGACATGTTCGCACTCCCTCGTCGGGCGAGTTTAACAAGTCTGCTGCGGGTTTTGGTTTCCTGTGTCGGTACCAGTGACAAACCAAAGTCACTGGCCGCAGTTCTGTTGCATGGAGAGAATCGCTATGGTACGAAAAGAGATAACTCTCCTTGGGATGGTGGCGACGGGTGCTGACAGGCCGATGCTGGCACGGGTTCCTGTGGTCCGGGTCGCCGCATGCTCCATGGAGGCTGCGACTGTCCATCCATCTCTGCCTGTGTTCGTTTTTGTCTTTCGCCCCAGCTCTGGCACAGGAGGCCGGGGCGCAGGGCGGATCCAGCCGGCAGCTTCCGGAGCATCGTCCGGCAAACGTCATGTCGCTGCAGGGAATCGTGCGGGATCAGCAAGGGAGGGCAGTGCCCGGCGTCCATCTCGACCTGCGCAACGCCTCCGGCGCTCACTACGAGACCAGCACTGGCGTGGAAGGAATCTTCCGATTGCGCGATGTCGAGCTTGGGACTTACAAACTTAGGTTGACCAAGCCGGGTTTCAAGACTCTGGCGATTGAACGAGTGGAACTGATCAAGCGGGAGCTCACAACGCTTGAGCTTCAGATGCAGGCGCTGACTGCGCTTGCTCCCGAAAGCAAAGGGCCATCGGGTTTGCCGGGAACTCCCCGCACCCCCGCAGTGGCCGCTCCAACTTCGCCCTATCCGGGCATGAATCGTTCGGCTCCGGATGTGACCGCGGTGGAATCGGGTGCCGAACCCATCCCGCCAGAGTCTGCCAACTTCTCTCCCCAGCCCGACCGCTGGGACACGGCCATGCCGGAGTGGCGGCGCTACGAGCAGCAGCGCGACGCGCCCTACGTCAAGGGCCACTGGTACGATCCGTTCAACCGCAATCGTCTCAAGGGCGACTATCCCATCTTCGGACAACAATGGTTTTTCAACTTTACTGGCGCCAGCGAAACCGCCGTGGATGGGCGCCGCGTGCCATTGCCCAGTGGTGTAGACAGCGAACGTCCGGATAGTGGTGACTTTTTCGGTCGCGGCGAACAGGCCCTGCTCACGCAGAATCTGCGTTTCTCTTTCGATCTCTTCCGCGGCGATACTTCCTTCCGCCCGGTTGATTTTCGAGTGCGACTCACACCCGAGATCAACCTCAACTTTCTGCAGACTCGTGAGCGAGGAATCGTAAACGTGGATCCGAGGGAGGGAATCAATCGCTTCGATACTCACGTGGGATTGCAGGAGGCCTTCGTCGAGGCTAAGATCCGCGACCTGAGTCCGAATTACGATTTCATTTCGGTTCGGGCCGGCATCCAGCAGTTCACCAGCGACTTTCGCGGATTCCTGTTCTCCGAAGAACAGCCCGGAGTGCGCCTTTTCGGCAACCTGCGTTCCAACCGCCTGGCCTACAATCTCGCCTGGTTCAACTTCCTTGAGAAGAACACGAACAGCGGGCTGAACACACTCCAGAATCGGGGACAGCAGGTTTACGTCGCGAACGTCTATGTGCAGGATTTTCTGGCCAAAGGCTACACCACCCAATTCAGCTTTCACTACAACCGCGACGACGCCAGCATCCACTACGACGACAACGGATTTCTGGTCCGGCCGGGGCCGGCGGGCGCGGTGGTCAACGGCGGCGTGAACGCGCACGCCATCCGGGCCTACTATCTGGGCTGGACCAGCAATGGACACATTGGCCGCATCAATCTCAGCCACGCTTTCTATCAGGTCCTGGGCCATGACGATTTCAATCCCATCGCCGGCCGTCGGGTTGACATCAACGCCAGGATGGCGGCTCTTGAAGTCTCGGTCGATAAAGACTGGGTTCGTTACCGGGCTTCGTTCTTCTACTCTTCCGGCGACTCCAGCAACCGCTCCGGCGCCTCCCGCACCGATGGCACGGCCCACGGCTTCGACACGATCGTGGATGACACCCACTTTGCCGGCAGCGCCTTCAGCTTCTGGGACAACGAAGGCCTGCGCCTCACCGGGACCGGCATCGGGCTGATGAATCCCGCGAGCCTGCTGCCCAGCCTGCGCTCGAATAAAGAAGAGGGCCAGGCCAACTTCGTCAATCCGGGACTCTACTTATTCAATCTGGGTGCGGATTTCAACGTCACGCCTAAACTGCGCGCATTCGTAAACGGCAACTACCTGCGCTTCGACCGGACTGAACCGCTGGAAATTCTGCTCTTCCAGCATGGGATTCGCCACAGCATCGGGACAGATTTGGGTACGGGCGTGGAATATCGTCCCCCACTGAGCGAAAACATTGTCCTCACGGGTGGCATATCGTCGCTGGTTCCGGGCCGGGGATTCGAAGAAATTTACAACGGGAAGACCCTATTCTCAGTCTTCGCCAGAATAAAGTTTCAGTTTTAATGCAGGCGCGAGCGCCCTCGCTCGTGCGGCAGTAGCAAAGAGTTATAAGTCGAGGGATTTGGAATTCGAATGCGGCGCAAATCAACTAACCCGGCACGCCTGCTGCTCATTGCGCTAAGCCTCGCACTCCCGAGCCAGATTCCGGCCCACGCTCACACATCATCCGACGTCCTTCTGCTGCAGTCCCAAGTCGAGGCCGACCGCAAATCCGCCGGCTGCATCACCTGCCACACGGCAACCGACGCTCCCACCATGCACAACACGAGGACCGTACGCCTGGGATGCACCGACTGTCATGGAGGAAATGCCGACGTTCGCCTGACTGCGGATGCCCCGAAGGATTCTCCGCAATACAATCAGGCCAAGGGTCAGGCCCATCCTCAATCGAGGAATCCAGACAATGCCCTGAGCTCCGCCAATCCGACGCGGTCCTACACCAAGTGGCTCGACGAAGACTGGAACTACATTCGCTTCGTCAACCCGGGAGACCTGCGCGTAGCCGAAAAAACCTGCGGCACCAGCGGCTGTCACACCGCTGAAGTAAGAAAAGTGCAGACCAGCATGATGACCCATGGCGCCATGCTGTGGAGCGCCGCGCTCTACAACAATGGCGCCTTTCCACTGAAGACAGCCCACTTCGGTGAGAGCTACGGCCCCGATGGCACTCCGCAAAGATTGCTCACCTTCCCGCCACCTACGCCTGAAGAGATCAGCAAGAAAGGTGTGCTGCCTTATCTCGATCCGTTGCAGCGCTGGGAGATTTCGCAGCCCGGCAACGTGTTGCGCGTTTTCGAACGCGGCAGTGGGAAAAAGTCTGAAGTCGGGAATCCAAGCCTCGAGGAAGAACCGGGCAAACCGGAGATCAAGTTGAGCGAGCGCGGCTTCGGCACCGAGTTGCGCACCGATCCAGTCTTTCTCGGATTGCAAAAGACCCGTCTGTTCGATCCGCTTTTATCTTTTCCCGGCACCAACGACCAGGCGGGAGATTACCGCGCCAGCGGCTGCAGCGCCTGCCACGTGGTCTACGCTAATGATCGTTCGCCGGAACATTCCGGAGCTTATGCTGCCGCCGGAAATCTGGGACAGACGATCACCGCCGACCCCACCATCCCGCGAAATCAATCCGGACATCCCATCCGCCACCAGTTCACTCGCTCGATTCCGTCCAGCCAGTGCATGGTCTGTCACATGCACCCGGGGACGAACATGGTCGCGACCTATTTCGGCTACACCTGGTGGGACAACGAAATGGATGGCCGGCATATGTGGCCGGCGGAGCAACGCCATCCCAGCGCGGCCGAGCAAAACCAGATTCAGACTCGCAATCCCGAACGCTCCGCCGTGCGAGGCCTGTGGTCGGACCCGGACTTCCTGGAGAAGACCGGCACGCCGGAGTTTAACCGGAAACTGCAACACACACAGTTTGCCGACTTTCACAGCCATGGCTGGATTTTCCGCGCCGTCTTCAAACACGACCGCAAAGGCAACCTGCTGGACCAGGACGACAAGAAGGTCGGGTTCGACGATCCCGATAAGTTCGGGAAAGCGGTGCACCTGAAAGACATCCATCTGGAAAAAGGAATGCACTGCATTGACTGCCACTTCGAGCAGGACAATCACGGCAACGGCAAACTCTACGGAGAAACCCGCAACGCCATCGAAATCGATTGCGTCGATTGTCACGGCACGATCGAGCAGCGTGCGGCCCTGATGACGTCTGGCATCGCTGCTCCGAAGGGCGGCACCAATCTGGCGGGATTGCGTACCCCGTGGCAGGAGCGCCGTTTCTACTGGAAGGACGGCCGCCTGTATCAACGCTCGATGCTGGAAAAAGACAAGGCGTGGGAAGTGGTGCAGGTGCTGGACACGATTACGCCGGGCGCCCAGCACTACAGCGAGAAATCCCGCCTGGCGAAAACCATCCAGCAGGATGGTCAGACCTGGGGAGGCGCTTCCACAACAAAAGAATCAGCACTCGCGCATCCAAACAACAAGATGACGTGCTACGCCTGCCACTCCTCCTGGGCGCCCACCTGCTACGGCTGCCATCTTTCCATGACGGCAAACCAGCGCATGCCCATGCTGCACAATGAGGGCCTCACCACGCGCAACTGGACTTCCTACAATTTTCAGGTCCTGCGCGACGACATCTACACTCTGGGGATCGATGGGACGGTGACCGGCAACCGGGTGGCGCCGGTACGGTCGGCCTGCGCGGTGCTGGTCAGTTCGCAAAACAACGACCGTGACTGGCTCTATTACCAGCAGCAGACGATTTCTGCCGAAGGTTTCAGCGGACAGGCCTTCAGCACCTTCGTCCCCCATACCGTCCGTGCCAAGGAGACCAAAGGCTGTACCGATTGCCACGTCTCGCGCTCCAACGACAACAACGCCTGGATGGCGCAACTCCTTCTTCAGGGCACGAATTTCATGAACTTCATGGGCCGCTATGTTTTCGTGGCCGGCGGCAAGGGCGGCTACGAAGCCGTGGCCGTCGCCGAACATGATGAACCGCCGGCTGTGATTGGCAGCGACTTTCAGAAAATCGCCTATCCCGAGAACTACAAGAAGCATGTCGCTGCCCACAGCGAACTCCAGGAGGCCTACCACCATGCCGGCTCCGAAGTCCTGGATGTGCAGGCCCGGGGAGAATATCTCTACGCGGCCATGGGCAAAGGCGGCTTCCGCATTTTCGATATCGCCAACATCGACAACAAAGATATTTCCGAACGCATGGTGACCGCGCCGGTCTCTCCCCTGGGCCAGCGCTTTTATCTGCCCACGAAATACGCAACGGCGGTGGCGACGCCGACTACTCTCGGGGTTGACCCGCTGCGCACCCATCGCGAAGAGAACGAAGAACAGAGTATTCACCTCATGTATGGATTCCTCTACGTCGCCGACAAGTACGAGGGCCTGGTGATCGTCGGCGATCCAAATCTGAAAGGCAAGAGTCCGGGTGTTGGCACGCTGCTCGACGGCAATCCCGCAAACAATTTTCTGAAGCGGGCCGCAACCTTCAATCCGCAGGGTGCGCTGAACGGTGCACGACGCATCACCATCGCCGGGACTTACGCCTACATCCTGTGTGATCGCGGACTGGTGGTAGTCGATCTCGACCACCCGCTGCAACCCAGGATCGTGGCTGAAATCGGGGCGCCGTTTCTGCTGCAGCCGCAAGGCCTCGCCATACAGTTCCGCTACGCGTTCGTGGTTGACCGCCAGGGACTCAAAGTGTTGGACGTCACCAATCTGGCCCAGCCTAAGCCGGTGTCAGGCGCGCTGGTTCGGCTGGAGGATGCCCGCAACCTGTACGTGGCCCGCACCTACGCCTATGTCGCTGCCGGCAAGCAGGGGATGGCAATCGTGGATGTGGAGCGTCCTGAACAGCCGCGGCTTGATGAATTCTTCAACGCCGGCGGCTCGCTCAATGACACGAACGACGTGAAGCTTGGCATGGTGAGTTCAAGCCTGTTTGCCTACGTCGCCGACGGAGCCAATGGATTGAAGGTTGTGCAACTGTTCTCGCCGGTCGATAACCCGGCCTTCAGTGGATTCAGTCCGCGCCCCACGCCCAGGCTGATTGCCAGTTATCGCACCCGCGGCCCGGCACTGGCTATCTCCAAGGGGATTGATCGCGACCGTGCGGTAGATGAAAGCGGCAACCAGCTCGCCGTCTTCGGACGCCGGGGGGCGCGTCCCTTCAACCGTCAGGAGATGGAACGCATGTATTTGAAGGATGGAAAAGTGTTTACCGTAACCGACGGAGCAGGTGACGTCTCGCCAGAAAACTCGAGCCGACAGAGCGGGAAAGATGTTCGCTGAGCATCCCTAATTCGACCTCAGTGTTCTCTGCGTCCTCCGTGGTTAGGAGCGCTCGGGAGAAAAAGTCAGTCATGCGGATCCCTGAGCTGCGCCACCCCAAGCAACTCCGGAATCGTAAACCGCCCCTTTGTCCGTTTAGCCTTCGTCCAGTCGTGGTACTGATGGCACTCGAAACAGCGCCCCTCGGCCGCTTCCCTGGGTTTGTCTTCGCGATGGCATTGCTGGCAAGTCTGAATGCCAGGCAACAATATGTCGGAGGTCTCGCGGCTATTCGACGTGTTCGCGTGACATGCACTGCACGTCATCATGCGGTGGGAGTGATGATCAAACTCAGCGTGGGGTAACCAGCGACCCGTCAGATTGGAGTTTGCCACTACTGGCAGCGGGCCTGATCCGGGATTCAGGGTGTGGCACTGCTTGCAGGTCTTGCTCCACAGCAACCATTCCGCATCGTCGGTGCGGAACTGCACCCATTCTGACGCGTTACGCGCAACCCGTGGCACGCGCACCCGCTCCGGAATCTGGCGATCCGGCGGGTTCACCTCATGCACCGCCTCGGGATGGGCTGCGATGTACTCGCTGAATCTTTTCAGCAGGAATGCCTGCACCACTTCTGGCCTTTCATGCGGCGCCTGCTCATTGCCAAAACGCTTGTCGAACTGCAGGGTATGGCAAGCCGCGCAATGTTGAGAGAACGTAATTGGCGTCATGTAGCGCTGTTGTACGCGGAAGGGCACGGCTTCAGCCGTGCCACCACGCCCCGCCAAAGAAGCGGGCTTCAGCCCCTGAGGTACGCTTTGTTCGGCCTGAAACGCATCACCGACCGCCGCGTACGGCCATCCCTCATTTCCCGTCGCCGTGCGATGACAATCGTCGCAACTCATCTCTACACGCTCGTTGTTCGGGCCCATGAGATGAGGTTGCAGGTGGACATAGTGATTGAACTTCACCTTCCCCGGATCCGGCTTGCCCGCGCGCAGCGCAGAAAACTCCGGATGCCCCCTGGTAAATGCTGCAATTGAAACTGCGTAGTGCGGCTTTCCGTCCCGCGTGCGCAGATCAGCATGACACTGCGAACAACTGGAGTCAGAAGTCGCAGCGAGCAATCTCGCGCCTTTGTGCTCCTGGTGACATGAACTGCAAGCAGGCGTGAAAGTCTGGTTGGCATGGTGCACGGGTGCGTCATGGCATGCGAGGCATGCCTGGTCGCTCACCGGGGCGCTGAAGCCGGCCGTGCGGGCGAGGTGGCAAAGAGCGCACTGCTGTGTGAACACTGCGTGTGATGCGGACAGCGGCCCGCTGGAGTACACGTTCTGTCCGCCCTGCGCCCGCTGCGAGACCAGCCATCCCAAGGCGATGACTGGCACCGCCACCGACAGCCAGAAGCGCCAGCGTCGAAGGGCGTGCGGCTGCGTGAAATATTGCAGGTCAATGCGCTTGGCGAGTTTTTTTGTGGTTCGTGACCGTCGCAGCATCGCCTTGTCTCAAAACTTCAGGGCCATTACCGCATGCACAGCTCCCAGCAGCAGCAGCGCATAGGACAGCGGAATGTGCACCAGCAACCAGCCGTGCAGGACCTTATGTAGTCTGCTCTGCTGGTCCAGTTGGCGCTTTTCCTCGCAGATGTTTTCCAGGTCGTCCACGCTGGAGTGCAGATTCTGGGGCAGCAGCACGCGCAGTTGCTGGAACATGGTCCGCGCCTGCGAAGCATCGCTCAGGCTCATTCCGCCCGGGCCCGCGCGGCTCAAATACGGCTCCATTTCGCTGCTTAAGAAATGTCGAAGTTGGGTGCTGACTCCTTCGTCCGCCTGCAGTCCAGACGCGACTGTGAGTCCTCCCATCTTCCCCGCGCTGGCCGATGTCGCCCGCTGCAACTCGCTGGCGTGCGAAACTTCGCCTTCCAGCGCGGAGCAGGCTTCCTCTACCAGGCGGACCGCCTCCTTCGCCAACTGGCCGCGCACGCGGTCAATCTGCTCGTAAATCGTCTCCATCGGAAGCTGCGCGGTGTGGATGCGGGGAATGAAGTGCTGCAGCGCGGCGCCCAGAATTCCGCTGGCGAAAACAAAAATAAAAAGCCACATCAGGACCCGGGTAAGCGCTCCGCCAAAGTGAAAGCCGCCGTGGAAAAGGATGAGCGGAAAGCTGAGAAATCCCAGCCACAGATGGCCCCGCATCCAGGACTGTGCTCTTCCGACTCGCCAGATGGGAAACTTCTTGCGCAGCCCCAGCAGTCCGGCAAACAGCATGAAGCTGAATCCAACGATGCCGTAAGTCAATCCCAATGCGCTGCCGCCCCGCGGGCCTTGCGGGGAGCGTGCGCTGTAAAGCACATACACCACGGCTGCCACCGCGAGCCCGATCGCGCTTCCGACAAACCATTTGCGGTGAGTTTCGTCGATCCGCACGCGGCCTCAGCTCCTCGTCTTGGTTGCCATGCTCTGCGGTTGAATGATATTGGCGAAGAACTCCGGCGGATTCACCCGGTGCGCGGCGTCGTGCGGACAGGCGTACACGCAGCTGGGCTCGGCGTGATCGTGGCACAAATCGCACGACGTCGCCTTGACCTTGACGCTCGCGATCTGCCGGCCGGGATGCGCCGGATCGTCCACCTCCACGGGGAAGGGATGCAGGTTGATGTTCCCGTACGGGCAATTGGTGGCGCACAGACCGCAGCCGATGCACCAGTCTTCGATAATCACTTCCAGCGTGTTGCGCCGCCGGATCGAGCCCACGGGGCAGCCCACCATGCAAAGCGGATCGCGGCACTGCCGGCATGAAGTCGCTACCAGATACTTGTCGAAACGCAGGCCCTCGCGCACCAACCGGCTCACTCCATCATGTGCGTCGGCACAGGCGCGTACACATTGATCGCAACGCGTGCAGCGGTCCAGATCGAGCACCAGCAGGCTCTGTGCTTCCATCAGTCCCTGGGCGAGGAACTGGTCCACCGGAACATTCTCAGTCCGGATGGTGCGGCTTCGGTTCTCCGCCAGCCGTTCGTGCGCCGTGGCCTCCAGGCTATGCCGCACGTCGGGAAACTTGTCGAGCATCAGTTGAAAATCTTCGGCGGAGATGCGCACTACCTCAACATGGTCGAGAGCCGTGCAGGTGGCGGTGCGCGGGCTGCCAGTGAGCAGCGCGATCTCGCCGAAGTAGCCGCCCCGCGCCAGATAGGCCAGCACCAGATCGCCTCCCAGCTTCTCTTCGGAGACTTTCACGAAGCCGATGCGTATCAGGTAGAAGCTGTCCGCGGCATCGCCCTGGCGGCAGATTACCTGGCCCGGACTGAACCGCACTAATTCAACCCGGTCGCGCAAGTGATCGACAAAGTCCTTGGTCAGAGGTGCGAAGATCGGAACACTCCGCAAGTGCGAATCCAGTGCGCGGACACGATAGTTGCGCTCCAGTTGCGCCCGAAAAGTCTTGTTGCGCTGCAGGATGTCGAGCACGTTGCGCAGCATTTCCAGCATCACGCAATCGGTCTTCGCCCGCACCGTGGCCGAGCGCGGGTAGTAGCTCATGCAGGTCATCTCGCCAAACAGGTCGCCCGGCCCCAGTCCGGCGATGGGATTGTCGTAAGGCAAATCGACCGAGGCATCAATCGGGATGAACGGCCGGTAGGACTCTTCGCTGCGACTGTCCTCTTCGCGTGGCGACAACATGCTTTTCAGCCGGCTGAAGAATCCGCTGCTGCTGCCCTGCGTCTTGACGTGCGCGATCGGGCTGGAAAGAAAGACTTCCGCCTTGCCCTCCAGAATATAAAAAGCTGTCGAACCGAAGTCTCCTTCGCGACAGATGATCTCCCCCGCGCGAAAGCGTCGCTTGACCACTGCCTTCTGATTGAGTTCCAGAAATGTGCCCGAAACATTTTCAAAAATCGGCAGATGCAAAAGCTCGGCGGGGTCGAGAACGTCGCCTTCCCCCAGTTCCGTTCCAACCACCCGCTTGTTGGTGAGCGCTCCGGTGGGGCACGACACCATGCACTCGCCGCAGGAAACGCACGATGATCCGCCCATGGGCAGGTTGTTATCGAAGGCGATCCCGGCCTGATATCCCTTGCCACGGCGGGCCAGCACCCAGTTGTGCCGAATATCGTCGCATCCGCGAATGCAGCGGTCGCACAGGATGCAGGACTCGTGGTCCACCGCAATCACCGCTGAAGAGTCATCCTTTCCCCGCGGCGTGGTGCGGCGCGGGAAGCGCGGTTCGGTGATTCCCGCCGCGGCAGCCAGATGTTCCAGTTCGCAGTCGCCCGAGTGCAACTGTCGGGCGCAGGGCGCGGGATGGTCCGACATCAGCAACTCGATAAGAGTGTGTCGCGCGCCTTGCACCTGTTCGGTCGCCGTCTTCACCGTCATGCCGGCTTCCGCCTGGCGAATGCAGGAGGCGGCATACACGCGCTGTCCCACATCCACCACGCACACCCGGCACACGCCCACCGGATTTTCATTCTGCTGATGGCAAAGCGTTGGAATGGGGATGCCGTTGACGCGGGCAGCGTCAAAGATTGTGGTCCCGGCCGGAACCGAAACTTGCCTGCCATCGATGGTCAGCTGAATTTCGGGCGCAGGCCTGGAACTCATGCCGCCCCTCGTTTGGGGACGCAAACGCCCGCCGGGCAGCGCCCGTTCTTGACGTGCTCATCCACCACCTGGGGAAAATGCTTCAGCACCGATTGGATGGGCGCGGGAACAATCTGACCCAGGCCGCAGATCGAGGTCAGTTTCATCGCAAAAGAGAGTTCGTCGAGCAGTTGCAAGTCTGAATTCGACGCGCGGCCTTCAGTCCATCCGGTAAGCATCTCGACCATCTTTTGCGAGCCCACGCGGCAGGGAACACACTTCCCGCAGGACTCATTGCGATAAAAGCGCACCGCGTTCAGCGCCATATCGAGCATGCAGCGGCCCTCGCCACAAACCACGATCGCGCCCGAGCCCACCATCGAACCCGCCGCCGCCAGGGCATTCCAGTCCAGCGGAAGATCGGCCATGGAAGCGGGCAGATAACCGGAAGACGGCCCCGAGGGCGCGAAGCCCAGCAGCGCGCGGCCCTCGAGCACGCCGCCCGCGTACTCCTGAATCAGTTCGGAATACTTCGTGCCCATCGGCACTTCAAAAACTCCGGGCCGGTTCACGTCGCCGCTGATGCCGACAAACTTCATGCCGGCCGATCCATTCTTCCCCTGGGCCTTGAACCACTCCACTCCACGAACCAGAATCACGGTTGCGAAGGCGAACGTCTCCACGTTGTTGATCGCCGTGGGTTGGTTCCACAGACCATTCGTTCCGGGGAAGGGAGGCTTGTTTCGAGGCTCAGCCCGCTTGCCTTCGATGGCTTCGAGCAACGCGCTCTCCTCGCCGCAGATGTAGCCACCCGGGCTGACGAAAATTTCCAGATCGAAGCTGAGATCGCTCCCCAGGATGTTCGGACCCAACAATTGTTCGCGGTAACAGCGATCAATTTCTTCCTGCAGAATTTCCTTCGGATTCTCGTATTCGTGCCGGATGTACAGGATTCCGCGACGCGCGCCCGTGACCAGGCCGGCGGTGATCATGCCTTCAATCACCAGCCAGGGCGCATTCTCCATGATGAAGCGGTCCTTAATGGTGCCCGGTTCGCTTTCATCAGCGTTGCATACAATGTATTTTTCTTTGCCGGGAGCATTGCGCACGATCTCCCACTTGCTGCCGGTAGGGAAACCGGCGCCGCCCATCCCGCGGAGGCCGCTGGCTTTCAGGGTCGAGACAATGCCGGCCCAGTCGCGTGTTTCTACAAACTTCCGCACCACCGAATAGTTCGAAGACCCCTTGTAGGGATCGGAAATCACCGGCGTCTGACGACGGTCGCGCGCCGGTTCAGGCAGGGCCCCGCCTGAGAGCAGGTCCTTGATTACGGCGGCGGTGCGCTCTCCCTCGATGTTGCAATAAATCCGATCATTGATCGAAATCGCCGGCGCCTGATCACAGCGCCCCAGGCAGGACACATCGCGGATATTCACCGCTTCAGGGCTGGTGCCGCGGAATGCCCGGTCCAGCGCGGCTTTTACCTCGACGCCACCACGCAGATGACAGCTCATATCGGCACACACCCGCACATCCACCTGGGGCGGAGGTGTGAGCTGAAAATGTGGATAGAAGCTGGCCACGGCATGGATCTGGCTCAGCGGCACATCGATCCTGGCCGCCAGCCGCCGCAGTTGGTCCGCGGGCAGGTAACCGAATTCGTGTTGGATGCCTCTGAGTTCGTCGAACACGGCGCAGGAATCCCCTTAGCCTTGCATCATAACGTTGCGCCTTCCCCTGCCATCGTAACGGCAAAGGTTCTCTTCGCGGACGCCCGATAGCGCACCCGTGGTGCGTGTCCGTCCGTTTTCCCCACGTACCACACTGTCAATTGATTTCGCCGGATGGAATGGGTATAAGCAAGCCAAATCTCTATTTCCTGAATCATTGCTCGATATCGCTCGATCATGAAGTGCGGAACGCCCACTCTCGCCGCAGCCGGCCGCAGGTATTTCCGGCCCCTAGCCTGCATGGGGATTGGTTTTGCGCTCGTCTCTGCCGCCGCCAGCCAGACTTCCCCGGTGGGAAAATACAATGGCCCCGGAGGCTGCGCTTCCAGCAGTTGCCACGGCAGCATTCAGCCCAGACAGATCACCCACGTTGCTCAAAACGAGTACAGCATCTGGGCGGGACAGGACAAACATGCCCGCGCCTACCAGGTACTTTCAAATGACGTCTCGCTCCGCATCGGGCGCATCCTGAATCTGAAGTCCCCGCCGGAACAGAACGAGAAATGCCTGGCGTGCCACGCGCTCGCAGTCCCGGCGGAGCAGCGCGCCCAAACCTTCGACCTGAATGACGGCGTAAGTTGCGAGAGCTGCCACGGTCCGGCTGCAGGCTGGCTGGGTCCGCACACGGTCAAGGGTTGGGAGAATCAATCTTCCGAGCAGAAAGCGAAACTCGGCATGATCGATCTGCGCGATGTGGCGGTCCGCAGCCACACTTGCCTGCATTGCCACGTGGGCACCGCGGAAAAATTCGTCGATCATCAGATGATTGCCGCCGGACATCCCGACCTGACCTTTGAGCTGAACCTCTTCAGCGCGGTCATGCCGCGCCACTGGAAGGAACCCACAGACACTCCGTGGTTCGGCGCCAAGGAATGGGCCGTCGGACAGGGCATGCAGTTGCGGGACAGCTTGCAGCGCCTGGCTCGCCGCGCCCGCAGTTCAACTTGGCCGGAGTACGCAGAACTCGATTGCATTGCCTGCCACCACAGCCTCACCGCTCCAAAAGACAGTTGGCGTCAGGAAGCAGGGTACGCCGGACGCACGCCGGGCGTCCCCGCATGGAATGCGGCGCGCTTCGTTGTCTTCCGTTACGCAGCCGTCGCGACCGATGCCACCGCCGCTGGCAAGTTGGAATCGGAGGTTGCAACTCTCAACAGTCTGATGGGACAGCTTAGCGGCGACCGCGAACAAATCGCGGCCTCGGCGGAACGGGCCGCCACTCTGGCGCATTCGCTCACGAGCGAACTGAATGACCGCGCCTACGACCAGGCGTTTACCCTCCAGGTCATGCGCCGCATTGCCGCCGACTCGAGCCTTGCGTTGCAGGGCCAGCGCGCCGCCGAGCAAGCCACCATGTCGCTTGATTCGCTGTACAACGTCTGCCAACAGAACGGCGCACCGGACAGCGATCTCAAGAACGCGATTGCAGGATTGTTCGCGCAGGTTCAGAACCCGTCGGCCTATAACGCGCCCGCTTTTGCGGCGCAACTCCAGAAAGTCGGAGCCGCGCTCGGTCGCGGACCCGGGCAGGCCGCCAAATAGCAGTGCCGAATCGCACCATGGAAAACAACACTTCCGAGCATCAGCGGCTGCGCGAGAAACATTCCGGCCCGGTCGCGCCCTGGCGCAAGTGGGGACCTTACGTCAGCGAACGTTCCTGGGGCAGCGTCCGCGAAGACTACAGTCCCGATGGTTGTGCCTGGGAATTTCTCACCCACGATATGGCGCGCAGCAAGGCCTATCGCTGGGGGGAAGACGGGATTGCCGGCATCTGCGATCGCTACCAGCTTCTGGTCTTCGCGTTCGCCTTGTGGAATGGCCGGGATCCTATCCTTAAAGAGCGCATGTTCGGGCTCACCGGGAACGAAGGCAACCACGGCGAGGACGCGAAAGAATACTGGTTCTACCTCGACAACACGCCGACGCACAGTTACATGAAGATGTTGTACAAGTATCCGCAAGGCGAGTTTCCTTATCAGAAATTGCTGGACGAAAACCGGCGCCGCTGGGGGCAGCTGGGCGCGCCTGAGTACGAATTGCTGGACACGGGAATATTCGATCAAGACCGCTACTTCGACGTCTTCATCGAGTATGCCAAGGCAGGGCCGGAAGACATTTGCGTTCGCGTCGAGGCCATCAACCGCGGGCCGGAAGCCGCCGACCTGCACTTGCTTCCGCACCTCTGGTTCCGCAATACCTGGGCCTGGACCGATCCGCCGGGCGCCGAGCCTTCCATCCGTCTGCAGGCCGCTGGAAATCAGATTGCACTCGTGGCCGATGAATCGAACGCTACCAGCCTGCACAACCTGCAATTTCCCTACTCGCTGGGGCCTCATTTCCTTTATGCCCCGCCGGGCGGGGAAGCGATGTTCACCGACAACGAGAACAACGCGGTCCGACTTTATGGCTGCTCGGACAATCGCAAGCCCTATGTGAAAGACGCCTTCCACCGCCACATCATCAATCATGAAAACTCCGTGAACCCTCGGCTGACAGGCACCAAGTCATGCGTTCACTACCGGCAGAAAGTTCCGCCGGGCGGGTCGATGATCCTGCGGCTGCGGCTGACTCAGGAAAAACTGGCGAATCCGCTCAACGATGTGGACGAAATCGTCGGCCGGCGCAAGGCTGAGGCTGACGAGTTTTACGCCTCGGTGCATCCCGCCCGGGCCACCGAAGACGAAAAAGTGATCCAGCGCCAGGCCCTCTCCGGCATGCTGTGGAGCAAGCAGATTTATTTGTGGGATGTGAATCGCTGGCTCGAAGGCGACAATCCAAACTTTCCGCCGCCGGAATCGCGCAAGCAGATGCGCAACATTCACTGGCGCCATCTGAACTCGATGCGCATTCTTTCCATGCCCGACAAGTGGGAATTTCCCTGGTTCGCGGCCTGGGACCTGGCGTTTCAGTGCACCACGCTGGCGCTGGTCGATCCCGAATTCGCCAAGGAAAACCTGTGGGTGCTGCTGTTCGAACAATTCCAGCATCCCAACGGCCAGATTCCGGCGTACGAATGGGAGTTTTCGGATCTCAATCCCCCCGTGCACGCCTGGGCCTGCTGGCGCGTTTACCAGAGTGAAAAGCAACGCACCGGCAAGGGCGACACTGTCTTCCTGGAAAGATGCCTGCACAAGCTGCTGATGAACTTTGCCTGGTGGGTGAACCGCGTCGATAGCGAGGGCAACAACGTCTTCGAAGGTGGTTTCCTGGGTTTGGACAATATTGCCGTAGTCGATCGCGGCGAGAAATTTCCCAACGGCGCCATTCTGGAGCAATCCGATGCCACTGGCTGGATGGGCTTTTTCTGTCTCTACCTGATGCGAATTGCGCTGGAGTTGGCCAATCAGAACCGGGTCTATGAAGGAGTGGCCACCAAGTTCTTCGAGCACTTCATCTACATCGGCGCGGCCATGAAAAAGATGGGCGGCCGCAACTACCAGTTGTGGGACGAGCAGGAGGGCTTCTTTTATGACGTCCTGCGCTATCCCAACGGCGAGTTTCATAAATTCCGCCTGCGCTCGCTGGTCGGTCTGATTCCGCTTTATGCCATTGAAGTTCTCGAAAGCGAGGAACTCGCCGCTCACCCCGGCTTCCTGCGCGACGTGGAATGGTTCATCCAGAACCGTCCCGACCTCGTGGGAGACGCCTGCTACGCGGTGGGCGATGGCCAGAAGCGCTACGTACTTTCGATTGCCGACCCCAACCAGTTCAAGCGCCTGTTACAGCGCATCTGGGACCCGGCGGAATTTCTCTCGCCCTACGGCATTCGCAGCCTGTCGAAATATCATGAGCAGCATCCCTTCCAGTTTGGAGACCGCTCCATGGGTTACGAGCCTGGAGAGGCGGCGGTCAAGCTGAAGGGAGGAAATTCGAACTGGCGCGGCCCCATCTGGTTCCCGACTTCCTATTTGCTGATTCACTCGTTCCTGCGCTTCGGCGATGCGGTCGGCCCGCAATTCTCGTTGCCGACTGCGGGCAGCAAGAACCAGTCCGTCACGCCGCATGACATCGCGCGTGAAGCGGCCAATCGCATGATCTCGATTTTCAAACGCGGTCCTGACGGCAAGCGTCCGTGCTTCGGTTCCTACCGCAAGTTTCAGGACGATCCGCACTGGAACCAGTGCCTGCTCTTCAACGAGTATTACCACGGCGATAGCGGAATGGGCCTGGGAGCCAGCCATCAGACTGGGTGGAGTG
>CAVWSP010000014.1:0-97421 GCA_963757835.1 Terriglobia bacterium | reverse complement strand
CATCCAGTTGGTACACAACTGTGTAAAACGTCCCCGGAGGCGTCGAGCCCGTGTTCGGAACCAGGTCCACCGACAGGACGCCTCCCGTTCCCAGGACCACGCTCTTCCTGCCCGCTGCTACCGCCTGTCCGGTGGCCGTGCTGAAGGTCGGCCAGGAAATCAGGAGTGTCCCGCCCGCGAGAGTTCCGTCCGCGCGATACACGACATCGCTGATCGTAGTGGTGGGCGGCGTTTGCGCCCACGCCGCGGCGAGCAACGCCATCACAAACGCCAGCAAGTAGAAAAGCCGCCCCCAGGGGCGGCGGTGTTCGTCGAACATGTTTCCTCCCTTGCCGAGTCTCACCCTCGCAAGGCAGACCTTCCCCTCGAAGGGAAATCAGCCTCGCTAAAATGTGTTGGATTGGTCTAGAAAGTTAACTGACAACCGGGAACCAGCAACTGAAAACTGCTTTCTTACTTTTCCGCTCTCACCTGCTGATCCAGAAATCTCTCCACGCTGCGCAAATACACATCCGCGAAATCCACCACCGGGCGTTCTTTCTCGATCAGGTCCTGGGCCGCTTCCGGCGTCCAACCCATCGAGCACAAAACCGCCAGCGCCATCATCGGCGCCCGGTGGACTCCGGCCGCGCAGTGAATGAACAGCTTGCTCCCGTCCTGACTGAGTGCCTGCGTCGCGAATTCCACACCGCGCTCAAATATCTCGGCAGGTTTGGGCTGAAAATCGTCGTCGATCGGGTTCCACAGGACTTCGATGCCATGCGGTGCCGCCAGCCCGGTGTCGTCAAATTCGATCTGCATGTCGATGATGTGTGTGATTCCTGCCTGTGACACCGCCGCCATGTTCTCCGCCGTCCAGATTCCTCCGCCGACCCCAATCCGGCCGGTCACCCATGTAACGTCCATGTTGAAAGCCCCGTGCAGTAAGGGCTGATACGCCACCGATGACCCTGGGTGCGTCGTCGTTTGTCGGCTGAACGTTGCCGATAAACGATCTGCCGCCCGCACCCAACGATTGGTTGCTGTAGCCCAACTGTCAGCTTTCATTCTAAGCTATCCTCAACGGGCCCGGCATCGGTCCTGGAATCTTCGGTAACGCCTGTTTCCGGTATTGGCTGTTCGGGAATACCAAGCCTTCGCAGCAGGACCGCCGCCAGCGAATCCTCGGCTGCGTCCTCCGTCGATGTCGCCGGATAAAGTCCAATCATCTCGAAAAGATATTTCATTCCCAGATAATGGCCTTTTCCCACCTGCTCGATCGTTGTCTCCACCATGCCTACGGCGCCGCTTCCCACAATGTCCGCAATGTGTCCGCGGATCTCTGCCAGGTCTGGGGTTTCGCGCCCGCCAGATTTTGTCCGCGAGGCCGCCCTCGCGCTGCCCGTTCCCGCCCGCGCTTTCGCTTTCCTCATGCTGTGTCTTGGTCTCCGATATTCCTCGCCACAAAAAAAGGGCGCGCTCTCGGGCGCGCCCACCGGCTCTCTTGTTTCTCAATCTCTAAATCCAGAATAACAAATCAACTGGGGAGAATGGGACATGCACGCATGAATTTTATTCCCTCTGTGCAGAAGCACTTGCGGGAAATTCCCCGCCGCTCCCCTCTTGACAGTTTTTCGCCCGGGCCACATCGCTGGCGGGCAAGCGAATCAACAGGCCGGAATCCAGAAAAATTCCTGTCATCCGGTCGAGAGCCTCCGGGAACCGCCGTCCCACGGTGCGCCGCCAGCACCCGAGCACGCGTGCAGCTTCGTTCTGGGTGTAGTCCTGGAGCGCGATTCTCGCAATCAACTTATGCTCGAACTCGCCCAGTTGCTTCAACCCGCGCCCCACGTCGTGTACAAAAATCACGGCATCTTCAAATGTTCCGGCGTGATAAGACGTTACCCGGGTCCGGAAGAACTCCCTCCCCAATAAAGACGGCAGCCGTCCCACCTCCACCGACAGCCGTTGATAACGCCTGAGTATCCCGAGCGTCCGCTCCCGATAGAGCCATAAATCGGGATCGGGACCGCTCGTGGGATATGCCTCACGGCGCGAATGCGGTCCAGTTCCCGCACCCGCCCGGCGTAGAGGTGATGAGTCCGCCGCTTCACCCGGTTCTCGGGAGGCTGAAGGCTGTGACGGAAAGCATGGAGGCGCGGTCATGCCGTCCCTCCTTTCCCGCAGTAAACCGCCAGTTCGCCCGCCTGCGCCTTGATCTCGATCTTGTGGTTTCCGGGCAAACGCGGCCGGCTCGTGTTTGTGCGCGGCGAGGGCAGGTCCAGCATCTCCAGGTCGCACGGAGCACAGTAGATTTCCTGCCCCCCGCGGAGTCGCAACCACAGGGCCCCACAACGTTCACAGTACTTAAGCTCCAACTGGATGACTTCCGGGTCTTCGCTTTTCATGATTGCCTCCATCGTTATCTCGGTTGCGGGCAAAATAAAAAAGCCCTGTGCCGATGACTCGGTCACAGGGCTCGTTTCTCTTACGATGACCTGCTGGGATTATTTAATTATGAGTACGTTGTCGTGCTGCGATGGGGAACTATCGGCCAACCGGATCTAATAGACCGTTGGCTGCCGGAAATAGCCCTCCTCATAGCCGGACTTCAGCACGCGGCCGTTTTGCACCACGACGCTGAGCCGGCCCGTAAAATGGAGCTCCCGCAATAGCCGCTCCATGGCGGAAGAAAGCATCTCTGCGGACTGCACCTTGCGGCGGAATTCCACGAAGTTGTTTTCCTCGCTCCCGGATTGTGTTTGGCTCACCATGACCTGTTCTGCCCTTGGTACTTAAATTCCCCCTCAAGTACAAATAGCTATATAAGGCGCTGATCGTATAGCTCCCGATTTACCAAGTCAAGAAAATATTGCCTTTCGGATGTTCTAACTATTTTATGAATAGCCATACGCTATACCCGCGATGCTATACTCCGGGCATGAAGTTCCGGGCCCTGCAGGAGAATTTGCGCAAAGCTCTCTGGGAGCGCATCCAGGAGGGCGAGCTGACCGGCCTGCGCCTGGCCCGCGAAACCGGCTTCAGGCAGGCGCACATTTCGAACTTCCTCAACCGCAAACGGGGCCTCAGCGTTGAGGGCATGGACAAGGTATTGAACGTGCAGCGCCTGTCAATCCTGGACCTGCTCGATCCCGGCGAGATCAACAAACGCGCCAGCATTACGCCCCCCAGCGACGACCAGTTCGAGAACGTTCTGCTGGTGGAGGGTCAGGTCGCGGCGCGTCAGCCCCTGATCATGAGCATGAAGGTCAAGGACACCCTGAAACTCAAGAAGAGTTTTCTGCGCCGCTTGCGCCCCGAAATCGAAGGTGACCGCGAAGGCTGGGAACGCTTCGTCATCATCCGCGCCGATGGTCGCGAAGGCATGAGTATGTATCCCCGCCTTCTGCCCGGCGCCACCGTCCTGATTGACCGCCACTACAATTCACTCAAGCCCTATCGCAAGGGCGAATCGAACATGTACGCGGTGGCCCGCAAAGGTGGATGCACCGTGAAATATGTCGAGGTTGCCGGCAATCACCTGGTCCTCCGTCCCCACAATCAGGCCTATCCCGTCGAAGTCATGGCCATGGAGCCGGGCAAGAAAGTCCATGATTACCTGATCGGACGCATCTGCTACGTTGGCATTGAGACCTGATGCGCGGGTCGGACACTCCCTTCGGCTTCGCTCAGGGCAGGCTCTGTCCGACGCCTTTGACTTTTCCAGCTGATTCGCTCCCCTCGTGAGCACACCCGGGGAACCAGGATTTAGAATTAGGACCACCATCGACGTCAAAGGCGGCGGACAAGGGTGTCCGCCCCACACGGTCCGATTAAACATTCTCGAGGTTGACCGCAATGACTTCTGCGACCCTGCCCATCGGAATCTCGCGACTCGGCCAGATCGCGATCAATGTGCACGACCTGGAGCGTGCCACCGCATTTTACCGGGACACACTTGCCCTGCCGCTCTTGTTCACCACCGGCAGCCTGGCCTTCTTCGATTGCGGCGGCGTACGCCTGATGCTCAGCCGCGCGGAGAAGCCCGAGTTCGATCATCCCAGTTCAGTTCTGTACTTCACTGTAGCCGACATCGCCGCCGCGCATCGGCAGATGCTCAGTCAGGGTGTGCACTTCGAGGACGAGCCGCACCTGATCGCAAAAATGCCCACCCACGATCTGTGGATGACGTTCTTCCGCGACTCCGAACAGAATCTGCTGGCCCTGATGTGCGAGATGCCGCAGGCTGAATAAAAATCAGGTGGGGACAGCCGCCCTCGGCTGTCCAGTCGAGCGCAGCTCGACGGATCTTGTGCCCTGACAAAAACAGCGGGCCTCGCCTCCGCCAGGCAGCCGAGGGCGGCTGTCTCCACGCAATCTGCGCTTGCACGAGCGGGACGCTCGCGCCCACATGGATCCAAAAAAGGGGCCCCTGAACCAGGCAAATCTTGCGGGCGACGCAAAAGAATTACCCAGCGCAGAGGCTTTGGGGAAAAAGTCGGCCTTCAGATTTCGAACCTCGAATCCGCCTCAATTCGCCGAGGTCCGATGTCCGAGGTCCGAAGCCTGTTACTGCTGACTGTCCGGAGCAGCAGCGGGAGGAGCGTTATCGCCTCCCCGGTGCCACTGCTTCATCCGGTTGGCTCGCTCTTCGCGCATCTTGTCGAAGGTCTTTTGCTGGTCGTCGTTCAGCACGCTCTTGATCTGAGTGTCGGAGCCTTGCCGGGCCTCCTGCATCTTGCTGAACCGGTCCTCGCGGGACAAAGACGAATCATTGCGAATCTCGTCCATCTGCTTGCGCTGGTCTTCGAGGATGGGTTTCAGTTTCGCCTGCTGGTCATCGCTCAGGTTCAACTTCTTGCTCAGGTGCTTGATTTGATCGTCCACGGTCGGCATATGACGCCCACCCATATGCCTTCCCATGCCCGGAGATTGCTGGTCAGACTGCTGACCGGCCTGCGGTGGCGGCGGAGGCGCCCCCTGGTCGTCCTGGCCAAAGGCACTGACGGCAAAGCCGAGGCTAAGCAAACCCGCGAGAACAGCCGTGGCAACCAGGCTGCCTCGTTCGAAGTTGGATCCCTTGGGGTCTGTTGATTTCGACATGAATTTACTCTCCAATTCTGATTCCTGTGACATCGGAAGCTTTCTGCCCCCGGAGAAAAATCTCTCTGTAGTTAGAACACCACATGCTCCGCAGATGGGTAAAGACTTGGTAAAGTCACGTAAAAGTTCGTAAAGCAGAATCAGTCGTCAGTCGTCGGTCGTCAGTCTTCAGCAAAACCTTCGCGGTCAGTGTTGGCTGACGACTGAAGACTGACGACTGACGACTGCTTTACAAGTCTTTACCCCTCTTGACGCACTCTTTACGCGGGCATAGCAACTCCCGATCGAAGCTCTCGCATCAGTCGGTTTTTACCGTTGTAACTCCAAACTTTCGCAGCAAAAAAGGGGTGAATTGTGGGCCGAATCTTGCGCTCGACGTTGCGGTTTGCCGGCATCGTGTGTTTCGGAACAGTGCTGCTTCTTGCCGGATGCGGTGGAGGCGGAGGAAGCACGCGCTTCCGGCTCATGAATGTGGTTCCGGACGAATCCAGCCTGGATGTGCTGGTGGACAGTACGTCAGTGTCGAGCAACCTCGCCTATGGCACCAGCACGGGATACCAATCCATAAAGCCCGGCTCCCATCAGGTCGCGATCGAACCTTCAGGATCGAGCACAGCGCTGCTGCAGCAATCCATTACGTTTGCATCCGGTTCGGACACCACTATCATTTCCTACAACTTTTCTCAAAGCGTAGCCAACATGGTGTTGGCCGACGACAACTCCGCGCCGGCCTCCAGCGATTTCAAAATTCGCATCGTCAACGCGTCGCCCAATCTCGGTCCCGCTGACGTCTATATTGTTACTCCGGGCACCGACCTGAACACCGTGAGTCCCACGTTGAGCAATTTGGCCTTTGGCTCGGTCGCCGGCTACCAGTCTCTCGCGGGGGGAAGTTACGAGATTGTCCTCACCGCGGTCGGCCAGAAACAAAAAGCCATCGACACCGGTTCACTCACGCTCAGTTCTGGCCAGGTCAGAACGCTGGTGGGCATCAACAACCAGTCGGGCGGATTTTTCTACAGCCTGCTGCACGATGTGAACTGACTTCCTGTGTGGGTCGGACACTCCTGTCCGACTTCTGGAACAGTCGTTGGTCTTCAGTCGTCAGAAAGCCTTGTGAACACGCAGGTGGGTGAAGACTGATGACTGAAGACTGACGACTGCTTTTACCGACCCACACAATCATCTGGTACCATCGAGCAGACGGAGGCGTTCATGGAGGAAGGACCGGGCGGAGTGTCGGGATCGCGGCGCAATGAAGATATCGCACTCGATCTCATGAAATTTGTCGCGATGACCACAGGCTATGGCCGGACTACTTCCTCAGGTGTAGGTTTCCAGGGCACCGGGGCGGCGGCCAAACCCGAAGAGTATGCCGGACATCTGCTGGAACTCTATAGCAAGTGCCTACAGGCCGTAGCGGGCAAGAAGTAACCGATGTGGGTCGGACACTCCCTTCGACTTCGCTCAGGGCAGGCTCTGTCCGACGCCGCTGACGTTGCTGTTGATTTTTGAACCTCCTGCCTGGCTTTCTCCTGCTGGCTCCTGCTTGCGAAAACCTTCCCCAGGGAGCAAAATGGCCTCCTGAAATTCGACCGAGGAGGCACCCATGGTTGCGCAACCGACCTCGTTGTTACGACAAGCGTCCGGCTGGTCCATCGTCTGGGGAATCCTGCTCATCGCATTTGGAATCGTGGCCATCGGCTCGCCTCTTCTGGCGGCCGTGGCCGTCAACGCGCTCATTGCATGGCTCATCATTTTTGCGGGCGCGGTCCACGTCGCCATGGCTTTTCACGCCCACGGCGCGGGAAGCCTGATCTGGAAGCTGCTGGTGGGACTGGCCTACGTCTTCATTGGAGGATACCTGCTCTGGCATCCGCTGTTAGGGGTGGCGTCGTTGACGCTCCTGCTGGCATCCCTCTTTTTCATCGAAGGCGTGCTGGATGTAGTGCTCTACTTCAAGCTGCGTCCCGGACGGGGCGCGGGGTGGGTCCTGTTCGACGGTCTGGTCACCCTGCTGCTGGCGCTCTTCATCGGCTTCCACTGGCCATCCAGTTCGGCCTGGGCGATCGGCACGCTGGTCGGCGTGAGCATGATCATGAGCGGGGTCACGCGCCTGATGATGTCCCTGGCAGTGCGCCGGCTAACCGAACCCACAACACTTCCCAAGGCCGCGTAGCCCGGCGACCAAAAAGTGTGGGTCGGACACTCCTGTCCGACGCCTTTGAATTTGAAGGAAACTAAGGGACGGACACTCCCTTCGCCTTCGCTCAGGGCAGGCTTTGTCCGACGCCTTTGAATTGAAGGCGAGTGTAGGTCGGACACTCCTGTCCGACGCCTTTGAAGTGAAGGTAGGTGTGGGTCGGACACTCTTTGTCCGACGCCTTTGAATTTAAAGGCTGACGGTCCTCGCCACGGTCAGAGCGAGGACCGAGCCTGCTTTTACCGCCTGCCGCGCTTGGCTTTGCGCCGGGCCGGCTTCTTCGCCGCCTTGCGTGCCGGACGCTTCTTCGCCGGCTTCTTCCGGGCTGGCTTGCGCGCAGGTTTCTTCTTTTTCGCCGGCTTCTTCCGGACAACTTTTTTCGTCGGCTTTTTCTTGGCTGCTTTTTTCGCTGCCGGCTTGCGCGGCGGCTTGGGCGATCCTCCACCTCCGGATGGTCGAGGCGCGGCTGGTGCTGGCATGGCGAGCTCGGGTTGCGGCTCGATTATGCCCGACACTTCAGCTTCTTCTTCTTCCTCTTCTTCTTCCTCGTAATCCTCTTCGAGCGAATCGCCGTAGGCGCCGCTGTCGCCAAATTCATCCATCTCGTCATCTCGTGCGTAGAGGGTCTCGTCAAAGCTCATTTTTCCTCCTGGGTTTTGGACCGCGCCGGGCGCGGGCCGCTCCGCCAGCGCTGCGGGTACTAGGAAATTAAAAAGACAGCTGAAAGACTAACGTTTTGGCTGAACGGGGCGCGATTATAGCACAGCATTTTTCGCGCGACCGCATTCGAGAACCGGTTTTGCAGTCGTCCTGCAGGTTGCATATTACACCGAGCGGGCAAAGTCGAGTAGAAGGTGCGGAGTATTTTGCGCGGGTGGAATGACAGCCGGTTCAGTTGTGGATCGGTGGAAGGGCACGGCTTCAGCCGTGCTAGCACTCTTCCGCGAGCGGACCGGCTTTAGCCCCTGTGGTCTGCGGTTACGCCCCTTCCGCACTCCGCTTCAGCGATCCAGCCCGTTCATTAGGGAAGGCTTCGGCTCCCGAGGACTGATGTTCCCAAAGGATACCTCAGCGGCCGAAGCCAGCCCCACGCGCCATTTTCGGCGGCACGGCTGAAGCCGTGCCCTTCCCGACTCAGCGTGGTCGTGATACCTGAAAGCGAAGGAGACGAGCAGTAAGCCAGAAGCCAGAAGCCAGCTTTATCTCACGCTTCTGATCAGAATAACCATTCCTGGTCGCAGCATGGGCAGGTTGCCGTTGTCCCTTTTCAGGGCTTCGACAGTAGTGTGGTGAGTTGTAGCAATCGAGACCAGGGTCTCTCCAGGCTGCACTTTGTGGCGCTTCACGATCTTAGGGGAGGATGGCTGTAACCCCCTACTGGTCTTTGGTTTAGGAGCTGCGGATTCTTCCTTGGGCAGGGTGGTTGGGGTCACCGGCAGGTGAACGTAAACGATGCGGCGTCCGCGCAGGCTGTCTCCCCGTAGATGGTTCCAGCGGCGAATCATGGTGGGAGGAAGACTGAAATTGTCGGCTACAGTCTGGACTGTGTCTCCTCGCCGCACCCGGTACCGGGTTGTGTGGCGGGCGTAGGTAGCGCCGTCTTCGGTGGCTGCATGTTTGCCCGGAGGGATCGGAATGACCAGTTTGCTCGCCGGCTTCAGATCGTCGCCAGCCGCGAGATGGTTTTCTTGCTCGATGGCCTTCACGCTGGTGCGGTAGGTTCGAGCAATCGAGGCCAGCGAGTCGCCTTCCGTCACCTCGTGATACCGCCACCACACCCGCATCTGCGACGGGATGGGCTCAATCGCCGCCAGGTAGCGATCTCGGGTTCCGGCCGGCAGGCGCAACTCGAAAGTCTGGCCCTTGGGCGTGGTCAGGCGCAGCAGGCTGGGATTCAGGTCCTGCAGGGTGGAGGGTGGAACGTCAATGCACTGGGCCACCAGACGCAGGTCAACCGAATAATCGATCATCACCGCGTCATACGGGACCGGCAGCTCGGGAACGATACCCTCCAGCCCGTACTGCCCCGGGTTCTTCGCCATGATGGTCACGGCCAGAATAATGGGCACATAGTTGCGCGTTTCCTTGGGCAGCACATTGCGCCGGTAGAGTTCCCAGAAGTCGGCATAGCCAGTGCGCTTGACCGCGCTCTGCACCGTTCCTGGCCCGGAGTTATACGCCGCCATGGCGAGATACCAGTCGCCGAACTGGTTATAGAGATCCTTGAGGTGATGGGCGGCGGCGCGAGTGGACTTTTCCGGGTCCTGCCGCTCGTCCACCCACAAGTTGTGCTGCAGGCCATAACCCCGGGCACGGCTGGCCATGAACTGCCACATACCGCGCGCCCCCACCCGCGATAACGCCAGGGGATGGAAACCCGACTCTGCCTGGGCCAGGTAAATCAGTTCCTGGGGAACGCCCTGTTCGCGCAGCGTGCGCTCGATCATTTCCCGATAACGCCCGCCGCGTTCCAGCGCATGCTGCAGGGTTTCGTGTCCGCGGGTGGTGGAGAAATAATTAATGAAAGCCGCCACCTGATCGGTGAGCATGAGGGGCAGTTCCGAATGCGTGGCCTGGACCTCGGCCTCGGCCTGCGCTTTGACGTTGGGGTCAACCGGCGGCGTCTCATCGTTAACTTCGTCGATGGGCGCCGGCTGGGCTTTTTGTTTCGGTTCTGGAGTGTCCGACTGCAAGGCGGCCAGTTCCGGACGGTTCACGCTTTCAAGCACCCGATCCAATTCATGCTCGATCCGTTCGTCCGATCGGATCTCGGCTGGACTCTGCGACAGCATATCGACGGCGCGGTCGAAGTTGCGCTTGGCCGCTTCCAGATCTCCAGCCTTAAACTGGTCCTCTCCGGCCTGGTATGCCTTTTCAGCGTCCACAATCAGCGCAGCCACCGGGTCTGGATTGGGTCGAGGTTCAATCTGGGATTGCTCGGGAGCGACCGGCGCTGGATCCGCTTGGGGAACACTCTGCCGAGACGCAGTTATAGCTGGCGCGTTGGCCTGCGTCGCCGGAAGCTTACCCTGGCGTTGATCGGTGTGGCAGGCGGTGCCCGCCAGAACCAGGGCCAGCAACGGCGCGGCCAACAGCTTGAGATTGCGAATTCCCATGTCTGTCAATGACTTAAACCCCGCGCCCGCTTCGGACCGGGGTGGAAGGCCGAGACTAGAATCGTACTCTCCCATAATTTGCAGGGTCAATCCGTAATGGGGTACCCCCCGTTACTTAAGACAGCCCAGGCACGGCCTCATGCCGCCGCCCGCCCCCGATTTGTGACTTCTGGGATTCGGCCACTAGTACCAATGACGGTTTCCAGCTTGCGCGGCAGGGTTATACTCGTGCCAGACTACAGGGAGCCCTGGTGGATACCTGCCCCCAATTCTTTCGCTGTCACCCCAATCTCGACGATGGCGTGAATCGCAACATCGTGGAGTCGGAGATTGAAGGCGGCGCATTTCTCGAGGACCTTCCCGCCCGCACCATGCTCCAGATCCAGACCCAGCACCGCTGGTACACGGTGGTGCATCGCGGACGGGGCGAGGCTTGGATATGGGGTCATCCCGCGTTCTGTCCGGAGCCCGTGCTGGTCAGGATTGAAGGCTCGTCCTGGGGCGGCTCCATGCTGAAGATTGGATTTGTCGGCCGTGGCATGCACCTGGAATTCCGCCATCCTTCCTATCGCACCCCGATCGTGACTTCGCGCATTCTTGAAATTCGGCAATGCGAACAGGACGCACCCGAATTGCTGACCGCCGCCTACGAAACCGGCCCCACCAACTAGTTTGTCGGGTAAACCTCCGGGAGTAAAATAACTGCGGTATCTGCAAAGGAGGCTTACTGCATGCGTTTGAAAACCAGCCTTGGCGCAGCCATGGCAGCTATGTTCGTCGCCCTTGCCACCACCCAGGCATCGGCGGCCGCCACGCCGCCAAACGATGCCTGTTTAATGGTCACCCAGGCCCAGGTGAGCGCCGCCATCGGCCTCTCGATGGGCGCTGGTTCGCACGTGACTCCAACGTTTTTGAGGACATGCACATGGGTTCCAGCGGGCAGTTCCGGGAAGGGTGTCGGCGCCCTCACCCTCTACCTTCAGTCGGCGGACCAGTACGAGGCCGGGAAACAGATGCTGGAACAGATGAGGACCATGGCGAAGGTTGAAAAACATGGAAATTCGCAGCCCCCAGTCATCACGCCGCTGAGCGGCATCGGGGATGATGCCTTTTACCTGGATATGGGCAATACCATGAGTCTCATTGCCAAGAAAGGAAATGTCCAGTTCAAGTTTGTTATTTACGGCGACCTGCCCGTTGAAAAGAAGAAGGCTGCGGAGAAGACTCTCGCCCTGGAAGTTGTTTCCAAGCTCTGATTCAGCCTGTGTGGCGCGGGCGCCCCGCCCGCGGCTTTTGACGTTCACGCTCAGGCTTGCGGCAAAGGCGCGAAGCCTTGAGGTTGCCTAAAGGTCGCGGTCCAAGGTTAGGCTCAAATACTCGAGGCCACAGGCGGCCCGCGCCACACATTCATTCTGGTGTCCTTAACAATCCGGAATAACCTGAGCCGTCTTCGCGCGTCTAATCCATGGGCTGCTTGGCTGTTCCATTATCTTCAGAACCTGATAGGAGAATCATGGGCCGCAAATTCGCCGGATTTTTGTTTATTCTTGCCCTGCTGCTTCCAAGTCTCTCTGCCATCGCCCAGGAGCCGATGCCGGCGCCGGGCGCTTCCAGTTATCTGGCCGGGACCGCCGAATCCTTCCTGGCTTCCTGCCGCAGCGATGTGGATGACGGCAAGAAGCGCATCGCCACTATCAAAGCCAGCCAACCACCGCGAGATGCCATGACGACGCTGCAGGCCTTCGACACCGCGCTGGTGATCATTATTGACGCTGAAAATCGTGCCGGCCTGGCCGAGCAGGTCCATCCCTCCAAGCCTGTCCGCGATGCCGCCCAGACCTGTGAACAGGAAGTCAGCCGCGTGCTCACCGACATCTCGCTCGATAAAGATATGTACCAGGTGCTGGCCTCGCTCGATGGCTCCCGGCTCGATTCCGCCGGAAGCTATTACCTGCGGACCACATTGCGCGACTACCATCGCGCCGGCGTTGACCGCGACGACGCCACCCGGGAGAAAATACGGGCGCTGCAGGACGAACTGGTAAAAATTGGCCAGCAGTTTGATCAAAACATCGCCGCCGATGTCCGCAAGTTCCAGGTCAACGCTTCCGATCTGGACGGACTTCCCGAAGACTTCAAGCGTTCCCACCCTGCCGACGCCTCCGGCAAGATCACGCTGACGACCGACAATACGGACTACTTTCCCTTCATGGACTACGCCAAAAGCGAGGCGGCGCGGAAAGAGTTCTTCGTGCTCTACCGGCAGCGCGCCTATCCCAAAAACATAGACGTGCTGGGCCAGCTTTTGCAGAAGCGCCACGAACTCGCCAATGTTCTGGGATACCCTGACTGGGCGGCCTACATCACGGAAGACAAAATGGTCGGCACGGAACAGAATGCCGCCGACTTTATCGAAAAGATCGCGAACGCGGCACAGTCCGGCTCAAAACGCGACTACGACGAATTGCTGGCCTACAAAAAACACGAGGACCCGAAGGCGGAAAGCGTCAATGCCTGGGATGTGGCTCACCTGGTTCGCGGAGCGAAGATTGAGAAGTTCGGATACGACTCCCAGGTGATTCGTCCGTATTTCGAGTATTCGCGGGTCTTGCAGGGGATCCTCGACATCAGCAGCCGCATGTACGGGATCACCTACAAACCCGTGACCTCAGCGCAAGTATGGCATCCCGAAGTCACCGTCTATGACGTTTACGACAGGAGCGAGCGCATCGGCCGGATTTACTTCGACATGTTTCCCCGGGCAAACAAGTACAAACACTACGCGACCTTCACACTGGCCACCGGGAAGAAAGGCTTTCGGCTGCCGGAATATGTTCTGGTCTGCAACTTTCCCAAAGCCACCAACGAACCCGGGCTCATGGAGCGTGACGACGTCGTCACTTTCTTCCACGAGTTCGGACATCTCATTCACGGCATCATGAAGGGCAACTCCAGCTGGGCCGAGGGCGACCTGGAAAATGATTTCATCGAGGCCCCTTCCCAGATGTTTGAAGAGTGGCCCAAGGACCCCGCCATTTTGAAGCTGTTCGCGCGCCACTACAAAACCAACGAGCCGATCCCCACGGAACTTGCGGAAAAGGCCCGGGCTGCCGACGACTTCGGCCGCGCCCTCAACGTGCGTACCCAGATGTTTTACGCGGCTATCAGCCTCGACTTTTATAACCGCGACCCGCAGGCACTCGACACCGACAAACTGGTGGCCCAGTTGCAGGCAAAGTACACGCCCTTCCAGTTCGTGCAGGGCACGCACATGCAGACAGCCTTCGGCCATCTCAACAACTACTCCGCGGTTTACTACACCTACATGTGGTCGCTGGTCATCGCGAAGGACATGTTCACCGAGTTCAAAAAAGATGGACTCCTCAATCCCCAGGTAGCAGCCAAATACCGCACGGCAGTTCTGGGTGCCAGCGGTACCAAACCAGCCGCGGACCTTGTGCGCGACTTTCTGGGACGCCCATATTCGTTCCAGGCGTACGCCGATTGGCTGAATGGAAAGTAAGAAGCGTCGTTTGGTCGTTCCGTCCGTGTGGGTCGGACACTCCTGTCCGACGCCTTTGACTTTGATTTGACGGCTTCGGAGCAGAAGTCAGCCGGGCAAGTTAAACAACCCTCGAGGTCAAATTCAAAGGCGTCGGGCAAGAGTGTCCGACCCACACGAAACGTGGCCGATTTTGTTTGGCCAACGACCAACGGCCAACGACCCTATCTTTTCCGCGAATACTTCCGCGCATACTCCGGCACCGGCGTCTTCGAGTCCAGCCTGGGATCGTTGATCGGCGTTCCCGGCACCATGGCCAACGGAATCACGCCGGCCCAGGTCGCGAACGAATAATCTTCCTCGTCATCGATGGGCGGACCTTGCCGTACCTTGGCCGAGAACTCTTCGATCGGCAGCCGCATCACCAGCGTCTGCTTGAGCTCTCTCTCGTTGGGCGGGCGTGATTCCGACCAGCGACCCGGCAAAATGTGCTCCGAGAGCAGTCGCAACGCCTCCAGCTTTTCTTTTGCATCGAGCACTGGCACCGCCGTACCCAATACCACAACCGACCGGTAATTCATGGAGTGATTGAAGATCGATCGGGCCAGCACCAGCCCTTCGAGCAGAGTGACCGTGATGCACACAGCAACGCCCTTGTCGAGATTGCGCAGCATCCGGCTGGCTGCCGAGCCGTGAATGTAGAGGTTATCGCCCGACCGTCCGTAGGCAGTCGGAATCACGAACGGCTGCCCGTCCACCACAAAGCCGACGTGGCAGATAAAGCCTTCATCCAGAATTTCGTAAGCCGCCGCGCGTTCGTAAACACCACGATGGGCCTCGCGGACCACACGAGTCCGCGCCGTGGGTGCATGAGTTTCAGACATGTAGAGGAGTCTCCGGCAAGCGCCAAGAATAGAAACTCAGTTTAGCAGAGGGAAGAAAGGCCGTTGGCCGTTGGCCTTTGGCCAAAACCAACCTCGGCCACGGATTTCACGGATTCACACGGATAAAAGCAACAAAGAAAGAAGGGATTGATCGGTGCAAATCCGTGAAAATCCGTGGCTGATTTTGTTTGGCCAAAGGCCAACGACCAACGACCAACCGCCAACGACCTTCCTCCTACCAGTTCACCTTCAGCGCGAATTGAAACTGGCGCGGATCGGAGGCCGCCGTGGGCTGGCCTGCGTTGGTGAACAACGGGTTCACATCGGCGACGTTGTATCGGTTGGCGAGGTTGAAGATGTCAACGATCGCATCCATGCTCATGCGTTCGCCGAAGTTGATCCGCCGCGAAATCCGCAAATCGTTGAACACGGTCCACGGTCGCAGGCCGCCATTGCGGGGGAAGTTGCCGTCCAACGCCGCCAGCGTCGGTGTTCCTCCTGCGGCAAAGTGAACGTAGCAGGGTTCCTGGAAGAATCCCGTGGGCGAGTATTTCGAAGCCACGGTTGGACCGCAAGGCGTTGCCGGCGTGCCCGAAGCGACTACGTTAGGACGGCTGGTGCTGGGTGAAAATTGAAAGTTGTCCGGGTTGCCGGTCAAGATATTGAACGGCCTGCCGGAAGCGAATTCGAGCACCGGCGCCACCGTCCAGTTACTGAAGAGACGGCTCGCGAAACCTGTTCCGGTCAGCTTGCCGCTCTGGTACACGCCGCTCAACACCATGCGGTGACGCTGGTCAAACAGGGATGTAGAACGCTCGGCGCTCGGGAAGTAGCTGTCCTGCGGCGCCAGTGGAGACTGCAAGTCGGTTGAGTCGTCAATGGCATGCGACCAGGTGTACGAGGCCAGGAATTCGTAGTGATTGCCGAAACGCTTTTTCAGATTAGCGCTGAGCCCGTGATAGACCGAACTGCCGTTGGAGTAATTGGCGTCCATGTCGCTGAAGGGAACGCATCCCGTCAGGGTGGCGGGATCGCAGGCCGTGCTCAGCCCCGGGGACTGGGCAAACACCAGCGGCGCAACTCCCTGCACGCAGCCGGCGGTGGTGGGATCCGAGAGCAGAGCGATCGCAATCGCCGGATTCAAGCCCGATGGGCGGAAGAAATTCATCAGCGCAGTCGGCACGTACGGCCCTCCGGGTCCCACACCGCAGCTGTTCACGAACAGTGGATTGTCGGTGGGCTGTGCCGCCCCGGCCGCGAGCGCCGCCTGCCAGTTTTTCACCAGCAGGTCGCCGCGCGTGGTGTTGGCATTGATGGGACGATTCAGGTGGCGTCCGCCGTTAAAGTTGTAAGCCAGGCTGAATGACACGCCATGCCCCAGGTCCTGCTCGAACGTCAGGTTGGCCTGCTGCGCATAGGCATAAACAAAACCCTTCCCCTGCGGATAGCCGAAGGGTTGAAAGGCCACCGGGAAAAATGTCGCCGGGTTCAGATAGTTCTGATTGATGAACAGGTCGGCGTTAAACGCATCGAAGCGCTGCTGGTTCGGCTGGTATCCAGGGATGGTGGGCAGGCATGAACTGGTGTTGAGGATGCCTTGGAAGATGTTGGTCGCGTTCAGGCTGGCGGCGCCGGCTGCGACCCCCGGATTGCAGGGACTACCGCCGGCAAACAGTAGTTGTCCACTCTTCGAACCGTCAGAGGCGTCGCCCAGAAAGTACAAACCCAGCAGGGGATGATCGTAGAAGATGCCATAGGAGGCGCGCACCACGCTTTTGCCGTTGCCGTGCGGATCCCAGGCCACGCCGATGCGGGGCTGAAAGTTGTTCTTGTCGGTGTCGATGCCTTTTTGCAGGCCCAGCTGGTTGTACGCCGCAAGTGGCAGTCCGCTCAGCTTGGCCAGTTGGGGCGGGAACTCGATGTCGTAACGCACTCCCAGATTCAGAGTGAGATTTGATCTCAACCGGAAAGAGTCCTGCCAGAACAGGCCCAGTGGCTTGTTGGTAAAACTGTCCTTGGGATTGCCGATACCCTGCACCAGCGTGCTGGGAATGCCGAGACCGAGAGCCTGCAGGCCGGTAAAACCGGGAAAGTCAGGGCACAGGGCCGCCGGCAATGCATTGGCCACGCAGGCGTTGGAAAAACCCAGGCTGGCGGCATCCAGCGAACTGAAGTTGTAAACGCCCCCATAGTTCACGGTGAAGGTGGCGGTGAGCGGCAGATAGTTAAAGTCCACTCCGAATTTGGTGTCGTGGCGTCCAATGGTCCAGGAAAAATTGTCGGTGAACTGGTAGCGCTGCTCTACTCTTTGAATGTAGGAGTAAGGTTCGCGGCCGACAAAACCAAAGCCTGCGATGTTGGCGGCCACGTTCGATCCGCCGGGCGCGTCGGAATAAAAATACTGCAATCCGCGGCGTCCATATTGAAAGCGCAGTTCGTTGACCTTGTTGGTGCCGAGGGTCATGGTGTCCTGCGCCACCCCGGTCACGTCGCGATAGGTCTGGGAGGAGGTCCGCGAGAATGCGTTTTGCCCGTAAGTCTGGTTCTCGCCGTTGACCTGAATGCCGGTCACGGTGCTGGGACTCACGTTGGCGCGAAACATCAGCCGGTTGTTGTTAGTGAGATTGTGGTCCAGCCGCAGCGAGTAGAGGCTGGTGCCTTCGAACACGGGATAGTTTCCACCCTGCGGCGCCAGGCCAAGAAACCGGTTCGGCAATCCGTTGCAAAGGAAATTCGGCGCGCCTACGTTGCAGGAAGTCGGAAACTGGGTCAGCGCGTTGCTGCCATTCCCGGGAATAGGAATCAGCGTGCCTTCGAGTGCCTGAAATGAAGCCGGATAAGTTCCGTTGAGCGCGATCCCCGACGAGCCTCCGACAAAAGCCGCGTACAGTGCCGCTTCCTGACCATAGCCGGCAGCCAGCGCCGGGCTGATGGCTCCCAGTTGTGCCAGCGCGGCCGGCAACGTCTGCTGGAAATACGCTGCCTGCTGAGGCGTGGCCTGAATGTTGAAGCCTGATCCCGGCGGCGCGCCGAACACCGGCGAAGCGTCGAAGTTCACCATGCCGAAAGTCCCATTGGGAGCGCCCACGCTGGAGAATCCGGTTTCGTGCCGGCGCGTGACTTCGTAGGAAAAGTAATAAAACGTTTTGTCCTTCTTGATCGGTCCGCCGAACGCGGTTCCCGCCTGCACCCGCGTGTAAGCCGGATCGGGGACCGTGCTGAAGGGATTCACCGCCTGAAAGTTGCGGTTGCGTAAATATCCATAAACGTCGCCGTGAAACTGATTCGATCCGGAGCGGGTAATGATGTTGACCACGCCGCCGGAGGCTCGGCCGTATTCCGGCGCATAACCATTGGTGATGATCTGAAATTCCTGCACCGCCTCTTGCGAAACCGTGGAGCGAACGCCGTTGGTGGAATTATCGGTGGCATCAGCGCCGTCCACGTTCACCAGGTTGGCCCGGGCGCGCTGTCCGCTCATGTTCAGGCCGGAGGTCGGGGCCGCGCCAATGCTCGGCGCGTTATCCCGCAATACCTGCGAATCCGTGAGCGCGAAGTTGATGTAGTTGCGTCCATTGATGGGCAGGTTGTCGATGCGGCGCTGGTCGATGGTGTCGGTGGAAGAGGTGCGTTGCGTTTCCACCACCTCCGCCTCCGAACTCACATTGATTACTTCCTGAGTTCCAGCCACCGACAAGACGATGGGAAGTTCCGCCATCTGTCCCACGGTTACGGCTACGTTCTGGACCGTGGCCCGGGTAAAGCCCGCTGCCTCAACCGTCACCGTGTACTGTGCCGGAGGCAGCAACAGGATGTGATATTGGCCGTCGGTGTTCTCGCTGGTGGCTCGCTCCAGTCCCTTGGCCTCATCCCGCGCCGTGACCGTGGCATTGGTCACCAGGCTGCCCTTCGGGTCCCGTACCGTGATGTGCAGATCGCCGGTTGACGCTCCCTGAGCAAAGCCCAGAGAAGCGAATACCACAACCACGCACGCAACTGCGACCAGCTTTCGTACAACCATAAAATTATCTCCGTGGAATAACGACCCTGAGTTCTCGCCGCCAGCAGCGATCACTCTTCGTAGGCAGGAATTGAACCGGCACGTTTTCAGACACACAAACGCCGCAGGGTTTTTACATCAGACAGGTTGCCGAAATCAAGCTAAATCACTGACGGGAACAGGCTTAGTTAGCCTGGCAGCAACTGGCAACAGACAACTCATAACTGGCAACTGAGAGCTAATTCTTCCGCTCGATGCCGTAACTCTCATGCTTTGATGTCTTAAGCGCCCAAGCCATTCTCGGCGTGTTGTGGGCGAGGCCGAAACGCCCGCGGGCATCGAGCAGGATCATGCCGCCGTGCCCGTCCACCCGGTCCTTGAGATAGTTGATGGCCTCGGCGGCCACCCACTCCGGCAGACTGCCGGTAGCCACCCGGTCCGCCGCCCACTTGGCCAGCACCAGCTTCATGATGGGCTCGCCCCATCCCGTAGTCGAGGCCGCCGCGGTCTGGTTGTCGGCATAGCACCCGCATCCGATGAGCGAAGAATCGCCCAGGCGTCCGGGAGCTTTGTTCAGGGTGCCTCCCGTCGATGTGGCGGCGGCAATGTTGCCGTCGGCATCAAGCGCCACCGCGCCTACCGTGTCGTGAGAGATCGTGGGCGCGAACAAGTCAACCTTGGCATCAGCCGCCCGCGCCTGGAATTCCCGCAGGCGCTCGACCTCGCGCGGAATGATCAGATCTTCGTTGCGACAGAGTGGAATGCCGTGCTCGGCCGCGAAGCGCTCTGCCCCTTCGGCGACAAAGTACACATGCGGGCTGTCGCTCAAAATCTTGCGCGCCGCGCGGACCGGGTTGGCGATGCGCTCCACGCAGCCCACGCCGCCGGCACGCAACGTGGAGCCGTCCATGATGAGAGCATCGAGCTGCACTTTGCCGTCGCGATTCAGAAAGCTGCCGCGGCCGGCATCAAAAGTCTCGTCGTCCTCCATGACAACGACCGCTTCCTCGACTGCATCCAGCGCAGGCCCTCCGCGGTCCAGCACCCGCCAGCCCGCAGCCAGGGCGTTGCGCACACCGTTGAGATGGGCCTCCACCATGTCATCAGGAATGGCCCAGGCGCCGCCATGTATCACCAGAACCGGATCGTGCAAGAAGGGTTGTCCTCAGGGTAATGAGCATAGCAGGGCAGAACAGAGAATGTGTGGGTCGGACACTCCCTTCGACTTCGCTCAGGGCAGGCTCTGTCCGACGCCTTTGAATTTGATGTTGATGTTGGCGCGGAGCCGCCTTTGACCTGGCAATTCACTTCCTGGCTTTGAACCTCAAGATCAATACCCAAGTCAAAGGCGTCGGACAGAGCCTGCCCTGAGCGAAGTCGAAGGGAGTGTCCGACCCACACGAACTTATGCGGCCTGCCCCGCTTTGTGCGGCAACGCGTCCGCACCCTCGGTTCTCGTATATGTGTAGCGGATGCGATGGATTACCGTGATCGTGGACAGCACCGCGATCAGCCACAGCACCGGCGCCATGCGGTTGAACAGGGCCCCGATAATCACCAGCACCAGCCGCTCGGGACGTTCCATGAAACCCACCCGGCACGATCCGATGAGCGACTCGGCGCGCGCGCGAGTGTAGCTGACCATGATGGAGCTGACCATCACGAAGGCGGTCAGCACAACATAAAAGAAGCGATCGCCGCGGGCGAAGAACACCAGCAATCCAAAAAACTGGGAAGCATCGCTGTAGCGGTCAATGACTGAATCGAAGAAGCCGCCGAAGCGGGTCACCTGGCCGCTGGCCCGGGCCACGCGTCCGTCCACCAGGTCAAAAAAACCGGAGCCGATGATGACCAGTCCGGCGTAGCGAAACATTCGCGCCTGGTCGCCGCTGTTGGCGTAGCCGAATAGAAATGCCGCAATGGTGTTTACCACCAGCCCCAGGAAGGTGAGCACGTTGGGATTGATCCGCGCCAAAGCGAGCCAGCGCACGATTGCGTCCAGCAGCACGCCACAGCCGCGCCCAAAGGCGCTAGTCCAAGTCATGAAACTCCGTGATATCGCTGGTCATTTGGCTTCGGTCTGCTCGTGGATGGTGAGCAGGCTCAGTATTTCCATTTCGCGATTTCCGTTGGGCGTGACCACGACCGCGCTGTCCCCCACTTTCTTGTTCAGCAGGGCGCGGCCAATGGGAGAGCTGGTGGAGATCTTGCCCGCGGTCACATCCGACTCCTCGCTGGTCACCAGCTTGTACTCCACCTCAGAGTTCTTGGAATTGTCGTAAACCCGGACGGTGGAACCCAGCCCGACCTTATCTTTAGGGATATTATCCATGTTGATAAGGGCAAGCTCGGCCATGCGCGCGCCCAGTTGCCGCAGCCGCGCCTTGACGAACTCCTGCCGCTGCTTCGCCATGTGATACTCAGCGTTTTCACTGAGGTCGCCCAGCGCTGCCGCTTTTTTGATTTCCTTGGGAAGCTCATGAACCAGCTCGTGTTCGAGCACGTTCATCTCTTCCTGCAACTTCCTCTTAATCTGTTCGGTCATGCGCCTGAAGATTATAAACCCGGGCGTCGGACTTCGGACTTCAGACCTCGGACCTCGGACTTCAGACCCCAGGCGGCCGCCAGTGGTCCGAGTCTGATGGCCGAGGTCTGAGGTCTGAAGTCTGACGTCCGCTTCTGGATTGCCTTTCGGAGCCCGGTAGGATAGACTAAAAGAGTGCAGTTCCTCAGGTGGCCTGTCCTCGTGGGTGTTCCCTCATGATCAGCGCCGATGGTAATTTCCACATAGGCGATAAGGTCGTCTATCCCAATCATGGCGTTGGAGTTATCGAACAAATCAGCAGCCGGACTATCGGCGAGACTGTGGAAAAGTTCTACCTCCTGAAGATCAAGGCCAGCAGCCTGAAAGTGATGGTGCCGTTTCATAACGTAAACACTGTCGGCCTGCGGCGGGTGGTCAAAAACGGCGAAATCCAGAAGATCGTAGATTTTCTTACCGATGGCGAGTGTGACAACAACGCCGACTGGAAATACCGCTTCAAGGAAAACTCGGAGCGGATGCGTACTGGTTCGCTGCTGGAAGTTTCAGCAGTCCTGAAGGGCCTGCTCATGCTGAACACGTCCAAGCCCCTCTCCTTCCGCGAAAAGAAGATGCTGGAACGGGCCCGCTACCTCCTGGTCAGCGAGTTGGCCATGGCCAAAAACTGCGAAGAAGTCCTGATTGAAGAAATGCTCTCCAAAGCTCTCTCCAAGAGCAAGCTACGCTTCCCGGAAGCCTCGGATTTTGTGGCCTAGGATCGGGCGTCAGCCGTCGGACCTTAGACTTCAGACCTTAGACTTCAGACCTTAGACTTCAGACCTTAGACCTTCCGACATCCGCTGATCTGTTTCTTCGACCAATCAAGTGTGAGCTTTGTCAGATTCGGGTGTGACGACTGCACTTGTGCGCCCTGCTGTGGCCTGTCAGTCTCCTCATCAGAGGCGACGGAGTATGGGAGCTTCATATCGAGATTTGAGAGTATGGCAGCTCGCCATGGAGCTGGTCGTAAAGGTTTACGCCCAGACTCGAGCCTTCCCAAGAGAAGAGATTTACGGACTGACCAGTCAGATGAGGCGGTCAGCGGTCTCAGTTCCGAGCAACATTGCCGAAGGCAAAGGACGGAGCACTGACCGAGACCGCGCTGTATTCTTTTGTCACGCTCGAGGATCTCTCCTGGAGCTGGAAACCCAGATTCTAATTTCCAAACATCTGGATTTTTTGCTGTCGCAAGATGCAGAGAAACTATTAGCGGACTCTGCGCAACTTGGCCGCATGTTGAATGCCCTGATTGCGTCGCTAAAAAATCCAGAAGCATCCGGAAAGTCCGCAGCCTGAGGCTGCTGCCTGTGGTGACTTCCAGGGTCTGAAAGTGAGGACCGAATGTCAAAGCCTTGGCGTCGGAGATCCGAAGGCCGAGGTCGGAGGTCCGAAGTCCGCTTCACTCCCCCATCCACGCCCCGTACGGCTTCAGCGATTCGATGTGGTCGAAAACGATTTTCATGGCGGCGGTGATGGGGACAGCAAGGACCAGGCCCATCGCGCCCCATAGCCATCCCCAGACCAGCAGCGCGATGGTTACCGCCAGGGGATTCAACTGCAAGCGGTTGCCCAGGAACTTGGGGTAGAGCACGTTGAGCGCAACCAGGTGCAGGCCCAGTACGGTCATCACAATCACGAGCGCATCCCCGGAATTGATGTGTCCCAGGCTGACGAAAATCGGCGGGGCCATGGCCAGCACGACTCCCAGGTAGGGAACCAGGCTCAGAAAACCGCTGATGAAGCCGATGAAATAAAAGAACGGCACATGCAGGATGGCGAATGCGATGGTGCTTACCGTCCCCAGAAAGAGGCCTATCAGTAGATTTCCCACCATGAAGCTGCGAATCATGGCGGAAATCAGGCCCAGCGTGATGTACGCCGTGTTGCGGTTCTCAAGCGAGAAGAGCATTACAGTTGCCGAGCGGACATGATGCTGCCAGCTGAGCATGAAATACACCAGAAATGGCACGAAGGACGCGGCCAGCAACGCCTGCGACACTGAGCCGAAGCCGCGGGTCAGGATTTCCTCCCAATTGGTGCTGGAGCGGGACTCTGGTTTGATCTGCCCCTCTGCTTCCGTGGAGCCCAGGGATTCCGCCCGCTGCCGGACCTGCGAAATTTCCTGGCGAATGGTTTGCGTGTATTTGGATAAATCCTGGAAAAAACTAAGGGCCTGGTTCGAGGAGTAATACACCAGGCCGGTGATCATGGTGAAAAGCAAAATCACGGCCACCGCCGCGGCCAAACCGCGAGGCAGGTGAAGCAGAATGAAAAACTCCATCACCGGGGCCAGAATGAAGGCCAGCAGGACCGAAACCAGCATCACCGCCAGCACCAGTTCTCCCCAATAACAAAGACCCAGAATGGTGGCGATTCCAATGGCCTGAAACGCCCAGTGCGGCTTCTGCGGCTTCGGCGGCGCAGCAACGACGGGCGCCGGAACGACTTGCGCTGCCGCCTTGTCGATCTCGGCCTCGTCAATGGCCATACCGGTATCGTAGCCTAACAGCAAAAAAGTGTATGCGACATATAATCGGCAGGTGCCTTCCCACCAAACCGACGCCTCTAGCCCGCGTCTCCCCCGAATCCTGGGCCTGGATGTAGGCTCGAAGCGGATCGGGCTCGCCATTTCCGACCCGCTGGGCATCACCGCCCAGGGACTGGAAACGCTCCAGCGTCAAAACAAGCGGTCGGATTTTGCCCAACTGGAGCAGGTCATTCGCCACTACCAGGTGGCCGAGATCGTGATGGGCCTTCCCCTGCGGATGACCGGCGCCGAGGGGACCCAGGCGGAGAAGATGCAACTCTTCGCCGAAGAAATCCGCCGCCGCTTTCGCCTGCCCGTCCACCTGTGGGACGAGCGCCTCACCTCGGTCCAAGCCAACCGCCTGCTGCGCGAAACCGATATGTCGATCAAACGCCGCAGCCAGGTAGTGGACCAGATGGCTGCAGTCCTGATATTGCAGAGTTGGATGGACGCGAGGGCGGGTGGGTAGCTGTTGATTGTTGATCGTCCCGGATCATCCCGACGGTGCCCCATTCCATTTCGCGCTTTTTGCGAAATGAGTGGGGGAGGATAACTCCGAGATGCCGACAAGAATTTCAGACTCACGGTACAAATCCCCCACTCATTTCGCAAAAAGCGCGAAATGAATGGGGCACCGTCGCTGTGGCCCAAAGGCCAACGACCAAAGGCCAACGACCAACGACCAATCTTCATCTAAACTATTTCTAACTTGCGCAGGTTTCTGACACTTCTGTTGCTTGCCGTCTTGGGAGCTGGCGGCTGGCTGGCATGGGCGGTATGGTTGCCCGTTACGCCGGCAGGGCAGAAGTTCGTGATGCTGCGGCCGGGCTATTCCACCCGCAGGATCGCGGCCGAACTCCAGGCTGCGGGAGTGATCAAGAGCCGCTTTGCTTTTATCCTCTGGCATCGATTCCACCGCCGGCAGTCGCTGAAAGCCGGCGAATACCTGTTCGAGAAGACGGCAAGAATGTTGGAGGTCAATGACCGCCTGGTCCGGGGCGACATTTATGTGCACACCGTTGTGATCCCCGAAGGCTTCACCATGTTCGACATCGCGCAGGCCATTCAGGATGCCGGCCTGGGATCAAGCCAGGATTTCCTTGCCGTGGCGCAATCCGACCGCGAATTGATTTCCGACCTGGCCCCCGAGGCCAAGAGCCTGGAAGGCTACCTCTTCCCCAATACTTACGAGTTCACCCGCACCCAGAGTATGCGGGATATCGCGGCCGTCATGGTCAGGCAGTTCCGCCAGGTGGCCGCCCAGATCGGATTAACCACGACCGGATTAGCGACCGTCGGCGTGGTCCCCAACACTCCGACCCCGAACGGCCAGGGAATGAATGTGCAGAAGACGGTGACCATGGCATCCATTATCGAAAAGGAAACTGCCGTCCCCGAGGAGCGTGCGATCGTGGCCAGCGTTTACTACAACCGCCTGGCACACAAAATCGCGTTGCAGGCCGACCCCAGCGTGATCTATGCCGAACTGCTGAACGGGGATTACTCCGGGAGCTTGCATCATGCGGACATGGGCTTCCAGTCCGCCTACAACACTTATGCGCATCCCGGACTTCCGCCCGGGCCCATAGCCAATCCCGGGCGCACTTCTCTCGAAGCCGCCATGCATCCGGCACAGACCGACTACTTTTATTTTGTCAGCGACGGCAATGGCCACCACCGCTTTTCCCGCAGCCTCGAAGAACACAATCAGAATGTGGCCAAACTGCGACAGGCCATGCAGGGAAAGTAGCATCTTCTAATCTGTTGATTACCTGCCAGTTGCTAATCTGACAACCCCCTGGGCCGCGGGTCGGTGCTTTAATCGCATATACTTGATTTACTGATGAACCCAACTGCGTCCTGAGGAATCCAATCCACTTTAGATGCATACTCTTTCCCGTTTCCGGGTCCTGGCCTTTCTGTTAGTGATCCTGCCGCTGACCGGGTGTCTGTTCCGGTCGCGCCGGGTGGAGAGGCAGATCAGCACCGCCCCGCTGAAGTCCGCCACCCAGGCCGAACTGAACGACTACATCAACAGCCAGGCGGCCAAAATCAAGAGTTTGCAGGCGACCGTCGATATTGACACTTCCGTGGGTGGGGTCAAGAAGGGAAAGGTCATCGACTACCAGCAGATCCGGGGCTACATCCTGGCGCGCAAGCCGTCGATGCTGCGCATGATCGGCCTGCTGCCCATTGTGCGCAACAAGGCCTTTGACATGGTGAGCGACGGCCGCGATTTCAAGCTGTGGATTCCGCCCAAGAACCGCTTCGTGATGGGACGCAACGACATCGAGTCCCACAACCCGGAACGGCCCATGGAGAACCTGCGGCCGCAGCAGATTTACGACTCGCTCATACTGCGTGAGATCGATCCTGCGAACGAGATCGCGGTCATGCAGAACAGCTTCGAAGTCGTGACCGACGCCAAGCATCACCAGGTGCAGCAGGCGGACTACGAAATTGAAGTCATCCGTAAAGGGGAACGGGGCTGGTATCTTTCCCGCAAAATCATCTTCAGCCGCACCGACCTGCTGCCGCATCGCCAGCTGATTTACGACCAGGACGGCAACCTGGCCACCGATTCGCACTATGAAGGCTACAAGGATTACGACGGTCTGAATTTTCCCACGCAGATTGAAATCTGGCGGCCGCAGGAAGAGTACGATATCACCCTGACCATCCTGAAGCTGCAGTTGAATGAGCCGCTCCCCGATGACAAGTTTGCTCTGGAGCAACCGGCGGGCGCCCAGGTGGTGCATCTGGACCAGCCCCAGTCGAGTTTGATGAACGCCGCCGACCCGAAGTGATGAGTTCGAAAAAGTGTGGGTCGGACACTCCTGTCCGACGCTTTTGAAGTTGATTTTGGTCTTGTATTTGATCTTGATGTTGCCTTTGTCCGTTGCATTTGGTTTTGTATTGGCGGTGCAGCAACCGAGCACGCATCTGGGTTTACAACCTGAAAGTCAAAGGCGTCGGACAAGAGTGTCCGACCCACACTTCGCATGATGAACAAGATGATTGTCGCCAACCTGGTGCACCGGCCCATCCGGTCGCTGATCAGCATAGTGGCGATTGCTCTCGAGGTGACGCTGATCCTGCTGATTGTGGGCCTCTCCGTCGGCATGCTGAACGATGCCCGGCAGCGCCAGGCGGGAATTGGCGCGGACGTCATTGTGCAGCCGCCCAACACTTCCTTTATGGCGGGCGTCAGCAATGCCCCCATGTCGATCAAGATCGGCGGCGTGCTGGCGCAGTTGCCTCACGTCAAGGTGGTGTCGCCGGTGATCTGGCAGCTCACTACCACCAAGAACCTGGAAGTCATCTACGGCATCGATCTCAAGACATTCGAGGCGCTGGTCCCTTTCCACTTTCTTCACGGCGGCCCTTTCCAGGGGCCGAATGATTGCCTGGTGGATGATTATTTTGCCCAGTCGCAGCACGTGAGAGTGGGCAGCACGCTCGAGATTCTCAACCATCCCTTCCGGGTGGCGGGCATCGTGGAGCATGGACGGGGGGCGCGGAAGTTTTTGCCCATGAGCACGCTACAGGAGTTGATCGGCAGCGAAGGCAAGGCCTCGGTGTTTTACGTCAAGCTGGACGATCCCGCGAACGCGGATGCCGTCGTGCAGGAAGTGAAGAGTGTTTCGGGATTGCAGGATTATTCGGTGCGTTCCATGCGGGAATATCTTTCCATGATGACCACCAGCAGCTATCCCGGGCTGTCCACGTTCATCAATGTGGTGATTGGGATTTCGGTGGTGATCGGATTCATTGTCATCTTCCAGGCCATGTACACCGCGGTCATGGAGCGCACTCGGGAAATCGGGATCCTGAAATCCATCGGGGCGTCGAAGCTGTACATCGTGAATGTGATCCTGCGGGAAACGGTGCTGCTGGCTGTCGGCGGCATCGTGGTCGGCGTTCTCTTCAGCCTGGCCGCGCGCGCCGGCATCCGCTACCGCCTGCCGACGTTGCCGGTCGTGGTCACCGGCAAATGGATTTTGATCTCCACCGTGGTCGCCATCATCGGGGCCATTCTGGGGGCGCTTTATCCCGCCTACAAGGCGGCGCAGAAGGACCCCATCGAGGCCCTGGCCTACGAGTAGGGCGCCGGTGTCGGGCGTCGAACCGCGGATGTCAGCCATCCAACCTTGACATCCAAACCGGAAATGTCATCCTGAGTGAAGCCGCTTCTTCGCTTGCGAAGAAGCGGAGAGTCGAAGGACCCCTATGATTTATCTGCGCTGGGCGAAGCATATCGGGGCGTGCAGGGATGCAGCGTCCGTGAAGAGGGTAGGGGTGCTTCGAATGCGGATGAGCGGCCGCAAGCGGCCACTCATCCTTCGCTCAGCATGACAGAATCTTATGGGAAGTGAAGATTGCAGGCTGAATTCTGCCGGAGGTCCGAGGTCCGAGGTCCGAGGTCTGAGGTCTGAAGTTCGACGCCCGCGGTCATCGTTGACAATATCCGCTAGCGTACGTTATCTTTAAGTCTTTAGCAGTCCTGCGGTTGCCCGCCTGGTACCCTGCGCCTTCGGCGTTGAAGTGGATACTCAGCGGTCTTCTTTAGCTTTTTTACTTTCTGGGAGACTCGTAATGTCAACCTATTTCCCCAAAGCGGGGGAAATTGTGCGCAAGTGGTACGTCGTGGATGCCTCGGGGCAGACGCTCGGCCGGCTGGCTTCACAGGTCGCCCGCATCCTCATGGGTAAGGAAAATCCGCGCTACACCCCGTTTATCGACACCGGAGATCACGTCATCGTGATTAACGCCGGGAAGGTGAAGACCACCGGAATGAAGTCGGAACAGAAGGTGTATCAGCATTACACCGGATATCCGGGCGGGTTGCGGACGGAAGAATTTCGCAAGCGTTTTGATCGCAAGCCCGAGTTGATTATCGAAGAGGCGATCAAGCGCATGCTGCCCAAGACGAAAATGGGCACTCACATGATCAGCAAGCTGCAGGTGTATCGCGGCGACAAGCATCCGCACGAGGCCCAGAAGCCGGAAGTGCGGACGCTGGAGGCGACCAGAGCGTAGGGCAGTTTCGCGTTACTGGTTTCTTGTTTCAAAAGCAGTTTCGAGAGTACAGGCAAGATCTGGAATTCTTTGAAAGGTAGCCGGTTTCGCTCCCAAGGCTGTTGAGCCAGGAGCTAGAAGCCAGGAGCTGGAAGCTAAACCATGGCAGAGTTAGTGCAATATTACGGTACGGGACGCCGCAAGTCGGCGATCGCGCGCGTCTATTTGCGTCCGGGCAGTGGCGATTTCAAAGTCAACGGACGTCCTTTTGAACAATATTTCGTGACCGAATCGCAACGCTCCAGCGCGAAGCAACCGTTGCTTTCGACCGAGACCGCGGCGACGTTCAATGTTCTTGCCCGAGTCAGCGGCGGCGGAGTCAACGGCCAGGCCGACGCGGTGAAGCTCGGTATCGCCCGCGCCCTGATGCTGTTCAATATCGAGCTGCGAAAAAAGCTGAAGGCCGAAGGCCTGGTCAGCCGTGACTCGCGTTCCAAGGAACGCAAGAAATACGGGCAGAAGGGCGCCCGGAAACGGTTCCAGTACTCGAAGCGGTAAAGATAAGTTTCAAGTTTCTTGTTTCTGGTTTCGAAACCGGAAACTTGAAACCAGAAACTGGTTTTAAGGTGTTCAATTCTTCCTGCGCCGGAAAGGTGCGGGGCGGGAATGGCAATCCGGAGGAGCAGTTTCGAGTTTCCGGTTTCTAGTTTCAAAAACTAGAAACCAGAAACAGGAAACTAGAAACTGACTTCCCCTGATGCAGACCAAACGAGGAGGTTGATTGGCTAACATTACTATGAAGGAGTTGCTCGAAGCAGGAGTTCACTTCGGGCATCAGACCAAGCGCTGGAATCCCAAGATGAAGGAATACATCTTCGGCGAGCGCAACGGTATTTACATCATCGACCTGCAGAAGACGCTGAAGATGTTCAAGGAAGCGTCGAAATTCGTCTCCGACCTGGCTGCGGCAGGCAAAATTGTGCTTTTTGTGGGCACCAAGCGCCAGGCGCAGGATGCTATCGCCGAAGAAGCCACCAAGTGCGGCGGCTTCTATGTGAACCAGCGCTGGCTGGGCGGACTGCTCACCAACTGGGTGACGGTGCAGAAGTCGGTCAAGCGGCTCAAGGAACTCGACGAGATGGCCACCGATGGCCGCTACGAGTTGCTGCCCAAAAAAGAAGTCATCAAGCTGGAGCGCGAGCGCAAGCATCTGCAAGCCAACCTGGCAGGCATCAAGAACATGAACCGGCTGCCGGACGCGATCTTCGTGATCGATTCCAACAAGGAACAGATCGCGGTGCGTGAAGCCCGCAAGCTCGGCATCCCCGTAGTGGCTGTGGTGGATACAAATTGCGATCCCAGCGAAGTGGATTACGTGATTCCTGGCAACGACGACGCGTTACGCGCAATCCGCCTGTTTGCCTCGAAGATTTCCGATTCCGTCGCCGAAGGCGCGCAGTTGATGACGGACAAGCAGGCCGCTGATCTCGCCGCTGCCGTCTATACCGAACCCGAGGCGGTTCCGGCGGCAGAGGCTGCCGAGGAACTTGCAGCCGCGGGCGCACCCGAAACCGGCACCGAGGACATCAGTATGGAAGACGTTCTGGGCAAGGGAGTGCGCAAGCAACCTGCCCCCGCCGCCGAAACCGCGGATGAAGACGTTCCCCAGGTTGAGACCCAGACGTATTAGACCGTCGTCGGCCCTTGGTCGTCGGTCGTTGGCCAAGACCTAAGCCCTGAAGGGAAAATCAGACCCGCGCGGGTCGTCCGGCGCGGGTCATGTTTTGTCACATCAAGAAGGAATCACTACAAGTTATGGCAACCACGGTAAGCCCCGAACCTGATGACGAGCGGCAGAATATTTCTGCTGCCCAAGTGAAAGAGCTCCGGGAAAAGACCGGAGCGCCGATGATGGATTGCAAACAGGCCCTCACTGAAGCCAAAGGCGATCAGGAGCAGGCGGTTGTACTGCTGCGAAAGAAGGGTATTTCCGTGGCCGGCAAGAAAGCCAGTCGCGTCACCAAGGAAGGCGCCGTCGCCAGCTACATTCACGCCGGAGGCAAGATCGGCGTGCTGGTGGAAGTAAACTGCGAGAGCGACTTCGTGGCCCGCACCGACGACTTCAAGGAACTGGTGCATGACATCGCCATGCACATCGCCGCCAGCGACCCGAAATTCGTGCGCAAGGAAGACGTCACTCCGGAAGCTTACGAGCGCGAGAAAGACATCTACCGCGCCCAGGCCGCCGCCACTGGCAAGCCGCCGCAGGTGGTGGAGAAGATCGTTGAAGGCAAGATGAGCAAGTTCTACGAAGAAGTCTGCCTGCTGGAGCAGCCTTTCATCCGCGACCAGACGGTCACCATCGGCCAGCTTGTCGCCACCAAAGTTGGCAAGCTGGGCGAGAACATCGCGGTACGCCGTTTCGCGCGCTTCAAGGTGGGCGAAGTGGGAGCGACCGTCGCATTTACGACCTCCGGTCCTGAGGATGGCGGCGAGGCCTCCGCCCCGGCAGCAAAGTAAGGCCCTGAGTGGCTGTTGGGCTTGGTTGTCTGGCTTGGAGCACTGCGCAGACCGAGGGCGGAACGCCCTCGGGACAGCCGGCGGGAGCCGGCGCTACAAACCACCATGGCGACTCCGGTGTTCAAACGCATACTGCTCAAACTCTCCGGCGAGGCCCTGGCCGCGAACCAGGGCTTTGGCGTGGATCCCTTGCGCATCCACGAAATTGCCGCCGAACTGGCCGACGTTCACTCCCTTAACATCCAGATTGCGATCGTAGTTGGCGGGGGGAATTTTTTTCGCGGCGTGGCCCAGCAGGCGCGTGAGATGGACCGCGTATCCGCCGACCACATGGGCATGCTGGCCACGGTGATCAACGCCCTCGCCCTGCAGGACGCGCTCGAAAAACAGGGCATTCACACCCGGGTGCAGTCGGCGATCGAGATGAACCAGGTGGCCGAGCCTTTCATTCGCCGCCGCGCCATCCGCCATATGGAAAAGCAGCGGATCGTGATTTTTGCCGGAGGCACCGGCAATCCCTATTTCTCCACCGACACGGCCGCGTCCCTGCGTGCCATGGAAATCAAGGCGGATGTCATTCTCAAGGCCACGAAAGTGGATGGCATTTACGATGCCGACCCCATGCTGGTGAAAGACGCCAAGAAATTCGCCGAAATCAGTTACATGGAAGTGCTGAGACAGGGACTCAAAGTGATGGACTCCACCGCCATTTCCCTATGCAAGGACAATAATCTTCCCATCATCATTTTCAATCTCAACCAGCGCGGGAACATCCGGAAAGTGGTCATCGGCGAGAAGATCGGATCGCTGGTCAGCGCTTAATTCTCATCTCACCTTTGTCATCCCGACCGGAGCGGAGCGTAGTGGAGGGAACTTGTGTGCGCTCTTTGCCCCGGCCCCTCGTAGTTATTGACGCGGTTGATGCCCTCCCAGCCGGTGGCACCGCCTTAACACAAGGTCCCTCCACTACGCTCGCTGCGCTCCGCTCCGGTCGGGATGACAGGGGATTTTACGGTTTGAAGGTTTATAATTCAGCGTTTTGATCTCGCACATCAACGGAGTTGATCATGGCTGATGCCGGTCCGCTTAAAGATATCCGCATTCAACTGAAGACGCGGATGGACAAAGCAGTGGAAGACTTTCGCAAGGCGATGGCTGCCACCCGCACCGGGCGGGCCTCGGTGCACATGCTGGACGCGGTCAGCGTGGACTACTACGGTTCGATGATGCCGCTCAACCAGATTGCCCAGGTGCACGCCCCCGAGCCTCAACTCATCACGGTGCAGCCTTTCGATCCTACGGCGCTGGCGGCGATCGAGAAGGGCATACGCACCGCTGACCTCGGCCTGAATCCCATGAACGACGGCAAGATCATCCGCGTGCCGGTGCCGCCTTTGACCGAAGAGCGCCGCAAAGACATGGTCAAGCATCTGCATAAAATGCTTGAGGAGCACCGCACCGCCGTCCGCAACATCCGTCGCGACGGCAACGATGCCATCAAGAAGGCCGCCAAAGACAAGAAAATCGCCGAGGACGACGAGAAGCGGGCGATGGATGAAATCCAGAAGCTGACCGATGACGAAATCAAGAAGATGGAAGAAATGAGCAAGGGAAAAGAGAAAGAAGTGATGGAGATCTAGGGGCGGGCGTCAGGCGTCGGACCTCGGGCGTAAGATTTCTCAGATTTCCTCCGCCATTCACTGCCTCTCGAGCTGCCCGCGCTTCGTAACACGGACGGTGGCAAACCCCCAATCGGAGCTTGGACAGGCCAACCTTCCGGGACGTTGAGTCCTCCAAATGCCGCGTCCAGAGCGGAAATTACCTCGGTACTCTGTCCAAAAGTAATGCAACTTCCCTAATCTGGGAGGGTTTGTATCCCCGTACCGCGAGTTCCCCGATTTTCAGAATTCAGGAGTTTTCATGAAACGCTTTTTGGTGCTTTCGGCGCTGCTTGCGTTGTGCGGCCTGATCCTGGCTGGGTGTGGCGGTGGAGGCACGACCCTTTCCACCAATCCCCAGGCAGGAGCGGTTTTCGTCACCGGTGAAGACGCTCCACTGCCGTCGGTGGTGAGCCTTAATCTCACCATCAATTCGATTACGCTCACCGGGGCCAGCAATTCTCCGCAACTGGTGTCGTCACCCATCACCGTCGATTTCGCGCGCCTGGTGGGATTGCGCGCTCCGCTGGCCTTCAATGCAGTCCCGCCGGACACCTACAGCAAGGCGACTTTTGTGTTGTCGAGTCCGGTCATCAACTACATCACTCCCGGAACTCCTCCGCAGGTGAGCACGCTGAACGGCACTTTCGCCAGCCCCACCAGCACCACGCCCCAGACGACCTCGGTGACTGTGACCTTTCCCACGCCGATGGTGGTGACCGCTAACGGTCTGGCCGGAATGCACACGGAATTCGATATTAGGCGGTCTCTGGAGGTCGATAACACCGGTCAGATCACGGGCGTGATCGATCCCGTGATGTTTATCGAAGCGGTAAAGGCGATCAATCCCGAAGGACAGATCACTGACCTGGCGGGCACCATCGTGTCCGTGAACGTCGCCGGGAATTCTTTTCTGATGCAGGGACCGTTCGGATACCAGTTCACGGTCAATGTGAATGGCAGCACCAACTACAACGCCGGCTACACGCTGGCTACTCTGCCTACCTCGGGCGGATTTGTCTCGCTGCAGGGCACGGTGCAGCTGGATGGCAGCATCCTGGCCAGTGACGTGGAGTTCATTACCACCGACCTGGCGTTTATCTCCGGCCGTATTCTGGCTATCAACCCGACGTCAGGGCCGGCGCAAACCGTCACCTTGTTTGTGGGCGAGACCGGGGGCGGGGCTTCCAGTCTGGTGGACACGGTACAGACTGTAGATGTCAGCGCCGTAACGAACTATGCCATCTGCTTTTTCAATAACACCTGGTTCACCCCCAATAACCTGTTCGGCAATTCTGCGATGGTGGTGGGACAGCGCATCTTCATCGGGGGCAGCTTCAGCGGTGGCTTCACGCCCGACTTCATCTCATTGCGGCGCCAGGGCGTGTATGGCCTGGTGGTGCCGGGCAGCGTCAACGTCACCAGCGGCAATGCCGGCAACTTCCAGTTGCTCAACACCGGACTTCTGGGCCTTTCGCTGGGCGGGCCTCTGACCGTGAATACAGGCGCAGGGACACTGTTCTTCCAGGGCAACAGCAACACTCTGACCCTCACCGATCTGCAGGCCGCAACCGCTACCACTTCGGTTCCGGTGGTGGCGCGCGGGCTGGTTCTCAAGGACTCAGTCAGCGGTGATCCGGTGCTGTGGTCCCATCGCGTGCGAGAAGCGCAGACCGTGCAGTAGGGCGGCTCGCGAATATAAGTTTGCGCGTGCGGGCGGCACCCAAGCCGCCCGCAAGAGCCTCCGCATCGACCAGAGTGTCCAAAAGTAACGCCGACCCTCCTCAAGTTAAAGGCTTCTCACGCCGACTCGACAACTTCATCGCTATACAGAGTGCAGGAGGTTTCATGAAACGCCTTTTTGCACTCTCTGCAGCCCTCGCGCTGACAGTGTCCAGTCTGGTTGGGTGTGGAGGATCGACCAAGGTTTCCACGCCTCAAGCGGGTGCGGTTTACGTTACCGGTGAGGATGCGCCCCTGGCTTCCGTCGTTAGCCTGAACCTCACCATCAATTCCATCACCCTCACCGGAGCCAAGAGCTCACCGGTACTTGTATCGTCTCCCATCACCGTGGATTTTGCCCGGCTGGTGGGCCTGCGCGCCCCGCTAGGCTTCAGCGCCGTGCCGGCTGACACTTACACCAGCGCGACTTTTGTGCTGGCCAGTCCGGTCATCACTTCGGTCAGCACCACTACGGCGACGACGCTGAACGGCACATTCAGCGCTCCCACCAGCACCACTCCCCAGACCACATCCGTGACCGTGACTTTTCCCGCTCCCATGGTGGTAGCCTCGAACGGTCTGGCGGGCCTGCATATGGAATTCGACATCCCGCAATCGCTGGAGGTGGTTACGGGACAGGTCACGGGCGTGGTCACCCCCGTGATCATCGCGACCGCCGTCAAAGCGACCGACGCCGAAGGCAAGGTCACCGAGCTCGCCGGCACCCTCTCCGCCGTCAGCACAGCCAATAGTTCATTCACCATGCAGGGGCCCATCGGAGCTCAGGTGACGGCGGTGGTAAATAGCAGCACCACCTTCAACCAGGGTTTCTCTCTGGCTACTCTGCCTGCCGCAGGCGCATTTATCGCCCTGCAGGGCACGGTGCAGAAGGATGGCAGCATCCTGGCCAGTGACGTGGAGGTCATCACCACGGACTCAGCCTTTGTCACCGGCCGCGTTCTGGCCCTCACCGCCACCGCGGGCGCGGTGCAAACCGTTACTCTGTGGGTGGATGAAATCGGGGGAGGAACGACCGCCTTGCTCGACACCGTGCAGACCATCAACGTTGGCGCCGTCACCGAGTATAACGTCTGCCCCTTCAACAACGCCGGGATCACTACGATCGGCATGTTCGACGCTACGAAGGTAGTGTTGGGCCAGCGAATTTTCGTCGGCGGCGCATTCGTCAGTCCGGTATTCGCACCCGACCTCATTTCGCTTCGACGCCAGGGCGTTTACGGGACGGTAGTGCCGGCCAGCGTTGTGGTTAGCAGTGGGAGTGCGGGTACGTTCCAGATGTCGAACACCGCCCTTCTCGGGTATAACCTTTCAGCGCCTCTGGCAGTAAACACTGTAGCCGGGACCGGATTCACCCAGGGCAACAGTGCCGACTTGACCCTCGCGGGTCTGGGGACGGCAAGCGCCACGAACTCGGTGGCAGTGGTGGCACGCGGCCTGGTCCTGAAGGACCCCATCAGCGGCGACCCGGTGCTGTGGGCGCATCGGGTACGCGAAGTGGAGGTGCCCTAGATAGTCATGGATAATTGAAATTGATAATTGAGACTGTCTGGATGTTCCAGCGGGCGGCCCCGGCCGCCCGTTTTCTTGCTTTCGAGGCTTTATAATCATGTGGCCATGAAGAAGGTTGTGCACGCCGCCTGTCCGCACGATTGTCCTGACGCCTGCGGGGTCCTGATCACCGTCGAAGACGGCCGTGCCACCCGGATTCAGGGCGATCCTGCGCATCCCGTGACGCGCGGCTTCCTGTGCGCCAAGGTGGCCAAGTATCTGGACCGGGTGTATTCGCCCGATCGGGTGCTCTATCCCATGCGGCGGGTGCGGCCGAAGGGTCCTGCGGGCGAGTCGCCCGCGGCCACACAGGCCTTCGAGCGCATTTCCTGGGACGCGGCGCTCGACGAGATTGCTTCGCGCTTCCGCACTATTGCCTCCGAGTTTGGCAGTGAGGCGATTCTGCCTTACTCCTATGGCGGCACCCTGGGCGCTCTCAATGGCGCGTCCATGGACCGGCGGTTCTTCCATCGCCTGGGCGCTTCGCAGCTGGCCCGCAATATCTGCTCGGCGGCGGGCGAGGCGGGACTGAAATCCGTTACCGGCATCAAGCTGGGCACCGATCCGGAGCAGTTTACGCATTCGCGCTACATCATCGCGTGGGGCGCGAACATCCACGGCAACAACGTCCATTTGTGGCCATTTATCGCCGAGGCGCGGCGCAAGGGCGCCAAGCTGGTGGTGATTGATCCTTACCGTACCCGCACCGCGGCCTGCGCGGACTGGTACCTTCCCATCAATCCTGGGACCGATGCGGCGCTGGCGCTGGGCATGATGCATGTCATCATCAATGACGGGCTGCACGACGCCGATTATCTGGCCCGCTACACCGAGGGCTTCGACCAGCTGCGCGAGAAGGTGCAGGAATATCCGGCGGAGCGGGTGGCAAAGTGGACGGGCATTGCGGCGGCGGACATTGTCAGGCTGGCCCGCGAGTATGCGACCACGCATCCGGCGGTGATCCGGGTGAACTATGGGGTGCAGCGCTCCGAGGGTGGCGGCATGGCCACGCGCGCCATCACCATGCTGCCCTGCGTTACCGGTTCGTGGAAGGAAGTCGGCGGTGGGCTTCAACTTTCGACCAGCGGCGCCTTTGGACTGAACCGGGACGCGCTGGAGCGCACCGATCTGATGATGAAAGCTCTGGGAAGGCCGGCGCGCACCGTCAACATGGTGGAACTGGGCAGCGCGCTCAACACCCTGGACACTCCGCCCATCAAGGCGCTCTTCGTTTATAACTCGAATCCGGCGGCGGTCTGCCCCGACCACAATCAGGTCGTTCGGGGATTACAGCGTCCCGACTTATTCACCGTGGTCCACGAACAGTTCTTCACCGACACCGTCGATTATGCCGACATCGTTCTTCCCGCGACCACGTTCTTCGAGCATAAAGACCTGCAAGCCGCCTATGGGCATTATTACTTGCAAATGTCGGAGGCCGCACTCGAGCCGCAGGGCGAATGCCGCTCCAACGTGGAAGTGTTTCGCGCCCTGGCCGGCCGCATGGGGTTTGACGACGGGTGCTTTCAGGAATCGGTTGACCAGATGATCGATGCGGCTTTGCATTCCGACAACCCCCAGCTCCGCGGAATCAGCCGGGAGCGGTTGCAGCGTGAAGGGCATGTCAGGCTTAACTTTGAAAATCAGTCTTCGGTTTCCAGTTCTCAGTTCTCGGATTTTCTGCCCTTCGCGAAGGGCAATTTCGGGACAAAGAGTGGCAAGGCGGAGCTTTACAACGAAGATCTTAGGGCCCAGGGGCTGGATCCGGTCGCGGCATTTATCCCCCCGGATGAATCGCGGCACAGCTCGCAGGCGCGGCAGTTTCCCCTCGAGCTTCTGGCCCGCAAGGCGGACAACTTCCTCAACTCCACTTTTTGCAATCTGAAGGTCACGCAAGAGATGGAAGAGGTGGGTTTATTGGAGATGAGCGGGGCCGATGCCAGGGCCCGGGGAATCATCGATGGCGACCCAGTGCGGGTCTTCAATCACCGGGGAGACATCCTGCTGCAGGCACGGGTGGATGGCGCGGTGCAGGCGGGTGTCGTTTCTGCTAAGCTCCATTGGGCCAAGCTGAGTTCTGGAAGCCGCAACATAAATGTACTTACTTCGGAAAAACTTACGGACCTAGGCAACTCCGCCACGTTTTATTCCGTCTTGGTTGAAGTAGAGCTCGTTAAACCGTCTCCCTGAAGGGGGAGCGGTTTGGACGGTCTCCACGGCTCTACCGTATAATTGCCACTTTCCATACTCCCAGGATCCGAGGTAGTAACGATTCTTCGTTTTCATCAGGATAGCCCTGTAGTGACGAAGAGCAGGTCGGGCCATGCGTGGCCTGTGCCGGCTGAGGCATCGCCTTCATCTTCTTCAATCATAAAGATTTGTAAAGCCAGATGGTCCTGGCTGTGCCTGGTTCTCCTGCTGCTGGCTTCGGCAGGCTGGGGCCAGCAGGACCTGATCACCGAGATTGTCATTCACGGGAACCGGCGCATACCGGCGGAGACTATCCGGGGACGCATTTTCACCCGCCCCGGCGATGTCTATGACGCGGCTGCTCTGGAACGCGACTTTAACTCCTTGTGGAATACGGGATACTTCGAAGACATCCGCTTTGAACGGGAACAGACCCCTAAAGGCTGGCGCCTTCATGTTTACGTGAAGGAGCGCCCAACCATCAGCGAGATCGATTATCTGGGTCTGAGCTCGGTTTCAAAGAGTGATGTACTGGACCGTTTCAAGGAACGCAAGGTAGGACTCTCGCCTGAAAGCCAATACGATCCGACCAAGGTGAAGAAAGCGGAGGTCACGATCCGGGAATTGCTCTCGGAGCATGGCCGGCAGTTTGCCAGCGTCCGCACCGAGGTCCGTCCCATCCCGCCCGCCAAGGTCAGTGTCACCTTCGTTGTGAAGGAAGGCCCCAAGGTCAGCGTGGGGAAGATTACGTTTATCGGCAACCAGCATGTCAGCTCGCGGGTCCTGCGCGGGGCCATGAAGAACCTGAAACCGATCGGGATCCCGCATTCCATCTTCCTGGAAAACATCTTTGCCAAGACCTATGACGCCACCAAACTCGATGAAGACACGGAACGGGTGCGGGCGGAATTCCAGAACCGCGGCTACTTCAAGGTGGTAGTGCAGGATGCCAAGACGGAAATTCACGACACCGGTCATCCGGGATTTCACATCCCCCTGCTGATGAAGGGGGCGGGAAAGTCCGTTGACATCACGATTCCGATCGATGAAGGCGAGCAGTATCGCCTGGGCGAAATCACCTTCAAAGGCAACGAGGAGGTCAAGAACGTCAAGGCGCTGCGCTCGCTCTTTCCCATGAAAGACGGCGATATCTTCTCGCGTGAAAAGGTGGCCAAGGGGCTGGACAATTTGCGCAATGCCTATCGCGAGTTGGGCCACATCAACTTCACTTCGATTCCCAACACCACCTTCGATGAAGATAAGAAGTTGGTAAACCTCTCGATCGACATCGATGAGGGCAAGAAGTTTTATGTGCGCAGAATCGAATTTGCAGGCAATACCACCACCCGCGACAAGGTCATCCGCCGCGAGGTAGCGCTCGAAGAAGGGCAGGTTTACGACGAGCGCCTGTGGAAGCTGAGCCTGCTGCGGCTCAACCAGTTGGGATATTTCGACCAGTTAAAGCCCGACGACCCCAACGTCACGGAAACCCACCTGGACGAAAAGAATGGCACGGTTGACCTTACCCTCAAGGTCCATGAGAAAGGCAAGAACGCCATCGGCTTGAACGGCGGGGTGAGCGGACTGGCCGGGGCCTTCATCGGAATCAACTACAGCACCAACAACTTCCTCGGCCTGGGCGAAACCCTGGCGGTCCAGACCAGCATTGGCAATGCGCAGCGCATTCTGTCTTTCAGTTTTACCGAGCCCTATCTTTTTGATCGCCCCATCCAGGGCGGCTTTTCAGTTTTCACCCAGAAATTCAACTACAACGAGGCCCGGCAGGCGGCAATCTTTAGCGGCCAACAGGTGAATCTGCCTTCCGCTTATCTGAACAACCTGCAGAATTACACCCAGTCCAGTACGGGCTTTACCGGTTCGCTGAGCTACCAGTTGCACCATTCGTTCAAGCGCGTGGGCATCACCTATTCCTTCGACCGGTCCTCCATCGTGGCGCTCAGCAATGCGTCGAAGATATTGTTCACCGACCTGGCTTTTCGTGGGATCAGCGGTCCCAATTCACTGGAAGGCATCATCACCAGCAAAGTCCTGCCCAACTTTTCCTTCAGCACTATCGACAGCCCGATCTCGCCGCACCGTGGGACCAGCGTGTTTCTGGGCGGTGAGATTGCCGGACTGGGAGGAACGGTGCGCTCGGTGCGCCCGATTGTTCAGTACAAGCACTTCAAGCCCATGCAGAAGGGCCGCAATACGATTGGCTTTAACTTCCAGGGTTCTTTCCTGACCGGGTATGGCGGAGTGGTGGCTCCGCCCTTTCAGCGCTTCTACCTGGGCGGCGAAAATGACATACGCGGTTTCGACATCCTGACTGTCTCTCCGGTCGCTTTTCTTCCCAGTCAGAGCAGTATTGCGCTGCGTAACCCCGACGGCACCGTCGTCCCCAAGGACCCAACCAACCCGCTGCGCGGCAGCTACACCATTCCGGTCCCGGCGGAGCGGATTGTGTTTCCTGGCGGAGACGCCAGCCTGGTCACCAACCTGGAATACCGGATCACGATTGCCGGGCCGGTGGCATTGGCGCCTTTCATGGATCTGGGGATGAATCCCATCATCAGGGGATCGCAGTTACGCATCAACCCCGGGCAACTGGCTGACATCAATAACACTGTGTTCGGCTGTCCCGCGCTCGATATTGCCTTGAACTGCACCGGCGGACGTCTTCAGTCTCCACCGTTTTCGCAAAATCTGCAGGTGGTGAGTTCGACCAACTGGAAGCCCAGGATGTCCACAGGGTTGGAGCTGCAGGTGTTCCTGCCCATCGTCAATGCCCCGTTCCGGGTTTATTGGGCGTACAACCCGCTGCGCCTGGACAATATCACTCGCGGCCCGGTCCCGATTACGCGCGACATGTTTCCCGCGGGAGCAGCGGGGGACTTTACTTTCGAGCAGGCCTCTCGGAGTCTGGCCCCCCAGTTTCAATTGCGCGAACCGCGCAAGACGTTTCGCTTCAGCGTGGCCACTACATTCTAGGAGCGGACGTCAGACGTCAGACCCCGGACGTCGGACCTCAGACCCCGGACCTCAGATACCCGACCTCAGACTTTTCGAACTTAGGAATGTACTCGTAGTTGTTTTTGTGGCCGACGTCCGAGGTCTGAGGTCTGACGCCCGAGGTCCGACGACCGGTTGACCTTAACCGGAGGCTATACCTATAATGGGAATATCCACGCCCTGATGAAAGCAGCCAACGGGGTGGTCACCACGCCGCTTCAGGTTCGGCGTGAGGCGCTGGGGACTCCGGCCCAGCCTCTTCCGTCGAAAGCGAACGGTCGGGTTAGTGCTGAGGTGCGGCCAGCATCGGCTTGTATGAAAAATCTAACCGATTTCCCGGGATAAATTTCCAAGGAGTTCAAAATCAACCACATGACAAGCAAGTTTGCGCGATTTCTTATGTCCACCGTGTTTGCCGTCTCGGTTGCGGCCCTGGCCCAGACCGCCGCGTTGCCCGCGGCCCCGAGCGCCGCCGCCAGCAATGCCGCTGCCCCCGCTGTCACCAACGCTACCGGAACCCGCATGGGGACAGTCAATGTCGAGCAGGCCATCTTCGCCACCAACGAAGGCCAGCGCGACTTTGAAGCTTTGACCAAAAAGCTGGAGCCCAAACAAACTGAACTCAAAAACCAGAACGATGAGGTCGAGAGTCTGAAGAAGCAGCTGAATGCCCAGGGTACAGCCGCGACCGAGGAGAGCCGGGGCACGCTGGTAAAGCAGATTGAGCAGAAGCAGAAATCCCTGGAGCGGTCGGTGCAGGATGCGCGCGAAGATGCGCAGAATCAGCAGAACGAAATCGCGCAACGCATTCTGCAGAAAATGGGGCCGATGCTGGTGAAATATGCCGCGGACAATGGTTTCGGAGTGATCATCGACACTTCGAATCCCTGGCCTAACGGTCCTGTGCTGTGGGCCGGGCCGGCGGTGGACATCACCCGGCCAGTGGTTGAGCTTTACAATGCGCAGTCGGGTGTGCCGGCGCCAACTCCGAAGCCCGCCGCAACCAGACCTGCCGCGCCCTCGGCAAGGCCGGCGACCACGGCTCCGAAACCCCAGAGCACGACGCCAAAATAGTTGGTCGCGAGCGTCGCGGTTGCGACAATCTTGGTTTCGACAACCTGTCGCGACACCCGAGGTTGCGAAAAAGTTCCAGCAGGCCGCGTGCAGACGCGGCCTTTTTTCTTTTCCGCATTGCACTTCGAATTGCGTCTGAAAATCCGCTGTCCGGTGTCCTTACTCATAGTCACGCTCACATTGAGGAGGACACATGTTTGCCGATTTCTCTCCCGATTCCGACTGGTCCAGCCATTCTCACCGGGGATGGACAACCCTGATCTCGTTTGCCCTGCAGGCACTCGCCCTGGGCTGCCTGCTTATGTTGCCATTGCTCTACAACGAAGGACTTCCGAAACTGGCATTGCTCGCGCCGCTGCTTGCGCCAGCCCCGCCGCCGTCGGCGCCGCCAGAGTCGCCTGGCCACAATCTGCCTTCCAACAGCCAAAGCAACTTGATGGGAACCAGGCTGGTGGCCCCGCCCGAGATTCCGCAGGACGTGAGCATGCTCACAGAAACGGTGGCGCCGCCTCCCATGATTGATCCCGGCGCAATCGGCGTGCGCCACGGATTCGGCGATGCTCAGGGCCGCGGAAACGTTTTCGATTCAGTTTTCGGCTCCGGTCAGGTGCTGCCCCCACCTCCGCCGCCGGTGGTCCGTCACCCTCGGGTCTCGCACATGATGGAGGGGAACCTCATCTATCGGGTCCAGCCTAATTATCCTGCGCTGGCGAGGCAGGCGCGGATTCAGGGCCAGGTCGTGCTGCGGGCCATCATCAGCCGCGAGGGCGCGATTGAAAACCTGCAGGTGTTGAGCGGCCATCCCATGCTGGCGCCGGCGGCCGTGGATGCCGTGCGGCAATGGCGATACCGTCCCTATGTACTCAACGGCGAGCCCGTGGAGGTGGAAACTGTGGTGACGGTCAATTTCGTCCTCGGAGGCGGATAGCGGATTGCCGCTGCCGGCCCGGGAGTAGCACAGGCGTAACCTCGTGAGCCGCATGATGCCCGCTATAATCGCCTTACGTGGCTACCGCTGAAATTTTGAAGCGCACGGCGACCCGACCCACCTGGGCCCAGGTGTCGCTCGAGAACCTGCGTTACAACTTCGGCGTCGTACAACGGCACATCGGAGCGGGCATCACGGTTTGCGCGGTGGTGAAAGCCGATGCCTACGGCCACGGCGCGACGGAATGTGCGAGAGCTCTCGAAGAGGAAGGCGCGCGCTGGCTGGGCGTCACTTCACTCGATGAAGCCATCCCTCTGCGCGATGCCGGCATTCGCACTCGCATCCTTTTGATGACGGGATTCTGGCGGGGCGAAGAAGAGGAAATCATTCGCCAGCAACTGACGCCCACGATTTGGGAACCTGGGCAGGTCGAGTTGCTGGAGAAGGCTGCCGCCGGCCTCGGTTTGCCCCGACTTGCCGTGCACCTGAAAGTGGACACCGGCATGGGCCGGCTGGGTGTCGATCCGGAAGACCTGTATCCGGTTTGTACAGCGTTGAAGTCTTCGCCCCACCTGCTGCTGGAAGGTCTCTCCACCCACCTGGCTTCTTCCGAAGTCCTGGATGCGCCTTCGGTGAATGACCAATTGCAAAAATTCGAGCAGGTGCGAAGCCTGATGCGTAATGAGGGATTCGATCCTCCGCTGATTCACGCGGCCAACACCGGAGCGGTGATTTCGCGGCGAGAGTCATGGAACACCATGGTGCGTCCGGGAATCGCGCTGTATGGCTACCACCTGCCATTTGAGCGGGCGGGAAGAGAAGTCAGCGGCGCCAAGTTGCGGCTCGGCGTCAAGCCGGCACTCACCTGGAAGACCCGAATCCTCTCGCTGCGCGACGTGCGCGCCAACCAGGCCCTGGGGTACGGCGGCACCTATGTGACCAAGGCGCCGGCTCGCATCGCGGTGCTTCCTGTCGGCTACGCCGACGGATTGAACCGCGCTCTCTCATCCCGCGGACGCGTGATCGTGCGAGAACATTACGCCCCCATCGTGGGCCGCATCTCGATGGATTTGACCCTGGCGGATGTGACCGGCTTGCCAGGAGTTTCCGTGGGCGATGAAGTGGTCCTGCTTGGCGCTGTGGATGGTTTGAGTGTGGATGCACGCGAGCACGCCGAGCTGGCCAGCACAAATGTGTACGAGATTCTTTGCGCCATCTCGAAGCGGGTGCCGAGGAAGTACAGCTAGTCTGGTCGTTGGTCCTTGGTCGTTGGTCCTTGGCGTTGGCCAATCACGCCTGTGTGGGTCGGACACTCTTGTCCGACGCTTTTGACTTTGGTTTTTCTGATGTTTTCCAACGCGAAAGTCAGAGTCAAAAACGTCGGACAAGAGTGTCCAACCCACACCCCCCGATTAACGCTCTCTGCATCGGAACTAATGCCGATTGTTGCTCTTCACTGCCCTTGCGCTGACCTTTGTTGGCTCCTTTGCTATCCTGACATCAATGCCTTCCCGCTACGAGCAGTGGATGTATGACTGGGAAACCCGCCTCACGTCGGTGGACAACAACCGCGTGGTACGCCCGCTGGAGTGGGGAGTCGAGTGGGCGCGGGATTGGCCGTGCCGCAATGGCTTCGCTCCCGGACATCTCCCGGGAAAAGCTGATTCGGAAAAATTCCTGCGCGAGTATAACCAGCGCATCGTGGCCTCGAGCGACGAGTTTTATTCTTATACTTCACCTTCGGATTTTCGCCTCGAGCGCCGGGAAGTCCAGGTCTTCAGCACCCGGGAGGTGCCGGACCCGGAACTGGAAGCGAAGGTGCGCGGTACGCACGCTCATTTCCTGCGCTTTACCTCGCCGGTACGCACGCCCTATCCGGAAAATAATCTGGCGAACGCGCGCTGGTTTCCCGCGCGAGGGCGGCGCGCCGTAGTGCTGCTGCCGCACTGGAATGCCGATGCCCTGGCTTACACCGGACTTTGCCGCGTGCTGAACCTGATGGGCATCGCGGTGCTGCGCCTGAGCATGCCGTATCACGACATCCGCATGCCCGCGGACACGCGCCGCGCCGACTACGCGGTGTCCGCCAACATCGGGCGCACCCTCGACGCCTGTCGTCAGGCGGTGGTGGACGTGCGCTGCTGTCTGGACTGGCTGGAGCAGAAGGGATACAGCCAGCTGGGAATCCTGGGGACCAGCCTGGGATCCTGTTATTCATTTCTCGCCGCCGCGCACGACCCCCGCATTCGCGTGGCCGCCTTCAATCACGCTTCCACCAATGTCGCGGACGTGGTCTGGCACGGGCAATCCACACGCCACATCCGTCAGGGCATCGAAGCGCAAATCGATCTCGACCGGTTGCGTGCCTTGTGGAAAGGTATCAGTCCGATTTCCTATTTCGAACAGTTTGCCCGCTGGCCCAAGAAGTCACTGATCATTTATGCGAAGTACGACATGACATTTTTGCCCGGGCTTTCCCGTGATGCGGTCGCGGAGTTCGAACGTTACGGACTGGATCACAAAGTCGTGGTCCTGCCCTGCGGCCACTACACCACCGGCGAGACGCCCTACAAATACATGGATGGCTGGCAACTGGTTTCGTTTTTGCGGGCAGCGTTCGAAAGCGCGTGACGAAGCTCTTAGCCTTTAGCTATTAGCGTGGATCTCATGTGTTGGCGCCGGGCCGCAAACGCGAATTGTTTTGTTTGGCTAAAAGCCAAGAGCCAAAGGCTAAGAGCTAAGTTAGAATGACTGTACCATCAGAGAAATCTCATCATGAAAACTGACCGCATGTCACTCCCGCTCAACGAAGCCGATCCGCAGATCGCCGCTGCCATCGATAACGAAGTTCGCCGCCAGCATGAAGGTCTGGAGTTGATCGCCTCCGAGAACTTTGTCAGCGAGGCCGTGCTCGAGGCCATGGGCTCGGTGTTCACCAACAAATATGCCGAGGGCTATCCCGGCAAGCGCTACTACGGCGGCTGCGAGTTTGCCGACGTAGTTGAGGAGTTGGCGCGGGAGCGGGCAAAAAAGCTTTTTGGGGCGGAACACGCCAACGTGCAGCCTCACGCCGGGTCCCAGGCCAATATGGAAGCGTACGCGGCGGTGCTGCAGCCCGGAGACATCATCCTCGGACTCAACCTGGCCCACGGCGGACATCTCACTCACGGCCATCATCTGAATTTTTCCGGCAAGACTTATCGCATCGTGCCGTACGGCGTGACCAAGGAAAGCGAAACCATCGATTACGACGATCTTGAAAAGCTGGCGGAGAAAGAGCGTCCGAAGCTGATCATCGGCGGGGGCAGCGCGTATCCCCGAATTATCGATTTTGCGCGCATGCGGCAGATCGCCGATAAAGTGGGCGCGCTTTACCTGGTGGACATGGCGCACTTCGCCGGACTGGTTGCGGGTGGAGTGCATCCCTCGCCGGTGCCGCATGCGCATATCGTTACCACCACCACGCACAAGACCTTGCGCGGACCTCGCGCCGGGATGATCCTGAGCAAACAGGAATTCGGGGCGGCCATCGACAAAGTTGTGTTCCCGGGAATGCAGGGCGGACCGCTGGTCCACATCATCGCAGCCAAAGCCGTCAGCTTTCTGGAAGCGATGCAGCCTGAATTTCGCGAGTACGCGCGGCAGATCGTGGCCAATGCGAAGGTGCTGGCCGCAACCCTGGCAGCTGAGGGCTTCCGCATTATTTCCGGCGGCACCGACACTCATCTCATGCTGGTGGATGTGTTCTCTAAAGGAATACTGGGCAGCGAGGCGGAGAAGGCCCTGGGCGAAGCCGCCATCACGGTCAACAAGAACGCCATTCCCTTCGACACCAATCCACCCATGAAGCCGAGCGGCATCCGCATCGGCACGCCGGCGCTGACCACACGTGGCATGAAGGAAGAAGAGATGAAGCAGGTGGGACGCTGGATTTCGGAAGCCCTGCATCATCGAACCGAAGCGCCGGTACTGAGCAAGATCCGCAACCAGGTGTTGAGTCTGGCGGAGGCCTTCCCGCTCTATCCGGAGCGGCGCGCAAAAGCCCAGGTGGAAGTGCGGGCGTAGCGTAAATGGAGGACGGGCGTCCCGCCCGTCCTCCATTTGCTGGCCGAAGTATGGTTAAATCTCCCCGTGAGAGTCGCCATCGATATCCGGCGCATGACCGAATTCGGCGTGGGCACTTACACGCGCAATATTGTGCGGGCTTTGGGGCGGCTGGACAGCGAAAGCAAATATTTCCTGATCGGTCCGCCGGCGAAGGTGGAGGAGATCGGCCCCCTGCCGGCTAACTTTCAGACCGTGCCCCTGCTGGGGAACGACGCCACCATCAAGAACTATTTCGACTATCGCGCCATCCTCAAGCGCCTGCATTGCGACCTGGTGCATATTCCGCACCTGTTCTGGCTGCCGCGAAACCTGCCCTGTCCTTACGTGATGACGGTACACGATGTGCTGGATCACATGTACCGCGCCCGCGACCAGTCCGGATTCAAGCGCTCGCTGCATTTTTACCTGACCCACCGCGCGTTGAAGGGAGCGGCGAGAATTTTCGCTGTCTCCAATTTCACCAAAAGTGAAGTGGAGAAGCTGTTCGCCATTCCCGCTGCTCGCACGGAAGTGGTCTATAACGCGATTGACGAACGCTTTCTCCGCGGCCATGCCAGCGACGCCGACCGGCAGCTGCTGGCGGAACGCTATCTGGTCAACCATCCGTTTCTGCTTTACACCGGTAGGATCAGCCCCCACAAGAATGTGGTCCGGATTATCGAGGCCTTTTCGGCGCTGAAGGCGGAACTGGAGAAGGAAGCTCTGTTTCCCGGATTGAAGTTGATCATCATCGGGGACGAGCTGTCGAAGCACCCCGATCTGCGCCGCACCGTAGTTCGCAGCCGGATGCAGAACGACGTGCGCTTCATGGGATTTGTGCCCATCGAGGTGCTGCGCATTTTTTACGACGCGGCGAAAATCTTCGTATTCCCGTCGCTCTATGAGGGATTTGGACTGCCGCCGCTGGAAGCCATGGCGCACGGTACGCCGGTGGTGACTTCGAATACGTCGTCGCTACCCGAGGTGGTGGGCAACGCCGCCGTGCTGGTGAATCCGGAAAATGTTTTTGAGATTATGCGGGCGCTGCATCGCGTGCTGGTCGATCAGGTGCTGCGCGACAAGCTCAAGGCGAGAGGCTACGAGCAGGCCAAGCGGTTTTCGTGGGAGGCAGCCGCTCGCCAGATTCTCCGCGTGTATCACGAAGTGTCGGAAAAAAGGCCGGCCCCGCCTCCGCTGGCGAACGAACGGGAAGCCATCTCCCGCGCGGCCAGCCCCTAGCCGGACTCAGGCATTCTTGAGCAGCGGCTGTCCCGGAGAGTTAAATTCCAGGCGATGCAGTTTAGCGGCGATGCGGGTGCGGTCGGCTTCTGTGGAAGCGGCAGCGTGGCGTTTTCTCAGTTTGGCAACTTTTTCATTGCGGGTGCGCCTGCGGCGAATCTCGGGCCGGCGGCTGGGGGCTGACATGTTGGGCTCCTGATCTTGGGTCGAGAACTAGTCTATATCATCCGCCGTTCCGGGGCTGGTTAACCCGACCGGGTTTCGGAGAACGTCAACGGCAAAGAGCTTGAACCACCAAGGACACGAAGGTCCACGAAGGAAAGCCCTGCCACTAAATCCTTCGTGATACTTCGTGTCCTTCGTGGTTTATGCCTTCTGCGGATGGTACGGCGAACCTGAGGCTATCCGGAAGAACGGAACCTGCGGATGAGCAAGGTGTGCCGGTCGGAGCGGTAGAAGCCGAGTACGTAAATGGTCGCTTTTCCCTTGGTCGAATAGATGACTTGTCGAATGCGCAGCAGGGGCGCGCCGCGTGTGACGGCGCAAAGTTCCGCAGTCCTCGCGTCCGCAGCGGTGGCATCCACTTCTTCGTCGGCGTGCGCAAGTTCGATTCCGTAATCGTGTTCGAGAGTCGAGAACAGGGAGTTGCGCCCCAGCCCGGCTGAAACCAGGCCGCCAAAATCTTCGCCTGACAGGTAACAGGCCTCCAGGGCAAAGGGTTCGTTGGCCGCCTGGCGCAGGCGCTCCACCTTGACCAGCGGGCTGTTGGGGGGCAGGGAAAGGCGGGCCGCAATTTCCGGCTCTTTTTCGATCAACTTGATGCACAGAAGCCGTGAGCACGCCACCAGGCCGCGGCTGGCCATCTGCTCGGTATAACTCATCAGTTTGTTGAAATGGATCTTGGGAGGCGCCACGAAAGTTCCGGCGCCGCGCCGCCTTTCCACGATGCCTTCGCGCTCCAGCGAAGTCAGCGCGTGGCGGGCGGTCATCAGGCTTACCTGATGGATCCTGGCCAGCTCTCTTTCAGAATCCACAACATCGCCCGGCTTCAGCTGCCCGGTCTCGATGCGTTTCCAGATCACGCCGCGGATTCTTTTATAAGCTGGGGTCCCGTTTCGGCCGTTCTGTGCCATGAATAACTCTGACCTCGCGAAACAAAATTTGGACGCTCAACAATTGAGATTACCGTTGCCGGTGCTGCATCGGTAAACCAATTTACGAATCCTCCCGTTCATTGGTTCCACACATTACCCCGCCCGCCTTTGTGAATGCGGCACTTTGCCGGGAAGCGCCGCATCCAGGGCCTGGTAGGCGGCCCCCCAGATGGGCGCATCCTCATTCAGGACCACATAAACAGGAATGCGCGCCAGCACCGGCGAGAGCAAGGTCTTGTCGCAGAAGGCGCGGAAGAATGTGCCGTCCTTCAGCTTGGGCAAAATCTTGGGTGCGATTCCGCCCGCCACATAGACCCCACCGAAAGCCAGGGCACGCACGGCCAGGTTTCCCGCCTCGGCGCCATAGGCGTCTGTCCACAGATCCATGGTGGCGACACAAACTTTGCAGGTGCCCGCACCCGCCTGTTCGGTGATCTCACGAGCGCCGTCACCGTTGCCGTCAAACGAAGGATGGCGAACTGCGGGATCGAGAAATTCGTGGATGGCCCGGATGCCCCGTCCCGAGATTACATCTTCGCAACAGACATGCGGAAGACGTTGTTTCAGGTGGACCAGAAGCTGGATCTCGCGATCGGTGCGCGGCGCAAAACTGGCCAGGCCGCCCTCGGAAGGGAACATGCGGTACTGCCGGCCATCCCAGAAAAGAAAGGTCTCACCAAGTCCGGTACCTACAGCCATTACGGCGCGAGTGCCGTTGGGCTGGGCGACGCCCTGGTTGAGGACGGCCAGATCGTTCGCGGGCAATTTGTCCAGGCTCCAGGCGGTGGCGACAACGTCATTCAGCAGTACGACGTGCTTCAGGTTCACATCCAGCTGGCGGGAGAGCGACCCGGCGTCCAGCTCCCAGGGCAAATTGTTGGCGTGGAGGTGGCCATCAACCACGGCGCCGGCGACCCCGAAGCCCACTCCTGTAATCCGCTCGGCCGCGATGTCACCGGCGCCTTCCGCTGCCTGACGGCGGAATTGTTCGAGCAGGTCTTCGAAGCGGGAGAAGTCGCGGGTGGCGTAGCGGCACTGGAAAACCGGCTCCAGGGTGCCTGTTTCGGCCTCCCGGAACAGGGCCAGGTTGCATTTGGTGCCGCCAATGTCGCCCGCCAGAATCATGCTAACGACTCAATCCAAAGAATTACTGGCCTGCAAACCGCCCTCGCGCGGGGGAATTATAGCGCGAATTGCTATAGAGCTGAACTTATTGTAATTCGAGAACTCGCCGGCGGGGCCCGGGCGCTTGGTCGCCAGGGCAAAATCAGTCTGGACTTGCGCCAGCGCCGTTCTTAATCCGGTTCAGGCGGGGACCGGCGTGTACCGTGATAGCCCGGCGAGTCCGCTAGAACTGTGATCGCGTGCATCAATTCCTTCGATTACCAGCCTAAAGCCAACTAATCCGGCCAGTGGGCCGCTCCCGATCTCCGGGCAGCGCGCCTGCTGAAGCGTGCTGGACCACTGCCGGCCGGGTTCCCGCCGTTTTGCAGATGAGGGTCAGCAAAAATAAAAATTCCGCTCTGGGGCACTTTTTTCTTGACGGTCATCATCGCTCTGCTATATAGCATGTGCTCAATGTGGATTGCCGGATACGCCGGCATTCCAACGAAAGCGTCTTCCAGGAGGTTTGTGATGCGACGATCGATGAAGGTGGGGTTTGTCGTTCTGCTGCTGGCCGGGGTCCTCGGCGTCCTGCAACCTGCATGGAGCCAGGAAGTGACCGCAGTCATCGTAGGAACGGTAACGGATCCCAGCGGTGCGCCGCTCAAGGATGCCGACGTTACGGCGACGGATACCGAGCGAGGAACCGTATTGAGCACCAAGACCAACGACGCCGGCGCGTACAACATCACCCGGGTCCCGGTAGGAAGTTACACGGTTAAGATTTCGGCGCCGGGATTTCAGACGGCCGTGCACACCGGCATCGTCCTGGTACTCAACCAGACTGCCCGCATCGACATGCAGATGAAGATGGGACAGGTCAGCGAGACGGTGGAAGTCACCGGCTCCGCGCCCATCCTGCAGACGGACCGGACCGAAGTCGGCACCATCATCGATTCCACGACGAACGAGGCCCTCCCCCTGGCCACGCGCAACTATGTTCAGCTGACGCTGCTGGCGCCGGGCGCGATCACACCCAGCCCGGATGGTTTCAACAACGGCGACAACACCGCCAACGGTTCCCGGCCATACATCAACGGCAACCGGGAACAGGCCAACAACTTTATTTTGGACGGCATGGACAACAACCAGGTGTCGGACAACCTAGTCGGCTTCACCCCATCGCCGGACGCCATTCAGGAATTTAACCTGATTACCCAGAATGCCTCGGCTGAGTTCGGAAACTACCAGGGCGGCATTGTCAGTACCACCATCAAGTCGGGTACCAACAGCTTCCACGGCGATCTATGGGAATTCTTCCGCAATGACAAGCTCAACTCGAATTCCTGGGAAAACAGGTTCAACGGAAGTCCCAGACCCCTCTTGCGCTGGAACATGTTCGGCGGTACTGTCGGCGGTCCCATCATCAAGAACAAGCTGTTCTTCTTTTTCGACTACCAGGCGCAGCGCTTCGACCACCCGTCTACGACCAAGCCGCTCAGTGTGTTTACCACCGCGGAGCGTGCCGGAAACTTTGGGGATCTTTGCACTACGGGCTTTGCGGTGCCGGTCTTTGCACCACGGCGAGTCAACAATTGTATGATCCCCTGAACGGCAACGCACCTTTCCTCAATAATGTGATCACGGAACCCATTGATCCCGTGGCACAGGCCCTTTTCTCGTCGTCTCTTTATCCCGCCGCGAACGGTGTGGGTACGCAGAACAACGCCAGCTACACTCAAAACGGGCTGGTCAACAGCTACCAGTACGACATCAAGGTCGATTTCAACGCGACCAACAACGATCATATCTTCGGGCGCTTTTCCCATTCCAAGCAGCATAACCCCACGATCAACTCGTTTGCCTTGCTGGGCACCGGCTTCTCGGATGCGCCTATCGACAACTACGTGGTGGACTGGAGCCACACTTTCAGTTCGAACCTGCTGAACGACCTCCGCTTCGGCGTCAACCACGTCAAACTGCATAACGGCACCGAGTTCGACAGTTCGGTCGGCAACCTGGGCACTCAACTGGGGATCGCAAACGCGAACGCTGGTGGACCGGGGTTGCTCGAACTGGGGTTCAACGGTGGAAATCCCAGCGGCCCCGGCACCGGAGTTCTTACCAACGTCGGCAGCAACGGAATCCAGCAGAGATTTCAGGATGCGGTGATTCAGGCTTCGGACGCGGTGGTCCTGACTCACAACCGCCATGTGTTCCACATGGGCTTTGAGTTCTGGCGCGACCGCATCAATACCTTCTACACTGGCAATAGTGGAGCCCTCGGAGCCATCATCTTCAACGGTGCATTCACGTCTTCGGATCCGACCAACGTAACCGCGCCCAAGGGTGGGTATGGCGGCGCCGATTTCTACCTCGGCCTGCCCTCCTCGTACGGCAAGGGTATTTCCGCCGGACAGTGGGGCCAGCGGGCGAACATTTTTGCCGGGTATGTTCAGGACGACTGGAGAGCCACCCAAAGCCTCACCATCAACCTTGGCCTGCGTTACGAAGCCCACAGTCCCTGGGTAGAGGCGCATGACCAGCAAGTCAATTTCGATCTTTTCACAGGACAAGTGCTTGCGCCCAATTGTGGCAAGGTAGATCTGGGCACTGCCCCCGTGACTTGTAAGCAAGTGAGCAACGCGGGCCTCTACAACGGCACCTATGGTGCTAAAGACTTCCAGCCTCGCATCGGCTTTGCCTGGACGCCGTCGCGTCTGGGAGGGAAGACGGTATTCCGCGGTGCCTTCAGTATCTCTTCCTATCTGGAAGGCACGGGTACAAACCTGCGCCTCCCCATCAATCCGCCCTTCACTCCGGCTGAAACCCTGGCGCAGTACAACAACGTTGCCCTGCCGGCAACCACTACCGAAGATGGTCTGGCGCCGGTCGGTTCGGCCAGCGACCCATTCGCCGGAGCCCTGGTCCGGGTCTGGGATCCGAATGTGCAGCCTGCCATTACCCAGCAGTGGAATGGGACGGTGCAGCACCAGTTCGGAAACAACACGGTCCAGGTCGGCTATGTGGGCCAGCACGGAACTCATTTGATGGTTCCCATGCCGTACCTGCAGAGGCAGTTGCTGCCGAACAGCGCCTGTTCCACCCCTCCGTGCACAGCGCCCAGCGTCTTCTTCTCAGGTAATCCGGCATTCCAGTCCGATATCTCCCAGATCTCGGGCACGGCTTCCGTGGGCAGTATGAACTACCACGCGCTGCAGGCCACATTCCAGAAACGTTATTCAAACGGACTGCAATATCAGGTGGCGTACACGCTTTCACGCTGTATGACCGACAATAGCGGGTACTACGGCAACTGGGGCGCGCAGGCGTCTCCCGCGAACCCGTACTATCAGAACCTGTACGACCCGAGGGCAGACTGGTCGGATTGCTTCTTCGACGCCAAGCATGTGCTCAGCAGCTACGCCGTTTACGAAATCCCGTTCGGTCGCGGCAAGAAGTTCGGCCACGATACCAATCGGGCGGTGGATGCGATTGCCGGAGGATGGTCGATCGCTCCCATCATTTCCATCCATTCCGGCTTCCCGCTGGCGCTGTACGATTTCGGTACCGATTCGACGGGAACCAATTCGCGAGGGTTGCGTCCAGACTGCGGTTCTGGCGCGGGGAAAACCTTTGGCCGGCAAACCGCCCTTAGCGGCGGCAAGTATATAGGTTACCAGTGGTTTGATCCCACGCCTTACTCGGCGCCTGCCGTAGGCACCTTCGGCAACTGTCCGGCGCAAGGTCCGGTTCGTGGGCCGGGCTATGGCGATGTCGATTTGAGCTTGCAAAAGAACTTTACCTTTACCGAAAGGGTAAAGCTTCAATTCCGCTCCGACTTCCTCAATGCCTTCAATCGCGTGAACCTGAGCACTCCCGCGACCTCGCTGGGCACGAACATGGGGGTGGTAAACACTTCGCAATCCCCACGCGTGATCCAATTTGCCCTGAAGCTCTACTATTGACCGCTGTATGATTAGGGCAGGCGTTTCTGACGCCTGCCCTATTTTTTATGCCCCGACCCTTTCCACGATTCTCATTTCTGCCCTTCTCCCCGCTTTCCCCCTACCCCCTCAGCCGCTCAAACTATGTCTGGATCTCTTTCCACGGCTCTAGCTTCTACAGTTCTAGGCGCGCTGCTTTGCGGAACTTCTGCCGCTCAGACCAGGGCAAAGCCGGCCAGCATCCCTTCGTCCACGGCGCAGCAAGGGCTGAAGCTGGCCAATGACGGCCATTGCGAGCAGGCCATTCCCATTTTGAGGAAGGCTGCGGCCCAGCCCGGGGACAAAGATCTCAAGCGCCAGGTGGGCTTTAATGGCGTGCGCTGCGCCATGTCGGAGAACCAGCCGGACGCGGCGGTGGACTTTCTGCGCTTCCTGAACCGCGAGTTCCCGCACGACCCCGATGTCCTTTACGTGTCGGTGCACACTTACTCCGATCTTTCCACGTCGGCGGCGCAGGAGCTGGCGGCGACCGCGCCCAACTCGTACCAGGCGCGTCGGCTCAATGCCGAGGCGCTCGAACTGCAGGGCAAGTGGGACCAGGCGGCCGGCGAATACAAGCGCATCCTGCAACAGGACCCGCGCATGCCCGGGATCCATTTCCTCCTGGCCCGCCTCTTGCTTTCCAAGCCTGATCCCAGCCCCACAGTGGCCGAGGAAGCGAAGAAGGAACTGCAGCAGGAGATCGAGATTGATCCCACCAATGCGGGGGCTGAGTACGTGCTGGGCGAACTGGCGCGGCAGGACAGTCAGTGGCCCGAGGCCATCGCGCACTTCACGCGTGCGACCAAGCTGGACGCCACTTTCGGCGACGCGTATCTGGGGCTGGGTGTGTCGCTGATTTCGTCCAAACAATTTCCGGAAGCGGTCCCGCCGCTCGAGACGGCGGTCAAGCTGGAACCGAGGAACCCGGCCGCGCACTACAATCTGGCCATGGCTTACAATCGCTCGGGACGCAAACAGGACGCGGACAGGGAATTTGCCATCCATCGCCAGATGACGGAGAAGAGCGGCGCTCAGCCCGGATCGCCGCCCGGAGCTCAGCCGGAAAATTCCAACTAGGGCGGCCGCCTCTTGCCCACGGGCTGTCATCCCGAGCGCGGCTCGAGCGGCGCCAGCGGTGAGAGCTAGGCGAGGGACCCCTATCAGATCGCTGCGTCATCAGCTGCGGTGCGGATGAGTTGTCAGTTACCCGTGCCAAAAAGTTATCCGTTCGATAGGGGTCCTTCGACTCCGCGACTGCTTCGCCATGCGAAGCAGTCACTCCGCTCAGGATGACAGGGGGAGTTTTTCTAACGGTACAATGGTTGTCGAGAACAATCGCTGAATTGAACAATCTGATCTCACGGCAAAACAAGGGGTTCCGGTTTCTCTCCCGGCGGGAACTGCTTCGGGGACTGGCGGGCGGCATCGCGTTCAGCGGATTGGCGCGGTTTGGGGGCGCCCTGCCCGACCCGGTTTATCCCTTTGAAGAGGTTCCTCCTTCCGTTAGCGGCATTACCTGGGCACATGTGAACGGGAAGTCTCCGGAGCGATTCTTGCCGGAGACCACCGGCGCGGGATGCGCTTTCCTCGACTACGACAACGATGGCTGGATGGACATCTACCTGGTCAACAGCGGCAAGTGCGACTTCTTCACTCCTGATCCGCCGCTGCGCAATGCGCTCTATCGCAACAATCGTGACGGCACCTTTACCGATGTCACCGCGAAAGCCGGAGTGGCCGGCGGCGGCTACGGCCAGGGGGTGGCGGTTGGCGACTACGATGGCGACGGCTTTCCTGACCTGTATGTCACGCAGTACGGCCGCAGCATCCTCTATCACAATAATGGCGACGGCACCTTCACCGATGTGACCGAGAAGGCCGGCGTGGCCGCGCCGGGATGGGCTTCCAGCGCGGTCTGGTTCGATTACGACAACGATGGGCGGTTGGACCTGTTCGTCTGCCAGTTTGTGGAGTTCTCCAAGTCGCTGAACAAGACTTGCGGGCCGGGCGAGGAAGGCAAGCACGGATATTGCATTCCGCGTCTCTATAACCCAATGCCAAGCTGGCTCTTCCACAACAACGGCGACGGGACATTCACCGACGTGAGCAAGGCTTCAGGTGTTGCCAGGTATCCGGGCAAGGCCTGGGGCGTGGTGGCAACCGATCTTAACAACGACGGTCGGATGGACCTGTTCGTAGCCAATGACACCGTGGCCAACTTCCTGTTCATGAACCGCGGGGGAGGGAAATTCGAAGAGATCGGCACTCCGGCCGGGGTGGCATTCAGCGCTGATGGTCGGGCGCGCTCCGGCATGGGTGTGGACTCCGCCGACTACGACCAGGATGGCTGGATGGACCTGTTCGTGGCCAATATCGACCGCGAAATTTACTCCATCTATCAGAATAATCACGACGAAACTTTTGACGATAAGGCGCGTGAGACCGGCGTGGGAATGGCCACTCGGCTGATGAGCGGCTGGGGGCTGAAATTCTTCGACTATGACAATGACGGCAACCTCGATCTCTTTCTGGCCAACGGCAATCCCGATGATCTGATCGAGGGCCTGCATCCCGGCGTTACGTATAAAGAGCCGCCTATTCTCCTGCACAACACCGGGCGGGGGTTCGAAAACGTCAGCGCCCAGAGCGGTCCGATATTTTCCACCCCGATTTCGGCGCGCGGCATGGCCATTGGGGACTTCGACAACGATGGAGCAGTTGATGTTCTGATCGCGGTGAATGGCGGCCCGCCGATTCTGTTGCGCAACCAGTCCGCGAAACCGAGCCACTGGCTGGGGATTCGGCTGATCGGGAAGAAGTCTAACCCGGATGCGATTGGAGCGCGAATCTCTTACCAGGCGGGAGATCTGAAACGCAGTCAGATGAAAGTGGGCGGGGGCAGTTATCTGTCGTCGCACGATCCCCGCATGGTGCTGGGGCTTGGTGCGCGCAAGAAGATTGACTGGCTTGAAGTGAAATGGCCGCTGCCCAGCGGTGCGGTGGAGCGATTTTCTGATCTTCCCCTTGATCGCTACGTCACCATTGTGGAAGGGCAAGGGAAGTGGAAGTGAAGCTGGGATAAGCGGGGCGGGCGGGACGCCCGTCCTCCATTTTGCTTATTCGTTCTACTTGATCTTCACGAATTTTATACAGACAGGCGACCGCACTTCCAGCACTTGACCAGTGGGCGTCAGCTGACCGGTCTGCTGATCGATCTTGAAGACCACGACGTTATTGGAGTTCTGGTTGGCGGCTACCAGGTAGGACCCAGCGGGATCTATTTCAAAGTTGCGCGGTTTCTTGCCCCCGCTGGGGACGGCTTGCAAGAGACTGGGCATACCGGTTTTCGGTTCGAGGGCGAAGACGGCGATACTGTCATGGCCGCGGTTTGAGCTATAGAGAAATTTGCCGTCAGGGCGGATTTTGATTTCCGCCGTAGTATTGTCGATCGCAAGACCTGCGGGCAAAGTCGAAACTGTAGCCACCTGCCGCAGGGTCCCAACTGTGGCATCGTAGGAAAATGTGTCGAGTTTGGAGTCCGCTTCTTCCAGTAGGTACAGGAACTTGTAGTTGGGACGGAAGGCAAAGTGTCTCGGCCTGGCGTCATGATGAAGTTGTGCAAAGGGGGGATCGTTCGCAGCCAGTGTGCCCTTGGCGGCGTCGAAGCGGTACACAAGCAATTGGTCCAGCCCGAGGTATGACGCGATCGCAAAGCGGTTGTCGCGGGACAAATCGATCTGGTGAGGTTCAGCTCCCAAGGGATCCACGGTGGGACCGGTGTGCTCGATCACAGACGAGGCCTCGCCGAGCCGACCGTCCTTCAGCAGCGGGAAAACAGCCACGCTGCCGCCATCGTAGTTTGCTACCAAGGCATATTGTCCGGTCTGGTCCAGGGAAACGTAGCAAGGCCCGGCGCCGTGCGATGGGACTTCGTTCAGGAAAGTCAGCTTGCCTGACTTTCGATCGATGGCAAAGGCGCTGACCGCGCCGGTCTTTTTTCCCTGATAATCCGAAACCTCGTTCACCGCATACAGAAATCGCTGGCTTGGGTCGGTCGCCAGGAATGACGGGTTGACGGTTTCCGCCACCAGCCCGACCGGAGTCGCCTGACCGGTCGCGGAGTCAAAGCGGTAAGCATAGATCCCCTTGCTCTGAGGGCCGGTATAAGTGCCGACATACATAAGATAGCTCTGGGAAGCGCTCTTCCGCGCCTGGCTGGTGGAAGGCACAAACAGCAGCAGGAAGAGCAGAGCAATGGCGGACGCAAAACTACGGCGCGTGATTTTCATTTCACCTCGGCTTTATGGTCAGCAGGTTTTCGGCTTGCCAGATGCACCCGGCCGGCGATCCGCAGCGAGGGGACCACAAACTCAGTGAATGCCCCACGCTGCGTTGGTGTAAGAGACTCACAGCAAGCCCGCTCGGGAGTCTCATAACGAATTGAAGAAAACGATCCCTTGATTCGTACCTGTACCGAAATCGGTTCCTCGGCGTAATTTACCAGCTCGATAAGTTTCTCTCCGCCGGGCGACTGGTAAGAGACTGCAACCACGGTCAGGGCATTCCAGAGGCTGAGGGCCAGTTGGTTTTTGTGCTGATCTGTATCCAGCAAGCGGCGTATGTCCTGGGCAAAAGTTTCGGGGTCGATCACCTGTCCCTGGAGCTCGATGATACGGCCTTTGCCGGTGGCGTAGGCGACGGAATGCTCACCTGCCGGACTCGACTGGCTAGATTGCCAGGGATAGGGGCCGTGCGCGTCCACCACCACGACGACGCCGCCTTTGGAAGCGAAATCCGTCAGCGCCTTCATCGCGGGCTCGTCCAGGGTGGCAAAAACTACGACCAGGTCGAATCGCTCCAGGCTCTGCGGTGCCGAGTCAGACGCTTTCAGAACGGCGAAGGGAATGTTGTGGCGCGCCAGCAGGTTAATGGGTTCGTAGGATTTCTGGTAAGAGTCGGTGATCACGCCGACGTTGGCATCCGCTTTGCCGACGTTCTGTTTCGCTCGCGAAGCAAACGCCAGATAGCGTTTGATCTGGCCACGGACGGCCATGGCCGTAGCCTTGTTGTGCGCAAGGTCATCCTGCAGCCTGGAGTCCAGGTCAAGCACGAGATCGGCGTGAAACGCGCCAGCCTCGGCCACTGCCAGCGCATAGTCCGCCGGGGCCGGGCCATTTTCATCCTGCTGAGGATCCGGCAACTCCCAGTGGAACTCATAAAGAGGGGTTTGTGCCGGGCGGAAGGCCTGGTCGAGCCTGACCAGTGCGAGATTGGTATCGACCCAGGGCTGGGCGGTAGGGCTGGTCACCTGGAGGATGCCGTTTCTTTGGATGACCATCTGCCCCTTCATCTGCGGCTGCTTGGCCCTGGGGTTGAACGCCAGAACAGGAAGGTGAGGATAGGCCGAGCGTAGTTGACCGAGCGCGTCTTCAATCTGCGCCGGCTGCGAGTCAACCGGATTGAGAACAATTCCGGCCACGCCGCTGTTTGCCAGGTTGCGGCCGATATCGGCCGCCTTGGAAGCCGGGACTTCGGCATAAACGCGATAGCCATGGCTCCGGGCATTCCTGATGAGCGCGGCATCATCCCAGGAAACCACCAGATCGCTGACGCCCATGGTTGCCGGAGCTGGAAGTGAAGGCTGGCTCCAGCGCAAAAGCACCCTGCTCCAGGCGGGCGTTACCGCCAGCAGGAAGATCAGGGGCAGAATTCGGGCTCGCATGAACATGAAGGTTCCGCTCGCCATCATTGCAGCACGCCGGAATCGGCATGGGCGCTGGTGGCCGGGTGCGGTGCGCGCCGGTTGACCTGAATCTGGGGACCGCCGGATGCCAGCTCCGACTTCCCGTCCGCAGAGACCCAGATGGCGGCCACGTCTGCCACTGCTTTAACCAGCTCTTTCCCTTCTTCCGGGCCCACCAGTAACAAAGTTGTCGAAAGCGCGTCGGAGGCCGTCCCGGTCCTGGCTACCACGCTGACCGTGAAAGGCGTTTTCTCCGGCGTTCCGCTACGCGGATCGATGATGTGTCCTGCCGGCTCCGGCGACAGAAGGCTTGGCGGGGTTTGCTCCGAGGTGGAGACGCTGCTGTCGGACAGCACGACCACAGGATCCAACAGGTTCGACGGATCTTTCAGGTGCACAGACCAGCCGGCCCGTCCGGGAGGCGCGCCCAACGCGACCAGCGTGCTCCCGCCAGCGTCGAGCAGGGCGCGAGAGATACCGTGCTCGCGCAAGACCTCAGCCGCCCGGTCCAGGGCATAACCCTTGCCGATGGCACCCAGATCAATCTGGGTACAGGGCGAGTGAAACTGAACCCGGTCCGGGGGAAGAACTTCGACTTTCTGATAGCCCACACACGCCCGAACCTGTTCTTCTTCCGTCGGAGAAGGTGGCTGCCCGCCACGGATCGCGGCTTTCCATAAGTTGACCAGCGGGCCCACCGTTACGTCGAACTTTCCTCCCGAGAGGCGGGAATACTGCAGCGCTTCGCCGATTACGCGGTACAAATCAGGAGGAACTCGCTGCGGGCGGGAGTGCGAGGAATGATTCAAGCGGCTCAGCGCGCTGTCGGCCTTGTAGTCGCTCATCACATCATCGAGCCGGACTACTTCCTGGAGGGCCTGATCAACGGCCTCGGATGCCTGTGCTTCCGATTCGCCATAAGCCACAATCTCGAAGACCGTACCCATGACGTACTTTTTCTGGTGAACAAAAGGAGCCTGAGGCTGGGAAGCTTCCGGCGGCACCTGGGCTGAAGCCAGGGCCGCAGTCGCGCAGAGCAACAGGGAAGCGAGTGGCTTATTCCAGCGCATAAACCTCACCGTCGTTCGTCGCTACGTAGATTGCGTCACCCGTCAGCACTGGAGCTGACTGGACCGACCCGCCCAGTCCGGCTCTCCAGGTCACGCTTCCGGTCGCAATATCGAAGGCGTGGGTTCCTCCCGCCTGAAGGCATACGAGGCTGCTGGCGATGACTGGAGGCGCGGTGACAACATCGCTGGCCTGGGCCTTCCAGCGGAGGCGGCCGGTTGAGATCTCGAAGGCGTAGAGGAATCCGTCCTTGCTGCCGACGACCACCAGATTTTCGAAGACCGCGGCGGAAGACGAGATTCCCAGTCCGGTCTCATACTTCCAGCGCACCTCGCCGGTCGCGGCGTCGAGCGCATAGAAGAAGAAGTCCTCCGATCCGATCAGCACCGCGTCTCCGGACATCGCGGGGGAGGAGTCAATTCCGTTTCCGGTGGGAACGCTCCACAGCGTCTTGCCGGACGCGGCCTCGAGGCAATAAACCTTGCCATCGCCGCAGCCGAGATAAAGGTGTTTCTCCGCCACACAGGCGGTGGAATAAATTCGGCCGCCAAGCTCCTGCGTCCAGCGCTTGCGGCCGGTATCGATATCGACGGCGTACATGTGGGCATCGGCGCTGCCGAAAAAAACTACGCCATCGCGGACGACCGGCGAGGTCCAGACTTCCGCCGCGGCGGCTGTCTCCCACAAGGGCTTGCCTGAAGCGCAATCCACGGCATGGACCTTGCCCGAATCGCAGCCAAAGAGGACTTTGTTTCCCGACAGAGACGGGGTGGAGTGGATGTGGTCCTCCGCCTGAAATTGCCACTTCTGGCTGCCTTTTTCGACATCAATGGCGTGCAGGTTTCCCGCCATCGAGGTCACGTACAAAACTCCGGCCCGCAGTACCGGGGCGGAACGGACGGAGCCTCCCATGCGAAAGTGCCAGCGCACATGGTCGGGCGCTTTGGCGGGGCGAATGCCCTGGCCACCAGTGTGTGCATTGTCGTAGAGCAGCGCGGGCCAGTCGTTTTCAGCGTTTGATGGCTCGGTGGTCTGGGGCGGTCCTGGCATGTGGTCGGTTAGCCGAGGCGGATTTGTCCATGGTCGATGCGCTTGAGGTCAGCCACGCCCAAACCCAGCTTTCCTGCGGACGCAATGTGGCCCGGCCGGCGGTAGAACAAGTTCTTCTGCGGGTTGTGATAAAACTCCATGCCATTGCTGGTAATGCTCTCCGCCTTGTGCTCCCAGAGCGAAGGGACGCCTTCCTCGCGGCGCTTCTTTTCGATGGCCTCCAGTTCGACGGTGTCCATGGCTACCGGGTCAGTGCCGAAGTAGAGCATTCCCGCCTGATATATAAATTCCTGAACCTGGGTGAGCGGGCCGCCGTGCCAGACCTGGCGCATGCCGTCCATGATGTGTAGCACCGCCTTAGAACGCAGGGGCTCAACCGAGCACATGACGCCGATGAGCGGGTCGGTGAACGAAAAGGGAGAGCGATGTGAGCGGGCCACATTATTAAAGGTGCCATAGCCCAGGTTCTTCAGGCAGCCGGTGACGCCCGAAGCGGAGTGGTCCTTCATGGTTGGAACATTGATAATTTTGGTGACGCCGTGGGACACGATCCTCGCCATATACGAGCGGTTTTCCCACTCGCCAAAGAAAGTCGCCTGGCAATAAACCTCGGGATCGTAGCCGGAATCGACCAAACCGTCCTGGATCCCCACCACGCGCACCCCCGGCGGGAGCAGCGCCTGGTAGCTGCCGATGTCAATTTCGTATTCGTAGCGGTCGTACACAATGATGTTGCCCGTGGGGACGCCCGCAGACTGGATGCCGTTAATAATCTCCCGCACGATTTCGGGCGATGAGCAGCAGGCCGGCGCCCCGGATGGATTGATCTTGATGCCGACGATATCGGAGGGCTCGACAAACTTGGCCCAGGCCGCCGAGGCTGACCGCTCGCCGGTCAATTCCTTCACGCCGTGCTCGATCATCTCGTGGACCACCGGTTGCGAAACCCGGTTGCGCACGATGGACTTCGAATCGGAGACTTCCACCACCCGTCCAGGAAATAGTCCGGGCATGCCCAGCGGGGACTTGGCCGGCTTCGGTCCATGAACAACTTCGATGGGGGGCGGTTCGGGCAGGGTCACGTCGCCGAAGGCTTTGGGATCGATGCCATCAAGGAAGAGGCTGGCGCTTCCCGCACAACTGGCCTTGACGAACGTCCGCCGATCCATAAGATTGGTCCCGAGCGCGTGAGGGCTAACCTGTCAGGCTACGCCATGCTTCGGGCCATTTCAAGAGAGCGCTGATGATATTGGCTGCCTTGACTCGATAAACTTGCTGGTGCGGCTTAAGCCTTGTGGGCAGGATTCTTATCTCCATATTCTGCAAGTCTCCGGGTTCATGGGCGTCGCGAGCGCTCACGTGAAAATACTCCGGGTTGGATTTATGATCGAACTATGCGAACTCGATCTTATTTTTGCCTGTTTATCTGCCTTTGCAGCGGTCTGCTGCTGGCACAGGACTATCCCAAGGCCTCAATCTCAAACGGGCTTATCCATGCCGAACTGATGCTTCCCGATGCTCAAAATGGTTCCTACCAGGGCACGCGGTTCGACTGGTCCGGAATTATCTCCAGTCTCCAGTTCGACGGGCATGAATATTTCGGGCGCTGGTACGCCCATCACGACCCGAAGATTCACGATGCCATTACCGGGCCGGTCGAAGCTTTCCAGACCAACGATAAAGGCCTCGGATACGACGAGGCCAAAGCTGGTGGGACATTCGTGCGCATCGGTATCGGCACGCTGCGCAAGCCCGAAGAAAAGGACTACCGCCCCTACGATACGTACGAGATTGTCGATCACGGCAAGTGGACGATCCACAAGCACCAGGACCGAATCGAGTTCATCCAGCGCTTAAAGTCGGAGCAGGGCTACGAGTACATTTATCGCAAGACGATCCGGTTGGTGAAGGGGAAACCGGAACTCCTGCTGGAACACTCGCTAAAAAATACCGGCCGCAAGGTGATTGTGACCAACCAGTACAACCATAATTTTTTCGTGATCGATCATGAAGCAGTGGGCCCCGATGTAACTGTCAAATTTGTCTTTACTCCGTTTCCCGTGCGCGGGTTCAAGGACCGGGCGGAAGTGCGTGGACAACAGATCGTATTCCCGCAGCCCATTCAGGGCAAGAATGGAGTGTTCTCGGAACTGACCGGGTTCAAAAAAGACGTAAAAGATTATGACTTCCGTGTAGAAAACCTCAAGACTGGCGCGGGAGTTCACATCACGAGCGACCAGCCTTTGGACAGTGTCAACTTCTGGGCGATTAATACCGTGACGGCGGTGGAACCCTATCTTCAGTTTCGCATCGAACCGGGCCAGGAGGCACGCTGGACGATTCGATACGATTTCTACACCATGCCGCCTTCCTCAAAAAACTGAGGCGCGATCGCGGCACCTATTTCTTGGCCGGAACCCGCACGCCGCCGATCCAGACCGATTCGATCGCCCGCGTGTTCTTAATGTCATCGAGAGGGTTCGCGCTCAACACGATAAAGTCCGCGAGCTTGCCTTTTTGCAACGTCCCGACCTCTTTACTGATGTTGATGGTTTTGGCTGCGCCGCTGGTTGCCGAAACCAGCACTTGCATCGGAGTCAGGCCCGCCCTGGTTTCGTACTCGAGTTCAAGATGTTCGAAGTAACCCTGGAAGCGGCCGGGGCCTCCGCCACTGTCGGTCCCCATCGCGATGGTGATGCCGGCATCTGAAAGGGTCTTGAGATTACGCATGGCGACCGCCATGTGTTCCTTGTACCACAGGGCCGCCGGGTCGGTGCGCATGGCATTCTCCCGCTTTGGATCTTCCATCTGCGCCATTTCCCCTGGATCGGCCTCCTTCAAGAAGAAGGGGTCGCTGAAGAATGCAGGCCTTTCCGTGTACATGAAGACGGCCAGTTCACGAGTCAAGGTCGGCGAATAGGAAACGTGACGTTTCTTCATGAGACGAATAAATTCCGCGTCTACGTCGCGGTCCCGGACGCTGTGCGCGATGTAATCCACTCCAGCGCGCAAAACGCCCTTGGCATCGTCGAGCATGACGATGTGCGCTGCCGTGCGATACCCGTGCGTGTGCGCTTCGTCGATGACCGCACCGTAAACCTCGGGGCTCATCTTTGGACGCGCCCCGCGGAAATCATCCACCCGCACCTTTATGATGTCGGGCTTGTGCTGAATCAATTCATCGACGCTCTTGCGGGCTTCTTCGGGAGTTGTAACCGCGACCGCCCCCGGAATGGCGGTGGAATCCTGGATCGGGCCTGCGACGTACAGGCGCGGTACCGTCCCGGGCGTAGCTTTGCGGCAGTACTCTCGTAGTGCGAATTCCTTGTCCCCACCCAGACTGAGGACCGTGGTAATTCCGTCACGCAGATAAAGCCCCAATTGATCTTGCCGGTTGACATGGCCGTGCGCATTGATCAAGCCGGGAATGATGGTCTTTCCCGTGGCATCGATTCTTTCCGCTCCGGCCGGCACCTTGACGTGTTTTCCGACCGCCTCGATGCGGCCATTCCGTATCACCAGGGTCGCATTTTCGATGGCCGGTTTACCGGTTCCGTCGATGATCCGGGCTCCTACCCAGGCCTGTGCGCCGCTCGTGCCCCGGCCAATTTCGGATATCTGGCCGGCCGCGTTAAAGCCAAACAACATAGGAAGTAGGAGAGCTACGGCCAAAGGGGAGAGACGAATGAGGATCATTTTCAAAGCTGCCATGGAGTCGCCCTCGACAAGTACTATTATAAGACTATAATAAGCTGCTTCTGTTGTGAATAAAACCTTTAGTGCCGGAGAGACCGCATGAGAGTCCTATTCATCGTCGTACTGTTTCTCGCTGCCACAACCTCGCTCCTGGCTGCCGACCCCGAAGGTTTCGGCCTATGGAAGGGAGCAGTGGTCGAAAATTCGAACCAGGAGCTTTCCGCCAAGATCGACGACCAGAAGTTTGCCTGGCAGTCTTTGGGTACGTACGGAAACCATCTGATCGGAATCTCTCATCGCGAAGGCGATGGCAGCGCCGAGCTGCACCAGACTCAAACCGACATCATGATCGTCGATAACGGCGAAGCTACGCTGGTGGTAGGGGGAACAATCGTAGCGCCAAAAACCATCAGGCCGCACGAGATTCGAGGTTCGTCCATTGAGGGCGGCGAGATCAAGCATATTGGCCCGGGTGACATCGTGCATATTCCTGCCAACGTGGCGCACGAGTTGAAAATAAAATCCGGAAGCAAGTTTACTTACACAGTGATCAAAGTGGATTCCAACTAAACCGGAAGTCCCAATCCAGTCTATTCCGGCACGCGGGCCTTTCCGGGTCCGGGCCCCCGTGGAGCGTGGCAGCGTTAGTTTGGCGGGGAAGTCTGGACCAGCAAAATAGCGGAGAGATTTCTACTCAGGCGGTTTCTTCGCTTTCGGTCTCTGAATGCGCGACAACTGCCGCGGGTACGCCAGGAGCCAGACTGTGGGCGTTGCGCTCGGCGGCCTCAAGATGGGCCCGCATAGCATGGCGCGCCTTTTCTGGATTATTTTCGCGAATTGCCCGGTAAATCGCCCAGTGTTGGCGGAGTCCGGCCTCGGGTACTCCCGGCATTTCGTTGGTGCGCCGGCTTACTTCGATCAGCGGTTCGGAAATTGCCTGCAGCACCATAATGGCCAGAGGGTTTCGGGTAGCCTCGGCTACCGCCTTGTGAAATCGGATATTGGCCTTGCCAATCGCCTCATGGAAAAGCAGGTCAGCGTGCGGAGTACTCCGGTCCATGCGGAGCGCTTCTTCCTGTTCGGCCAGAACCTGCCGCATCGCGGTCCAGTCTGCCTCCGTGGATTTCTCGGCGGCCAGTGCGACCAATCCCAGCTCGAGAACCTTGCGAAATTCGATCAGGGAATCCGCTTGCTGCATGAACGCGGAGGTGGAAAGATACTCGGCATTGATCAGTGCGATGGGAGAAGGTTCAAGGACGATGGCGCCGATCTTGGGCCGCACACTGATAAGCTGGAGAGATTCTAAAGACTTGATGGCCTCGCGAACGCACGTCCTGCTCACGGCCAACTCTTCCGTGAGCTGCTTCTCCGTGGGTAGCCGCTCGCCAGGCTTTACCTGTCCTTTGCGGATCAGGTCGAGAATATAGGTGATTACCTGTGCGGTAATCGTCTGTCTGCGAATCAGGCAATACCTCCAGCGCTGCTTTCTGTCTGAGGATTCCCCCTCTTAATACTATAGCACCATTACGTTTTTCTTTCGTTTACGAGAGGAATCCGGCGGCGCGATCCTTAGCCAGAGGTTTTTATCGCCAACACCGCATCGAGCGGGCTTCCCGTCACCTTGCCCCGCACGTCGCGAAAGCCGGCCTGCTCAAGCAGTTGACGGTATTCGCCCAGGGTTCTTTCCTTGCCTTCGGTGCAAATCAGCATATTCAGCGACTGCATATGGGTCGAGGTCGGGCCCGTCTTGTCTTCTTGCAGCAGTTTCTCTGCCAGCAAGAGGGCGCCACCATCTTGGAGACGGTCGAAAATCCTGGCGAGCAGGGGATGTATTTTTTGCTCGGGCCAGTCATGCACAATACGGCTCATTGCGAATAGATCTGCCTCGGGTAGTGCGTCGCGAAAGAAATCGCCGGCTACGACATCGACGCGCGGCGCCGCGCTGGCCGATTGCCGGACATGGTTCCTGGCCGACTCAATCACCTGGGGAAGATCGAAGACTACCGCCTGCAGTTGGGGATAGCATTCGCAGGCGGCGACGGCCAGGTGTCCCGTGGCGCCTCCAAGGTCCACGAGTTTCCGGAAGCGTGAAAGATCGAAGGCAGCCACAACTTTGGGGGAACTGAGAAGCCCTAGCCCGTGCATGCCCTGGACGAAAGTCTGTTTGGCTTCTTCGGTGCGGAAGAAGTGATCGAAGATTCCGCCTTCAACCCCAAACGTCTGTTTCCATCGTGGCCTGCCCTCCCGTATCGCATCTTCGAGGTGGGACCACATCCGGAAGAGCGCGTCATTAGAATAGAGTATGTATCCCGTCAGGGTTCTCTTGCTGGTCCGGCACAGATAGGTATCGGCCAAAAGTTCGTTTTCGTAAACAGCCCCAGACCGCCGCAAAAGCTTAAGACCAACGCATGCATCCAGCAGCCGCTCCAGAGGATCCGATTCAACGTGCAGTTCGGCGCTGAGTGCGGCGGCTGTACTGGGCTGGCGGTGCAGAAGATCGAAGACACCGAGAGACACGGCTGCAAACATCGTCTTCGACCGGCGGAAAGCTTCGATCAGTTCGAGCACCGGGGAAGGATCAGGGACCGCAGATGTTTCGGAGGAGTTCATCATGTGGCCGCATCACGGGCGCTTGTTGCTTATTCCATCTTCTTGCGGGCATCCTCCAGGATGCGCTTGGCGCGGGATGGATTGAATATTCCGCAAGAACAGAATCGCGCCATATACGAAACCGCTTCCTCAGGGGTACGGCGGCCTTCCTTTACCCAGTCAATCATCTTCTTCCCCAGACTGCTCGATATCATGCCATGGCCGCACATGGTGGAAAGGGCCATCACCTGGGTGTTGGGCAGCTTATCGGTATTCCCTTCAAATCCCAACGAATAGCCGATGCTGTGACGTGCAATTCCTGCAAACTGGCTGCATTGCCGCGCACCCTCAATCGAGGTGGAAACATTGACGCACAGGCCGAGATCGGCCTCCTTCAAGATTTTGAGAAAGCTTTGCGCCGCCGTCAGGTTGTCAAACACCGCCGCCACCGAAGCGGGCTCGTCGATGCCGTCGATCACGGCGCGCATCTTGGGTTGGTTGTCACGATGCCAGTGCGAAACCACGCTCTCCTTTTTGGATGGCCGGAGCGCACCGCCGTGCGATGGATCTCCTATGTTCACGGGCTTGAACGGTAGGGCCAGTTCCAGAAATTTCTTCAGCCTGGGAATACTGTCGTGATCATTCTTTCCCTTGCTGGGACTGGCAAACACAATGTAGTCGTCGTAAAAGCTTTCCGCGCTGCCATAGCGATGCAACGTATTCGTCATAGATTCTCTTGTCCGTCCCCCGGCCCCGTATATTAGCACTCCGAGTTTGGCTGTTTGATTTTCCTCCAATAGCTTGTCGTAGCGCTCAAGCTTCCGATTTCGAAGGCGTCCCGGAACTCCATGCGATTTTCTGATCAGCGTTGATTCCGAGGCTCAACCCTGCGCCACCGACGCATAGCACTGCGCATACCAGAAACGGAGTGTTCCATCCATACATTCCGACCAGATATGCCAGCAGCACCGGGGACAGCGCGCTGCCTAGGTTGCCGAAAGTGTTCATGACCGAGGCCACCGAGCCGGCATAGTCTCCGCCGATGTCCAGAGGGATTGCCCATGCCACGCCGACCGTGACTTCCAGGCCAAAGACCGCAACGCAGGAATATAAAACCGAAGCCGTAGAGTTCACCGTCAGAGTTGCGGGCACGATAAAGATGGCGGCCAGCAGAAAACCTGCCAAGGCCACGGCGCGCCGCGCAACTTTCAGATTGCCAAAACGTTTGGCGCAGCGGTCCGATACCGTTCCTCCCAACAGATCGCCTGCGGCTCCGGCCAGCAATGGCAGGCTGGCATAGAAACCCATCTGCGTCAGGTTGAAGCCGCGGTGCTCGTTAAGATATTTAGGGAACCAGTCCAGATAGACATCAATGGCGTATCCGTAACAGAAATACATCAGCGACAGGGTCCAGAGTGAAGGGCTGCGCAGGATAAGCCTCCACGGCACTGCCTTCGTTTGAGCCGCCGGAATACCCACGGAGTCTTCGATCAGGCGCCGCTCAGCCGCGCTGATCCGCGAGTGTTCTCCCGGCGTGTCGCGGTAATACCAGTACCAGACCGCAGACCAGATCAGTCCGATGAGACCGAAGAAGAAGAAGGGTGCGCGCCATCCGTAGTGCAGCATCATCATCACCACCAGCGCCGGGGTCAAAGCGGCGCCTACTCGCGAGGCTGCGTGCGTGAGCCCCTGCGCAAAGCCTCGTTCTGTCGGCAGCATCCACCGCGACAGCGATCGGGTGGCGATGGGAAATGCCCCAGCCTCGCCCACCCCGAAAAAAAACCGGCACACTCCCATGGAAATCGCATTCCAGGAGAATGCAGTCAGCGAAGTAAAAATCGACCACCATACCACTACGAGCGACAGGGCCCTGCGTCCTCCGATACGGTCTCCAAGCCATCCCCCGGGAATCTGAAAGAATGCGTATCCCCAGCGGAAGGAAGCGAAGATCCATCCGATTGTGATCATCGAGAAGCCGAGGTCTTTCTGGATGACGGGCACCGCGGAGGCGATATTCACGCGGTCCATGTAGGTGATCATGTAGGCGCCGACAATCAGGGCAAGCACGACATGGCGGGTGTGGGTGGGACGAACTGCGGTCGTGTTGTCAGTCATTATCCAAGCATCTCTCGGCCGACCGTAAGCATTTTCGAATTACCTCGCGTCCCGGTGGGGCTGCTGTGATGCCAGAAAAGGATGGGCCGCCCAGGCACAGTCAGCCGAGGCGTCAAGGCGATAGCAGTTACTCTTGATCGGCCGTCGCGGACTTGCTCGCGTTCTTAGGTGTGTCCTGGCCGTGATTCTTTTCTGCGCCAGGGGAGCCTTTAGTTCGGCCAAAATTCTTGGCCAGATAATCCACCACGATATCGACTTCGTCATCCTCCAGGTCGGCCCCCTTCGACATCATCTGGTCGACCAGAGTGGACCACTGTTCCCTGGAGGCCCGCTTAGTCGTGACCACTTTCAAGGCATGACACGAAGTACACGTACGCTGCACGATGGCTTTGCCTTTCCCCGGGGGGAGACTTGCGGCGTGGGGAGAAGCGGCGAGAAGGAGGAAGGTCGCTAAGAACATGGTCAAAAACATCGTATCATAATGCTATTGGAGCCGAGCCAAATCCAAGATGTCGCTGACAACTACCTCTCCTTATATATGTGGGTTAGGCTCGCAAGGCGCGAAATCCACTCTCCGTTCTTCGCCAATCAGTACTGGCTGGGTTGGGCGCCCAGTCCCAGCATTTGCCGGGCTTGGGCCGGGGTTGCGACCGGGCGGTTGAGTTCGTGTGCGATGCGAACGGTGCGTTGAACAAATTCGGCGTTGCTTACTGCTTTACGTCCGCGGGAATAGTAGACGTTGTCTTCGAGTCCCACTCGAACGTGACCGCCCATCAAGGTGGCGAGTGTGGTCAACGGCAACTGGAAGGGGCCGATGGCTGAACACAGCCATAAAGATCCTGCAGGAAGCTCTTTCAGCAGGTGAAGAACGTTATCGACGGTTGGAAAACTTCCTGTCTGGTAACCCATGACGGTCTGAATCCAATAAGGTTTTTCCAGCAGATCGTTCTCAATCAGGTAATCGATCACCCAGGCACAGCCGGGATGGTAAATCTCAAGTTCAGGTTTGATGCCGCGTTGTTTCATCTCCGCGGCGAATTGGTGGATCTGGCCATATGTGTAGGGAGTGCATTCGTCAATCTCGACGGCTGGCCGAGGAAAGAGCAAAGGGGAGCGCCGCTCTTTCAACTTGAACTTGCTCATGTCGGGTGCCAGATTCAGAGACGCGAGTTCGGGACCGGCAGCCAGGGATGAAGCGCGTTCTTCCATGGTCATGGCCGGGCTGGCTCCCGTAGTTGCGTTGATGATAATTTCCGGACAATGTTTGCGGACCGTGCGCAGAACTTCGCGCCATGTGTCGGTCTCGCGGGCTGCCTGCGTAAGGTTTTTCGGATCGCGCGCGTGGATGTGGACCATTACAGCCCCAGCTTCGTACGCAGCATGGACCGATTCCGCAATTTCGTCCGCGGTTTCAGGGATAAATTCGTTGGCCTCTTTTCCCTGGATACCCCCGTTGCATGCCACGCAAATGATGAGCGGCGGCATTCCGGTGCGCACTCTTTCCATGAACTCGTGGCTGTTGGCGTATTGAAACGCGGCGACTGGTTGTGCTGACCTCGAGCCTTCTCTTTCAGGCACAGAAATTCCTCTTTCCCACCAACCCGGAGGACCACCGTTTCAATGTGCAGGTCCGAATCCCACGAATAGAGCCAGAAACATCGGCTCACTGCCCTATGTAAACAAGGCTTCCAAGTAGCAACAAGCGAAATAGTGCGAAATGCGTACCAGTTGAACCCGTGCCCATTGAAAGGGAGAAGCCAATGGTTGCAATTCAAAAAAGAGTACAACGATGAAGAGCTTGCATCGACCCGGTGACCCAGTGTAGGCTTCGCGATGGACAGCAGGATTGGCGAAACGGTTGAGTCTCGCACCATTCGTTCTCTCCCAGCGTTCGATCCGTGCTTCCTGGCAGATCTACTCGGCGCCGACAGTGGCGGCTGTTTCCGCCGATGAATTTGAGGTTCGCCGATCGGTAAGCGTTCGCCAGCAATCATGATCAATAGGTTCACTCCGAAAGCCTCGGGCACTCAACCATCCGGCGAGTTGTGGGCAGGCACCGACCATCTGGATTCATGGAAGGAGATTGCCAGCTATTTGCGCCGAGAGATCCGCACCGTCCAGCTTTGGGAGAAGAAAGAAGGACTGCCGGTTCATCGTCATTTTCACAAGTGCCTGGGCAGCGTCTATGCGCTCCGGTCCGAGCTTGAACGCTGGAAGATCCAAGTCTCGAGAAAGAAAGCGGGCCTGGAGACCGAACCGGGGGCGTCATCCGGTAAGGCCGAAACTCGCATAATCGCGGTTCATGTGCCGCCCCTTTCAAATAGATCGGCCAACACCGAACGGAGACATTTGTGCGACGCTATTGTCGCAATGACCATCGCGGCTCTCGAACAGTTGAATCCGGGAGATCTGCAGATCGTAAGTTCTCAATTGTCTTTGCCCGGCGAGCCAGGTACATCCGCTGCCCAAAGTTTGGACAATGAGGCCACTGACTATTCCCTGCAATGGGGCATAGAGGATGACAGTGACGGCTTGCGGTTGGATGCGTGCCTACTGTTGGCTGACACCCGCATCGTGGTCTGGTCTCATTCCTACCATGGCCGCGCCAACGAACTCGGCGAGATGCCCGGATACGTGGCGGAACAGATTGCCCGGTGTCTTTGGCTGAAGATTTTCTCTTCGCCGGTTCCCATCCCTCCCGTGGCTCGCCGCGAAGACACGGGTGCGCGTTCGGCATATCTTAGAGGCAGATTCTTCTGGAATCAGCGCAATGAAGTGGGCCTGCGCAAGGCCATTCAATGTTTTGAATCCGCGATCGTCGCTGACCCGCGCTTCGCATTGTCTTATTCGGGATTGGCTGATTCGCTCACCTTGCTGTCGTTTTACGAGATTGTGTCACCCTCAGAAGCCATGCCCTCTGCCCGACGTGCGGCTCTGAAAGCCATCGAGCTTGATCCCAACCTAGCTGAGGCCCATGCATCACTGGCCGACGTGTTTCTTCATTTCGATCGCGACTGGCAAGCCGCGGATCGCGAGTATCGTCGTTCCATAGAGTGCAACCCCGACTACGCCTTGGGATATCACTGGTACGCCAATCTGCTTACCGCCAGAGGACAACACGAGGCTGCTCACATCGCCATCATGCATGCTCTCGATATTGACCCGGTGTCGATCATTACGCTGGTCTGGGCTGGAGTCACAGCGCATCTGGCCCACCAATTTGAGGAAGCGATCAGGCATTATCAAAGTGCACTGGAGTTGGATCCGCATTTTATCTGGGCGCATATGTACATGGCCCAGGCGCTGGAGCAGCAGGGTAATCTGAAAGCAGCGCTCCGGGAATTTGAGACCACCCTGAAACTGTCAGGAGGAAGCAACTGCGTAAAAGCCATGAAGGCCCACGCTCACGCGGTGGCCGGCGACAAATCGTCCGCACGCGAAATTCTGAGCGAACTCAAACGTGCGAGCTCTCGCAAGAACATGCCATCTTATGATATCGCCGCGACCTACACGGCTCTGGGCGAGTCCGACCAGGCGGTGGCATGGCTCAACCGGGCTTGTGACGAGCACAACATGAAGCTCTTCACTTTGACTCAAGACCCTCGTTTTGATTCCCTCCGTCATGGTTCGGCGTTCAAGGAAATTGTTGCGCAGATGGGACTTCAGCTCGCGAATCCGGCCATCACTAGCACCCTCCAACATTAGCTTGAGTTTTCCTCTTGTCCGGAGCCTTAGCCCTGATCGAACTGAAGATTGCATCGTACGAGTAATCACTTCCCGCAATCCAAACTCCGCCTGTTTCAACCGTCTTAAATGCCGCTCATGGTACATTCAGCAATCTCGAGAGGAAAAACTTGGACTTCCTCGCATAACTTTTTCCCGAGACACAGAGAGAAATAGGATCGTGGCCAGAATCGGTGGCGTCTCTTGAACGAATCTGATGGCGAAACCATGGTGAAGCACAGCGGGGAGGGGGCCCAGGTAATGGGCAAGCATCGCGAGCTGAATCGTAGTCTGGGTCTGTTTGACTCGACCATGATTGTGGCAGGATCGATGATTGGCTCCGGAATTTTCATCGTGGCCGGCGAGATGGCGCGAGAGGTAGGAAGTACGGGCTGGCTACTGCTGGCCTGGGGGATCGCGGGCATTCTCACGTTGGCGGCTGCTCTGTCCTATGGAGAGTTGGCAGCCATGATGCCGCATGCCGGGGGTCAGTACGTGTATCTCCGCGAGGCCTATTCGCCGCTCTGGGGATTCCTCTATGGATGGACTCTGTTCCTCGTCATCCAGACCGGGACCATCGCCGCTTCCTCCGTGGGTTTCTCCCGCTATCTGGGCGTCTTGTGGCCGCAAATCGCGGAGAACAACTACATCATTCGGCCCATTCATATCCTTTCGCACTATGCGCTGTCGCTCTCGACCGCTCAGTTGGTCGCGCTACTTGTCATTTCGTTTTTGACCTGGACCAACAGCAAGGGTCTTAAATATGGCAAGGGAGTGCAAAACGTCTTTACATCGATGAAGATTGGGTCACTGCTAGGAGTGATCGGCATCGGAGTGCTGGTGGGATGGAAGGCCGTAGTGGTCAAAGCGAATTTTGGCCAAGCCTGGACTCCGCATAGTCTCACTCCGGCGGCACCCGGACTCTCTCCCGCCACTACCTTCGGAATGTTCGTTGCGCTCTGCACTGCGCAAATCGGAGCTCTTTACGCAGCCGATGCCTGGAACAACATCACCTTCACCGCCGGCGAAGTCCGCAATCCCACGCGAAACGTGCCTCTTTCGCTCACCCTGGGAACTTTAATTGTGATCGGCCTTTACCTGTTCGCGAATTTTGCCTACGTCGTGGTGTTGCCGTTCGGTGAAATACAGGGTGCGCCCTCGGACCGCGTGGCAGCCGCTATGCTGCAAGCCATCTTTCCTGCGATCGGGCCGACCCTGATCGCTGTCGCCATCATGATTGCGGCCTTCGGTTGCATGAATGCGTTGATCCTATCGGGAGCGCGTGCGTACTACGCGATGTCATTGGATGGACTCTTCTTCAAGAACGCTTCGCTTCTGAATCGCGCGAACGTTCCCAGCGTGGCCTTGAGTATGCAAGGAATCTGGGCGGCGGTGCTGTTGTCGATCCGTACCTACGAACCCGCCACCAATACCTACGGCAATCTGTACAGCAACCTTCTGGATTACATCATCTCTGCCGCTCTGATCTTTTACATTCTGACCATCGCGGCTTTGTTTCGCTTGCGCAAGACCAGGCCGAATGCCGACCGGCCGTACCGTGCTTTCGGCTATCCCGTAGTACCCGCGATTTACCTCATCAGCGCGGTTGTGATTCTTGCGGTGCTGTTCGCGTATCGTCCTGCAACCACCGTTCCAGGCGTAGTGATCGTGCTCATCGGCGTACCCGTCTATTTCCTTCTCAGATATCAAGCTGCGCGCGACCGCCGCCGGACGGAAGGGTGAATGGAATGCTGGTGGAAGGTCTGATCAGGAAAGGTAGCGTCAGCTTCTTTCCTCAGGCACGCCAGTTCCAGGATCTTTAGACCGGGTTTCTATCGCCGAACAAACATCAGCAGGGGTTTCTGAGGTGTGCCGAACCGGTCCCGCAAGCTCTGCCGCTGGATGTCCCTCTCTCATCACCAGAAACCGGAGCACGAATGGCTGTGCCTGGGGACTTCCTGTTTCGCTGATCGCGGGAACGCGGCTGTTATCGGTATGCAGCGCTGCGTCGGCGGCTGTGGCTTCGCGGGGATTGTTTGTTTCCGCAGTATCAATCACCGGAAAATTCCTGGTCCTGGGCGGGGTTGCCGCAGTCGGTCTTGGTGTCCGTTTGCTCGTGAACCAGAATCGTTTGCATGGTCGTTGGTACCGTCGGCGCGTTCGTCCTTCACTCCGGCCTGGGGTCAGTTTTCTTCAAGATTATTTCTTGACAACATATATTACGTTGTATTATATGACAAATGCTGGCCATATTTGGCGCAGATAAGGGCTTGTCTTTAAGGGCTACTTCGGGACCCCGATTCGGTGGAGTTGGCAGCCTAGATGGGCCAATTTCCCCGAGTACTGACAGGCCAACCCTTCTTCTGTCGCGGTTTGTTGGCGAAGGGACATTTCGCACTATTTCGCTTGTTGACCGCTAAGAAAGTGATATTGTCGCACAAATCCTGGAGTTTCTGAGGGGGTAGGGTTATGCAACTTCGCGTTCTCCGTTGCTCTTGCCTAGGTTTGCTTATTCTGTTCGGTGCTGCCCAGCTCCGGGCAGACGTGACAGGATCCATTACCGGTTACGTCCGTGACAAATCCGGCGCGGTAATTCCGAACGCATCCGTAACTGCCATTCAGACTGCCACGAGCTATTCCCGTACGGTCGCGAGCGATGCTGCGGGACAGTACAGCTTCCTCGCCCTGCCCCCTGGGCGCTACCGACTCACTGCATCAGTTGCCAGTTTCCAGCAGGGAGTGGTTGACAACATCGATCTGAACGTCAACGACGCGCTGCACTTCGATTTCGTTCTCCAGGTCGGCAGCGTGAACGAGTCCGTCTCGGTCGATGCGAATGCGGTGCAAGTCCAGACGGTCGCTACGTCGACCGGCACCACGATCGAGTCTCCTCAGATTCTTGCCATGCCGCTGAACGGGCGATCTTATCTCGATCTACTGTCGCTGCAGGCCGGCGTTTCTCCCGCCAATACGAACAGCAGTTATTCCGATCGCGGACCCGCTTCCGGTCTCTACACCTCGACGGGAAATGTCTCCACGGACGGCCAGCCTGAGTATGCCAATGCCTTCCTGGTGAACGGCGCAGAGGTCAATGAAACCAAGAATATGGGTGCTGGCCTGATTCCCAATGCCGACTCGATCGGTGAGTTTCGCCTGCTCACGAACAGCTTCAGTGCCGAGTACGGGAAGTTCTCCGGCGCCGTGATGAATACTGTGACTAAATCCGGAACCAACCGCTTCCACGGGACTCTCTTCGAGTTCTACCGGAATCAGGGATTGGACGCGGTCAACTACTTCGACACCACAAAAGCCGAGTTGAAGCAGCATCAGTACGGTGGCGTATTTGGTGGTCCCATCTGGAAGGACAAGCTTTTCTTCTTCACCGACTACCAGCAAACGCGACGGGTAGCAGGAGCCAGTACCGGCGTGGTGCAGGTCATGAGTGACGACGAGCGCAACGGGATATTCCCCGACAGCGCACTTACCGGCGTTGTCCAGGGCGATGACTGGGCGGCGACCCTCATGAGTCGTGGAGGCGGAAGCATTACTGCCGGCGTCACCACCTACAACCAGCTCGGTACGGCGGTGACGACCACCGCGCTCGACTCGAACGGCAACGTGATCAGCGTGCCGGGTCACAATATCTCCGCTTACATCGATCCGGTGACGGCGTTGACGCTGTCCCAGATTCCGCAAGCCAATCTGGCGGGTGGCTTCAACTATTCTGACTCCAGCCATGCCGCGTCGCTCACCGACACCAACATGGGCCAGCGCATCGACTTCGTCAACCATATGACGGGCGACTGGTCGTTCTACTATCACTACGACGACGCGACCGCGGTTCAACCGATCTATACGCAGTCCTACCAGGGCGTGAACAATCTGCCGGGCTATCCGGTCACGGTACCTTCACGCAACCAGTTGTTCACCATGAGCAACACCAAGACCTTCGGCAGCACCGCGGTCAACGTGGTCCGTCTGCAGTTCTTCCGCACGGCGGTGCGAACTTCGCAGCCTTCCGCCGCTTCGACTATTTCCGGGTACGATGTCTATGGCTTCAACACCGATCCGGCTAATGGTGGCTTGATCAACACTGGAACCCCCGGGTACCCATCGTCCTTGCCGATGCTGCTGTTCAACAACTTTGCGGTCGGGAACAACTGGTTGAACTTCTACCAGCCGGACAGTACCTACGGGATTGGCGATACCTTCAGTAAAACAGTTGGCAATCACTCGCTCAGCTTCGGTGGCGACTTCCGCTACTACCAGCTGAATGCGCGCAACGAGTGCGGCCCCAACGGGTACTTTCAGTTCAGTGGCAACGAAACTGGAACCGATGTTTCCGACTACTTCGTCGGCGCACCCGGTGGATTCGTCCAATGTTCCGTCCAGCTTCTCGATAACCGTACGCGGTATTTCGGACTCTTCGGCCAGGACAGCTGGAAGGCGCGTCCGAACCTCACCGTCAACCTTGGTCTGCGCTGGGACGTTGCCCGCCCCTGGAGCGATGTGTTCGGTCGTCTGACCACTCCGGTTCCGGGACTGCAGTCGACCAAGTTCCCCGATTCCCCAAGAGGGAACGTGGTTCCGGGAGATCCGGGCGTTCCGAGCACGATCTCTCCCACTCGGTACAATAACTTCGCTCCACGCATCGGTATCGCATGGGCGCCCTCAGGTGGCATCTGGGGTGAGAACAAGACCAGCATCCGTGCGGCTTATGGCATCTACTACCTGGGCGCCGCGGATAACGGCAACTTCGGGATTCTGGGTGACGCGCCCTGGGGCCTGTACTGGGCGTCGCCCCAACCGACGCAGTTCGCCAGTCCCTACATTACCCGCGCCAACGGAGTGTCGCAGGGACAACACTTCCCCTTTGTCTTCCCCTCGGGCAGTGGGCCGTTCCCGAACTTCAAATTCGGATCGCTCATGCCCCTGTACCTGCCGGGCTACTACTACAAGAACAAAACCCAGATGGCCGAGCACTACAACATTTCGATTCAGCGGCAGCTCGACAAGTCAACCGTCCTGACCGTAGCGTACGTGGGCACCCAGGGACATCATATCCAGAGCGGCCACGACATTCTGTGGGGCGATTCGGCGCTATGCCAATCGCTGGCAGGTTGCGGGCCGGGGGGCGAAGGCGGGGTCTATACCCAAGGCGGTCAGAACTACTACGGCACCCTTACCGGACTGATCAACAACCAGGTTATCAGCCAGGGCTACACCAACTCCGCCGGCGGTCCAGTGGTGGCCTTCGCTTCTGCCACCTATCTGCAGAATGCCGGAAACTCGAACTACAACTCACTGCAGGTTTCGGCGGAGCGCCGCGCGCGCGACGTGACCTTCCTGCTCAGCTATACCTACTCCCATTCGTTGGATAATGTTTCGGCCAAGTGGGACCCGCGTGATCCGTCGCGCGCCTACGGCCCTTCCACCTTCGACCTGCGGCATAACCTGGTCATGAGCTACAACTGGGACCTTCCGTTTGATCGCCTGTTTGGCCCTCGCCGGATCACCACGGGTTGGCATATTACGGGCATCAGCAGGTTCAACAGTGGCACTCCAGTGAGCGTAAAGAGCGGCGGTGACTATGCTCTGACCAACATTGGACTCGACTATCCCAACCAGATCGGGTCGATCAACAAAATGAACCCGCGTGATTCGGCAAACAAGCAGTACTTCAACACCTCAGCCTTCGCCACCGGTCTTAGCTGCGGTTACGAAGTTTGCGGCGTGACCGGCAGCGCGGGCCAGTATCTCTTCAATGGGCCGGGAGCCATCAACACGGATTTGGGGGTGGAGAAAGACACGAAGATCACGGAGAGCATGGCGCTCAATTTCCGCTTCGAGATGTTCAATGTCTTCAATCATGCCAACTTCACGTCCGTTGTGGGCAATGCCAACAGCAGCCAGTTCGGACAGGTTACGAATACTGCGCCGGCTCGTATCGGTCAGATCAGTGGCAAGTTCGTCTTCTAGTCTGGATCGAGCACGCAGTAGGATGCCATGAGTCGGTGGAGGCCTAAAAGCGAAAGCTTTGTGGGCCTCCACCTTTTTAGTCTGGTTGGACTTCTGCGGTGCTTTTCACCGGGAGCAAAACGAAATGGCAAAGGGCATAAGCTCGGACCTCACGGCCAGCCGGCGAAAGTTTCTTCGCTATCTTGCTGCCAGTCCGGCGTTGGCCAGCCCACTCTTTATAGGAGGGTCTCTCCGCTACGCATTATCGCTGTACCTCGATGATCCCCTGCCAACAGGATCCGGCTCAGGCCCGGAATCCATTGCCAGCGCCGAGCAGGCACTTGACGTGATGGAATTCGAAGCCGTGGCGAAGAAGAAGCTGCCTCCGGCACATTTTGCATATCTGGCATCTGGCGTGGACGACGACGCCACTGTCCACCTGAACCACGAGGCCTATCAACACATTGAGATTCGTTCCCGGCGACTGATTGACGTGGAGAAGCTCGATTCTTCGGTCGAACTATTTGGGACGAAATGGGAAACGCCGATTTTTCTCTGTCCAGTCAGCTCCATGAAGGCTTTCGATCCTGAAGGCGAGGTGGCAGTGGCACGCGCGGCAGCAAAGCAACACCACTTACAGATGTTTTCGACGGTGGCCAGTTCCTCAATCGAGGATGTCACCGCGGCGCGCGGAGCGCCGGTATGGCAACAGCTGTATCCAACCAACGATTGGAATGTGACCCGCGCACTCATCAAGCGGGCGGAATCGGCGGGTAGTCCCGCGCTGGTGTTTACGGTCGACCATCAGGAAAATGCCAACAACGAAACCATTGCCAAAGGGCGGCGGGTTGATGCTCGCGATTGTTCACTCTGCCATGCCGGCGGATTTGCCGGATACGTTCGCCGGAAGCCAATGTTCAAAGGGTTGGATATCTCCAAGGTCACCGAGCTCTACGATCCCAGTTTTACCTGGGAGGTCGTCAAGCGGCTGAAAGACGCGACTACAATGAAGGTCGTCTTGAAGGGCATTGTGACCCGCGAAGATGCCGAAATCGCGGTCGAACATGGAGCGGATGGTATTGTGGTTTCAAATCACGGAGGCCGGGCGGAGGACACTCTGCGACCCACCATCGATTGCCTGCCTGAGGTGGTGGCCGCGGTAAAGGGTAAAATTCCCGTGCTGGTGGATGGCGGCATCCGGCGCGGGACTGACGTTTTCAAAGCTCTGGCCCTGGGAGCGACTGCCGTTGGCATTGGCCGTCCCCAGGCATGGGGCCTGGCGGCATTCGGCCAATCCGGAGTCGAGGCGGTGCTCGTGATCCTGCGACGGGAGCTCGAAAAAATCATGCGGCAGGCCGGGACCCCGTCGCTCCGCGGCATCACCCGCGCGTCCGTGGCCCTCTGATCTCGGAAAGAAGTGGAACGACGATGAAACAGCTCGTCTCGATCCTCGCCCTGCAACTTTGCATGACGACATTTGCGTGGAGTCAGATGCCGGGCATGGCAAATCACCGCATTCAGCCAACCGAGTCGAGCGCGTCGAGTCCCGTCCCGAGTTCTTCCGCGGTGACCTTCACCAAAGATGTTGCACCCATCGTGCAGCAGCATTGCCAGAGCTGCCACCGTCCCGGCGAGGGCACGCCGTTTTCGATGCTGACTTACGAAGATGCCAGGCCGTGGGCAAAAGCCGTGAAACAGATGGTGCAGCAGCGGCAGATGCCGCCGTGGTTCGAGGATGGACACACCGAGAAGTTTGCCAACAACCGTGCCTTGACCCAGGCCGAGATTGATACCATTGTGGCGTGGGTGAATGCCGGTGCTCCCAAGGGTGACCCCAAGGATCTCCCGTCGCCGCGGCAATTCGTTCAGGGATGGTCCATTCCCAAGCCCGACGTCATATTTCAGCTTCCCCGGCCGTTTTCCGTTCCGGACAGCGGAATTCTTGAGTACCAATATGTGATCCTGCCCACAGGATTCACAGAGGACAAGTGGGTTCAGTTCGTGGAAGCCGCGCCGTCGGACCGTTCGGTCGTACATCACATAGTTGCGTATGTTCGGCGGCCTGGTTCCAACTACTTCAAAAACGAACCCAAGGGAGTGTTCTTCGAGGCCCCGCCCTCCAAGACAAATGCCAGCGCCGATCCTGATGATGTCCCCAGCGATTGGCTGGTCGGATACGCGCCCGGTCAGCCTCCTGATATCTTCGAAGCTGGGCAGGCCAAGCTGGTACCCGCCGGCTCCGATATTGTTCTGGAAGTGCACTATATGCCCGAAGGCAAAGCCACGACGGACCAGTCGAGCGTGGGGTTGGTGTTTGCCAAAGAGCCGCCCAAAGAACGCGTCATGACTTTGTCCGCGGTCAATGAGACTTTCAAAATTCCTCCGGGCGATCCCGATTATCGAGTGGATTCCTCGTTCACGGTGCGCCACGAAGTAACTTTGCTGGGCATGCATCCGCATATGCACACTCGGGGCAAGGACATGGAATACCGCCTGGTGTTTCCCAACGGGGAGACCCGAACCATCCTGAATGTGCCGCACTACAACTGGCACTGGCAGCTCTGGTACAGCCTGGCCAAACCGATTACGCTGCCCGCCGGGACGAAAATCGAATGCACGGCGCATTTCGATAATTCGGCCAACAACCCGGAAAATCCGGACCCGACCAAGACCGTGATCTGGGGACAGCAAAGCTTCGATGAAATGATGGTTTGTTTCTTCAACCTGGCATTTCCTGCCCAACTATCGGCCAGTGAAATATTGCCGCTCCCGAAGACGAACGCGGCTGTGACCCGGAAAGGTCAGAAGCAGGATTAGTTTCCACCCCATCCGGCGGGTAGCGCAAACACGATGTATGCTCCCGGTATCGGAGCTTGCAGCGCCGGATGCCCGGGGAGATCGTGAGTATGTGTAGTCGATTGCGCTGCGGCGCAGAATACAACATATTCGCGTCCGTCGATCTGGTACACCGCCGGCATTCCTTCGAGAGCCGCCCCCACCTCGGCCTCCCAGAGTACCTTGCCGGTCGCGGAGTCGAGAGCCCGGACCTTCCGGTCGCGCGTGCCGGTGAAAATCAACCCGCTGGCAGTCGCCACCGGCCCAACCTTGGGGAAATGGGAGCCGGTGTCACTAAATCCTCTTGCAGCCAATTCCGGGACTTCGCCCAACGGGACCTGCCACTGGATGGTTCCCTGGTTCAGGTCATAGGCGGTAAGCGTAGTCCAGGGCGGAGCGATGGCAGGCAGTCCGCTGCTGGTGAACATGAAACCGAAGCTGCTTTTATAGCGGAGCTTTTCGGGCGGCAAGGGCGTCGATGCGGTCTCATCTTTAAAAGCAAGATCGCTCTCTTTAGCATGGGATGCAAGCGCTTGCCCGGAGTGGGTTCGCTCCGGATGAGAAAGGTAGGCCAGGAGAGCATCGAGGTCCGGATTGGATAACTTCGAGAAGGCCGGCATGAGGCCGCGTCCCCGGGTCACAGTTGCACGGACTTGATCGGCGGTCAATCTCATTCCGACATCTACGAGAGAAGGCACAGCTGGCGGTTGACCTGCCCGATCCGCGCCATGGCACGAACGGCAATGAGATCGATAGACAGCGCGTCCCTTGTCCTCTGGAGAACCAGCCTCTGGTCGTTGCTCCACGGCATCCAATTCCAACTTGAGCATAGAAGGAAGGTCCTTCGAAACCACAAACAGGATGCCGTGCCGGGGATCGACCGCCGCGCCCTGGAAATTGGCTCCGCCGTTGTTCCCGGGCATCTCGACCGTGTTGGTCAGGCCGGGCGGAGTGAAGAGACCCTGGTTGCGAGCGCCCTCCATTTCCTTCCGCAGCTGCTCGCGCTCTTCAGGCTCCATGAAGGGGCTTAGGTCTTTGACGGTAAAGCTTTGCCGCGCGAAAGGGGGCGGTTTTGAAGGGAATGGTTGCGTGGGCCATGTGATCTCTCCGGGCATGTCCGAGCGCGGCACCTCTCGCTCTTCAATGGGCCAGAGTGGCTCACCGGTTTCACGGTCAAAGACCCAAACGAAGCCCTCTTTTCCGGCCTGCGCTACCACGTCGACCAGCTTGCCATCGTGACGGACGGTCAAAAGCATGGGAGACGTCGCATTGTCGTAGTCCCAGATGTCATGATGGACCATTTGGAAGTACCAGATCAGTTTTCCGGTGCGCGCATTGAGTGCAATCAGGCAGTCACCGAAAAGATTCGCTCCCGTTCGGTCGGCGCCGTAGAAGTTGTACTTAGGGCTTGCGGTCGGAATGAATACGATGCCGCGCTTCTCATCCAGTGAGATTCCGCTCCATGCGTTTGCGCCGCCGACCGTCTTCCAGGCGTCCTTAGGCCAGGTGTCGTAGCCCGGTTCACCGGGATGTGGCACGGTATGAAAGGTCCAGACCAGACGCCCGGTGCGGACGTTGTAGGCGCGAATGTCGCCCGGACCGGACTCGTATTCTTCATTGGTTGCCGAGCCCAGGATCAGAAGGTCCTGAAAGACACGTCCGGGCGTGGTCGACTGAACCAGGGAAAGGCTTTCTGGATCGCGTTCCAGACCTTGCCGTAAATCGACGCGGCCATTCTGACCAAAATCCAAAATCGACGCGCCCGTCCGGGCATCGATCTCCTGCAGGAAGTTGTCGGCCGCGAAGAGCAACCGGCGTTCGGAGCGGTCAGAGCTTTCCCAATAGTTGATTCCGCGATTCGTGATCAGGGTTGTCGTTGTTGCCGTCGGATGGATCCAGAGTTCTTTACCGGTTGTGGCATCGAGCGCCACGATTGAATTGTTGCGGGCCAAAACATACATCGTTCTATCGACCACGATCGGGTTAAACGAATACTTGTTTCCATCGCCGGTAGGATAACTCCACGCAACCTGCAACCGGGTGACATTGGAGCGATTGATTTGAGTCAGGGAGGAATACTGCGAGCCATCTGAAGCGCCGCCGTAGTCCCTCCAGGTAGAGTGCCCCTGGGCAACCCTGCCATCGGTTTGCGCCTTCGTCACTTGCGCCGACAGGAGCACGTGCAAGGCGCACATCACCCCCGAGGCCATCAAAAGAGCGAACTTCCCTCTATGCATTCAGCTGGCCCCCGGATGGGTTCTACTTTCTTGGTTCGTGGCTGCGGTAGCGGGCAAAGTAAAGAAATTTGTCTTGCGAATCCTCGCTGCCGTTGATATTGGTGTGTGGGGTCTTGTTGTCCGGGATATGCAAATACGCCATCCCCGGAGTCTGTCGGCGTAGTTGATTGCCAACCATGGCCAGACTCGTACCCTCGAGCGCGGTCCACGATTCCTCAATTTCGCTTGTGTCCTCACCGGGGACGGGGTGCGGTTTGCCGATGGTGAGTGGATCGAGAGTCACGGTCAGGACGGCTTGCAGGGTGCCGAGGCCGTCGCCAGTCACAAAGAGTGTCTTCACGATATGGGCCCACATCCCACTGCTGGAAGTGATGGGTAATTGATTCTCATCCCTGGCCAATATGCTCGAGTTGGGACGGAAGCCGGGCGGCGTTGGTTCATCGATCACGTACATGGTCATTGGCCGATCACCGGTGTTCTCGATACTGAAGTTCAGTTCAGCGGGAACCAGGATCGCCATGTTTCGACACAAGTCCACGGACTGCCCGCCCGCTCGCGCCACTCCCTCGCCGGATTGAACAAAGTAGATCTCCTGTTGCCCCTGGAGCGGTTCCGCCCTTGTCGATGCATGCGGGGCCAGCGTTGCATACGCGTACGAGTTGATAAAGCGAAGGACCGCACCCTTTTGCGCCGGGTTCATGGCATCGCCACGGGTCAGGATGTCACGCTCCTCGAGTGCGCCGTGCACCCTGCGCGATGGCGATGCGTGCCAGTCCCCGAAATAGAGGTCAATACGCTTCCCCGTGGTTTGCGCAAATGCCGGCGAATACAACAGAGTGCAAAGCCCGAGGGCGGCGAGGAACATTTTCGCTTTTTTCACGCTGCGTACCTCATCTGAATTCTCAAGACGTTGCCGTGCTGCGTGGCCCGGTCCCCCGGTGTCACCGATCCGTCTCCGCGGAGTAACGGAGATGTGCCCTGCCACCGAGAATGCGTTGCAGATCGAGTGCCAGATGGTTCAGCCCGGTCCGCGCTGAGGTCCGACCACTGACAATGTCTGCCACGCGCCGTTCCGTTGCTTCTGTCATCTCGGCGGATTCCGGAATCGTCGCTTTCGGCCTCGCCACCGGGATGCTGGCCAGGAAAATTGGTGTATAGGGGATTGCCCTGACTGCGGGGCTGTCGTAGGTGGATGCTCTCGTTGAGGCGCCGCCCTTCAGCGTCTGTTGAACCTGAACGTCAGCGGACATCGCCCACTCAAGAAACCTGTAAGCTTCGCGCCGATGCTTCGATTCCATCGGGATCAGATAGGTCAAGCCTTCCAACTGGCTGAACGGCGCACCGGAGGCTGAAGGGATGAGACTGTAGCCAATCTTGCCTGCCACTTTGGAAACTGCCGGATCTTCCAGGAAGGGCGCCTGATCGTTCCACAAGAGGCCCATGAACACGTGTCCCTGTTGCAGCGCGGACTGTGCCTCACCCCAGCCATACTTCAGCGTATCAGGCGGACTGAAGGCGATCAGCCTGGCATATTGTTCGGTAGCCGCGATATTCTGCGGCGAATTGACCACGATGTCGCCGTATTCCCATCCGTGCCGGGTGTCGAGAATGTTTCCGCCAAACGAATAGACCAGATTCAACCACTCGTACCACAGCGCCAGCCCCTGCTTGCCTTGAATGTAGGTGCCATAGAAATGTTCATGGGGACGATCGAAAAACGCCGCCAGCTGTGAGTACTCCTGCCACGTGGTTGGAGGCTTGAGTTCGCGATGATAGCGAATCTTGAAGTTCTTCTGGTTGGCGGGGTCATTTAACAGATCTTTCCGGTAGCACAGAAAAGTCGTCAGCCCAGTGAAGGGAAAGCCGTATGTTTTGCCGTCGTAGGTACTGAGTTCGCGCCACCAGTTGGGAAATAGCTGCTGTGCCGGAATGAAGGAAGGATCGTGCAGCGTTGAATCGGTGAGAAAAGAATCAATCGCCTGGACCTGGTTTTTCTGAACCAGAGTACCCAGCAGCCGGTGCCGCACCGCAATCAGGTCCAGCGTATCGCCACGATTCGACCCTTGATCGAGCTCGCTCATAATGACGCGGTCGTTCTGGTGTACAACTTCGATGTGGATGCCGCTTTTCCTTTCGAAATTCGCAATCCGGCCGGTCTTGGTCAGGGAATTGAGAAACCATTCGTCTCCCGCCAGACGAATGGTTACAGGCCCTCTTCGGGCGCAACTCGATTGAATAAATATCAGGGCCAACAGCAGCGGAATGAATGCGACGTCGTTTCTGAAAAACTTTCGACTCATGTGGCTTCGAAGCACATGCAGAGGCAGATCAGGACGCCCTCGGTCGTCGCTCAGGGAAAGCACTTCCTCATCTGTTCCATCCCATCCCGAACTTATCTCTTGATCGAGGAACCCGCAAACCAGAGGAACTTTACAGGTGTGTCTCCGGAATTGATGTTGGAATGCGTCATCGAGTGGTCCGGCCGGATCATATAAGCCATTCCCGGACGCTGTACGCGCAGCTCCGTACCCAGGAAGGCGAGACTCTTGCCATCGATAGCGGCCCAAATTTCTTCCTGTCCCGGATTGTGGGGATGCGGTTCGCCCATGGTCATCGGTGCAAGGGTCACCGTGATCACATCGCCGACCGTGGCCAGGCCGTCTGTCCGCGAGAACAGGTCACGCACAATATGCGCCCAGTGTCCGGAAGCTCCGGGAAGCGTGTACGGGGACGCAACCATCGGAGTTCGCGGAGGGACCTGCCTCTCATCCGTCACCAACATATCTTTGCGCGGGACAAAGTGTTCGGGAGTGGGCTCACTGATCACATACATGGTGAGGTCGTCGTCACCGGTGTTCTTCATGACGAACTCCAGGTTGGCCGGCACGAAGACTGCAATGTCTCTATGCAGCGCGGCGGTTTTGCCGCCCGCCGTGATTTCGCCGGTGCCGCCGACCACGTAATAAACGATCTGCTCGTGCTCCAGAGTGGAAGGCACGGTGGAATCGCGCGGCTGCAGACGGCCATAGGCAAGGTAATTCGCGGCCTGCAGGATGGCGCCGGGCTCGGGCGGCGCATAGTTGTCGCCCCGGATCAGGATGTCCCGCAGAACCAGAGAACCGAAAACGTGACGCGGCATGGAATCGCGCCAGTCCCCCATGAACAAATCGATTCTTCGGTCCTGCACGTCCCGTTCCGCCTGATAGCGCACATCGCCGGGGCCGTCGAAGCTATTCCCGCCCGCACTCGGCGTGGCTACCGGAGGTTTAGGCACCACCTGAGCGGCCACTGGCAACGAGGTCAAGCCGAAGAATGACAAGGTCAGGCAAGCCAGACTCTTACCGCAAAGCCGTTTCATCCTGTGTGTTCGGTCCATTCCGCTTCCTCGATTCGCTAAGAGAGTACCCACTTGAACGACTGTTTTACTGCGCCATCGCCAAAGCCAGGCCGTCGGCGCCGGCGCCGGCATTAATAATCGACTTTACCTTCCAATCCGCAAGACTGATGACCGCGACTCTCGCACTCTGGTCGCAGGAGACGTAGGCCTCCTTGTTATCGGGAGAGACCAATACTTCCTGTGGCCGCGCTGGCAGGTCGATAGTGCGTGCCACTTTCATGGTACTGAGATCGATCACGCCCACCTGATGGATCAGAGGCAGAGCGATCACCAGCCATTTGCCATCCGGGGTGGGCGCTGATCCGTAGCCCAGACCCGGCATCGGGATCCAGGTCTTGATTTTGTTGGTGGCAGTGTCGATCACGGCCAGCTGCGGTTTTGTCACGTCGGAAGTGAAGGCCAGCTTGTCATCGACAGAAAGCGAGATGCGTTGAACCTGGCCGGAGACGGGAATCACGGCGATCGTCTTGCGCGCATCGAGGTCCATCACCGACACGGTACCCGGCCCAACGTTTGCGCTGTAGGCGCGACGCCCGTCGCGTGTAATCGCAAACATGTGCGACTGTTCCTGTCCGGTCGGGACCGAGCCGATAATCTTCAGCGTGGCAGGATCGATTATGCTGATTGACTGATTGAGTTCGGTGGAAACATAAAGCAACCCATTTTTAGGACCGATCACGGGAAGATGGGGCCGCACGCCTTTGCCGAAATCAACATTGCCGACGATCTTCCTCGCGGCCAGATCGATGACCACAAGATTGCTGCCGTCCGTGCCCGGCTGTCCCACACCGGAATTTCCGTAGATGGGCACATAAGCTAGTTTTCCATCGGGAGAGGTCGTGACCTCATGTCCGGTTACGCCGCCTTCACCTACTTCTGCAATTTGCCGTCCCGCGGCGAGATCAATGATGCCCAGAGCATGGTCGCCCTTATTCGCGACCAGTAGAAGCCCGCTCGGATTGTGTTTTTGGGCCGACAAGAGAGAGCAGAAGAGCACGCCGGACAGCGCCATTAGAAGAGCAAGGTGCAATGGTCGCATTTCAAACTCCGTTCCTGGACGTTGCGTGTTAGAACCTGAACGCATGGCCGGCAAGATTTCGACGACAATTGCTTGAGCCCGAAGCAATCATAATATCATATGGATTCACTAAGCCTAGAGGTTTAGGAGCTGTCAGGCCGTCAGCCTATTGGCTATCAAAGCTAGTGTGAAGATCGAACGCCACTAAGAAAAAACCAGTTCGGGCCATGGCTAAAGCTTAGAAACTGAAAAGCTGAAAGCTGACAGTGACAGCTGAGAGCTGCTTCTCTAATACTCCCCGTTCACGACGTTCAACAGCGGCTCGCCGCGGGAAAAACGTTCTGCTTGCTCACTCGCGAGTTTGAACGCTCGCATCATGAACCTGGAGCTGTCTCCAGCGACGTGCGGAGTGATCAACAGGTTGGGCGCCCACCACAGAGGATGGTCTGGTGGCAGCGGCTCGGGATCGGTCACGTCGAGGGCCGCGCGAATCCGTTTGTCGGTCAGCGCGCGAAGCAGCGCATCGGTGTCCACGATCGCTCCCCGCGATGCATTTACCAGCAGAGCTCCCGGCTTCATCCGGGCAAGCCATTTCGCGTCTATCATGCGCCGGGTTTCGGAGGTCAACGGGATGGTCAGCACTACGATGTCGGCCTGTCCCAGGAGACTTTCCAATTGGCTCACTGGGGCGACGCCTTCTCTGGCAGCGCGCGCCACCCGCAGAAACCTTGCTCCGAAGGGCTTGAGCCTGGCCTCAACCGCCTGCCCGATGGATCCGTATCCTACGATCAGTACAGTGGAGTCAGCCACATCGTTGATCGGAGCCGGCGGGTTCTTGATCTCGCGCGGTGGTACCTTCAGGGATGGGGCTGCGCCCGGTGCTGGAGAATCGATCTGCTGCGTCTGCTGCCCCGTGGCCCATTTGCCCTGGCGCTGCATGTTGATGAAGAAGGGCAGAAATTTTTCCATGGCCAGGATGGCGGCCACGGTCCACTCCGAAGTAGGAATCTCATGTACGCCGCGGGCGTCGCACAACGTGATTTCATCCGGAAAGAGTTTCAGCAGCGTATCCACCCCCGCCCACGGCGACTGCACGACCCGAACGCCTTTCAGGTGAGGCCATTGCGCCCGCAATATTCTGGGAGGCATGGCGGCGACCCAGAAATCGACTTCAATCTCCCCCTCCGGCTGCTGGGGAATCCGAACCAGCTGTGCTTCTTTGGTGAAGCCCTCAAGGAATCTATCGTCGATGGACGCGTCCACACCCACTCGAACCTTCATGCCTGGCCACCCCTTTCTTCCCCCCCGGATTGAGAGAAACTAACTCTCGATAAAAGGTGTTGACAGCTTAACTAATCGTATTATCATATCAGCCATGAAAACACGTCTAACAATTTTGGCTGTCTTCGTGGCGCTTTCTCTTACTGTCCTGGCCAAGGACATGCCGGCTGGCGGCTTTGCCGGCACCTGGTCGGCAGACTTCGCCAAGTCCAAGTTCCCCGGACCGCCCCCTAAGGTGGACATGTGCACCATTGATGCGGATGGCACCGTTACCATCAATGAAACCAACTCCCAAGGGAAGAGCACGACCTGGAACTATAAGCCGGTCGAGGGTGAGGCAGTGAAGGTTAACGGCCGGGACAATGTGACCGTGCAGGTCAAGAGGGTCAACGCTCACACTATCGAGCACACCTGGGACTTCAACGGCAAGCCGGGAAAGAGCAAGTCGGTCTTGTCGAAAGACGGAAAAACCACCACTTTCACCATGGATGGGACGGACAAGGATGGCAAGCCTTTCCACGAAGTAGTGGTATACGATAAGCAGTAAACAGGTTTCATGTGGGGCGGGCGCCCTCGCCCGCCGCTCTGGATGTGACTTTCCTTTTCTTCGTTAACTCCAACCGAAATTACTGGAAGTTCTGCGGACAAAGTGTCCGCAGAACTTGGGTTCAGCATCCAGGCAAAGAAGCGTTTGGATATTAGACGTCCGATGACTGCGGTTTCACTGCGGCAGTTTTCAAAGGCCAGGGCAGTGGGCGGGGGCGCGCGGACCACATCACATAACGAGCCTTAAGGCAAGGCGAAGGCGATTACGGAGTCACCGGCTGAGGTGTCATAAAAGCTGCCACCGCTGGCGACCAGGACAACATACTGCTTTCCATTCTTGCCCTCATAGGTCATGGGTGTCACGTAGGCCCCGGTCTCGAGCTTGGTCTCCCAGAGTTCCTTGCCGGTTGCGGCCTCAAAAGCGCGGAAGCGCTGGTCGTTGGTGGCGGCAATGAACAGCAATCCGCCTGCCGTCGTGATCGAACCTCCAAAGTTCAGCGTCCCGGTCCCGTGAATGCCTTTGGCGTCCAATTCTTCGATGGCGCCGAAGGGTTCTTTCCAGGCGACGTCCCCGGTATTCGCATTGATTGCCCACAACTCTCCCCAGGGCGGCTGCTGGCAGGGCCAGAATTTATCGTTGTTCCAAAAGCGCGCGTACATGCCCCAGGGACTGTTGCGCTCGTAGGCGGGATCGGACGCGTCCTCGTTTTTCGTGATCTTGCCCACGTCCGCGATGTTCACAGTGTTGACAAACAGGTAGCCGAGTTGCGGGTTGTAGGACATGCCCGGCCAATTGGTTGTACCCAGGGTTCCCGGAAAAACGATGGTCAGCTTGGGTCCATAGGGAGTGAACGGTCCCCCGCTTTCCATCCCGCCTTCCGTGGCCAGCAGGTCCTTGCAAACTTTCGTCTGCTCCGGTGTCACAGTGGAGATTTCGTCAGGACTGAAACTGTGACGTCCCAGGGGCGCCGGTTTCACCGGAAAGGGTTGGGTCGGCCAGCTCGCTTCGCCGGGAACCGTGCTCGGAGGCACAGGCCGTTCCTCAACCCCGAAAATGGGTGTCCCGTTTCGCCGGTCGAGGATGTACATCATCCCCGCTTTGCCAATGATTGCGACTGCGGGAATCTTCTGTCCCTTTTGCGTGACGTCCAGCAGGACTGGCGCCGATTCCAGATCGTAATCCCAAGTGTCGTGATGGACCGTCTGAAAATACCATGCCAGTTTTCCCGTGTCGGCATGCAGCGCAACCAGCGAGTTGCCGAAAAGGTCCTTTCCCTTGCGGTCGGCGCCATAAAAATCCGAACTGGGCGAGCCGTGGGGAAGAAACAGAAGTCCTCTTTCTACATCAACACTTATGAAGCCCCACACGTTGGTTCCGGAACGCTTCCTCCAACTGGTGCCTGGCCAGGTATCGTTGCCGACTTCGCCGGCGTGCGGCACGGAATGGAATCGCCACACCAGCTTGCCGGTATGCACGTCCCACGCTCTGGTGTCCCCAGAGGCGCCGGCGGCGGGAGCTTCCTGCACCTGGCCGCCCGTAATCGCCAGATTCTTATAAATCGTGACAGGAGAAGTGACGTCAAATTGCGCGTGAGGGAATCCGTTGAGCACGCCGGCCTTGATGTTGACTGCGCCTTTCACTCCGAAGCCCGCAGTGGGTTTTCCGGTCTCGGCATTCAGCGAGAACAGGCGGCCGTCGCCGGTGCCAAACAGGATCGAGGCTGGCGTCCTCTTGTCCCCGGGCCAATACGCCACGCCCCGCCCGGCAGGCCGGCTGTGGTCCAGTTTGTAAGACCAGATTTCGTTTCCCGTCTCGGGGTTGAGACAGATCACGGTGGAGTATGGCGTCGGCATGTACAGCCTACCGTTGACCATGATGGGTGTGGCCTGTGACGTCCGCCGCCCCCCGCCTCGGCTGGCAGCCCCCGCCGAGATGGGCCGAGGGCCTTCCTTTTTCATGTGATAGGTCCATGCCCGGGTGAGCTTCTGAACATTTTCAGTGTTGATCTGTCTAAGTGGTGAGTAGCGCTGGCTGGACGCATCGTGGCCGTACATCGGCCAATCAGACTGGGCCCACAGCGGCAGCACCGCCAACAGAAACAAGCAGACGACGCGAGCCAACACCCCGAGTTTCAAGTGCGGATCCTCGATTTCAAATTTTCCGACTCATGCCAGCATCTGTAAAGATAAGCAGAACTCCATCCACGATTAGCCGCCTTGGCGCGGACTTTCGGCGGCGTAACTTGACTACTCCATTTTCTTCCGTGCATCCTCGAGAATCCGTTTTGCTCGAGCGGGATTGAATACGCCGCAGGAACAGAATCGTGCCATGTACGTGACCGCCTGGGCGGGAGTCCGCCGCCCCTCTTTTACCCAATCAATCATTTTCTTGGCCAGGCTCGCCGACACCATGCCATGGCCGCACATGGTGGTCAGCTTGAGCAGTTGGCCATTGGGCAACTTATCGGTCGCGCCTTCGAAGCCGAGCGAATAGCCGATACTGTGGCGGACAATTCCGGCGAACTTGCAGCATTCCTTAGCTCCCTCGATCGAGGCTGACATGTTGATCGACAAGCCCAGGTCAGCTTTCGCCGCAACTATGAGGAACTGCTCCGCGGCCGCCTGATTGTCGAAAATAGCTACTACCGACGCCGGGGCATCGATGCCTTCGATCACCGTGCGGAAATCCGGCGTCATGTCGCGCCGCCAGTTCGAAGTCGTATGCAGATCGCGCGATGGGCGCAAGGTGCCCCCGTGGACCGGGTCGCCGATATTCACCGGCTTGAAGGGCAATGCCAGTTCGAGGAACCTCTTCAGCTTGGGGATGCTGTTCTCGTCATTCCTGTCGCTGCTGGGAGTCGCGAACACGATGTAGTCGTCGCGAAAACTTTCAGCGTCGCCATAACGATGCAGGGTGTTCGTCATCGAGTCTCGCCAGAGACCTCGTCAGGCCTTTCTTCTTTCTTCTTTTCCGCCACGTTCGTAATTCTCCCCAACCCCATGTTGGTCTTGGCTCGTTCCAGCTTGTAGCCCATGCGTTCCAGGATGGGCGCAACCAGCTTCTCTTCGCCCTCTTCATCGCAGCGCGTGCCCACTCCAAGAGCCACCACGGTATCGACGTCTTTTTCGACTTCGCGCACCAGTTCGATGATCTGCTGGGTTTGCTCCACTTTCACCTTGATCTCAACGATGGCTGAAAGGACCTTTTCATCCAGCACGTCCGGACGCAAGGTGCCGGTGGAAACGTCGTTCATCAACAATGTAAACGGATTCTTTTTCTCAAATGCTACGCCCGCCTTGGCTAGCGCCCAGGTCATCTTCTGAATGTCACGCAACCACACCCCGATGCCGGGCCGTCCGAATTCGATGGTGAATCCTACTTCTCCCCACTTCACACGGCCGGTGACATCATTGGTCTTGACCTCTTCCGTGCCACGTCCCTGGACTCCGGTCGATTCGTGCGTAGCGCGGGGATCGGAAAATGCCCGGCGCACAACTCTGGGCCATTGCAGATCTTCTGGCTCGAAGGCCGCCGTGGGACAGACATCCGGTTCGGGATCGAAGCGCAAGCGGCCCAGTTGAAAGATCTTTCGAACCAGACGCACGAACGGAGGGTTAAGATGCTCGGTGCTCAGACCGTAGTAGCAGGCGTAGCATTCCACGCATTCTTCGCGATTGACCGTGGCGCGATTGATGGCCGGGTCAATGTAGATCGCCCCCATTGGACACACATAGGTGCAGTTTCCGCAGGCTACGCACTTGTTGGGATTGATTTTCATCGTTCGATCATTCAGACCTGTCGTGTGCCCCCAAGCCTAACGGCAAAACTTTAATATCATATCATAATTACAAAAAGTCCTATCCTCATTACTTATATTGTTATCAGTAACTTACGCTAGATCGGAGCGGCGGCGAATCCCTCATGTGGAAATTTACGATGGAAGGTCGGATTTCCTCACACCAAGCGGAACCCCGCGTACGCTCACGGCTGAGGCGGGCGAGTTGCACTCACTTTCCTGTATAGATGACGCGCCAGATCGAACCCGAGGCATCGTCGCTTACCAGCAGAGAGCCGTCAGGTGCAGCGGCGACGCCCACCGGCCTTCCCCATACGCTGTTATCATCCACCACAAAGCCAGTGAGGAAATCCTCGTACTCTTCGCTGGCGTGTCCGGTCTGATGCAAGGGAACTCGAATGACTTCGTAGCCCGTCCGTGGCGACCGATTCCAGGAGCCATGTTCGGCGGCGAAGATGTCGCCTTGATAGTCTGCGGGGAACTGCTTGCCCTCGTAGAAAGTCATCTGCAGCGACGCGTTGTGAGGCTGCAGAATCACGTCGGGGGTGATGACTTTATCTTTCAACTCGGGGTGTTTTCCTGGGAAACGCGGGTCCTGATTGCCGCCCATATACCACCAGGGCCAGCCGTAGAATCCCCCTTCCCGGACGTGGGTGATGTAGTCAGGCACGAGATTATTGCCCAGTCCATCCCGCTCGTTCACCGAACACCATAACTCGCCTGTCTTGGGATTGATGGCGATGCCGACAGGGTTCCGAATGCCGGAAGCGTAAATGCGCATGCCCGAGCCGTCGGGATTGTATTCTAGGATGTCGGCGCGGTTCTGCTCTTCCGGCCCTTCGCTGACGTTCTCGTGCGATCCCACTGAAACGAACATCTTCTGTCCATCCGGGGAGAACTGAATGTCCCGTGAACGGTGATGGCCGCCGGAAGGCAAGTCGAGCAGATGCTGCGCCGGCCCCGTGCTGGTCATATCGCCCGAGTGATACGGGAACCGCACCACCGAGTCCATGTTGGCGACGTATACCCATTGCGGATCTTTTTGTGGATAGAACGCGATGCCAAAGGGAGTATTCAATCCCGTGGCGAAGACCTTTACCTGCGCGGGCTTGCCCGCTTTGGTGATTCCACGGAACACCTTAATGTCGCCGGCGCTGGTTTCAGCCAGGAAGAAATCGCCGTTGGGAGCGATGCGGATGATGCGTGGAT
>CAVWSP010000013.1:0-77541 GCA_963757835.1 Terriglobia bacterium | reverse complement strand
AAGCAGATACGGGAACGAAGAACATCTGCAGCCGCCCGCTAACGACAAAAAGCCTCCGGCCCGAACCGGAGGCTCTGGTGAATCCGAACCCAGCGCTCCGCGCTACTCCCGCATCTTGGCCGGTACTCCAGCCTTGCGCGCCTGTTCCTTCAGATCGTCCACGGCCTTCTTGGCATCGTCGAGGGCTTTTTGTTTCTGGGCGATCTGCTGTTTATATTGGGCATCTTCCTTGTCCCATGTGGCCGAGCCGCGCAGCCGGTTGCCGGCATCGGCATAGAAGGCGGCGGCGCGCAGGCGATACTCGCGCTGGCTCACATCCAGTTCACGCGTGAGCAGGTCAACTTTGCCCTGCTGCGCGGCAATCTTCTGCTTCCATTCGTCGTTTGCCTTCTGCGCGTCGGAGGCCTCCGCCGGCTTGCTGGCGTCCTGCGCCGCGGGCGTGGTGCCGTCCTGGGATTGTGCCGAGTTGTCGCCCGACGCTGACCCCGCGTTGGCGTCCTCCGCGCCAGTCGATTCCGTGGCATTTCCCACCACGCTGATCTTGTCGGCTGTGGGCAGGTTGTCGTTGTCGTACTTCTTGGCTGACGCCGGCTTTTCGTCCTTGCGGACGCTGCGGGCATAGTCGCCCAGGGGCTCAGATTGCGCTCCGGCCAGGGACAACAGCAATCCCGCCAGAACGACTTCGGCCAGAACAACATATCCAATGCGCTTCATGAGGTGCTCCGTTTCTTTCGGTCGTGCCGCTTCAATCGACGCGGCATTCGACGTAGTTGATTCAAGCTTTCAAACCGGCCTTCGCTGCCTTTGCACTGGCCAGAAACCCGCCAATCGTGCGATCCAGGTGCGCCGCCTCCGCGGCAATGTCGGACGCCAGCTGTCGCGCCAGTCCCGGGTCGCGGCTGGCCGCCAGTTGTTGGGCATAGCCCGCGATGGTGGTCAGCGAGTTGCGCAGACCCAACGCCATTTCGGCGGACATTTCTCCGCGCAACTCCTGCTGGCGGCGAATCTCGGTCACTTCCGTGCGGTCATTAATCAGGCAGGCAACGCCCAGGCAAGCAATGCCCGGGCCGGCGACGCCCGGCCCAGCCGCGCCCGGAGCTTCGCTGTCCGGCGCGTGCACCGAGCTTACCGTAATGTCCAGCGTGCGCTCCTCGCCCGCGGGAGTTCGATAGCACGCCTCCAGCCGCTGAAGCCGCGTCTTCTCCCGCAAGCAGACGTTCACCGCCTCGGCCAGGTTCGCGTACGTGGTCTGGGACGAGGAAATCAATTCGGCTTCGCGAAATATCTCAGCCGCGCTCATCCCTGCCGGCGAAGCGAAGCCCAGGATCTGTTTAGCGGAAGCATTGGCCTGCCGCACCAGCCCGTTGGGTGTGAAGAAAAGTACCCCCGACGAAAGGTTTGCCAGCACCGCGGCACTGATGTTCTCCGATGTCTTGGCGCGCCGTCGCTCCACTACCTGCGAGCTTTGCAGTTCGTGCTTCTGCTGTTTCAGCTGTTGGATCACGGCATGGTAGGTGTGCAGCGGGAAACTCTCGGATGCCGAAGACGCCGAGGCTTCGGAAAAAGAAGCTTCTTGGCTGATGCTCCGCCGTATTCGCTTCATCAGCAGCAGGCCCAGAATGAAGGCGAAGCCGGCGGCCACGAACATGAGGGCCATGCGCAACACAATGGGATTGGTCAATAGTTTCACAGCAACCCCCAATACCACTTGAGGAAGCTGTTGCCGTAGAAGAGCGCAACCATCGCCATCCCGCCCAGGAAAACACCGAAAGGCATTTGATGGCGGCGCAGCGCAATCGCGGCCGATGCCCAGGCCCGCCGTCTGGCCTCTGCGCCGGATTCATGATTGAGCTTCATGCGCCGCCGGGTGCGCTTGATCCAAACCGCCAGCACAGTGGACACGCCAAACAGCGATCCCGCAATCGAGGCCGTGAACAGAGTGAAGATGGTCAACTTGGCGCCGAGAAACGCGCCCACCATAGCCATCAGTTTCACGTCGCCAAAGCCCATGCCCTCCACGCCTCGTGCCCGCAGATAGATGGCGCCCGCGCCATAAATAAAAGAAGCGCCGACGACGGCGCCGAGCACAGCGTCCAGCAGCGACAGCATGTGCCAGGAAACATCGGAACTCACCGGCAAAGACACCAGGCCAGGCAAGAGCTGCGAAGCCAGATCATTGACCGGAACCACCAGGCTCAAGCCCAGCCCCAGGGCCAGCCCGGGCAGCGTCATCTTGTCGGGCAGAAGCTGGGTTTCGGCATCCGTAAAGATCAGGCCCAGCAGCAGAAATCCGAAAGCGCAGTATTTCAGGGTGGCGAGGCTGGCGCCAAAATGCGCATAGCAGGCCAGAAAGATTCCCCCGGTCAGAAGTTCGACCACCAGGTAGCGCGGCGAAATGTGAGCTTTGCAATTCCGGCAGCGGCCGCGCAGGATCAGCCAGCTCAACACCGGAATATTGTCGTAAGCCCGAATAAAGTAATCGCAACGGGGACAACTCGACCGTGGCCGCACCACGGACAACTCCCGCGGCAGGCGGTAGATACACACATTCAGGAAGCTGCCGAAAGCCAGCCCCAGAACGAAAATCGCCGATGCCAGAACAGGGTCCACCCTTATCCTTTGCGCAAATTCCTTCCGATTTACACTGATTATACGGTCATTATGCAGGCCACCTTGAGTACGAAGGTCACTGACCGTGAGGCCAAGGTTACTAAGTGCCTGTGCCCGTGTGGCCGCGGGCGACCCGCCCGCGAGGGTCAAGCTGGAAGGCAAAGGCCAAGCACAAGGACATCCCGCCCATCGGGTCGGAGTCAAGAGCCGCGGCCGGGTCACCCGCGACCACAGAAACACTAATACCGTGTGGGTCGCACAAAACCACCACACTCGATATAGTTATTAAAACTCAAGCTTCCATTTCGCTTGCAGGAAGAAGCAGTGAACCCCAGAGAGTCCCTCGCCAAATCGCCGCGCCCGCCCGATCACAGCGCTCCCAAGCTGCTCTTCCCCTTCCTCGACCTGAAAGCGGAATACGCTACGATGAAAGAGGAAATCGGGACAGCGGTGGAAAGAGTCCTCGAGAGCCAGCAATTCATCATGGGCCCCGAGGTCAGGCAACTGGAGGCTGAAATCGCGGCCTTCATCGGCTCCCGTTTTGCCTTGGGCTGTGCCTCGGGTTCGGATGCCCTCCTGCTCGCGCTGATGGCGCTCGGAGTTGACGCGGGAGACGAAGTCATCACTCCGCCCTTTACCTTCGTCGCCACAGCCGGCAGTATTTCGCGGCTGAAGGCCCGGCCGGTCTTTGTGGACATTGATCGCGCAAGCTACAACCTCGATCCGGCGCGCCTCGAAGCAGCCATCACCAGCCGGACCAAGGCGATCATGCCGGTCCATCTCTTCGGTCTCGCAGCCGAGATGGAAAAAATCAACGAAATCGCGCGGGCCCACCGCCTGCCTGTGATCGAAGACGCGGCCCAGGCGATTGGCGCTCGCTACCATGACAAATATGTGGGCAACCTCAGCGCCTGCGGCTGCTTCAGCTTCTTTCCCTCAAAAAATCTGGGCGGCGCGGGCGACGGGGGGATGATCACAACCAGCGATCCCGAGTTGGCCGACCGCATCGCCGTGCTGCGCGACCACGGCAGCCGCAAGAAGTATCAGTACGACCTGCTGGGCATGAACAGCCGCCTGGACAGCCTGCAAGCCGCCATCCTGCTGGTGAAGTTCAAGCATCTCGAGGCCATGGCCCAGGCTCGCCGCAGTAACGCCGACCGTTATCGCCAGTTGTTCAGACAGGCGGGCCTGGAAAAGTTGATTGTCTTGCCGGTCCAGCCTGAGGGGCGGCATCACGTTTACAACCAGTTCGTCATCCGCACGCCGCAGCGGGACCAGTTACGCGAGCATCTACGCCATCGCGGAATACCCAGCGAGATCTACTATCCTTCGCCGCTTCATCTTCAGCCCGCCTTTGCTGATCTGGGCTATGGCGCGGGGGCGTTTCCGGAGTCCGAGGAAGCCAGCCGGCAGGTCCTGGCCTTGCCTGTATTTCCGCAAATGACGGAAGAGCAGCAGAAAATAGTAGTGGATGGAACGGCGGACTTCTTTGCGGAGAGAAGTTGAGAGCGGTGGTCTAGGATCCCGAGGCGGAATCCGATCGATCTGGCTGAGTAACCAGGACGGACGCTTCGGCCTCAGCGGAATGCGGCAGAGGTACCACTCGTTCCTTGATCGAGTACTTCATCAGGCACCACAGACAACGCACGCCATCCTTCCAGCCGATCTTCTTGCCTTCCTCGTAGGTGCGGCCCCAGTAGCTGATTCCTACTTCGTAGATGCGCAGCCGCCGCTTGGCAATTTTGACCGTGATTTCCGGTTCAAAACCGAAGCGGTCCTCTTCGAGAGGAATGGCCTGCACGATTTCCCGTCGGAATACCTTGTAGCAGGTCTCCATGTCGCTCAGGTTGATGTTGGTGAGACAGTTTGAAAGCAGGGTCAGCAACCGGTTGCCCACCGAATGCCAGAAGTAGAGCACGCGATGCGGACGGCTGCCCAGAAAACGCGAGCCATACACCACGTCGGCCTTTCCCTGGATCAGGGGATCGAGCAGGTTAGGATAATCGGCCGGATCGTACTCCAGATCAGCGTCCTGAATGAGTACATAGTCTCCGGTGGCTTCCTGTATGCCGCGCCGCAGCGCCGCGCCCTTCCCCATATTTTTTGGTTGCAGCAATACCCGGAGGTTGGAATGCTGGCCTTGCAATTCCGCCAGAATTTCCCTGGATCCATCACGCGAACCGTCGTCCACGCAAATCAATTCCACTTCCTGCGGGACCGCGAGAACACGCTGCACAACCAACCGCAGTGTTCTGCGCTCGTTGTAAACCGGCATGATGACAGACAATCTCATGGGTACAGACACTCTCATAGCTTAAAGAGCCACAGGGGGTCTTCCGGAAACGCGGCTCGGGCCCGCCCCCAGCCTCAGCGCGGCCAAGTGGAGGCCAGGCCGAATATCCGGATTTTGCGGTGCAGGCTTCAAGCTCAACATGATACGCGCAAAATCAGTAACCTTCTACTTCGGTAACTTGCGGCTTCCGGCCTGATCGTTATAAAGTCCGACGACCATGGCCTTACCCGACGGTGCGACTACACGCTTGCGCTCATTCCTGTTCTCTCGGGAACCTGATGTCATCAGCCTGGTCACCGAGGCGCAGGAGAGTCTGAACATCGATGTTTGCCATTGCGGCGTAGCACAGGAGGCGGTGCAAACTCTCACCCGCGAACGATTCGACGCCATCGTTGTGGACAACGCGGACGCATCGGGCGCCGTGGCCGTCTTGTCAGCCGCGAAATCCCTGCCCTCTTGCGAACAGTCAATTGGGATTGTGCTTGCGACCTCCCTTAGCAGCATTGGACTGGCCGAGGGCGCCCGCAGTCACATGGTCATCTATCGTCCGCTGTCGCTGGGCCGGCTGCGCAACGGCATCAAGTCCGCTCTGGGTCTCAGGAACGTGGGCGTGGGCGAGGACGATCGTGAGTCTAAGCGCGCCTCGTCCAACATTCCAGCCACTCTACGGGGTGTCGGCCAGGAAGGAACACTGGCCTTCATCACCAACATCAGTGCCGGTGGGGCCGCCTTGAACGTGGGACAATTGATATCTCCTTCCTGCATTCAGAGCATCGAGTTTTCCCTGCCCGACAGCACTGAGAATCTCTCGGCTTCGGTGGAACTGGTGTGGCGGGACGTGCAGGGCCGCATGGGAGTGCGCTTTGCGGGCATGTCTCCCGAGGCCAACAAGAGCCTGCAAGCCTGGTTGGAGGCGCATCCTGCCTTGCAGCGTTCGTCTGAGGCGAGCGCCTAACCCGGAGTAACCCGCAGTAACCAGGAGTAACTGTTACCCGAGAAAGGCTCAGCCTGGATAAGTCAAGCGCATAAGTGCTGCTTCCACAAGTTACGCCTTCGCCTGGCAGATATCTTGGAGGGTGCCAAGTGCGCGCGCCAATTTGCCTTGACAAAATTTTCAAAACTTACTACGCTGACTTACGCTTACCGATTCATCGTGAGCGTCCTCCCCAACACAACTGAATCGTTTTACTAGGCCATGGCAAGACCGTTATCTGCTCGCGTAGTTCAAGCCTTTCTGGGGCTCATCGCCCTCTTTGGAGTTCTCGTACCGGGGCTGTGGGCCCAGGCGAATGTCCAGGGTCAGTGGAGTACGCTGTCCGGCTCCATGCCGATTAATCCCATTCATACGGCGCTGCTGCACAACGGGAAAATATTGGTGGTGGCGGGCTCGGGAAATTGTCCTCCCTCCATGTCGGGTTGTCCCACCGGGCCGCCCTATGGTCCCGCCAACGGTTCAGGTGCGGTGCTGTTTGATCCGACCACGGGAACTTTCACCTCTTTCACCGTGGCATGGGACATGTTCTGCAATGGCATGCTGGTACTTCCCGACGGGCGTGCTTTCGTTAATGGCGGCTCCCAGGCATACGACCCCTTTTTGGGACAGCCGAAATCGGCGGTGTTCGATCCTGCCACCAACACTTTCAATGACCTCGAGAACATGGCCCATGGCCGCTGGTATCCCACCGTCACCACGCTCGGTGACGGGCGGGTCATGACTTTCTCCGGACAGGATGAAACCAGCGCGACCAACAATGCGGTCGAGATCTATAGCGTGGGCTCCGGGTGGAGCACACAATACATTGCGCCTTTCACACCACCGCTCTATCCCCGCATGCACCTTCTTCCTAGCGGGAAGGTTTTCTATTCCGGTTCGGGCACGACCTCGATGCTGTTCGACCCGGTTGCGCATACCTGGACGACGATGGCCACCACCATTTACAGCGGCACCAGGACCTACGGCACTTCGGTTCTCCTGCCTCTGACGCCGGCCAACAGCTACGATCCACGGGTGATGATCATGGGCGGTGGGAGTCCCGCGACCGCCACTACTGAAATCATCGATCTCGGCGCCTCCAACCCGGTCTGGACGTCAGGTCCGAGCATGTCGCAGGGACGCATCGAGATGAATGCGGTCATTCTGCCCAACGGCAAGATTCTGGCGGTAGGCGGCTCCGTCAACGACGAAGACGCCGGCACGGCGAGCCTCAACGCGGACCTCTACGACCCCGCGAGCAACTCGTTCTCTTCCGCCGGCGCCAATACGTATCCCCGCCTTTACCATTCGGTCGCTCTGCTTCTGCCGGATGCCACGGTCTGGTTTGCGGGCGGGAATCCTCAACGCGGCTCTTACGAGTCGCACATGGAGATTTACCAGCCAGCGTACCTGTTTAACTCCAACGGAACCTCGGCCGCGCGGCCAGTCATTTCCAGTGCTCCAGCTACGATCTCGTGGAACGGAATATTTACGGTGTCAACTCCGGATGCGGCCAATATTTCGTCGGTCGTACTGATCCGGCCAGGCGCGCCTACCCATTCGTTTGACATGGATCAGCGTCTCGTCGGTCTGTCGTTCAGTGAGGGAAGCGGGACGCTGTCAGTCACCGCCCCGCCCAACAGCAACATCGCGCCGCCGGGATACTACATGTTGTTCCTGCTGAACAGCAGCGGGGTGCCGTCCGTCGCGAAATTTGTCCAGCTCACTGCTTCGGGCTCGGCTCCGGCGCCGACCGTGAGCGCCATCGCTCCGACTTCGGGCAGCAGCAATGGCGGGACGGCGATCAACCTTACCGGCACCGGCTTCCAGAGTGGAGCGACGGTGAAGCTTGGCGGGACCGCTGCCACAAGCGTGACCGTGGTCAACAGCACCTCGATTACCGCGAACACTGCGGCGCACGCGGCCGGCGCAGTCAGCGTCGTAGTCACCAACACCGATGGCCAGAGCGGCACGTTGACCAACGGCTACACTTATACCAACCCGGCGCCGACCGTGTCCTCGATCGCTCCCAGTTCCGGATCCACCAGCGGCGGCACCAGTGTAACCATTACCGGGACCGGTTTCCTGACAGGAGCGACAGTGAAAATCGGTGGCACCGCCGCCACCAACGTGGTTGTCGCGAACAGCACTTCGATTACCGCGACGTCCGCCGCCCACTCGGCTGGATCAGGCAGCGTTGTCGTCACCAACACGGATGGCCAAAGTGGCACTCTGGCGAGCGGTTATACCTACACCAATTCGGCGCCGACCGTGTCTGCAATCGCGCCCAGTTCAGGCTCCATCAGCGGTGGTACCAGCGTCACCATCGCCGGCACCGGTTTCCTGACAGGAGCAACCGTGAAGCTCGGAGGCACCGCGGCCGCGAATGTGGTGGTAGCGAACAGCGCCTCGATAACCGCGACCACCGCGGCGCACGCAGCCGGCGCAGTAAATGTCCTGGTCACCAACACGGATGGCCAGAGCGGCACATTGACCAACGGCTATACCTACACCAACCCGGCGCCGACGGTCTCCTCGATTACGCCGACCTCGGGCACTGCCAACGGCGGGACAGGCGTGACCATCGCCGGTACAGGTTTTCTGGCGGGCGCGACCGTGAAGCTGGGTGGAACTGCCGCCACCAATGTCTCGGTGGTGAGCGGCACGTCGATTACCGCCAACACCGCCGCCCATTCCGTGGGTGCGGTCAGTGTGGTAGTGACCAATACCGATGGTCAAAGCGGCAGCATCGCCAATGGCTATACCTACACTTCCAGCCTGGGACTCACCATTCCGCCCGACGATCCAAGCTCGGTCACGGTGACCGCCGGGCAGGCCGCTAACTACATCCTTTCTCTTGGTGGCAATGGGGCGAGTGGGACGGCTTCTGTGAGCTGTTCGGTGTCGCCGACCCCGAAGGGCGCAAATTGCTCCGTCCCCGCTAGCGTGACTTTCACTTCCACCTCGGCCACCACTTTTAATGTCTCGGTGACCACCACGTCCTCAGCCGTCGCAGGGCTGCGTCCATCTGTCTCCCCGCGCGCACCCTGGTCGTGGACCTTAGCCATGGCGATGCTGGGAATTGTGATCTTGCCCGGGATTCGGGTCTCCAAGCGATCGCAGCGACGATATCAATTTCTCTGGCTCACACCCTTGACGCTCTGCTTGCTTCTGATGTCCTGTGGTGGTGGCAGCGTGGGTGGCGGCAACAACGGCGGTCAGCACACCAACCCCAACGCCACCGTACCGGGGACTTACACCCTGACCGTGCATGCGACCTCGGGTTCCACCACGGAGACAATCCCGCTTACGTTGATCGTGCACTAAGGTTGCGGTGGCTGTAGATGATCAAGACGTTGTGCCGCTGAAAACCCCGCGATTGGGCGGGCATTTCCTGCCAAGCCGTGCAAAAGACGGCGCAATAAGTCCGCGCCTTGGAAATCGTTAGAGCCGATTTCCACTTTCGCACCGCCCATGCGACTACTAGGTCTGAGGGACTCCGCAAAAGGTACAGGTCCTGAAAGATCACAGGTCCCCATTCCATTTCGTGCTTTCTGCGAAATGAGTGGGAACTGATTGACTCTGGCGTTGCCGCGGTTCGATTCCACGCTCAAGTCAAGTCATGGCCTGCACGCCAAAAATAAACGGGGCCCGTTTCCGGGCCCCGCAATCAGAAATACAACCGTCAGCTAGTGCACTACGACCGTGACCGGCGCAGTGTGCACCGACGACCCGGCTGTGCCCGTGACTGTTACGGTGTAAGTTCCGGCAGGGGTGCCGGGATGTCCGCCACCGCCTCCGGATGACGTGCCTCCGCAGGCCGCCATGAAGATCAGACCCGTAAACACCAGGCCCAACAGGATCAAGCCCAGCAGTTTCCGGCGGCGGGAAGTCAAACCTGTTCCCACTAACGCCAGCCCTCCGATGGGCAGCCACATGGCATAGAAGCTACTCGTATCGGGGGCGAGTGACGCGGTTGTGGCGGCCGTGGTCGTGACCGTCAAGGTGGACGTTCCCGAGCCCGCCGCTACCGAGGTTGGGTTCAACGAGCAGGCAGGCGGCCGGTTTACCACCGGAGCGATGCTGCAGGTCAAAGCCACCGCGCTGTTGAAACCGTTCAGCGGGGCGATGGTAATTGTGGACGTTCCCGATCCTCCCGCGTTCACCATTGCGGGTGAGAAAGCGGACGCCGCGATGGTGAAATCCGGTGTGCCGGTGGCGATCAAAGTGGCCACTGCCGTATGCGTGAGAGAGCCCGAGGTTCCCGTCACGGTAACGGTATAGGTGTTGGCCGGTGTCGAAGCCGACGTGCTGATCGTCAGCGTTGAGGTGCCGGCGCCATTGGCTACCGAGGTTGGATTGAACGAGCACGTGGGCGCGGTCACCACTACCGGAGCGATGCTGCAGGTCAGGGCCACCGCGCTGTTGAAAGCGTTCAGCGCAGCCACCGTGATCGTGGATGTGCCCGCTCCTCCGACAGTAACGCTGGCCGGTGCAACCGCGGACGCGGCAATGGTGAAATCCGGCGCCGCACTTACGTTCAGAGTGACGTCCGCGCTGTGAGTCTGGGAGCCGCCGGTTCCGGTCACGGTAATGGTGTAGGCGCCGGTCTGAGTCAACGCCGAAGTACTGACGGTCAGCGTGGAAGTGCCGGAGCCGTTGGGCACCGGAGTGGGATTGAACGAACACGTGGGCGGCGTGGTCACCACCGGAACAATGCTGCAGGTGAGATCCACCGCGCTGTTGAACCCGTTCAGCGGGGCTGAGGTGACGGCGTAGATTGCCGAATTGCTGGCCGCCACCGTGCGGCTGCCGGGGGTGCGCTCAGGCTGAAATCGGGAGTCAGCTTGAAGGCAACGCTCTGCGCCACCCAATCGGAGTCGCTGGAAAGGGGGGCGGTGGACTCACAACTGCCAGCCGCGGCCGTGATCTGATGTTGCGCGCTGTTGCCGTTAGGCTGCGTCAGATCCGCAATGGTGAAGCCTGTTCCCGGGTCAGTGATGTGAGTGCCCACCGTGAAACCTGCCACGATCAGTTCTACCGGCGTAGTCGTGGTGCAGGCGCCGCTGTCCGCCAGGCCACCGAATCCAGGGGCGCCAGCCACTGCTGCCACGTCCAAGGGAGCGGTGATATCCAGTCCACGATATTCCAGTATTCGAATGTCCGGATTCGACCGGCGCCTGGCTGAATGTAACCGTGATCTGGTTAGGAGTCGTGCTGTCGCCCGCGATGTTCTTGGCGTAGTAAATCACCTGGCTCAGGCCAGTACTGACGGTGAGAGGCAGCGCAGCCACGTATGTGTTGCCCTCGGTGTCGGTCATCGTGGATACGGTCGTAGTGGCATCCGCCCAGCCGATGATGACGACATTCAGATCGCCGGCGGTTTGCAGATCAGGCATGGTTGCCGGGATCGTAGTCGAGGAGACATTGGTGACCGTGCCCCCGCGTTGAATGTAGTTGATCGGCCCGCTGCCCAGCGCGTAGGTGAAACCGCCGGTGCTGGTGATCGTGCCGGTGTCAGGATTGGTGATGGTGACATCGGCGGGTCCCACCGGAAGAGCCGGGGTGTTGGCCGTAATCGTCGTGCTGTCAACCACCACAAGGTTTCCGACGGGCAATCCGCCAATCGTGACTCTCGCTCCGGTCTGGAAATTCGTCCCCGTGATGCTGATCGCGGAACCGTTCGTCGGACCTGATGCAGGAGTGATCGCGCTGATGGTAGGCCGCACATCGATGGTCGTATAGGCCGCCGTCGCCGAACCTAGTTTTCCATCCACATTCAAGACGGTAATATCTTTCACGCCTGCACTGTCAGCCGGCGTTAAGCAGGTCAGGGTTGTCCCCCCGCTCTCGGCGCAATTCAATCCCGAAATGCCGCCAGGCGCCGTGCCAAATAAAACCACCGCGCCGGGCTGGAAATCCGCGCCTGTAATGGTCACTGAGGATCCACCGATATTTGATCCTGTAACCGGAGCAATTCCGGAGACGACAGGAGAGTTGGTGTATGTAACTCCGGTAGGACTGAAGGCTGCCGCCTGCATTACCCAGCTGCCTTGTGTCGACGTCGCGGTCGCATTGTAGCTGCCCGCCGCACCAGTGGACCATTGGAGTCTTCCACGATGTCACCGAATGGGTCGGTGATCGATCGCAGGGTAAAACCACTTCCAGCCGCGGTGAAGTGCGCCCCGGTGGTGCCCGCGCCCAGGATCAGGCTGCTGGTGCTGGTGACGGTTGCGCCACTGTCCGCCGAGACGGAAGCACCCGATCCTCCCGCCCAATTATCCAGGGGTGCGGTCGCGCTGAACCCGCTGTATTCCAGGATGCGCACGTCGGGAAAGCTCGCCGGTTGGTTGAATGCAACCGTGATCGTGGGCGTGTTATTGTTCGGCAGAACGATGCTGCGGGCATAGTAGATCGCCTGCGTGATGCCGTTGCCCGAGGTGGTGCCGGCCAGCACATACGTATTGGTGTTGTCGTCCACGACCGACGTGACCGAGGAGGAAGTATCGCTCCAACCGACCACCACGACATTCAGGTTGCCGGCGGTCTCGGTCGCTCCGTAGGTTACGCTCACCGACGCCAGGATATCGGGGACAGTGTTGTTGTTTTCCTGTACAAACGTCTGCCCCAGTGAGAGCGCGGGCATAAGCAGCAATCCGGCCAGAACTGACTTTCGAATAAGTGCGGGCAGGCAGGCAAGAGGCGGGCGATAGAGTGAAAATTCTGTCCGCGACGTATGAGTAAACATGGTGACATCTCCCAAAGTCTGAATTCCAGGTCTGTTGGCGCCGGAAAACGCGCGCTACGCTAAAGACTGCGCTGCGCTCGCCTACTTCGGATTCTAGACCGCGGGAGGTGGCGACGATTACCATCCCGGCACGAAGGTGGTTACTCTGGTAACCGGGGAGGAACGAGGTCCAAGTCGGGATTTCCCTCGCCCTTTCGTTCTCAAGACTTGCGCACTCAAGGAATGACAGCGGACACCTGCGGAGAATATTCGCTCTCCCGCCCCTGATCGTCCACCGCGGTCACCACGTAGTAGTACGTCGTCGCCGGCTCCACGCTCTGATCGCTGAAGCTCACTCCACCGATCGCGCTGGCCGAGAGTGCGTAGGAAGATCCCGAAATGCTTGAGCGATAGACGCTATAGCTGACCACATGGGAATTGGAACTGGCCTTCCACGAGAGCGCAACCCTATGCTGGATTGGTGGCGACGTTATCGTCATGGCGACGGCCACAGTTTTCGTTACCCCTCCGCCCGCCAGGGTGACATGTCCGGTATAGTTTCCCGCTTTCAGCCCGGCGATTGAGGGAGTGACCACCAGGGTGGAGGGTGCTGTCCCGGAAGCGGGCGAGAGCAACAGCCAGGTTTGATCGCTGACTCCCGTGAAAGTAAGTGATCCCCCTCCGGCATTTGTGATGCTCACACTGGCCGGCGTGAGGCTGGCCGCGCCCGCCTGTCCGGCAAAGCTTAAGCTGACCGGATTCACAGTAAGCAAAGCAATCGCCGGGTTAACGGTTACCGTAGCGGAGACGCTTTTGCTGATATCAGCCTGGCTGGTAGCGGTTACTGTGACCGAGGTGGGGGAAGACACCGTAGGGGCCGTGAATGAACCCGATGAATTGATTGTCCCCGCAGTTGTCCGCCACGAAACCGCCAGATTCGAAGTGTTGCTGACCGTCGCGATGAATTGCTGATTTTGACCAGAGCTGACGGTTGTGTTCAGAGGCGATGCCGAGATACTCACCGGCAGAACTGTGGCAATGGTCGCGAAAGTGGAATCAGGGCCGATGACCAAACCTGCGTCCGAGTCCCGGGAGCGCACTCGAACATGGTAGGTGGTTCCCCCGGACAAGCCACTGACCGCGACTGAGTGGGCGATACTCTGGGCTGCCGCCAACGTGGTGCTGCTGCCGTACGCGGCTGTCGCACCGTACTCGACTTGCGAATCCGATGGCACTGCGGAATTCCAGGTGACAAGGGCAGTGCTGTCGGATGCGCTGATCTTCGTACCGCTGATCCAGGTGGCTGACCCGGTGGACGGCGCAAACATCACGTCCACCCAATAGTTGGCCGCCGAGTACATCCCGGTCGGAAATTTATCGGCTTGGGTGCCATATACGTAAACGCCGGCGTTGACTGGCATGTGTAAGGGGGGAACATTCTTCTGTACCAGGAAGTAATTGAGGTCAAACGCGTAATGCCCTTGAGGCGCCAGGTATCCGCAGGTGAAAGTTTGGTTGGCCGCGATTTGGACGGGAGAAGAAAACACGACCAACTGCTTTCCTGACGCTGTTTCATTGCTTGCCGCTTGCGTCGCCAACAACTTGCCGGTTGAGTCCCACAGACTGACCACATGCACGCCAAGATTGGTCGGGCCCTTGTAGAAGCTGCACCCGAGAACTTTACCGGGAACGTCAGAGAATACTCTGACTCCCAGTACGACCGGCTGGGTGTCACCGGAGGCAGCGACGCCTGGAGTTCCTGTGCCCAAAACACTCAATTGAGCCCGAGACGTGCCGCTGGTGAGGGCAAGCACGATGAGAAGCAGCGGAGCACCAAGATATTGGACTGGAAGTCTCCCGGCCGAAATTCGAATGGAAGCAGATGGTCCGCAGTTTATTCGTGACATACCAATACAATCGGCAGCAAGGCTGGAGCGCCTAGGCTTAGTCACAAACCAAAGACCACCAGCCCCGCTACGCTAGTGCGGGTGAGACCTGTACTTCCGTGTGCTTTAAGCCGCTGGCGAGTGAAAGGCAGGCCGCTCGAAGTGGAGCGCGCTTTCTAAGGATGATGAATTTGTAAGGGTGGGGCACTCTGGGCCAGAGGTCGTCAGGTATCTGGTACGCGTCGAGATGGAACCTTCCTGCGTATCTATGGAGCGGCGATCCCCTTAGCCGGCATATTTTCCGCAGAGTGCGTTCCAGCGAATCTTGAGCATCTCTCCGAACATGCGGCTTCCGTCGCGCAGAGGGCTGATGCGGGTGCCTTCGCAATGGGCCCACGCCACCGGAACCTCGACTACCCTGAGCCCGAACCTTTCGGACAGGAAGAGCAGTTCCGGATCGAAGCCCCAACGCTCGATCTGTTGTAGAGGGAAAATTATTCCGGCCGCCCGGCGGGTAAAGGCCTTAAAGCCGCACTGCGTATCCTTGAACTTGAGCCCCAGTGTAACGCGCAGCATGAGATTGAACACGCGTCCGAAGAGCTGGCGGTAGAGGGGTTGGCGTTCAGTTTGCAGATCGCGACGCAGCCAGCGCGAACCGATGGCGACGTCCGCACCGTCTGCGAGTGCGGCCAGAAGCTTTTCCGCTTCCTCGATGGGAGACGAAAGATCCGCATCGCTGAATAGCAGGATTTCTCCCTGGGCGTGCATCATCCCGTTGCGCACGCTGTATCCCTTGCCCCGGTTGCCGGGATTCTGCAAAAGCCGCAGCCGCGGGTTCTTCTGCGCGAAACTTCGGATGATCTCCGTTGTGTTGTCGCGCGATCCGTCGTCCACCGCAATGACCTCGGCGTCCCATCCCCGCTCGGCTACGTAGGCAAGCACTCTTTCCAGCGTGGCACCGACACGCGCGCTTTCGTTATAGGCCGGGATGATGATGCTGTACCTGGGCCGATGTTGGTCGCTGGTCAGCGTTTGGTCTGAGGGCATAGGTCGGGTCAAGAGTTCCATAACAGGGCCTTGTTTTAGGGGGAGTGGAGCTAAGTTTAAAAAATTAAGGAGGAGGATCAGGAGCCTGCAACTGCCCCTTTTCAAGGCCTGATTATAACACTGAAGTAGCGCTTCCGAATCTCCTCAAAATCGCGCCCAACCACCGTCGGAGCGCCGCTTCCCACCCCCCCACCCTCCCCTTTTCGTCGCACCCCGTGGGCACACTCCTTATTTGTGTGGGTCCGGACACTTCTGTCTGACGCCTTTGAACTTTGCTTGGTTCGAATCACGCTTCCGGTCCATCGAGAAAGACATCCCGTATTACTTCAGTACCCATCGAGGTAATCTAAAGTTAAGGTGGGCAGTTGCCTTCCCCTCGCCGGGCTGCACCGCCCACTTCCGCCCTGCGTCGTCCTCTTCCGGCGTTTACTCATTTCATTCCAGGCAAGACTTCCCCCTTAATTCGATCCTGTAGAATAGACATTCTATGGCCACTTACCTCATCACGGGCGCGGCGGGTTTCATTGGATCGACACTGACCCGGGCGCTCCTGGCGCAGGGCGAAGAAGTCAGGGGACTGGACAATTTCGCTACCGGCAAACCCGAAAATCTGGCCGAGGTGCGGGAGCAGATCGAGTTCCACGAGACGGATTTGGCGGACCTCGACGGCCTCAACCGGGCCTGCCAGGGAGTTGACTACGTTTTGCATCAGGCCGCTATTCCGTCGGTCCCCAGGTCGGTCAAGGACCCTCTGGGGAACAATCGGGCCAATGTGGATGGAACCCTGAACCTGCTGGTCGCGGCGCGGGACGCGAAGGTCAAGCGCGTGATCTACGCCGCCTCGTCTTCTGCCTATGGCGATACTCCGACCTTGCCTAAGCGGGAGGACATGCCACCCAATCCTATCTCTCCCTATGCCACCGCCAAGCTGGCCAGCGAATACTACATGACCTCGTTCTACCGATGTTACGGCCTGGAGACGGTGTGTCTGCGCTACTTCAACGTCTTTGGGCCGCGCCAGGACCCGGCCTCGCCCTACTCCGGTGTGTTGGCCAAGTTCATCACCCAGATGCTTCGGAAAGAACAACCGACAATTTTTGGCGATGGAAAACAGAGTCGGGACTTCACCTTTGTGCAGAACGTGGTTGAGGCCAATCTGCTCGCCTGCAAAGCCGACGCTAAAGGCGTCACCGGGAAAGTGTTCAACGTCGCTACCGGCCGCCGCACCGATCTGTATCAGACTTTTCTGATCCTGAAGAAACTGACTGGGTACTCGGGCGACGTCAAGTACGGACCTGATCGCCCCGGCGACGTGAAGCATTCGCTGGCGGACATTTCACGCGCCGCAGAATTTCTCGGCTACAAGCCAAAAGTGGATTTCGAGGAAGGCCTCAGCCGGACTATCGAGTGGTACCGCAGCCGCGAATTGGAGCCGCAATTAGGCAAGGTATGACCCGCTGCAATTCCCGCGTGTCGCAACCACCGGGTCGATATTTTCCTTGCTTCCGCATTCAGAATTTGTTGAGACCACTATCATAGAGGTCCTGGGTTGTCATCATTCACGCGGCGGAGACTCTTGCAAGTGGGCGCGGCGGGGGCCGCCTTGGGCGCTCTTGCTACGGTGGGTGATGGCACGATTCTAGAGGCCAACCGGCCGCAACTGGTTTCGATCCAAGTTCCGCTCCCTCGTTTAGCTGAATCGTGGGACGGTTTCCGGATTGCCCAATTAAGTGACCTGCACTACGACGACTATTTCTCCGTCGTGCCCTTGCGCAGGGCAATTGATATCATCCAGCCACTGCAGCCGGACCTGGTGGTGTTGACCGGCGACTTTGTTACCTCGACGTGGAGGGGAATGCATGGCCCCAGTGCGCGTCGGGCCGCGAAAATGCAGGCGCAGGCCATTGAGCCGTGTGTGCAGTGGCTGGCCCAGTTGCGCGCCCCATCCGGAATTCTCGCCGTCCTCGGAAACCACGACCTGAATACCGATGCGGCGCACATCGCCGCTGTGCTCCAGGCCAACAACATTGCCGTCTTGACCAACCGTTCCATTCCCCTCGAGCGCGACGGCAAAAGGCTTTGGCTCGCTGGAGTGGATGACATTCTGGAAGGAAAGCCCCGCCTCGATCTGGCGCTCAGCGGAATTCCGCCGGCTGAACCGGTAGTGCTGCTGGCCCATGAACCGGACTGGGCCGACTTCGTGGCCGGGCACCCGGTCGACCTCCAGCTTTCTGGACACTCCCATGGCGGCCAGATACGACTGCCGCTCATCGGTGCGCCTTACCTGCCACAGTTGGGGCGAAAATACCCCTGGGGATTGCGTCGCCTTGGTCCCTTGGCCCTCTACACCAACTGCGGCATTGGTACCATCCGGATAGCGATGCGACTCAACTGTCCTCCCGAAGTCACCCTGATCACGCTGCGCGCAGCGCACCGACCAGGTTGAAGATGGGAATGACGTTGTGGCGTTGAGTTGACCACAAATCTTTCGCAAGAAGTTGTCTAGAACACTTCCTGTGGTGCGCGGCCTGCTTAGGATGCCCAGTGTTACTATGCGGGCTGGCATTGTAATCTTGGTCCACGACCCAAAAACGGCTCTTGACCGCGTCCAATCCTTCGTACGCGTAGCCTTTCACCTGGTACCGATCCTGGTAATTTGTGCTCTGTGGTTAGCTGTTCTTTGGGCCTACCACGTCCCCAGACTGGATATTAGCGACGGGATGGTTGAACAGGCCCGCGACTCTCCGCCGGACTCCGTGCTTGAGGAGTTAAAAGATGTTGATTTCGTCGATGACCGGAGGCTGAGCCAGCAAGAATTGGTTGACGCCGCCTCCAGACTGCTTGGCGGGGAGCTGCACTTTTATGACTGCTCCACGCACATCAGCATGCCCTTCTCCGCCCAAGATCTGGACCACACGCCTCCCGCCTGTGACCTGGCCCTGGCAGGATTTCTTGTGCCCGACATATTGCTTGGTGGTTACGAGGCTACCGGTCGCCAGGAATTTCTTACGACAGCGCGCGATCTCATTGTCGGAGCGCAAGAGTACGAGCAGTCAGCCTGGCTGCCCAAGGGAGAGTTCTGGAATGACCACGCGGTGGCGGCGCGGGTCGTGGTCCTGGCGAATTTCTGGCGTCTTTATCGTCATTCGCCGGGTTATCAACCCGGGGTGGCTCGACAAGTGCTGCAAATGGCTTCACACAGTGAACAGCTGCTGGCAAAGCCCAACCAGTTCAGCTATGCCACCAACCACGGCATCATGCAGAATCTCGCGTTGTGGCACGCTTCCCTGGCATTTCCGTCGCTGCCCCACACACAGGATTACCAGCGGCTGGCACAGGGCAGGCTGGTCCAACAGATGAAGTTCTACGTAAGCGACGAAGGAGTGGTCTTGGAACACTCTGCCGGCTATCACGTGTTCGGGTTGGAACTGATGGGATGGGCATTTCGTTATCTCGACCTGATGCACGAAACGCCGCCGGAAGAATGGATCGAGAAGTATGAGCGCGCGAAGAGTGTCTATGCAACTCTCCGGCGTCCCGACGGTTCACTCCCCATTTTCGGTGATACGGTTGATCAGGCCGATCCACTCGGTCCGTTAGTTACAGCGTTCGATCAGGCCCACCGGCCCCAGCGGCTGCACCATCAGTCGGAATGGAAACCAGCCGCGGCGACAAATGTGTATCCGGCGTCGGGATACGCCGTCTGGTGGGACGGATTAGAATCCTGGCCTAAACCAATGGATTTGAGCCAAACTGTGGTTACCTGGTCCAATTTCTCCGGTCATGCTCACAAACATGCGGACGAAATGAGTTTGCTTTTCTGGGCCGGTGGACAGACTTGGCTGAGCAACATCGGCTACTGGCCCTATGAGAGTAACTGGCGGAACACAATTACATCTTGGGAAGGTGCGAATGCACCCCATCTCGTGGGAGAGACCGCCTCCGCTCCCAGAACCACAAGACTGGTGTCGAGCGGCTCCTCCGACCATCTGTCGATGCTCGAGCTGGAACGGATGGGAGTTGAGAACTATGTTGCGCGGCGACAAGTGATTCACTTGAAACCCAACCTCTGGCTGGTATTGGACAGCACCTCCGGCTCGGAGAAAAGTCATACCAGTACCACTTGGACCTCTGCCTCTGACGTGCGCTGGATGCAGCGTCGGGGCGGAGCCTATCGTCTTGAGGGTCCTGGTCCCAACCATTACCTGAATTTATTCTCAATAGGTTCCGCGAATACCGCGGAAAAACTCTTCCGCGGAAGCTTTCGTCCTTTTGCCGGGTGGCAGTTCGAGCGGGGACTCACCGTTCCCGCTTCCGCTCTGGTGGTCGAACAACCCGCTAGGAACTCCTGGGCGGCCACCATTTGGATATGGGAAAAGGCCGGCCTCACAGCATGGTCTGATGGGCAGCCGCAGATGATTTACTGGAAAAATGCCACCGATTGGGAATTGCAGTTGCCGGCCCAGGCGGCTGACCTCTCCCTAACCCGCGAAGGCAACATGCTGCGGCTCCATTCTGAGAGGGGCAGGGATCAAACCCTTGCGTTAGTAGCTCCTTCCGATATCAGTCCCCGGCTCGCAGAACTGCAAAGCCAGTTCGCCGAAACCGCTTTGCAGTATCACTACTTTATTGAGAATTCGCCGAAACGGCTAAAGATTACTTATCTGCTGCTGGGGATTTTCTTGCTTCAGGAAATTTTATTTGTCTTATACAAACGAATCTCTGCACCCCATCTGAGTGTCCTGAAATACCTGAATACAATGGCGTGGGTCCTTGGTGGAATCTGGCTGGTAGGCTTTTACTTTTAAGCAGGGGCTCGCTCGAACGCGCGATTCCGTGCAAACTACTCTAGTGGATCAGCGTCGGTCAAAGTAATCACTCTAGCTCTCGTCCCACTCCTTTCTTCAGCTTGCGCCCCACCCGAAGGCCTGTTGTGCTTGGAATCTGACACTACTCCGAAACGCGACTCGGGTTCTTGAGCAGGGCCGGTCGACTGCGAGCCAGCGTTTTCTACCTCGCGATTCTTTCCATGTCCGTGGTCTAAGCCACCTGTCGCGGCGATCGCCCGTGGCGCGCCCGTCTGGGTCAGGGTCATGAAGAGAAGCTCGAGACGGCTGGATACGCCCAACTTGTCGTACACCCGGAAAAGATAATTCTTGATGGTGTGCTGGCTGAGCCCCAGGCGCTCGGCGATTTCACGGTTGGTCAGTCCTTCCGCCAGGCTCCGAACCACATCCATTTCCCGCTTGGACAGCAAGCTCAGGCCATTGGCGTCAACCGCGCGCACCATGGGCGATGTAGCCAACGCCTCAACCGCGAAGGTCATCTGTTCACTATTGGCCCAGATCTGTCCCTCGCGCACGCTGCGGATGCATTTGGAGAGAATTTCCACAGAGTCGTGTCGGCTGAATATTCCGCGCGCACCGGCGCGAAACGCTTGCAGCACCATTTCGCGCTTGGAAGAGTCCAGCAGCATGATGGCGAGAATGTCCGGATTGGATGCGCGCAATTGCCGCAATACCTCGAATCCGCGCAGCGGCTCTTCGTCGAGATTCGAACTCAGGACGACCACATCAACTTTGTGCAGCTTTACCGTGTCCACGAAGTCCCGGGATCGTGCCGGTGTGCTGATCACGTCCAGCTCGCGGTCGCGTCGCAGCGCATCCGCCAGTAGCTGGGTATGAATTCGTGTGTCGTCTGCCACCAGTACCCGAATCATTTTACTTCTCGAACCCTGACTGGACTGCATTCTTCCTCCCCGCGGAATTCAACATCAATGGCCGTCAGAATCCTGATCTGCCGGGTCGGCTTGGAAAACAAATGCTTCTACGGAGAATTTCTTCTCCGAGACGATGGAGGGATAAAGCTTTCTCGCGGGGGAGATCAACGACATAGAAACTGTGACCATGCCAAGGCCTGCAGGCATCCACATCACACGACGGATTCTAGCTCAGTTTGACGAAGGCAGGCAACGGGAGAGTTGAACGCCTTTGCAACATTGGCACCGCACATAAAGCTCGTTTTTGCATGTGAGTCGATCGTCCCTATGCGCCTCACATCCGCGCTTGGTATTCGCACCACAGATTGGTCCGGTGGCAGTTCATTTAACATTAACATAATAAGCATTATATCTGTGTATTGGAGAGTAAATTCGAGGCTGCGCGGCACCCGTCGGACAGATCCATAATAGATACTTTATTCTCATGTATGTATGTACTACAAGACAGTTACTACATACTCTATCACGGTAGGACTGACGTAACCGAGTTGACGTACCTCTTGCAGCCCTTTGCATCCCAGCGTAATCTACAAGAGTTGCAAAGAGCGTTCGGCTCAGTCTCTCCCCCCTGTTTTGCCCAGCTCCAGACAACTCACTCATCCATGAGGGTCATGCTGTCGATGTGACTCAGAGGGCGAAGCTATCAGTACACGCTGTCAAACCTGGTCTTTTCCGGACGCGGATCCGATGATCAAAGCGGAACCAACAAGCTGGTACGCGGTGCAGACCCGGGCGCGTAATGAGAAAGCAATTTCCGAGCGCCTTCAGGAACAGGGCCTGACCACTTTCCTGCCGTTGGTCACCGAGATCCGGCGCTGGAGTGATCGCAAGAAAAAAGTGGAACTGCCGCTGTTCAGTTGCTACGTCTTCGTCAAACTCGTGGCCAGCAACAGCGACGAGCGCATGCGCGTATACCGCACCAACGGTGTGTTCAGAATTGTCAGCATGCGCGGGGAACTGATTCCCATCCCGGACGAACAGATTGAAGCTTTGCGCACCGTGGTCACTCAGCAGGTTCCCTGGACCGAACATCCGTTCCTGAAGATCGGACAACGAGTTCGAATCCGTGGCGGCTCTCTCGAAGGCGTTGAAGGAGTATTGCTCTCGCGCAACGGGGACCGCACTCTCATTATTTCCGTCGATGCAATCCAACGATCCCTGGCGGTGCGGGTCGAAGGATATGACGTGGAAGCACTGTAAGCCCGGCACTCGATTGAAAGAGTTTGCGGTAAGGAGCCCCCTCTTTGGACCCACGCACCATGCCCGGCACAGAAATCCTGCTGGTGAGCAAGGACAGGTGTGCCCGCGATCTGCCCTGGAGCGGGGTTGAAAGCCTGCACTGGCGGCTGGACACTGCCGGCAGTGGCTGGCAGGCTCTCGAACGCGTCCAGACCGGTCCGGGTCCGGACCTGATTCTGCTCGACCTCACACCGGGCGACTCCGATGGCTTACACAGTTTGCGCTGGCTGCGACGGGTCCGTCCCGATCTTCCCGTGCTGGTGCTGGCGGGGGCCGATGACGCCCATCAGAAAGTCGAAAGCATCCGCCTCGGGGCCCAGGATTTCATGGTCCCGCCGCTGCGGCCGCAGCAACTCGAGACCGCGATTCTGCGTTCCCTTTCCTGCGCCGGCGGGAGCACCGAGAGTGAAATCCTGATGGAAGAAATTGAGCACATCGGGGACGCCCGGTTTTTCGTCGCCGCCAGTCCCACCATGCGCCAACTGCGCGCCCAGGCTGAATTGCTGGCGCAGCTGAGCGCGCCGGTGTTGATCGCGGGAGAAAACGGCAGCGGCAAGGAAGTGGCGGCCCGCCTGATTCACAAGCTCTCAGTGCGCTCCGGTTTTCGCTTCCTCAAGACCAATTGCGCCACCATGCCCGGCGACGTGCTGGCCAGCGAACTGTTCGGCATGGGCGGTGAGAATGAGAACGGGCGCAGCCAGCCCAGCAAACTGGAGTTGTGCCAGCGCGGCACGCTGTTTCTCGATGAGATCACTGAAATGCCCATGAGCCTGCAGAGCAAGTTGCTGCACGCCCTGCAGAACGGATATTTTGTCCGGCCCGGCGCCGGGCAGCGGGTCGCGATGGATGTTCGCATCCTGGCCGCCACCCAGGTGAACGTCGAACAAGCGATTGCCGAAGGGAAACTCCGCGAAGATCTTTACTACAGTCTGAGCGCCTTTACCGTGCATGTGCCCGCGCTGCGTCAGCGCAAAGAAGAAATTCCACTCCTGCTGGGACACTTCATGAATCAGTTGGCCCGCCGCTACAGCCTGCCGCCCCGGACATTTTCCGCCACCGCGCTGGCGGCCTGTCAGCGGTATTCCTGGCCGGGTAATCTGCGGGAGCTGGAAAAATTTGTCAAGCGCTACCTCGTCATGGGAGATGGCGCTCCCGGGCTGGTCGCGCTCGATCGCGACGAGCGGGAGTTCTCGAACGCCGGCCTGCCCGCGGCGGCGGAGAAGTCAGCGTGGAAGAGCGAAGCGGCGGAACTCGAACCAGGCATTGCCGGTCTGAAATCGATTGTGCAGAGCGTCAAGGGAGAAGCGGAGCGCAACGCCATCACCACCGCGCTCGAACAGGCCGGCTGGAACCGCAAGGCGGCGGCCCGGCTGCTGCAGGTCAGCTACCGGACTCTGCTCTACAAGATCGAGCAGTATCACATGAGTCCACCCGCCAACCACTTGTCCGGATACGGGAATGGCGGGCTGAGGGAACGCGCTCTCTACCACAAAGGCTGAGACCGCTTGCCACCGGCGGATGCGGAATATGCATCCAATCACCAGGGTTTCACTGAGTTCGCAGAAGGGCGTTCCCGCCACCGAATAGGGGCGCACCCTCACCAAAGAATTAGGGGTCATCATGCGGCAATCCGTAAAAATCCTCGACCTGATCGTCATACTCCTGGCTTTCTTTATATTTGCCGGGAGCGGGCGGGCATGGTCTCAGAACACGCCGTCCAGCCCAGCCGTATCCGAGCAAACCCCGGTGGCCTCTACGGCCAGCGTGGGTAGGGACGAGACCCTGCAGAAGATACCGACCGTACCCGTCATCGGGGCCGGTGATCTGCTTAAAGTCAGCGTTCTTGGAGCGCCCGATTCCGATCAGGAAGTGCGGGTGGATGCGAAGGGAAACATTTTTCTGAATCTCATCGGGGCGGTGGCCGTGGCTGGACAAACCACGGAACAGGCCCAGTCCGAGATCGCAAAAAAATATGTGGCGGGCGGCTTCTACACCAATCCCCAGGTATCGGTCTTTGCCAAGGAATATGTTACGCAGGGAGTTTCGGTGCTGGGAGAAGTGCAGAGACCGGGGGTTTATCCGGTGATGGGAGCGCGCAGCCTGTTTGATGTTCTCTCGCTGGCGGGCGGCACCACTCCCAAGGCCGGGAAGCTGATCAGCATTACCCATCGCGAGACGCCGCAGTCTCCCACTACCGTGTCCCTGTCGAACGACTCTGCCGAATCGATTCGCAGTAACGTGGCCATTTACCCTGGAGACACGATCATGGTGTCCAAGGCGGGCATGGTTTACGTCTCCGGAGACGTCCACCGGCCCAGCGCGGTGCCTATGGACAACACCAGCATGACCGTGCTGCAGGCCATCGCCGTGGCGGAAGGGGCCAATCCGACCGCAGCCCTGAACAATGCCCGGCTTATTCGCACCACCTCGAAGGGTCGCGAGGAGATTCCGTTGCGACTTAAGGACATGCTGTCCTCGAAGAGCCCGGATGTGCATCTGCAGGCGGAAGACATCATTTTCGTGCCCAGCAGTGCGGCCAAATCGGCTACCCGGCGCACCCTGGACGCGATTATTCAAACAGCCACCGGACTGGCGGTTTATGGGGTCCGGTAAATTCCGTGGCGGGGCTTGGCCACCGACGCTTCAGTGCGGTGGTCTGACAAGGGCGCGGTGCAGGTCAACAAGATTTGCAGCAGGATTTCAGTTTTTCCCGAAGCTGACTGGCTCGGGTGCGGAGGCAGGGCGTGAGTAAGAATTTCGAACTGATGCGTCGCGCGGGTAATGGTTTTGAACGCCAGCGCTCCCTTCAACTGGATGTCAATGCCGACTCCTCCCCGCCGCCTACCTTTACTGCAGCCGCGGTGGAGAATAATCTATCGGACTGGCTGCGTGCTCTGGCCGTGCTCCAAAAACGCTGGAGGTTGTCCGCCGCCTTTGCCCTGGGCGTTTTCCTTACGGTGGTTTGCGTCACTTATCTGACCACCCCGATCTATGAGGCCACGGCGCGGGTCGAGATTGACCCCTCCGGCGAAGTATTTTCCTTGGATGGCAACTCGGGTTCAAATGATGCCGAGTACCTGGAAACGCAAGCCCAGGTGCTGCAGAGCGATGGCGTGGCCATCGACGTTATCCGCAAACTGCATCTCGATCAGAACCCCACCCTGGTGGGCGAATCCAAGCCGGGAGAGAAGCCGGTCGCAGCTGCCCCCGACGCCACCGCCAGCGGCCTGCAGCTTACCGAGCAGGAGAAGGCTGCGCTGGGGAGTTTTCACGCCGCGCTCAAGGTACGGCGCGACACGTCCAGCCGCCTGGTGCTGGTCAGCTTTTCCAGCCGCGATCCGCAACTGGCCGCCCTGGTAGCCAATACCACCGCCCAGGTATTTATCGAAGACACTTTTCAAAATCGGCACAATGCCATCATGAAGTCGTCGGAATGGCTGTCCCGGCAACTGGACGACATCCGCACCAAGATGGAGAGCTCGAGCAGGGCCCTGGCTGAGTTTCAAGGCAGCATCGGAGTGGCAGATGTGGACGGAGACAAGAGCACTTACACCGAGCACATGGGCGAGCTCAGCCGCCAGTTCACCCAAGCCGAATCGGAAAGAATTCAACTCGAAGCCCTGCTCAAGAACATCCAGGGGAACCCGGACTCGCTGCCCGAGGTCCGGAACAGTCCGGTGGTGCAGCAGTTGAGTCAGAAACTGGCCGAAGAGCGGGCTGAACTTTCCCAGTCGATGGTGGTCTATGGCGCCAATCACCCGGTGGTAAAGAAGCTGCAAAGCCACGTGGACGAGTTGCAGAGCCAGTTGAACGGACAGAAACACGCCATCGTGAACTCCCTCCGGGCCAGCTATGCCGCAGCCGAGGCGCGCGAGCAATTGATGGCCGCAGAGATGAAGGGTACCACCAAGGAATTGGGCCAGATGTCTCGCTACAACGCGCTCAAGAAGGAAGTCCAGACTGACGTAGACCTGTACAACTCGCTGTACGCCAAGATCAAAGAAGCCGGCATTGCGGCTGCCTCGAAATCGGCCAACATCCGCCTAGTGGATCCCGCCATGGCTCCGGACTCGCCGACCAGCCCGCGACGCATGCTGAACCTCGCGGTTGGGCTGCTGGCCGCTATCTTTGGCGGCGTGGTACTGGCATTCGTCCGCGAAGAACTGGACAACAAGCTCCACTCCGCGGAAGACATCCGGCGCTGGATTGGGAATTCCAACGTTTCGATTATTCCCGTCATCGGCGAAGCGGAGCGCCTGCAGCAGGGAGTGGCGTGGCCGAAGCGGATGGTGGGATATTTGCCCGCGCCTAATACCACGGACGATACCGAAACCAACAACTTCTTCCTGGAGAGGCCAAATTCGCCTGAAGGTGAAGCGGTGCAGGCCCTGTATGCCTCCATCATGCTTTCCTGGCCGGGCAGCCCTCCGCAGGCCCTGCTGATTGCTTCCGGCTTTCCCGGAGAAGGCAAGACGACCGTGGCGCTGAATCTGTCCTACGCCCTGGCCAAGCAGGGTACGACCTGCCTGGTGGATGCCGACCTGCGAAAGGGCCGGCTGGCACGCGCCTTCAGCCTGACCGGCGGTCGTGGGCTGAGCGATGTATTGACCGGTTCCGCCACCGTGGACAGCGTTTTACTCGAGGTTCCCGGACTGCCCAATCTTTCCATCATGCCGGCGGGAGTGCTCAAGGGAAATGCCGGCCAGCTGATCTGTTCCGAAAGCATGCGGCAGGCGGTGCAGGAACTCCGGCAGCGCTTCCAGTTCGTAGTCATCGATTCCGCGCCCATTCTTCCCTTCGTCGACGGGCGGGCGATTTCCACCCTGGTCGATGCCGTCATACTGGTCGGAAGAGCTGGCGTCACCACCCGCCAGGCCATGCGGCGCAGCGTGGAGCTGCTGTCGGAGGTTCGAGGCGCTCCGATTCTGCAAGTCGTGCTCAACGCCGCTGACCAAAGGTCCACCGACTATCAGAATTATGGTTATGGATACGGTCCCTACGAGAACTCGAACACCCAGGAGCAATAGACGGATGGGTCCCAGTTAGCGTAAAATCAACGTCCCTCCCCCCGAAGCTCTGGGTACCGGTTTTCAGACTTTCACATGTCTTCTCAACTCATGAACGATTTGGAGTCAAGGGACGATCCCCGCTCGGCCCCACTGACCAAAAAGGACACCGCTATGTCTGCCGGTGCTATGCAGAATATTACTGACGCCGTGGATATCGACGCACGCAATCCGGAGGCCAGAAACGGCTTCTTGCGATACCGCTCTGCGGTGATCTTTTTCTCGCAGACCATCCTGATTGCGCTCACTTATTACGCCAGCTTTCTGCTGCGTCTGGATGCCAATCTGGATGCGGCCAACCAGCATTTGTTCTGGCAGACCCTGCCCTGGGTGCTGGGCATCAAGCTGGTGCTGGCGTATCAGTGCGGACTGATGCACGGCTGGTGGCGCTACGTGGGCATGAGTGACCTGCTGGATATCACGAAAGCCTCGTTTGCTAGTTCGGCCATCCTGTTTTGCCTGATCCAGGGTTTTCAGTTCCACGGGTATCCCCGGTCGGTCGTTCCGATTGATCTCATCCTCACCATCATGGTCCTGGGAGGGGCTCGCTTTGGGGTGCGCGCCTACACCGAACGGGCCCGCACTTACGGGGCCCGGCGCAATACCCTGATTATCGGCGCGGGCGGCGCCGGCAGCAGCATCATGCGGGAACTGAAACAGAATTCCAGCCTGAACTACAACCCCGTCGGTTTTGTCGACGATGATCAGAGCAAGAAGGGCGTGCGCATCCACGGGGTCAAGGTGTTGGGGACCACCGAGGAGCTGAATGCATTGATCTCCCGCTACCAGATTGATTGCGTTCTGATCGCGATGCCGTCGGCCCGCGGATCGGAAGTCGCGCAAATCGTACGCAAGGTGCGCGAGTGCAAAGTTGAATTCAAAATTCTGCCCACCATCAGCGAGCTGATTGACAAGCCCAGTTCGGTCAAGCAGGTGCGCAAGCTGCGCCTGGAAGATCTGCTGAACCGGCAGCCGGTGCAGCTGGATTTAGAAAAGATAAAAGCCAAACTGGCGAACAATACGCTGCTGGTGACAGGCGCGGGCGGATCCATCGGTTCCGAGCTGGTGCGACAGCTGGCGGGCTTCGGCCCGCGCCAGCTGATTCTGCTCGAGCGCTCGGAAAACGATCTGTTCAAGCTGGCCAACGAGCTTACGAGCAAGTTTCCAACCCTTAATTACGTGCCCGTGGTGGGCGATATTCTGGACGTGGCCCTGCTGCGCGACGTCTTTTCCACCTATCGCCCGCAGTCGGTATTTCATGCCGCTGCGTACAAGCACGTCCCGATGATGGAAATGAATTGCTTTCAGGCCGTCACCAACAACATTTTTGGCACCTACAACGTGGCCCTGATCGCCCGCCAGTACGGCGCCGACGACTTCGTCCTTATTTCTTCGGACAAGGCGGTCAACCCCACCAATATCATGGGCGTGACCAAGCGTGTGGCTGAGCTCATTATGTTGGGACTGCATAAGAGTCATACTCGCTTCCAGTCGGTGCGCTTCGGCAACGTGCTCGGCAGCAACGGCAGCGTGGTGCCAATCTTCGAACAGCAGATTGCCAACGGAGGACCGGTCACGGTCACTCATCCCGACGCGCGCCGCTATTTCATGACCATTCCGGAGGCGGTGCAATTGGTGTTGCAGGCTTCCAGTATGGGTCGGGGCGGAGAGATTTTTGTGCTGGACATGGGCGAACCGGTCCGCATCACGGACATGGTGCACAATCTGATCCGGCTTTCCGGCCTGGAGCCGGAGCGCGACATTAAAGTGGTCTTCACCGGGTTGCGCCCCGGGGAAAAGCTGTTCGAGGAGCTGGCCCTCGAGGGCGAGGGAATCAAGCCCACGTCGCATGAAAAAATCCGCGTGTTGGACGGCGGTCAGGTGACCTTTGAACAAGTGTCGGCCTGGCTCAAGGAGCTCACCCTGCTGGTGGGATCGAAGAATGTGCACGGTCTGATCACCAAGCTCAACAAGATCGTTCCTGAATACTCGCCCAGCCGGGAGATTACGTCACTGGCCGAAATTGATTGCCTGGACCAGTCAGTCATTTACCGGCGGGACCGCGCCGATCTTTCTTCCGCCACGGAAGTTGCCTGAATTTACGTGCTTTTACCGCAGTCGTTGTTCTGCGTACGCCCGTCTTCCGATCCATCCCCCTGTGTTGCTGTGACGGTTGTTTTACGAGAGCCGCGGTTGGCCCCTCGTAATCCCGCGCCAAAGCCTGACCCTGCCGATCTGAAAACACCAAACGTGAGATCAGCTCCGGCCCTGAGCATGGGGGCAGGATCGGCGTTTCATCCACCATATTAGAGCTATGCCCTTGGTTGATAACCCGCCAGTTCTCAGCGTCGCTGACGAAGCGCCTCGGGCCCCGGTGCGCCTGTGGGACCGTATTGCCAACATCTATGAAACCGAGTCCGGCCCTCGGCGCATCGTACCCATGGAAGGCCTCCGCGGGTGGGCGGTGTTGCTGGTCTTCTTCGTGCACTTCCATGGCGCATTCAAGGGATTTGCCGCTCCGGGTTCGCCCCTGCTCTATCTGTCGCAATTTCTGGGATCAGTGGGCGGGACGGGCGTGGATCTGTTCTTCATCATCAGCGGCTATCTGATTTATGGTGCGGTGGTTTCTCCCCGCTTCGGCTATGGCCGGTTTCTGCGCCGCCGGGTGCAGCGAATTTATCCGACTTTTCTGTTCGTATCGCTGATCTACTTTGGCTTGTGGGCCTTCTCCGGTAGCGACAACTTCAAGTTCCACGGCACCACCGGAGAGCAGATCTCTTACGTGGTGCAGAACCTGTTGCTGATGCCCGGTATTTTTTCCGGACGGGCGATGAATGGCGTTGCCTGGAGTCTCAGCTATGAGATGTTTTTTTACCTGCTTCTGCCCCTGCTGCTGGCGGTGACCGCGATGCGGGGCTGGAGCCGCATGCCTCGGGTCTATTTTTTTCTGGGTCTGGCGGTGGCCGGCATCCTGGTTTCGCCGCTGTTTGAACATCCCCGGGTGCGGCTGATCGCCTTCCTGTTAGGGATTGTGCTCTTCGAACTGGTGGACCGTTTTCGCAACCGTTCCTCCACCTTTTTCGACCTGGCCGTGCTGGGAGGCTATCTTTGCGGTCTAGGATTGATTTACGCCGTCGATAAGACCACCATCGTGCCCGGACGATTGGGGTCACCGGTGATTGCAACCGTGGCCGGCGCGGCCTCCTTCGCGTTCTGCGGTTTATGTTTTCATGGGGGCGGAATGCTGGGACGCTGCTTCAGCTGGGGGCCGCTGCGCGCCCTCGGGAACATGAGCTACTCGTTCTACCTGATCCATCCCCTGGCCATGGGAACGGTGCGTGAAGCCATCCGGCGGACAGGCGACCCGGGGCAAAACAGTCTCGTGTTCGCCGGTTTGATGCTGGCTGGGTTCGCAGCCAGCTGGGTGGCGGCCACGCTGTTGTTTGTCGCCATCGAAAAGCCCTTGTCAATTCAGGTCAAACGCAGGGCGGGAAATTCCTTACCCGCAGTCCATCGGGGAGCGCAGGCAGCCGCCGAAAAGGTTTAATCCCGGGACGGCTCGTAACTTACAACTATGTGTGGAATCTGCGGAATTTATCGTCCTGATCGTGCCCCGGTGGATCCGCGGCGCGTCGAGCGCATGCGCGACGCCATGGCCTATCGCGGCCCCGACGGGGTCGGGCTGACCTATGGACCGGGTTATGGGCTGGGCCATCGCCGGCTCTCGATCTTCGATCTCTCCGAAAATGGCCTGCAGCCCATGGCCAACGAAGATGGGTCGGTCGAGATCGTGTTCAACGGGGCCATCTACAATTTTGTCGGCCTGCGGCAAGAGCTGCGCGATCGCGGCCACAGCTTCCGTTCCCAGGCCGATACCGAAGTACTGATTCACGGCTACGAAGAATGGGGCCTGGAGAAGTTGCTGGCCCGCATCCGGGGCATGTTCGCTTTCGCCATTTTTGATCACACCCGGCATAGCCTCCATCTGGCCCGCGACCCGTTAGGGAAAAAGCCGCTCTTTTTCCGCTGGCGCGACCGCGAACTGATTTTCGCCTCCTCGGCGCGCGCCCTGGCGCTGGCGCTCGAAGCCACTCCCGAGATCGATCCGGTTGCAGTCGATCAGCTGCTCTGCGATATGTATATTCCGGGGCCGCGAAGCATCTTCGAAGGCGTTGAGAAACTGCCGCCCGGCCATGCCTTGAGCCTGGGCGCCGACGGACAAAGAAAAGACCTGGTCCATTGGAGTCCTGATTTTCTTCATCCCGAAGCAGGCACCAGCGACGAAGAGTGGCTGGAAAGGATTGAGCATTCGCTTGAGGGCGCGGTAAGCCGCAGGCTGGTGGCCGATGTCCCGGTGGGTATCCTGCTTTCCGGTGGAGTCGATTCCAGTCTGGTCACGGCCACTGCGGCCCGGCTGTCGGAAAGGGTCCAGACCTTCTCCGTCGCCACCGACGATCCGGCCATGGATGAAAGCCGCTTTGCCGCGGCGGTGGCCCGGCGACACCACACCATTCATCACGAACTCAAGGTCACCAGCGACTTCCGCGGCAATCTGCTGCGCCTGATCACCGCCATGGGCGAACCTCTGGCCGATGCCTCCGCGGTCAACGTGCTGGCCATCGCCGAGGAGGCGCGGCAATTCGTGACCGTAATCCTGACCGGAGACGGGGGAGACGAGGTCTTCGGCGGTTACACCCACTATCTCGCGTACCACCGGGCGGAGCGCCTGAGGAAATGGTTCCCGGGTGCGCTGAAGATGCCGGTTGCCTGGCTCGGCGGTGCGCTGCGGAACTCAGCCGGAATTCTGCGCAGCGCGGGAACGCTTTTCCGCATGACTGCGACTCCGGTGGAGCAAACTTTCTTCGCCACCAGTTCGATGATGGATCCGTCCCTACGTTCTTCGTTCTATTCCCCTGCATTCAAGGAAAGGATTGGAGAGAATCGCCATAACATGCACTATCTTAATTTTCTCCGTCCTGCCACAGGGACGTCCATGGACGTTGACCGGGTTATGCAGGCACAGATGCAGACTGTCCTCCCGGACGACTACCTGGCCAAGGCGGACTCAGCCACCATGGGAGTGAGCGTCGAGTCGCGCAGCCCTTTTCTGGACCTTGACCTGGTGGAACTGGCCATGCGGATACCGGCCGATGTGCGCTTTCGAGGGGACCGGGCCAAGTCCCTGCTGCGCCGCCTGGCGCTCCGGCATTTGCCGGTGGAGTGCATCGAGCGCCGAAAACAGGGTTTCGCCGCGCCCATTGGCAAGTGGCTGCGGAAGGACTGGACGGACCTGGTGGAAGACTGCGTTCTCGGACCGCATGTGGAACAGCGCGGCTGGTTCCAGCGTCCGGCCCTGGAGCGCGTCGTTCACGAGCACCGTCGCGGGGTCAACCACGATTATCTGGTGTGGGCCCTCCTGGTGCTGGAGATGTGGATTCGCCTGAGTACCGAAAAGAGCGCCAGCGTTGATGAGAGCGCCTTGACCATCGCGTAGTGCAACTTTCCCCAATTTCTGACGAACGTCGCATTAGAACCGGCGTTCCGATTGCGAGCCCAAACAATTTATGACCGACAATTCTTTCATTCCCTTTCATCGTCCTTCACTCGGTAAAGAAGAGAGCGAGGCGGTGCAACGCGTACTCGATTCCGGCTGGCTCACCACCGGGCCGGTCACCATCGAGTTTGAGAAACAGTTCGCCGCATACGTGGGCTGCAAGCACGCGCTGGCCTTGAATTCCGGCACCGCAGCGCTGCAGCTGGCGCTCGACTGCATCGGACTGCGTCCCGGCGACGAAGTTCTGGTGCCCACCTACACCTTCACCGCCACTGCCGAAGTGGTCACGTATTTTGGCGGCCGGCCAGTGCTCTGCGACAGCGTGGCGGGCGGCTTCAATATCGATCCCGCGGATGCCGAACGGCGGATTACCGATCGCACCCGGGCCATCATTCCGGTGCATGTGGCGGGCGAAGCCTGCGAAATGGATGCCCTGCATGACCTGGCGCGCCGCCGCAACCTGCATGTGATCGAGGATGCGGCGCACTCGCTGCCTACCCAGTATCGCGGCCGGCGCGTCGGCACCCTGTCCGACCTTACCGCCTTCAGCCTCTATGCCACCAAGACCATCACCACCGGCGAAGGCGGCGTGCTGACCACCAACGATGACAGGTTTGCCGAACGCGCCGCCCTCATGCGCCTTCACGGCATCGGCCGCGACGCCTGGAACCGCTACTCTTCCGAAGGTTCGTGGTTTTACCAGGTGACCGAAGCCGGATACAAGCTCAATCTTTGCGATATTCTCTCCGCCCTCGGCGCCGCCCAGCTCAAGAAATGTGACGCCTTCTGGAAGCGCCGTTGCGAGATTGCCGACCTCTATCGCGAACGCCTGCTGGGAGTCGAAGAGCTGGAGATGCCGCCCTTGCCTGGCCCCGGCAGCACCCACGCCTGGCACCTCTTTATTCTGCGCCTGCATCCCGAGATGCTGGACATCGACCGCAAGCAGATGATCGAGGAGCTGAAGAAGGCGGGCATTGGCACCAGTGTGCACTTCATTCCATTGCATCGGCATCCCTACTACCGCGAGCACTACGGATGCACGCCTGAGGATTTTCCCAATGCCGAAGACGCTTACTCCCGCTGCCTCTCCCTGCCGGTTTATCCTGATCTGAAGGATGCGGAAGCGGAGCGGGTGATCACTGCCGTGACCCAGATCGTTTCCCGCAGCCGTAAAAGCAAGCTTGTTTCCTTATGAGCGTGGGTAGCGTGTCCAATCTGTCGTACGTCCCGGGCTCGGAGAGCGGTCTGAGCCTGTGGAACTTTTCCTTCGGGAAACGCCTGTTCGACGCGGTGTGTGCCGTCACCGGCTTGCTCGTGACTCTGCCCGTGATGGCGATCATCGCTGTGGCCATCCGGGTCAGCATGCCGGGGCCGATCCTCTTCCGCCAGCTGCGGGTGGGCCGGGATGCCAGGCTCTTTCAGATTCTCAAATTCCGCACTATGCGGGTACTGCAGCCGGGCTCGGCTCCCCAAGTCACGCGCCGGGGAGACACGAGAATCACGCCGCTGGGACGCCTACTGCGCCGCTTCAAAATGGACGAACTGCCCCAGCTTTTCAATGTGCTTCGAGGCGAGATGAGCCTGGTGGGACCGCGTCCCGACGTGCCGGAGTATTGTCAGAGTCTGGCGCCGGAATTCCAGTCTGTGTTTGCCCTTCGGCCGGGTGTGACGGGCCGGGCCACCTTGCATTTCCGCGACGAAGAAGGAGTACTCGCCGCCATACCGCCCGAGCAACTCACCCACTACTACGTCAGCACGCTGCTTCCTGAGAAGATCGGGCTGGATCTTGACTACGCCAGGCGCGCCACATTCTTTGGCGATCTCAGGATCGTTCTGCAGACTTTGACCGGCGCCTCGCCGCAAGCCTGAGTCGAAAAAAATGACTTCGAAGACATTTATCTACGTCGGCTGCCTGGCCGTCGCCTGGCTTCTGGCCCGGTGGTGGGCCGCGCCCAGGGCCCAAAAGATATTGTTCCTGATTGTCAGCTACATCCTGTATGCGAGTTGGGGTGTGGGATTTCTGGGCATTCTCATTTTCAGTTCCTTGGCCAACTATGGCCTGGGGATGCTGCTGCGGCGGCAGCCTTCGGCGGCCCGCCTGTGGCTGGGCATCGGGTTCAATATCGCGCTGCTGGGGTCGTTCAAACTATTGCCCGCGCTGGCGGGAACGTCCATTTTCCATTTCGCCGGCGCCTCCCGATTAGCGGAGATCGCTCTTCCCCTCGGCATCTCCTTTTGGACGTTTCAGGCACTCTCGTATTTGTTCGACGTTTATCAGGGCCAGGAGGTTGATCCCTCGCTTCTGGAGTTCTGCCTGTACATGGCGTTTTGGCCCACGGTTCTTTCCGGGCCTATCTGTCGCTTGCCTGATCTGTTGACGCAATTCCGGCAGCCCAGCCGGGCGTCGCGCGCAGACTTACGTACCGGTGTCGATCGCGTCTTTATCGGCCTGTTCATGATCGCGCTGGCGCGGGTTGTGGGCGGTGGCATACGGCCGGGCGAAGGTGTGGACTCTGCTTTCGGCGCAACCGCCTTGAAGTGGGGCGGGAGCGATGTCTGGGTCCTGGTTTGTGCCTATGGCTTTCAGCTCTTCCTGGATTTTGCCGGCTACTCGCATCTGGTAATTGGCGCCGCGCAACTGTTCGGGTTTCATTTGCCGGAGAATTTTGATCGCCCATTTTTATCGACCTCGCCATCGGTGTTCTGGACCCGCTGGCACATATCCCTGTCGTTCTGGATCCGAGACTATCTCTTCATGCCCCTGGCCACCCTGCGCCGGGAAAGCTGGTGGCGGAACCTGGCCTTGCTGCTTTCCATGATCATCTTCGGTCTGTGGCACAAAGTCGCCTTCCTCTTCCTGGTGTGGGGAACGTACCAGGGCATTCTGCTGCTGCTGCACCGCCGCTGGCAGGCGCTGCGACGATCGAGAGGGTGGGAAATCCCGCGCGCGCTGGATGACTCCATGGGATGGCTGGCGACCTTTGCCTCCATCAACCTCGGCTGGATATGGTTCCGGGCCGCCGATTGGAAGCAGGCGGTGGAAATGCTGGCTGCAGTGTTTCGTCCCGCGGGCTATCTTGTCCTGCGCCTGCCTGCGAGTCTTTACCTCCTTACGGCCGTGGTGGTCGGCGGTTACTTCTCCGTCGCGCACTTCATGGCATGGGTGAAAGCCAGAACTCCGGAGTTTGTCCTGCGCACGCCTCTCGAACTGAGGGCGGTTGGCTACGCCGTCCTGTTGTACGTAGCCTTCCTTCATAGCGCCGAGCCCCAGTCATTTATCTACTTTCAGTTCTGATGAAATTTCTCAAAATCGTTTTTCATCTTGTGGCCAGCCTCGTCATCGTCACGCTGACGATGGAATTGTGCGCCCGGCTCGACGACCTGGCGACGTACGGAGCCCCAGTCTGGGGAACGTACTCGAACGCGAACCTATTCGAGCGGGACCAGTTTGGACAGCGCGGGGCGCCCGGCGCGCGCTTCAAGAAATGGCAGCTGAACAGCTTGGGATATCGGGGCCCTGAACTGCGCTCCGGTACCTTCCGCATCGCCTGTATCGGCGCCTCGGAAACCTTTGGTCTTTATGAAGCGGCAGGGCAGGAGTATCCTCGACAGCTGGAGCGCGATTTGAACCAGTGGGCGGGACGGCAGACTTTCGAAGTGGTGAATGTCGCCTACCCCGGCCAGTCCATCGCCGCCGCCGTACTGCGGGTGCCGGAGGTGGTCGACAACGTCAAACCCAGAGTCGCGGTCATTTATCCATTTCCCGCCGCCTACGTTTGGCTGCCCTGGATCAAGTCGGCGACGGAAAAGGGTACTCCCGATTCGTCTCCGGCGCGCTTCGAGTGGCGCCTCACCGAGCGTGTCCGTATCGCGGTCAAGAGCCTGCTTCCAGAATGGATCCAGTCGGCGATCCACGATCTTCAGACCAGGGTTCGCGAACGCAAGATCGAGGCCAGAACCGCCAGCCAGCCGGTGATGGACCGGGTGCCGCAGCAGAATGTGGACGCTTTCCATGCCGACCTGCTGCAGCTGGTTGACGCCTTGCAGCAGCGTGGTGTGGAACCAGTGCTGGTGACGCATGCAACGGTTTTTGGCCACCCCCTTTCCGCCAGTGACCGGCAGATGCTGACCGTCTGGCGCGAGTGGATTCCAATGCTGAAAGAAGATGGCTTCGTGGATATGGAGCGGAGGATGAACCAGGTGATCCGCGCCGTCGCCGCCGAACGCCATCTGGTGCTGATCGACGCGGCCACCGAAATTCCCCCGGGCAACAAGTACTTCGGCGATTTTGCCCACTTCACGACTCAGGGCGCGCACCTCATGGCGGGAAAAATCGCCGCCGGACTGGAACCCGTTCTGTACTCTCAGGTCGCCCAGTCTGGAGGGTCGGCTTCTCCAAACCCGTAAGCATCTGGGCTTGACCGCCAACTCCTGATGTTCACGCGTTCAGGCAGTTTCCACGCGCCATCCCCTGGCGGCCGGTAGGCTGTAAATACCTGGTTCCACCCGACAGACATAAACAATGGACCGTACCGAGTCATTTCCGGCAACACCTTCCGACACCATGCTCAAATTTCCTCTACCCTTCCGCACCCTTCAGGAAGCGCTCCAGTCCGCGCCTCCCGACCGGCCATTCGTGACCATGTGGAAGAATGAGGATGACATTCAGAGTGTGACCTTCGGCGAATTTGCCGCTCTGGCGTCGGCCCAGGCCAGCTATTTACAGGCCCAGGGATTGAAAGCCGGCGACCGGGTCATCCTGATCATGCCGCAGGGCATTCCGGTCATGGCAACATTTGCCGCTGCCATGCAGCTGGGGGCCATTCCGGCCATGCTGGCTTATCCCAATTTCAAGGTCGAGCCAGCCAAATACAGATTCGGACTCGCCGGGACGTCGGCCAATCTGAAGGCGAGGCTCATCGTGGTGGACGAGGAGTTTCCCCAGGAGCTCGCACAGCACATCAGCCTGGGCGACGATACCCGCCTGGTGCGCTCGCCCGCCATCACTGCAGTCGCCTCACCTGCAAACGGGTATCGAACAGTTGACCCCGACGAAGTCGCTTTCATACAGCATTCGGCAGGCACGACCGGCCTGCAGAAGGGGGTAGCTTTGTCGCACGCCGCCGTGCTTCGCCAGATCAACCATCTGGGGCCAGCGCTGGAGCTTTCCTCCCAGGACTGTATTTACAGCTGGCTGCCCTTGTATCACGACATGGGATTGATCGCATGCTTCATCCTTCCCCTGGTCTGTCATTTGCCGGTGGTGATGCAATCACCCACTGACTGGGTCATGCAGCCGGGCAGCATGTTGCAACTGATCTCGGAATACCGCTGCACCCTGGGATGGGTGCCGAATTTCACCCTGCAGTTCCTGGCCCGGCGCGTCCCTGAAAGAGATCGCTCAGAATATGGCCTGTCGTCCTTGCGCATGCTGATCAACTGTTCTGAGCCGGTTCGCGCGGCCAGCATCGATGAGTTTCTTTTGGCTTACCGGGATTCGAACCTGCCGCCCCACGTACTGCAGAGTTCCTACGCCATGGCCGAGACCGTCTTCGCGGTTACGCAATCAAGAACCAATGGCCGGCTTGATCCCGCGCGGGTCTGGGTGGAGCCGAATAGCTTGCGCCGAAGTCAGGTCCGTGAAGTTCCAGCGGATACCGCGGGCGCGCTGTGTTTGGTATCCTCAGGCCAATGCCTCGCCGGAACCGAAGTGCGAATCGTGTCGGAGCAGGGCCAGGACCTGCCCCCAGGACACGTGGGCGAGATTTGGATCCGGAGTGATGCCATGTTGAACGGCTATTACAATCGTCCCGATCTCACCGCGAAAGCGTTGAGCGACGGTTGGTATCGGTCCGGCGACCTGGGCTTTCAATGGGATCGTGAGCTCTATGTGACCGGCCGCAAGAAGGATCTCATTATTGTTGCTGGCGAGAATCTCTACCCTCAAGATGTAGAGGAAATCGTTTCCGGCCACGCCGAAATCCAGGACGGCCGGGTGGTGGCATTCGGCTTTTGTAATGCCGAACTCGGCACCGAACAGATTGTCGTGGTGGCTGAGGTTCGAAAGGAAGAATCGCTCAGCCGGAAACAGGCCATCGAGGCCCAGTTGAGGACTTCGATCGCGGCTGAATTGGGTGTGGCCGCGCGGGCCATTTACCTTAAACCTCCGCGCTGGATCGTCAAGAGCACGGCCGGAAAACCGGCGCGCTCAACCACGCGGGAGAAATTAATTTCTGAGCATCCCGAACTGCAGGCTGGCCAAGGAGACCTTACTGGTGTCGGATCAAACACAACAAATAATTGACTATCTGGTGCGGGACGTCATGCGGCGCCCGGAAGCGAAAATCGACGAGAATACGCCGTTGGTTTCCTCGGGCCTCATCGACTCGCTGGCCCTAATCGATATCGTGCAGAAGTTGGAGGACATAACCCAGACCCGCATTCCAGCCGGCAAACTGCAGGCCAAGGATCTGGATACCGTGCAGTTGATGCTGAATGCCGTCCAGCGCGTGGGCAAACCGAGGCCTCCGCGGCCCTAGTGCCGGGCGCGAGCCGGGCTGCGGATTTCCTCGTACTGCTCTTTCAATCACGATCATACCGACCGCCGAAATCTTTCATGAAGCAAGTTCTCCTCATCGCCCAGACTTATCCGCCGTCTCCGGAAATAGGCGGACTTCGTCCCGCGGGCCTGGTGAAATATCTGCCTCGCCTGGGCTGGCAGCCGATCGTGCTGACCGTGAGATTGCCCGGGACCCGCCCCAGCGGCGCGCCGGTCGTCGAGACCGAATACAAAGACGTCTTGCAGACCTGGAAACTGAGGCTCGGTCTCGAAGGCACGCGCAGCTTGCACGAGCAGCTAAGTCTGTCTGTGGCGCAAGAGCGGGATTCTTCGCACCTGCATACCCGGATCCTCTCCCTCATGCGTTACCTGATTACTTTCCCCGATGCTACCAAGGGATGGATACCTTTCGCCAAGCAGGCGCTGATCGAACTCAGGAAGACGACGAAGATAGATGCGATCTTGAGCACATCTCCACCCATCTCCGGTCACCTGATCGGGCGCAAGGCCAAGCGAATGTTCGGCTGTCCCTGGATCGCTGATTTCCGCGACCTCTGGTCGCAAAACCTGGCCCAGGGCAATGACTTCCTGCGCCGACTTGAACGGCCGGTGGAACGACGGACCCTGCGCGACGCTGATGCCCTGGTCAGCGTTTCGGAGCCCTGGGCGGAAAAGCTGCGCTCAAGGTATCCCGCCAAGCCGGTTTTCTGTATTACCAACGGTTTCGATGAGGATGACTTCCCGCCCTCGAAGCACCCGCTCACCCGGCTGTTCACCATTACGTACACCGGGCGCCTCTACCAGGGGAAACGAGATCCCACGCCTCTGTTTGAAGCCTTACAGGAATTGATTCAAGAGGGCGTCGTGATCCGCGAAACGGTCCGCGTCCGCTTCTACGGTCCGTCAGAGCCCTGGGTGGCCCCGCTGGCCCGGCGCTTTAATCTGGAGGACGTGGTTGAAATTGCCGGCACGGTCAGCCGCGAAGAAGCCCTGCAACGTCAGCAGGAGTCGCACCTCCTGATGATGCTCTGCTGGTCCGATCCGCGAGAGACTGGGCAGCACACGGGAAAAGTGTTTGAATACCTCGGCTCCAGGCGACCCATCCTGGCCATCGGAGGGGCACGCGGCGTGGTCAGCGAGCTCCTGGACGAGACCCGGGCTGGAATGCATCCTCTCTCCCGGAACGAATTGAAAAGCGTGCTGCGCGACTGGTACGCGGAATACCGCTCCAGCGGGGGCGTCGCTTATCAGGGTGATGCAAAAACTATCTCTCCTTACACTCATAGGGAAATGGCGTCGCGATTTGCCGGCGTGCTGGAGTGGGCGACCCATCCCGGCGCCTCGGCTCTCAACCGCCCTCGAGATTTGGCGCTGGCGGCCGGGCCCGGGGGCCAGGGCTCAGAGAGCGCGGAATCTTTGTTGCTGTCCAGGGGAGAGGTAGTCCCACTGGCCGTACAGTCGGCAAGTTGGCCCGGAACTGAACCTTAATATGGCATCACCCGCAACTGCGAGAAACCCGTTCGCGCTCGATTCCGTCAACCACCTCTTGCTGGTGGCTCTCGCGGTGGTCTGCGCGCTGGTGCTCGGAATCGCCGTCGGTCAGGGCAGATGGATCGTGGTAGTCGGATTGGTCTGCATTCCGGTCGTTCTGCGCTGGCCGGTCGAGTGTGCGCTGGGAGCGTTCTCCGCGTTGGTTCTATTTGAAAGCGGCGCCATGAGCGATAGCTCAGGGGGAAAGGCCGTGGGCTACTTCGTGGGGGCGGGCTCGGCGGGCATTCTGCTGGCCACGGCAGCGGTGCGGCGCAGGCTGCAGATGCCCCCAAAGGCGGCATTGTGGTGGACTTTGATGGTCGCCTGGGGAGCCCTTACGGCACTCTGGGCGATTGATCCGCAAACCGTCCTGCAGCGTATGCCCACCGCATTCGCCTTGCTCATTCTTTACCTGGCAGCGGTTTCGATGCGTCTGGAAGAAAGGGAGTTTGGTCGGGTTGTCCACTTGCTGATTCTGATCGGGGCACTGGCTGCGGCGTACTCTGTAACCGAGTTCTACCGCGGGATAGGTTATCACGCGTTCGGACCTGTGCGGGGCTCGCTGGTCATCGGCGGTTCGGTAGTAAATCCGGACCTGTTCGCCACCCGGCTGATGTTGCCGCTGGCGCTGGGGGTGTCCGCTCTCTTTGTAAGTAAGGGACGCCTGCTGAAGACCTTCATTCTAAGCGTCTGCGGCGTTCTCACCCTGGGAGTTTTGCTCACACAATCCCGCGCCGCCTTGCTTGCCTTGCTGGTGATGACTGCCGTGTTCATGCTCAGATTGGGCGTCAACGCCCGCATCCTCGCGGTCTGTGCCGCGGTGGGCGGGTTGGTGATGATTTTGCCCGCCCAGTTTTTTAACCGGATCAATCAGGCGAGCGCGACCGGTGGCGCCGGGCGTCTGGACATCTGGCATGTGGGCGTACAGATGCTGAAGCATTTTGGACTCTTCGGGGCCGGAGTCAGCAATTTTCCCATGGCTTATACGGCGTACGCAGGTTATGCCCCAGATTTCCGCGGCCAGGTTGCTGGTGCCCATAATATCTATCTTCAGACCGCGGTAGAATCCGGAGCGATCGGTTTGTTGCTGTTCCTCCTCGCTGTTCGCTCGCAGGTTTGGTTGGGAAAGCATTACCCAAAGCATGCTGGCCAGGCAAACATCAGGCTGGTGGCTTGTGAAGCCGCAGGCTGGGCCCTGATTATCAGTGCATTCTTCGCAGACCTTATGTGGGAAAAGACCTTCTGGCTTACCTGGATAGTGCTGGCTTTAGGCACGCAGGTTTACAGCAAGGCGCAGGGCAATAAAATGCAGAATGCGGGTCGCCCGGTGCGCCCGCATTCCGTGGGACTGCAGTGATCTGATCTGGGCCTTACTGTACGGAAGCCGTCAACCCGGTCGGCGGATTGGGAGCAGAGGCTGCAGCCGCCCCGGTTTCGAAAGCCCCGATGTCCAGGACACCGCTTAGCGGCCTGACGCTTCCCAGAAAGTCGGTGGGAGCGATGCACGGCGTGACTCCTCCCGATGCGCAAACATTACCCAGGCCAGCATCCACGGCGACCGAACCCGGGTTCAGCCGGTAGTCCCCGGTCTTGGCATTGCCCGTGTAGTTGACGAAGAGGGCATTGAACTGGGTCGCGCTGGGAACAATCGTGCCGCTTTCGGTTCGGGCGCCATGGGGATACTGAATCGCATTGGGAGAGTTGCCGTAGAGGATGTTGTTGCGGTAAACGTTCCCGGATCCAGTGCAACCCGAAAGCTCGGTGATTCCGCCCCCGGAAAGCGCCCCGCGCAACCCGCCGTTATTGGCCACGATGTTGTTGCTCACCGTGGAGTTGTCGTTGCAGACCACGCCGCTGTCGGCGGTATTCTGAATGCCGCCCTCGGAGTTATTGATGACCACGTTATTGGTGACCACCTCGTTGGTGGTGTAGTGGTAGATGTGGATGCCCATGCCGCAAACCCGGCTGACGATATTGTTTTGCACCTGAGCCATCGGGCTGGCCACGTAGATGCCATGCTGGTTGTTGCAGCCCTGGGTCGCACCCGAGCCTACATTGTCCACGATGTTGGCGGTGATTTTGGTATTGATATTTCCCGACGTCATCGAGTTGCTCGAACTGTAGCTATCAATGGCCGCTCCCCCCGTGCCGTCGCCGCAGGTTGAAGTCGGAGCAGGTATATCGTGCACCCAGTTGCCCACGATTTGACTGTGGGCGCTATAGGTGATGATGCCGATGCAATTGTTCCCCGAGCCGGTCACCTCGAAATCCTGGATGGTTGCGTAGGCGCCGGTATTTGCCCAGACCGAGCCCCCGCTGGATGCGATCCTGGCTCCGTATTTCGTGGTGGACTTGTAAACGATGGGCTGGCTCGCCGTGCCCGAACGCCCAGTGCTGACCGCGCCATAACTGCCCGGCGCCACGTTCACCACCGCTCCTCCCGCCCCCAGCGCCAGCGCCGAGCTGGCGTGACCGATCGTAGCCCAGGGACGTGCCGCAGACCCGTCATTGGCATCACTGCCCGAAGTGGAAACGTAATAGTTAGTTTGTGCCGCTGCACCCACCGCGACCAGCAATATGACCGTGAACAGGACCGATTTCATGGCAAAACTCCCTGACCCGCTTGGATTCGGATTTTCCCAGCGATTCCAATTTGCTGCTGTCTCCTGGGCGACAAAGCTCAACCGACTAACGTGGGCTCAACCCGGGTTGCATTTGAAACTCACAACTGGCCGCGTCATTCGTAAAGGATCCGACTGACGGTTCAAAGGCGGACATCAGATCAATGGTCTCTTTAACTGGGATTCGTCCTCTGATGGACTACTACTATTGTGCGGAAACCCTTGGCAGCCGTGAAGGTCACAAAGGTACATGCCGTCATCAAAACGCACTCAGAAGTACCTCGCGGAAGTCCATGACCTACAGGCGCCTCAAGCCGCGCCGCTGCTACCGCGGGAATCACTTACAATGCAGCGTGCATCAATCTCAATTTTACCGCTGACGGGTAAGTCCGTGACCTTCCGGCACGCCCTTCCGGCCCGGCGTAGCCGGGGGTTCGGGATAAGCAAAGGCACACTGGGCGGCCGGGCCATGCTGGTAAGCTAAATGTCTGAGACTAAAGGCAAATTCTCCGTTGTCATGCCCGTCCTTAACGCCCGGGAGCATCTGCGTGCCTCGCTGGACTCCATTCTCGAGGCCATGCAGCGATACGGCAATGCCGAACTGATTGTGCTCGACAATGGATCGGATGACGGATCCTACGAAATCCTGCAAACCGAGTACGGCACCCGCGCCCGGGTGCAGCAGCTTCGCGGAGTCACGGTGGGGGCCTTACGGAACCACGGAACGGCCCTGGCGGATGGGGAATTTCTAACCTTCATCGATTCCGACTGCCGCATTGTCCCCGACTATTTTTCTCAGGCGCTCGGCGTCCTGGGCTCCGGCGCCGATGTTACGGGTTCAAAAGTTGCGTTAGAGGATTCGCCCCCCTGGGTCGAAAAAACCTGGGATGCCCTGCATGCGCAACGCAACGGCGCGGTCAACTACATCAATTCCGGAAACCTGGTGGTCCGGCGCGAGGCCTTTCTCCAGGTCGGCGGGTTCGACGAGAAGATGATCGGTTGCGAAGATGCGGACCTGGGAGCTCGCCTGCTCCAGAACGGCTTTAAGATGGTGCAGGCGCACGCCGTTCACGCCGTGCATCTTGCCGGAGACAAGACCCTCCCCATCTTTTTCCGCAAGCACACCTGGCGCGGCATGGGCATGTTCGGAATGTTGAAGAATGAAGGCTTGAGCAAACCCCTGCTGATCACCTTCGTTCACCTCCTGGCCTGCCTGGCTGCGGTTGCTATCCTGTTTGCGACTCCCGTGCCGCTTTATTTGCGGCTGGCGATTTTCGTCCTGCTGGTCAATCTGGCTCCGGCGGTCACGATTGTGTATCGCATCGCCAGCACGAAAACTGCAGCATACTCGCTGCTCCAGGCCATGCTGCTCTATCACGTTTATTATCTGGCCCGCTTTTATGCCATGTGGAAGTTGATGCTGTCGTGGCGCGCCTCTCCCGAGGATCGGCATGCCATGAGTGCGAGGCTCCGTGGCTGATCTGGCCATGCCGCGTTTTTCGGGAGCGCGAACCGTGCCGGCAGAGGCAATCAGCATCGCTCACTCGTAGTGCCCCTGTTCCCGCTTTCCTATGCCGCCGTCCGTCTGGCGGATTCGATGGCCAACGAGATGCACGGCCAGATCCTGATCGTGACCGCCGTCCGCTGATTTTCCGATTGAGGGGACGACATGAAGTTGGAATTGGACAAGCCCGCGCCAAACCTGCATCCTGTGCGGAGCGCTGAGCTGAGGCTGCACCACCCCATGCCGGAAAATCAATCGCAACCCGTCGCCTTACCGGATGCTGAAACCGGCTCCATTCCCGGAATGGTCCGCGTGCTGGCCCTCGCCGAAGAAGAAACCATCACCGGCCCGGCCAAAAACATGTTTGAGTTTCATCGGGTGTGCCAGGAGCACAAAGACGCCAGGGCAGCCGAACTCTCCATGGCGACATTTCAGCGTCCCCAGGGTTCCGGCGCTGGTGAGGCGAGAACCAGTCCCTTTAGCCGCCGCGCGGCGGAACTGGGGATTTCCGTGCACCCGATCGCGGAACGCTTCCGCTTTGATCTCGGGGTCATAGCGCAGCTGCGACAACTGGTCACCAGTGTCCGTCCCGACGTGATCGAGACTCATCACGTGAAATCCCATTTCCTGGTGCGCTTGTCCGGCCTTTGGAAGAAAACCCCCTGGCTGGCATTTCACCACGGATATACCAATGAGGATTTTCGCTCGCCGATCTACAACCGTCTGGATCGCTGGTCGCTGCGGGCCGCGGCACGGATCGTGACCATGAACCGTCCTTTCGAAGGGCAACTGGTGCGCTCGGGCATACGCGGGGAACGAATCACGGTATTGCACAACGCAGTGCGGCCAGCTTTCGACGGTCCCGTACCGGTCGATGCCGCCACCCGGCAACGCCGAAGGATCGAATTGGGTATGGCACCGGAGGAGCGCATCATCTTGTGCATCGGCCGTCTCTCAAAGGAAAAGGGACAACTGGATCTGGTGGCCGCCATCGATCGCCTGCGGCAGCTGCGTGCGGCTGAACCGGTGCGCCTGGTCCTGGCCGGCGATGGACCGGCGCGCCCGCAGATTGTCGAGGCCATCCGGAACATGGGATTGGGCCTGCAGGTTACGCTGGCCGGCCATATCGCGGATATCGGCCGCTATTATCAGGCCGCGGATCTGGTGGTGATTCCGTCGCTCAGCGAAGGATCGCCGAACGTCTTGCTGGAGGCCATGGCCGCCGGGATTCCGGTGGTGGCCACGCCGGTCGGAGGAATTCCCGAGATTGTCACCCATGGCGAGACGGCGTTGCTGGTGCCGCCGCAGAATCCGGGGGCGATGGCAAAGGCCATCGACCTCCTGCTCTCCAGTCCCGGCACGGCGGCCGGTCTGGCCCGGCAGGCGCGAGCGAAAGTGGAAACCGACTACACTCCGGAAGCCCGGGCCGGTTCGCTGATTGAGATTTATGCCGGATTGCTGCGCTCCTCCGATAACCAGCAAACTGGAGGGGCAGGGACAGGGCGGTAGAAATTGCCTGACCGGGCTGGCCGGGAATCAGGAATTCGCCAGACCGATTTCCTTGAGCCAGCGGCCGACGATAGCGGCCCAGCTGTATTCTTCCTGCACCAGGGCTCTCCCCGCCGAGCCCAGCGCCTGGCGCATATCCGGGTTTCCAGCCAGGCCGGAAATTGCGGCTGCGAGTTGGTCTGCATTTTCAGGTTCGGTGACGATCCCGCATTTCTTGTCCCGCAACAGCTCCGCAGCTTCGCCGGCGCCGGCGTAAATCACCGGAACGGCGCAGCTCAATGAGGGGAACACTTTCGAAAGCCGCATGGTTTTAGCCACGTCAATCTGGCGCAGGGTGGCAATGGAGGCGTATCCGATCGAATAGAGCTGGTCCATTTCTTCGTACGGAGACTCGCCAAAGATGATGTTGGTCAGTTTGAGGTCCGCCGCCTTCTGCTTGAGGCGCTGGCGTTCCGGACCGTCGCCGATCATCAGAAAGATGATGTCCTCGTGGTCGCGCAACAACGCGGCCGCATCGATCAGAACGTCCAGGCCGTGATAGAAAGCATGGGTCCCGACATAAAGGAAAACCTTTTTGCCGCGAACGCCCCAACGATCCAGCAGCGCGGCACTGGGTTCTTCAGGCCGGAGAAAATCGGTGTCCGCTCCGTTGGGCAGGAATGTGATCTGACTGCGCGGCAAGCCCCTGCTTTCAAAGTGCTCGATGAAACCGTGGGTGACGGTCGAGACCTTCCAGGATTTCTTCAGGAACATGTTCTCGGCCGCGAGCGCCACCCGCAAGAACAGTGAATTACTCAGAAAACCCATTTGTCGAGCAACGTCCACCTGCAAGTCGGGCACGTTGTACACGTAAGGGACGCCCCGCAGGTATCGCATCAGGATGGCGATTACGCCCAGAGACAGCGGCTGCGATTCGACGAACAGAACGTCCGGCCGCGGCCCAAACAATGCGGCAAACAGGGCAGTGGTGGTAAAGCTGAAGTAGTTGGCCAGGCGGACCAGGACGGATTTACCGGTTGCGGCATACACCCAGGTACGCCTGACGCGCACCCCGTCCAGCTGTTCGGTCAGGGTCCACTTGCCGGCGTAGCCAGGAAAAATCTTGCCGGCTGGATAGTTCGGCATGGCAGTGAGCACTTCTACGTCAATGCCGAATTTATGGAGATGACGGGTCAGGGCGCGCAGGCGGATTTGAGGCGCGCCAATTTCGGGCGGATAGTATTGCGTCAGCACCAGCCAGCGCGTCTGCGACTTCACCATGCGGTCTCACCATCCCGGCTCCGAGCGGGTGTTTTGCCGGCGCTCGAAAGGGTCGGGCCCAGGGGTGTCCGTATTCGCCAACAGGGCAGAGTGGTGGGGCAAAGAGTAGGTGCAAGGTCGTTAATCATCAGTTCGTTTTCGCGGTGCTTGTTCGCGACTGTCTGCGCACACCTGGTTGGTCAGGCCTTTAGGCTTAATCTGCTGGAATATGTTGCAGAACGATCCTGACAACACATTCTGCGGCAGTTGGAGCGCCAGTGTCCACTGGCATCGGACCCGGTACCTAGGTAATCTACAGAGAAGTATCCCGGTCTGGAGCGGGATGCGAACCCCAAAATGCATGGTCTTTCGATCCTGCGGCGGCTGATGCTGCCGTGATATCTTCCCTATACCACCAAAGCTGACGGCCGCAACGGGTGGATGTAAATGGTAGGCCGCACAAGAGAGATTTTCTCCCCCAGATTTTTTCTACCAGCTTACGGCGGGCATAAACGCCGCAATCATAAACTGTCATATGGAGAGTAGCCGCATGCGAGTGTTGGTTTGGGGACTAGGGTATGTGGGCACGGTGTCGGCAGCCTGCCTGGCGGAATTAGGCCATGAAGTGACCGGGGTGGAACCTCACCGCGCGAAGGTGGACGCCATCAATGCCGGACGCAGCCCGATCCGGGAACCAAACCTGGAGCAGTTAATCCAGAAGGTGGTGATCAGCGGGCGGCTCAAAGCCACGCAGGATGGGGCTTCAGTCATCGCCAACGCCGACATATCGCTTATTTGCGTGGGCACGCCATCGGCGGCCGACGGCGGCCAGAACCTCAATTACCTGCGCAACGTGGCCATGGAGATTGGCCGGGGACTGCGGCAGGGAAGCGGCTACCACGTGGTGGTGGTTCGCAGCACCCTATTCCCGGGCACCACTCGCGGTACGCTTCGGGAACTTCTGGAGGAGCACTCGGGACGGCGCGCCGGGGCCGATTTCGGCTTGGCCAGCAATCCGGAATTCATGCGCGAAACCAGCGCCATCAATGACTTCCTGAATCCTCCTTATACCGTGATCGGCGAATTCGACCAGCGTTCCGGCGATCGTGTGCGCGAGTTGTATCAAGGCATTGATGTCCCCATCTACCGGGTTGCTCTCGAAGAAGCGGAAGTCCTCAAGATGACCAACAATGCCTTTCACGCGGTGAAAGTGGGGTTTGCCAATGAGATTGGCCGGGTCTGCGCCCGCCTGGGAATCGACAGCCATGTAGTCATGGGAATGGTTTGCGCCGACACCAAACTCAATATTTCGCCGGCCTACCTCAAGCCCGGGTTTGCCATTGGAGGCTCGTGTCTGCCCAAGGACCTGCGCTCTCTGACTCTGACCGCGCGGCGACTGGGAGTGGAATTGCCGATCCTCGAAGGCATCCTTCCCAGCAATCGTCTGCAAATCGAGGAAGCGCGCATCAAAGTCCACGAACTCGATGTCAAGCGGGTAGCGGTCCTGGGACTGAGCTTCAAGGCAGGCACCGACGACCTGCGAGAGAGTCCGGTGGTCGATCTGATCCGCGCTCTATGGCAGGATGGCATTGACACCCTGGTATGCGATCCCGACATCGACCTCAAGACCATGCTGGGCAGCAATCGTGAATACCTGGAGCGCCAGTTGCCGCAGATCAAGGACATCCTGCGTCCCGATATCGCGGACACTCTCCGGCAATGCCAGGCGGTGGTGGTGAACCAGAATCGCCCCGAGTTCTCCAAAGCGCTGCAGGGCCTGAACGGGAACGTCGAGGTCATTGATCTGGTGCGTTTGAGCAAGGAACGGGCGCTGCCGGGAATAGCGAAATATCGCGGGCTTTCCTGGTAGTGCGCCTTATCGTGTGGATTGAGAAATCCTGAAAGCCGCCCGTTCAAAAACACAAAACTTCCTTACTGTTGATCGCAACTGGGAGATCTGAATTTTTTATGCCACGCGTACAGCGCATCGTGCAGAACGTGTTTTCGAACTGGATCGCGCTGGCAGTCACCACGCTGGTCGGCTTTTTTCTGTCGCCCTACGTGGTGCACCATCTGGGGAACCTGACCTACGGCGTCTGGGTCCTGACCCTGGCCTTCGTCTCCTACATGAACCTGCTCGACCTGGGGTTGCGGGGGGCGGTGAGCCGGTTTGTGACCACCGGCGCGGCGCAGGGCAAGCATGACGAATCCAGCCAGGCGGTTTCGGCTGCATTATTTATCAGGCTCTGGATCAGTCTGGCGATCATTGTGGCTGGACTTGTCCTCTCGGTCGTCTTTCATCTCATCTTCGTCATTCCGCCAGCCCTTCAGCGGGATGCCCGCCTGGCCATCCTGGTTACCTGCATCAGCGTGGCCATCACCCTCTGGTCCGGTGTGTTTGGCAGTGTCCTGGCTGCCTTTCATCGCTTCGACCTGATCAGCGCTGTTTCCATTCTGCAGACTTGTTTCCGGGCGGCGGGAGTCATCTGGTTGTTGCGCTCCGGACACGGCATCCTGGCGCTGGCGACCTGGGATTTATGCACGGCGGTCGTGGCCAACAGCGTCACCATCCTCCTCGCCTTCCGGGTTTTCCCCGAGCTTAAGATCGTGTTTGGGCGTCCCGACGGCCAGACTGTCAGAAAGCTGTGGAACTACAGTTTTTATGTTTTCCTGATCCACATCGCGGTCCAGGTCGCTTATTACTCCGACAATCTGGTGGTCGGCGCGTTTCTTTCTCCGGCTGCAGTCACCATGTACGCCATCGGCGGAATGCTGATTGCCTATGCGCGCAACATTATTACGTCGATGACCTCGACTTTCACCCCCCTGGCCAGCAGCTATGACGCTGTGGGGAACTATGACAATCTGCGACGGCTGGTTCTCCACGGAACCCGGGCCGCCCTGGTCATCGCTCTTCCCATTGAAGCCGCGCTGTTTTTTCGCGGGCAACACCTTTATCCGCTTGTGGATGGGCGATCAATATGCCGTGCAATCGGGGACAGTGATGAAGATTCTCCTGCTCTCCGTGCTCTTCGCCTCCGCCAACACCACCAGCGTGGGCATCGTCTTCGGGATGGCCAAACACAAGCGCATCGCCTTCTGGGCCATCGGCGAGGCTGTGGCCAACCTGACTCTGAGCGTCATCCTGGTGCGGCGCATGGGAATCTATGGCGTGGCCTGGGGGTCGGCCATTCCCAGCGTGTTCTGCGAACTGGTCCTGTGGCCGGCTTACGTTTCGAAACTGCTGTCGATTCCGCTCCGGACCTTTCTGTGGCAAACCTGGATTCGCACCGGACTGGCGGCGGTTCCCTTTACCCTGGCTTGCGTCGCGGCGGAACGTTTCTGGCCCGTGCACACTCTGTTCATGTTTTTCGTGCAAATTGCCGCCCTGCTTCCGCTGGTTCCGCTGTCGCTCTGGCTGATGTTTCGCAAAGAGGTCGTGGCACAGCTGCGGCAGTGGAGGGACACGCCGAAAAGAGGCAAGTCGGTCAGGCAACGGCCTGGAGCCCTCCACCACTACGGTGGGATATGAGCGGCGGTTACATCGTCGGTAGGCGTCGCCGGAGCGTAAGCACCATTTTCAGGATCAAGAGGGCCAAGGCTAGAATCTTAATGGTCGGCTTTGACGGTCCACATCGAGGATTTAGCATTCAGGAGAAAGGAACAACGAATGAGAGTACTGGTTACGGGGCATGGTGGTTATATCGGGACGGTTCTAGTCCCAATGTTTCTTGAGGCGGGCCACGAGGTGGTCGGGCTGGACACGCATCTGTACCGCTCGTGCACCTTCGGCGCCGAACCGGTCGCGGTGCCCGAGATTGTCAAGGACCTGCGCGATGTGGAGGCTTCCGACCTGAAGGGATTTGACGCGGTGGTCCACCTGGCGGCGCTATCCAATGATCCGCTGGGGAATCTGGATCCGCAGCTGACTTTCGACATCAATCATCTGGGCTCGGTGCGGCTGGCGCGCAAAGCCAAAGAAGCCGGGGTGCCACGCTTCCTGTTTTCCTCATCGTGCAGCACTTACGGCTCGGCCGGTGACGACATGCTGGATGAGACCAGCAGCTTCAACCCGGTGACCCCCTACGGTCAATCCAAAGTGCTGGTCGAGCGCGACCTTTCGGCACTGGCAGACGCCAGCTTTTGCCCTGTATACCTAAGAAATGCCACGGCTTATGGGGTATCTCCCAAGCTGCGCTTTGACCTGGTGCTGAACAACCTGGTGGCCTTTGCCATGACCACCGGCCAGGTGCTGATGAAGAGCGATGGAACGCCCTGGCGTCCAATTGTGCACATTGCGGATATTTCGCGCGCTTTCCTGGCGCTGATGACCGCGCCGGCGAATGTGGTTTGCAACCAGGCGTTTAACGTCGGGCTCAATGAGGAGAATTACCGTATTCACGAACTGGCCGATATGGTGAAGGAGGTTGTGCCCAACTGCCAGATAGAGTTTGCTCCCGGAGCGGGGCCCGACAAGCGTTGCTACCGGGTGGATTGCAGCAAGATCAGCCGGCTGGTTCCTGCATTCAAGCCGCAGTGGAACGCGCGCAAGGGAGTTCGTGAACTCTACGATGCCTATCGCGCGGTCAACCTGACGCTGGAAGATTTCCAGAGTACGCGCTACTCGCGGATTGATTACATCCGCGGGCTGCTGCGCGACAAGAAGCTGGACGCGGGATTGCGCTGGACCGCGGCAGCAGCCACGCCGGCGGGCGTGCGCTGACAGCAGCTGACGCAAGAAGCTTTGCCAGATCAGGAAAAAACGAAAGGGAAGTGATTCAAGATGATTTTTACGGAAACCAAATTGAAAGGCGCGTTCATCATCGACATCGAGCGCCGCGAAGATTCGCGCGGATTTTTCGCCCGCGCCTTCTGCCAGCATGAGTTCGAGCAGCACGGCCTGAAGCCGGTGATCGCGCAGGCCAACATCGCCTTCAATCACAAGAAAGGGACGCTGCGCGGCATGCACTTTCAGTTTCCGCCCGCGCCCGAAACCAAGCTGGTGCGTGCCACCCGGGGCGCGATCCTCGACATCATCGTGGATCTCCGGCCCGAAAGTCCGACTTACCTGCAACACGTGGCCGTCGAATTGAGCGAGGACAACAACCGCGCGCTTTACGTGCCGGAACGCTTCGCGCACGGCTACCAGGTGCTGCGGGACAAGACCGAAACCAGCTATCAGGTCGGCGAGTTCTACACTCCCGGCTCCGAGGGCGGGCTGATGTATAACGATCCTCAGCTGGGATTGCAGTGGCCGTTGCCGGTATCGGTGATTTCGGAGAAGGACGCGGTCTGGAAGCTGCTGGACGAACAGGGAGCCGAGGTCAAACGGCGCATGGGCCAGGGGCGGCAGGAACCGGCCAGCGTGGGATCGGGCAAGAACGGTAAATAGCTCGGAGCTGACACTTAAGGAATTTCAACATGATTCTTGTAGATAACGCATTAAAAGCGCGGGAAAAAGAAGGCCGGCCCATTCGTGTGGCTTTGATCGGCGCGGGCTTCATGTCGCAGGGCCTGGGGAACCACATCGTCAACACCATGACGGGAATGCGCATGGTGGCGGTTTACAACCGCAAGGTGCAAAGGGCATTCGACCTGTGCGCTTACTGCGGCGTAAAGGACGTGGTTGCGCCCAGCCGCCAGGACGAGGTCGATCTCGCCATTCGTGAAGGCAAGACCGTGGTCACCGAAGACGCCTTCCTGCTGGCCCGCTCCAAGGAAGTCGATGTGCTGGTGGATGTGACCGGCTCGGTCGAGTTTGGCGCGCGCGTGGCTCTCGAAGCGTTCAAGCACGGCAAGGACGTGATTCTGCTCAACGCCGAGATCGATGCCACCATTGGGCCGATTTTGCAGGTCTACGCGGAAAAGCATGGCGTGATCTTCTCGGCTTGCGACGGCGATGAGCCCGGCCTGCAGATCAATCTCTATCGCTGGGTCAAGGGATCTGGGACTGACGCCGCGAGTCATCGGCAACGTCAAGGGACTGCAGGACCCCTACCGCAATCCCACCACGCAGAAAGGCTTCGCCGAAAAATGGAAACAGAACCCGGCCATGGTAACCAGCTTTGCTGATGGCTCGAAGATCAGCTTCGAGCAGGCGATTGTGGCCAACGCCACCGGCTTCCAAGTGCAGTCGCGGGGCATGTCGCGCGGCATGGAATACAAGGAAGACGTCATGAAGATCGGCAAGCTTTATGACGTCGAGAAGGCGCGCAAGCTGGGCGGCATCGTGGACTACGTTGTGGGCACGCCGCTGACGAAATTCTATGTGCTGGCCGAGCATCCCGATCCCAAGCAGCAGCACTATCTGAGCCTGTACAAAATGGGCGAAGGTCCGCTGTACCCGTTCTTCCATCCCTACCACCTGGTGCACTTCGAAGTGCCGAACTCAATCGCGCGCGTCGTGCTGTTCCGCGATTCCGTGGCCAAGCCGCTGGGCGGCCCGAGTGGTGGAAGTTTGCGCCGTGGCCAAGCGCGACCTGAAGGCGGGCGAAGTGCTCGACGACTACGGCATGTACATGACCTACGGCGAAGCGGTGAACGCCGACGAGATGTGCGCGAAGCACTACCTGCCGGAAGGCCTGGTGGAAGATTGCGTCCTGACCCGCGACGTGGCCAAAGACGCGGTCATCACTTACGAAGACGTCACGCTGCCGCCCAACCGGCTGGGCGACCAGCTGCGCGCGGAACAATACCGTCATTTCCGGGGCGAGACCTGGCTGGAGGAAATTGTGGGTGCGCCCGCGCTGGCGGGAGGCCGCCGATGAGGATTGACGCAGCCGGAGAGTCCCTATGAAAGTCGTTCTATTTTGCGGCGGGCAGGGCATGCGGATCCGCGACGCCGAAGATCTGCCCAAGCCCATGGTGCATATCGGCTACCGGCCCATCCTGTGGCATGTAATGAAGTACTACGCTCACTTCGGACACAAGGACTTCATTCTTTGCCTGGGGCATCGCGCCGACGCCATCAAGAACTACTTCCTCAACTACAACGAATGCGCTTCCAACGACTTCATTCTGTCGGGCGGGGCCAAGAACCTGGAATTGCTGCACAGCGACATTCACGACTGGCGGATTACGTTTGCGGACACCGGCATCAAGTCCAACATTGGACAGCGGCTGAAGGCAGTGGAGAAGTATCTCGAGGGCGAAGAGGAATTCCTGGCCAACTACAGCGATGGCCTCACCGACCTGCCGCTGCCCCAGCAGCTGGAACATTTTCACCAGCAGAACAAGGTTGCCAGCTTCGTCTGTGTGCGCCCCAACCTCAGCTATCATCTGGTCTCGCTGGAAGAGGGCAACGGCAGCCTGGTTTCAGGAATTCATGCCATTGACAACGGCAGCGTGCGCATCAATGGCGGTTTTTTTATCTTCAAGAAAAAGATATTCGACTACATGCACGACGAATGAAGAACTGGTGATCGAGCCCTTCCATCGCCTGCTGGCGGAAAAGCAACTGATTGGCTATACCTATGATGGCTTCTGGGCCAGCATGGACACCTTCAAGGACCGGCAGCATCTGGAGACTTTGTACTCTGGAGGCGCCGCTCCCTGGGAAGTCTGGAAAACCAATGTCGCCCGATAACAGCAGCGAATCTTCCGGCGGAGTTTCATGCTTCCGCTAAACTTGCCCCAGGACCCATCGACTCCCCTGCGGATATTGTGTCTGGGCGCGCATTCCGATGATATTGAGATCGGATGCGGCGGCACCATGCTGCACCTGCTCTCCCGCTATTCCAATCTGGACGTGGTTTGGGTGGTTTTCAGCTCGGGACGCGAACGGGAACGCGAAGCCCGTGCCAGCGCCGCTCTGTTCCTGAAACATGCGAAGCGGCCAAAGGTCATCGTCAAGAATTTTCGCGATGGCTTCTTTCCGTATGAAGGGGCGGAGATTAAAACCTTCTTTGAAAGCTTAAAGAAAGACGTGGATCCCGATCTCATTTTCACCCACTATCGCAACGACCGGCATCAGGACCATCGCACCATCAGCGACCTGACGTGGAATACCTGGCGCCGTCACCTGGTGCTGGAGTACGAGATTCCGAAGTACGACGGGGACCTGGGCTCGCCCAACTGCTTTGTGCCGTTGGAGCAACCGATCTGTGAGCGCAAAATCAAGTACATCTGCGATGTGTTTCAGACCCAGAGCAACAAGGCATGGCTTACCGACGATACTTTCCGGGCCATGCTCCGGCTGCGCGGAGTCGAGTGCGCCGCGCCCGACAAATACGCCGAGGCCTTCTACTGTCGTAAAATGACGCTGGGAATGGCCGGTGCGCCGGGCAGGGTGAACCAGAGCACGAAAAGGCGCTGATATCCTTTCCCTGGCAGGCGGTCAACCCCTGCCGGAAGAGTCCCATGGACCTGCAGAAACCTCGTGTCAGTATCGGAGTCCCGGTGCGCAACGGCGAACGCTTTCTCGCCGAGGCGCTGGATTCGCTATTGGCGCAAACCTTTACGGATTTCGAGCTGCTGATTTCGGACAACGCCTCCAGCGATCAAACCGAGGTGATCGGTCGCGACTATGCCGCGAAGGACAAGCGGGTGCGGTACTATCGCTGCCCGCAGGATGTGGGACTGGCCAATAATTTCAATTATCTCTTCCTGCGCTCGCGCGGCGCATACTTCAAGTGGGCGGCGGGCGACGACGTGCACGACCCGGATTACGTGGCGCGTTGTGTGGAAGTACTTGATCAGGACCCGACCACGGTACTGGCCTATGGCAAGGCCAGATTCATTGATCAGAATGGCGATCCGCTGGATACGATCGATCCCGGTTTCGACCTGCGTTCCGAGGCGGCTGAAGACCGCCTGCGCTATGTGATTCGCGCCTATCACTGGGTAAATGCGATCTTTGGGGTGGTTCGAAGAGAGGTGCTGGCGAATACCCAGTTGCTGCCCAGCTATGCCGGCGCCGATTACACGTTGCTGGGAGAACTGGCGGCGGCCGGCAAGTTTTTCGAAGTGCAGGATTCCCTGTTTCGACGGCGCCTCCATCCCGCGGCTTCCAGCCAGAACCGGAGCGGTGCGTCCTGGATGGTGCAATTCTGGACCGGAGGCGGGGGCATTTCCCTGCCACTGTGGAGCCGCAGTCGAGATCACTTTGCCACCATCCTGCGAGCGGATCTGAAGACCTCAAGGAAAATCGGCTTGACCGCCACACTGGCGCGCAGCATGGTCTGGCGAAGACGAATTCTGGCCAAGGAGCTGCGAGCAGCGTCCCTTCATAAGTTTCATCCCAAGTCATAAGTAGCGTACTTCTGTGCCCACGGGCTTCTTCCCTCGTGGCCGCGTGCGTCTTGCCAACCTGCCAGCGCCACAATCCCTCCCAGTGCTGTCCATCGGCCTTGGTTTTTCTGGGCCTCCCTTTTCGCGCGGAACCTCGAGTTACAGCTCCCTTGCAGACATAAACTTTGGTAACGTTTACCAAGTATGAACGACTTGTCTTCCGTTCCAAGCTGTGCTAAACTTCATCTAACCCCCGAAGTTCCGCCCCCTAAATATTTCTTATGAATCATCCTGCTGGTTCGCGATATTCTACACCTTTGCAATACTTCAAGAGCCGGGTTTCAACTCTGCGTTCGCGTTACGGGCTCTCGCTGGCCGCCCGCGCCGAAATGCGTCGCGAGCGACAACACGAGCAACTCCGCGTCACGATGTTCCGCTGGATTGTGCCATCTCCGAGGCACTGGCCTGGATAGGCCGCGCCCAGGACCACTCCGCGTCAGCCGATGGCGGAGTCGCCCGCCACTACTGCCTGGTGAATGGCTGGAGCACGTCCTATCCCGAAACCACCGGATACATCATTCCCACCGTCATTCGCGAGGCGCGAGTGAGTGAAGACGCCGACTTGCTGGATCGGGCCAAGGCCATGCTGGACTGGCTGGTCGGCATTCAGATGTCAGTCGGGCGCGTTTCAGGGCGGTACGGTCACCGACTCTCCGGTAGTACCCGTGACATTTAATACGGGGCAGATCCTGATGGGCCTGGCTGCCGGAGTCAGTGAATTTGGCCCGACTTATCTGGATGCGATGGTCCATGCGGCGGACTGGTTGGTAAATACGCAGGACGGCGATGGCTGTTGGCGGGTTCACTCCAGCCCATTTATTGAGCAGGGAGAGAAGACCTACGATGCGCACGCTTCATGGGGATTGTTCGAGGCGGCCCGCATCAAACCGGGCCGAGGCTATGCGGAAGCGGCCATGCGGAACGTGTACTGGGCCCTGACCCACCAGAATGCCGAAGGCTGGTTTGCCCATTGCTGTCTGACCGATCCGGTGAATCCTTTGAGCCACACCATCGGTTATGTCTTGCGTGGCCTGGTTGAAGCCTATCTGTTTTCGGGGGACAAGAAGGTACTCGAAGCCGCGACCCGGACTGCTGAAGGGGTGCTGGGGGCGATGCAGCCCGACGGTTTCATTCCTGGACGCATGGATAGTTCGTGGCGCGGGACGGTCTCCTGGAGTTGCCTGACCGGTACCGAGCAGATCGCGATCTGCTGGTTCCTGTTATTCATGGAAACCGGAGACATTCGTTTTCGCAATGCAGCGCTCATCGCCAATCGGTATGTGCGGCGGACCGTGCGCTTCGAGGGACCGCCTGAGACTCGGGGCGCGGTGAAGGGGAGTTTTCCAGTTGCGGGAGGCTATGCCCCGTTTCAGTATCCCAACTGGGCGTGCAAGTTCTTCATCGACGCCAACCGTCTGGAAAAAACGATCTCTGAGGACGAGCGTGCCACTTCAGTTCCGCTTCATGCCCGGGCCGCCTGCCTCGCTGATTGAACGAGTCGCTGCGAGCGATCCGACTAATCCGTTTTATACCCTGGAGTATGCGACCGCGCTCCGGTCGCTGGGCGCCCAGGCTTGTTTCCTTGGCTGGGACGACGAAAACGAGCTTACCTCGGGCTGCGTGGCTTTCTTGTCCGGTTCATTTCTGCGCCGCACCCTCACCATCCCTTCGCTTCCTGACCTGACCGATCCGCCTGTCTTCTGGCGAGGCCTTTTAGAGGCCTGCCGCGAAATGAAGGTTTGGCATCTGCAAATCGATTCTTTTGCCTCGCGCACGAGTGAAATTCCGCAACTGGCAGGCGAACTGTCGCGGCGGCCGCGGGTTGAGTACATACTCGATCTGGAACGCGAAAATGTCCTGGACGGCTTCAGCAGTCAACACCGCCGGAATATTTCGCGAGCGTCCAAGGCCAACCTGACCATCCGGCGAACCGGGGAGCAATCGGCCTGCGCAGCAGCATCGTGAACTCATTGATGCCTCCCTGGATCGCCGGGCCAATCGCGGCGAAGACATCCAGCGCCTGGAGATGGCGCTGCCGTCTGCGTTGCTGGCCAGCAAATCAGGGGAGATTTTCCAGGCTGTCGATGGAGACCGGATCCTGTCTTCCATCCTGGTGGTCAAGTCCAGTCAAGGGGCTTACTACCAGTCTGCCGGAACTTTGCCCGATGGCATGAAGCTGGGTTCTTCTCCGTTTCTGATCGCGCAGGTGGCGGCCATCTTGAAGCAAGAAGGCGTGCGGGTTTTCAACCTCGGCGGCGCCGGCGAAGAAAGTCCCGGACTGCAGAGATTCAAGGCCGGGTTTAATACCCGCGAGGTTAGGCTTCAGGCGGCGACATTCTGCCCCGGCCGGGCGGTGGAGCGGAAGTTTCATGCTGCCCTGCGTTTTTGCTGGCAGCGGATAAAGCAGAAGTAAGTTTTGCGTGATTTTGACCTGGCCGGTTTTCAAGTCTCCCGGTGTAATTCGAGAGAGTGGCGGGGGCATTCCGTGGCGTGGCAGCCGGCGCGAATAAATCCACGTAAATATCACAAACAAAAGATGTTAACCTGCTCTCGATAGTGAGCTATTCTGCCCGCCCGCAGTTCTTTCCTGCTTGACAGCCTGCTGTTACGAAGGTACCATCACTTAAGTGTTTTCGAGAGAGTGTGTTGTGGCTCTCAGAGTGGCGCACAGCAGCGCTTCGGCTAAAGCATTTTCCCCTCCCCCGGAATATCAAACCAATAAATAGTAAGACCGTAGTGGTGTGCATTGAGGGAAATGATGACATTGCGTAGGTCCATGCTCCTCCCGCTGGTCGTCCTGTCTTTACCACTGCTGCTTTCTACGCTCGCTCCGCTGGCGACGGGTCAGGTGAACGTCACAGGGCAGTGGACTACGCAGTCCGCCACGGTGCCGCTCAATCCCATCCATGCGGTGCTGATGAGCAATGGCAAAATCCTGATTGTTGCAGGTTCCGGTAACTGTCCGCCTTCCCAATCGGGATGCCCCACCGGTCCACCGTATGGTTCGGCCAATGGCTCCGGCGCAGCTGTCTATGATCCGGTGGCGGGGACGTTCACGCAATTGACCTTATCGTGGGACATGTTTTGCAATGGCATGATACTTTTGCCCGACGGGCGCCCGTTTATCAATAGCGGCAGCCTGCAATACGACCCGTTTTATGGGTCACTCCAGTCCGCGATTTTCAATCCCGCAAACAACACCTTTACCAATGTCCAGAATATGGCTCATGGCCGCTGGTATCCGACGCTGACCACGTTGGGCGACGGGCGAATCATGACTTTTTCCGGACTGGACGAGAACGGTAACACCAACACGGCGGTCGAAATCTATACCGTCGGTTCAGGGTGGAGCCAGCAATACTTTGCAGGTTGGACGCCACCGCTCTATCCTCGCATGCATCTTCTGCCCAACGGAACGGTGTTCTATTCCGGCCAGGGCACAAGTTCGGCGATCTTCAACCCCGCGAACACCACCTGGACCCTTAACGTCGCAAACACGGTTTACAGCGGGCAGCGCACCTACGGAACCTCGGTACTGCTTGCTCTGACGCCGGCGAACAATTACGACCCCAAAGTGATGATCATGGGCGGGAACAATCCGGCCACCGCCACCACCGAAATCATTGACCTGGGGGTTACGCCGCTAAAGTGGAAGTCCGGACCGAACATGTCGCAGGCCGCGGACCCAGATGAATGCGGTGATCCTGCCAACGGGCAAGGTCCTGGCCCTGGGCGGCTCATCGAATGACGAGGACACTGGGCAGTCTTAGCCTGAAGGCGGACCTTTATGACCCGGCGACAAATACCTTTTCTTCGGCCGGGTCGAACGTCTATCAGCGGCTGTATCACTCCGTGGCGCTGCTTCTCCCCGATGCCAGTGTCTGGATCACGGGCGGTAACCCTACGCGAGGCTCCTACGAGCCGCACATGGAAATCTACAAGCCCGCGTACTTTTTTAATTCCAGCGGCGGGGCCGGCCACTCGCCCGACGATCACAAGCGCACCCAGCGCCGTTTCCTGGGGCAGCGCTTTCACGGTTCAAACCCCGGATGCGGCGAATATTTCTTCAGTCGTCCTGGTCCGGAACGGCGCCGTAACTCACGCGTTCAACATGGACCAGCGGCTGGTTGGGATGTCCTTTACGGCGGGCAGTGGAGTCTTGACTGTGACCGCGCCTCCCACCGGCAACATCGCTCCGCCCGGCTACTACATGCTGTTTCTTCTCAACAGCAGCGGCGTGCCATCCGTCGCTAAGTTTATTCAACTCTCCACCACCGGCAGCCAACCGGCGCCGACGGTGGGAGGAGTGACGCCGACGTCGGGAACGACGGCGGGAGGGACGGGGATCACGGTAACGGGAACGGGCTTCCTGGCGGGGGCGACGGTGACGCTGGGAGGAACGGCGGCGAGCAACGTGACGGTGGTGAACAGCACGACGATCACGGCGACGACGGCGGCGCATGCGGCGGGCGCGGTGAACGTGGTGGTAGGGAACACGGACGGGCAGAACGGGACGCTTGAGCAATGGCTACACCTACACGGCGTCGAATCCGGCGCCGACGGTGGGAGGAGTGACGCCGACGTCGGGAACGACGGCGGGAGGGACGGGGATCACGGTAACGGGAACGGGCTTCCTGGCGGGGGCGACGGTGACGCTGGGAGGAACGGCGGCGAGCAACGTGACGGTGGTGAACAGCACGACGATCACGGCGACGACGGCGGCGCATGCGGCGGGCGCGGTGAACGTGGTGGTGAGGAACACGGACGCGCAGACCGGGACCTTGACCAATGGCTACACCTACACCACCAGCACAGGCGGAGCGATCAGTTTCGTGCAGGTGGCGTCGGCGACGCCGGCGAATTACAGTTCGCCGGTATCGGTGACGTATCCGTTGGCGGAGACGGCGGGAAACCTGAACGTGGTGGCGGTGGGGTGGAATGACACGACGTCGACGGTGACGTCGGTGGTGGACAGTCGAGGGAACAGTTACACGCTGGCGATCGGACCGACGACGGGAACGGGGTTGAGGCAGTCGGTGTACTACGCGAAGAACATCGTGGGGGGAAGCAACACGGTGACGGTGACGTTCAGCCAGGCGGCGTTTTACGTGGACGTGCGGGTGCTGGAGTACAGCGGTTTGGATACGGCGACGCCGCTGGACGTGACGGCGGGAGCTTCGGGGACGGGGGTAAGCACGAGCAGCGGGGCGGCGACGACGACGTCGGCGAACGAGTTGATCTTCGGAGCGGGGACGACGGCGGGGACGTTTGGCGGATCAGGGACGGGATTTGTGACCCGGATCATCACGCCGGATTCGGACCTGGCGCAGGACAAGACGGTGAGCAACACGGGGAGCTACAGTGCGTTGGGGACGCAGACCTACTCCTCGCCCTGGGTGATGCAGATGGTGACGTTCCGCGGGAGCGGACAGGGGGGAACGGGGAATCCGGCGCCGACGGTGGGCAGGAGTGACGCCGACGTCGGGAACGACGGCGGGAGGGACGGGGATCACGGTAACGGGAACGGGCTTCTCTGGCGGGGGCGACGGTGACGCTGGGAGGAACGGCGGCGAGCAACGTGACGGTGGTGAACAGCACGACGATCACGGCGACGACGGCGGCGCATGCGGCGGGCGCGGTGAACGTGGTGGTAGGGAACACGGACGGGCAGAACGGGACCTTGAGCAATGGCTACACCTACACGGCGTCAAACCCGGCGCCGACGGTGGGAGGAGTGACGCCGACGTCGGGAACGACGGCGGGAGGGACGGGGATCACGGTAACGGGAACGGGCTTCCTGGCGGGGGCGACGGTGACGCTGGGAGGAACGGCGGCGAGCAACGTGACGGTGGTGAACAGCACGACGATCACGGCGACGACGGCGGCGCATGCGGCGGGCGCGGTGAACGTGGTGGTGAGGAACACGGACGGGCAGACCGGGACCTTGACCAATGGCTACACCTACACCACCAGCACAGGCGGAGCGATCAGTTTCGTGCAGGTGGCGTCGGCGACGCCGGCGAATTACAGTTCGCCGGTATCGGTGACGTATCCGTTGGCGGAGACGGCGGGAAACCTGAACGTGGTGGTGGTGGGGTGGAATGACACGACGTCGACGGTGACGTCGGTGGTGGACAGTCGAGGGAACAGTTACACGCTGGCGATCGGACCGACGACGGGAACGGGGTTGAGGCAGTCGGTGTACTACGCGAAGAACATCGTGGGGGGAAGCAACACGGTGACGGTGACGTTCAGCCAGGCGGCATTTTTCGTGGACGTGCGGGTGCTGGAGTACAGCGGTTTGGATACGGCGACGCCGCTGGACGTGACGGCGGGAGCTTCGGGGACGGGGGTAAGCGCGAGCAGCGGGGCGGCGACGACGACGACGGCGAACGAGTTGATCTTCGGAGCGGGGACGACGGCGGGGACGTTTGGCGGATCAGGGACGGGATTTGTGACCCGGATCATCACGCCGGATTCGGACCTGGCGCAGGACAAGACGGTGAGCAACACGGGGAGCTACAGTGCGTTGGGGACGCAGACCTACTCCTCGCCCTGGGTGATGCAGATGGTGACGTTCCGCGGGAGCGGACAGGGGGGAACGGGGAATCCGGCGCCGACGGTGGGCGGAGTGACGCCGACGTCGGGAACGACGGCGGGAGGGACGGGGATCACGGTAACGGGAACGGGCTTCCTGGCGGGGGCGACGGTGACGCTGGGAGGAACGGCGGCGAGCAACGTGACGGTGGTGAACAGCACGACGATCACGGCGACGACGGCGGCGCATGCGGCGGGCGCGGTGAACGTGGTGGTAGGGAACACGGACGGGCAGAACGGGACCTTGACCAATGGCTACACCTACACCACCAGCACAGGCGGAGCGATCAGTTTCGTGCAGGTGGCGTCGGCGACGCCGGCGAATTACAGTTCGCCGGTATCGGTGACGTATCCGTTGGCGGAGACGGCGGGAAACCTGAACGTGGTGGTGGTGGGGTGGAATGACACGACGTCGACGGTGACGTCGGTGGTGGACAGTCGAGGGAACAGTTACACGCTGGCGATCGGACCGACGACGGGAACGGGGTTGAGGCAGTCGGTGTACTACGCGAAGAACATCGTGGGGGGAAGCAACACGGTGACGGTGACGTTCAGCCAGGCGGCATTTTTCGTGGACGTGCGGGTGCTGGAGTACAGCGGTTTGGATACGGCGACGCCGCTGGACGTGACGGCGGGAGCTTCGGGGACGGGGGTAAGCGCGAGCAGCGGGGCGGCGACGACGACGACGGCGAACGAGTTGATCTTCGGAGCGGGGACGACGGCGGGGACGTTTGGCGGATCAGGGACGGGATTTGTGACCCGGATCATCACGCCGGATTCGGACCTGGCGCAGGACAAGACGGTGAGCAACACGGGGAGCTACAGTGCGTTGGGGACGCAGACCTACTCCTCGCCCTGGGTGATGCAGATGGTGACGTTCCGGGCTGCGCCTTGACCGCTGAGACAACGGTTTTGATTTACCGCGAAAGGATATTCCCCCGATGAAGGTTGCGGGCTGGGTTTGAGCCGGTTGGATAAGGACCCGTTGAACCTTGCGCAATGCGGCTAGCCTCGATCCCCCACGAGCAGCGGAGTTCTCGATCAACATTTAACAATTATGGCTATGAGCAATCGGACCGGGGTTGTGGCAGAAGATTTCTCTCGAGGCTCTGACAACCTTAAAGACGTTCTTGAGAGACACGGCCAAGACTCCGCCCTCGGATTGTTCATGCGACGTGCCTTGCTGTACATCCTTGGTTTGGAGTTCGCACTCTCGCTGATCGCTTCGCTACGCTATGCCCGTAAGATTTCGCCGGCTGCCCTGGGGGTCGAGTTCGGCGTCTTGTTGGCCGCCGGCCTGATCTGCTATCTGCTGACAACTGGCCGGGTGGATCTTAAGATTTCGCGCCTGGCGCAGGTTGAACCTCCTGCCGGCATGGATCGGTGTGGGCGTCGCCCTGCGGTTGGGATGGGTGATGGTCATGCGCCCCGTGCAACTCTCGGACGCCAAGGATTACCTGACCCTCGCCCAGGGGCTTCTGAATACGGGCAGCTATGTTGATCTGGAGACGGGGCACCGGCTGCTGGCGTTTCGAGCGCCCGGATACCCGGCGTTCCTGGCCGCCGCCATGCGGCTCCTCGGCGACAACACCTGGATGCCGGCCGCAACCAACATCTTCTTGTTCATCTGTTCCGCTCTGCTGCTGGCATCGGCTGCCAAGGCGCTGGGAGGTAAACGTGGTCAGTTCATCGCGCTGTTGCTGTTTGCCTTGTGGCCGTCAGATATATTCGCCACCGGTCAGGCAGGTACTGAGTCGATTTCCTTGTTTCTGTTGACGGCCGCGTTGTGGTTATTCGCCTTGTCCGATAGATATGGCGCAAAGGCCAGCGTGGCAGCCGGAGTCTTGGGAGGGGCGGTGGCGCTTACTCGTCCGACTCTGCTTCTGTTGCCGCTCTTGTGGGCTCTATTCATGCTGGTGGGACCGAACCCGCTGCGCAGGTTGAAGCAGCTCGTGATTGCTTCGCTCGTGATGGCGGCGACGATCGCGCCATGGACCCTCCGAAACTACAGAGTCCTGCACGCTTTCGTGCCGGTCTCGACCAACGGCGGCGATGTTTTCTATCGGGCCAACAATGGCCTTGCCAATGGCGGGTACACAGTTGCCGCCGAGAAGAGATCTGAATGCTCTGCAAGATCAAAGCGAAGCCGGATGGAACAGGGAGAGTTTCAAAGAAGGGGAGAACTGGATTCGAACTCACCCTCTGCAATTTCTGAAGCTGGCGGCCCTCAAGGGGATGATGTTCGTTCGGGAGGATGAAACCGGAATTTACTGGTCGATGGCGCGCGGCCATCAGAACACCGGGCCGGCGTATGTGGCACTGCAAGTGCTCTCAGACACCTGGTGGCAGTTGGTCTGCTTTCTGGGACTGGTTGCGCTCTGGCGTTATGACTTGATCCCCAATGCCCAGGCGGCGCTGTTGGCGAGCGGATTTGTATTGCTGGTCGTCGTACACCTGGTGTTTGAAAGCCAGTCACGCTATCGCATGCCTGGAATGGGGCCGCTGATTCTGGTAATAGCTTCGGCATTGGGGCAGGGATCATCCCGGCGCAGCATCGCGTCGCGAGGCGCAAGCAACCTTGGATCTGGCGGCAAAGTAGCGAGGTTTGTCGGAAATGGATCGAGTCATGCCTGGAACCGGGACCGTACAAAAACCGAGCCAAGCGGAACCACGGAGCGCGATGCTACGGACAACTTATGAAGCAAGGACTTGAAAGATTGGTGCGCCTGGATCGATTGATCGAATCCAAGCCCTGGTTCGCACCTCTTCTGATCGTGGTTGCAGGTTCTCTCGTGACTGTGCCTCTGGCCGTGTTTGGATTTGTGTATGGCGACATGATTCATCTGGTCTGGGCCAAGCATTTTTCAGATCAGTTGTGGGCGGGAAATTTGTATCCGCGGTGGCTCCTGGACATGAACTCGGGCCTGGGGAGCCCGACATTCTATTTTTATGGCCCCGTTTCCTATTACATCACCAGTTTGTTCTTCCTGGTTCTTCCCTATCACGGATACGGGTGGTTGCAGGTCGGACTGTCCGCAGCGCTGGCTTCGGTGGGGTCGGGTCTGGCCGCGTATCTCTGGCTGCGCCAGCACTCTTCCCGGCGCGCCGCATGTATCGCCGCGATGCTGTACACCTGGCTCCCTACCACCTGCGCATCGATCATGTGGAACGTTTTGCGTTCGCCGAGTACTGGGGTTTCGTCTGGATGCCCCTGAGCCTTTACTTTGTAACCCGGCTGGTGGCGGGTCACCGACGAAGCATTGCAGGATTGGCGGTTACGTACGCCCTTTTGTTGATGACGCACCCGCCCACCGCCCTGCTGTTTGGGTGTGTCCCCTTCTTGTACGCCTGCGCTCTTACGTTCGACGCGAAAAAATACAAGCCCTTGGTCCAGGTTGCGGCCGGCATGGTGCTGGGCGCGTCGTTGGCGGCGATCTACCTGCTTCCGGCGCTCAGGACGCAGTCGAGCGCGTCCATATCAGAAATGGTTGTAGGAGATGTGTTTTACGCGAACAATTTCCTGTTCGTAACCTTGCCTGGGGTTCCCGGGCCGGCGCAGCATTGGTTTCAGGGATGGCTGGCGCAAATGACCAAACTGACGCTGGTCGCAGGAAGCATTTTTGCGCTGCTTGCCTTCGCCGGCCTGTATGGTCCAAAGCGTCCGGAGAGAATTCTCTGGTCAGGCATCGTTGGGTTCTCGCTCCTGATGATGCACCCGCTGAGCACTCCGCTGTGGCGAGCCATTCCATTGCTGCAAAAGGTCCAGTTTCCGTGGCGCTTCCACATCCTTGTGACCCTGGCCACAGCCGCGATGATTGCCTACGCCATCGATGCCATTCCCGGGGTGCAAATGCAGCCCTGGCGGTCGATCGCGTTTGGCCTGGCGATGCTGCTGGTAGGGATTGACGGTCTCTACACGCTCAGGATTATAAGGTGGGACATGGTGCACGGGGTGAGAATCCACGAGTCGGATTTGGTACGAGACTATCCGGAATACCGGACCCGATGGACTCCGCTCGATGTGTACACTCCGGAGCGAGTGAAAGAAATGGGCGCTGTTACCCCTCCCGTCAAGACCATCTCGGGACAAGGCCAGGCCCGGCTTCAAACCTGGTCCTTGAACGGAATTAAAATTGGATCGGATGCGGCGTCGGACCTGCAAGTGCAGGTGAAGCAGTTCTACTATCCGACCTGGACAGCGACGCTCGAAAATGGGGACCGCTGTGTCACGTCTGCTTCCCCGGCAGGGTCTGCTGGTAATGGCCATCCCGCCTGGACATCACGAAGTGAGTTTGAAGATAAAGGCGGTTGGTCCAGGACTGCTGGGCCAGAGAATTTCATTGATCGCTGCCATGGTGACTCTAGGTTTGTTTCTGGGCTTGCGAGGCAGCGCACCGAAGAAAGCATGAAGTTGGAATTACCGACCCTTGTTTTTAAGCGCAGTATGCACCACCCAGGTTCTGACGAATGATTACCGGTAGGGAGAAAATAAATGACGAATAACAAAAAAGGTTCAGCTGGTTTTCTGCTCATCACTTGTCTGGTCTTGTCATTGTCCATCACGGCATCCGGGTACGGGCCGGAGAGGACAACGGGCCAGGCCAATCCGAATATCGCTGGAACCTGGTCGGGCACTTTCCAGTCCAAACATGCGAACATGTCCCCGTTCACCATGACTATGGTGATCGCTCCGGCCCCGGATGGAGAACTGCTGGCGACGGCGAGCTTTGCCTCCGATTGCGTCCGCGATACCGTTTTGCACGTGACCTTCGAAGGGCCAAGGGTAGTGCTTGCGGGGAGCGACCCTGATGGAAACTCGATTACTTTCAGGGGTGCGCTGGATAGCAGCACGACCCTCCTGAAGATGCGGTACATACTGAATGGCAGTGCCAGCGGTCGGTGCGAGCTGGACGAAGGCGATGGAAGCATCGGAAAGCGCTAGTCTCAGCGAGAGGGATGGTCAGACCTTTCTGCCGGCGAGGAGTGGCTGTTCAGCCCCAGAGATCAGGGTGGTCGCGGTGGCCGACTACCCTGAGAACAAGTGGCAGGCGGCTGGATGGCCATTCTTGATCGGAACTTCAGTAACCTCACCTTCCCCCTCCTTCCCGGTTTCCCGTCTCTGAAGACCGTGCTAAACTCAATTCTCTTCCCCTAAATCTTAAGACTTCCCGTGACGCTGCGCGTCATGATGGTTCCAATTCCGGGGAGCTTCGGATAAGGGAGCGGGAGTGAGAATTGGATCATTCGGGTGGCGGCTACAGTGCCGACCATGACCTACGGTCCGGAAAAAGCGATTTACGAGGAGAAAGTAAGCTTGCAGTTCCGTTCGATGCTCGCGCCGCCAGTCTCGCTGATTGAGCGAGTCGCGGCGAGCGACCCCACGAATCCGTTTTGTACCGCTGAATATGTAAGTGCGACCGAGTCCCTGGGCGCGCAGACCTGCATGATGGGTCTGTGGGAGGGGGATGAGCCGGTGTCGGGATGTTTCGGTTTCCTGACCGGTTCGTTCCTGCGACGCAGCCTGTCTATTCCGTCCCTGCCCGGCATTCCGGAGCAGCAGGGTTTTTGGGAGGGCCTGCTGCAGCTTTGCCGGGAATTGAAGGTTTGGCGGCTGGAGATTGATACGTATGGCTCGCCGGCGGTTGAACTTCCCCAGTTGCAGGGCGAGCTTACGCGGAGAACCCGTTGGGAGTACGTTCTGGATCTGACCGGCGAGAATATTCTGGATGGCCTCAGCTCTCAACATCGTCGAAATATAACTCGCGCCGTCCACTCTGGCTTAGTGGTTCAACGAACCCGGAGCGCCTCCGCCTGCGCTCAACACCTGGAACTCATGCGGTCATCGATGCAGCGACGGGCTGACCGTGGAGAGGCGGTAGATACTGACCGCGACAATGCACGAGAGCTGGCGCTGCTGGCCACTGGGTCGGGGGAAATCTTCCTGGCGGTTCGCGGCGAACAGGTGATGTCCTCCGGGCTGGTGCTCCGGTCCCGAAAGGGGGCGTACTATCAATCCGCAGGCAATTCACCCGACGGGATGAAGCTGGGATCATCAGCATTTCTGATCTCACAGATCGCTGGTACGCTCAAGGAGGAGGGGATTTGCCTCTTCAATGTGGGCGGGACGGGAGCGGACAATCCCGGGCTGAGGCGCTTCAAGGCCGGATTCGGCGCCCGCGAGATTGAACTTCAGGCGGCAGCGTTTTGTCCAAAATCTGTGGTGAAACGCAGAGTTCACGGTGTTTTGCGAGCGGGCTGGACGTGGATCAAACACTAGTGCTTATCACGGGACCGAATTCATCGCGCTGGGCCGGGCCCTCATCTTCCCGGCGGCGGTCGTGGCGGGCGGCATCGGTTTCTGCCGGAACTCGGAAGGGCGAGGAGAACAGGCCTTGTATCTGAATTTTTTTGGGCTGAAGGAACAACCTTTCGGTGTAACTCCGGATCCGCGATTTCTGTACCTGAGCGAAGCCCACAAGGAAGCCCTGGCTTCGCTGTACTACGGCATCGAAGCCAACCGCGGATTTATCGGCCTGATCGCTCAGCCTGGCATGGGCAAGACCACCATGCTGTTTCATCTGCTGGAAACATTCCGCACCTCCGCCCGCATCGCATTTCTATTTCAGACCCACTGCAATTCGCGGGAGTTCATGCGCCTGCTGCTGGCGGAATTGGGTTACGAGGAAGACACGCAGGACCTGGTTCGCATGTACGACGAGTTTAACAAGCGCCTGGCGCAGATCGCGGCGGAAGGCCATCGGCTTATCGTGGTGGTTGACGAAGCGCAGAATCTCGAGCCCGAGGTGCTGGAAACGCTGCGCCTGCTTTCGAATTTCGAGACCTCGCAGGCCAAGTTGATGCACATTATTCTTGCCGGACAACCGGCACTGGCCCAGAAGCTGGCCAGCCCCCGTTTGTCTCAGTTGCGCCAGCGAGTGTCGATTGTGCAGGGCCTGGCGCCGCTTTCGCACGCGGAAGTCAAAAACTATGTGGAACACCGGCTACGCATTGCCGGTTACAAAGGCGCTCCCATCTTCACCGACGAAGCCTACGAGTCCATCGCGGTGGCCACCGAGGGCATTCCCCGGAACGTAAATAATTTCTGCTTCAACGCGCTCTCGCTGGCCTGCGCCTTGCGGAAGCGGACCGTCGATTCGGACGTGGTGAACGAGGTCATGTCCGATCTTGATATTCAGAGACTCACCTGGGGGGTGCCCTCCGAGACTCTCGAATCGCCGTACACCCGCACCCCGATCGTGGTCAACGCTCCGGTGGAGGCAGAGAGTTACAAGGAGATTTCGAATGCCGCCGAAGCAGCCGCCTACATGCAACAGGTCAGCCTTAAATTGCGCAACTGGCGGGAGTCGCTGGAAAAGACGCCCAGCGGTGGGCGGCGCGATACGAGCACTCCAACCACCAGAAATCAAGAGCGTTGACCGGCCGGCAAAGCGCAACTCGACCAAATCGTCGGGTTGGCGAGGGACTGGTAGCGGGTCAGGGTCACGATCGGGCCGGCACAATGCATGAACCACGAAGGACACGAAGGATCACGAAGGCTGTCAGTCTCAATAGTTCTCGTTCCTGTGCTTTCGTGCCTGACGATTTCGGAAATTGATCCGCTGCGTGGAAATCGAAACCGTTCCTGATTGGCGTCTCTTCCGTTACCAAGGGCAATTGACTCAAATTTGAGGGATAGTACACTCCAGCTCAGGATCCTTGCATGCATATTCTTCACGTAGTGGGCGCCCGTCCGAATCTCATGAAAGTCGCGCCGGTGATGAGCGCGCTCAAGCACTACTCCAAAATAAAGCAGACCCTGGTCCATACCGGCCAGCATTACGACACCAACATGTCGGATGTGTTCTTTCAGCAACTCGAGATTCCGGCGCCGGACGCCAATCTGGGAGTGGGATCGGGAAGTCATGCCCGTCAAACGGCGGACATCATGACCCGCTTCGAGCCCGTCGTTCTGGAGCGCAAACCGGACCTCGTGCTGGTCTATGGTGATGTCAATTCGACGGTGGCCGCCGCGCTGGTGTGCTCCAAGCTGCTGATCCAGGTTGGCCACGTGGAAGCCGGGCTTCGTTCCTTCGACCGGGCCATGCCGGAGGAGATCAACCGGTTGGTCACGGACCAGCTGGCCGACCTTTTGTTCACTCCCTCCGAAGACGGCGACAAGAATCTGGAGCGCGAAGGCATTCCCGGGAGCAGGATCCATCGGGTGGGGAATGTCATGATCGATTCGCTGGTCCGGCTATTGCCGGCGGCGATGGACAAGAAGTTGAACGGGCTGCCCGAGCGCTACGTTCTGGTCACGCTGCATCGCCCGGCGAATGTGGACGATGATCGCACTTTGAAGGTCATCCTGGGATACCTGCTGGAACTCAACAGCCAGCTGAAAGTGGTTTTCCCGGTGCACCCGCGGACGCGCCAGCGCATTGCCGACTTCGGAATTGACGTCAGCCAGCTGGATTTACGGGACCCTTTGCCTTACATCGAGTTCCTGTCGCTGCAACGCCGCGCCACTGTGGTCGTTACCGACTCCGGCGGCATCCAGGAAGAAACCACCTACCTGAAGGTGCCGTGCCTGACCCTGCGGAGCAACACCGAACGTCCTGTCACCGTCACCCTGGGAACGAATATCCTGGTGGGCCAGGATGGAGCCACGTTGCGCGCCGAGCTGACCAAAATCCTCGAAGGCAAACAAAAGCAAAGTACGGTACCGCCGCTTTGGGACGGACACGCCGGGCAACGGATTGCCGAAATATTGAACAACCTGTAACTTCAACCCAGGAATTAACCACCAAGGGCACGAAGTATCACGAAGGGCAAGTTTCCAGGCTTGCCTTCGTATACCTTCGTGTCCTTGATGTTTTAGTGCTATGCCCAACCGATTCGGCGCGCAACATAGCGGTACCTTCCGCAGGCTGCCGCCGGATGAGACAATAACCCATCATCATGCGGGCCATTCTGGAAGATGTGCGCTCCGGAGAAGTGAGCAGCGAGGAGGTTCCTCAGCCCGAGCTGCGTCCGGGCGGCATTCTGCTGCGCACCGCCTTTTCGGCGATCAGTGCGGGTACCGAACTGGCGCATCGCGAGCAGGTAGAAAAATCTCTGCTGGGTAAGGCCCTGGCTCGTCCCGACCTGGTTCGGCAGGTGGTGGATTTTGCGCGGACCGCCGGGATCAAGGCGGCGTACCAGCGGGTGCAGTCACGGCTGGACATGCTCGCTCCCCTGGGCTACAGCTGCTCCGGGACGGTAATTGCCGCGGGTGAGGGTGCGCACGAATTCCATCCCGGTGATCGCGTGGCTTGCGCCGGCGCCGGATACGCCAGTCACTGCGAAGTCAATTTCATCCCCAAAAATTTGGCCGTCAAGGTTCCGGACGCGGTTTCCCTGGAGGCGGCTTCGCTGAGTGCGATCGGGGCCATCGCACTGCAGGGATTCCGGCAGAGCCAGGCGGTTCTGGGAGAAGTTGTAGCAGTCATCGGAGCCGGGCTGGTGGGAGTGCTCACCATTCAACTGGCCAAGGCGGCGGGCTGCCGGGTGATTGCCATTGACCGCGATATGCAGAGAGTGGAACGGGCCCGGCAGTTTGGCGCCGATCTGGCGCTGGGCTCGGGGGAGCGTGATACGCCGTCGCGAGTGAAGGAATTTGCCCGCTACGGAAGCGACGTGGCGATCGTCGCCGCCTCTTCAGCTTCGAGCGAACCGGTGGAGCTGGCGGCAAATATTTCCCGGGATCGCGGGCGCATCGTCGTAGTGGGCGCGGTGGATCTTGGAGTCGTCGCGCAGGCGATGTACCTGAAAGAGCTGTCGCTGGTGCTTTCCCGTTCCTACGGACCGGGCCGTTACGATGCGCATTACGAAGAGGAGGGCCACGACTATCCCATCGGCTATGTGCGCTGGACGGAGAAGCGGAACATGGAAGCCTTTCTGGATTTGCTGGCTTCGGGGGCGATCGATGTGTCGCCGTTCTCGAGCGGCGTTGTCCGGTCGAGCAGGGAGGCGCGGCTTATCAGGAGTTGAAGAACACCGCGTGCGTACACGGTGCTGGTGGAATATCCCGGCCGCGTCCTCATACCCATGCCTGCGGCAGCAGGCGCTGCCCGAGTTGCGGCGGCGCCGCGGCGCGGGGAACTTCGGGTGAGTTGTATTGGCGCCGGGAGTTTCGCGCGCAGTGTTATTTTTCCGGCGCTGCGGAAAAATCGAGGTGTGGCCCTGCACTCAGTGGCTACCGCCTCCGGGATTGCATCGGAATCGGCGCGCCGGCTGTTTGGTTTTACCCGTGCCGTGGCGCCCGCGGAGTTGCTCCAGGACAAGGACACGGACGCGGTATTTGTTCTTTCCCGCCATGACAGCCATGCCCAATACGTCGTGGCCGCGCTTTCCAGTCACAAACCGGTACTGGTCGAAAAGCCACTGGCGGTAAACCGCGAGCAATTGGATGAAATCCGCAGCGTCTATCGAGCCGCGAAGGAAGCGACCCCGTCCCCTTTTCTGATGGTGGGATACAACCGCCGCTTCGCACCGTTTACCGAAAGGCTCAAAGAACTCTTCGCGGGGCGTCGAGAACCCATGGTGGTGAGCGTCCGGGTCAATGCCGGATACATTCCTCACGATCACTGGGTGCAGCAGAACAGCAGTGGAGGGGGTAGGATCGTGGGCGAAGTCTGCCATTTCGTGGACTGGGCGCGCTGCGTGGTGGGCTGCGGCATCACCAGCATCGCCGCCAGCGCGCTGCCGGACGGGGCCCGCTACAATCACGACAACGTGGTAGCGACGCTCACCTTTCAGGATGGCTCTATCGCGAACATTTCCTATCTGGCCAACGGCGACAGGTCGGTCCCCAAGGAGCAGTTCGAGGTGTTCTGCGAAGGTAAGGTTGGACGGATCACAGATTTCCGCACGCTGGAACTGGCGCGCGGTGGCAAAACCCGGCGCACCCGGGCTGGGCAAGACAAAGGACATCAACGGGAGATCGAACTCACCGTGGACGCCATGCGACGGGGCGGGTGTTCGCCCATCCCGTTCGAAGAACTGGTGGAAGTTTCCGAAGCCACCTTCGCCATTGAAGAAGCGATCGCACGAGGAATCACCGTGCAACCAAACAGGGAAGATTGAGCCTCAGGCATCGCGGGCGGTCTGGTTATCCATCAGCGTCTCGGAAGCGTGCGCCCACACGCTCTCAAGCACGTTTCGTGGAAGTTCGATCTCGGGGCTGCTACATCGGGTGGAGGGAATCGATCGCAGCAGCGGGGAAAGCGCTTTGCTGGCTTCCCGGCGGACAGTCGAAGCGGCTGACTGCCAGATTGCGCCACTCACCGTAATGCGCCAGCGTACAACCGCGCTGAATGAGCAACGCCTGCAGCGACTTCCCTTCATCCATGCCAATATAGCTCCAGTGCTCAGCGCGGAGCGTGTGCAGTTCCCACAAGCGCGCGGGTAATGACACCGGATAGAGACGCGCAATATCCTTCTTCACGAGATCGACCGAACCTCGATGCTTCCAGGATTCGACATGGCGGGGGCAACAGGGCCACCCGGTGTTGCCCAACTGCACCGCGGGAGGGGCGAAGCCGAGAAGGCGGGAGTAAAGTTTGAATTCCTCCTGCTCACTGGCATGCACGTAGAGAGCGTCACCATCGTGGAATGCGGATTTTAGCCACGTGACGACGCCACCCATGTCTTCGTCATCCTGAAACGAGGGTCGAGGCCTCACTTGCCTTGAACAGCCCATACCCAGGATGAGCAATGTCGCAAGCGGTGCGGTGAAGGCGGCAGCGCGCCGCCAGGAATCACTTGCGGCCAAATTCGAAAGCGTAGCGACCACCGACTCAAAGAGCGTGGTGACAAGAATTACATCGCAAGGAAGCAAGAACAGCATCGTCCGCGGGCTTGCAGGATAGCGGCCAATCAGGTCCAGAAAGATGACGGCGACCTGGGGCAGCAGGACAGCCAGGACGAGCCACCGCCGGGAAGGCCGTTCTCTCTGATAGAAAAGGGCGGCTACGCCTGCGAACCCGAGAACGGCCACGAATCCCACAGGGTGCCCGGTGGAAATAAGGATCCGCTCCGGAATAGGGAGTAGCGTCCTGTAAGGTCCGACGAGGTAAGTCACCGCCCGGTTGAGGTGATTCACAACGCCGACTGCGGGATTGGCAAAGAACGTTCGCAGGGCGTCGTTGACATTGTGACGAATCACGGCGACGTAGAGAAAACCGAAAACACCAAGTCCCCATAACGAGGCAAGTATTCCTTGCCTGACGCGGGAGTAATCGATCGATTCTCCCGGCCGCGGCTGCAGCACCAGGATGGCTACCGCCGGCAACAGTAGGACCGTGGGGTACGAGAAGAGGGTGGTTACCAGGATCGCCGCAAGCAGAAAAACAAAACTTCGAGGCCCGGTTCGCCGGTTGCAATCCACTGCCGCGAGCAGCAGGATTGGCGCCATCGCAAGCTGGGTACTGTAGTGCTTAAAACTTTCAGCATACAAAATGGCGACGGGCGACATCGCGAACACGGCAAAGCCGAAAACCACCCACGCGGTGGGGAAGAGTCGGCGCAGCAAGAGCAGCATCGATAGAAGACCGATGAGGCTGAATGCCAGTGGAACGATCCGGAAACCGAGATTCGACGGCCCCAGCCATGAGGTCACCACTCTCGAAGTCAGCAGGAATCCTGGCTCCGGAGATGGTACCCATGCGTCGTAGAACAGCATTCGCGGAACGGTGGGCTCCAAAACGGAGTTTGCCACCCAGGCTTCATCCAGCCACAGGCTGCGACCCAGTCCCTGCATCCGGAAAGAGATGGCCAGCACAATTGCCAGAAGCAGAAGAGTCTTTTCGATGGGTTTCACGGATCGGTTCGTCCCGGTGAACCTATCATCCTATAGGAAGCAGGAAGAGCACCAGGAGAGTCGTCGTGCTGCTTGCGAAGCATCTGGCGTGAAGCAGGTGTGCGGCTGAGGCAAGCCCAGGCGTCCCGCCGCCAGATCCTTCAGGACCAAAGTCCCTCAGGATGACCCCCGGGTTTCGGAGGATTGTCCAAGCCGAGTCCGGCAGTGACCTGGAGGGGTGTTGAGGCCACCTCCAGGCTCTGGTGCGGGTTTACCTCAGGACGATGGAACCGGCTAGGAGTTCGGAATCGTGACCTTAACCTGGTTAGAGTGCTTGCTCTCCTTGCCCTTCTTATTCACCGCAGTCGTCGAATAGAAATAAGTTAAGCCGCCCACGACTGAGGCGTCAGTAAAAGTGGCCTGGGGATGGGGAGAGCTGGTTAACCTGGTAAACGGGCCTTTGACTGCGATCGCGCGGTACACGTGGAAGCCGGCGACGGAGGCTGCGGGAGCGCGCCAGGCAAGACTTACCCGATGGGCTGGGGTTGCGGTTCCGTTGCCATTGAAGATGGCCTTCGGAGAATTGTCGGCATCGCTGACGAATTTGACGTTGCCGGAGACCTGTCCCGCGGTTTTCGGGGCGAATGCGACCTTGAAATTTACGCTCTGGCCGGCCGGGACG
>CAVWSP010000012.1:0-316573 GCA_963757835.1 Terriglobia bacterium | reverse complement strand
CGGATTTCTCCAGGACCGGATTTCCAAACTTCACAATGGGATAGATCATGCAGGTTTAGTCGTACGCCTCAGTAATTCCTTACTTGCTCCACATATCCCTTAAAGTTTCGCAGTGTCTCAGTCATGGAATCGCCGCCGAATTTCTCCAGCGCGCAACGGGCCAGAGTCAATGCCACCATGGCCTCTGCCGCCACGCCGGCGGCCGGCACCACGCACACATCCGAGCGCTCGTAGGCCGCCTTGACCGGCTCCCGGGTGGCAAAATCCACCGACTGCAAGGGACGGCGCAAGGTGGAAATCGGCTTCAGATAGCCGCGCACCACGATGTCCTCGCCGTTCGAAACGCCGCCTTCAATTCCGCCGGCATTATTTCTGGCGCGGGTAAATCCGGTGGACGCTCCGTATCCTATTTCATCGTGGACGGCGGAACCCGGCGAGGATGCTGCCGTCACTCCTGCTCCGATTTCAACCGCCTTCACCGCCTGCAGCGACATGACCGCGCCCGCCAGCAGACCGTCCAGGCGTTCATCCCACTGCGCGTATGTGCCCAGCCCCGGCGGGACCCCGTGCCCTACCACTTCGAAAATACCACCGACGGAATCTCCGGTTCGCAGCACCTTGTCCACTTCGTCTTTCATCTGTTGCTCAGCCTCCGGATCGGCGCAATTCAGCACGACCTCATCGCGCTCCGAAAGACTGCGAATTTGTTCCCACGAAACACCCTTCTTCAATACAGCGCCGCCGACCGACACCACATGGCTCAATACTTCGATTCCCAAGCCGCGCAAGAACAACTTGGCCAGGGCCCCAATGGCCACGCGCGCGGCGGATTCTCGCGCCGACGCACGTTCGAGCACGTAGCGGGCCTCGGAGAAATTGTATTTCAGGGCCCCCGCCAGATCGGCGTGACCGGGACGCGGCGAAGCCACCCGCTTGTGTTTGGCGGAATCTCCCTCTTCCACCGGCAGCGATTCCTGCCAGTTCTTCCAGTCTTTATTTTCCAGCAGGATCGCAATCGGCGATCCAATGGTTGCCCCGTGATGCACACCCGACAGAATGTGGGCCTTGTCGGTCTCGATCTTCATTCGCCCGCCGCGGCCAAAGCCCTGCTGCCGTCGCCACAGTTCGCGGTCCAGGAAGGCCTGGTCCACTTTCAGCCCGGCCGGAAGCCCGGAAAGAAACGCAACCAGGGCCTCGCCATGAGATTCCCCCGCTGTGAAGTAACGAAGCATGGTTCTGGAATTGTATCCGATGAATGGATTTGACTGAGAACTGGCAACGCACAACTGAAAACTGAATTACTTAGTCCCGTTGGGATAAACCAGAATCTTGCTCGCCTCGCCCGTCTTCAGCCGCTCCATGGCCTTGGAGAAATCTTTCATCCCGATACGATCGGTGATGACGGGATGAAGATTGAGCTTCCCGGCTTTCAGCAACGCTGTCATCTGGTACCAGGTCTGATACATGCGGCGCCCGCTGATGCCCTGAACGGTAATCCCCTTGAAAATGATGTCTTCGGAAAAATTCAGCGCGATGGGCTTCGAGGTCAGCCCCAGAAGAGAGATGCGCCCGCCGCGCCGGACCACGTCGAAAGCTGTGCGTATGGCGCTGGGATGGCCGGCCATCTCAAGCACAACGTCCGCACCCAGCCCGCCGGTTTGCTCCATCAAGATGGCGCGCACGTTGTCTTTTGCAGGATCAAGCGCGAAATCAGCTTTCATTTCCCGGGCCAGGCGCCGGCGATGCTCATTCACCTCGATGGCAAAAATCGTGGTCGCTCCTACCGCGCGCGCCACTGCGATCGAGAACAGCCCGATAGGTCCGCATCCGGTGATGGCGACAGTCTTGGCCGCAATCTCCCCCGCCAGCACGCAATGCACGGCGTTCCCCAGGGGATCCAGAATTGACGCGTACTCCTGGGGGATGGCCGGGTCGAGCTTCCAGATATTCGATTCCGGAATCACAACGTATTCGGCAAACGCCCCGTCCGTATCCACGCCAATGATTTTCACGCTTTGGCAGATGTGGGCTTCTCCGGTGCGGCATTGCAGACACTTGCCGCATGCGACGTGCATCTCGGCGGAAACGAAATCGCCCTCTTTCACGCTGGTGACTTCATCGCCGAAGGCCGCCACCTCGCCGCAAAATTCATGACCGGGGATCAGGGGCGGATGGATCCGGTTCTGCGCCCAGCGGTCCCACTCGTAAATATGCAGATCGGTGCCGCAGATGGAAGCAACTTTTACCTTGACCAGCACCTCGCTCCGGCCGAACGCCGGGACTTTGACCTCGCGAATCTCCGCGCCCGGCGCGGCTTCCGGCTTGACCACCGCGAGCATCGTTTTTTTCATGAGGGACAACCTGTGGGGCTCGAAGTGGTCAACCAAACTCTTTATTTTAACACCACGCAGATCATGCCTTCGTGAGACGCAGTCCAATGATTGGGGAGAGCGGAGGCTGCACTTGCCCTAGAGAGTGACTGAAGGAACCGGCTCCAGCTGAATCTCGATGCCACCCAGCCACTTCGCAACCAAGTTGTAGATAAATGCCCCTATGGCGCCGATCACGAACCCCATTGCACCATAAATAACCGGCGCGAGGATACCGAAGGCCAGCATGGCCGCGCCGCCGATGGCGCTATTGGCCTGTTGAGCGGCCATACTCGCCAGCCCAGCGATCAAAAAAAAGGGAATAAAGAGCAAACCCATACATCCGTGAAGGACTCCCATCATCTTGGCACAGGAAAGAACGCCCACTGATTTTATGCGTTGCATCATGCCTCCTGTTGTTTCAGCGATGTTGATTTTTTGACTGTCCCCACCCGCCGCCGCCCGGTGTCTCGATCCGTACCCGTTCTCCCTTACCCAGCCGCACATTGGATTTGCCTGGCAACTCTTCTACTGAACCGTCGGCCCGGATCACAGATGCGCTCCCGGGCACGCCATCCGCGCCCCCGCTCAGGCCCCAGGGTCCACGCGTACGCCGGTCGGAGAGCAGCGTGACTTCGGCCTCGGTCAACACCTCTATCTCCCGGATGATTCCATCCCCTCCGCGATGTCTGCCCTGGCCGCCGCTTCCCGGCCGCAGGGAATATTGCCGCACCCGCAGCGGATACGAATACTCCAGCGCCTCCGCCGGCGTGTTCAACGAATTTGTCATGTGGGTGTGCACTCCCGAGATACCCGCCTTGGTCGGACGCGCGCCCATTCCGCCGGCGATAGTTTCATAGTAGGCAAAGGGCTCGCCGGTGCGGGGATCCATTCCTCCGATGGTGAGGTTGTTCATGGTTCCCGAAGCCGCAGCCGGAATCTGTTCGGGGAGAGCCTGAGCCAGGGCTCGCAGCAGAACGTCCACGATCCGCTGCGAGGTCTCGACGTTTCCTCCCGCTACCGCTGCCGGAGGACGCGCATTCACCACCGTGCCAGCCGGGGCAATCACCTGGATCGGGCGCATCAGCCCCGAAGTCGCAGGCACATCTTCAGCCAGCAGGCAGCGGAATACGTAGAAGCAGGCAGAGTATGTGATGGCCTCGACCGCATTGATGCTGCCCTGGACCTGGGGATCGGAACCGGTGAAATCCACGGTGACCACATGGCCGGGAGTGTGGCCGCGGGCGACTCGCCCGCGAGCCTGCTGGAACTTCACCGCCGCGACAATCTTCACCGGCCGGTCGCTGATTCCGTCGCCGTCCATGAAGTCTTCCGCCCGGTACGTCCCCTTTGGCACCCGCGCCAAAAACGCGCGCATCATCTGCTCCGAGTAACCCAGCAGGGTGCGCGACGCGGATTGCGCCCGCTCCAGGCCATAACGCGCGCAAACTTCGCGGAGCCGCTCCGCGCCGGTGTGGCAGGCTGCAATCTGCGCCCCCAGGTCGCCTTCGCGCTCATTGGGGGTACGGACGTTGTTCAACAGCAGCGCCAGAACATCGCGATCCAATCTTTCCCGCACGCATGATGCGCACCGGCGGAATGCGCAATCCTTCCTGATAAATCTCGCGGCACAGCCCCATCGACCCGGGATAAGTCCCGCCGACATCCGCGTGGTGGGCGCGCGAAGCCACATAAAAATCCGGGCGACTCTCCATGGCGCCGGCGTCCCCGCGCGCTGTCGCGAGCGCATCCTGCCCTCGCCGCTTCCGGTTTATGTAAACCGGCGCCACCAAAGTTATGTCCGGCAGGTGCGTCCCCCCGCGGAAAGGATCGTTCAGCATGGCAACATCGCCGGGCTCGAGGGGAAAGCTATCAATGGCCGCGCGCACCGACATCGGCATCGAACCCAGATGCACGGGCATGTGGTCGCCCATGGCGATTACTTCGCCGTGCGCATCAAAGATGGCGCAAGAGTAGTCGCGGCGTTCTTTGATATTGGGGGAAAACGCGGTCCGCCGCAAAGCGGCCCCCATCTCCTCCGCAATGGAGTGGTAAATGTTCTTGAAGATTTCCAACTCGATGGGATCTGTTCGCATAGGTGGAATCACGGCCAATCTGCCGCCAGTGTACGATACCGCTCAACCGTCACCGTCGAAGGGTGCTCCGCGCGCCCATTTTTCGCCCCTTTCCTGCCCTGCCGGGGCCGGAAAACTCCGGAATCCTTTAGAATGTGGTTGTCCCGGAGGCGCGGTCATGCTAGAAACGCGGATGGGAAAGAACGCCCCTGCGATGAATACGGCTTCTGGAAATTTAAGATGAGCCCACGAACCCGAGCCAAAGCCAGGTCCGCCGCGATCGATGTCCTGATTCCTGAAAAGCTCTATTTCCGCATTGGAGAAGTTTCCCGGCTGTGCCAGTTGCCAGCTTACGTGCTGCGTTTCTGGGAAACCGAATTTCCCCAACTCAAGCCGGTGAAAGGCAGCACCGGCCAGCGTATGTATCGCCGTAAGGACGTCGAAAGCGTACTGCGGATCAAGCAACTTCTCTACGAAGAAGGATTTACCATTCCGGGCGCGCGCCAGCATCTCCGGGCCGAGATCAAGGGAGACAAGAAACAAGATCCCTTGCCCTTCCCGGCGCGTCCAACTTCTGAGCTGAAATACATTCGCCAGGGGCTGAAGGACATTCTCACCATGCTCTCAGCCCGGCGCTAAACGCCAGGCTGAGAACTCTGGCTGCAATCGTTATCGGCTGAAGTTACCGGTGAAGCTGTTCCTCCCCATATTTCCACTCACCGTGATCGATTCCACTTCGTTGCGATCATTGTTGAGGCGGGCCTGGGCTGTTCCTCGCGCCGATCCGCGGTCGGAACCGGTAATTCGCATGGTGAACCCGCCGCCATCCGAATTCTCGACCACGCCATAAAACGTAATCATGAAGTTTCCGCCCCTCAGCGAAACGGAGGGACGCGCTCCCGTGCTGTCAACGAAACCGCGAGTGATCTTCACGTTTCCGGCATTGCGGCTGTTAAAGGTTCCCCGGCCTGATGTATCCACTCTTACCCGGGGATAGTTTGGAACGCCGGGATGGCCGGGACCGCCCGGATAACCGGGGCCGCCGGGCCAGTTCGCACCGCTGGCTCGCGGAGCATAAGTGGCGCGTTCCACTCGATTCCGGCCTGGGTCCACCACGCAGTCGTAGGTTGCCGTTCTCCAACTGTTCGGCCCGCCGACCCCGTAGCGCAACCTCCCGCGAAGGCCTCGCCGTCCATGGGAGAGCGAGTACGGGCTCTGGGTTTCAAGGTTAAGATTCACGCGCCGCTTCGCGTCGGCACTGACCCGGTCAGCCAGGGCGTTCTGGCATTGCGAGGCGATAGGCTCCGGACGCCCGGGTGGGTATTGCCCCGGAGCGTATTGCCCCTGGGGAGCCTGGGCCTGAAGGTATGGAGGTGAAGAGGTTTGCGCCCGCATTACCTGCGTCGCGAAGGTTGCGGCCAGAATCAGCCCGCAGATGGATAATCCGGCCCCACCGAGGAAGTTGCAAAAAGGATTGCGGCGCATGAAATTCTCCTGAAGTTTTTTTCAACAGGGCATGTTCCCGAGTGAAGAAAACTATACCTCAAAACCACGACCGTACCTGGCAATTTCCCAAGCCGCAGGGTTTAGAATCGTTGCGAGGGACGCAATGCAAACACAAGGCGAATCAGGACCTGGGTCGCGGCCACAGCAACTGGCCGAGCATGTAGCGGAAGCTCACACTCTGCTGAAAACTCTGCAAAGCAAGGTGGCTGAACATCCCGAAATCGGGCAAGCCATCCACAAACTGGAGATGGCGCTCGCCATCCTTGAAGTTCAGACCGGCGGAATGCTGTGACCGATCACGGCGTCGTGACCAGAGGCAACTCGATGAAGCTCGCCTCGCCGCTGGTGTGATAGACCCGCTGCTCCGCCTTCCGATAGTCCCCAGGCTTGGCCCAGAAGATGCTAGGAACGAAAGTCTGCGGATTACGATCGTAGAGCGGGAACCAGCTCGACTGGATCTGCACCATGATTTTGTGCCCGGGCAGAAAGACATGATTAGCCGTGGGCAGCGCGAAGCGATACAACAGCGGTTTGCCGGCGGCAATCGGCTTGGCCGTCTCCAGGCTCTCGCGATAGCGGCCACGAAAAACATCGGCCGAGATCATCAATTGATACCCTCCCATGGCCGCCTGGCCGGCCACTTCGTCCGGATACACGTCGATCAGCTTTACAACCCAGTCTGAATCGGTGCCGCTGGTCGAGGCGATCAGATTCGCCGTCGGTTGTCCGCTGATCTTTACCGGCGCCTTCAAGGTATCGGAGACGAAGGCCAGTACATCCGGACGCCCGGATGCCTCACGCTGGTCGTCCACCAGCCACTGTGCCCAGGTGTAGCCGGTTGTGTAACCGACAGGCTGAATCGGACGGGCGCGGAAGGGCACGGGCTTGGCCGGATCTGCGGTGTACTCGTCGAACTCCGCATCGCCGGACTTTGGCGCAGCGAAGCCCAGCTTCAAACCCGCGTTGAGATAGAGCGACGTCGGCCGTAGGCTGCAACCGGCGGCGCATCCGGCCGGCCACGCAGGCAAACTCCGCCAGGTGTTGGTACCCGTTTCAAAAGCACTGACGGGCGGGACATCGGCCTTGGGGACGCCATCTTTCAGGTACCGATCGAGAAATGGCCGCAGAATATTCTGGCGGAAGTAAAGTCCGGTATCGCTGTTGAATTTCAGGGCGCCGAGCGTGCTGCCGTCGTCGATTTCCTGCCCGTGATGCCACGGGCCCATCACCAGGAAAACTTTATCGTTGTTCGTGTCCTTGGGCTTGATCGCCTTGTAAACTGCGATCGCGCCATAAATGTCTTCCTGGTCCCACAGGCTGTGCACCAGCATTACCGGCACCTTCAGCGGTTGGGCGGCAAGAATCTGGTCCATCGCCTGGTCGCGCCAGAAGGCGTCGTAAGCGGGATGCTCGAGAATCTTCCGCCAGAACCCAACCTGCTCGAGCCCGCGGATGCGTCCCAGTTCTCCGGCCGATCCGGCCTGCATGAACATGTCGTAATCGTCGTAATTGCTGCTCCACCACTTGGCGTCGTTCTTGCGCGTGCCTTCCTGTTCATAGATGTATGACATGTTCTGCTGCCGGAAAGCGCCATTGTGAAACCAGTCATCGCCCATCCAGCCGTCAACCATGGGATTCATCGGCACCGCAACTTTCAATGCGGGATGCGGATTGACCAGCGCCATCAGAGGCAAAAAGCCGTCGTACGAAATCCCGAGGATCCCGACCTTGCCATTGCTCTCCGGAATATTTTTCACCAGCCAGTCGATGGTGTCGTAGGTATCGGTGGAATGATCGACCGGCGTGGGATTCTGCGGCCCGTGCAGGGGACGGTTCATCACGTAGTCGCCTTCGGAGCCATACTTCCCGCGCACGTCCTGTATCACGCGGATGTAGCCGCCTTCGACGATCACCTCAGTCGCGTTGTCATAACCGTTCAGGATCGGCCCCAGATGGGAACTGGGAGCGGCGTTCGTTTCCTCTCCGCCGCGCGGATCGTGGCTGGTGAGCTCGTTTGCGCTGTAAGGCGTTCGCGTCAGAAGGATGGGCGCACGTTGGGCTCCTTTGGGTATCAGAATGACGGTGTACAGTTTCACTCCGTCGCGCATCGGGATCATGACTTCCCGCCTGACGTAGTCGAAGCTGTCGGTCCGGGGCTCAAACCGGTCCGGCGTTTCGCTGGGGTATGAGGGATACTGCGCGGTCGCAGGACTTTGCGCCGCCAGCATTTGTACCAAGGTTGTGAAAAGACAACCTGTAATGGCAACCCGGAAGGTTCTTTTGCTCAAAAGGTACGTCCTCACCCAGCCCAACTTTCCCATAGACTCGCCTCCCGCAAAGACTTTGTTGATGCTACGACCTTCGCCCACGAACGTCCGAAGTCTGTGGTCCAAGGTCGGCCCATCAGGTCAGCGCCCGGTCCAGATGGCTGTAACCGCCGTCCACGAAAATATGCTGGCCGGTGGTGTGCCCGGATTTGCCCGAGAGCAGAAAAATCGCCATAGAGGCAATTTCGTCCGCGGTCGTCATGCGCTTGCCCAAGGGGATTTTCGAAAGGATGGCGCTGAGTTTTTCCTCGGGATTTGGAAACGTGGCCAACCATTCCCGGTAGAGGGGGGTCATCACTTCGGCCGGCAGAATGGTATTGACCCGGATGTTGTAAGGCAGCAGCTCCGCGGCCCATTCCCGCGTGAGCGCCATCACAGCGCCTTTCGACGACGCGTAGCCGGAAGTGCCACCCTGTCCCGTGACCGCGGTCTTCGATCCGATATTGACGATCGCTCCCTGGGCCCGCTTCAGATGGGGCAGAGCATAGTGCGCCATGCTGTAGTAATGCACCAGGTTGCGTTCGAGCGAGGCCACATACTCGCCCGGATTTCCCTGCTCCAGGCCGACTTTGTCGTTACGGCCGGCGTTGTTGACCAGCGCATCAAGCCGCCCGAATATTTTGACGGTTTGGTCCACCGAGCGGGAACACTCCTCGGGATTCGAGAGCTCGCCCATGACCAGGCCGCAGGCCGAGCCCTGGCTGCGCAGCTCATTTTGCAGCTGCGCTCCTGCTTCCGCATCGCGATCGACGATCACCGGCACCGCGCCCTCGCCGGCGATCGAGCGCACGATGGCCGCGCCGATTCCCTTGGCCCCGCCGGTCACGATGACGACTTTGTCCTTCAGTTCGAGGTCCATGCTATTTTCAGTTGCTTTGCGTCAACCGTGCAGATTCAAGAAGCCGCCATCGATCGGGTAGTCAACTCCGGTGATGAAGGACGCCTCATCCGAACACAAAAAGAGGGCCAGGGAGGCGACCTCTGCCGGTTCCGCCATTCTTCCAATGGGCTGCGTCTGCGATAATTTCTCGAACATCTCACCTTCGCGCCCCGGATAAGTATTGCGCAGGTAATTATCGACAAATGGAGTGTGCACCCGGGCCGGCGAAATGCAGTTGCAGCGAATCTTGTACGGCAGGCAATCTCGGGCGACAGAATAGGTCATCGAGATCACGGCGGCCTTGCTCATGGAATAAGCAAAGCGGTCGGCAAGCCCGACCGAACCCGCGATGGACGCCATGTTCAGGATCACGCCCTCGCCCTGGGTTTTCATAGTGGCGACCGCAGCCTGCATGCAGTTGTAGAAGCCCTTCACGTTCACCCGAAAAACGCGGTCGAAATCTGCTTCCGTCGTGCTCTCGATCGTGCCAATGTGCGAGACGCCCGCATTGTTCACCAGGATCGCCAGCGGCCCGTGTTCAGCCAGGCTGGTGAATGTCTCCTTGACTAGTTTCTGGTCTGTGACGTCACAGGCGCAGGCCGATGCTTTTCCTCCCGCGGAAACAATCTGCCGGCAAGTCTCTTCCCCGGCGGCGAGGCTCACGTCCAGGACCCGCACCGAGGCCCCGTGGGCGGCAAACTTCAAGGCGATCGCCTGTCCAATGCCGCTGCCCCCGCCGGTCACCAGGGCAACCTTGCCGTCGAGTCTGAGATTGGTGTTGTCTGGCGGTTGACTCAGAGCGAGACGCCTCTCTTCCACGGGATGAAATCATTCTGGGCATTCAGCTCGGCCTTCGTCCTGGTCTCGCCGCTGGCCACTTTTATCACCAGTTCGAGGATATCTTCGCCCATGCGAGCAATGGTGGTCTCGCCCGAAACCACGCCGCCGGTGTCGATATCAATAATGTCATTCATACGCTGCGCCAGTGATGAATTAGTGGACAGCTTGACCACAGGGGCGATCGGATTTCCGGTCGGTGTACCCAGGCCGGTGGTAAACAGGACAACGTTGGCCCCTGCGCCCACCTGCGCGGTCACACATTCCACATCACTTCCCGGCGTGCACTGCAAGTGCAGTCCCGGCACAGTCGAGTATTCGGGATAGTCCAGCACGGCTGTCACGGGAGAAGTCCCGCCTTTTTTGGCCGCGCCGGCCGACTTCATGGCGTCGGTCAGCAGGCCATCGCGAATGTTTCCCGGCGAAGGGTTCATTTCAAAGCCTGCTCCAACCGATCGGGCGCGGGCCTGATAGTCTCGCATCAATTTCACAAACCGGTCTGAGACTTCCTTTCGCGTGGCGCGATTAATCAACTGCTGCTCCACCCCGCACAATTCCGGAAATTCCGAAAGAATGGCCCGGCCCCCGAGTGCCACCAGAAGATCGGCAGTGTGTCCGATGGCAGGATTGGCCGAGAGCCCGGAAAATCCGTCCGATCCACCGCACTTCAAACCCAGGCACAGACGGGAGAGCGGCGCCGGCGAACGCCTGGCCTTGTTGGCCTCGACTAATCCCAGAAACGTCTGCCGGATGGCGTCCGAAAGCATGGCTGATTCCGTGCCGCTTTGCTGCTGCTCCAGGATAACCACCGGCTTGTTGAGATTCGGATTGCGCTTCTCGATCTGATTGCGCAGGATTCCGATTTGCGCGTTCTGGCAACCCAGGCTGAGGACTGTTGCTCCCGCCACGTTGGGATGATTGATGTATCCGGCAATCAACCCGCACAGATTGTTGGCGTCTTCCCGGGTGCAGCCGCACCCGCCCTCATGCAGCAGAAACTTGATGCCGTCAATATTCTCGAACACGCGGGAGCGCTGCGGCTCGGAGCCATTTCCCGAGGATGTGCCAGAGCCGGCGGCGTCCAGCTTGCCCTCCCGGTAAAGCTTCGCCAGTTCCGCCACCTGCCGGCGATAGATTTGCGGGGCCGCAAAGCCCAGTTCTTCTTCAAACGCCTGTTTCAAGACACCGATGTTTCTGTTCTCACAGAACACCAGCGGAACCACCAGCCAGTAGTTGCGCGTCCCCACCTGGCCATCAGGCCTCGGATAACCCTGAAAGGTCCGGTCCCGCCAGCGCGAAATATCAGGCGCTTCCCATCGATACTCGCCAGACTGCTCGTGGAAATCAGAAGCCTGGTGGGAGACGTTGCTCGTGGTCAGTCTCTCGCCACGGTTGATGGGCTTCGCGGCTTTGCCTACAAGTACGCCATACATGATCACATCAGCGCCGGCGGCAAAGTCCTGGGTCGCGAACTTGTGTTTGGCAGGAACGCTCGAAACCAGTGCGTAGGTATTGCCGCGGAATTCAATCTGCTCACCTTGATTCAGGTCGGTGAGCGCAATCAGGACGTTGTCCCTGGAATCGAGTTGCAGCACCCGGTCGGGCATGGTTGTCTATTGTAGAACACGGCGTTCAGATGAACTCATCTCATTGATCCCTGTCAGTGGTGGTTTCCCCTCGCGTCCCTTTGCGCCTCCTTTGCGCCCTTTGCTGTAAAGCATTTGATCTTGTTGGAGTCGTTCAAAACTCTTAAACCGCAACGTTCGCAAAGAAAGGCCGCAAAGGGCGCCAAGAGTAGTGAATCACGGCTGACCGCAGGCAATACATCGTCCACGAGACAGAACTAGCTACGCACCGGTGGTTTCAATTTCCAGAATCGTTGCGCATTGCCTCCCAGGATCGCTTCCTGCGCCGGGAGCGACTGGCGGTCAATATAATCCTTCACCACTGCCATCGCTCTGGAATACGACGCGGCCACCGTGCAAACCGGCCAATCGGATCCAATCATCAGGCGCTCCGCTCCAAAGCATTCGAAGGCCACATCCAGATAGGGCGTGAGGTGCTCGGGCCTCCACTGCTGCCAGTCCGCTTCCGTCACCAGTCCGGACAATTTACAAAAGACATTCGGAAAACCCGCCAGCGCTCTGATCCCGCGCTCCCAGGGCTGCAGGCTCCGGCTCTTGATCGGAGGTTTGGCCAGGTGGTCCAACACAAAACGCTGCCGCGGAAACTGACGCACAAACTCGGCCGCTGCGGGAAGATGTTTGGTGTAGATCAGAATGTCGTACGCCAGATCAAACTCTTCCAGGACAGAAATGCCCCGCAAGAATTCCGGCCGCAGCAGGAACCGGTCGTCGGGTTCCGCCTGCACTACGTGGCGAATCCCAACCAGCTTGGGATTACGGGCAAACGCCTGCAACTGTGATCGTAGGTCCGGGGACTGCAAATCAACCCAGCCGACGACGCCCAGAATAAACGGCGATGACGCGGCCAGTTCAAGGAGCCATTGCGTCTCCTCAATCGTCTGCCGCGCCTGCACCGAAACGCATCCTTGAAACCCGGCCTGCTCCAGTTCCGGCTTCAGCCCGTCAGGAAGAAAATCACGGCGCAGCGTTGCCATGGAATCGTCGATCCACCCATACTCGCGGGGATCATAGATCCAGAAGTGCTGATGAGCATCAATGTGCATAGTGGTCGAGGGTTCCAAGACTATCCCGGATACCAGACCCGGCGCGGGTCGGATTCGCTCCGCTGATAATTCCATGCCTCTTCGATCAGGCGCTTGAGATCGAAAGCCGGCCGCCAGCCCAACAGGAATTTTGCTTTGGCATTGTCCAGCCAGGTTGACCAGAAGGGGGTTTCGATTTCCACCGAGGGAAGTCCCCGAGTCTCCTTCAGATAGTCAGCCACGTGCCGGTAATCCACTGGTTCGTCCATACAGATATTGAAGGTCTGCTGGTGCGCCTTAGGGTGGCCCAGGGCCCGCAGGATTGCCGCCACCAGGTCGCTTACGTGCACAAAGTTGCGTTGCACCGGCTTCCCTTTCGGGTCGAGCATCAGGGGCACGGCTCCGCTTTTCACGTACTCATCTGCCCGCTTCGCGCCCACCAGGTCGCGCCACCGCGGCCCTCCGAAAACGTCTTCGCCAAAGGACAAAGAATATTTGAAGTCATCTTTCTCCATGATCCAGGGCGCTCTCAAACAGCAACCCGGGAGATCGTACTGGATGAAATATTGCTCCAGCATCACTTCTTCGAGAACTTTGGAGAGCGCATAGCAGCCGGGATACGCGCCGTGCTTCTGTTGTTCGGTGACTGGCAGAGGATGAGGATAAAAGAAGTGTCCCAGCGCGGCGTCACCGCCGATGAGAATAATCTGTTTGAATGAAGCGCTGGTACGGCATTCTTCCAACAGCCAGAACAGGCCCTTCACTGTTACGTCCATTACATCGTCGGGAGTTTCCTTGCAGGTGGCGCAGTGCAGAACGTGGGTAATTCCCTGCACGGCCGAGTGAACCATCGCGCGCTCCGAGATGGTTCCACGCACGATTTCCAGGCGCTCCTGGGGCTCCAGGATGCGGTTATGACAAAGCGCCCGGATCCTCACGTCCTGATCCGACCCCAGAATGCGGTCAATGAAGTGGCTGCCTACCTTGCCCGCAGCTCCGGTAACCAGGATACGCTTGATGGGTCTGGCCATGCTGATCGCTAGATCATACAGCGCGCATCAAAGCGCGGACAGCAACTTGTGATCAGTGCTGAAGGGGGAGCGTCACCATGAGCCAGCCCTCAATTTGACGATTGGACCTGCATGGTCTCGTCGATCCAGAGGCGGGCCGGTGCGCCGGCGCTGTCGCGAGTGGCGGTCACACGAAAGCCGCTGGAAGTGGTCTCGACATCGTAAGCATAAGGAGGCCGCTGTCTCTCGATCGTGATGTATTTCCCTTCCGTCAACTCATCGAGAGAGGCGTACTTTTGTTCAGTAGCGAAGTACGCCCGCTCGGCGTTCGCGATGCTGATCAGATCATTCTTCACGCCCACAATGTTCGCCGTTCCGGTTGGAGTGCCGGCCCCGCCGGGCGCAACCGCTGTCTTCAACTGGACGGAATAGAGATACATTCCCACCGCCATCACAATGACGATGCCCAAAAAGCCAAAAGTTCGACCCATGACACCCTCCCCATGCTGTCATTGCATAGCGAAACGGGCCTGAAGACAAGTAACCATGGTGCGAGGCCCGCGGCAGGTAAGCCGGCAGAAGGTGTGGGTCGGACACTCCTGTCCGACGCCTTTGAAGTTGACTTTGGTTTGGTGGCCCTCGTTTGACTGCCTTACATTTGAGCCAAAGTCAAAATCAGTGTCAGGGGCAAATCAAAGTCAAAGACAAAACCAAAGTCAAAATAAAAACCAAAGTCAAAGGCGTCGGACAAGAGTGTCCGACCGACACTGGATCGCTGTGCTAATCCTTGCTGGGCTTCTTGGCCGTCAGATCGCAGACCTGTTTCACCCGGGCGAGATCCAGTCCAGCGGGCGAAAATTCAGCGATTTCCGGTCCGTTGCGCCCGCGAATTTCGACCTTGAAGATGTGCGCGCCGATCAATGCGCGCGTGGTGCCTTTGTCCATGGAGAGGAAACGGTTGCGAATCCAGTTCCAGCCGTGATAGCTGTGAGCGTCATCAACCCGCACCATCACTTCCATCTGGGGCTGCCCCCAGAAGCCAGGACGGTTCGGCGGGCCCAGGCGGATGCCGGGATTGAAATCGGCGGCGGTGTACTTGCCATTCGTGCAGGTCAATTGGATCCGCGGTTTGTAGTCCGGATCTTCTCGCAGGTAGTTGTCCGACAGAATCTCAAAGCGCACCTTTTTGGCCCCGGTCATCTTGTCTTCGGAATGGAACACCATCCATTTTCCGCCGGCGCTGACGCCGTCGCTTTCACCTTGATTGGGGCTGAATGCGACGCTTTGAGCGCTGAGCCATGAGCCTGCCGCGCAAACCAGTACCAGAATTGAGAAGGCCTTGATGTGAATTGAAAGGTTTCGTCGATGAAGAATTCGAAATGTGTTCAAGCTTTCCTCCGAAGAGCATGATCGCTATCTATATTGAACCCTCGAGAGGGAGCAAAAGTTGCATGAGTGTGTTCCGCCTCGAGTCGTAAGGCCCACGCCGGTAACCGGGTCGGATCGGGAGGAAGCGAAAGTCTTTCCAGAAAGTCTGCCCAGAAAGCCTTCGCCACTCTCCGCGCCCTGGCCGAAAACCACCACCCGTGGTGGAATTGGGCCAGCGATCGGTGTTCACTGCTGCCTCTACCAGACATTCTGGCCCGCTCCGACATATTGAGAACAGTGGGGTTAAAGATCGTTGAATCTTCAGCCGACAATTGGCCCTCCAGCTGCATCCTTAATAGCGGCGGTTTCCGCGAGTAGCACGGGTTTCCGTGGCCGTTCCTGCGCTCGGACCAGAATCTGATTCGACGAGGGCGGTTGCTTATTCGCAGACATTGCAATTCAGAGTCCGCTACCACGTTCGACGGGAAGGACAGGTTATGAGCAAATTTGGTCTGGTCAGGTCCCTCATCGCATCCACTGCTTTCGTGATTTTTGCTCTCACCCCAAATACAGCATTCGGTCAGCGCGGCGGTCACGGAGGTGGCGGCGGTGGTGGCTTCCACGGCGGCGGTGGCGGTGGCGGTGGCTTTCACGGTGGAGGCGGAGGCGGCGGTTTCCATGGCGGGGGCGGGGGTGGTAGTTTCCACTCCGGTGGCGGCGGAGGGTTTCACTCCGGTGGCGGTGGATATCGCGGGGGCAGCCCATACGGAGGCAGTCGTTCATTTGGCGGCGGCGCGCGATCTTCTGGCGGGAGGAGTTACAGCCCGGGTGGAAGCTATCGCGGTGGATCGGCCGCACGTGGATACGGAGCCGGCAGGGGCTCGTACGGCGGCTTCAGTTCTTCGCGCGGCATGACGGGACAAAGCCGCGGATTCGCATCCGGCCGCAATTCCGGATCTTTTGGAAATCGCTCGTCCGGAAATCATTCCTTCGGAAACCGTTCGTTTGGAAATCGTTCCTCGAATTTCCATTCCGCAATGAATGATGGCCATTGGCATTCCTTCGGCAACGCCGGCGGTTCTTCGCGCTTCAGTGGAGGACGCAACTCCGGAAACTTCGCATCCTCCGGCCTCTCCGCCCATAACGGCGGAAGGTCCGACGGCAGTTGGCACTCCTTTGGTTCGGCGCGGGGCTCCTCTCCAGGCATGGGCGCGGGGCGGAATTCGCGAGCAGGGTCGATTCGGGGCAGCGCCGGTTTCGGCAGCTCGCATTCCGGCAGATCCACCTTCGGTAGTTCGTCTTTCGCTGGATCGCGTTCGGCTCATTCCACGTTCAGATCATTCGGGAACACCCGGTTCGGATCGGGCACGCACCTGTTTGGCAGCTCACGCTTCAATTCCAATGGCGGCTACCGCGGATTTGGCCGGGGCTGGGGAAACGGATGGCGCGGAAACCGCTTTAACAGTTTCGGCTGGCGTGGCTACGGTTGGAACAGAGGTTATTGGCCCGGTTACTACAACTACGGCTGGAGTAACTATGGTTGGGGTAACTATGGTTGGGGCGGCGGCTTTTTTGGCGCAGGCCTTGGCTGGGGCTTTGGCTTCGGATGGCCGTACTGGGGCAGCTACTGGGGACCGGGCCTGGCTTACGGATGGGACCCCTGGTGGTACAACCCTTATTGGTACTCGCCCTGGCCGTCGTCCAACTACTACCAGGATGATCCCGACATCGGGTACAACAATCCGCCATCGTACGAGCCAGACGCTTTGTCTGACTACGACTCGTCGTCGAGCTACCTGATCACGCCGACGCTGGATCCCGAGGCCCTGCACTTCAATGTCAACGATGACGCGGGCATGGGCGACAACGGTTCGGACCGGAACGCTCAGCCGGCGCAACCCGAAGCCGCGCCTCAAACCCGCCTGATCTTCCAGCCTACAACCTGAGGTAAGCGGCGGGTTAGAGTCGTTTGAAGGATGCCCCGTTCAAGCAAAGCTTGGGCGGGGCGTCTTCAAGAGTGAATAGGCTACGGCGCGCTGTGCCCGGCGCACTTCAGCACTCCCAGATAAACATTCCAGGGGCCGACGGCATCGCGGTACTGGTGGGCCATCACGCGCGATAGTTGATGCAGATGGGTGAGATCGTGAACCGCCCACGTCGCCAGAAGTTCCGCTAGCGTAACCGTTCCCAGGGCTGGATGCTTTCCTCTCCGGAGCAGATCTTCAGGCTGTAAATTCAGCGCCTGCAGCGCCGCCAGATTCTCCCGCCGCAAGCGGGCAAATTCGTCCAGCAGTTGTTCCATGGACTTGTTTTCACACTCTCTCTGTGCAAAGCGGTCAAAGGGATCGAATGGCCGCGCGTCTCCGTTCTCAAGTATGATTCGGACCCGCGGCATCCAGTCGGTGCGCTCCCCCACGATCAGGTGGCCCAGAATAACGAATGCGTCCCAGGTGTCTGTTCCTTCGTTGCCGCGCACCCAAACGTCGGGCAGCCCGCGCAACAGCGCATCGAGAGTTCCAGGAGTACGACCCAGAACTGCGATGCTCTCGGCCAGGTTGAACTTCGTCGAATCTGCCATGCCTACGTAGATGCAGGCCTGGCGCTTTGGACTCAGGCAGCTTACATTCGCCCCTGCATCGACGATCACCGGCGCCATCTTTCGTGTATCTTGAAAGCGAGGTTTTGCCCGATGCGAGCAATTTTATCGGTACTGACGTTGGCCCTCTGCATGGCGCAGATTTCGGTGGCGCAGGTGGATCCGCGGTGGAAGCCGAATGATCCTGACCGTCCCGTGCCGCCCGTGATAGAACCCGGAACATCGAGCACGCAGGAAACGCCCGGCCGTCCGCCATCTGACGCCGTCGTGTTGTTCGACGGCAAGGATCTTTCCCAATGGACGGGCGCCGATGGCCAGCCGGCGAAGTGGAAGGTAGCGGATGGTTACCTGGAAGTGGTGCCGCACAGCGGAATCATCCAGACGCGCCAGCCGTTTGGCGACTGCCAACTGCATGTCGAGTTCACCGAGCCCACGCCTCCGGCAGGCGAGGGCCAGGAACGCGGCAACAGCGGCGTGTTCCTGATGGGCCTCTACGAAATCCAGGTGCTGGATTCCTACCACAGCAAGACCTACGCTGACGGCCAGGCCTCGGCCGTGTACGCGCAATTTCCGCCGCAGGTGAACGCCTCCAGGCCGCCCGGACAGTGGCAGGCGTATGACATCGTCTTTCATGCTCCGCGTTTCGACCAGGATGGAAAGGTCACGCGCCCGGCGCGAGTGACGGTGCTGCACAATGGGGTGCTGGTGCAGGACAATGTAGAGTTGTCCGGCCCCACCGGCCACCATGTGCGGCCTCCCTACAAACCCACGCCGGACAAGCTTCCCCTCGCGTTGCAGGACCACGGCAACCCAGTGCATTTCCGGAATATCTGGATTCGCGAGCTGGGCGAAGGACAGTAGAGCCCAAGCGCGATCCTAGGCCTTCGGCGGCCACGCCGTCTGGCCGCCGCGATGGAAGGCCAGGTTGCCGATGTGCCCCGCGCGCGCCGCGGCGACCCCGGTTTCCACCGGCGCATTTGGCTCTTTGCGGCTCTTGACGCAGGCCAGGAAATTCTCCACGTGCGAGATGGTTCCGTCACGGAAACTGCGCTCCGTAAGAATCGGATTTTGCCCCTCCTGCACGCCTTCGCGATAAACCGAGAATCCGCTCCGGTTGAGCTTCAGGGTTGCTTCCGTACCGCGGAACTCAAGGCCGCCATCGTCGATGGAAGAATTCATCATGCCGTCGTACCCCACATCGAACCCGGGGTAACGGAAGGCTGCCTGGATGGTGTCGGGACACTCCCACTGCTCGAAAACATATTTGTCGGCCAGCATTTGGGCCTCGCGTGGCTGGTCGGATTTCATGGCCCAGTGCACCACGTCGATCCAGTGGGAAAACAGATCGGTCATGGCGCCGCCGCCGAAATTCCAGAACCAGCGCCAGTGGTTATATTTTTCCTCGCTGAAGGGCTGATCGGGAGCCGACCCAAGCCAAAGCTTCCAATCGAGCGCCTGTGTGTCGATGGGCTTGGGCGCCCAGTCCCGGTGATAGTTCTGCCACCAGTAGGTTCGCACCTGCGGGACGCGTCCCAGGCTGCCGGACTGGATCAGATCCACGGCATCGCGAAAGTGGGTCCAACTGCGCTGCTGCATGCCACACTGGAGAATCTGCTTACTCGAGCGCACCGCGCGGGTAAGCGTGGCGCCCTCCTCGATAGTATGGGTCACAGGCTTTTCCAGGTAAACGTCCTTGCCGGCGGCCAGGGCATCCAGCGCCATGCGCACGTGCCAGTGGTCGGGCGACGCGATGAACACCGCATCGACGTCGGTGCCGAGTACCTCGCGATAATCCAGATGAGTCGTCGCGACCCCGTTTGAGCGTTCGCGGACCGCATCGCGATGCGGCCCATACACATCGCTCACCGCCACGATCTGGTAAGGGCCGAGCTTGTCAGCGGCATCCAGCAGGTTCCGCATGCGGCCGCCGGCGCCGATCACTCCGACGCGCACGGTATCGTTTGCCCCCAGCACTCTGGTCGAGGCCAGGGCGGTAAGTCCACTTGCGATGATGAAGCTGCGGCGATTGAGCATGTTTGCGTAGTTCTCCTGTCCGCTGTTCGAGTCGATAGTACCAAGTCACGCTTCAGCGCGAAGAGAGCTTACCAAAAAACACGTGGGGACAGCCGGGGGCCGCAAGAAAAGTGCGGCAGCCTCAGCCCACCTACAATATCCACACCCCTTCATTCGTCTTCAACCGTAGAGGACGGACGCGGCGCCCGGTGCAGATGGCACTCGAACAGGACCAGCGAATCACGGAAGTGGTGAAGCGGGAGCAGCCTCGGCTGCGCAACTTCATTCGCCGCCGGGTTCCCGACCCGCGCGACGCCGAGGACATTCTGCAGGACGTCTTCTATGAACTGGTGGAAGCGAACCGGCTCCTGATGCCGATCGAGCACGTCACCGGCTGGCTGTTTCGCGTGGCGCGTAATCGCATCACCGATCTCTTCCGGAAGAAGAGGCCGGAGAGCTTCAGCGGCCCTGCCGCCGCCGGCGACGATGACGATGAACTTTTGCGCTTCGAAGATCTGTTGCCTTCGCCCGATGCCGGGCCAGAGGCGCTTTACGCCCGCAATGTGCTTCTCGAGGAACTCGAGTTGGCAGTTGACGAACTGCCGCCCGAGCAACGCGAGGTCTTTGTTGGACACGAACTGGAAGGACGCAGCTTCAAACAGATGGCAGCCGAGACTGGGGTGAGCGTAAATACCCTGCTCTCGCGCAAACGCTATGCGCTGTTGCATCTGCGCGAGCGCCTGCAAAGCATATACGACGAATTTACGAAAACGTGAGGGACTGACTATGAGACCGAGATTGAAGAAAATGATTTTCCTGGCACCGCTGGCAATTCTGGGGATTGCGCTGTTTATCGCCATCGGCGGCGAAATCGTGCTGCAGCTTTGGAACTGGCTGCTGCCGCCTCTCTTCGGCTGGCGCCTGATCACCTTCTGGCAAGCGGTTGGGCTTCTGGCGTTGTGCCGGATCCTGTTTGGCGGATTTGGACGGCACGGTTTTCAGCGCTCCAATTTCCGCCGCCGCATGGCCGAGCGCTGGGAACGAATGACCCCCGAGGAGCGGGAACGATTCCAGCAAGGCATGCGCGGACGCTGCGGCTTTGGTCCATCCGCCAGCGAGAGCAAGGGCCAATGAAGTCACGTTGGACGCTGAAATTGACGGGTCAGGACGTGTACACACTTCAGCTTCTGCCCGGGCGTCGCACTAAGCCCGACTACGTAGGCTGATGACGCATCCCGGGGAAATCTGGCGTCAGAAGACCGTCCAGGTTTTCGCGCATAGTGGCGCGGCAGGCCGGGACGGAGTTACCATCGCCAGGCGATCCCATCGAAGGAGTCCATCATGCGCTCTGACATCGTGCCCGGCGGCGTCTTTCCCGACTACGAACTGCCCGATCACACGAAAACGTTGCGGAAGCTCAGCGATCTGCAGGGTGACGACCCGCTGATCCTCACGCTGGCGCGTGGCCACTACTGCCCGAAGGAACACCAGCAGCATCTGGAGCTCGCCGCGTTCTATCCGAAGATTGCCGTGGCGTACACCCAAATCGCCACGATTTCGACCGACGACCACCATACCCTTCAGGAGTTCCGTGCGTCGGTCGGCGCCCAGTGGCCCTTCCTCTCCGACCCGGAGCGAAAAGTCCAAAAGGATCTCGACATCCAGGAGTACACCGACCCGGACAATAACCCGATGATTCCGCACACGCTCGTGCTCAAGCCGGGCCTCGTGGTCCACAGCATCTATAACGGCTATTGGTTCTGGGGCCGCCCCTCCACAATCGACCTCTGGCACGACCTGCGCGCCGTGAGCAGCGAGATCCGCCCCGACTGGGACCTGAGCGCCCCTGGACTCCGCGAAGCCTGGAAGGCGGGCGACGCTTCGGCCTTCCATGGGTGGAACAAGCGGGCGGCTGCAAAAACGGCCCCGGTTGACCGCAAGGGATGAGCGATGACGGAGCTGGACGGTTCGATTACCCTGGGACCTATACCACGCTGGCCGGCGACCATTTCGCTCTTTCCAGTCGCGAGACTCGTCGCGAACTGCGACGAACCGAGCAGAAGCTGAAGCGTGTTCGCGCGGCGAGGAACTGGCCCAGGATCCCCAGGCGCGCGAACTGGAACTACCCACCTCCGGGCAGACGATCGAATTTCACCTGGGCAGGTGCACGGCAGCAGCGGGAAGATCCGAGCCATCTCCTGCCCAAGTCACCTCCCGGAGAGGGCCTATGGCGAAGACCCATGCCAGGCCTCCGGCCAACGAAACTGCCGCTGTAATCGCAAGTGCCATTTGGAAATTCCCCGCGCGATTCACCACGAATCCGGTGAGCGCCGGCGCGACGATGCCGGCGAGATTCGCGAAGCCGTTTTGAAACCCGGTCCACCTTCCCGCCGCCTTGGGGCCGGCCAGAATCTGGCAGAACGCGTAGACACCAGACCCAGCCATTCCCGATCCCACTCCCGCAGCCAGAAGCCACGCCAGATAGGTATGCGGGCCGGCCAGCGCGCATCCCGCCAGCGCGATCGCTCCCGTCGTATGTCCAATTACCATGACCGATTTGCGGACGCGGGTTGCAGTAAAACCGCGGCGTATCCAGAAATCCGAAAACCAGCCGGTCGCGATCGCCGCCGCTGCATCCACCAGGTAATACACACTCGCCGTGATCGCCATGGCGTGCACTGAAAGCTGGCGCTCGTGCACCAGATAGAACGGAAGCCACGTGACCATGAAATACAAAACGTAGTTGGCGCAAAAGTGTCCGGTGCAGGCGCCCCAAAACGACCTCTGACGGAGAATGCGACTCACCGTAGGAACTCCGGTCGAGTCAGAATGGACCACCGATTGGCGCCGCGGCATCCATTTCTTCCAGGCCGGAAGCCACGCCAGGCTGAGCAGCCCGATTCCGATGAATACCGGGCGCCAACCGTAAATGCCCATAAGCAGCCCGGCCCCGAGCGCTCCCACAGCGGGCCCCGATTTCATTCCAGCGATGATGACGCCGTTGGCGAATCCGCGGTCCGGCTCGGCCACGTGGAGAGCGAGAATTTTCGAACAGGAGGGGAAGGCCACCGACTCGCCGATGCCGAGCAACAGCCGCATCACCAGCAGCATGGTGAATCCATGTACCAGGCCGGTCGTAGCGGTGGCCAGCGACCACACCAGGAAACCGGCGGCGATGACCTGATTCACCTCAAAGCGGTCCACCACCCATCCCATGCCAAACTGCAGAGCGGTGTAAGTCCAGAAGAATGCGGAAAACAAAATCCCAAGCTGCCAGGCGGTAAGGTGTAGTTCGTCTTTGAGCAGCGGCGCAGCGAGGGACAGGTTGCCGCGGTCGATGTAGTTGATCAGAAGGGAAACGGCCAGCAGAACCAGCCAGGGTGTAACCGCGCCGAATTTTCGCGGCTTGTCATCCGCCCACCCCATCCAGGAATCCCCGCGCCATTCTCCACTCAGGGCGGGTCATTTGCAAGGAATGGGAAAGGCGCTCCTCATGGGGCCCTCGACTTGATCCAGTATTCCGTCGGAAGACCGACCTCGTCCAAATTTTTTGGGATTGGTCAAAAGCAGCTTTGCTATCTTCGGCCAGTGTGGAACATTGCCCTGCCTCTTGCCGCCTGGATAGCTGTGGGCCTATTCGTCTGGCTCCTGGCCAAGGCGCCGAAGCGAAACTAGTGCCCGCTCGGGGCGGCCACCAATTTCGGCTGCACCATCCTTCGCGCTCTCTGCGAAGGGTGGGATCACGGAACTTAGTTGAGGAAGAATTGGTCGGCCCTAGCAGACGATTTTCGAACTTTTCTGCACGACCCCGATATTTTTGAACTAACACTTTCAGCTGTTTAAGGCTGAATTAAACCGATTGGTTACACTCTGGCAGACGATTTCCGAACTCGGTTTCCGAGAAAATTGGGAAACGTCCCGTCTGCCTAAATTGTGTTTCTATCCAACAACTTCATTGCGAAAAAAACCTGGGTCGGTAAACTGCGATGTGAGCGCCCCGGCGTGCCCGCTGAACCGCGACTTGCCTCTATCAATCTACAGCAACTTGTGCTGCGCAGCATCGATGTCGAACAGTTGATCGACGAAGAACATAGCGCGCGTCTGATCTGGCAGTTGATGGGCCGTCTGGACCTGGGCCTTTACCATGCGCAGATCGGGGCGGTGGAAGGGCGCGCCGGGCGGGAGCACACCGATCCGCAGTTGTTGATCAGCTTATGGATTTACGCCTACAGCCGTGGTGTGAGTTCGGCGCGCGAGTTGGCGCGGCAGTGCGAGTACGAGCCGGGCTGCCAGTGGCTATGCGGGTTGCAGACGATCAGCCACCGGACGCTGTCCGGCTTCCGTTCCGATCATAAAGCGGGGCTGGACGATCTATTCGTGCAGGTGCTGGGCATGATGAGCGCCGAGGGTCTGATCACATTGGAACGCGTAACCCTGGACGGCACCAAGATCAAGGCGAACGCGGGCGGCAACAGCTTCCGGCGCAAAGAGAAGCTGGCGGCGCACCTGGAACTGGCGCGCGAGCAGGTGCGATGGCTGAGCGCGCAAGCTGAGGAAGAAGAGAAGAGCGCGAGTCAGCGGGCAGCGGCGCAACGACGTGCCGCACGGCAACGAGTCAGTCGGCTGGAAGCGGCGGTGCGCGAAGTCGAGCGCCTGCAGCAGGAGAAGAAACACGAGCGCGACCGGTACGTGGCACGCGCCTCCAGCAGCGATCCCGAGGCGCATGTAATGCGCAACGGCGAAGGTGGCACCGTCCCCAGCTACAACGTGCAACTGCTTACCGACACGCAACACGGAATCGTGGTGAATGTCGAGGCGACCACCGATGCCATCGACTACCGGCAGATGAAGCCGGCGCTGGAACGCTGCGCCACCACGCTGGGACGCAAGCCCAAACAGATCGTGGCCGATGGCGACTACACCAATCACGCCTCGGTGCAGGCGGCCGTCGATCAAGGAGTGGACTTCTACGGGTCTTGGCAGGATAGTTGGCGGCCTGTGGAACGCGATGCGCACTGCCGGCACGCCCAGTTCCTGGCCAGCGCGTTTCCTTACGATGCCGCGCGGGACAGGTTTACCTGTCCGGCCGGACAAACGCTCACCCACCATGCGCTCCTGAATCGTGACCACGGGGTTCGCACCCACGTTTACCGCGCACCGAAGAAGGCATGCCCCAACTGTCCTCTGCGCGATAAGTGCGCGCCGCGACAGGCGCGCCCGGAGTGGCGGCGCTCGATCACACGCCTGCAAGAGCCATCGGCGACGACCGCGTTCAAGCAGAAGATGGCCACGGAAGAAGCAAAACAAATCTACGCACGACGCTCGCAGATCGCCGAGTTCCCCCACGCTTGGATTAAAGAGCGCTGTGCTCTGCGGCAGTTCCGCTGCCGAGGCCGCTTGAAAGTGGCCATGGAAGCGACTTGGGCCTGTCTAAGTTACAACCTGACGAGATGGTTCGGCCTAAAACGGGCACGGCAAGTACTCCCAGCGTAGGATCGTTCAGCGCAGACAGAAACTGTGTGGCGCGAGCGATGTCGAAGCACAAAGCACTTCAACTAACCGGCGTCCCTCCTCCCGGTCGCACGAAAAGACTATTTCTTCACGCTTCCTGTCCCGGGTTTCTCCCATTGCCATGCACCCACGTATTGGGCAGTCAACGCAACAGTGCATCAGCAGCTATGGGAGTGCAGGAGACGGGCAGGGTAAATTCCGTCAGGTTTGCCATGGCTACATTTAATGCATGGCTGGCCCTTTACACTCCAGAGACGCGGGGCTGCGCACTGGGGCCAGTTTTCTTGACGGATAGAAACACTTGGCAGCCTACCGGGGAGTATGCTTCACTCTCGCATGGCTAAAAATCACACTCGCCGAAATTTTCTAAGAGCGGCACCGCTTGCCGTGGCCGTAAGCCTTCCTCTAACCGAAAGGATGCTCTTCGCCTCGAGCGCCGGCACACCGGAAGCGAAGACTGCCATGGAGGGCGTCCAGCTCTTCACGGCGGAGAAGCTTTCTGATTCGATGAAAGCTTTTCAGGCGCAGTTGGGCGAGCACTACCTCTATCAGCCTAAAGGTCTACCCTTGACCATCGCCATGACCGCCCAGAACGCAAAGAGCGCTGGGGAGTTTGAATATCACGACGGGCGCGATCATATTTTTCTGATCCTGGAAGGCGCGACGAATTTCGATGTAGGTGGCACGCCAAAAAATCCGCGGAATACCAGGCCCGGGGAGTGGCTGGCAACCGAGTCGGATGGCGCTACTACGATGGAGGTCAAGAAAGGGGACATGCTGGTAATCCCGCGGGGAACACCGCACCGGCAAAGCACCGAGAAAAGCGTCACGTGGATGCTGATCTCACCTTCCGGCTCCAAGACTTAACCCTCCAATCGCCAGATTGAGCACGAGATGACGGGCGGCCGCGCACAACCGCGGAGGCTCAGGCACACAAGGATGTCCCATCCTTCACCCTTTTTACGAAGGGTGGCAGAGTATCGAACCTTGACAGGCCAAAGAGTCTGTTTCGAAGCTGTACCTCTTTTCAATCTCAGCTGTTCGTCATGGCTGCCACCAATTCCACAAACGCGACTGAACCATCGTTCGTCCCTCTTTCGCAAACTACGCGAAAAAGCATGGGGCACCCTCATGCGCCGTTATCCGAAACTATGTTTTTGATTGGTCGGGACGGGCAGATTTGAACTGCCGACCCCTCGCACCCCAAGCGAGTGCTCTACCAGGCTGAGCCACGTCCCGACTGGAAGGAACCGGCCGCATCCTCAAACGCGGCGGTGGGGTTGACTCAAGGATTTTACACCAGGCTTAGCGTTTCTTGCGCCTGGGGGCCGGCTTTTCCTCGAGCACGGCAAACTGGATCTTCTTCTCGACCGGATCGATGCGGTCCACCAGCACTCGCACTCGTTGTCCCATGCTGTAGATCTTGCGGCTGCGCAGGCCGATGATTTCGCGGGTATTTTCGTGATAGGTGTAACGGTCGTCGGCCAGGGAATCGAGCGGGACCAATCCTTCGACAAAGAGGTCGGTCAACTCCACGAAGAATCCGTACTTGGTCACGCTGATGATCAGGCCGTCGAAGTCTTCTCCGACCCGCTCCTGCATGAACTTCACTTTCTTCCACTCCATCAATTCGCGTTCAGCCTCGTCGGCGCGGCGCTCCGACTGGCTGGACTCTTCGGCGATGTCGTGCAGTTCCTCGATTGGGATGGGGCCGCCCTCGGGTTGCACGGCGTCGCGGTGGGCGGAGTGGTCGCGCCGCTTGGACCACGGCGAGGCAACCGTAGCGCCGGCATCTTGCCGGCCCGATGGCGGGCTGAAAGCCCGCTTATGCTGTGGGCCGAACCCGCCTTGGTAAGACGCGCCGGCGCTACCTTCAGCCAGCACCGCTTTCAAGATGCGGTGAATGATCAGGTCGGGATAGCGGCGGATCGGCGACGTGAAGTGGGTGTAGGCAGTCGCGGCCAGGGCAAAGTGTCCCAGGTTTTCCTCGGAATATCTTGCCTGCTTGAGCGAGCGCAGCATCAGGAAGGAAAGAATGCGCTCTTCCGGCTTGCCCGAGATCTTCTCTGTCAGCTTCTGATACATGCGCGGCGTGATGTGCACTTCTTTCGGAATTTCGATATCGCGGGTGCGCTTGCCCGTACCGTAATTCGCGCGACGGTCGGTCTTGAGTTGCACCCGTTGAATGGGCAGCGGTCCCACCCCGAGCGAGTAACCGAAAGTCGCGGCGATCACTTCAAAGTCGTACACCCGTTTGGCGTCGGGCTTCTCGTGGATGCGGTAAAGTGAAGCAATTCTCTTGTTCTCCAGATGCGAGGCCACGCACTCGTTGGCCGAAAGCATGAACTCCTCGATCAGGCGATGCGCAATGTTGCGCTCCGAACGGGTGATGCTTTTCATCAATCCCAACTCGTCGAACTCGATCACCGGTTCGGGCAGATCGAAATCAATGGAGCCGCGGCGCTCACGCTTGCGGTTGAGGATCAAGGCCAGGTCGCGCATGCGCTCGAATCCCGCCACCAGCGGGCTATAGCGCTCGCGGGCCCCGGCGTCGCCCTCGAGCACCAGGTTCACATCGGTATAGGTCATGCGCTCGGCGGAGCGGATCACGCCTTCGCTCAACTCGTACCCGACAATCTCTCCCTGATGATCGATCTCCATGACGCACGACATCACCAGCCGGTCCACTTGCGGACGCAAGCTGCAAATATCGGTTGAAAGTTCGAGTGGAAGCATGGGCACGGCGCGGTCGGGAAAATAGACGCTGGTGCCGCGCAGGCGGGCCTCCTGATCGAGCGCCGAATCCGGCGTAACGTAGTGGGCCACGTCGGCGATGTGCACCTGCAGCTCAAAGTTTCCATTCTCCAGGTGCTGCACGATCACAGCGTCATCGAAGTCACGCGCGGTTTCGCCGTCGATGGTGACAATGGGCAGGCCGCGGAAGTCGTGGCGCTGCTGCGCCTCCGCCGCCGGTATAACCGGTTCGGCTTCCTGCGCCTCGGCCAGTACAGCGGGCGGAAAGCGGTGCGGCAGGTGATGCTTGCGAATTATGATCTCGACATCCGCCCCGAAATCGTCTTCGTAGCCCAGAATCTCCACCACGCGCCCGCGCGGGTTTTGGGTCGCGGTAGGCCAGTCGGTGATCTCGACGTCCACCACAACATTTTCCAGATCGTCCCAGGCGACGCGGCGAGCCGCTTCCCGGCCCAGCACGCGGTGCGGACTCTTTCTGCCCTCAAGTGACGCCGGTCTCCCGCCGGCTGTCGCGAGGGCATCCTGCCCTGGCCGCGCTGAGCCAGCGCCCCCCGCAGCAGAGGCGGGATATTCCATTCCCTCGGGTATCACAATCTCCTGCGTGATCTTCTGGTCGATCGGAGTGACGTAATTCCTCCGGCTGCCATAGTGAAATTTCCCCACGACAGTAGAGTGAGCGCGCCCGATCAGGCGTACGATGCGCCCTTCGGCGCGGCCATCAGGACGGATATTACCGATCTCGACCAGCACGCGGTCGCCGTGCATGGCCGATCCCACGAAGGGAGGCGGGATGAAAATATCCCCGGCCAGCTTCCCCTTCAGACGTTCGTCGAGCGAGTTGGCTTCCGGAATCACAAAACCGAAGCCGTCACGGTGCATGCTCAACCGTCCCACCGCCATGTTTTTGCCGGCGGCGCCTTGCGGAATGGCGTAGCGGTCGGGCCCGGCCTGCTGCAGCTGTCCGCTGGCCACCAGGTGTTTCAGGCGTTCGAAGAGTTCGCGGCGGGCGTCCCCGTGGACTCCGAGTTCACGCGCCAGCTGCTTGAAGCCGGCGGTGCGTTTGGACTGCTGCTCGATTTTCTTCAGGATGGCGGAGTCGGAAAGCATAGTGACCAGGCGTGGTGACGGATGTCACGGTTAAGGATACCTGAGCCGGGATAGACACACGTGTGCCCTTCAGGCTGCCGCGAAATATTTCTGCTGAAAAATTCCGCGATGATGCAGTTCGTGGCCGGCAATCATGTAGGCCAGGGCGCGTACCGTGACTTCGTTGTTGCTGGCCGTGCCGCGGCGGATCCACGCTGCTTCATCCAGCCCACGAAACAGGGAGACAGAGGCTCGGCGAACCGAAGTAAACTCCTCCAACAGGGCCGCCAGGCTGGCCTGAGCGAAGGGTCCGTACTTCACGTAGTCATCCTGTTCGAAACCCGCCAGGGGAGTCTTGTCATTGCGGGCGATGCGCAGGGCCCGGTAGCTGAAGACGCGTTCGGTGTCGATGACGTGCCCGAGAGCTTCCTTCACACTCCACTTCCCCGGGGCATAGCGGAAATTCGCATCCGCCTCACGTGGCGCGAGCAGCGCTCGCGTATCCGACATTTGTTGCTCCAGCGTGAGCAGAATGTCGCCGTCGGGGACCAGGGAGATGTACTTGCCGTAATACGGTGCGTATTCGTTCGACTCGGGCCTGCCCATGACCGCCGCATCTGATTTCATATCAGTCAGGATACCGGAGCGGGCGGGATGCGCAAAGCCGTCGAGGAAGGAATCAGTTTGAAGTTTGTGACTCTCCGGTGCGAGTCACGGGAGCGAGCCCGTCTTAATTGCGCACTGACAGTGGATTTCGGAGGTAGGGGTCCTTCGACTCCGTCACTGCTTCGCTTCGCGAAGCATTGACTGCGCTCAGGATGACTCATTCCAAAATTATCCAGGCCTCGGCCCTATTGCAGTCCAGACTGGGTCAGCTTGACGGCGCAGCGGGAATTCACGCAGGTGCCTACGTTGACCACTCCCTGCGTGCTGAAGTACACGCTGGAAGCCTGGGCGGCGGAACTTGTGTTATCCACCACAATGCCGCTGACTCCGCCCGGGTAGTTCACAAAGTCCTCTCCGGCGGTAATGACTCCTGTACTGATGTCGTTGGTAATGATGTATCCATTGCCGCCGGCGCCCACCAGTCCGCTGATCAGCAGATCGTGATCGTTCGGCCCGCCCGATAGGGTGAGGCTGGGATTGTAGAGCTCGGTGTAGGGAGCACACGGAAGACCGGTGACCGCATAACGGAGCAGGCTTCCGCTGGGTGCCGCATTCATCGTGGGATACCCAGTGAATCCGATCCAATAGTGCCAGGGCTGGGTATCGCCAGCACCCGTACCACACAGGAAGAGGTGGCCGCTGCTGGGATTGCTGCCGTAGTACGCGTCATCGAAGGCCCCGCTGTGAAGGTTCCAGTTGGCGATAGTGGTGCCCACGCTCCCGCGACCCACACGAACCCGCACGGCGTGGGTCAGATCTTCGTCGACTTGGACCACGACCGCGCTGGCGCCGTTGGTTCCATCGTTGCCGGAAAAGGCAAAAACCTTGCCCACCGAGCCATCTAGAATGACAGAATCCGCGATGCCGAAGCCACCACCAGTCGCGTTGCAATCCCGCCCAGGCACGTTGCGCCCCGGCGGTTTCGTAATATCGCAGCCTCCGCCCCCAATCATCAACGGCCCGGCAAAAAGAGTGGGCGTGGCTCCGCTGGCGTTGATGGTCCACAGCTCGCCCAACTGGTCGCCTACGATCAAGTGTCCGGTCTGAGAGTCGTAAACCGGGCCATTGGGCGTCGCCGAGGCGCCGCCGGTGCCGGCCACGGGCAGGGTAAAAGTCCAGTCCACCACGGGCTGCGTGTTGAGCGCGCAATTGAAGACGCAACTGATGCGATAAATCTTGCCGTCGTCGCTGCCTACGAATGCCTTGTCGGTTGTGTAGTCCACCCACGGGGAGGCCAGGGTTGCCGTCGAAGCAGCGGAGAAGGTCACTGATTTGAGGCACGAACTGGTTGCGTTGCAGCTGCCGTTAAGAGTGGGCACCGCAGAAGCTGTCGCTGAAGTGCCTTCTCCTGACTTCCATTTGAGGACGTGAAAAACTGCCGATCCGCCAGCGCTCTCGACATAGGCGACTTTCGTCCCGTCCAGCGAAACTACCGGCGAGGTCAGCACCGAACCGCCCGCCGTGCTTCCGTTGTACGCCCAGTAGAATGTGGCCGCAGCGCCGGAGCAGAGTCCGGCGGGATTCGTTCCGGAATAAAGATTTCTAAGGCCGATGAGGTTGGCCTGCCCTCCGGTCGCGCCGGCCACGTTCAGGCCGAACACGACATAATCGTTCGTGCAATTGGGTGCGTCGTTGATGTTGAAGCTGTACTTGGCCGGGAACATGTAGGGGGCCACAATGCCCGCGCCCAGCGGAACGCTCCAGTCGATCTTGAGGTCACGCCCCCGGGGACGCGGCCGGCGCACCGGACCGCGGTCACCTCTGCCCAATCCTCTCACCTCGGATCGCGCAGAGGCCCGGCGAAGATTGCGCTCAGCCAGGCGAAACAGTATGCGAGGCTCGGCCTGTGCCTTGTCCAGGTCGGCGGCCGGCAATCCGCCGCTCAGAACCATGTGGCGATAACTCCAATCCTGAACGCGGCCAACATGCTGCTGGCGCGGCTGGTCTTGCGCCCGTCCGACTGCGCCCGCGCAAGCGAGGAACAGCACGGCAGGTAGGATGCGACGGCCTAAGAATTTCATAGCTCCCCGACGAGAGAGAAGATTCCGGTTCTCAAGTCTTCCCAGACTAATGGAATCCTAATGAGATTGTGCCCGCAACCCGGCGTCGGCGCATTACAGTGGTAACCAGTCTTCGATGGCCTCCGTTTCGCCATTCCTTACGAACATGGTGCGGAGCAAGACAGCATCGCGGAAAAAAATGCCGGGGCGGGACAAAATTGCATGGTTCTGGTGGCCGGCTCCGAGCCTCCGCAGGGACGCACTCTTGATCGCCTGCGCAAACCTCCTGTTCATGTCCTGCCGATTCAACAAATAGGCGATTTTCACAGGCGCGGTTTGCAGCTTGCTGGAGTAAAATGCCAGTTGGTCACCGAAGTGCGGCCTTTACCCTGAATCCATACGAGGAAAGGACTTTTGCCACATGTGGAAACCCACGAATCAGCCTATGACTCCAGGCCGGCCAGGTGAGCCGGAGCGCCCAGCGGTGCCCGCCCCTGCCACAACCTCCGTCGGCAGCGAACCCGCTCCGGCTCCGCGTCCGGTTGCGACTACCACGGCGGACCAGGCCACAATCGGCAAATCCCTGGTGATCAAAGGCGAGGTAACGGGTTCGGAATCGCTTTACATCGACGGCCGGGTGGAAGGATCCATCAACCTGTCGGGCAATCGCGTGACCGTGGGTCGCAACGGGGTTGTCTCAGCCAACATCAATGCCCGTGAAATCGTGGTTCTGGGCAAGGTTCGCGGCAACCTGACGGCCAGTGATCGCGTTGACATCCGCAGCGACGGCTCCCTCACCGGCGACGTCGTGGCGGCTCGCATCTCGATCGAAGACGGCGCCTTCTTCAAGGGCGGCATCGATATCCGCAAAGCCGGTCAGAAGGCCAACGGCGAAGAAGTTAAAGCCACGGCTGAAACCGCCAGCGCAGCGCGGGTCTAGACTTTTTCAGCAAGATCACGGCGGACGCTCTTGATTCATTCAGGAACGCCCGCCTTTTGTTTTGCCCGAGGCCCGAGGTCCGAGTTTACGGCTCCATTCCCTTACCCAATTCCTCGGCCTGCCTTTCCGCGACGCGGGGATAAGCTGTCGGCTTACGGCGGCGAAGGTCGCCGGGCAGCGACGATCGCGTAATCCACAGACCCGCCGCTACCGCTCCCGCCCACGTCACCGAAATCAGGCCAAGAGCTTTGAGGTCTGCGATCCGGCTATCGTTGACCAGCACGGCGCGAGCCACTTGATAGCTCAGCCCTCCAGCCACTACCGATGTGATCCCCGCCTTCCCAATCTCCGCCCAGTGCAACTCGCTCACACGAACCAGTTGGCGGCGATGCAGCAGCAGCGCCAGGGCAAGAGTGTTGGCCACGATACCGAGGTCGGACGCCATCGCCAACCCGACCGTCGAAAGCCTGTGGAAGAGCGCCGAGTAAACAGGAATGGACGCCACCGTAATCAGGCTGCTGGCCACCATGGGAATCAGCGTATTTCCGGCGGCATAAAAGGCCCGGGAGTAAAGTCCCTGCGCTGCCCAGAAACAAAGCGAAAGCGTGAACCAGAAGAAATACAGCGCAGTTTCCTGGGAATCGGCAAAGCGGAAGTGCCCGCGGCGGTAAACCAGATCGATCAGCGGCAACGCAGCCGCCATCATGAAACTGGTGGCCAGCAGCGACGTGGCCACAATGCGGTAGATCGAGCCGTTCACCGTGTCAGCGAACTCGCGCAGCCGCTTTTCTCCAAAGAGCTTGGCGAAAAATGGCAGCGAAGCCTGGCTGGTGGCCTGTCCGAGCACTGCGATCGGCACTGCGAACAGGCGCTTGGCATAGTTGAGCCGGGTGATATCGCCCACCGCTCCGGAAGCGAAGTAGCGCAGGATCCAATCGTCGGCGGTAACCAGCGAGACCCCCAGCATCAGAGGAATGGAAAGCTTGACCCACTCCCGAAAAGCCGGGTTTCGCACGTCGAAAGAGATGCTGTAACCGGTGCCGATGCGGGCCGCACCAATCGCGTTGATCAGGAACGGTCCCAGGAAGCTGCCCGCCAGCGCGCCGTAGGCCAGTGACGCGATGCCAAAGCGATGGGAGAGCAGCACGCCGCCTATGATGATGGCCGCGTTATAGAGCAGCGGCGAAAAAGCAGGAAACAAGAACAGCCGCCGCGAAAGCAACACCGCCGAAACCACGCCGCCGACATAGAAGAAAATTTGGGCGGGCAACAGAATGCGCGTCAGGTGAACGCAGAGTTCCATCTGTTCCGCGCTGAAATGGGGGAAGAGATGTCGCGTAATTTCGGGAGTAAAGAACTCTGCCAGCAGAACTCCCACGCCGAGCACGGCGGTCATCACAGTGATGATGATTGAGAAAGTCTTCTGGGCTTCTTCTTCCTTGTTCTCGGCGAGAAACCGGGTGTAGATGGAAACGAAGGTGATGGAGGCAGTCCCGCCTGCCACCAGATAATTCAGCCAGTCGGGGATGGTGAAGCCGGCAACGTACGCGTCGGTCGCGGGTCCGGCCCCGAAGGCGTAAGCAATATAGGCTTCGCGCACATAACCGATCACGCGCGAAAGCATGACTGCGGTCATCAAAAGCAGCGTGGCGGAGAAGGCGGTGTGCTGGTGCGAAGGCTGGAAGAGGCGAATCACGCGGGCGAAGCCGCGAACCGGACGCGCCTCCGGAGAGTCTGCAGAATTCGCCATCAAGGGGCGATTCTACACGCAAACATTCCGCGCACCTGATACGCCAGATGGTTCATGCACGTGTGGGCAAGTGTGGGGCGGGCGCCCTCGCCCGCCGCCTTTGACTTGAACTTCAGATAATCAAACAAGTTCAAGAGTCCTGCAGCCAAAGAACCAGCGACCACAACCCCAAAATCGGCGGGCGACGGCGGGCGAGGGCGCCCACCCACACGACCGATGTCAGTTTGCTGCGGGATGCTGCATCCGCGTGTCCTTGTAGACCACGCCGCCCTTCATCACGAAATCAACATGCTCCAGGGCGCGCACATCGGCGAGAGGATCGGCGTTCACTGCAATGATGTCGGCATACTTACCGGCCTCGATGGTGCCCACATCCTTGGCCCGGCCAATCAAATCGGCGGCGCTTGACGTGGCCGCCCGGATCGCCTGCGCCGGCGACATCCCATACTTCACCATATAGAAAAACTGTTTCGCATTGTCGCCGTGAGGATAGACACCTGCATCGGTGCCGAACGCCATCTTCACGCCTGCCTGAAACGCCTTACGGAAATTTTCCCGCTGCAGGCGCCCCACCATCCGCTCTTTGTCCAGGTTTTCGGTCGGCAATCCCCATTTCGGAGCTTCGTTCAGGATGTAGTCGTCGTTGTAGATATCCATCACCAGGTAAGTTCCATGCTCCTTGGCCAGGCGTATGCCTTCGTCGTCAATCAGGCTGGCGTGTTCGATCGAGTCAATGCCCGCCCGGATGGCATTTTTGATACCTTCGGCTCCGTGAGCATGAGCGGCGATTTTCCGGCCCCCCATGTGCGCGGTGTCCGCCGCTGCCTTCAGTTCTTCAAAGGTGAATTGGGCCGCTCCCGGACTGTCTCCCCGCGAGAGCACGCCGCCGGTGGCGAGGATCTTGATCACATCGACTCCGTATTTTTCCTGGGCTCGAACTACGTGGCGGACCTGGTCCACGCTGTCGGCGATCTGGAAATCGCGCTCCTCGGGAAACATCATGACCCGGGTCTGGGGCGAAAAATTATTCAAGTCGCCGTGCCCCCCGGTAATGGAAATGGCGGGACCACTGGCCACGACGCGCGGGCCCACCAGATAGCCTTCGTTGATCGAGTTGCGCAAGTCCACCGCCAGAAACGGGTCTGAGCCCACGTCGCGTACCGAGGTGAACCCGGCTTCCAGCGTCTTGCGCGCATTCAGGACGGCGGCGAAGGCGTGGTCGAAGGGCGAGTCCTTGAAGTTGTAGATTTCGTTGTAGCGGTCGGCGCGAGCACCGAGGTGGGTGTGGCAATCGATCAGCCCGGGAAGCACCGTCGCCTGCGAGAGGTCGACCACTTTGGCGCCTTGTGGAATCTTGATATCGGCGGCCGGGACAATGCTCTTGATCCGGTCATCCTCCACCACGATCACCAGATTTTCGCGAACGTTGTCGCTGGTGGCGTCAAACAATCTCCCCGCGAGGATATAGCTGACCTTGGGCGCGGCCTTGTCGGCTGCCGGGCTCGCCTGCCCGAATGCGATAGATGACAGCATCAGACAAATAAGCGCGGTGAATCTCTTTCTCGATCTGGCGTAGTTCAAGGGGACGCTCCTGGCTCGGAATTGGACGGATTGAGATTAGGAAAGAGAAGTTTCAAGGTTCCGATTAGGACTGTCAAGCGCCTCGCGTGGACAGGCGTAGACAGTGCACGCAACGACAGCCGCAGCGCGGCAGAAGAATAGAGCCCACGGCGTGAGCCGTGGGTATGACCGAGAAGGTGGAGGGCCTCGAAGGGGCGAGAGAATGTCGCCGGACGTTGCCCGGCCTGACCGGGTCGAAGACCCGGTCCCACACGATGATGCGCGATTTTGACACTGCGGCGAGGCCCGCTGGATAATCCACACTGTGCCCGACTCCACTGCCGCGCAGAACTCTACACGCTCCGCCGTTTTTCGGCGCTCTTTCCGCAAGACATTTCCATCTGCCGTCCGCGGAGAAGGCGCGTATGTCTGGGACACAGTGGGCAAACGCTATGTGGATTTTTCCGGCTCCGCGGCGGTAAATCTGATCGGACATGGCGTTCCGGAGATCGCCGACGCCATGGCTGAGCAGGCGAAGCGCCTTGAGTTCGTCCACACCAGCCAGTTCACCACTCCGGTCGCGGAGGAGTACGCGCAAGAACTGCTCGACTTTGCCGGTGAGAATTTTCGTGGCGGCGCCGTGTACTTCACCTGCGGCGGTTCGGAGGCAGTCGAAACCGCCCTCAAGCTGGCGAGGCAATATCAGGTCGAAATTGGGCAAGGCGGGCGCCATCAGGTGCTCAGCCGGACCCAGAGCTATCACGGCTCAACCCTGGGAGCGCTTGCAGTCTCGGGCAACCGGCGGCGACGTGAAATTTATCTGCCCATGGTGCGCGAGTTCGCGCATGTGGGAATTCCCTATTGCTATCGCTGCCCGTACGACTGCACCGACGGCTGCCGCAACTGTGGCCTGGAGTACGCGGCTGAGTTGGAGAAAGCCATTGAATCCACCCGCGGTGAAGCTGCCGCCTTCATCTTCGAGCCGGTCAGCGGCGCCACCCTGGGCGCGGTGGTTCCGCCGCCGGGATATCTGCAAGAGGTGGCGGAAGTCTGCAGGCGCCACGGCGTCCTGCTGATCGCCGATGAAGTCATGACCGGCATGGGTCGCACCGGAAGAAACTTCGCCGTCGAACACTGGGACGTTGCGCCCGACATCCTGATCGCGGCCAAGGGTCTCTCCAGCGGGTACGCTCCCCTGGGCGCGGTGCTTGCGACCAGGAAAGTGGTTGACGGAATTGCTTCCGGAGCATTCCTGCACGGCTTTACCTACAACGCGCATCCGGTTTCACTCGCTGCCGGACGCGCCGTGCTGCGCCGTTTGCAGCAGCAGAAACTGGTGCATGCGTCTGACTCCGAAGGCCAGGGCACCATCGCCGCCAGGCTCGAGGGTTCGCTCTCAACCCTGCTCGACTTGAAAAGCGTTGGTGACGTTCGCGGCATCGGATTGCTGCGCGGTGTGGAGTTCGTCGCCGACAAGAAAACCAAGCAGCCGTTCGCTCCGGAACTGAACTTCGCGGGAGGCATAACCAGCGCAGCCCTGAAGCGCGGCCTGCTGGTCTATCCCATACAAGGCTGCGTGGACGGAATCTCCGGCGACCACTTGCTGATCGCCCCCCCAGCGGTCATCACTGCCGAGCAAATCGACTGGGCGGTCGGGCAGCTAAGAGAGTCCATCGAAGAGGCGGCCTCGAAGTAGATCTGGAGGCTATCGTGGAATGGTTACCCCTTATTCAGAGTTTCAAGCCATTTGTTTATTACCGCTCGCAGCGATGCTTCCTTGGCTTTGACATCTCCCATGTTGAAGAACAGCGCCAGCCTTCTTCCATCCGCGTAATCGCCTTCCAGAAATCCCGATTTATCAGAGACGCGAGCTCCGCTCGGGAATACCAGGCGGATGCAATCTTTGCGGTACAGGTTGAAGACCGCAATGTATCTTTTGTACTCCTTGGGGTTGGATGGCTTCATCTCACCGGCGTAGAAGAACGTCGGCGCATTCCACTTGACCTCTTCGCCAATCTCGCGGTCAGTGCTCAGAATAGTTCGGCGCAAAGCCTCAACAACATCGGCCAGCGGATGCTTGAGTCCTTGCATGTAGGCATCGACCCTCGCGGACTCCGAGGCCTTGGTCAGTGCATTCTGCTTCGCTTTCATAGACAATCTCGTTTTCAGCCACCTATTCGGCTCCGGTCTGGATCGGCCGTTGCATCAGCCACGATTTCGCGCCGATCCAGGCGGTAGGCAGGGTTGTCAGCATAAGCGCCAGGGGATACCAATGTTGGCCGATCGTGCTGCTCCACGTGGCAGCTGCGCCTAGAGCGGTCACCAACAAGCCCAATGCACCGGCCAGAAGCGCGTGGCCCATCGGCCGGTTGGGGGCAAGCCGGGCGATGACGTAGGCGGAAATGACGCCGTAAAGCGATCGGTATGCAGTCGCAAGCAAAAGGAGCTGGTTGGGCCACTGCTCGTTCTGTGACGGCACCAATCCAATTCTGTGCAATCCGAGGTCCGTCCCTACCGAAAGGACGATCCCCACCACAATTCCCGTGAGCAGTGCCACAATGCTGCGCCCAATGTGTCGAGGCGGATTTTGAGATGGTGTTCGCCTGTTCATTTCCTGACCTCCCGATCGGATATTTGTGATTTCAGCAGCTCCGCCAGGCGGTCGTATCCCAGCGCCACACCATGTTCGATAGGCGTTTGCAGGACCACGTCCCGCGCCGCCCGCGAGTCATATCGGACCGTTTGGGTCAGCGTAGTAAGTCCACCTTCTTCCGTGAGAGTGATCGTCCCCGTGGCTTGTCCCGGGTACCAAGGCTGATCGAATTTCTCGGTAGCGATGAGACGCTCGGGTGGCGTGATCTCCAGGCAGACGCCGCTCATGCCCATCTCGGTCCCATCAGCGTCTCGCCACACATAACGGAACGAATCGCCGGCCCTCTCGGCAACTTCGCAGACGGCCAGCGTTCCACCAGGCTTTCCAAAGAACCACCTCTTCAGAAGGTCAGGCTGGGTAAGCGCCGCAAAAACCTGTTCCCGGCGCGCGGCGAACGTCCTCTTCATTGTGATCTCGCGATCCCCTGGCGTAGTAAGTTCAAGCGTCCCCGGATTCCGGTATCCCCGCAGCCAATCGGTTGCCTCGTCCAGGAGCTTTGCCACCAGGCGGCGCGGACGACGCTGAGCCACCCGCCCTTTCGAAATCAGGCCCGCACGCTCCAGCACCTTTAAATGTTTCGAGATTGCCGGCTGGCTCAATTTGAAAGGCGCTGCGATTTCATTCACCGACGCCTCTTCGATGGCGAGCCTCGCCAGTATTGCCCTCCGAGTCGGATCGGCGAGCGCAGCGAAGGTAAGATCAAGTGACTTTGAATTTATATCACTCATCAGCTATATAGCTTATAAGCTATATTATGTTCGCGCTGGATAAAGTCAACCCCAAAGTTCAGCTGCCCCGCTAAGGACGGCTGGGGGCGAGGCGACCGCGCAATTGAACGCTGATTGCGCCCCACGTGTTGCTCCAGACGATGTGGCGGCGGTGCATGTTCCACATCATCTATTTATTTATCAATCACTTAACTGTTTATGATCAGTTGACGTGTGGTTTACCTGCAGTGCATTGCGCCTCAATTGCCTCTGCATCCAGACTGGACTCCGCGCAGCAATAATTAGGAGCTAGAAATGGCGAGTCCCATGGTTGATTTCTGTGAGCAGACAAATCCAGGCGTCCTATCTGAAGCGCGCCCCATCCGGTGTTTCGGGAACGCCGACCGAATCCACAACAGCCTGACCAGTAATCCCGAAAAACGGGCGCTGGTCTGGATGGCAGAGCGCACTCCGCGGCGCATCACATCTGACCACCTCACCTTATTGGGATTCATCGCCCAGGTAATGGCGGGCGTCAGCTATGCTCTGGCCCGATGGGACCGTTACTGGCTCGTGGCCGGAATCTTTTTCCTGGCCCTAAACTGGCTGGGCGACAGTCTGGACGGAACGGTGGCCCGGGTGCGCCGGCAGCAACGCCCGCGCTACGGATTTTACGTGGACCACATCATCGACAGCTTCGGCGGGCTGGCGCTCATGGCTGGGCTGGCACTATCGGGATACATGCATCCGTATATTGCCATCGCCCTGCTGGTCGGGTTCCTGCTGCTGTCCATCCAGTCTTACCTGGCCACTTACACGCTGGGAGAATTTCAACTCTCGTTCTGGAGTTTCGGCCCCACCGAGTTGCGCGTTCTGTTGTCCATCGGCAACGTGGCACTTCTGTATCACCCGATGGTCTTCCACGGACGCTACCGCTTGTTCGATGTTGGCGGGAGCGTTGGCATTGCCGGCATGACTGCGATGCTGATTTTCTTCACGATCCGAAATACGAGTCGCCTGTATGCGGAAGAGCGCATCCGATGACACGCAGCGGCTGGCGTTCCACAGCGATTCGCTGGCTCAAGTTCAATCTCGTAGGCGGAATCGGGATTGCCGTGCAGTTGCTCACCCTGGCTGGGTTGAAGGCAGGATTGCACCTCAACTATCTGGTGGCCACGGCGCTGGCGGTCGAGGCCGCCGTCATCCACAATTTCCTCTGGCATGAACGCTTCACCTGGGGGGAGCGCGCCGGGCCAGGATTCAGCCGCTTCCTCAAGTTCAATCTGACCACCGGATTGTTTTCGATCGGCGGGAACCTGGCGCTGATGAAGTTGCTGGTGGACTTTGGGCATATGAATTATCTGCTGGCCAGCGGAATCACGATCATGGCATGTTCCGTCGTCAACTTTCTGGTCAGCGATGCTTTTGTGTTCGCGGAAGAGAGGACGGAAATTCAGTCCATGTGATGGTTGGCCTGGCGCTCGACCGACCAGATGTCTTCTGCCTTTTGCTCGAAGGGATACACGTGCACCATCCAGCCGAAAATCTGAGGCATGAACTTTCCGCCGGCGGCATCGCAATCCGCGCGGGTGGTGATGGAGCCCGCCAGGCCGAACTTCGCGTGCGGCCCCCAGGCTTCGCTTCGTCTATCGGCAGGCGGAAGGCACAGATTAACGTGCGCGTGCCACTGCGCAACGCTCAAGGGAATGCGCTGGTCCAGATCATTCCAGTTGGATTTTTTGGGCGCGGTGTACATCACCCCGATCAGCTTGTAGCCGCCGTCGGCTTTCTCATAAAGCAGCGACGTGGGATGCTCGGGATTGAACTGAATGGCGGCTTCAAACGCATACCGGTAATTGGTGAAGTGGTATTGCTTCTGCGGCAGGTTGGGAAGAAAAATCTTGTAACCATCGGCCAGAGCGACTCTGTAGTCCGTGTATTTCTCCGCCGCCTGGCGTGCGGCGGCCACCACCTGATCGGCCTTCTCCTGGTCTCCCGGCTTCAGATCCCGCAAGGTCGTCATCTTCATATGCGGCCCCATGTCCATACTGCGATCGGACATGGACAGCATGGCGTGGGCGCTGCCGTCGTTGTTCATCCCCTTTAAATCCGGCATGGGCATGCTGCTCATGCCGGATGCTTCGTGAGATGTGTCGTGGGTGCTGTCGCTGGACGGATCAGGGGCATCGTGCGACACGTCAGCCGGAGAGGTTGGCGCAGGCTTGTCCCCCGCGGGAATGTCATCCTGCGATTTCTGCTCTTGCGCCCGTAAAGGCAGGAGCGCAAACAGCGTGAGCAAAAACAGGGCCAGAATCCGTCTGCTCATAGGCTTACCGGTTGTATTAACCCTGACCGAGCCAGGATGTTTCTGCAATAGGAGAGCAGGTACCCGTATTACGGCCGTAATGTAGATCGTCTTTGTAGCGCCGGCGTCTCGCCGGCGCTGCAAGAACCTACTCGGCCAACAACTGTTGCGCCGCGGCCTCGCCGGACCGTATGCAGTCGGGCACGCCAATTCCGCGATAACCGTTGCCCGCCAACGCCAGGCCTGGCAGTTGTTTCACCAGGCCCTCGATTCGTTGCAGCCGTTCCAGGTGGCCCACAGTGTATTGCGCCATCGCGCCCTTCCAACGATAGAGCCGGGCAAAGAGCGGGTCCGCCTTTACCCCGAGAATCTGCCGGAGTTCATCGCGCACAATGTCCAGAATGTTTTCATCCGAAAGTTGCAAGACCTGCTCGTCGCGGCTGCCGCCCAGAAAGCAGCGCAGGAGGGCGCGATCTGCGGGAGCGCGATGGGGAAACTTGTTATGGACAAACGTTGCAGCCAGCAGGCGCTTGCCTTCGCGGCGTGGCACAAGAAACCCAAAACCCGGAGGCAGGGCGGCGCGCACACTTCTGGTCGAATCCCAGCGCTACCGTCACCGAAGAACTGTATGAAATGGCCCTGAGTTCGGAGACCAGTTCGGCGCTGGCTATTTCAAGCAGCGCGGCAGCGGCTCTGGCAGGAGTGGCCACGATTACCGCATCGAATTGATCGGAAGCGTAGCCGGCCGAAACCACCCAGCCTCGATCCTGCCTCTGGACGGCCTGCACCGGAGCGTTCGCCCGCAGCACGTCCGGGGAAAACCTGCTCGCGAGGGTATCCGCCAGTTGCTGCATTCCTCCCTTAAGAGAGGAAAAAATCGGAAGCCCGGGCTGCGAACGCTTGACGTTCTTGCGGGCCGCCAGCATGCCTCGCCCGAGGCTGCCGTACTTCGATTCCATTTCGACGAAGCGCGGCAGCACCGCGCGCGCGCTGAGCTGCGAGGCTTCGCCACCATAGACTCCGGCGAGCAGTGGGTCGGCGAGACGATCGACCATTTCCGCCCCGTAATGGCGCTCGACCAACGCTGCCACACTCTCGTCGGCAACCGAGTGGCGCGCCGGATACCACCACTCGCGCGCCACGCGCAGCTTTGTGGCGGTAGAAAAAAGCGGCGTCAGCAAAGCTGGAGAAAGCTGGGTCGGCACCATGAACATCAGCCCATCGGGCATGGGCACCAGCCTGCCCTTCACCAGGATGTATGTCTTGCGATCGGCGTCGTTGGAACCAATGAGCTGGTCTTCAATACCGAGTCTGCGACACAGGTCCGCAGCCCAGGGTTTTTCCGTGAGAAATGAATCAGGGCCGGCCTCGATCAGGCAACCCTCTACCTGCTCGGTGAACAACACCCCGCCGAAGCGCGAGCTGGATTCGTAAACTACAAACTCCAGCGCCTCGCCGGCGTGACGGCGTTCCTCAAGCGCGAACGCCGCCGCCAGCCCGGAGATGCCGCCGCCGACAATGGCGATCCGTTTCATTTTTCAAGGCGCGACCGCGCCACATCCGCCAGTGCCGCGGTCAACAACCGCGAATCGTTCAGCGATTCGGCGCGCCACAACCGCATGCCTTCCTTTTCGGCAAACTCCTTGAAGCCGATATCGATGTCGTACAGCACCTCAACGTGATCGCAGAGAAATCCGATGGGCTGCACAAACACGCCGCGATGACCTTTGTCTTTTAATTCAAGGATTGTGTTTTCTACCGTGGGCCCAAGCCACGCGCCGCCCGACATCCCCTGACTTTGAAAGGCGAACCTCCAGTCATCCGGAGCGAGTCCTGATGCCAGCGCCACCAGTCTGGCTGTTTCCTTGGTCTGGGTTTCATAGGGATCGCCTTCGGCAATGGTGCGCTGCGGAACGCTGTGAGCGGTAAAGATGACTGGCACCCGCGCCGACATTTCAGCGCAGGCCCGCTTCCATCCTGCACAGAATTTTTCGGCGAAAGCCGAGATCAGGAGCGGATGATCATGCCAGGACTCGACGAATTCCACCGCGAAAGGCACACCGCCCTCAACATTCAGCGCCGCGCGATACAGACCCACGCTGGTGCGCGAGTTCTGCGGCGCCAGGCAGATGACTGCGGCGCGCTGCACGCCGTCCGCTTTCATGGCGGCGATCGTCTCCGCCACAAACGGCTTCCAGTTGCGCATGCCGACGTAAACCGGCAATTTCAGTTCTTCGGCCAGCAACTCGCCCTGGCGAAGCGTGAGCTCAGTCAGCGGGGAGCGGCCAATCAGCCCGTAGCGGTGCTTCACTTCCTCAATCACTTCCGACGGAACCGTCCGGCCGCGCGTGATCTGATTCAGAAATTCCGGTATGTCGTCCACGGAATCTGGGCTTCCATGGGCCAAAAGTAAAACCGCATTTCTCTGAGCAGCAGACAAATTCAAGACTCCGATCAATCACTGGTTGTGGGTTGATGTTCTAGTGTGGTCGCGGGCGACTTGCCCGCGAAATGCCGGCACCGGCTCGACCTTCATCACCGGATATCGCCTCCTGAATATTCCTGCACAAATTTGGCCAGCGCCTTCACGTTCTCCACCGGAGTCTCCGGAAGAATGCCATGTCCCAGATTGAAAATATGCCCGGGACGTCCGCCGGCGCGCCGCAGAATGTCAGCCGCACCGGTCTTCACTTCTTTCCAATCCGCGAACAGCAAAACCGGATCCAGGTTTCCCTGCACCGCTCCCGACCCGACAGCTTTCCACCCCTGATCCAGCGGAATCCGCCAGTCCAGGCCAATCACTTCCGCACCAGTTTCTTTCATCGAGGGCAAAAGCGTGGCGCTGTCGGTGCCGAAATAAATGATTGGCACTCCGGCCTTCTGCAACGCCCTTACCAGTTCAGTGGTGCGAGGCAACACATGACGCCGGTAGTCTTGCACGCTGAGGCAGCCCACCCAACTGTCGAAGACCTGGATCACGTCCGCGCCCGCGCGCACCTGTTCCGCCGCGTACTCAGCAACCACCGTCACCAGTTTGCCCAGAAGGTCATCCCAGGCCGCGGGCGCGGAATACATCATCTTTTTGGTGTTGACGTAATTGCGCGAGCTGCCGCCTTCGATCATGTAGCTGGCCAGCGTAAAGGGCGCTCCGCAGAAACCGATCACGGGCAGGCGCGCTCCGAAGTGCTTGCTCACCCGACGCACTGCCTCGGCAACATATCCCAGATCGGCGGCGCGGTCAGTTCGCAGCTGAGAAATATCCGCCTGGTCGCGGATTGGTTTCTCGATGACCGGACCTTCCCCGGGGGAAAAATGAAAGGGCAACCCCATGACCTCGAGCGGAAGCAACAGATCGGCGAAGATGATGGCGGCGTCAACCCCCAGCGCTTCCGCGGCCGTAATCGTCACTTCAGCCGCTACCTCGGGACGCTTGCATATCTCGATCAGAGAATACTGCTTGCGCACGGCGCGATATTCCGGCATGTAACGCCCCGCCTGGCGCATGAACCAGACCGGCGTTTGATCCACGGCGAGCGACCGGCAAGCCCTAACGAAGCGCGATTCAGGAGCAGACATTGATCCTTTAACTGTAGCATCATGGCGGCGCGGCGGAGTACGTAGCCCCGGACGCCCTCGCCCGGGCGGGCGAGCAGAGCTCGGTTCGTTCTGGCCTGGAGTCTCGGCGAAAAACAAACATCTGCCAGTATAGTTGTCAGTTTTAGCGGAGCTTCGCTCCGCCGGGTGGGTGAGGGCACCTGCCCCTACGTATTTCTCGTTGGGGAAGAGCAGGAGGCATCAAGAGAGTACCTGCAATCCGTCGTCGATTCAGCCTATGATTCCGGAGAGTAACCCCAGGGAGGATTTCACATGGCAGCGAGTCAGGTAGTTCTGTATTTTGACAAGCAGGAAGACGCGCTGCTTTTTACCCTGGCTGCCAGTTCGATGATCTCGGATGAAGGCCCCGCGCGCGCCGACGAGGCCCTGGTAAAAGTCGCTGCAGAAATCCGCAAGGCCAGCCGCATTACCACCGAGGGTGTTCTGGAACCATCCAACTAGCCCTCGGCAGTTCTTGCCCAAGCGCAATCGTCCCGAGTCCCGTCAAGCCCGGCCCAGCGCACATCGCACGCAGAATATTTTGAGCCTCCACAAAGCCCCCGGTCTTTTCGAATTTCGCTACGAAGAAAACTCAGCGTCGGAAAAGCGACTCGAATCATTCTTTCTTCTTGGGTCGAGTTTCTTCTTGTAACAATTTCTGCGGGCCATTTGTGCGGAAAGTCGGCTCACAAAAATTTGCCCGAGACGCAACCGGGCGACCAAGCCAGTGTGGGAGGTGCGTTTGGTGGTTCGGAACCTCAGGATTGCAAAGAAGCTGTATTGCGCTCCAGCTCTGCGAATCCTGGAGCCTGCCGCGGCCAAGGCAAAACTGGAAGTGTCCCGGCACCCGCAAGATGCAGACGCCCGGCAGATGCTGTCCGTGCTCAAACACCGCAATACCCTAATCCGATTGTGTGGATCGGACACTCCTGTCCGACGCCTTTGACTTGGATTTTTGAACTGCAATCATCTTTGCGGCTCCCGCTTACCCCGCCAAATCGTTCTTAAAATCAAAGACCAAATCAAAGCCAAGTCAAAGGCGTCGGACAGGAGTGTCCGACCCACACAATTTATTCGCGGTCCAGACTGGCATAGGCCTGCTCGGCCAGCACCAGGCCGCCCAGGACGCCAGCCTGGCCTCCGAGTTGCGGCGGGACCACGTACTGGTCAATGTCGCGCATGATTTCCGTGGCGCGGACATACCCATTCAGCAATCCCACAAGGTCCTGGCGAATTCGACCGAACAGATGCGTCTGCCGCAACACGCCGCCGCCCAGCAGAATGCGCTGCGGCGAGAGAGTCAACACCCAGTCAGCCAGTCCGTGCGCCAGGTAGTAGGCTTCCAGCGTCCATGCCGGATGGTCGCGCGGAAGGTCCTGGGCTGCTTTGCCCCATCGCGCCTGCATCGCCGGCCCTGAGGCCAACCCCTCCAGGCAATCGCCATGATAAGGACAGCCGCCGGGGTAAGGGTCACTCGCGCGGTCGTGCGGAACCCGGATGTGTCCCATCTCTGGATGCACCAGGCCGTGAAGAACGCGGCCGTTGATGATCGCGCCGCCGCCGATGCCCGTGCCAATGGTCAGATAAAGGAAGTCGGTCAGGTTTTGCGCCGCTCCCCAGCGGGCCTCACCCAGCGCGGCCGCATCCACATCGGTGTCAAAACCAACCGGCACGCCCAGAGCATCGCGCACCGTGCCCGCCAGGTTGTAATTCTGCCATCCCGGCTTCGGCGTGGAGGTGACATAGCCAAACGTAAGCGAGGTGCTATGGAGATCGATCGGGCCAAAAGATCCGATCCCCACCGCCTTCAGTTCGCCGCCGGACTCCTCACGCAGAAATTCAATGGCGATGGCCAGCGTGGCCTCGGGCGTGGTCGTGGGAAACTGCATCGTCTTCAGGTCCGTTGGACCGCTGCCCACTCCACAAACGAATTTGGTGCCGCCCGCTTCGATCGAACCGAACATATTTTCGATATGCGCCCCAAGGAGTCTGCCACAGAACCTCGCCGGGACAAAATGTGGGCGCGAGCGTCCCGCTCGTGCGCTCCTTTCCCAAGCGATAACGATCCCGGTAGAACCTCGCAGCCTGCAGCCTGCGAAGGTTACGCAAGTCCCGTATGAGACTCGCATTGGACCGGTAACCGGTGCCCCGACCATGGTGGGTTCCGGATGTCCATCCGAGACTGGCCGGGTTCTGAGGGTCAAGTTAAGTTCTTCTTAATATGTCACGTAAATATTGCTTGCCGGTTTGTTCCCTGTTGCTTCTAACGATGTTCTTGCCCGGATGCGGCGGCGGCCTCGCCGCCACGCCGAACCCGCCGTCGAACCCGGCACCTCAGGTAGCTTCGATCACGCCCAACACAGGGACCACCAGCGGCGGCACCAGGGTAACGATCACAGGCACCGGCTTTCTGGCGGGCGCCACAGTGAGCCTCGGTGGTACTGCTGCCACCAGCGTGACCCTGGCGAGCAGCACCTCAATCATGGCCACCACTCCAGCCCACGCGGCCGGGGCGGCGAATGTCATGGTCACCAACACGGATGCGCAAAGCGGCACTCTCGCTGGCGGGTATACCTACGCCGCCCCTCATGCGGCACCGACAGTGACTGCGATCACGCCCAACTCCGGAACCATCAACGGCGGGACCGCAGTGACCATCACAGGCACAGGATTCCTGCCAGGAGCATCGGTGAAACTGGGCGGGACCTCCGCCGCAGGAGTAACCATCGTAAGCGCCACGTCGATCACGGCCACAACTCCGGCACATGCCGCCGGCGCAGTCAGTATCGTGGTCACCAACACGGATGCGCAGATCGGTACCTTGACCAATGGCTATACCTACATCGATCCATCAAGTCCAGCGCCGACAATAACGGTGATCTCCCCTGTCTCCGGCACGATCAACGGCGGGACTGCGATCGCAATCACGGGCACGGGTTTTCTGGCCGGAGCGACAGTGAAGCTGGGCGGGACGTCCGCAACGAGCGTAACCGTGGTGAACGGCAATGCGATCACGGCCACAACTCCGGCCCATGCCGCCGGTGCAGTCAGTATCGTGGTCACCAACGCGGATACCAAAAGCGCTACCTTGACCAATGGCTATACCTACTCGGGACCCAACCCGGCCCCCACAGTGACGGCGATCACGCCCAACTCCGGGTCAACTGCCGGCGGCACAACCGTGACCATCACGGGCACGGGCTTCCTGACCGGAGCCGCAGTGAAGCTGGGCGGGACCTCCGCGACCAGCGTGGCAGTGGTGAACAGCACTTCGATCACAGCCAGCACTCCAGCCCACGCGGCCGGAGCTGTCAGCGTCCAGGTCACCAACACGGATGCCCAGAGCGGCACCCTGAGCAATGGCTTTACCTACACCGCGCCTAACCCGGCGCCTACAGTGACGGCGATCACTCCGAACTCCGGGTCAACTGCCGGCGGCACCGCCGTGACCATCACGGGCACGGGTTTCCTGACCGGAGCCGCAGTGAAGCTGGGTGGGACCTCCGCGACCAGTGTCGCAGTGGTGAACAGCACCTCGATCACAGCCAGCACTCCGTCCCACGCGGCCGGAGCGGTCAGCGTCCAGGTCACGAACACGGATGCCCAGAGCGGCACTCTGAGTAATGGATTTACCTACACCGCGCCCGCAGGCACGCTCGCCCTGACCACGGTTGTGAGCGGGCTCAGCAATCCGGTGGGTATGGAACACCCGCCCGGTGACAACCGCTTCTTTATCGTTGAGCAGCGTGGAACCATTCGCATCCTGGAGAATGGCGCTCTGCATTCCGGAAACTTCCTGGACATCCAGAGCCTGACCAATTTCGATGGACAGGAACAGGGCCTGCTGGGCCTGGCTTTCCATCCCAACTACAGCACCAACCATAAGTTTTATGTGAACTACACGCTGGACGAAGGCGACCGAGAGACCATCATTGCCGAGTACCAGACCATGGCCAATGATCCGAACACGGCGGATCCCAACAGTGAGCGTGTTCTGCTGGTGGTAAACCAGCCGTTCACCAACCACAAGGGCGGTCAGCTGGTCTTCGGCCCCGACGGCTTCCTGTATATCGGGCTGGGAGACGGCGGCAGCGGCGGCGATCCCATGGGTAACGGCCAGAATTTGTCCACCTTCCTGGGGAAGATGCTCAGAATTAACGTTGATCCTCCCTTCGCCACGGGAAAGGAATACGGAATTCCGTCGGACAATCCTTTCGCCGGAGGTGGAGGCCTCCCCGAAATCTACGCCTACGGGCTGCGCAATCCCTGGCGCTTCTCCTTCGAGCCCGTCACCAACCGCCTGTTCGTCGCCGATGTGGGTCAGGACAGCTGGGAAGAGGTTGACATCCTGCAGAAAGGCGGCAACTTCGGCTGGAACGTGATGGAAGGCAACCACTGCTATCCGCCCACCACAAGCACTTGTGATATGACGAACAAGATCCTGCCGATTACGGAATACCCGCACACGGACGGCATCGCGGTCATTGGCGGATTCGTTTATACGGGCAGCGCCATACCCAGCCTGGCGAACAAGTACATCTTTGCCGATCTTACCGGCAAGGTATGGAGCCTGACCGAGGCGCCCGCCAATACCTGGACTCGTGGCGACCTGCTTGCCACCAACCGCACCCTCACCTCGTTCGCCCGGGATGCGACGGGAGAGCTATACCTTGTGGACTACAACGGCATCATTCTGAAATTGGTTCTACAGTAGAAAGCGCAGCCCACGTAGGCCCGGACGCCCTCGTCCGGGCGGGCGAGCGAAGCTCGCCTTGATCTGGGAAAGCCGTTGGAGGCCAGCAGCCAGCAGCTTGCAGGTAAAAACAAAACGAGGCGAGCTCTGCTCGCCCGCCCGGGCGAGGGCGCCCGGGGCTACGTGAGCATTGTGCTGCCCATATTGCTGGCAAAGAACTGCGGAGTCATTTAAGCTTTTCGTAATGTCGTCCAAAAATTGGTTGCCAGTTAGTTCCCTGTTACTGCTGGTTCTCCTGCTTCCCGGCTGCGGCGGCGGAAGTTCCCTTGGCACCACACCTCCGCCAGGCTCAGGCACCCTGGCTCTCTCTACGTTCGTCGGCGGACTCAGCAACCCGGTCGGCATGGAACGGCCGCCCGGAGACAACCGTTTTTTTGTAGTGGAGCAGCGGGGAACAATCCGCATCATTGAGAACGGCGCCCTGCGGTCAGGAAATTTTCTGGACATCCAGAGCCTGACCAACTTTGACGGTCAGGAACAGGGCCTGCTGGGCCTTGCTTTCCATCCCAACTACGGCACTAACCACAAGTTTTATCTTAATTACACAACCGACAACGGCGGCAAGCAGACCATCATTGCCGAGTACCAGGCCCTGGCCTCAGACCCCAACACCGCCGATCCCAACAGCGAGCGCGTTCTTCTGGTCGTCAACCAGCCCTTCGCCAACCACAATGGCGGTCAGCTGGTCTTCGGGCCCGACGGCTTTCTCTACATCGGGTTGGGGGACGGCGGCAGCGGCGGCGATCCTCTTAACAACGCACAAAACCTGTCGTCGTTTCTGGGGAAGATGCTCCGCATTGATGTGGACCCTCCTTTCACATCCGGAAAGCAATACGCGATTCCTGCCGACAATCCCTTCGCGTCGAGTGGCGGGCTGCCCGAGATTTTTGCCTACGGCCTGCGCAATCCCTGGCGCTTTTCCTTTGAGCCCGTGACCAACCGGATGTTCGTCGCCGACGTGGGCCAGGAGAGTTGGGAAGAAATTGACATCCTGCAAAAAGGAGGCAATTTCGGCTGGAGAATGATGGAGGGTACGCACTGCTACAATCCGTCCAGCGGCTGCGACACCAGTAATAAGATCCTGCCGATTACGGAATACCCGCACACGGACGGCATCGCGGTCATTGGCGGTTTTGTGTACAAGGGCAGCGCCATACCCAGCCTGGCGAACAAATACATCTTTGCCGATCTTACCGGCAAGGTATGGAGCCTGACTGAAGCGCCCGCCAATACCTGGACTCGTGGCGACCTGCTTGCCACCAACCGTACCCTCACCTCATTCGCCCGGGATGCGTCCGGAGAGCTATACCTTGTGGACTACAACGGCATCATTCTGAAATTGGTTCTGCAGTAGAAGCAATGTTCACGTAGGCCCGGACGCCCTCGTCCGGGCGGGCGAGCGAAGCTCGCCTGGGTTTTTGCGACTGGCTTTTAGAATCTGGCTTCACGCCTACCGGCCACTCGAGACAAGAACAGTTCCCAGATCAAGCGGAGCTTCGCTCCGCCGGGCGGGTGACGGCACCCGCCCCTACGTGGGTTGTGCGGGTCCATCCGTCGCGGCTTCAAAAACCTGCGCGCCCTACTCGAATCCGCCGGGAAAAATCGGGAGCATCGTTGGCCGCCCGCGCCGCTGCATTGATGTGCGCCTGCTCCTTGAGCTGGGCGAAAGAAAGATTTCCCGTAGCCAGGTCTCCGCGCTCGTAAAGCATCTGGTCGGCGTGCCCATTCAGCAGCACACGCCAGTCCCACTTGGGCTCGCCCGCCAGCGCGGCGATGTTGGTGGTGCAGTTGTTGGTCAGCGCGTTGTACCATTCCGGCCGGTTTCGTATCTGGTTAATCTCCTTCAGATAATTCAGGAACGTGGACCGCGCATGCTCGGGTGTGGCTCGGGTATGGAAAAGATACGTCTCTTCTCCCTTGCGGTAATTGGTCCGCAGGCGCACCACATCGCGCTCGTCGCTCACGGTGTAAATGAGTTCGTAGTAGCGGAAAAAACCGCGGATGGCGGAATACTGCTCTCCTACCTCTTTCCTGGTCTCGATCGACATGGCAATGTAGTCGTTGTCGCCGAACTGGAAACTTACGATGGGATGCGCGATCCAGGGCGAACCCCAGTAGGTGAGAAAGATATCCATGCCCCGTATTTGTGAAAGGTCGTAAGAGCGAGTCTCCCAATGCGGCGTGTAATCGCCTTCGGTGCGGTAGTCGCAGTTGCGGATGTTGTGAATGGTGACGTGATCGCCATCTATTTCCGCCCAGGCGGTCTGGGCTACATCGGGTTGCCAGGCCCGGTCGTTCGACGGCTTGAGAGTTAGCCACCACGCCAGCACCAGGGCGAATCCCGCGAGACAAATTACGATCCCCTTCCCGCGCCCGCGGAAGGTCAGCAGCACGCCCGCCATGGCGATGCCGTAGGTAGAGGCTCCAACCGTGCGAAGAGAGGGGCCGGGCAGCAGATCGAAATACAATGCGGCCGCCGCCCAGGCGGTCAGGGAGAGAGCCAGCAACAGCGAGAATCCGCGCCCTGCGACAGTCGCGACTCGCCGCCATAGAGAAGTTGGCGTCATCGAGCGTCCGGTTTTATGCGTAGATTCCGCGTTGCCGCAGCGTGTAGGCGACCCGGTCGAGGGCCAGCATGTATGCCGCAATGCGGTTGCTGACCTTGTGGGTCTCGGCGTACTTCAGAACTTCCGCGAAGGCGGTCTTCATGGTGTGTTGCAGGTGATCGTTCACCATCGACTCCGTCCAGAAATATCCCTGACGGTCCTGCACCCACTCGAAGTAGGAGACGGTGACCCCGCCCGAGTTGGCCAGGATGTCGGGAATGACGAACACACCTTTGTCCACCAGGATTTCATCGGCTTCAGCGGTGGTCGGACCGTTTGCTCCCTCGCAGAGAACTTTGGCCCGCACTTTTTCCGCATTGCGGCTGGTGATCTGGTTCTCCATGGCCGCAGGAATAAGAATGTCACAGTCCGCGACCAGCAAATCGGCGGAACTGGCCGCTTCGCAATCAGGGAAGCCCTCCAGCGTGCGCTGGTTCTGGTAGTGCAGGGAGAGCGCTTCGATATCAATACCGTTCTTGTTGTACAAGCCGCCTTTACTGGTGGATATGCCGACGATTTTGTATCCCCGGCGACGCATGAGACGGGCGGCGTTCGATCCCACGTTGCCGAAGCCCTGAATCACCACCCGGGTCCGGTCCGGACTCATGCCCAGCCGCTTCACTGCCTCATCACAGACGATCATCAGGCCGCGCCCGGTAGCTTCAATGCGCCCATGCGACCCGCCCAGTTCAAGCGGCTTACCCGTCACTACCGCCGTGACCGTGTGGTGCACATGCATGGAATAGGTATCCATGATCCAGGCCATGACCTGCCCGTCGGTATTGATGTCCGGGCCGGGAACATCTTTTTCCGGTCCCAGCACCTCCATCAACTCCGCGGTGTAACGCCGCGTGAGGCGCTCGATTTCACGCCTCGACATCCTGTCGGGATCGCAGATCACTCCGCCCGGCCGCGCCGCCGAACGGGATGTTGACCACGGCGCACTTCCACGTCATCCAGCTTGCCAGGGCGCGGGTTTCGTCCAGGGTAACGTTGGGGGTGTAACGAATACCGCCTTTGGCCGGCCCGCGATCGATCGAATGCTGCACCCGGAAGCCGGTAAATACCTCCAGACGCCCATCGTCCATCTGGACGGGTATATGCACGATGAATTCGCGGCTGGGCTCGCGCAGTATTCTCCACAAGCCGTCGGCCAGCTGAAGCTTCTGGGCGGCCACGTCGGACCGCGCAACCTGCGCTTCCCACGGATTCACTTCTTCGAGATATGCAGTCGGCATGCGATTGTCTGACCTGGCTCCGTGCGACAGATCCCAGAGTACAGCCCGCTTATTATCCTACACTGCGGCCCTGATTTGCTCTTCTCCCGTCGCTCTGGTAGTGCGGTCAGTTTCGTGATAAGAAACGGCAATGCATAAACCACGAAAGACACGAAGTAACACGAAGGCTCTTATTTTCAAGGGTTTCCTTCGTGCACCTTCGTGACCTTCGTAGTTGATGGTCTCCAATGCAATCCCATCGCTCTCGTCCGTTTGGGAGGGATCAGATTATCGACTGGAGAGTTCGGCAGCGCGCGCCGCACCCAGCCGCGCCCCGCGCCGCCCGGGCGCGATGACGAGAGTTGCCTCAAATTCCTTCATCGCAAGCTTCGGGTGGTTCTGCTCCAGCAGCAAGTCACCCAACTGTTCGCGGGCCGGAACAATGGGCCCGGGCGTCACCGGCAGCTTCTCGATCGCATCCTCCTCATCGGCTGACGCGCGCATCAATGCTGCAGCCTCTTCCGGCTTGCCTTCCGCCTGAGCTGACCACGCCATGACTTCGCGGGTCAGAATTCCCACCTGAACGGCCCAATACTCCTCGCCTGACCTGCGAAGCTGTTCGTGGAGCTGTCGCAATCGATCAACCTCTTTTTGCGCCTCGACGGCATGCCCTGTGCGGGCGAGGCCCAGGCCCCGGGCCCACACCGCAATGGCGACGACTTGAGGAGGAGCAGCGGCCGGAATAACGATGGCGGCAGCCTGGGTCCATTGTCTCCGCTCGACCACATAGCGAACTGGCATCGCGGTCGCGGCATACGCTATCTTGAAATCGCCCGCGTCCAGTTTCGGCATGTTGTTGAGCTGCTGAATCACCTGGGCCGCATCTGCGTCGCGTCCACTCTGCAGATAGGCATACACCAGGTAATCCATGGCGTGAACCTCATCTCCTGTGTCGCCCTGTTGGCGTGCCGCTTCCGTTGCCGCAAGATTGGAAGCGATGGACTCTTCCCACATGCCGAGTCGCGTGAATATATGCGATGGCATGTGCAATGCGTGCGGCGCTGAGGGGGCAATCCGGGAGTACGCTTGGGCCGCCGCCATGCCCTTTGGCGCGAGTTCCGCGTTATCGTAAGCATGAATCAGGTAGTGCGGAATGCCAGGATGTTGCGGATAGGCACGATCCAGCGGCTCAAGCAGTGCGGCCGCTTGTTTCTGCCTCGCATGCGTCTTGTCGGCGGGCGATGCGTTTGCCAGGAGCGCGAGCGCGTAGAACACCTGAGCTTCGACATCGTTCCTGTTTTCTGAAGCGAGGTCGCTCATCGCATGCTCGTACTTCAACGCCCGCGTGCGGTATGGAACGGTGGCAGCATCCTGATATATCAACGCCAGGGCATCGATGAACTGGCGCTCGCGTTTAGAGCCCGCCCCGATCTGCTGCGCCAGCCGGATCTCTTTTTGCGCCGTCGGAATCGTCCCGGGCTCAAGCGGCGGATCCCACACCTGGTGAAAGTACGTCATGGCAATTCCCCAATGAGCCATCGCACAGCGCGGATCCTGCTCAGCTACTGCCTTAAATGTGTTTTCAGCGGCTCTGTAAGCGAAGGAGTGAAGCAAGGCCACGCCCCGGTCGAACTGGGCCTGGACCGCGGGAGCACATGAAATCGGAAACGACACCGTGCCCAATTTCTCGGGAACGCTGTGGCTGTGTGCTTCCTGGGCTGCCGCGAAGGGAGAGATAACGAAGAAGAGAAGAGTCAGCAATATTCGCGATGAATCACGCATTCCCTGTCTCCATCGTCACCCGGCAGTGACTTGGCATTCTACCTTGAAGCCGGAGACAATGCGCTCCGCGCGAGGCTGAAAAAGCTCGGAGCGAGGGTTACCGACAACTCCCGCATTCAACAATGCAGGTTGTACATAACCCTGTAAAGGCAGGACACACCTCGATTAACAACGCTTCTGGACTCGGCTCGATTATCCTTTCGTGGTGGTTGCCATCTTCTGCGCTTTGGTGCGAACAAAGGCATAGTTCAACGCCGGCAGCGAATTGAATCCTGCCGCTTCGGCGAAGAACTTCTGCGCCTTGTCCTTATCGCCCTTGGCCTGATAGGCCTGGCCCTGACGATAGAGGTTGCGCGGGTCCTGCTGGTTGGCTTGCTCCAACTCCTTGATCGCATCGTCGTAATTCTTTTGCGCCAAGGCAATCCGGCCCGCCAGTTCATGGGCCAACTTCAACTGCGCCGGGTTCTTCGACGCCTCTGCTCCCTTGCGGTATTCTTCGGCATGGGCCTTCGCCGTCGTATAATCCATCTTCCCTATCGCCAGCGCGCACAGGTTGTAATGATGCAGAAGCCTGGCATTGTCTTTGATCTCCTGCGACAGGCTTGAGCTCTCCACCATCTGCAATGAGCGGTCGAACTGCTGCGCCGCAACGTCATACTTCGCCATTTCGGAAATGATGTTGCCCTTAGCTTGAAGGTCCGCAGCCATTGCGGCTACATCGTTCTTCTTTTCTGCTACGGCATATTCTTTGTCCATCGCCTGCACGGCCTTGTCCATCTTGCCGCTGTCCGACGCTACGACAGCCATGCCGAATAACGCGGTCCGAAGCTCTCCATCATTGCGCGCCAGGTCTGCCATCTTCTGCAGCTCGGCGGTCGCATCGGCCGGTTTGCCCATATAGAGAAGGTCAGCCGCGATCCCGAAGTGCGACGGAACAAAGTGCGGATCGATCATGAGCGCCTTGCGGTATTGCGCGATCGATTCGTCGAACTTCCCCATCTTCAGCAACAGCTCAGCGTAAGAATCGTAAGGATTGGGATCGTTCGGAATCAGCTCGATGTATTTCCTGAAAGCCTGCTCGGCGCTGGCGTAGTCGCCCGTCTGCCGGTAGGCGTAACCCAGCATGTTATAGGCGGGCGAATAGTTGGGGGCCAGCTCCGGCGCCCTCTTCAGGTGCTCGATGGCCTGGGGATAGTCCTGCTGTGCGAACTCGAATGCACCCAGGTTGAAGTGCGCCCTTTCGTCATTCGGGTAAGCGGCCACCAGCTTTTCCAAATATTCCTTCTGCTTCACAGCCTCGCCATTGGCTCCAGTCTGGTTGGCAAGAATGAGCAGGCGCTCTCCTTCTGATGCCTTGTCCGCCAGGGCCACAGCCTTGTTTAAATGCTCAAAGAATTCCTTGGCCGTGCCGGCCGCATTGGCGCGCGCCAGTTCCGCGGACGCGAACTCCGGATCCAGAGCAATGGCCTTGTCAAAATGCTGCACTGAATCCTGGGCCAAGAGCTTTTCCGAAAGCTCCCGCCCCTGCAGAAACTCCTTGCGCGCATCTTCTGATTTGGTCGTGACCGGGACCTTGCCGCCGGACTCCGGCGCCGCGGACGTCGCCGCGGTATTTGTCTTTTCACAGGCGCTCCACGTTGCCATGCCTGACAGAACCACAGTCAACACCAGGCGGTTGAAACAATTTCGGCGCATAGGATCACTCCTTCGAATTTCTAATGTGTGGACGGACTCGCCCTAAGCGAGTATCCCGTCTCCGACGTTCACGGACGCGAAAATTGGCGATCTGGATTTCTAACTTAGGCCCCGTTGTTGCTAGACGCGGGCGATGTGAGTTTGGATAGCAAGAATCACGAGGGGATTGTTGAGTAGGGACGGGAGAGTTACAACATAACAACTGACAAACGACCAGCGCGCTACCCTCCCGAGGCTGCGTGCTTCCGCATGGTCCTTAGTGCCCACCCTGGCCGCGCATAAAAAACTGCTCTTTATCCATGTTGGCCGGCACCGCCACATCGAAGAACCCGACCATCATCTCCTGATAAGTCTGGTCTCCCCAGGTGACGGTCGCATCCGGATCGGGATTGTGCGGGTTGTTGCGCGAGTTGTCATACCACGCCACGGCGCGCAGCCGGGTTCCAGCCTTCAGCAATCTCGGCTCGGCCAAGCGGTAGCTGAGCTGCCAGTGAAAGTGGTAGTTCACGCGCAACAGAGTCTCGATCGAGCCGTCGGCGTTCACAACGTCATACTCAAAGCGTTTCCCCCGCAGATGCATGTGCGGAAACAGGCTGAGCAGCGTGGCGTCGTGCGGCAGGGTGCCCTGCACTTCTACCCGAAAATCGTCTGCGCCGGGGGGAATGATGAAGGCATGATCGTTAAGTTGTAGGGTGAGAACACGCTGCCGGGGAGGCGCCTTCGCGAACACCAGCCCGACGCTGGTTCGGTCGCTCCCGGCTTTGCCGTTGGTAGTGTAGTGGACCTGGAAAACCAGGTCTGACCCAGCGGGAACGAACTTGGCCATGCCGTCAGGCCAGCGGTCCGGCGAACTTCCCGGTGCATACACCAGCAGCAGGTCGCTGGTAGTCCCGTGCGCCTCCACACGATCCCGGGGATCGCTAAGCGTCGAAGCCGTGAACGGCACTCCCACCGGCGCATGCCGCAGCCACCCGGAATCCGGCGGCCGTATGTACACCACGGCGTGGTGTACATACTGCGGGCTGGAGGGATGAACTTCCGCCATCTGTATCCATTTATCTTCGGTGAAATGCGTCGGCACAATCTCGTAGGTGTACTCCACGTCGCCGGTGGCCGGGATTGTGACCGCCGCGGGCATGGGCAGGACAACATCCGGGGACGCGATATTCCAGCCGTGGGCCCATTGCGGCGGCGACGGCGCGTCATTCGGATTGCCGGCTGGAGTACCGGCTTTTACCCATGCCAGCATGGACGCGATCTGTTGCGGAGCAAGCGAAGGATCGTTGGAAAAATGCCCAAAGCGCGGGTCGGCAAACCACGGCGGCATCATTTTGTCCTCCACCGATTTCGCGATAGCCGCCGCCCATGGCCGCGTCTGCTCGTACGTCACCAGCGGCATGGGCGCGACTTCCCCGGGGCGATGACAGCTCTGACAGTGGTCTTGCAGCAGGGGCAAAATGTCTTTATAAAAAGTGGGGGTTGGTTTGTCAGTGGCGGAGAGCGTGGCGCCTGGAACCAGGAACGCCGCGGCGAGGAAAGTCACGCCGGAGAAAATGCGCACATCCAGTAGTGTACAAGAAGCAAATTTGTCATCCTGAGCGGAGTGGCTGCCTCGCCTGGCGAAGCAGCCGCGCGGTCGAAGGCCCCCTGCCCGCGGTAAAAAACTTCCGGCCTGGAATCCCGAGCCCTTTTACATCAGCGATTGCGGCAGGATAGGGATCCTTCGACTCCACCCGCCCATTCGCGAGCGAATGGGCAGATTGCGCTCAGGATGACAGCCGGGAGGGCTATCACTGAAGACTACGCCCGCAGTTTTCCGCCCAGCCGCTCCAGCGCCTTGATGAGCTGCGCCGACCACTCTGCCACTTCTTCTTCCCGCAGCGTGCGCTCAGCCGACTGGAAGTGGGCCCGCAGCAACAGCGAATACTGTCCCGCGGTGACGTTGCCCCCGCGGAAAATCTCTATCGGAACGAACGTGCGTAATTGATCCAGGCCGAGTCCGAGGACAGCCTGCTGAATCTTCTCGAATGTGACCCCATCGTCAAAAACAAACGAAAAATCGCGCTCCACCGCGGGATAGCGGGGAAGCGGTTGGTAACGCACCACGCGCAGGCCCTGCGTATAAAGCCGGTCGAGATAAAGCTCAGCGACAAAAACGTTCTGCCGCAGTTTGCGCGCGGTAGCAATGTCGGGATGGACCTGTCCAAACTGCGCCACCACTGCGCCATCCATCAATGCGCGCGCCGAGCGCCCGGGATAATAGTAATCCGACGTTTGCGCATCGTAGGTCAACGACTGGTGCTGAAAGGCATGCAGCAAGTTCTCCACATCGCCCTTCAGATCGAAAAAGCCCCCATCGCTGGCGCCCCATTCCTGTGCTTTTTGCAATGGCGGCGCGGTCGCGCCCATGCAGATGCGTTTGGGTTCAGCCGTCCCGCCATCCTTAGCTTCGAAAGTGCTGCCCGCCTCGAACAGGCGCACCCGGTCAGCCCCACGGTTGAGGTTATAAGCGAGCATATTGAGCATGCCGGGCAGCAGCGAGCTTCGCATCACCGACGCCTCTTCGCTTTGGGGATTGGCCAGTTCGACCACCGGAACCGAAGAAAATGTTTCCGCATCCTCGTGTGAAATGAAGGTCAACGACACCGCCTCATCATAGCCCAGAGCAAGCAGCGCGCTGCGCAGCTTGCTGTCCTTTTCCGCGTCCGGGGCCTCGATCACGGCACCGGCATACGACGGCAGAGTATTGGCGAATTTGTCGTAGCCATGCAGGCGCGCGATCTCTTCGACCAGATCGATCTCGCGTTCCACATCCAGACGCCAACTGGGAATGTGGACAGTGAAATCAGGGTCGCCGCCGCGCTCCGGCATCAGCTCAAAACCCAGTTGCTGGAGAATCCGGAAAATTTCGTTGGTCTCAAGCTTCTCTCCGAGAATGCGGTGCACTTCCGAAAGATGCAAAGCCACGGGAGCGAGATCAACATGGCGGGCGACCACGTCGATGGCGCCGTCCAGCTTGCCCCCGGCTGATTCGAGGAGGAGCACGGCCACGCGATCACACGCTTTGGTCGTGGCCTCGAAATCGGCGCCGCGTTCGAAGCGATGCGAGGCATCTGTATGCAGCCCGTGGCGCCGCGCAGTCTTCCGAACCGTGGACGGATCAAACCAGGCCGATTCGATCAGGATATTTTTCGTCTTGGCTGTGATCATGGTGTCGAATCCGCCCATGACACCCGCCAGCGCAACCGGTTTCACCGCGTCGGCAATGACCAGGTCTTCCGGAGTAAGCTTTCGCTCAACTCCGTCAAGCGTTTTTAAGGTCTCGCCGCTGAATGCCCGCCGCACCAGAATCTTGCCGCCTGCGAGCAAATCGAGATCGAAGACGTGGGTGGGATGGCCCATCTCCCACAGGGTGTAGTTGGTGGCGTCGGCGGCATTGTTGATGGGGCGCTGATCAACCAGCAGCAACCGCTTCGCCATCGCATCCGAAGACGGTTTGACATTCACATCACGAACCACGCGAGCGGTGTAACGGGCGCAGCCAGTCTGGTCCGCAATTTCGATGACGAAATCCGAGTTGCTCGGCGCCGCCGGAAGCTTCGAGTCCACCGCCCGCAGCGGCAGGTTGTAGATCACCGAAGCTTCGCGCGCCACCCCATAGTGGTTCATGGCATCGGGACGATTGGTACCAATCTCCATCTCGAAGACGGCATCCTTCCCTTCGCCGCTGACGCTCTCAACCGCAATTCCGACCGCAGTGAGGTCCTGAGCCAGGCGCTGGTCGTCCACCCTGGCATCCACGAACTCGCGCAACCATGCAGAAGAAAGTTTCATGAAGCTCTCAGCTCTCAGCTCTCAGCTCTCAGTCTCAGACTCGCTGCTGAGAGCTGAAAGCTGATGGCTGACCGCTTCTATCCAAACTGCTCCAAAAACCTCACATCTCCGTTGAAGAACAACTGGATATCATCTACGCCGTATTTCAGAATCGCGATACGGTCGGCGCCCATGCCGAAGGCAAATCCCGAAATCCTTTTGGGATCGTAATCCACGAAGCCATACACGTTCGGGTCGACCATGCCGCAACCGAGAATTTCGATCCATCCCGTCTGCTTGCAGGGACGGCAAGGCTCGGCCCCGCGCTTGCCGCTGCCTCCACAAATAAAGCAGGAGACCATCATCTCGGCGCTGGGCTCGGTAAACGGAAAGAACGACGGCCGGAAACTGGTCTTCACGCTCGATCCGAAGAGCGCCTTCATGGCGTGGTCGAGCGTACCCTTCAAATCGCAAAAAGTAATATTCGCATCCACGGCCAGTCCTTCGACCTGGTGAAACATGGGCGAGTGGCTGGCGTCGGGAGGATCGTTGCGGTGCACTTTGCCCGGAATCACAATCCTGACCGGCGGCTTCATCTTCTCCATGGTGCGAATCTGCACCGGTGAAGTGTGAGTTCGCAGCAGAAGCCGGTCGCGTTGCGGCTTCGATTCCTGGCGGGCGATGAACAGAGTGTCCTGGGTATCGCGCGCGGGATGGTTCGGCGGAAAATTCAGCGCCTCGAAATTGTAGTAGTCGGTCTCGATCACCGGGCCTTCCTCGACCGAGTAGCCGAGATTTCGGAAGACGGAGACGATCTCGTGCATGGTCTTGATCACGGGATGCTCGGAACCGAGCGGGCGGCGAATGCCGGGCAGGGTGATGTCGAGGGTCGTTGTTACAGTTACGATTGCATTTGTTTGCTGCTTCGCTTGTACACTTCGGGTCTCACCCGTAACCTGCCCGCTAACCTCGCCCCCGGCATGAGTGGCAGCCTCAACTTGCGTTGTGACTCGTTTCTTAATCTCATTGACCCGCTGCCCCACGTCGCGCTTGGCATCGTTCGGGGCCGCTTTCAGCCAAAGATCGTTGATCTCGGTGAGCACGCCGTTCTTGCGGGCCATCCAACGATCGCGGAAGGCCTTCCGGTCGGCCTCGGATGTGACGCTCTTGGCTTCCTCTTTCAGCGCAGCGAGGAGCTTCTCGACAGCTTTGTCCAGCGCCGCCGGCGTGAAGCTCTTTAATTTGGGAACGGTGTATGCCACGTCTTCTTCTCTCGAAATTATCTCGATTGCAGAAAAATAAATGAATGGCGGGATGAACAGCGAACCCCAGCGGCTAAAGCCGGTCTGCTTTTGCGCGACTGGCGGCACGACTGAAGTCGTGCCCTTCCAGAGAACCTTCGCAGGCCAAAGCCACGCGCATCCGCCATAGCTAGAGGTCAGAAGCTGGCAGCCATAGCTAGCAGCCAGGAGCTGTTTCTTACGCGGCCCCGCCGAGCGCGCCCTTCGCCTGCTCGGCGAGGCTGGTAAACGCGCCGGGATCGTTCACCGCCAGGTCAGCCAGGATCTTGCGATCGAGTTCGACTCCGCCGACCTTGAGCCCGTGGATGAACTGGTTGTAGCTCATCCCGTTTAATTTGGCGGCCGCGCCGATGCGCACGATCCACAGGGAGCGATACTGGCGCTTCTTCTGCTTGCGCCCAGAGTAGGCAAACTTGAGCCCGCGCTCGACGGCTTCTTTAGCGGACCGGTAGAGTTTGGATTTTGTGAGGAAATAGCCGCTGGCGCGGTCGAGTATCTTTTTGCGCTTGGCGCGGCGTTTGGTTCCCCGTTTTACGCGAGGCATGGGTAGCTCCTTTTTACTTTCAAATTATGGCGGCTGGAGGTAGGAGACTTGAAGGTCTGGTTGCCTCTTCACACGCCCGGGCCGCTTGTCGAAATTGACTGCAGCCACACCGAACGCGGGCGAGTCGCCCGCGTCCACACACACAACAATTAGTACGGAATCATTCTCTTGATCTTAGGCGTGTCCGCGTCACTCACCAGGACGGCCTGGCGCAGCTTGCCTTTACGTTTCTTGTTCTTCGAGGTCAGCATGTGGCGCAAGTGCGAGTGATGGCGTTTGACCTTACCTGTCCCGGTCTTTTTGAAACGCTTGGCGGCGCCTTGATGTGTCTTCAGCTTGGGCATAAATCCTCAGTGCTTTTTTAGGTTCCTACGCCTGATTGACCCGGCCTGGCGCCGGTTGCGACTGCGCGGGTTGTTTCTGCCCGGCATCTTTTTTCGGCGCGAGGATGGCATGCAGCGTATTGCCCTCCTGTCGCGGCCGGAATTCCACGATTCCCTTGTCGGCGATGTCTTTGATCAGCCGTTCCAGGATTTCGCGTCCCAGGTTGGTGCGCGTCATCTCCCGTCCGCGGAAGAAAATCGTCGCCTTGACCTTGTCGCCCTCATCGAGGAAGCGCAGAACGTGGTTCTTCTTGGTTTCGTAGTCGTGGTCGTCCACATTGATGCGGAACTTTACTTCCTTCACCACGATTACTTTTTGATGTTTCTTGGCCTCGCGTTCCTTCTTTTCCTGCTGGTACAGGAATTTTCCATAGTCCATGATGCGGCATACGGGAGGAGTCGCGGTAGGCGAAATCTCAACCAGGTCCAGGTTCTTCTCGCGGGCCATCTTGAGCGCATCGTAGGGAGTGAGGATGCCGATCTGCTGGCCTTCATCATCAATTACGCGGATTTCCCGCGCCCGGATGCGTTCGTTTGTGCGGATAAAGCGTTTATCGATACAACCCTCCGTCAGCTAACAGGGCGAAATGAAACAGGAAAAAAGTATAGCATGGCAACCGCCCCACGTCCCGATGGTCTTCGGTAACCAATACCAGCCCGCTGGAAAATGAGACGCACAGCAAAATGAAGCCACGGCAGGTTCGCCGTGGCTCCACAGGTTTCAGCTCAGCATCGCGCTCCCGGTTCAGGATGCGCGGCGCTTTTCCACATCCTCGGATCCTTCGCGGTCCGGGCGATTGGTCGTGCCGCTGTCCTGGCCCGGCTTCTTCGTGGTCGGATCCTGCGGGTTGTAAACTTGCTTCCCACTCTGGTTTGGATCTTGCTGGTTCGTGTCGGCCTGGTTTCCAGGATTGCTGGGTCGCTGTCCCGGGTTCTGCTGGTTCTTCTCAGTTTCGTTTCCCATGATGTACTCCTTATAAAAAATTAATCGCGCAACACGATTTCGTGTAACGTCGGGAGCTTAGGTGCCTAAATCCGGTCCTGGGTTAGCTCGCCAGATAATTTTCTTCGAGCTTTGGTGTGAGGCGGGCCGATTCGCGGCCGGCAAGGAGAATAAAAAATGAAGCGCAGCCTGTTGCTTGGTGCCATTTGTCTGTTGATGACAACTTTTTCCTTTGCCCAGGTGGAAGACATTGCGAGACGCCTTGGCCTGGGAGGCTCGACGCTCAGTGACACTAAAATTTCCTCGGGCCTGAAACAGGCGCTGCAGATCGGCGCCGAGCAATCAGTGAAAATTACCGGGCGCCCGAACGGATACTTTGGCAATCCCGACATAAAAATTCTGATGCCCAACAATCTGCGCACGCTGGAAAAGGGCCTGCGCATGGTGGGCTACGGTCCGAAAGTTGACGATTTTGTGCTGAGCATGAATCGGGCCGCCGAGTCGGCCGCTCCGGCGGCGCGCAAAATCTTTATTGATGCCATCACCGCCATGACCTTCGATGACGCCCACAGAATTCTCTCCGGCGGCGACACCGCTGCCACCAACTACTTCAAGGAAAAGACCACGCCCCAGCTCACTACCGCCTTCCGTCCGGTCGTGGAGAAGACGATGGCCAAAAATGGCGTGACCCAGCAATACAACGCCCTGGTGTCGCAGTACAAGGCCATCCCGTTTGCCAGAAACCAGGATTTGGACATCAGCCACTACGTGGTCGCGAAGGCCCTTGAAGGACTCTTCTACGAACTGGGTCAGGAAGAGAAAAAGATTCGCAAGGATCCGGCCGCGCAGACTACCAACCTGCTGAAAGAAGTGTTTGGACACCGCTGAGCGTATGGGTCGGACACTCCTGTCCGACGCCTTGGAAGTTGATGTTGGTCCTGACGCTCCTGGTTTTGTTGCCAGGGCCCCGACTTTCTTCTGCAAAAATCCAAATCAAAAGCGTCGGACAGGAGTGTCCGACCCACACTGACCTGGGGCACGGGAATCATCCCGGTCACGGGTCAGGACTTTCCTGTATTGTTCTGCGGGCGTAAATGTGGCGTACTGATAGTCGGGAGTATGCCGTGCCGACCCGTATTCTGATCGCCGACGATGATGCCACCATCCGCCTGCTGTTGCGCAGGTTGTTAGAGCAGCAGCCGGACTGGCAGGTATGCGGCGATGCGGGCACCGGTGCCGAGGCCATCGCCAAGGTTGACCAACTCAATCCCGATGTCGTGATCATGGATTTAGGTATGCCGGTCATGACCGGACTGCAGGCGGCGCCTGCCATTGCAAGAGCTCACCCACGGCTGCCTATGTTGCTGATCAGCGTTCAGGAAGTATCGCGGCAACTGGCCTGGGAGGCACGCAATGCCGGCTACAGAGGCGCCGTCACCAAGAACAGCGGCAACGAGGTATTGAGAGGGGTGAAGGCCTTGCTCCGTAAAGAGACTTTCTTCTGCACGGACGACGGATCACCCATTCCTACGGAATGGGAGCAGTAAAGAAGCCTGGCCAGGGGATCGCTCGCCGCACATCTATTCGCTCCGGCAACTTCCCAGCCAACTTGTCCAGCCAACTGGGGGACCGGGGAATTCATCCAAAGTCCGAGGTCAATGGACATGCGCTATCCCCGAAGCTTCTCTCTGGTTGCGATAGTTTTGCTGGCTGCACTCGCGGCCTGCACTTCCAGGCAAAACCCGCAAGAACTCAAGGAGAAGACGGCCCAGGCTACCTCCGAACTAAAGGTTGACGCCAAGGCAGTGGCAGCGGGAATACGTGAAGGTTGGAGCCGCGACAAGCCGCTCGACATAAACGCTGCGACCCACGAGCAATTAATCGCCTTGCCGGGTGTGAGCGGCCCGGATGCGGACAAAGTAATCGCCGGGCGTCCTTACGACACTCCGGACCAACTCGTGACGCGTCACATCGTGACCCAAAGGGAGTACGACAGGATTGCGGCTCGGGTGACGGCCAAAAAGTGAAGCGCCTATCCGGCGATTCCCAGCAGGGCGCCGTCTGACACTCGCTCCACCCGGGTTTGAATCCAGCGGTTGGCCGCGTGCCTTCCCGGCACACGAATGGGCAGGTAGTTGTCGGTGAGCCCTTCGGTATATTCTCCCGCCGGACATTTACCCGAGACATTCAGCGTGATGGCGTCGATCAGCTGGCCGGCAAACCCATTCATGAAAGCCAGCTTTTTTCTGGCAGCCAGATCGCGCAGAATGCGGTTGCGCTCGCGGGCTGTGTGAACCGGAACCTGCTTGCCCATCGCGGCCGCCGGAGTTCCGGGACGCGCCGAGTAGGTGAAGACGTGCAGATAGGTGAGCGGAAGATCTTCCACCAGACGGCAGGTCTCGTCGAATTCGGCATCGCTTTCACCGGGGAAGCCGGCCATCACATCCGCTCCGATCGCCGCCGTGGGCATCGCGGCCCGAATCTTTTCAATCTTCTCCCGATAGTGCCAGGGGCGGTATTTGCGGTGCATGCGGCGCAGCACCGCATCGCTGCCCGACTGCAGAGGCACGTGCGCATGTTTGGCTATGCGTGAAGAAGTAGCCATCAGATGGATCAGTTCGTCACTCCAGTCCATGGGCTCGACCGAACTGATGCGCAGTTTTTGCAGCGCGGTCTCGGAGAGAATTGTACGGACAAGATCTTCGAATCCTGGCCGCTGGCCGTTGGTGGCTGGTGTTTGGCCGGTTTTCCCAGGGGCTGACACCTGAGGGCTGACGTCTAAGTCCCTTCCCCATCGCCCCAGGTTTATCCCCGAAATCACCACTTCGCGATAGCCCGCGCCCACCAGCGCATCGACCTCGCGAATGACCTCGGCGAGCTGCAACGAACGGCTCTGCCCCCGGACGGATGGAATCACGCAGAACGAGCAGCGGTTGTCACAACCGTCCTGCACTTTCAGATTCGGCCGGGTGCGTTCGTTGGCGGCATCAAAGACCGGCGCCGCTTGAAGTTCAGTGTGGGCGAAGATGTCGGAAACGAAGATCGGGCGCCCGACCTCAGACATCGGACGTCGGGCATCTGATGTCAGCTGCGTGAGGGGGACGAACTGGGCCCGCTGGGGTCCGAGGTCCGAGGTCTGAAGTCCGACCGCGAGTTGGGCCAGCAGATGCTTGTGCGAATTGCCGATCACCTGGCTCACACCGGGCAGAGCCGCAATTTCTTCCGGAGCGCGTTGCGCGTAGCAGCCGGTGACCACGATCCGGGTTGCGGGGTTCTGGCGATGAATGCGGCGGATGGCGGCGCGGGCGTCCTGGTCCGCCGCGGCGGTCACGGTGCAGGTGTTAAGAACTACAAGCTCCGCTTCCGCAGATCCGCCTGCCCGTTCCAGGCCACGCTCTCGGAGCTGGCGTTCGATTGCAGCCCCATCGGCCTGGGTAGCTCGGCAGCCAAAATTCGTCACGTAGAAAGTCGCCACGTTTTTATACTAACGCAGGATCAAGGCAGCCAGGATCGCTTCAACGTATTACCGCAGAGACGAGAAACAGCGTGCTCGCCGCGCGGACTTCTCCGCGGGCAGACGAGTTTTGCCTTGGAATCGGAAAGCGGAAGGAAGGTGAGCTTGGCCGCCGACTCTGCAATCTACAAATTCTCGTTCACATCAAGCTGAGGCTACTTGCCTCTTCTGCTGGAAACACTCCCGGCAGAATACTGGACGCCCCTGGGTTGGCTTGAAAGGCACGGTGGTTTCCTTGCCGCACTCCGAGCACGTGGTGCGCGTTTCCACTTTTGCGAAACCGTTGCCCTGCCCCGAGGGCGCCGCCCCCAGTACTGACACTCGTTTGGTTTTGCAAGCCTTACAACGTTTGGGTTCGTTTTTGAATTGCTTGTCGTGAAAGAACAGTTGCTCGCCCGCGGTGAAGATAAAATCCGCACCACAGTCAATGCACTTCAATACCTTGTCCTGAAATTCCATTGAGAGATGCTCCCTTCAGCCCATTCCCCGAGACCTCGCAGACCAGTAGCGTGACGCGCGTGGACTCAGGGTCGTTGCCCCCTCAAGCTACGACCTGGAAAATTTCCCCTGGACTCGGCCCGCCATACCGTTCTTAACGGCATGGATTGCTGCTTTACAATCTTTGACAATTTCAAGTGAACAAGCAAATGGGCCACCACTTGGCGTGGCAGCCCATGAACCTTAGTCTTGTTCTTTACGCGCTTTTTTCCTGCTGCGCTTGCGCGCCAGTGCTTCCTTCACGCGCTTCTTCTCGCCCGGTTTCAGGTAAAAGGAGTGACGCTTGACCTCCTTGATGATGTCTTCCTGTTGCACCTTGCGCTTGAAGCGACGCAATGCGTTTTCGAGGGACTCGCCCTCTTGAAGCCTCACTTCTGCCAACTGAGCTACACCCCCAAACCGGTCCCGTTTGGACGGGGATAGTTATTGCAAGGTTCCCACGGCAAGTCAAGTGGTATGTGGCGATTTCGTGCAGCGAAAATGCCGTTTGCGCGCATCTGCGCCACCGCTCATACCTAGAAAATCAGCTTGAGGGCAAGCTGAATCTGCCTGGGGGCGTACGCGTCGGTGGCCCGAAGAAAGCTTGAAGGTACGCGGTACTGAGCCGGGAAGATATTGATTCCAATGGTTTTATCAGTCTGCACGAATTGCGCCGAGTTGCTCTGAAAGCCGTCCTGGGTGATCTGGACGCGCCGGTTGTCGCGATTCAGCAGGTTGAAGGACTCGGCCATCAGTTCCAATTTGACGCGATCACCGGCATAAAGACGCCGGGTGAGGCGCATGTCGGTGGTGGCATAGTCCGGGCCGAGGAGTGAATTGCGGGAGACTCCCGGAAGCCGGTCGTTGCTGTTATTGCCGTCCTGGTTGGCATCGCCGGTCACGGTGGCGCTGACCGGCCGTCCGCTGCCGTAGGTGAACACGCCGGAGGCCTTCCAGTTATTGAAAAATAAACCCAGCCACTCATGATCGCGATGAAAAGGCTTGGGCGCCAGAACGAAGGAGAAGACAAAGCGCTGCCGCTGGTCGGTAACGCTGGGGCCCTTCTCCAGGTTCGGCGCGTAGGAGTCCTGCACCGTCGCTGGACGCCCCGCCACCAGCGCATCCTGACCGTCGTCGATGGCGTGGGCGAACGTGTACGCCAGCATGAAATAGACACCGCTGGTCATGCGGCGGCGAATCGACAGAGTGGCCCCGTGATAGACGCTCGAGGCCGCGCTCTCGAACACATTGATCGATCCCAGCTGCGGAATGGGGCGCGCCAGCGGATTGATGCAGGGTGGAAAGGGGCAGGTCAGCGAGCGCGTCGATTGAAACGTCGAGAAGGAGTTGACGTCGTAATACGTGCCCAGAAAATTTGTCCCGGAAGGATCGTACACTGGATAAGAAACATTCACCGGCGGCGGCAGATTCACGTCCCGCGCCCGGATCAGGTCCACCCCGTGTACATACATATAGGAGACGCCCACCGACATGCGATGCGCCACTTCACGCTCCACATTGAGGCTGGCCTGTTGCACTTTGGGAGTCTTGAAATTGTGCGAAAACGCCGAGACATCGGCCTGCTCGAGTTGCGCCAGACCGGAGGGCAACTGGCAATTCGCGGCGTTCACCGGACAGTTCACCAGTGGATTGGGATACTGGGGAAATACCTGGTGATCGAAAAAATCATTGTTGTTAAGAAAGAGAAAATTTCCCGCCAGCCCGCTGTCGCTCTGGACGGCGGAATTGTAGATCTGGGGAATACGCGTGTAGAACAGCCCAAATCCGGCGCGGACCACGAAGGGGCGCTCGTTCCCGATCGAGTAGGCCAGCCCCACCCGCGGCGCGAAGTTCGCCCGTGTTGTAAGGGACGCGGCCTGCATCCGGCCACAGCGGATTGGCCTGCAGGCCTTTGGTGGTAAAGGTCTGCAAGTCGTAGCGCGCGCCCAGGCTCAGCGCCAGGCGGTCTGAGAGCCGGAGTGTGTCCTGCAGAAATCCGGCGTACTCGTTCGTGTCCGGGTGCGTAACTGCCGGACCAAAGCTTTGCAGATAATAATGGGGCACCTCATGCGCGTAGGCGCGCAGGGGGGTGAGTTCGAGGCCGCCTTCCTGGATTTCGAAGGTAAACGGATTCACCTTGATAGGATCGAAAATGTACTCTCCTCCGCTCAATGAAGGAAAGAAGTTATAGATCCAGGTCATGAGCACGTCGCCGCCAAACTTCCACGAATTTCGTTTGCCTTCCACGCTCAGGGTCTCGGCCAGATGCAGGCGGTGCTCGCGGGTCTGGCGCGGAAGAATGGACGAGCGTCCAAAACCCTCGATAATCCCGGGGATCTTGGTCAGGGGGTCGGTGCTGTTGGCGGTGGAAGACTGCAGGTCGCGCGAGAACTGGGCCCGAAAGCGGCTCACCACCCTGATCGAGAGATTGCTGGTGAGCGCCAGTGATCCGCTCTCTGTGGATACATCCTCTTCGCCGTTGTCGCTGATGCCGAAGCTGGAGAGTGGGCTGGCGGGATCGAGGAAGACATTGTTATGACCGTAGTAACGCGACGTGTTCAGCCGCAGGGAGAGGTTGTGGTGCTGGTTGAGTACCAGGTCGAGTTTGAAGAAGCCGGCATTGCCCAGCATCGATGAGGGAAAGGTGCCGGCCTGCTTCGAAAGTTGCGCGGCGGTGGCGAACACCAGCGCCTGGTCGGTGGCCTCGTAGTCGCCCGGAGTGGCGGGTCCGGCGGCGCCCTGAGGAACCACGGCTGAACTTCCATTAAGAAATCGCACTACGGCGGGCACATGGAAGACGTGCTGATCGAAGCCGGCAAAGAAAAATGCACGGTTGCGTTTGATGGGGCCGCCCAGGGTAAAGCCGAACTGCTGCTGTTGATCGTGGGGCTTGAAGTCCATGAAAGGATGCTGGGCCGCCATGGCGCTGTCCTTGAAGAAATAGAAATCGGTTCCGTGCACGCGATTGGAGCCCGATTTGGTGACCACATTCACTACCGCGCCTCCGGCACGCCCCAGGTCGGCGCCATAGGTGTTGGAGGAGACGCGGAACTCCTGCACCACTTCGTTGGAGAACTGGTAGGGTGCGCGATAGCGGCCGCGGGCCTGTCCAAAAAAAGCGTTGTTGTTGTCGCCGCCGTCCACCAGATAGCTGGACTGGTAGCCGCGAATGCCGCCAAAGGCGAGGTCACCGTTCGCGCCCGAAGTGAGCCCGCGCGGATCGCGCGTCACGCCCGGGGTGAGTAATGCGAGATCGGTGTAACGCCGTCCGTTGAGTGGAAGTTCGTTGATCGCCCGTTCGTCAATCAATGTCGAGATGCCGCTGGGCTGGCTTTCGACCACCGGCGGCTCGCCTGAAACCGTGACCGTTTCGCTGGCCCCGGCGACGGACAGTTTGAAGGTCAGTTCGGTGGTGCCGCCCACGTCCACCCTCAGGCGAGGGGTGGTCTGCGGAGACATCCCGGGCGAGTCGGCGCGCGCGGAATATTCTCCCGGCGGGAGCAGGTCGAAGGCAAAGCGGCCGGTGACGTCGCTGGTGGTGGAGTAGCGGAAGTTGGTGGCAGCGTTCACCAGCACAACCGCGGCGGCGCCGATCCGCGCCCCGGCGCTGTCAGTTACGGTCCCGCGTATCGCTCCCGTGGAAGTATCCTGGGCCATGACTGCCGTAGCCAGAAATAATATGGAGAGAAATGAGAAATAAATCCTGGCGCTCGACATGACTCGCCCCCGCGTGAATCGAATGGTGGACGAATCCGGACTGGAGAAAGGGACTTGCTGGGTATATCACGCGGAGGGGGCCGCGTCTGTGACGGGCAAACATCTTGTGAAAGTTGTCCCGTGCCGGGAAAGCGGTTGAAGCAAGTGTTATCGGGGTCGCTGTCGAATGTTTGTTGGGTTGTACGTTCCTGATTCGGGAAGACTTAGGTCCGGGCTGCTCCCCGCCCATCTTGCTCCCGGTTGCGTTGGCCGAGTATGATGCAGCGTTTATGACTGCCAAAATATCTCCCCGTCCATCGGGCCTGCACGAAAAATCGCAACTGATGTCGGCCTCGGAAATTGAGCGAACCCTGGTCCGCCTGGTGCACGAGATTATCGAGAAAAACAATGGCGCGGCCGACCTGGGGCTGGTGGGAATTCGACGGCGAGGCGTGCCGCTGGCGCAACGCCTGGGCCAAATGATTACACGCATCGAGAAAACGCCGGTTCCCGTCGGCACACTCGACATCACTTTGTACCGTGACGACTTGTCCACTCTGGGACCGAAGCCGGTGGTGCAGAAGACCGAGATCGGATTTCCCATTGGCGGCAAGAACATCATTCTGGTGGATGACGTTCTCTACACCGGCCGCACCATCCGCGCCGCGCTGGACGCGCTGTTCCGTGAAGGGCGCCCCAAGCGGGTGCAGTTATGTGTGCTGATTGACCGTGGACATCGTGAATTGCCCATTGAGGCCAGGTTTATCGGACGCAAGGTGCAGACCTCGGACCGGGAAATTATCGAAGTGAAACTGCGCGAGGTGGATGACGCGGAAAAAGTTCTGCTGGTCGAACGTCAAGACTGATGCGGCGAACCCGATTTCTGATTGAAGATTGTTGATTTCAGAATGTGTTGATCCCGGTTATCCGGGTTGGATCTGCCATTTGAGACTGTCAATCTAAAATCTGAAATCTTAAACCTGAAACTCCGGCTGGCCCTGCATACCATGAACCAAGCTGCTCGCGGCTCCCTGCTGGGGATTGAACATCTCGGAGCAGAGAACATCATGGGCCTGCTCAAACTGGCCCGACGGATGAATCCGCTCAAGCCGCGCCCTCTGCTGCGGGGCAAGCGCGTACTGCTGCTGTTTTACGAAGCTTCCACCCGCACCCGCAGCTCCTTTGAAATCGCCGCCAAATCGCTGGGCGCCATGACCACGCTGGTGCTCTCCAGCGGATCGAGCATCGAGAAAGGCGAGTCCCTGCTGGATACCGGCTACACCCTGCGGGCGGTAGGCGCGGATGTGATCGTGATCCGGCATCCCCAGGCCGGCGCGGCCGCGCTGATGGCGCGGTATCTCGACATTCCGGTGATCAACGCCGGCGATGGCATGCATGAGCATCCTTCGCAGGCGCTGCTCGATGCCTACACCATCCTGCGCCACAAGAAGACGCTGAAGGGATTGCAGGTGGCGATCGTCGGGGACATTTATCACAGCCGCGTGGCCCGCTCCGCTATTCACCTGCTCAGCAAGTTTGGAGTTCGCATTGCTCTCTGCGGCCCGCCGGAATTCCTGCCCGAAACCGCGACCAGTCTGGCGCCGGGTCTGAGCATCGCGCATACGGTGGAAGATGCGGTGCACGGCGCCGACGTCATCATGACCCTGCGAGTGCAGAAGGAGCGTCTGGCGGGAACGAAGATCAGTCTGCAGGATTACGTGGCCCGCTACCAGATGACCATGGCACGGCTGAAGCTGGCCAAAAAAGATGCCATGCTCATGCATCCCGGACCGATTATTCGCGGGCTGGAGTTGACGTGGGAAGTAGCGGACTGTCCGCAGTCGGCGATTGTGGAGGAAGTCCGGAACGGAGTCCCCGTGCGCATGGCGATCCTGGCAAGGGCGCTGGGCAAGGCGAGATGAGGACCTAATACCACCACGGAGACGCAGAGGCACAGAGAAATTCTTTTGGTTTTCGTCCAGTTGATTTGCTTTTCTCCGTGGCTCTGTGTCTCCGTGGTAAAAGACCTTGTCTGGGAAGGCAACTTGAATTCAAAGAGAGAAAATTACAGCCTGCTGATCAAAGGCGGACGCCTTATTGATCCCGCCGCGAAGATCGATGCGCCCATGGACGTCCTGCTGCGGGACGGGCAGGTGGCTGAGATCGCGCCGCCGGGTAAAACGCGCGGCACGGCACATGACAAGTTCGATGCGCGTGGACTGATCGTCTCTCCCGGTTTCATCGATCTGCATGTTCACTTGCGCGAGCCCGGGCAGGGCTACAAGGAAACTATCGCGACCGGCACGGCCGCTGCTGCGGCTGGAGGATTTACATCCGTCTGCTGCATGCCCAACACGCAGCCGGTCGTGGACTCGCCGGAGTGGGTCACGTGGCTGCAACGGCCGGAGCGCGGCGCGGTGGTGAACGTGTTCCCGATCGCGGCCGCGACTCATGCCAGCAAGGGAGCGGTGCTTACGGACTTTCGCGCCCTGCAACGGGCCGGAGCGGTGGGCGTCAGCGATGATGGCAAGCCCATTCTCAACGACAGTGTCATGCGCGAGACCATCCGCCTGTCTTCCGAAATTAATCTTCCGGTCATTCAGCACGCCGAAGATACGCGCATGACCGACCGCTGCTCCATGAACGACGGGCCTACCGCGTTTCGCCTGGGCCTGCGCGGCATGAAGGCGGCGGCGGAGGCTTCGGTCGTGGAACGGGATGTGCAACTGGCGCAGCAGTTCACCGGAGCCCGCCTGCACGTGGCCCATCTTTCGACCGCCGACGCGCTGAAGGCGGTGCGCCGGGGCAAGCGCAGCAAGTCGCACGTGACCTGCGAAGTGACGCCGCACCACTTCGCGCTGACCGACGCGGACGTCGGCGAATACGACACCAACTTCAAGATGAACCCGCCCCTGCGATCGGACTCCGACCGCGAAGCCATCCTGGTGGCGCTGGCTGACGGCACGGTCGATGCGATCGCCACCGATCACGCACCTCACGCGCCGCACGAAAAGATCATCGAGTTCGAGCGCGCCGCCTTCGGAATCACAGGTCTCGAGACGGCGCTCGGCCTCGCTATTACGCACCTTCACCGCGGGCACAGGATTCCGCTCGGCAGGATCGTTGAACTCTTTACTTCGGGTCCGGCGCGCGTGTTCACGCTGCGAGGGCGCGGGACTCTGATCCGCGGCAGCCATGCCGATGTCACCATCTTCGATCCGCAAAAGCGCTGGACATTTGACGCGTCGAAGTCGCACTCGCGGTCGCACAATTCTCCGTTTGATGGATCACAGCTGACGGGGAAAGTTGTGGCCACGATCGTGGGCGGACGGATTGTGTACCGGGCCGATTGATCGATGTAGGCGCGAGCGTCCTCGCTCGTGCAGGGCTACCGAAGACATGGCATCATTGGGATCAGCGCTGCACGAGCGAGGACGCTCGCGCCTACATAATTCCCATTCGCTTCCCCACCCGCTTCAGCACTTCCAGCGCCTGCTGCAGTTCGTCCTGGGTATGCGTCGCGGACACGATTGTCCGGATGCGGGCCTTGCCTTCGGGTACCGTGGGAAAGGCAATGCCCGTTCCCAGTACGCCTTCCTTGAACAGCTCGCGGGAAAAATCCATGGTGAGTTTGCCGTCACCGATGATGATTGGAGTGATGGGCGTTTCACTGGCGGGCGTGGTCTTGCCTCCGATATCGAAGCCGAGCAGTCCCAGTTCCCGCTTCCAGAAGCGGGTGTTCTCCCAGAGTTTCTCGATGCGCTCGGGTTCGCTTTCGAGAACGTCGAAGGCGGCGATGCAGGTGGCCGCCACCGAGGGCGGATGCGAAGTCGAAAACAAAAACGGCCGGGCGCGGTGGTAGAGAAAATCGATCAGGTCGCGGGTGCCGCAGACGTAGCCGCCGAGGGCTCCGATGGCTTTTGACAGCGTTCCCACCTGGATGTCCACGCGGCCGTGCACCTTGAAGTGATCAATCGTGCCCCGGCCATTGCGACCCAGCACGCCGGAGGCGTGGGCGTCGTCCACCATCATGATGGCGCCGTACTTTTCCGCCAGGTCGCAGAGCGCGGGCAGGGGGCCGATGTCGCCGTCCATGGAGAAGACTCCATCTGAAATCAGCAGCCGTTTGCCGGGCTGGTCCTTGATGCTGGCTAACCGCTCTTCCGCCTGGGCCATGTTCTTGTGCTCGAAGACCAGGATCTTGGCGCGCGACAGGCGCGCGCCGTCGATGATCGATGCATGATTCAGCTGGTCGGAGATGATGAAGTCCTCTTTGCCCAGCACTGCCGACACCGTACCCGCATTGGCGGCGAATCCGGATTGAAAGACCACGCAGGCCTCAACGTTCTTGAAGCGGGCGATTCTTTCTTCCAGCTCCATGTGGATTTTCATGGTGCCGGCAATGGTGCGCACCGCGCCTGATCCCACGCCGTACTTGCGTGTGGCCTCGAGCGCGGCCTCACGCAGCTTGGGGTGCGTGGTCAGGCCGAGGTAGTTATTCGACGCCAGGTTGATCACTTTCTTGCCGTCGAAGGTGCAGACCGCGGCTTGCTCGTCATCGAGCACGCGCAGGCGGAAGTGTGTGCCCTTGGCCTTGAGATCGTTGAGTTGATCGCTCAGGAAAGAAAGCGGGTTGGAGCGGGCGGTGATGGTTGCCATCTGGATTTCTCCGATTGCTGGTGGTTGCTACCAGTCTAATACCGCTTGGGGATTCAGGAACCAGTTTGCAGTTCGCGGTTCTCAGATGTCAGTTGTGCCAGGGATTCAAGGTTGGGTACTTCCAGGTCTGGTTGGGCGGAGGCGGTTTTGGAGGCCCCGGCTCCGGGGCGAGGCGATGGGCGGTTGACCCAGACGGTTTTTATCCCGAGGGATTGGGCGGGGAGTACGTCGTGATAGAGGCTTTGGCCGACGTGGAGCCATTGGCTGGGGACTACTCCGGTGCGTTGCTGAGCGAGTTTGAATATTTGTAACGATGGTTTATAAGCCCGCGCCTGCTGCGCGGTAATCACGTAGTCAAAGGTCACTCCGAGGCGGCGGGCAGTGGCGGCAAAAAGGTCGTCATCCACGTTGGAGATGATGGCGAGTTGGTAGCGGGCCTTAAGTTTGCCGAGGGTGGCGATCGTATCTGGAAAAGGCAGCCAGTTGCGCAGCGAGTCGGGCAAGGAATGTATCTCGGGTTCAGTCGGCGTAAATCCCAGGCGCTCCCCGAAGCCGCGGACAACCGACTCGAGCACCTGGCGATAAGGATTGAACTCGCCCAGCTCGGCCTCCGATTCGAGTTCAGAGTAAAGGCGCAGGAGGTCGGAGTCGGAGATGCTCTTGCCGTGGGCGGCGAGAATCGGGCGCAGCGCGGAGAATATCCCCGTTTCCCAGTCGATGAGGGTGCCGTAGCAGTCGAAGGTCAGAAGACGGAATTGATCGAAGGTCAACATGCGGCGCCAGAAAAAGACCCAGGGCCTTACGCCCTGGGCCGGTATCTGAACGACCTACTTCACTTCGAGCGGTTGTTCCAGCTTGAAGCTGAGGGCAGATTCGGCGGGCAGTACAACGTCCTTATTGCCGGTGAACGCAGCGCCGCCGGCGCCCGCGCCGCCACCCGCCAGAGCGCCGATAGCCGCGCCCTTGCCACCACCCGCCAGGCCGCCGATCAGGGCGCCAAGACCAGCGCCCCCGCCCGCCATGACGGCAGTGCGCTTGCCTTTGCCTTTTTCTATGCGGACCACGGATGAAGTGGAGATGGACTGCTCGGCACCGCCAATCGCGATCGAAGTCAAACGCAGCTGCAGCGATGCTCCACCTTTGAAGCGGCCCAGGGGCTTTGCGTCAACCACGGTTCCGGAAGCTGAAGCTCCGGAAGGGATCGCGGTCTTGCCATCGACTACCACCGGGCTGGCCAGTGTGGCAGTAAAGGTCTGCCCCGCCGAACTGATCTTGGAGCCGACGGTCTGCCCCAATCGGACCGTCAGCACCGTGCCTGCCGGGACTACCAAAGGCTTCGCTGGCTCGGGCTTCATGTTCGACATTGCGGTACTGGACATTGCCGAACCTGAGCCGGCGGCATCTCCACTTGGCGCAGCCGAACTGCTGCTGCCATCGCTGGAGGACGGTGTGGCGCTGGAATCTGGCGGAGCGGCGGGCTTGTTGCAGCCGAGCACTGCAAACGATAAGTAGAGACCAAGGGTGAGTGCTGTCAAACGGGTTCTCATGATTTCCTCCAATGACGAGATGGTCGATCAGAAAGCATTGCACGCAATACTGTCAAGCGGACGCTGACGGAGCTTCCTGCCAGGCGCAATCTGTTCTGGAGCATATGCAAGGGACCGAAGGCGCGTCGCATTGAGGCAGCGCCCGCATCTTGCCGGCTGTCGGGAGGGCATCCTGCCCTCCCCGCACGGGCGAGACGCCCCCGCGACAGCCGCCGGGACGGCGGCGCTACAAAAAACACGCCTAGATTTTATCCTCATGGGCTGCAGAAGTCATGGCGTCGCCGGTCTTTTCTTCCGCCTCGGCCACCTTCTCGGAAGCCGAAACCGGGGGCTCGGGGGCGGTTTTGCTTTCTTCTTCCGAGACCTTGGCCGCCAGGAATTTCGCGGTGTTCAGGAAGGGGCGGCCCAGCGACGGGTTGTAACCAGTCCATGCGCCCTCCGATTCCCCGCCGCGTTCAAACTGGGCGCGCATGGCTTCCATCTTGGAATCGAGATCGTCCAGGTAGTGCAGCATGAGAGCTTCGGGAAACATGGGCAGCTTGGGCGAGCCGAAATCATACTGGCCGTGGTGGCTGATGATGAGGTGCTCGATCAGGGTCTTCAGCGACTCCGGAAATGCCGGCATCTGCTGCAGTTTGGCCTGCAGCATTTCCAGTTCGATGATCATGTGTCCCAGCAACTGGCCGCGTGTGCTGTAGGAAAACGATCGGTTGTAAGTCAGTTCGTGGATCTTGCCGATATCGTGAAAGAAGGCGCCGGTAAGAAGCAGGTCGCGGTTGATTTGCGGATAATTGCGGCACATCAGGTCGCAGGAATTGAAAAGCGAGACCACGTGCTCGAGTAAACCGCCGATAAAAGCGTGGTGCAGCGTCTTGGCCGCGGGGGCATTGCGGTAGGCTTCCGCGATTTCCGGGTCCGCCATGAAAGCCTCCACCAGGGCCTTGAGATGAGGGTCCTTGAAACTGGCAACATAGCCCGCCAGCGTCTGCCACAGCTCGCCAATATCCTTGCTGGTCTTGGGGAGGTAGTCGGCGAAATCGACTTCCGACTCTCCCAGGCGGCGCAGCTTGTGGATGGTCAACTGGAAGCGGTTCTTGTACTTGTTGATCAGCCCCTTGACCTTGATGAAGTCGTCCTGATCACAGGCGTCGATGGCGTCCTCGACGTTGTCCCACATCTTGGCCTCAAGGTGGCCGCTGCGGTCCCCCACGGTCAGGGCCAGGTAGGGCTCACCGCTTTTCTTGGGTTTGACCTGGCGGGAAACCACCACAAAAGTGGAAGTGATGATCTTGTTCTCGAAACGGACGCAGTCGGAAACGAAAAATTCCTTCATAGTACAGTTTGTCTCTCGCTTCCGGAGGCTCCGGCATTTCCTAGAGGATACCCAGCTTTTTCTTCTTTTTCTTTAGTTCCTTGGAGCCCGCGTCCTTGGCCGTGGTTTCGATGGGTGCGGTCTGGTTGGGACTGGCGCCGGTGTCCACATACCCGCCAGCGATCTTGATGTATGCGTCCTCGCGCAATTTTTGCAGGTAAGCTCGCAGGGCGGGCTGCAGCTTCTGCATGTATATCGCGTCCTGGACCCTACCCTCAATCTGGCTGAGCGGAGGCACTCCGGCCTGCTGGTGTTCGGTGACCTTGAGGATGACAAAGCCCTGCTTGGTGCGGATGACGTCAGAGACCTCACCCGGCTTCATGGCGAAGGTCTTCTCTTCCAGCTCCTTGGCCAGCGTGCCGCGCTTGAAGTAACCGAGATCGCCCCCCTGAGCGGCGGTGGGCCCGTCGGAGTTCTTCTTGGCAGCTTCGTCGAAGGCCGCTCCCTTACGAATCTGGGCCAGCAGTTCATCCGCCTTGGCTTGCGCCGCGGCAAGTTGCTGGGCTTCATCTGTCGCAGCGTCCTTACCCTTCTTTTCCGTGGAAATCAGGAGTTCACTCAACCGGATCTGTTCCGGCTGTTCCATCTGGCTCTTATGCGCATCGTAGAATTCCTGCAGTTCGTCCTTGCCGATGGACATCCGGGAGCCGACTTCCTTGGAGATCACCTGCTGGGTGATGATCTGGTTCTTCAGGTTCTGCTTGAAATCCTCGAACGAGATGCCCTGGCCCTGGGCGGCCTTCTCCAGGTCTTCCATCGAATCCAGCTTCATTTCCTTGCGCATTTCGTCGAGCCGTTTGATCACCTCGGTATCGGCGGTGATGCCCAGGTCCTTGCCCTTTTCGAGCAGTAATTGCTGGTCGATCAAGTCGCGCAGGACGTCCTTGTCCTTCTCGGCGATGATTTTGTCGGCGTTGGCCGGGTCCTGCTGCTGCGCTTCCTGTTTCAGCTGGTCTTTGCTGCGCAGGTAGTCGGCGCGCGTAATAATCTGATTATTTACGCGGGCTATGATCTCCTCGACCACCGTGTCTGCGAACAAAAACGGAGTCAGGAAGGTAAGACAAATCAGCAACCAGCAGGGAAGTAGTTTTCGCATAGCCATATGGGCGGCCGTACCTTGAATGCGCCGACGGCCTTCGCAAATTGTACCTCCGCGGGCGGGTCCGCGGCCACCTGCGATGGCGGCACGGGGTAGCTAAAGCCTGGCCGCAAAAGTTCGCAAGAAGAAGCCCGGATTGCTTTTGCGTCCTTTGCGTTATGCCTTTGCGTTCTTTGCGGTTTAAGATTCCTTTTGCATTCAATCCCGATGTGCGTTGTGAGGAAACCTGAATGAGACTCGCTTCATCTTTCGCACTGATTGTTCTCCTGGCGATTTCCACCCTGCCTGCGGCAGCCAAAAAGACGAAATCCCGGAAGACCAGCTCCTCAGCACCCGGCCTCGCCCAGTTGAAGAAGATGACGGCGCGCTATGCGCCCACATCCTTGCGGGTCGATACCTCGAAGCTCTCTACCGGGGACCGGCAGGCGCTGGTCAAACTGATTGAGGCTGGCCGGATCATGAACGACATCTTCCTGGTCCAGTACTGGAGCGGCAATCCTGCCCTGCATGCCCGGCTGCAAAAGGACAGCACCCTCCTGGGCAAGGCCCGATTGCAATATTTCTGGATCAACAAGAGTCCCTGGTCCGCCCTCGATAATTTTCAGGCCTTTCTGCCCGGCGTTCCCCCGGAGAAGCCCAAGGGGGCAAACTTCTATCCCGAGGACATGACCAAGGAGGAGTTCGAAACCTGGGTTGCATCCTTGCCCAAGGAGCAAAAAGAACAGGCGACGGGATTTTTCACCGTCATTCGCCGAAGCACCGACGCGGGTACAAAAACCCTGGTGAGTGTTCCCTACAGCGAAGCCTACAAGGACGACCTGACCCGGGCCGCGAGCCTGCTGAAGGAAGCCGCCAACCTTACCGACAACGCCTCCCTGAAAACCTTCCTCAACCTGCGCGCGGATGCGTTTCTCTCCAACGATTATTACGCCAGCGATCTGGCCTGGATGGACCTGGACGCTCCTATCGACATCACCATCGGCCCCTACGAGACCTACAACGATGAACTCTTTGGCTACAAGGCGGCATTCGAAACGTTCCTGAACCTGCGCGACGATGAGGAGAGCGCAAAGTTTTCCGCCCTCAGCTCCCATCTGCAGGAGATCGAGGACAACCTCCCCATCGACCCGCAGTACCGAAATCCCAAGCTGGGGGCGGCGGCCCCCATCCGCGTGGTGGACGAGATTCTGTGTTCCGGAGACGGCAACCACGGCGTGGCTACTGCCGCCTACAATCTGCCCAATGACGAGCGGGTAGTAAATCAGAAGGGCAGCAAGCGGGTGATGCTCAAGAATGTGCAGGAGGCAAAATTTCGCAGCGTCCTTCTTCCCATCGCGCGCAAGATGCTTCCCCCCGCCGCCCGGGACGTTAATTTCGAATCATTCTTTACTCACATCGTGGCCCATGAACTGATGCACGGTCTGGGACCGCATCAGATCACGGTGAACGGACGGGACACCACTCCGCGCGCCGAACTAAAGGAACTCTACAGCGCCATTGAAGAAGCTAAAGCCGATATCACCGGCCTGTTCGCGCTGCAGTACATGATGGATCATGCCGAGGAGATGAAGTTGGCCGGTGTCCTGCCCTCCGACCAAGCGGCGCAACGGCAGCTCTATACGACCTACCTGGCGTCCATGTTCCGCAGCCTCCGCTTCGGACTGAATGACGCTCACGGTAAAGGCATGGCGATCCAGTTCAACTACCTCCTGGACAAGGGCGCCTTCACCCAGCGCTCGAACCAGACCTTCGCGCTGGACCTGGAAAAATTCAAACAGGGAGTGCGCGATCTCGATCATGATCTGCTGACCCTCGAAGCGCAGGGAGACTACGCGGGAGCGAAGAAGCTGCAGGACGAAATGGGAGTAGTGCGCCCCGCCTTGCAAAAATCGCTCGACCGCCTGCAAGGGATTCCTACGGATATCGAACCGATCTTTGTAACCGCGGATGAACTGGCACCGGAAACGGCCGCGGGGGTAGCGAAGTCACCGGCAAGAAGCTCGCGAAGGAAATAGTCCACGGCACTTCTTCGCGACCTTGGCGCACCCTTTGCGATCATGGCGGTGAAGGCTTTTTCTCCGGCCAGCAAAAATGAACTTTCCTACGGCCGCGACCTGCCGGCATGGTCAGTGGCCGCGCGGACCCGCCTTCGATTGAACGCAAAAACAGAATCTTAACTTCAAAGGACCCTACTCTTCCGGCGAATCGGGACGACCCACTCCCGAACTTATTACAGATAACAATCGCCGCAGAAGACTGCTTGACGCGGAACTCTCGCCGTTGTACATTACCTTACGGTTATAAAAGCAATGAGTTATCAACAAGCGAACCTCCCATCACTCGATGTCACCTTCGCGGCGCTCGCCGACCCTACGCGGCGGGCAATCCTGTCCCGGCTGGCAGCGGGTGAGGCGTCGGTTACGGAACTGGCCGAGCCCTTCGCGATGACCCAGCCGGCGATATCCAAACACCTGAAGGTGCTGGAGCGGGCGGGCCTGATTTCGCGTGGCCGCGACGCCCAAAGGCGGCCCCGGCGGCTGCAGGCCCGCCCCCTCGCGGCGGCCAACGAATGGCTGGAGGGCTATCGGCAGTTCTGGGAGGGCAGCTTTCAGCGCCTCGATGCTTTGCTCGAAGAGCTGAAGACCGAAGAGAGCAAATTCAAACACAAGAAACCTCGCCGCACCAGGCCATAAAGGAATCTCCCATGAAGAACGTTGGAACATTGAAAGTAACCACAGCCGGCGACCGCGAAATTGTCATGACCCGCGTGTTCGATGCACCGCGCCCGCTGGTTTTCGCCGCCTTCACCAGGCCCGAACTGCTCAAGCGCTGGTTCGGACCGCGGGGCTGGTCGCTGGTGGTCTGCGAGGTCGATCTGAAGGTGGGAGGCACTTTTCGCTTCGTGCTACGCGGCCCTGACGGAGCTGAAATAGGAATGCGCGGAGTTTACCGCGAGCTCGTCCCGCCTGAACGCTCCGTCCACATGGAGTCGTTCGACCAGTTCCCGGGGGAGTCGCAAGTCACCACCGTCCTGGTGGAGCAGGGCGGGAAGACAACGCTCACGGCTACGGTGCTCTATCCGTCGCAGGAGGTTCGTGATGCCGTCGTCAAATCCGGCATGGAGCACGGCGCCGCGGAGAGCTACGACCGGCTTGCGGAGTTGTTGGCGTCGGAATAGGCCAGCTGGATGAGAGAGGTGAGTAAGGTTATGATTGGAATTCGTCATCCCCGCCGCATGCTTGTATGCGGCGTCGGGCTCGTTGGTCTGCTCGCCATCTGGTTCGCCCTCTTCGTTCTTCCTTTCGTTGGCGGGAGTCATGGGGATGCAGCGCAAGGAACTGTAACTTCCAAAGATGGCACGAGCATCGCGTTTGAGCGGTCAGGCACCGGGCCGGCGATTGTTGTCGTAGCCGCCGCTCTGGCGGATCGCGACGGCGCCGCCAAACTGGCGCACCACTTAGCCGGAAAATTCACTGTCATCAACTATGACCGCCGCGGTCGCGGCAAAAGCTCCGACACTCATCCTTACGCGGTCGAACGTGAGGTCGAAGATATCGATGCCCTTATTGATGCCGCAGGCGGTTCTGCCTATCTTTTCGGCAGCTCTTCGGGTTCAGTTCTGGCTCTTGAGGCGGCCGACAAACTCGGTAGCAAGGTCAAGGGCCTCTCAATGTACGAGCCGCCCTTCATCATAGATGACGGCCATCCACCAATGCCGGATGACCTTTCCTCGCAAATTGACCAACTGGTGGCCGCGGGGCGGCGCAGTGATGCGATCAAACTTTTCTTTACCCGAGGAATGGGGATACCATCCGGGTTCGTGACCATGATGCGTCTGCTTATGCCTGGCTGGTCAAAAATGGCCGGCATGGCTCACACCATCCCATACGATCTGGCAATCCTGGCAGGAACACAGAGTGGCAAGCCCTTCCCCGCCGGCCGCTGGGCGTCGGTTCAGGCACCGACTCTGGTGATGGTAGGTGGCAGGAGCGAGACATTCTTTCAGACCGGCGCCAAGACGCTGGTCGCGTCCCTTCCGCATGCGCGGTACCGCGTGTTGGAAGGCCGCGACCATTCCGCGATCCTGATGGCATCGCAGGACATTGCAGCGGCGGTTGATGAATTCTTCTTGAGCCAGAAATAATGCAGGACAGGGGCCGCTTTCAACTCGGTGTTGTCCCTTGACTGTTCGCCGTCCGCACCAATGCCAGGGCAGTCACGTCGTTGTGGACGGGGGGCTTGCGCATGAACTGCTGCACGCCCTCAATGGTCGATGCGCACAGCTCTCCCGCGCTTTCGTTAGCAGCCTTTTGCAACCCGCTCTTGACCCGCTCCAGCCCAAATTCCTCCCGCCTGTGCCTGCCCTCAAGCAAACCTCGGGAAACCAGTAGAAGGGCAGAACCGGGAGGCAAGGCGACCAGGGGGGCCTCGCAGGTGGCATGAGAAAAAAGTCCTAGCGGCAGACCGGTGGCGCGCAGTTCGGAGATGCCGGTGAGATCGCGGAGCAATCCGGGGGTGTGTCCGGCGTTGAAATAACAGACCGTGCCCAGGTCTTCGTTGTAACAGCCGGCAAAGGCCGGACACGAGCGGATGCCTCCTTCGGCCGCCATGATGGCCCGGTTCAGCTCAAGGCACAGCTCCGCCATGGCGTCGGCCTCGTTGACATCCTCAGCCGAGAACAATTCCTGCGAGCGGTTGCGAAAAGTTTGCTGGGCGGCGGAGACGATGGCACTGTTTTCTTCCAGGCGCCCGGCCATGTCCAGCAGGCCAAACAGAACACGGTTGGGAGTGACCCGAACGAAATCGTGCAGGTCCCCGCCCTGACGCTCACCGTAATAAGCGGCGGCCAACTGGGCGGAATGAAGCTCTGGAACCTCGGCCAGGACCGGCTCCCGCGGCCCCGAGCGGGATGATTTCTCGTGATTAAAGAGGAAGCGCATCGATCAATTGATCGGTGACGTTAGCACAGAAGCAGGGACAGGGCAACGACCCGTCCGTGTGGGGCGGACACTCTTGTCCGCCGCCTTTGGGGTTGATGTTGAAGTTGGTGTCAGGGCCCAACAATCAAGATCAAAATCAAGATCAAGATCAAAGGCGTCGGACAGGAGTGTCCGACCCACACTTGCTTACTGCAGGTCGAAGAGCAGTACCTCCGCGTCGTCAGTGGCTTTGACGGTCAGCTGCTGCTCGTCGCTTATGGCGGCGCCGTCGCCCTGCTTGAGGCTGTGTCCGTTCAGTTCTACCGCACCCTTCGCGACCTGCAGCCAGGCGTAGCGGCCCTTGCCCAGTTCGTGGCTTACTTCCTGTCCGGGTTGCAGCAGGGACGCATACAGTTTGGCGTCCTGGTGGATGGTCACAGAGCCGTGACTTCCATCCGGGCTGGCGATCAGTCGCAGCTTGCCACGCTTTTCGGCCTCGGGGAACGCCTTCTGCTCGTAGCCCGGCTCGTGGCCTCTCCGGTCCGGCAAAATCCAGATTTGCAGCAGGTGTGCCGCGTCGGTCTTCGAGGCGTTGGCCTCGCTGTGCCGCACTCCGGTTCCCGCGCTCATGCGCTGTCCATCGCCGGGGCGAATGATGGAGCCGTTGCCCATGCTGTCCTTGTGCTCCAGCGCGCCATCCAGGACGTAAGTGATGATCTCCATGTCGCGATGTGGATGCATGGGGAAACCATGGCCGGCCTGCACCCAGTCCTCATTGATAACCCGCAGGGAGCGGAATCCCATGAAACGCGGGTCGTGGTAGGTATCGAAAGAAAATGAGTGTTGCGTCTTGAGCCAGCCGAAGTCGCCTCCGCCGCGCTCTGCACTACGTCTGATATCGATCATAGTCAAACTCCTCGTTATAACGACTATTTAGATGCACGCCCTTCCGAAACGACTCACCGGGGCTTCGCCACTGGAGAGATACCGCCTTGCGGCCGATCTTTTCCAATGACCAGTTGGGACCGGGCCTATGCAGCGAAACTTCTGTAAGTTGTTGTTGGGGTTGGCCTTATTGGGATGCGGCGGCCAGCCCACCGGACCCGCGCCAGGATTCGTTAACCGGACCAGACACTCAGACGCGGACTTGTGGAAGATCTGGAAGACAGCACAGAATAGCGTCTCGCAGCAGGTCGATTTAAATCCCTTGCAAAGGTCATCTCTCGGGGCGCCGCCGGACCTCCGACCCGGGGACCGGCGTGCGCTCGAGGTCATGCCTCACCAGCTGCGGGTGGGCGCCGAGCCTGATGTGAGCTCTAGCGATCTGCTGGCCGCGACTGGCCTGGAACGGCCCGATCCAACCGGGATGATCGCGTGTCCGCAACCCTGTAATGTCGGCTATGCCGCTGCTTATTCGTTCTACAGCCGGGACCTTACCCGATATGCCGCCTCCTGGGAAGAGCAGAGCGACAGCTTTACCTTTGTGCTGGAGTATGAGTTCGAAAACCAGATCCTGGCGGCGCTGGGATACAGCTTACGGTGGCGATAATTCTCGGGCGGGAGCACGAGGGAGGACGCTCGCGCCTACATTAGTTCTTTTTAGAGCTTTCGGATTTCTTGGGGGCCTCGGACTTCGAGCTATCGGACTTCGCGGAACTTTCAGACTTCGACGAATCTTCCGATTTGGATTTGGAGTCCTTGCTGGGCTCTCCGTTCGAAGAAGACGTAGCTGAGCCGGTCGAGGACTTCTTGGCGTAATCGGTGACGTACCATCCCGAGCCCTTGAACTGGACGGCCGGAGCCGAGATCACCTGCTCGATCGGCCCCCCGCACTTGGGGCATTTCTTGACATGTGGATCGGAGAATTTCTGGATGCGCTCGAAGCGGTGGTGGCACTTCTTGCACTCGTATTCGTAAAGTGGCATGGACTTCCTGAGACGCTCCTCAACTAAAAACTGAGAACTAACAACTGATAGCTGGCCTTCCTGATTCTAGGGTTTGTGCCCGGCCTCGTCAATGAACCGGCGGTCGTACGAGACATCCCACTGCATGACTTGGAGCGCTCTGACGGTTAGGAGCCTTCACGTTTGCATTACGTGGCAGAACCAACACCATGCGTCCCGCCCGATGTTAGACTCGCCCTCATGAAGGCGGCCGACGACGCGCTGGCAAACCCGAAAGGCACGCTGGCCCCGGGACTTTACCTGGTGGGAACGCCCATCGGCAACCTGGAGGACATCACGCTGCGGGCGGTGCGCGTGCTCAAGGAAGCCGACCAGATCGCCTGCGAGGATACCCGTCAGACGCAAAAGCTGCTGCACCACTACGGCGTCGCAACCCGCACCGTCAGCTATCACGAACACAATGAATTGACCCGCGCTCCGGAGCTGGTGCTCGACCTGGAAGGCGGGGCGCGCGTGGCCCTGGTGACAGATGCCGGAATGCCGGGCATCTCCGACCCAGGCTTTCGCCTGATTTCATTAGCCATCCGGCACCATATTCCGGTCATTCCGATTCCGGGCGCGTCCGCGTTCCTGGCCGCGCTGGTAGCCAGCGGCTTGCCCACGGACTCGTTCCGATTCAGTGGCTTTCTTCCTCCGAAAAGCGGGCAGCGACGACAGATGCTGGAAAGCGTCAAGGCCTCGCCGCGGACGCAGGTTTTTTACGAAGCGCCGCATCGCGTGAAGGAAGCGATGGAGGATATCGTTGCGACCCTGGGAGCGGAGCGCCAGGTCGTCATCGCGCGGGAAGTCACCAAGATCCACGAAGAGTTTCTGCGCGGCCGGGCCGGCGAGATTCTGGCCACGTTGAATGCCCGGGGTGACATCAAGGGCGAGATCACGCTGCTGATCGGCAAAGCGGAAGATGGTCAGCAGAAATCCGCGGCCGGTGTGAACGTGCGGCAGCGGCTGGAGCAGATCATGGCGACAGAAAAGCTGGATGAGAAAGCGGCGCTGAAAAAAATCGCCAAAGAGATGGGCGTGTCCAAGAGCGAGGCCTACCGGGAGTTGCAGCGCAGCAAGTAAACCTATCGCAACCTAAAATTACGTAGGCCCGGACGCCCTCGTCCGGGCGGCCGAGCACAGCTCGGCGAATTTTTTTGCGAGCAACGCAGATTCAGGTTCGTGCCGATTTACGCGAAATTCCTGGCGAGCTTTGCCCGACTGGGCGGACGAGGCGTCCGCCCCTACGTGGGGCTTCTTGCTCAGGCCCGCCCGCGGAATTGGATGATCCGGCGGCGATCGCGCTTTGACGGGCGGCCGGCCGGCAATTCCTCGAACTGCCGCATGGCCTTACGCTCCGCCGCTACCTTCAATCGCTGTTCCTTGCTCGCCTCGGTCTCGCGGTAGAGCGTCTGCGCAACCGAGGCGGGGCCGCGTGTCTCGCTGAGCAGCAGCACTTCCACGTTAAACTCGCCGCCTTCGTTGGCCACTCGCAACAGGTCTCCGATTCGAACCGGGCGCGCAGGCTTGATGGGTTGCCCGGCGGATTGAATCCTGCCCAGGTCACAAGCCTTGGCCGCCAGGGCCCGCGTCTTGAAGAAGCGCGCTGCCCAGAGCCACTTGTCGATTCGTACGGAGGGGTTCAGATTATTTCCCTGTCAGCTCCCGCTTCACCGCATCGCTGACCACTTTTCCATCCACGCGGATTCCTGCGCCGGAGAATCGCGCCATTACATTCTTCATCACCGTTCCCATCTCCTTCATGGTAGGCGAGCCCATTTCGGCGATGACCGCTCTGACCCCGGCCACGATCTGGTCTTCGCCGGCGGCCTTGGGCATATAGGTTTCGATCAGCAGGATTTCAGCGGCTTCCTTGTCGGCCATCTCCTGGCGGCCGCCCTTGCTGAACTGCTCGACGGAATCCTTGCGCTGTTTGATCAGCGTGGTGAGGACCTGCTGCGATTCCTTCTCGTCGAGCGGGGCCATCTTCTCGATCTCGCGGTTCTTGAGCGCGCTCTTGACCATGCGCAGGGTGGACAGGCGGTGCTCGTCGCGCGCCTTCATGGCGGCCGTGATGTCTTGTTGGATCTGCTCGCTGAGGCTCATGGAGGAATTATAGCGTCTGGCCGGAAACCGAAATCAATAACCGCCAGATCCACGAGGCAAAGCGAATCCCCCTGGTTTCCTTCGTGGACCTGTGTGTCCTTGGTGGTCAAAGTCTTGGGTCTGTCTCTCCGGCATGCGCAAAATCGCATGATTCGGTAAACTAGAATGACTTTCTGAAAACAAAGGACCCCTTCGTAAATGTTGCGCAAGAACCGCCTATTCACTCCCGGCCCAACTCCTATCCTTCCTGCGGCGCAGACTGCCATGGCTTCGTTTGCCATGCATCATCGCACTGCCGACTTCCGGGCTTTGTACACCCGTGTGCTGGCCGACATGAAAGACTTTGTCGGCACCCAGAACGACGTACTTGTGCTGGCTTCGTCCGGGACCGGCGCCATGGAAGGCTCAGTCTCAAACCTGACTTCCCCGGGCGACAAGGTCCTGGTGCTGACCGCGGGCAAGTTTGGCGAACGCTGGCGTGATCTGGCCAAAGCCTTTGGTTGCGTGGTTGAAGTCCTGAGCGCGCCCTACGGAGAGACCATTTCACTGGACGACATCCGGCAAAAGCTGACTCCCGACGTGCGCTGCGTTTATGTGCAGGCGACCGAGAGTTCCACCGGCGCCCGGCACGATGTGAAGGGGATAGCGAAGCTCGTCCGCGCCCAGGGCGATGAGACCTTGCTGGTGGTGGATGCCATCACCGGGCTGGGCACGACCCACTTCGATGTGGATGGCTGGGGCATTGACCTCATCATCGGCGGCTCGCAGAAGGCGTTGATGATTCCGCCCGGACTTGCCTATTGCGCCGTGAGCGAACGTGCCTGGAAGCGCATGGAGACAGCCAAGTCTCCGCGCTACTACTTTGACTTGCGGAAAGAACGTAAGGCCGCGGCAAAGGGAGAATCCGCCTACACGCCCGCAACCTCGCTCTTCGCCGCGTTGGGAGCGGCGCTCGATTTCATTCGGGAAATGGGCAAGGGCGACCTGGTGGCGGGACGCGAAGCATTGGTCAACAATGCCGAGTTAGCGGCCGAGATGACCCGCGCCGGAGCGCTGGCACTTGGGCTGAAATTGTTCGCGGCCGCTTCACCCGCCGCGGCACTGACAGCCATTCAGTCGCCGCCGGGAACGGACTCCAGCGCGCTCGTCAAAGAGTTCCGCGAATCGTTTGCCGCGGTGGTGGCCAACGGTCAGGGGGAGATGAAAGGCAAACTGTTCCGCATCGCCCACCTCGGCTACTACGACTATCTCGACACCATCGGAATTCTGGCCGCGCTCGAGCATGTGCTCGCCAGCGTGACCGGAAAACCGGTGGAGTATGGCGCCGCGGTGCGGGCGGCGCAGGAAGTGTACGCGCGCAGCGCCGCGGAAAAACGGCAACCGGTTGGCGCCTGACGTGACCCGTCGATTACTGCACCGTGAAGTTCACCATGTTGGAGTTCTGCGCGGGCTGATTGTTGTAAATTCCCGTGCCTCCCGGATTTTTCACGAAAACCGGCACCGCGCCGGCGGCAGCGACGTCTGCAGCCGAGATCGCGGCGGTGAGCTGGCTACTGGTCACGAATGTGGTGGTGTGCGCGGTGGAGTTCCAGTAGACAGCCGACTGCGCGACAAATCCGCTGCCGTTCACGGTCAAGGTAAATGCGGTGCCGCCGGCGGTCGCAGTGTTGGGGACCAGCGGGGCAACGACATGCGGCGCCCCGGCAGCCATCGAACCGGAGCCCGAGCCCGAACCGTAGCCGCCGCATCCGAGAGCGCAGGCTGTCAACAGAATGATGAAGATTGTTTTCATAGTGACCTCCTCGTGAGACTGGGTTTAATTCCTGGTGTCAGCGTATGAGGAGGACCCTGTTGCGGTGTCACCGGGCTGTCATTTCCTGGTAAAGATTTTTGCTGTGCAGTAGCGGGATCGCAGGAAGCATCCCAATCCCCTGGAGAGTTGACCCTGACCATGAAAGTTGTGGTAGCAGAAAAGATTTCATCCTCGGCAATCGACCTGTTGCGCGAGCCGCGCTGGACCATCGTCACGCCCGATCAGGTCGAGGGCAAGCTAGCGGCACATTTGCAGTCGGCCGACGCGCTCATCGTGCGCTCCGCGGTCCAGGTGGATGCCGACCTGCTCGAACACGCCCGCAAGCTGCGGGTCATTGGGCGCGCCGGCGTGGGCGTGGATAACATCGATCTCGATGCCGCCACACGCAAAGGCATCGCCGTGATGAACACGCCCGGCGCCAATGCCATTGCCGTGGCCGAGCACGCGCTGGCCCTCATGCTGGCCATGGCCCGCCACATCGGCCGCGCCAATGAGCTGATGCATGCCGGGAAGTGGGAGAAGAAATCCCTTCAGGGCAGCGAACTCCGAGGCAAGACCCTGGGCATCGTGGGCCTGGGAAGAATCGGCATGGAAGTAGCGCGGAGGGCGCGGGCCTTCGGAATGGAAATTGTCGCGCACGATCCTTTTGTCTCGGCCGCGGTAGCCAAGGAGCAAGGCATCCGCCTGGCCAAGCTGGAAGAAGTTTACGCAGCCGCCGACTACCTCACTTTGCACGTGGGACTCACCCCGCAGACTGCGGGCATGATCAACGCCGATTCGGTAAAGAGAATGAAACGCGGCGTGCGCCTGGTAAATTGCGCGCGCGGCGAACTGGTGGACGAGGCCGCACTGGCGCAAGCTGTCAAGCAAGGTCTCGTGGCCGGCGCGGCGCTGGATGTTTTTGCCGACGAGCCCCTGAAAAACTCGCCGCTGACCGCACTCGACAACATTATTCTGACCCCTCACATTGCCGGCTCCACCTATGAAGCCCAGGAAGCGGTCGGCTATCAGATCGCGCTGCAGGTGAAGGAATATCTGAAGCACGGCGTCATCCAGAATGCGGTGAATGTGCCCTCGGTCTCGCACGATGAATATCTGGAACTACAGCCTTACATCGTGCTGGCGGAGCGGTTGGGTTCGTTCCTGGCGCAAGTGAGCGAGGGAACGCTGGAAGAAATCTCGCTGCGCTACACCGGACACATGGCGGAATCCAAGACCGACCTGATCCGCAACGCCGCGGTCAAAGGCATTCTGAACCAAGCCTTGGAGGAGAAGGCCAACCTGGTGAACGCGGAAGCGATCGCATCGGCCCGCGGGCTGCGCATTCACGAGTCGCGCAAGCCGCACAGCTCCAGTGGAGGTTCGGGCAGTGTGCTCTCGGTCCTGCTCAGAACGGCGACGGCCGAACACCTGGTAAAGGGCGCCGTCCTGCACAAGGACAGGCCGCGGCTGTTGCATGTGGACGGAATTGATGTGGAAGCGCCTCTAGAACGCAATCTCATTTACCTGCGCAATCGCGACGTTCCCGGAGTGATCGGGAAGGTCGGCACGATTCTGGGTAAGCATAAGATCAATATCGCCGATTTCTCCCTCGGCCGGCGGGTGGGTAACGTCAAGCCCAATGCTCCACGGGAAGCCATCGCGGTGGTGCACGTGGATGGAAAGGTTTCCGCGGAAGTTCTGGCCGAACTGAAGAGAGTGCCGGCGGTGGAACAGGCCAAGGCGATCCGGCTGTTTTAGGGTGACGGAAAAATTAGAAATGTCATCCTGAGCGAAGCCGGTCCATTCGCTTGCGAATGGACTGGCGGAGTCGAAGGATCCCTGGCATCTCAGGTACAGCGGGATCGTTCCGAGGACTCTGCGGTAGGGCGACCGGGCGAGAGCCGTGACGCGGGCAGGGGTCCTTCGACTGCGTAGCTGCTTCGCTTCGCGAAGCGGCTACTCCGCTCAGGATGACAGGTGAAAAATCAGCGGCAGCCAAGCATCCCAGGAAGCCTCGGCTGGTTCCAACGGTTGAGCGGGATATTACTACCACCAAGCGCGCGAGGACAATTGATGTTACGAAGATGCGGCATCGCAGCGGCAGCGTTCCTTCTGCTCACATCCATGGCATGGGCCCAGGACAACCGCTTTGACGTCAGCCTGGGCGGGGCGGCCGTGTTCAGCAAGCAGTCCACCGGCAACGGTACGGTGCTTACTCCGACGAACTCGGGCGCAGTGCTGGTCACCGGGCGCTACCGATTTTCCGAACACAGCTCGGTCGAGATCAACTATTCCCATACCGCAAACTCCCAGATCTACTTTGCCGCGCCGTTGACTTACCGCATTCATAGCACCACCGGAGAATACTCCGGGGCTTACGTCTTCAGTTTCCACCAGAGCGATAAAGTCGAGCCGTTCGTTTTTGCCGGCGCGGCCGCGCTGATTTTTTATCCCAGCTACAATGCCAACTACATCAACGGCGTGCAGATTAATATTCCGGCATCGCAACAAACCAAGCCGGCCTTCCTCTATGGCGGAGGATTCGACTGGCGCATCTTTTCCAGCCTGCCCCTGATTCACCGTTCTTCCCTCTCTAATCACGTGGCCCTGCGCCTGCAGTATCGGGGGCTGGTTTACAAGGCGCCCGATTACAAAATCCAGAACCTGTTCACCGGGGCCAGAGGCCACATGGCGGAGCCCTCCGTCGGGATCGTGGTGAAGTTCTAGCCTGGGCGGTCCCATCGCGGGCACCCCTGGCGGGCGAACTTGCACTAGAATTGCGCAGTCGCTGGTCACCGGAGGCTCGACCTCATGACTTTCCGCATACGCCACACGGGTGCTCGCGTCTTCCTGGTGGTCATTTTGCTTTCCCTGTTGGCGGGCCGCCTGATTGGCCAGCCCAAACCGCAGGAAGAAAAGGCAGCTCCGGCTGTCGAGCAGGCTCCGGTTACGGTGAATGGCAAAACCCTGTTCACAGTCCGGGGCGTGCTTTCCTTCACCGCCCCCGCGCGTGCCGACGCCATCAGCCGGCGGATCCACGAACTCTCCAAGGACATCCTGTTCAAGCCGGACTCCGTAACCGTCGCCGACTCGGAAGATAGTACCGACATCATGGCGGGCGACGTGATCGTGATGAGCATCACCGACCAGGACGCCAGCCTGGCCAAGCAGTCTCGCCGGGATGTCGCCAACGACTATGCCCAGCGCATCCGCTCGGCCCTGTTGAGCCTGCGTCGGGAATACAGCCTCAAGAGTATTCTCCTCGGCGTCCTGTACGCCTTGATCGCCACGGCGATCCTGCTCCTGATTTTCCGTATTTTCAGCCGCCTGTTTCCCAAGGTGTACCGGACCCTGAACAACTGGCGTGGCACGCGTATCCGTTCCCTGCGAATCCAGCGCTTCGAAATACTTCCCGCTCATCGCATCACCGATTTCGCAGTCGGGCTGGCCAAGCTGCTGCGCTTCCTGCTCGTCGTTATAGCGTTGTATTTTTATGCGTCACTGGTGCTCGGCTTCTTCCCCTGGACCCGGGGCTACGCTCAGGTCCTGGTGGGCTACGTGCTGTCGCCCCTGCATCTGATCGCCGACACGACGGTCGCCTACCTGCCCAACCTGTTTTTCATCCTGGTCATCGTTCTGGTGTCGTTTTACCTGATCAAGTTCATCAAGATCATCTTCAAGGAATTGGGCCGCGGGACGATCAGCTTCCCGAATTTCTACCCCGAGTGGGCGGAACCGACCTACAAGATTGTTCGCTTCATGATCATGGCGCTCACCCTGATCATTGTCTTTCCCTACCTGCCCGGAGCCAAATCGCCGGCCTTCCAGGGAATTTCGATCTTCCTGGGAGTGCTGTTCTCCCTCGGCTCCACTTCAGCGATCGCAAATATTGTTGCCGGCGTCATCCTGACCTACATGCGCGCCTTCAAAATCGGCGACCGGGTCAAGATCGCCGACACCATGGGAGACGTAATTGAAAAAACGCTCCTGATCACTCGCGTCCGCACCATCAAGAACGTGGAAATCACAATCGCGAATGCCATGGTCCTGGGAAGCCATATCATCAATTTCAGCGCCAGCGGACAGCAGGAAGGCCTGGTCCTGCACACCACGGTCACGATCGGTTACGACGCCCCCTGGCGGACGGTGCACCAGCTCCTGATCGATGCCGCCCTCTCCACTGAAGCGATCCTCAAGCAGCCGGAACCCTTTATCCTGCAGACCGCGCTCGGCGATTTTTATGTTCACTACGAACTCAACGCCTACACGAACCAGCCCAGCCAGATGGCGAAGATTTACTCCGACCTGCACGCCAATATTCAGGACAAATTCAACGCTGCCGGGGTGGAAATCATGTCGCCACACTTCGCCGCGGTTCGGGACGGGAACCAGATTGCGATCCCGGAGGACCATCTGCCCAAGGGCTACACTGCCCCTGCATTTCGGCTGGGCGTGCTGGAGGATGTGCTGGATGCCCTCAAGGGCAAATCTAAAGGGGCGAAGGAATGATTGCCCGGATCTGAAAATGAATCCGCGTCGATCAGTGAAAATCCGTGAGTGATTCTTAGGAATTCAAGGCTTGTTTGCGGAGTTTGCGGCTTTCCGCCAGCAGCGCCATGGAGTGCATCAGGTTCTGTAGCGTGATGATGCCCACCAGTCGCTGATCTTCCACCACCGGAATGATGCTGAGGTTTTTAGTGGTGAGCTTGCGAAAGGCCGACGCCAAGGACTCGCCCTTCTGGGCCACGTCAAAAATCCGGTTCATCACGGCCTGAACGTAGCCGTTGCCTTCAGCCCGCAGGGCTTCCAGGATCTTCTGCTTCGAAATGACTCCTACCATGTCGCTGCCGCGGATTACCGGGAAATCGTCCTGCAGGCAGTGCACCGCTTTTTCCAGCGCATCCTCGAGCGTGTCGGCCGGTGAGAGCGTGGCAAAATCGGTAAGCATCACATCTTCCAGGTGGACCTTTTCCAGCACCGACTGAAAAACGGCGGAGCGTTCTTCCATTTGGGAGGCAATGAACAGGAACAATCCCACCAGTGTCAGCCAGTAGTTGGACATGAGCATACCGCCCAAAATGAACATGGTGGCAAAGGCCTGGCCGATCGAGACCGCCCGGCGCGTGGCCTGGATTGGGTCCATGTGGCGGCTGAAGAGCGCCCGCAACACCCGACCGCCATCCATGGGATACGCGGGAAGCAAATTGAAGCCGGCAATATAAAGATTGGCCCACACCAGGCTGCCGGGCAGATTGCCGGAGCGCATGAAGGGCCAGCTCCACAGGTCCACGTGGGGAGCAACGGCGACAATCACCAGACCGGAGATCAGGGCCAGCACCAGGTTGGCCAGCGGCCCCGCCATGGCGATGCGAATGTCCCGCTTCCAGGGAACGAGTTTGGTATCGCCCGCGGGCTGGCTGTCGTCCACTTGCGTGACGCCGCCGATGGGCAGCAGGATGATGGACTTTACGCGGACTCCCGCGCGCCGGGCCACCAGGGCGTGACCGAACTCATGGGCCAGCACGCAGGCGAAGATGATGCCGACCAGGGCCAGTCCCCGACCTTCGTTGGCATTATGATGGGCGAGAAAATCGGTCCACCAGACGAAGAGCGGCAGTACAAAGAAAAAGGTCCAATGAATGCGAAGTTCAACCCCAAACACCCGGCCTGCCGAAATGGACCAGCTTCTCATGAGAAACCTGCGGCCTCTTCCCCTACTGCCATTCTATATAGTTTAGACAACGGATTGGAGCGGGGAGTTGCAATTTCAGCATATCCAAGGTAATGGGATGGCCGGACGCGGGCCCGAGAGCGCGGCGCCAAGCGAGGCGGCGTGAGGGTGATTGCCGGAACATTTCGCAGCCGCCCCTTGCACTCACTCCGAGGGGTGGACTTGCGCCCCACGGCTGACCGCTTGCGCGAGACCCTGTTCAATGTGCTGGGAGCGGGAAACGCAGCCGGGTTCGAGGGCAAGGTCTGGTTCGACCTCTGCGCCGGCACCGGCGCGGTTGGCATCGAAGCCCTGAGCCGGGGAGCAGCGAAGGTTTTCTTTGTGGAATCCTCGGGGTCCGCCGCCACTCTCATCCGGCGCAATCTCGACTCGCTGAAAGTGGAGTCGGGCTTCGAAGTGTTGAAGGAAGACGCCGCTCGCGCCCTGCGCCAGCTCGAAGCCAGAAACGTCACGGCGGACTTCATCTTTCTCGATCCTCCCTACCGCCTGGAGAAGGTTTATGCGCAGGTTCTGGGCCTGCTCTCGCAATCCACTTTGCTGGCGCCCGGTGCGGTAGTCGTCGTCGAGCACAATAACAAGTTCGATCCCGGCGATGGTTTGGCGCCCTTGCTGCGCTATCGCAAACTGGAGCAGGGGGACGCGGCGTTGAGCTTCTACCGGCAGAAGTAGTGTGGGGCGGGCGCCCTCGCCCGCCGTCTTTGAACTCGATGTTGGTTTAGGTTGTTCCGAGTCTGCTGATCGCGTCACTTCCTGTCAAAAAATCCCTTATCGGGGGCCGGATGCTTCCGCATCCACGATTCGTAACTTCTCAACTTACGAAACCGTCGCCTGATGCACCAGGCCAAGCCTCCGCCCGATAATCCGTGCAGATTCCACCACGATGTTGACGGCAGTCACGATGGCCGCAATGACCAGCCCCAGGTGGACTCCGGTGTTGATGCCCTTCGCCAAGGCTTGCAGTTGTGCCGCACTCGCGTCGGCAGGTACAAACAACTCGGGAGCGTTGATCAGAAAATAGAGAACGACCAGACCGAGCGCGCTCATGACCAGCCGCGACACGCTTCTGCCCTGGGCCCATTGTGGCCAGATCAGCATGCCCGCAGTCATCGCTGCATCAACCAGCACCGTCACCACAAACAGGGGATAGATGGTCTGCCACACCGGGGCAAAATGGAGGAATGCAATGCCCGGGCCGAAGATGAGGTACTGATAGTGCAATCCGACCAGCCACCAGACACCGAATATGGTTTGCAGCAGGAGTTGCGTGATCAACTCGAAACTTGACTTGCGCGGGCTGTGCTTTACCAGCGGCGGCAGCTTGCGCGGGTCCCAGTTGTCCTTCAGGTGCAGCCTGGCGCCAAAGAACTCCAGGGCGGAGAAGGTCAGAGTGATCCAGGCGAAGGTCAGCAACGCGACGCTGGGATAGCGGAACAGCACGCCCAGGCTCTCCATGAGAGTTTTGCCGGCGGCCGCGGTGGCGATGCTCGCCGCCACCAGTACCAGGAATGCGAGGCCCAGTGCAGCCTTCAGTACCTTCCAATACATGGGAAAGATAGTCGCTCCAATCATGTGCTGCTGCTTGCGATAGCGGCTGGCCAGTTGCATGGGGCTGCCCAGCTTTTTCAGCAGCTCGGCCTGCTCGTCCTCACCCACTGGGTGGCCGACCTCCGCCTCCTTCTCCTCGACCTGGGAAAGGATGTTGTCGCGCAGCTCCTTGATGATGTCGTCGCGCTGTGGCTGGGGAAGCGCGAATTTCACTGCTTGCAGATAGCGTTCGATTAATTCCATGTTCTCCTCCTTGGCTTGGTGGCACGACTAAAGTCGGGCCCTTCCCAAGACCGCCCTTGCCGGGACCGCGGCCGGGCGCGATTTTTTCCGCAACTTCATCTAGAGAATTCCGTCCAGCGACGCATTGATGCTCTTCCACTCGGCCGACAGTTGCTTCAGGATCAGCTTGCCGTCGGCGGACAGGCGGTAAAAACGCTTGTTGCGCTTGTCCTCCTCGCGCCACTCGCTGACCAGCAGGCCCTGGCTCTCCAAGCGGCGCAGCAGCGGATACAACGTGCCTTCATCGATCTCCATACCCTGGCCCGCCAGCGCCTTGCGCAGGGTGTAGCCGTAGCGTTCGTCGCGCAACTCGGCCAGCACCGCCAGGATCAGGCAACCGCGCCTGAGCTCAAGTCGCAGGTTTTCGAGGACCTCGTTATTCTTCGGTTCTTCTACCGTGTGCTGCATAGTGTATGCCGTACACTGTATGACATACAGTATAACTGGTCAAGCATCTTTTTTGCACAGCGCCGGCTGTCTCAAGGGCGTCTCGCCCTCGGGCGCTGGCGTGACGCGCGCCCATATTGGGACAAGTAGCTGAAACCGCGACGCTTATCCGCCCCGCGCTAACGTAAGCAATTCCGGTTACCAAAGTTTCGGTAGAAACAGTGCAAGTTGTTGTTTTAGAACAGCTTAGCTGTTATCAATAAGCTCAGATTCCAGCGTAGTACGTCAACCGGGAATCCTATCGGAGGGACGTGGGTAGCGGCTCTCAGCGGTGGAGAGAACTGACCTTGGGCGCCAAGGTGTTTATCAGCCTTGTCGTCATGGCGGGGACGTGTGTTCTTCTGTACGGCGCTATCCGGCCGACCAGCAAGAACATCGCGCAGTTCATCTGTTACCTGCTGATCGCAATCCTGGCCGCCCGGCTCAAGGTACGCTTGCCGGGAATCACCGGAACCATGTCGGTGAACTTCCTGTTCATCCTGCTGGGCGTTCTGGAATTGGGCTTCGCGGAGACTTTGGCGTTGGCAACCGGCGCCATCCTGGTCCAGTGCTTTTATCGCGACCGCCCCAGCCCGCTGCAAGTCACATTCAATCTGTCGGCCAGCGCCATTTCGATTGCCGTGGCTTACAACGTGTACCACCTGGCGATCTCCGGGGCGCAGGTAAAGAGCCATCCCCTGCTTCTGGGATTGGCGGCTATCTCTTACTTCGCCGCCAACACCGGCTCCATCGCAGCCGTGATCGCCCTCACCGAGCAGAGATCCATCAAAAGTCTGTGGGTGGAATGCTACTTCTGGTCGTTCCCTTATTACCTGGTGGGCGCCGCCTTTGCCGGAATGATCGGATGGTTCAACCGCGAGTTCGGATGGGAAACCTCGCTGCTGATTGTTCCGATCATTTACCTGATCTACCGGTCGTATCGTCTGTATCTGGGAAAGCTCGAAGACGAAAAGCGTCACGTGGAAGAAATGGCGACGCTGCACCTTCGCACCATCGAGGCGCTGGCCCTGGCCATCGAAGCCAAGGACCACACTACCCACGATCACCTGCAACGGGTGCGAATATATGCCATCGAGGTAGCCAAAGAGCTCAGGGTGACCCCGGGTGAAATGGAAGCCCTGCATGCCGCGGCGCTGTTGCATGACATTGGCAAGCTGGCCGTGCCCGAGCACATCATCTCGAAGCCGGGACGGCTGACTCCGGAAGAATTTGAAAAGATGAAAATCCACCCCCTGGTGGGGGCCGAGATCCTGGAGCGGGTCCGCTTCCCGTATCCCGTGGTGCCGATTGTTCGCGCCCATCACGAGAAGTGGGATGGATCGGGCTATCCCTTCGGGCTGAAGGGCGAAGAGATTCCGATTGGAGCGCGCATTCTCTCTTCCGTGGATTTCCTGGACGCCATGGCGTCTGACCGGCAATACCGGCGGGCATTGCCACTGGAAGAGGTCATGAAGCGGCTATCGGCGGAGTCAGGAAAGTCATTCGATCCCAAGGTCGTGAGCGTCCTGGAGAGACGGTATCGCCAGCTGGAGAAACTGGTCGAATCCACCTTCAGGCGCGAACCGGTGACACCGCTCTCGACCGAAATGAAAGTGGAAGCAGGGGCGGCTCCGGCGGCCGGCTTTGAAGACATCACGGTCAAGGACGCGCCCGGCCAGGAAGCTACGTTCCTCTCGTCGATCGCGGCGGCGCGGCAGGAAGCGCAGACCCTGTTCGAACTGAGTCAGGATCTGGGCGCTTCGCTCAGTCTGGGCGAAACCCTGTCGGTGTTCTCGGTGAAACTCCGGCGGCTGGTGCCCTACGATGCCATCGCAATATACGTAAAGCGGGACGCGGAGCTGGTTCCGGAGCATGTGAACGGAGACAACCACCGCCTGTTTTCGTCGCTGCGCATTCCGTGGGGCAGTGGCCTCTCGGGCTGGGTGGCGCAGAACCGGAAGCCCATCATCAACGGCAATCCCTCGGTAGAGCCGGGGTATCTGAACGATCCGACCAAGTTCAGCACGCTGCGCTCGGCGCTGGCGATTCCTCTGGAAGGACTGGCTGGCGTGGTGGGCGTGCTCGCGCTTTATCACGCCGAAACCGATGCCTTTACTTCCGACCACTTGCGCATCCTGCTGGCCATCAGTTCGAAGATGGCGCTGGCCATCGAAAATGCCGTGAAATTCGAACAAGCCGAAAATTCCGCGGTGACCGATTACCTTACGGGATTGCCCAATGCGCGGTCGCTGTTCCTGCAACTGGATCGCGAGCTGGCCCGCTGCAAGCGCGACACCACGTCGCTCGTAGTCATGGTCAGCGATATGGATGGCTTCAAGCAGATCAACGACCGCTTCGGCCACCTGGAAGGTAATCGCGTGCTGCGCCTGTTCGCCCAGGCCTTGAAAGAGAGCTGCCGCGAGTACGACTACGTGGCCCGCATGGGCGGAGACGAATTTGTGGTGGTGGCGCCGGGTCTTACCGCCGACGCAGCCGCCAAGAAAGCGGAGAGCCTGCGTGAACTGGCGCGACTGGCTGGCCAGGAAGTTTGCAGCGAAGACATCCTTTCGTTGAGCGTGGGCCAGGCCCTGTACCCGGAAGACGGAAAAGACGCGGAAGCCCTGCTGGCCGAAGCCGATCGCCGCATGTACATCGAAAAGCAGAAACAGCCTTCGCGCAAGAACCGCCGGCTGTATCCCCGCATGAAGTGCCGGGTCACGATCGAATTGCGCCCGCAGGAAGGCGACGTGCCGATCCTGGGAAATCTGATCGACGTCAGTCTGGGCGGCTGCTATGTGGAAACCAGCACGCTCATGCCCGCCGGCTCCAAATTGAAAGTGATTTTCTCGATTGACGATGGCAGACTGCAGGCCTCAGGCTTCGTAGTGCGCATCGATCCCGGGTCAGGAATTGCGATCCAGTTCAATGACATGAACCGTGAAGACCGGGACAAGATGCACAAGGTGCTGGAGTTCGTGCACAACAGCACGATGTTTTACGACAACCGGTATTTCTCGAAGCTGATGAAGACCTGATCGGTTCTGAAAATCTTCCCTCGCCTGCTCTCGACTAAATGGTGTCCCGGGATTTCCATCCGTGAGCTCGCTCGGTCACCGCTCGCGGTCGCGATTGGGGACCTTGCCAATGGTAGTATCTGTCGCTGGGGCTTCGCCCTGGATTCATAAGACGCGACCGAAGGTGGAACGTGGCAAGCGCATCGATTCCGCAAGACAGATGGTCGGCTCGCATCGCAGTGGTTGAGCAGCACATTCGCCTTGAAAACCAGCATGACCTTGAAGGTGTTCTACGCACCTTCGGCGATTCCGCACGCTACGATGATGAACCCTGGGACGAACACTATAAGGGCCGCGACGGAGTCCGCCAGTTTTACGAGCAGCTGATGAAGGCTTTGCCTGACCTTGAAATCGACGTCCAGCGCCGCCACCTCGCAGAGGATGCGATTCTCCTCGAAGTCGTGATTCGCGGTACGCATCTCGGCGGGTGGCGCGGGCTTCCGGCGACCGGGCGTCGGGTTGAGTTTCCCCTCTGCGGCGTGTACACCTTCGACGCCGAGGACCGCTTGGCCGGGGAGAAAATCTATTACGACCGCGGCACAGTGCTGCGGCAACTCGGCGCTTTCCACGAACCGCAAAGCGCTTTAGGACAAATCTCGGTTCTGGCGACTCATCCCATCACGATTGCGCGCGCTTTGGCGAGGAAAATTCTGCGCGGCTGAGGCGTTGATCCGGCGCTGAAGAGACGGGCGGGGACGCCCGTCCTCCACTTCTTCGACTATTGACAGCCGTACTCGTCTCGCCGCTTTTTGGAGAGACATCGCGGGAGCTGTCTTACCACACGCGGCAGGCGTTCACCGGCATCATGGGCTGCCCGGCCTTGCAGCCGAAGGCCTTGCCGAACTCGGGCATGTTCTGCACCACGCCGTTTGCCCGGAATTGTCGAGGCGAATGCGGGTCGGTCTGCACTTGCAGACGGAGTTGTTCGGGGCGAGTGTCGCCGCACCAGTTCTGTCCGTGTCCCAGAAAGAATTGCTGGATGGGCGTATAACCGTCCTGCTTTTTCGTCAGATTGATGTTTTTTCTTTTGGCGTCGGCCAGGAACGCGATATAGGCGAGGCGCAGGCCGCCGTTGTCGGCGGTGTTCTCGCCCAGGGTCAGTTTGCCATTCACCTTGGCATCATCGACCGCGACAAAATTGCCATACTCCTTCACTTCGCAGTCTGCCTTCTCGTCGAAGTGTTTACCGTCTTCAGGAGTCCACCAATCCTCGAGATTCCCGTTGGCGTCGAACTGGCGGCCCTCGTCGTCGAAGCCGTGGGTCAGTTCGTGCCCTACGATTCCGCCCACGTGCCCATAATTGGTCGCATCCGAGGCGTGGCTGTCGTACAGCGGAGGCTGCAGGATGGCGGCCGTGAAGTTAATGTCGTTCATGCTGGGGTTGTAATAGGCATCGACCGTTGCCGGGGTGATGAGCCATTCTCCGCGATTGACCGGCTTGCCGATTTTTGCCAACTGGCGGCGGGCCTCGAACTCGGTGGCGCGCTGCGCATTCCCGAAAGCATCGTCGCGCGCGATGGTCAGAGCGGAATAATCCCGCCAGTGCTCGGGATACCCGATTTTATCGGCCACGGCGCGCAGCTTTTCCCTGGCGCGGACTTTCGTGGCCGGGCTCATCCAGTCCAGGGTATCGATGTCCTGGTCCATCGCGGCTTCGATGTCCTTCACCATTTGCACCGTGGCCTGCTTGTTGGCGGGAGGAAATTCCTGCGCTACATAGACCTGGCCCAGGGCCTCACCCAGGGCCCCGTCAGTGGCCTGCACGCAGCGCTTGTAGCGGGCCCTCTGTTCCGGTTGCCCGCGCAATTTGCGGCCATAGAAATCGAAGCGCTCATCGTCGAGCGCCTTGGGCAAGACGTAGCCGGGATTGGAAAGAATCAGCTGCCAGCGTAAATAGGCTTTGATCGTATCCAGATCGGTGGAAGCGAGCACCGCATTCATCCCCTTGAAGAAGTCGGGACTGGCGACGTTCAGTTCAGTGATCGGAGGCGCCCCGGAGGTGGACAGAAAGCGGTCCCAGGCCAGGTCCGGAGCCAGAGTTGCAAGCTCTGAGACCGGCATCAGGTGGTAAATCTTGTTGGGATCGCGCCGCGAAGTGATGTCCATGGAAACCTTGGCCAGCGCGGTTTCGAGCTGCATGATGGCCTTGGAGTCGCTGGCAGCTTTGTCTTCCGGTTCGCCGGCCAGCTTCAGCATGTTGGCAATGTGCTGCACGTACTGGGTGCGGGTCTTCTCGGCGGCATCTCCGGCGCGGAAATAATAATCGCGTTCGGGCAGGCCCAGGCCGCCCTGGTCGGCGACCGCAATCTGCTTGCGGGCATCTTTGAAATCCTGCTGCTCGCCAAAACTCATAAATGCGTTGGCGCCGATCAACTGGAAGCGGGCGAGGAGTTCGGGCAACTCATCTTTACTCTGGAGCGCGGCAATGCGATCGAATTCCGGCTGCAGCGGCTTCAGTCCTTTCTGGTTGATGGCGTCCACGTCCATGCAGGCGGCATAGGAGTCGCCGATTTTCTGCTCGTTCGGAGTCCGACCGGCGCCGCCCGCAGCGGCCTTTTCCAGCATGGTGTGCAGGATGTATTCGGTATAGTCAGCGACCATGGCGCCGGTGCCGTAGGCCGAGCGATCGTTCGGAATCGGATACAGCTTGGAAAAATTGCCGCATGCGTACTTGAAGAAATCGGTGCAGGGATCGGCGGTGGTGTCGATCAGCTGCTTGTCCAGGCCGGGTAAACGCACCGGGGCCGTTCCCGCCTCGCCCTTTTGTTTGGCTGCACTTTGCGCCAGGGATGCAGCACATAGCGCGGTCACCATCACGAACGCAGCTATCGATTGCTTTGTCATTTGTTTTTCCTTTGAGTATCCACGAGCACGCAGAGAGGCTGACCCTCTCATTCGACGGGCATGGCCGGAATTTGTGAGCAGGGCAATTCAGGATATGGCCCGAGTTAACGTCAAAACCTTTAACCGCTAAGGGCGCCAGGGTGCCGCAAAGGCAGCAAAGAAAACCCAACCCATCCGGTCTCGCGATCTTATTTTCCGCCCATGAGCAGCTTGGCGATGGTGGCCAGCTGCATGTTGGATGTGCCTTCGTAGATTTTGCCGATCTTCGAGTCGCGCCAGTACTTCTCCACGGGATAATCCTTGGTAAAGCCATAGCCGCCGTAGATTTCGATGGCCAAGGAAGTGACCCGTTCCGCCACTTGCGAGCAAAAAAGTTTGGTCATGGCCGCTTCCTTGACGAAGTTCATGCCGGCATCTTTCATGCGCGCCGCGTTATAGACCATCAGCCTCGCGGCCTCGATTTCGGTGGCCATCTGAGCGATCTGGAACTGGATTCCCTGGTACTCGCTGATCGGCTTTCCGAACTGCTTGCGCTCTTGCGCATACCTGGCCGCGTACTCCCAGGCGCCGCGGGCAACTCCGGCCATCTGCGCTCCGATTCCGATGCGGCCCTCGTTCAAAGTCTCGATCGCGATCTTATAGCCTTTGCCCACTTCGCCCAGCACGTTGGATTTCGGAACCTGGCAGTCTTCGAGAATCAGCTCGCAGGTGGATGAAGCTCGAATCCCCAGCTTGTCTTCTTTCTTGCCCACGGTGAAGCCGGGAAAACTTTTCTCGATGAGAAATGCGGTGATTCCCTTGTACCCGGCCGCGGGATCGACGGTGGCAAAGAGCACAAACAGCCCGGCTTCCTTGCCATTGGTGATCCATAGTTTGCGGCCATTGAGGACGTAATCGCTGCCCTTGAGCGTGGCCCGGGTCTGCAGGGCGAAGGCATCCGATCCCGAACCCGCCTCGCTAAGGGCGTAGGCGCCGCAAGTATCGGCCGCCATGCGCGGCAGGAAGCGCTTTTTCTGCTCCTCGCTCCCCCAGCGCAGCAACGCATTGTTGACCAGCGTGTTCTGCACGTCCACCACCACGCCGGCGGAGGCGTCCACCCGCGACATTTCCTCGACCGCCAGGATGGCCTCGAAGAACTTGCCGCCACCGCCACCGTACTGTTCGGGAATCTCGATGCCCATCAACCCGAGTTGAAAGAACTGGCGAATCAACTCCGGATCGAAGACGCCTTTTTCGTCCATTTCCTTGACCAGCGGGCGGACTTTCTCGTCGGCAAACTGGCGGATGTTGTCGCGAAACATGACTTCATCTTCGGTGAAAGAAGTCAGGGGAGTGGGCGGCGGAAGCTGCAGAGTGGTGTCAGGCATGAGAGCACCTTCAAGATAAAGAGTGGCAGGTCTGGGAATTCTAGCAATTTGCAGCGCCGGCGTCTCGCTGCGTTGATGGAGGACGGGCGTCTCGCCCGTCCAGCCGGGCGGGACGCCCGGCCTCCACTTTAATTCATTCCTGCTTCCCGCCCTGTATGAGTTTGAGTCCGTCGGCTTGCAGGATGCGCTGGATCTGGTTGCGGGCATGTATCGCCCAGGGACCGACCGTGTCCAGTTTCACATAGGCGCGCCAGTGCTTGAGGGCCTTGCGCGGCTCCTTGATCTTCTCGTAAGCCAGGGCCAGATTGTAATGGGCGTCGGCGTAAGTGGGCGCGAGCCGCAGCGCGGTGCTGTAGGTCTGGATGGCCTCCGCCACCCGGCCGGTTTCGTCCAGCACGTTGCCCAGATCGAAGTACGCCAGGGCATAGCGGGCATCCACTTCGATGGCATGGCGGTAATGCTTTTCCGCCAGCGCGTATTCCTGCCGGTTGTAATGCAGCGTGCCCAGGTTGATATGCGCAGCGGCGTGATCGGGGTCGATTTCGAGCACCTGCTGGTACATCTCGATGGCCTGCGCCTGATGGTTGGGATCTTCCTCGAGCGCGATGCCGCGCGCGAACAACTCAGCCGCGTCGGTCGGCGCCGCTTCCGTGTGACTGGAGATCGGGGTACTGGCCACCAGCCGCTGCCCGGGAGTGAAGTCAAACATGAACTGCCCGGCAATGGGCTCGACCACTTTGCCCTGGTGGCGGAAGGCGATGCGATGTCCGGTGGAGAAAGCGCCAGCCTCCAGCAGCGGATTTTCCATCCCCGCAACCTGCTTCAGCATGGCTTCAAGCGATTGGCGGATTACCGCGGGCCGCACCTTGCGGGCGCACAGGTCGCGCACTTTCTTGACTTGCAGGAGTTCAAAAAAAGAATAGCTCTCGGCAGCGGCCACCAGTCCGGCCTTCTCCCAGCCTGACAACTGACGCGCCGTGATCCGCAGAATGCGCAGCAGATCCGCTTGGGTGTATCGATACACGATGGTTATTGAACTCTAGCCCTATTATCGGAAAGGTTACTCCCAATTGGCAAGCGTAAAGTCGCCGAAAAGGGAATCTCAGCCGATAACTTGCCCAATTCGGAGTGCAAGATGCGCGGAAAACCTGGCGGAATGAAAAAACTGGAGCCGACGAGCGGACTTGAACCGCTGACCTGCCGATTACGAATCGGCTGCTCTACCAACTGAGCTACGTCGGCCCGCTTTCGATTCTAGCAAAGGCAGGGAGGCAGTCGTCAGTGGTCTGTCTTCAGTGGTCAGGAAATTCAAAATCTCATTTAACCAAGCTCGGCTGTGCTGACGACTGAAGACCGACGACTGACGACTGCTTTGAAATAAAAAGGCCACCCTGGCAAAGGGGCGGCCTTCTCTTTTAGGGAGAATAGTTCCAACGGGGCAAAAATCCGTCAAAACTTTCTGGCGAAATCTTATGAGCCGAAAAAGGGGGGTGTCAAGGGATTTTTGGGAAATAAATATCTTTAAATTCAATGACTTACAAAATAGGTTAACAGCTCCGCAACGCTGGCCATTTTTCGGTTTTCGCCGCTTTTGCTCGCCTAAACGGCTTTGATTGATGGGCTTACCTTGGAATCGGCGGCCTCTTGCTGACCCTCGGACAGGTTCAGGGAGATGAAATCGCCAGGGACCTCGCGATGCAGAACTCGCTCCGGCAAAATGTGATTGAAGAAGATGCGAATGCCGCCGAACGCCAGGCCGGCGACGCCCGCGAATACGATCAGAATTCCGCACAGCAGGAAAACATTCAACAGCAGGTTGGGCAAACTGTTTTTCTTGCCCTGATAAGTGTTCTCGTTCCAGGTGACATCGGCTTCGTAGTTCACCGCACTCAGCAGCGCGCGCGCCTCACTCTGCGAAACCGCGCCAGTGGCGATCACCACGATAGGACCGGTGCGCTTGTCGAAGATCGGCCCTGCAATCGCGATCGGACTCCCGGTTTGCGGTTGAGCATTGGGCTGGTTGGCGGCATCAATGCGGCGCAGATGTTCGGCGGCCAGTTGCGGCGTGGGATAGGCGATCAGCATCAGCGTGCCCACTCCGCTGGAAGTCTGGTAGGCACCCAGGGCCACTTCGGCGCTGGCGTTGAAGTCCACCAGTTGCGCCGACAGGGGCGCGCCGATCTTGTCCAGACCCACGGGTCCCATCACGTATTTCGCGGTGTTCTTCACGTAACCTGACTTGGGAAGATAGGCCGGAAGGATGGGCAAATTGCCGGCGTTCCCGGCGGGCAAAGGCAGCGCCTGCGACAATTCCCGCAGCGAGGCGGTGGACATGGCACTGAGTTTTTCGAATACCGCGTCCACGAGGATATTGCCACGATAGAAAAGCACGCGCTCGTTGAGCGACGAACCCAGGTCCGGGATCGACTCCTGACGCATCTGCGGCAGCTTGTAATAGGTGAACGCGCCGTATGCACCACTGGCGTCAGCGAACCGGATGGCCTTGAGAGCGACCTTGCGCCCGTCCTCCCGGGTGTAGGTGCCCGATTCGAAGTCAGTCAGGCCGTATTCCTTAAGCAAAGCGGCGTTGACAGAGTCAGCCACCGCGGGGTCTTTGCTGCTGCGAATCGAGCCCGAGATATGCCATCCGGCAAATTGCGCGGGCAGGATGGCGGAGGGTGCGGCTGGGGTGGCTGGTGTGGCTGCGGGCGGCTCGCCCGCGAAAGCAAAGCTCACGCTCAATGCCAATAAAGCGAGAAGGAATGTGAATCTGCTGACCATAGACGGATTCGGGCTGGGAGCAGAATGGCCCTGTAATACTTAGACTACAGACCGAGGCGGAAAGTTTCCATCACGGAAGCGGTTGGGTCCGCGGCTTTCTTTGCGTCCTTTGCGGGTATTCTTTGCGCACTTTGCGGTTAAGGGGTTGATCTTGCGACTTAGCGAGACGAAAAGATTGAACCGCAAAGGACGCAAAGGACAGGCTGCTAGTTCTCGTCCTTATCGATCTTGCTGGCGACTTTGACTCCGCTCAAGCCGCTCACATACTTCGATATTCCCCGGTAGAGCGACTCCGCGATGCGCTGGCGATAATCGGACGTCCGCAGGCGGCGCTCGTCGCCCGGGTTGCTGACAAAGGAAATCTCAGCCAGAATCGACGGCATGTTGGCCCCGATGAGGACAATAAACGGCGCTTTTTTTACACCGCGATCCCGGATGCCGGGGCTCTTGGCGGCCAGCCCGCTGTGCAGGGCGCGCTGCACGTTCGAGGCAAATTCGCGCGATTCCTCGATCTTCTCTTTCAACGCGATCTTTTTCACCAGGTCCTGAAGCTCGTGGATGGATTTGTCCGAGGCCGCATTTTCGCGCGCCGCCACATCCAGCGCCTCCGCCGACGAGGTGAAGTTCAGGTAGTAGGTCTCTACGCCCCGCGCGTCCGGGTCGCGGCTGGAGTTGGCGTGGATTGAAACGAACAGGTCCGCCTGTTCCTGGTTGGCGATCGAGGTGCGAGTTTCAAGGGGAATGAAGGTATCGTCCTTGCGGGTGTAAATCACGTCGGCGCCCAGCCGGGCCTGCAGCAGCTTGCCTAGCCGCCGGCCCACATCGAGCACCAGATCTTTTTCTTCCAGACCGTTGGGGCCGATGGTTCCGGTATCGTGTCCGCCGTGGCCCGGGTCGATCACGATCTTGCCAATCTTCAATCCCAGGGCGCGGATCAGGGAGCGGTCGCCGTTCGCCGTCGGCGAAGCTTCGCGGGCATCGGGAAAAATGACGGCCGGCTTGCGTGCGTTGCGGCTCGAACCCTTCGCCGCAGGCCGGGTGAGCGTGCTCGCCGCCCTGGTCTGGGGCTTGATCTCCGGCGGATCGAGTTTGGCCACCGTAGCCGGACTGGAATCGCCATCATCATCGTCGGCGTCCACGACTATTTTTTTGGTTCCTGCGTCACTGGCTACGCTGGTCAGGGTGGCGGGCTTCCTGGCGCTCACCTTGCCTTGGGGCTTGGCTTCCGCGACCGCTGGCGTCCGGGATGCATCCCCCGGTTCTTTCAGGGATTTTTCGTCTGCACTCTTCCTGCCCGGGGAGTCCGGTCCAGGGCTGTCTTCTTTATTGCCAACACTATTAGTCTGGCCGTCTTTGGCCTGCGTAGCTGGGTGAATGTCCTTGCTGTGAACGTCAATGATCAGGCGCGGCGGATCGGTGAGCAGGAAGGTGGTGTAGTCGGAGCGGTCCTCGACTTCCAGCACAATCCGGGCTGTTCCCGGCTGGAACTGCGCCACCCGGATCTTTTTCAGCAGCCCATCATCGACTTCGAAGGTCTTGCCCACGAGCGCCGACGTCAGATTAGTGTCGAGCAGATCAAAGAAAATTCGCTCCGGATTGTCGATACGCTGGGCGTCGAACTTGATGTCTCTTTCCAGGCCAATAGCGATCCGGGTGTAATTCGGGTTAGACCAGTGGCGGATGCTGGTGACGTGCGCCACCTCGCGGTTCGCGTCCTGGTCGACGACCGGGGGCGCAGCCTTCTCAGCCGCGGCGGAGGCTGGACTCTTACCGGAATTCGGCTTCCCGGAGCGCGCCTGGGACTTGCTGGAATCGTCGTCCGAATCGTCTCGGTCCTTTGATCGCAAGCCGGCTTGCTGCACCGGTTCGGTAAGCGCCTTGCGGGCCTCGCTCGCCAGATGGTGGTGAGGATAGCGGTGTAGAAATTCCGCGAAAACCTGTTTGGCCTGGGCCTGGTCTTTCAGGTCATCCTGATAGATCTGGCCCATGGTGAAGAGGGCATCGATGCGGTCGCGGCTGCCAGGGTATTCCCGCCGCAGAAACTTGTACTGGCCGATGGCAGAGCGCAGGACCCTGTCATCGTCAAAGCGCCGCCCCATCGCGGTCAGGAGCTCGGCCACGGCAACTACACTCGGGTCTGCCTTGGAGCAAGCCGGAGAACCGTAGTACACACGCCGGTAGGCGGCGATCACGCGCTGGTAGTCACGGCGGCTCTGCTGCGCTGTGGGAAGATTATTCAGGGCCTCGCGCATGCGCTCGGCGGTGGCGTATTGGGTGCGCGCCCAGGCCTCGGACTTGCCCCGTGCCTGCAGAGGCAGCACCGGGAGCATAAGCAGGATCAGGGTCGCACCCAGACGCCTTGCGCGTTGGCTTCGATCGGAGTTATTCAATTTTCCAGCCTGTAGTCGCCTAAGCCCGTAATCGCGTAGCTCGTGAGAGCGACGTTCCGTTGTTACCCTGCTACAGATGCCGGTTTCTCAGTCCGTGTTGCTGAAGTTCAAGACGCCCCGGTCATCCCGCGTAACTCGCACGGGCTCACGCACCGGACTGCCCAGAATGCGGTAGCTGGAATCGCTTCCGCCATAATAGATCTGGGTGATGCGCTTCACATAGTTGCGGGTCTCGCGGAAGTGCGGTATGCCCGCGCTTCGCGCCACCGCGCCAGCGCCGGCGTTGTAGGCCGCCAGGCTCAGCTTGACGTCGCCACCATAGCTTTCCATCAACCGCTTGAGATGGCGGACGCCCGCATCCACGTTCTGCTGAGGATCGAACGGGTTCACCACGTTCAGGCTCCGCGCCGTCTGTGGCATCAACTGCATCAGCCCCATCGCCCCGGTGCGGGAGACTGCGTTGGGGTTGAAGTTCGATTCCACCTTGATGACCGCGCGCACCAGACTGGGGTCCACATTGTGGCGCGCCGCAGCCTGATCGATCGCAGCATCGATCTGCTGCTGCGTGAAGGGCTTCCCCCGCACGTAGCTGGAAACATCCTGCGAGTTGCTGACTTCAGCAGCGGCCGAACGCGCCGCCCGGACGTTGGCGGATGGAACTGCCTTCCAGCGATGGGCAGTGGGACTCCAATACATCAACCCGCTGCTTTTGACCACTGGAGTGGCTGACCGTCTCACGGCTGCGGGAGCTTCGTCATTGACGTACACTTTGCGTCCCGAGCCGTCAACGCTGGTAGTGATGCCTGCGGCACCGGCCTGCGCCCGCAGATATGGCGTAGTGGTAGTGAGAGAAAGGAAGGTCGCGAGTACGGAACTTGCCATCAGGGCGATTTGCAGGCGTTTTCGCATAGCCGGGTTTAGTGCGTGCGCGCGGACAAAAAACTACCCGCGCCTACCTACCCGGAACCTGACGGAGAAACATCTACCAGAGTGAAGCAATTATAGGCGGCCGGGGGAGCGGTAGCAATCGCTCAAAAGACCAATAGAACCACCGAAGTAATCCAGCAATTTATTGAAAATATAGATGTTTACGACGCTCGCTGGTTACCTTATTCAGTGTAGGCGCGAGTGTCCCGCTGGTGCTGCGGGGTTCTGGGCGCTGCACGAGCGGGGGCGCTCGCGCCTACATCGGTTGCTGTAGTAGGCTGCCTGCTCATGAACGATATCTCTCTGCCGCCGCGCGAAGCGCCGGACTCGCTGATGCTTTATGGCTTCTGGTATCGCGCCCTGCCCGGCCGCCAGGTAGGCGGGAGCCAACTGCAAAAGGCCATGCTGCTTGAAACCCCCTTGGCCATCGGCCGCGATGGCCAGGGTCGGGCTTTCGCGCTGCACGACGCCTGCCCGCATCGCGGCATGCCGCTTTCCCACGGCCGCTTCGACGGTGAGCAGGTGGAGTGCAGCTATCATGGGTGGAAGTTCGACGGACATACAGGCAAGTGCAAGCTGATTCCTTCCCTCACCGCGGACCAGAAGCTGAAGATCGACCGCATCTACGCCGGCAGCTATCCCTGCGAAGAGCACGACGACTTCATCTGGGTCTTCATCCCCGAACCACCGCCGCCCGGCGCCGGATTTACCAAGAGTGATGACGCGTCCATGCCCGCGCCGCGAGTTTCCACCTTCAGCGACCAGTACAAGCTGGCGTATCTCACCGCCGACCTGCCCTGCAGCGTCGATCATGGAATCATCGGGCTGATGGATCCCGCGCATGGCCCGTTTGTCCATCAGGCCTGGTGGTGGCGCAGTCGCGACAGCATTCACGAGAAGCAGAAGAATTTCGAACCCATCCCCAACGGCTTTCGCATGAGCGCGCATACTCCCAGCTCGAATAGCGCGCCTTACAAGCTGCTGCGGCTGTATGCCGACGCTGAATCTATCACCACGACCATTGATTTTGTTCTGCCCAACCTGCGACTGGAGACCATCCGCGCCGGCAAGTACTGGTTTTCCTCGCTGACCACGGTGACGCCGATCACCCGCAGCCACTGCCGCATCGATGTAGTGGCGGCGTGGAACATTTTCCGCTGGCTGCCGCTGGCACCGCAGCTGCTCAAGTTTGTATTTGCGAAGTTCGTGGAACAGGACCGCCAGACCATGGAGAAACAATCAGAAGGGCTGAAGTACAACCCGCACCTGATGCTGATCGATGACGCCGACCGTCCCGCGAAGTGGTATTTCGGATTAAAAGCCGCGCACCTGGAAGCAAAGCGGACCGGGGGCGAGATGAAGCATCCCCTGGCAGGTCCGGTCACGCTGAAGTGGAGGAGTTGAATTTTGTAGCGCCGGCGTCTCGCCGGCTGTCTCGAGGGCGTCCCGCCCTCGCCGCGTTCAGTCGGCGACCAGCCAGTTCAGCGCTTCCTCGCGGGTCTTGAAGGTGGGCAACTCCCGCTGCGAAAAAGATTTCAGGTGCTCGTAGAAAACTTTGGGCAGGCTGTCCGTCCCCACCCAGGCGGAGCGTTTGAGATACGGCCGGTCGAACACCAGCGCGGGTTTAAGACGATCGAGGCTCTTCTTGTCCATCGTTGCACCCGTGAAATCCGCCAGCAGCAGCACCGATCCGCGAGGTTCGGCGGTAACATACGCGGGAACAAGCTCGGCGAATTGCTCCAGCTCTCCGGAGGAGCAATTGGAGCAATCCACCAGCAGGATCTTCTTGCCCTGATGGGTGATGAAACTGATCCGGTTTTTCACACGCCCTCACATTGGCCCGGAGTATAGCAAGAAGTTGTGTACGACTCCCAATCAGCGCCGGCAAAGCGCCTGAGAACCGGGAACTCGAATCTGACCACTGGTTCTACTTTCCTAACAAGCCCTCGACTACTCCGTACACCTCGCCCAGGGCAGCATCCAGCGCGGCTGCGTCCTTGCCGCCGGCTTCGGCGAGGTCGGGCCTGCCGCCGCCCTTGCCACCAACTTTCTGCGCCACCGGCCCGATGACTTTGCCCGCCTGAATCCTGCCGGTAAGGTCTTTCGTGACGCCTACAATAAGACTGACGGTGCCGTTCGAGGCCGAGCCCAGGACCACCACGCCCGATCCCAGCTTGTCGCGCAGTTGATCGACCAGCGTGCGCATCTGCCCGCGCTCGAGATTATCTACCCGGTGGGCCAGAACTTTCACGCCGCCCACATCCTTGATCTGGTCGGCGACGGAGGCCACGGAAGACGATGCCGACTTCATCCGCGCCTGATCGAGTTCACGGACCAGTCGCTTGATCTCCGCATCTTTCTTTTCGAGCTCGGCTTTCAGCGCTTCTGCCGGAGACAGAGAGGCCTCTCCGACTGCGGGCGCCCCATCCTTTCGCGTTTTTTGCGAAAGGGTGGGTCCAACGAAGCTTGAAACTACGCTTTCCAGTTCATGGTCTTGCTGGAAGTGATGCAGGGAGCCCTCTCCGGTGACGGCTTCGATACGTCGCACGCCCGAGGAGACGCTGCCCTCTTTCAAAACTTTGATCAGGCCGATCTCGCCGGTAGCCGCGGTGTGGGTTCCGCCGCAGAGTTCGGTGGAGAAGTCGCCGATTTTTATTACGCGAACTTTGTCCCCATATTTTTCGCCGAACAGGGCCATGGCCTTGTATTCGTTGATGGCGACGTCGATCGGCACGTTTTCGATGACCTCAATCTTCTCGTTGCTCAGCACTTCCCTGTTGATTAGGTCTTCGATGTCCTGCAGTTCTTCGTCCGCGACCGCGGTGAAGTGCGAGAAGTCGAAGCGCAGATGATTAGGCGCCACCAGCGATCCCGCCTGCTTCACATGCTTGCCCAAAACTTCGCGCAATCCGGCTTGCAGCAAATGCGTGGCGGTGTGGTTGCGCATGGTGGCCAGGCGAATTTCGGCGTTGACCACAGCATCGACTTTATCTCCGACTCTGAGGGATTGTTTTGTGGTGACCTGGTGCGCCCGAACTCCCTGGATGGGGTAGTAGCAGCCTTTTACTTCAGCCACGATGGTGTTGTGATCGTCGCTGTAGAGCCATCCCCGGTCGCCGACCTGTCCGCCGGATTCGGCGTAGAACGGGGTGTGGTCGAGAATGACTTCGCCTTCCTCGCCGGGCTTGAGTTCTTGCGCGCCCTGGCCGTTATGGATGATGGCGAGGACTTCGCAGCCATTGGAGCGAGTCTGGCGGTAACCCTCGAACTCTGATTTCGGAAGCTGTTGATAGGCGGGGTTGGCCGTCTGCTTGGCCGCGCCTTTCCAGGAGGCGCGGGCGCGTTCGCGCTGTTCCTGCATGGCACGGTCGAATCCGGCCTGGTCAAATTCGATACCCTGGTCCCGAGCCGCATCTTGCATGAAATCCAGCGGCATTCCGAAAGTGTCGTAGAGCTTGAAGGTAGTTTCGCCTGGCAGGACCTTCGTTGCAGAAGTTTCCCGGATGGCTTCTTCCAATTTATTGAGCCCGATGTCCAGAGTATGCGCGAAGCGTTGCTCCTCAGATAGCACGGTTTTCGAAACCCGGTCCGCAGACTCCACCAGTTCGGGATATGCGTCCTGCATCAAATCTCGCACTGCCAGGACCATCTTGTGCAGGAATGGCTTGTCATAGCCAAGCAGACGGCCGTGCGTGATTGCCCGGCGAATGATCTTCCGCAGCACATAGCCGCGGCCTTCGTTCGAAGGCAGCACGCCGTCGGAGATCAGAAACGTGGCCGCGCGCGCGTGGTCGGCAATCACTCTGAGCGAAGCTGCAGACTGGTGGCTGGGAACCCCAGCCGACCCTTGCTCGGCCTGGACGGGTCGGAGACCCGTCCCCACACGGGCTCCGGTCAACTCCGCCGCGCGCTTGATCAGCGGCGTGAACAAATCCGTGTCGTAATTCGAGATCACGCCCTGCAGCACTGCTGCCACTCGCTCCAGACCCATGCCGGTATCGATCGAAGGCTTGGGCAACGGATTCAGCTTGCCGCCAGCGTCGCGGTCGAATTGCATGAAGACGAGGTTCCACAATTCGACGTACCGTCCGCAGTCACACCCGAATTTGCAATCGGTGTGGCCCTGGTCGGAGGCCGCCACGCCCATGTCATAGTGGATCTCGCTGCAGGGGCCGCAGGGGCCGGTGTCGCCCATCTGCCAGAAATTGTCTTTGAGCCCGAACTCAAAGATGCGGTCTTTCGGGACGCCCTGGCCCACCCACAAGTCGTAAGCCTCGGCATCGCGCTGCATGCCACCTTCGCCGTTGAAGATAGTCACATACAGCTTGGCCTTGTCGATACCGAACCACTGCGGCGAGGTGATCAGCTCCCAGGCATAGGCGATGGCGTCTTTCTTGAAGTAGTCGCCGAAGGAAAAATTACCCAGCATCTCGAAAAAGGTGTGGTGGCGGTTGGTGAAGCCTACGTTTTCGAGATCGTTGTGCTTGCCGCCGGCGCGCACACATTTCTGCGACGTCGTGGCCCGGGTGTAATCGCGTTTTTCCAGGCCGAGGAAGATGTCCTTGAACTGGTTCATGCCCGCGTTGGTGAACAGCAGGGTCGGATCGTTCTGGGGGACGAGCGACGAGGAGTGCACCTCGCGGTGTCCCTTCTGGACGAAAAAGTCCAGAAACTTGCGGCGGATTTCGGAGCCGGTCAGCATGGGATGGTCTGGAATCGGGTCGTTGATTTCCCACTCGATTCTAGCATCGGTGAAAGCGCGTCGTACGATCGCGCACCGTGTACAATCGTTAGCTTCCGGAATGATCACAAGCTCCGCACGCAAACTCATCATCGCCATTGACGGCCCAGCGGGCGCCGGCAAGAGCACCATCGCCTCGCGCCTGGCCCGCAAGCTGGGATACGTGAACCTGGAGAGCGGCGCCATGTACCGCGCCCTGGCCCTGAAGGCAATCGAGTGGGATGTGTCGTTCGACGATGAGCCCGCGCTGGTCAAACTGGCGCACGAGACGCGCATTCATCTCGAACCCAGCATGGGCGGCAACCGGGTGCTGCTGGACGGCCGCGACGTGAGCCAGCGGGTGCGCGAACCCGACGTCACCGAGGCAGCCTCGCGGGTATCGGTCCACCCCGGAGTACGAGCCTGGATGGTTGCCCGGCAAAAGGAAATGGGCGCGGGCGGCGGCGTGGTCATGGAAGGCCGCGACATCGGAACTAAAGTCTTTCCCGAGGCCGAGGTAAAAATCTTTCTCGATGCCGATCCGGGGGTGCGAGAACAGCGGCGCCTGCAGCAGCAGAATGTGAGCGGGGCGGCGGCGCACGCCATCGTCGCGGAACTGCGCGAGCGCGACCGCCGCGATCGTACCCGGGCCTTGTCCCCGCTGGTGCCGGCCAGCGACGCGCTCCTGCTGGACTCCACCAGGCTATCGGAAGATGAAGTGCTTCAGCAGGTCGAAGAGTTGGTGCAGAGCAAGCTCAAATCATGAAGACGCGCGTGGGGACAGCCGCCCCCGGCTGTCCAGCGGAGCGAAGCTCCGCTTCTTTCTGCTTGCCGGTCAAAACCACTGTCGAGCTGCGCTCGACCGGACAGCCGGGGCGGCTGTCCCCACGTGGGTCGCCTGGGTCGCCTGTCCCCACATGGCCTCAGCTAGAAACCGGCCATCACTCCCGCAACTTTCACTTTAATGCGGTAGATGCTGGTGCTGGCGGTGATGTAAAGGGTCTTTCCGTCCTTCTCGCCCCAGGCCACATTGCTGACCACTTCCGGAACCTTGATGGTCCCGAGGTGCTTGCCTTCCGGAGAAATGATCCACACTCCGCCCGGGCCTGAACTCCAGATGTTTCCCTTCTTGTCCACCCGCAAACCGTCGGGTACACCTTTTGCCGGGTCGGAGGAGGGATCGAGAAAAACGCTGCCATCCGTGACCGAACCGTCGGGCTGCACCCGGTAGCGCATCCATAGTTTCTTTCCCGAGTCCGCGACGTACAGGAATTTCTCATCGGGAGAAAAAGCCAGGCCGTTGGGCCGGGGCAAGTCCTTGATGACCAGTTGCAGTTTGTCCCGGTCGGGCGGCGCGCCGGCCTTCTGCTGGCGCGCACCCGGTATGCGATAGACGCCGTTGACCTGCAGCTCTTTCAGGGGATCATCGTCGCCCTGCGTGGGCAGGCCGTAAGGCGGATCGGTAAAGTACAGCGAGCCGTCGGATTTATAGGCGACGTCGTTCGGACTATTCAGCTTCTTGCCCTGATAGGAATCAGCCAGCACCGTGATTTGTCCCTTGGGGTCGAGAGTCTCCAGGCGCCAGACATTGCGGCGGGCGTGTCCCGCCACCGTGAGCCGGCCATCGGCGTCGAGAGTCATTCCGTTCGAGCCGGGCTCGGGTCCCTTGTAGGGCTCCGCTCCTTGAAACCCGCTGGGGTGCATGAAGACGCTGGCGCTCTGCCCGGGAACCCACTGGTCGATGTTGTTGGCGGGAATCTCGGCAAACATGAGAGTGCCTTTGCGGGTCCAGACCGGTCCTTCCGTCCACTTGTTGAAACCGGTCGCAACTTTCTCCAGCTTGGCGTTGGCGGGCACAAGCTTGTCCAAAGCAGGGTCGAGCTTTTGAATTTCTTGCGAGAAAGCTGTGGCGGTTGTAAACATCAGGGCGATGAGAAAAAAGCGGAGACGGATCGGCATGCGAGGGATTTTACCCCAAAATATGAGATAACCTCGAAACTGTCATCCCGAGCGAAGTCGAGGGACCCGCTTTGGGCCGTGGACTGAGCAAGCGCGGGTCGCCGTTTGTGCTTGCCTCCCGCCAAAGATACACGACGACACCGGATTCGGTGGTTCCGGATGGGCTCAGTGTCCTCTCGAAGCAACGAGTTGACGCGGTTTGAGCAGAGGGCCACTCAAGTGCAACAGCCAGAGGGAGAGAGCATCCTAGCTCCTCTTTCAGGTTCCTGAACTAAGTCAGTCCATCTGAAGTTCCTCCTCTCTTAGCGGACCACAACCTTAAGGAGGTTGAATATGTTTGCACGCAATGTTTCCTTTCATCTGAAATCCAATATGCTGGCCGATTACACCCGCACATTCGACAAGGACATTCTTCCCTTGCTGCGCAAGCAGAACGGTTTCCGGGACGAAATTACGTTCTCCGGCCCCGGCGGAATCGATGTGACGGCCATCAGCCTGTGGGAAAACAAGGCCAGCTCAGATACTTACAACAACAACACCTATCCTGAAGTGTTGAAGACGATGTCCAGATTCATCGAGGGCACGCCCAAGGTACAGACCAGTGAAGTGGTCAACTCGACCTTCCACAAGATCGCCGCTGGAGTATCAGCGTAAGGGTTGCAGTTTTCGAGGAGGCGGAGCTGAAGCTCCGCCTTCTCGGTTTTTACCCGGTCCCGACCAGGCTTTCCGCGTCACCGCTGAATCATTCACCTCAAAACCTCAGGCAACTTTGCGCGGCCCTGCCTTGTCCCGGCCGGAGCCCGCTTCATTGGTAGTCACTTCAGTCGCAGTCTCATCATTGGTGAAAGAGAGATTCGGGCTGCCGTCGCGTTCCAGCGCTTTCCTTTTTCTCCACCTGCCGATGAGAGGGGCCGTCGTGCCCAAAACGACTACCAGCACGACAAACGTGATCAAGAGCGCCAAGGATCCGGCGCGATGAGTCGCCGCGGGTGCAGGTGCGGCGGCATCAGGAGCGCTCGCATCAGTTGCGGTGACAGTTTCCGCGGACGGACTGACCGGCGTAGCCGTTGCAGCAGGTGTCGCGGCTTCAGCGGCGGGTGCCGCGGCCGGCTCCGGGGTCGGTGTTACAGGCTCCGCGGATTCGGTTGCGGCTGCCGCTTTTGCGGCTGCGAGTTTGCGAGCATGGGCTGACAGTCGCGCGGGGTGAGTATCGTTCGCAACCAGCGCCGCGGCTTCGACGGCGGGCGCAGGCGTGGACGGAGAGGGTTCGACCGTCGCGGCGGGCGCGGTGGCTTCCGCGACCGGAGTAGCAGGGGATGCCGGAGGTGGGGCGACCGCGACTGTGACAGCGGGCGCGCCTGGTTCCACGGCAGGCGTGCTGACAACTGCAGCAGACGGAGCGACCGTCGCTGCGGGTGCAGCGGCTTCCACGGCAGGCGCGCCGGGTGTCGCGGCAAGTGCAGCCGCGGCGGGTGCGACGGCAGTCGTTGCAGGCGCGGCTGGGGCGGGATCAGGTGCGATAACCGTCTCCGCAGGCGGAATCGCCGTCGCAGCGGCGGCAGCGGCGGCAGCCGCGCCACAATGTTCAGAGATCATGCTCAGTTCGGTGACGGCAATGCTGTTATCGGCAGCGCCGGAACTCGGGGTCACGCTGGCTTTGTGTCCGATGAGTTTTACGTCGTGGCCGAGATGTGGTTTGAGATCGACGCTGCTGGTGGTGATCTTGAAAGTCTGACGGGTGCCGTCTTCGACCACCGTGTAGTTGCCATCCGATCCGCCCAGGCAGCCTTTTACGTTGGCCGGGTCTGTGGTGCTGCCGGCGTCGGGAGTCTGCGCAAACCCAAGGGTCACCAGCAGGGCCGATACCACCATCACTAGGAATAGCCTATTCATGGAATCCTCCTGAGATTCTCGCCTTGCGGCGGGCCAGGTTTCACTTGGGATTTGATTTTGCTGTAGGTCCTGGCGCAGACCTTCGCACCTTGTGCACCGGTGAACTCCGGCCTGGGAACCTGGAGCATCCAGAGTGGAACAGCACCACGCTACCCTGTTATGGATTTGAGTGTCTGTGCACAAGCGCTCACATTTGAGGGAAGGGTGCTGATCAGGAAAGATGCGAATTGCGCCAGGGCTGTCATCCCGAGCGAAGTCGGGGGACCGGCTTTCTGCTCGCACATGAGGTGGAGCCCGGGCGATTCGTGATGCCGGCAAACCGCAGCTTCATTCCTTCACTCACCGTGGTCCGATCTGCCCAGAAAAGCAGGCCCCTCCACTACGCTCGCTGCGCCTCGCTCCGGTCGGGATGACAGTTTTCTCTCCATCTTCGGCGGACGCAAGCAACATCCCCGCTCCCCACTTCACGGATTGACTTGCTTTCCCGCTGCTCCTACCATCGCTCCACAGCGTGGTCTCTTCCATGATCGGTCACACCATCTCGCACTATCGCATCCTGGAGAAGCTGGGCGGCGGGGGCATGGGAGTGGTGTACAAGGCCGAAGACCTGATGCTCGGCCGCTTCGTGGCTTTGAAGTTTCTGCCTAACGAAGTGGCGCACGATCCCCAGGCGCTGGAGCGTTTTCGCCGTGAGGCGCGGGCTGCATCTGCCCTGAACCATCCCAACATCTGCACTATCCATGAGATTGCCAGTCATGAGGAACAATGGTTCATCGTCATGGAGTTTCTGGATGGCGATGCCTTGAAGCGCCGCATCGGCGGCCGGCCTCTGGAACTGGAGGCGCTGCTCTCGATCGGCACCGAGATTGCCGACGCGCTGGACGCAGCGCATGCCCAGGACATCGTTCATCGCGATGTGAAGCCGGCCAATATTTTCGTCACCAAGCGCGGCTTGGCCAAGATTCTTGATTTCGGCCTGGCCAAAATGAGCAGCGGGCAGCGTCCTGCGAATGCGCCGGATTCGGACAGCCCTACCGTGCTCAAGGATTTGACCGTGGTCGGAAGCATGATGGGCACCGTGGCCTACATGTCGCCGGAACAGGTTTCGGGCAAGCCGCTGGATGGCCGCACCGACATATTTTCTTTCGGCGTGGTGCTCTACGAAATGGCCACCGGACGCCAGCCCTTCGAGCGCGAGACTACGGGATCAACGTTCGGCGCTATATTGTATGAAGCGCCGGTCCCGCCCGTGCGCCTGAACAGCCACCTGCCGGAGCGCCTCGAAGCCATCATCAACAGAGCGCTGGAAAAGAACCGCAAGCTGCGCTACCAGTCCGCCGCCGAACTGCGAAACGATCTGCAGAAACTGAAGCGAGACACGGATTCAGGACGGTCGGCAGAAGCCGCTTCGGCGGTGGTCACTTCAGGTGCCGCCTATCCGACCAGGGCCTCGCTGGTAAGTGACGAAACCATCGGCGACGTGGGAATGGGACCGCTGGCAAGCGCCACCCATGTAGCGACGGACGGCCCCGTCCGTCCAGGCCGAGCCAGGCTCGGCTGGGTTCTGGTCGCTGCTCTACTGACGGCGGCGACAACCGGAGTTCTATACCAGCGCTATCACCACCCGAAGGCCCTTACCGAACGCGACACCATCGTGCTCGCGGACTTCGCCAACTCCACCCGCGATCCCGTCTTCGACGACACGCTCAAGCAGACGCTGAGCGTCGCCCTGCGCCAGTCTCCTTTCCTCAACGTGGTTTCGGGCGGCAAGGTGGGTGCGACTCTCAAGTTGATGACTCGTCCCGAGGACACGCCACTCACTCCAGAAATCGCCCGCGAAGTCTGCCAGCGCGCCGGCAGCCAGGCTTACATTGCGGGAGATATCGCTCCCCTGGGCACGCAATATGTGATCGGACTGAATGCGGTGAACTGCCGCAGCGGAGATACTCTGGCCCAGGAGCAGGTCACGGCCGAGAGCAAAGAGAAGGTCGTGGACACGCTGGGCGATGCCGCCGCCAGATTGCGCGGCGAGTTGGGAGAGTCGCTGGCCACGGTCAAAAAATTCGATGTGCCGCTGAGCCAGGCCACCACGTCGTCGCTCGAAGCCCTGAAGGCGTTCAGCCTGGGGGTCCGCGCGGGCATGCAGAAGAGCACCACCCAATCCATCGCTTACTACCAGCGCGCCGTCGAACTGGATCCCAACTTCGCCGCAGCCTATCGCGGCCTGGCCAACAGCTATGCCAGCCTGGCGGAGTTGGGACGGGCCAGCGAATACCAGGGCAAGGCCTTTGAGAATCGGGCCCACTCGAGCGAGCGGGAAAAACTTGCGATTGCCGCCGACTACTATCGTTTCGTGACTGGCGAACTCGACAAGTCAGCCCAGACATATCAGGAGTGGATTGAAAACTATCCTCGCGACGACGCCGCCTACAGCGCACTCGGCATCACCTATGCCTCGCTGGGGCAGTACGACAAAGCCGAGCAGGCGTATCGCCAGAACCTGCGCCTCGCCCCCGAAGTGGGTGCTCCCTACATGAACCTGGGAAATTGTCTGCTGGCGCTACAGAGTTTTGACGAGGCCCGCCAGATCGCGAAGACCGCCCTGGCCCGGAACTTCGACGACTACATCCTGCGCAACGAACTCTACGCCGCCGCCTTCATCGCACAAGACACTCAGGGCATGTCTGAACAAGCGGCGTGGTTTCGAAGCCAGCCGGATTCGGAACACTTCGGCCTGGCGCTCGAATCCGACACCCTGGCATACTCCGGGCATCTCGGCAAAGCGCGGGACCTCACGCGGCAGGCCATTGCGTCCGCGGTGCGCACCGACAGCAAAGAAAATGCCGCGATCTGGCAGGACAATCAGGCGCTGCGCGAAGCGGCCTTCGGCAATCTGGCGGAAGGGCGCAGGAACGTCGAGGCCGCACTCAAACTGGAGCCGGAGAGTCAAAGCGTGCAACTCGAAGCTGCTCTGGGGTTCGCCATGTCCGGTGAAAATGCGCGGGCCGAAGCCTTCGCGCACGATCTGGACCATCGCTTCCCGCTCGATACCCAGGTACAGACCCTTTGGCTGCCGGCCATCCGCGCGCAGCTGGAGTTGAACCGGAAGAATCCGACCGCCGCCCTCGATCGCCTGGAAGCCTCCTCCCGCATCGATCTGGGGCAAATCCAGTTCATCAACAATATTTCCTGCATGTACCCGGTGTACATCCGCGGCCAGGTGTATCTGGCGGCGGGCAAGGGCGGCGAGGCTGCCGCCGAATTTCAAAAGATTCTCGACCACAGCGGGATCGTATGGAATTGCTGGACGGGCGCCCTGAGCCGCCTCGGCCTGGCGCGCGCCTACGCGCTTGCAGGAGATGCCGCCAGGGCTAAAGCTGCCTATCAGGACTTCCTTACTCTGTGGAAAGACGCGGACGCTGACATTCCGGTGCTAAAGCAGGCCAAGGCCGCGTTTGCCAGGCTGCCAACTCCCTGACTCTTGCACCAGTCGGAAAGGACGACCTAATAAATGTTGGACGAAGAATCATCGCAAGGCGCGAGGTCCGCCAATTCTCGGGTTGACACTGCCCCAGCCCGACGCCCGGCACGAACGATAATCAAGGGGCGGCGGGTGACACTGGCGCCTCTTGACCCTCGCGCCCACGGCGACTCGCTCTATGAAGGAACGCGAGGGGAGGATGGAGAACGGCTCTGGCAATATCTGTTCGAAGGGCCATTTTCCGACCGCCCGGCTTTCGACAGCCACTTGCTGCGGATAGCCGCTTCGGAAGATCCATTGTTCTTCGCCATCGTAGATTCAGCCTCCGGAAGCGCGCTGGGATACGCCGCCTACATGCGCATTGAGCCCATCCATCGGGTGATCGAAGTGGGCAGCATCCTTTTTACTCCGCGAATGCAACAGACCGCGCTCGCAACCGAGGCCATGTATCTGATGGCGCGCCATGTTTTCGAGGACCTGGGATACCGTCGCTACGAATGGAAGTGCAATGCCCTCAATGCGCCTTCGCGGCGGGCGGCATTGCGCTTCGGTTTCAGGTTTGAAGGAATTTTTCGTCAGCACATGATTGTCAAAGGGCGAAATCGGGATACGGCATGGTTCTCCATGCTGGATTCTGAATGGCCGGAGCGAAAGGCCAATTTCGAGCGCTGGCTCGATCCCGCGAATTTTGCCGAAGATGGCCGGCAAAAGGTCGCGCTCTCCCGGCTCAATCAGCATCTGGGCGGTTGAAGCTCCGCCATCTCGAGGACAGTAAAGCAGCGCCGGCGTCTCGCCGGCTGTCCGGAGGGCGGGACGCCTCCGAATCTGGAGACCGCGGCGCAACCTTTCCGCACGCACCAGGGCAAAGTCGCTCCGCTCGATCGCGCCAGCGCGATTCCGACCCCGGTTGGGACCGCTTTGGTTCCAGTTTTAAGATCATCCGCAGCCCGCCTTCCGGTTTTCCGACGAACAGTGGATTTTAATCCGCAAGTGACTCATCGCAGGGGACAATCGGGCTGCGACACAGCAACCGAGGGAGACTGGCGCGGAGGGGTCTGGCGGGATGGGTTCACCTGGAGCAAGCGCTTCAATGGGTCGGGTGCTTCTGGTCTGCAACGATTCCATTGCGATTCAGCACCTGGCTGAGGGCATGCAGCAACTGGCGATCGCGACCGAAGTCTGTGTTGATGTCAGCATGGCCTTGCGCTTGTTGAACCGCAAGAAATTTGAGGCGGTCATGATCGACTTCGGACTGCTGGAGGCCGATCAATTTTTAGGGCAGGTCCGTCTATCCCCGTCCAATCGGACCGCTGTGACCTTTGCCATTACCGATCCGGGCAAACCGGCCAAGTCCGAAATCCAGGCGAATTTCATGATGGAAAGACCGCTTTCCGCCGGTTCAGTGGGGCGGACACTGAAAGCCGCCTTCGGATTGATCGTGCGCGAGCGGCGCCGTTCCTTTCGTTGTCCGACGGACATTTCAGCCACCGTCGTGACCAAGGCCGAAGAAGTCAATTGCCGCCTGGTCAATATCAGCGAGGGCGGGCTGGCCATCACCGGAATGCCCGCCCTGAAGGCTGGGACGCAGGTTCGCGTTCTCTTCATGCTGCCCGGCCAGTCGGGTCGTTTACAGATTGAAGCCGAAATTTGCTGGCGCGACGAAAACGGACGCGCCGGGTTGCGTTCGCTCATGATTCCGTCGGAGCAGCGGCCCGTACTGCAGCGCTGGCTGGCCGCCAAACTGGAAGAGGACTTGCCGGAATCGGTGGCCCAGCAATTCCGGAAATAATCCTGCGCCGTCGGGACCCCGCACCCGCCCCGGCATGTAGAAGGCCGCCTGGTTCAGTCTTTTCACCCGGTGTTGCCGGGCATGACCGGGCAAACGACCTTCCCGTCGCGCGACGCCGCAACCGGAATGAAACCCGCGGTTACCGTGGACACTCGTCCTTCGGGACAGGTAACTGATCGTGCAGTTACGTGTCCCCCTGCGGTCACCTGCCGTGTAGTTCGTAACTTGTGGCTTCAATCCGGCCCCACTAGTCTGTTTACTATGTGGCCACACTCTCTGTTGTTCTCCTCCGATGAGGAGGCCTCACGCGCCCTGAGTCTTGCTTTCACCGATCTCGAGTTCGAAGTCGAAACTTGCCCGGAAATCTTCAGCGCGGTGGAAAAGATCACCAGCCGCAGTTTCGACGTGGTCGTAGCCGACTGGAACGAAGGACTGGAAGCGGTTTTTCTGCTGAAGACGGTGCGCGAACTGAAGGCCAACCATTCGGCCTTTACCATAGCGATTGCCAATCCCGAGGCCGCCGCAGCCGCGCTGGCAGCGGGCGCCGACCTGGTTCTGGGCCGGCCGCTTGTCCCCGATAAGGTCAAGTACGCATTACTGACGAGTGATCCATTTCTCGTCCAGATGAGGTCCTGGCTGCCCCGGATGGAGACACCCTCGGGGCAGGATATGACCGCGAACGGGGCGCAGGCCCAACCGTTTCCGGTTCTGGAGAGCGAATCTCCCGAGAATTTCGAGCATGAGGTCCAAGAAAGCACGGTTGCAGACAGCAGGGCTCCGCATCCCTCGCCGCGTCTTCGTGCCTGGCCCTCCCCACCTCCCCCACACCGTACGGAATGTGTGTCGCCGGTTGTCGCGGCCGAGTCGATTTTTGACGACGATCTCTTGTACCGATCGCGGGTGCAAACCCTGTTCAACCCGCCGCAGCCGAGTTTTTCCTCCTCGGCGAGTCTTCCGCCGAAGGTTCGCAGGCGGGTGCTGCCAGGATTGGCCATCGCGATCGCCTTTCTTTCCGTGGGCTACGTTTTCAGCGAACCGCTGCGAGGACAAGGCACGACCAGCTCCGTGGCCAGAATGTACGGGCGCATGGTGGAACAGACGCAAGCCTGGCTACACCGGCCCAACGCGAGCGACACTCCGGCCCCGCCGGTCCAGTTGGCTGAAAATGACGACGATCAGCAAAGCGCCCACCCCGGGCGGGCGGTGGGGCGCATCCGCGTCACTCCGGTCAGGGACCCATTTCAGAACGGTGGCGCCAAGCCAGGGGCAGAGCCGCAGACCATTCAGGTTGAAGCCGGAGCGACAAATCAACAACCGACAGCAGCTGCCACCGCCGTCCGGATTCCGGACAGTTTGAGCAATCCGGTGCAGAGCGCGAGCATGCGCAGCGTGGCGCGGATTGCCCCGTCGCTTCTCGCCGCCCTCGAACCGGTTTCCCTCTCCGAGGAGCTCTCTCGCCGTTTGCTGCTGCAGAAAGTGCTGCCCAGCTATCCCGAACAAGCGGTCAAGGCCCGCTTGCAAGGGCCGGTCGTGTTGCAGGCATGGATCGGCCGGGACGGCACCATCCAGGACCTGAAACTGGTACGCGGATCCTTCCTCCTCGGTCAGGCTGCGTATCGGGCCGTGAAGCAGTGGCGCTACCAGCCGTATCTGGTAAACGGTCGCGCCGTCGAGGCCGAGACCTTCGTCACGGTTGATTTCAGACTGCCGTAGTTCCACACTTGAGCCAGCCACGGATTTTCACTGATCGAATTTCAAGAGATTGTTCTGATCCGTGTGAATCCGCGCAAATCCGTGGCCGCTCTTCGAAGTACCCTCCCGATCAACTCGTTCACAACTTTTTACGTATTTTTACCCCCGATTGACACTGGTCAGGGCCAGCTTGACTATGTTTGATTGCGGGCCGGGGCACACCCGGGTCCGGACATTCAGGAAACAATATGAAACGGCGGAACGAAAAATCCCGGTTGCTCCTCACTCTGGAGCTCGCGGTCGTATTGCCCGCCGCTGCACTGGTGATCCTCAGTGTCTGGCATGTAAGACACATTCAGCGCGATCGCGCGGTGGAAGCCACCTTCCAGCGCGAATACAGCCAGGTGCTGGCCATCTCCGAGAAGCAGATCAATCACAAGGCCTACGAACTGGTGGACGACGTCCGTGAAGAATTTCCCACGCCCGGTGAGGCCTGCGGGCCAACGTTGGACAAGATTCTGGCCGCGCATCCCTACGTCGCGCATGTATTCATGTATTCCCCGGAGACCGGAATGGTGTTTCGCTCCCAAGCCAGCCGGTTGAAGAAAGAAGAGGGGTTCCGCGATGAAGCCGACTGGCTGAACAAGATGTACGAGGGCTGGCTGAAGATGGACTACCACGACTTCTCCGAAAAACTGGCACACCTCCAGAAGAAGGGGTCACCCTATATCTTCGAAGGGGAATGGGTGCCGCGTGGTGATAAGAAGGTCTATCAATCAACCGCGCTGTTTATGGTAAGAGAAGGGGACAAGGGACCGCTCGCCATCGCAGGCGCCGCTCTGGACGCCGACTACCTGAAAGACCAGTTTTTTCCGCAGACGTTGGACGACGTCATCAACCACAATGTGGCCGACGCCCAAAGCGACAAGAACCACGCCGTCATGATGCTGCACGGCAAATATGAGTCTACGGCGCTGGCTCAATCCACGGGATGGGATGGCGGCGCTCCCGAAGTGGAGAGAAATCTTGAAGGCGCGTTCCCGGGATTGACCCTGGCCATCAAGCTGCGGGGAAACACGCTGGCGGCCATCGGCGAACGCTTCGCTCGCATGAGCTTGCTCACGCTGGCCGCTCTTTCCCTGGTGCTGGCCGGCGGCATTGCGCTGACCTATCGCAACGTGACCAAGGAAATGGCGCTGGCCCGGCTGAAATCTGATTTCGTTTCCAACGTTTCGCACGAATTGCGCACGCCGCTTTCGCTGATCCGGCTCTATGCCGAGACCCTGGAGATGGGCCGGCTCACCAGTCCGGAGAAATATCAGGAGTACTACCGCATCATCCGCAAAGAGAGCGAACGCCTGACCGCGCTGATCAATAACATCCTGGATTTTTCGCGCATCGAGGCGGGACGCAAGGAATACGACTTTCGCGAAACCGACATGAGCGAACTGGTGCACAACACGCTCGACTCCTATCGCTACCAGCTGGAGCAGAGCGGCTTTCAGTTTGAAGAGAAGATCGACGAAGTGCCGCCCATGCGCGTGGACCGCGAAGCCATGGCCCGCTCCCTGTTGAACCTGGTGAACAACGCGCTCAAATATTCGCAGGACAGAAAGTACATCGGGGTCAACCTCTATCGCGACAACGGCTCGGTAAAGCTGGAAGTGGTGGACCAGGGCATTGGCATCCCGCACCAGGAACAGCAGAAGATTTTTGAGAAGTTTTATCGCGTGGGCGACCCGCTGGTACACAACACCAAAGGCAGCGGCCTCGGCCTTTCGCTGGTGCGCCATATCGTGCAGGCCCACGGCGGCGAAGTCTCGGTGGACAGCGCGCCGGGCCAGGGCAGTAAATTCACCATCGTGCTGCCGGTCAAGCCGGCGCAGTACAACGGTGCAATAGCATCAGCCTGAAGAACCACGTGGGGGCAGCAGCGGAAGTGGAAGTGAAGGATACGAAATGACCAGAATCCTGATTGTCGAAGACGAGCCCAACATGGTGGCAGGCTTGCGCGACAACTTCGAATTCGAGGGATACGACGTCATCACCGCTCCCGATGGCGTGGCTGGACTGGAACGCGCCCTGAAGGAAGCTCCCGACCTGGTCATCCTGGACGTCATGATGCCACGCATGAGCGGCCTCGACGTCTGCAAGCAGCTCAAGGCCAAGCGGCCCTCGGTGCCGATCATCATGCTGACTGCGCGCGGCCAGGAAGTGGACAAGGTCGTAGGTCTGGAACTCGGCGCGGACGACTACGTAACCAAGCCCTTTTCGATCCGCGAGTTGCTGGCCCGGGTGAAGGCTGTGCTGCGTCGCGCCAAGACTGTTCCCAAAGACCAGGAGCGTTATTCCTTTGGCGAGGTCGAGGTGAATCTCAAGAGCTGCCAGGTTTCGCGCAGCGGCAAGGCCATGGATTTTTCGTCCAAGGAATTCGAGCTGCTGAAATATTTTCTGTGCCACCCCGGTGAGACTCTGAGCCGCGACCGGCTGCTCGAGGATGTGTGGGGCTATGACCGCTTTCCCACTACCCGCACCGTGGACGCGCACATTGTGCGCCTGCGGCAGAAAGTTGAACCGAGGCCGGACGAGCCTCGCTTCATCCTCACGGTGCACGGCACGGGTTACAAGTTCGTTGGGTAAACCGATATGAGTATGTCTGAGAGCGGCAAAATTCGTTTGACGCCATACCTGAACCGTCCGGTTCTGGCTGCCGGCAAGCCGGCCTCGGGAACGCCGATCCGGGTGGACGACTCCGCGCTGATTCGCCAGGCCCAGCAAGGAAACACGGCCGCCTTCGAAGAACTGGTTCGGCAATATGATCGCGCCGTGCTGCGCCTGGCCATCCACCTCACCGGGTCACCGGAAGATGGGCAGGACATCTATCAGGAAGCATTTCTGCGCGCTTACATCAATCTGGCGCGTTTTCGCTTCGAGTGCTCCTTCTATACCTGGATCTATCGCATCGTCACCAATCTCTGCCTGGACCATCTGCGCAAGAAGCATTCCCGCGGCCGGGACCTGAACACGACTTCTACTCCCGATGGCGAGCAGGAAGATCTGCTGGACCGCATGCCCGATCACAGCCCGACCGCCAGCCCGGAGCGAAGCTTTGCCGGACGCGAACTGCAGCAATGCATTGTGCGCGCCCTGGGGCGGCTCTCGCCCCGCGAACGCATGGTCTTCGAACTCAAGCACTACCACGGCATGAGACTGCGCACCGTGGCCGGCATGCTGAACACCACGGAAGGCACCATCAAGAACACGCTCTTCCGCGCCACCCACAAACTGCGCACACAACTGGCTGAAGTGCGCTGAGGACGATGTAGCGCCGGCGTCCCGCCGGCGCTACGAACATCTGCGCCTACGTGTTTCGTGCTGGGGGTTCGGGATCGAAGGTCTGGTCCAAGTAGATCCAGAGCACTCTGGCAAAGAGGGAAATGGTCGGCGCGAGCGGAATGAACAGCACCACCGCCCAGACCACATCCTTGGTGATCCACCAGCTGGTGACCGCCCACAGCAGCGCCGCGATCAGCGCAATGATGGCCAGCGCCAGGCCAAAGCTGATGTACATCGCCCCCAGGAAATACCCTTCTTCCCGTTGAAATTTCAGGTCGCAAACCGAACAGCGCGGGCACATCCTCGGAAAACCCCGGAAGATGGAATAAGGAAAAATTCCTCCCATGCGGCAGCGGGGACAGCGCTGCCGAAGAATAGCCGCCAGAGTCGAAGATGATTTCGGGCTGGTCATCCGCGGGTCGGTACTGATGGTGAGAATAGCGCGTCTGCGGCGGCGAGGCGGCACTTACGACGCGCGAGGTTCACCGATCATGGAAGGGTGGAGAAAATCATTTACTTCTGCGGTGGCGCGTCCTCGGCAACTACCAGCTTCGCCTTCGGGGCCTCGGCGTGAGCTGCCCGGGCCCGGCGGGCAATTTCTCCCAGCGAGGGATTCAAGGGCGGCAACGCTTTGGGCTGTACAACGGGAGCAGGGCGGTGACGCACGCCGGTAGCAATGATCTGTTCGGTTGACGCTTGCGACTCCGTGACAGGTTCCTGCGGAAGCGCGCCGCTCTTTAGTTCTTGGGCATATCCCGTGGCCATCAGTAGCACGCCGCCGATAAGGAACTTCAACAATAGTTTCATAAGGTACATACTCATCTTCAAGGGGGTCGATTCTCGCTTGGTGCCTTAATACGAAGCACGTTTAGGCCCATGAAGCTTCCGTGTAATTGCATGAAAATAAAGTAGATGAATCGATGGTGCTCGATCCAAAATGGGCCGTGGAAGAGGTTTTCCACTTTGTGACGGAAGTGATTTTCCCAGCCCGGAAAAGTGCAGGGCGGGCGCCTTCGCCCCATCGCCTTTGATTTTGCTTTTGTGCAAGGCAGAAGGAATGAAGCCCAAACGCTTTAGACTGTAGCCAATGCCTTCTTCGCCGAGGCCGTCCACGCGTCCCGTCCAGGTTGAGCCGGAACTGGCGCACATTCCAGAAGGCTGGTTCGGGATGGGATCAGAGAGCGGGCAGGACAACGAGCGTCCCGTTCATCGCGTGTGGGTGGATGAATTCCGGCTGGCGTCCTGTGCAGTGACGAATGCCGCTTATGCTCACTTCGTGCACGCCACGGGAAACTCTGCAGCCCCGCTCTGCCAGGACCCTGCTTTCAACCATCCGGAACAGCCGGTGGTGGCGGTTTCATGGCTGGACGCGGTGAAATACTGCGAATGGCTCACGCTCAGCACCGGCCTGAGTTATCGTCTGCCGACCGAGGCCGAGTGGGAACGGGCCGCGCGTGGCGGCGTCGAACACCAGCTCTATCCCTGGGGAGACGCCCCGCCGCAATCTTTGCCGGACTACGCAACCCGCTGGAAGAATGGCCCTGAACCGGTAGGCCGGTACGCGCCCAATGCTTTTGGGCTTTATGACATCTGCGAGAACGTTCATGAGTGGTGCAGCGACTGGTACCAGGCCGGTTACTATGCGATTTCGCCGGAGCGCAATCCCGCAGGTCCGGAGCGGGGCGAACGGAAGGCATCGCGGGGCGGTTCCTGGAGGCATCACGTCAAGGCCAGCCGGTGCGCAGCCCGCTCCAGCATCCCGCCGGAATTTCATTATGCGGATTACGGATTCCGCGTGGCCTGCAGTGTGTAGCGCCGGCTGTCGCGAGGGCGTCCCGCCGTCGCAAGTCCTTCCAAAATCAATTTCGGCTTCTGCCCGTTCCGGCCAGCCAGCGGAATAACATGTTGACCAGAGCAAGTACGATCGCGCCCACAAAGGCGGCGCCGAAAGTATCCACATGGAAACCGGGAACCACCGCCGAGGCCAGTTCGATCATGGCTGCGTTGATCACCAGCCAAAACAGCCCCAGGGTGAGCAGCACCAGGGGAAAGGTGACGATCTTCAGGAAGACTCCCAGGGTGGCGTTGACGAAGCCGATCACCAGCGCCGCAATCAATGCGGCCAGCGGTCCGCTAACGTGAAAACCCGGCACCAGCCGGGCCACAATCCAGACCGCCAGCGCGCTCAAGGCCCAGTTCAGGAGATGTTTCATGGCACTCTCCGAAAACAACGGTGACTATAGACTGCCTTCCGAAGGCGCGCAACTCTCTGCCAGCGGTCGTGGGCGCTTGGTCGTTGGCCCTTAGTCTTTGGCCTCGGTCAAATTCTGATAGTCATTTTGGCACCGGCGGTGGCTTTTGGCCAAAGGCCAACGACCAACGGCCAACGGCCAACGACCGCTCCTAGAGTTCTTTGCGGCGGCGAAGCAGGGCCGCGCCCAGAGCGCCGCCCAATCCGGAGAAGATTACAAAGAAGATCACGGTAGTAATCAGGGCCATGATAAGCAGCAAGACAATGCCTTGAGGAGACTTGAGAAATTCCACGACCTGGTGGGTTTGCGGATCGGGATTGCGGGCCGCGGCCTGCTCGACTCCCGTGATCAGATCTGCACGGACGCTCTCCCACCCGTGAGTCAGCAGGGTGCGAACGGCGAGCACGACGGCAAGAATGCCGCTACCGAGAACGCCGGTCACCATGCCAAGACGGGCGCCCATCCCAGGGGTGAGCCGGACGGTCGGGACGCGACGCCGGTAGAAGACCACCGACAGGCTGCCGCCAATCAGCATCCCTAAGCCGAGGCCGGCAAAAGGAGTAATCATGAGAACGGCCCCGATCAGAGCGGCCAGGGCCGTGGCCGGACGGGCCTGCGACCAGTCGATCCGGGGGGCCAGCGACGAGCCGAAATAGGCTGGCAGCGCCGGAATGGCAGAATCTGAGATAGTCCCCAAAGCCGGCACCGTTTCCGCCACGGCCACACGGATTTGTGGCGCATTGCACTGGGGGCAGAAGGCGGTGCCCTGTTCCACAGCAGCGCCGCAACGATGACAGGGATACTCCACTGAGTTTCAAGTTACAGCAGGGCGGCGAGGGGAGGCAAGGAAGGCGGGACCGGAGGAATCAGATTTCAGATTTCAGATTTCAGATTTTAGATTGGAAGATCGCAGTCTAATGTGCTGTCCCAGAAATACACGGTAAGCGGCGCGGGTCGAGGTGGCTGAAACACAAGGTCCCTCCACTGCGCTCGCTTCGCTCCGCTCCGGTCGGGAAATTCAACTAATTGCGGGGGCAAGGTACAAGATCAAGCAATCTGAAATCTGAAATCTACAATCTGAAATCTGCAATCCCGTTCAGATGGTGTCTTTGCCGCCGCGCATCTGGATATAGACCAGGCCGAAATCCGAGCCTTTGCCGCCGTCACCGGGCTTGACCGAGGCTATGTGCTGGCTCTGTTCGTTACCGACTTTCAGTTCCACTGTCTCGCCGCTCTGGTCGCCCTCGCACTTCACGCGCTCGGAGTGGCCGGCATGATCACCGGGATCCATCGTTGTGCCGGCGTGATTGTCCTTGGCGCGGCATTCCAGCACCTCGCCATACTTCTTGAGTTGGTCCTTGTAGTAAGCGATGATTTTCTCCGGCGGATCGTCGGAAGAGTATTGGATGGCCACAACTTTCAGACCGAAGAGGCCGCTGGAAATATTGACGTGGGCGGTGTTGTCGTGACCGTCGTCGCTTTGCTCCTTGCGGCGCGCGCCGGGATAAATCGGGAGGCCGATGTCGCGCACGTCTGCATCCTTGGAGACGTGAAGCGAGCCCATCGGGGTCTCGATATCCACCTTCTTTTCCTCCCCCTCACCGTTTTTCTTTACGTTGACACTGCAGCCGGGCAGGGCCAGCAGGGCGCCGAAAGCCAAAACCAGAGCGAAGGCCAGGTGTGAGTTAGCGTTGAGCGGCTGTGCCATACGCATGTTGCGATCCCTCCTCTGCGATTTGTGCCGGGCGCTCGATGCCGGCCCCACGTTGAGCGATGTTGGGAATGCTGACCGGCAAGTGGCCATGAATAACGATCTCGCCAAACAGAGCCTTCACCGCGCTGATTTCCGAAATGCCAGCATTGGAAAAAGTGCAAAGATAATTCTGTATGGCGGGAAAATCCTGCGCCACATACGGGTTCCCCAGGGCCACGACTGCGGTTTTCGCCGCGGCATGATCCAGAATCGCCTGCAATAGCGTGCCGCTGGCATCGTTGAGCGCGACCGAATTAACCGGGCCGTTCGCGCCCGGCATGGCCTTGCCGGCGGTCGGCACCACATACACCGCCGCGATCACGGATTCCGCCTGGTCCACTGCTTTCAGGATCTCGTCTGACATAACGGTTGCGATGCGCGGATCCACGTAGATCACATGGGCATCGGGCACGCGCGCCTTGACTGCCCGTTCCAGGGCGCGGCCGGATTCGGTGCGCACATCTTCGGTGAGCACCACCACCACCACCCGGTTATGCACTTCCACCGCTTGTTGATACGGAAGTCCGCCCTTCACAGTTCCCGATTGTTTCAGCGGCAGCATTTTGCCATTGTCGCGCACCAGGGTTACGGCGTCGTCGGCAATCTGCTGGCCCAGGGCCAGGTTCTCCGGTTTGCCGACGACTTCAGGCAAAGCGTTCACATCTATCATGCGGGCTTGGTTCAGCCCCAGCGCGGCTTTTGCCTTCAATAGCTTGAGCACTGAGGCGTCGAGCTGGGCAGAGGGAATTTCACCGCTGCGAGCAGCTTCGAGAACGGCGTTGTAGGAAGCTGCCAGGTCGGCGGGAATGAGCAGCAGGTCGCTGCCGGCCTTGAAGGCGTCCACGGCGGCGCGTCCGATATTGGCCGCGTAGAGACGGGTCAGCCCGGCCATATCGAGCGCGTCGGTGACCACGATTCCCTGAAATCCGAGCTCATGCTTGAGCAGGTCGGTGACGATCACCGGCGAAGTTGTAGCCACACGATTGGGGTCGGGTTCGAGCGCGGGAACGCTGACGTGCGCCACCATGACGGAATCGACTCCTGCCGCGATAGCTTTGCGGAAGGGCGGCAGTTCAACTGAATTCAGGCGCTTCCGGTCTCCCGTAACCTGGGCCACGCTGAGATGGGAATCGGTCGCGGTATCGCCGTGGCCGGGAAAATGTTTGGCGGTAGTCATCATTCCGCCGGCGCGCGCTCCCCGAATGTAGGCAGCGACCAGGTCTCCAACCTGCTCGGGATCCTCTCCGAACGAACGGGTGTTGATAATGGGGTTGGCCGGGTTGGAGTTTACGTCGGCGTCGGGAAAGAAATTCCAGTGCACTCCGACGGCGCGAGACTCCTCGGCGGTGATGCGGCCGAAGGCTTTGGCATATTCTTCCTTTCCCGCGGCGCCGAAGGCCATGGCGGCGGGGAATGGGGTTGCGCCTCGAAGGCGCATGGTGACCCCGCGCTCAAAATCGGCGGCGAAAAGCAGCGGCAGCCTGGAATCCTGTTGCAGACGGTTGAGCAGCTCCGCAGCCTCGTAGGGCTCGCTGCGATAGAGAAATGGAGGCTCCCACGGCACCGTCATGGCGAACGAACCTACGTGATATTTGCTCATGGTGTCGCGCAGCTGCAGATACTCGGGACTGTTAACGTTGAGGAACTCCGCCCGCACCCAGACCATGAAAAGTTGTCCGACTTTTTCCTCCAGAGAAAGGTTCTTGAGGGTCTTCTGCGCCCACTTCTCGCCGCCATGGTCGAGATAGATGGGCCCTGGGTGCTGAAATTTCTCCTTGGCCAGCCCGGGCACGCTGGCAGACACAAGCAGGAAGAAGACCGCCAGATTTCGAATCATGAAAGGACGATAGCACGGAGTTGTGTGGATGTCAGGAGTGGCACCGCAATAGTGGGTCGGACACTCTTGTCCGACGCCTTTGACTTTGACTTTGAAACACAAAACTACCGCGCAGACTGCAACAGTCAAGATCAAAACAAGATCAAAAACAAAGTCAAAAGCGTCGGACAGGAGTGTCCGACCCACACTCGGAGCTAGTTTTTCTGGGCGCGCTGCCTGGCGAATTCTTCTACCCGCTCGCGCACGCTGAGCACGTGGCCGGGAAGCGTGAGCCGGCTGCCCGCTTCGAGGATGGGTATCAACTTGTCGAATTCCGGCCCCGAGTGTGAGCCGGTGATCACGATGCGAATGGGATGAAACAATTCTTTGCCCCTCGCGCCGGTTTCGGCTTTTACTTCGTTGACCAGTTGCTTGAATCGTTCGGGCGTCAGCTGCGCGGCAGCGGCGAGTTCATCTTCCAGAATTTTGACCGTGAATCTTCCCAGTACGGCGTCGGTGTTGGCCCAGCCGAGCACCTCGGCATTATCGGGCGCGGCCAGTGCGGCACGGGCGTCGTATTTGAAAATCAACGCCGCACGCTCGGGCAACTGCTCCATGCGGTCAACGGATGGCGCCAATAACTCCGTGCCCCGGTCGAGCCAGACTTGTATTTCCCGATCGAGTTCAACGACCGGAAAACTTTCCGCGCTCAACCACTTCGCATCTCCAAGCTCGATGTAGCCTGCCCTGGAGAGAAACCATGCCCCCAGCGCGGTCAGGTTTCCCACCGGCCAGCTCTTGATGTAGTGCCGGTTCAGCCAGTAGAGCTTCTCCATATCGAACATGGCCGCCGCAGGTGTCACCCGTTCGAGCGAAAATTCTTTCTTTAACTCCTCTGGGCTGAAGATTTCGCGATTGCCCCCGGCCGGCGCCCATCCCAGCAGCGCCAGGTAATTTACCAGGGCTTCGGGCAACACACCCATATCGCGAAAATTGGCAATCGAGGTTGCGCCGTGCCGCTTGGAGAGCCGTTCCCGGTCGCTGCCCAGTATCGTCGAGAGGTGCGCGAACTCGGGAACCGGCCAGCCCAGGGCCTCATACAGGGCAACTTGTTTGGGCGTATTCGAAAGATGATCGTCGCCACGGATTACGTGCGTGATCTTCATCAGCGCGTCGTCGATTACCACCACGTAGTTGTACACCGGCATTCCGTTCGAACGCAGGATGATGGGATCGCTCACCACTTCGTTTGAGAATTCGACATCGCCATGCACGATGTCGTGAAAGCGGATGGGATGCTCGGGAATTCTCAGCCGGATGGCGCAGGATTCTCCCGCAGTCCGCCGCTTCCCAGCTTCGGCCGGATCGAGGGCGCGGCACTTGCCGGAGTAAATGGGCTGGCGATGTTCGGCCTGGGCCCGTTCGCGCTCCTTCTGCAAGTCTTCTTCGCTGCAGAAGCACAGGTAGGCCTTGCCCTCGGCGATCAGGCGCTCGGCGTGCTCGCGGTAAACCTCCAGCCGTTCGGACTGGCGATATGGTGCATACGGTCCACCCACGTCGGGCCCTTCGTCCCAGTCGAGACCCAGCCATTTGAGATCGGCGATGAGCTGATCTTCAAAGCGGGCCTCGCTGCGTTCGACGTCAGTGTCTTCGATGCGCAGCACCATGGTGCCGCCTTTTTTGCGCGCGAAAAGCCAGTTGAACAGCGCGGTCCGTGCATTGCCAACGTGCAGATGCCCGGTGGGCGAGGGCGCGAAACGTACGCGGACGGGAGAAGTCGAAGTCACCGAAAGATGTTAGCAGACCGGGCGACCCGCGTAGGGGCGGGTGCCCTCACCCGCCCGGCGGAGCGAAGCTCCGCAGGTGTTGCTGTTCGTCGCGCATCACCGGGCGTGGGATCTCGGGCCTCGGGCCTCGAACCTAAGGGGCCTTCCTGAAACACCAGGGTCTGAGGTCTGAGGTCTGAGGTTTGAAGTCTGACGTCTTGCCTCAGAGCTCACAATCGCTGGTGAGCTTCGCTCACCTGCCCGGACGAGGGCGTCCGGGCCTACGTGGGTGGTGGCGCTATTTGTTTTTCGGAGCCATGTAGGTTCGTGTGATGCGATCGTGCCAGCAGAGTTGGTCTTCGTCGAGGAAACACCAGGCGTATCCCAGACCCAGCGACAGGCCGGATAGGACGGACGTCAACACCCGCCAGCGCCGGATGCGGAGCGGGACCGGGCTGCCGTCAAAGCGATGCAGTTCGAGCCTGGCCAGCCTCAAGCCGGGCGTGGCGCCGCTGTAAACCAGCAGCAGGTATTGATATGCCGACCACATCAGGCCGATGAGGAGGACACCCATGCCCGCTATCTTGGTCAGCGGCGGCATTTCCACGGTGATCCGGAAAAAGATGTAGGCAAAAGCCGCGAAGGCGGCGACAACCAGGGTGGCATCGATGGCGGAAGCTGCGATGCGTCGCGCCATGGGAGCTGCCTGCAGCGGAATTTCGAATCCCGGCCGACGCTCGTTCGCCGGCTCTTCCACCGGCTCAATCAAAAAGCCTCCCAGGGCCGGCGGTGGTGGCGCCAGTTCAGGGGCCTCCATGATTCTGGGACGCTGCAGAACCGGTTCGGCCAGTTCGTCCAGAGTTCGGGGCGCCGGGCTGTAGCTGGCAAACTCAATCACTTTGGCCGTGGTTTCCGTGATGGCAGGCATGATCCGTGGATAGTTCACGGACTCAGCCAGCGTGATGCGGGGGGCCGCAGCTGATGGCGGATGGTCCGCGGAGTGGCGCATCGCAGGGGCAGCAGGCGGATGGGGCGCATCAGCAGGAGCGTCGAAATTCGGCTCCGTCTCGAACTTCAGCTGCAGTGACGGATAACGCGGCTCCCGCGTGCGCCGGCGCGCCCGGTAGTGGCTCAAGCGCTCGGCCACCTCACGCCGCCAGGCGTCGGGATCCTGCGCCTGCTCCGCTTCCGCCGGGGCCGCGCCCGGCATCATGGTCTCGGGAGCTTCTCCAATGCTTTCAAGCGCTGGAAGAGATTGCTCGAGTTCTCTCCCGTTCGCTGCCTTGGGCGGTTCATCTTCCACGACAAACCTGGGTTGAGCACGGGAAATACCGGGTTCGAGGCTGGCAGCAAATTGCTGCTCGCTGGCGTCGTAGGCTTCAGGATCGATCAGAATCTCTGAGAGGTTTTCGCTTGCGTCCGCTGGAACATCGGGTTCGAATCTTGGTTTCATGAAGGAACGATCGGGGGCCGGTGAAACTCGAGCGGCAGAACCTGCGCCATGCGGCAAGAGATGAACTGGTCCCTCAAGAAGAAAGCTGCAACTCTAGAAATAATTTGCGCCGATGCCCCGGAACTCACCCTGAACTCTGTCCTGAACTTTGCCAGCGGGCTGGAGCCGTGCTAACGTCACCTTACCCCAGCGTGGATTCCCTCACCAGGGGTTTCGTCCGCTTGCGATGACATCCCGCACTCGATTCCTTATCACGGCGGCGTTTGTTTGTCATCTGCTACTCGCTCCGCCCATAGTTACCAGCCAGTTGCGTTCCGGCTCGAAAAAATCGCAAGAGCCATTTGCGCCATCCTCGGTGCGAGAGCAGGAGGTCACCATCCGGGCCCTGCAGCAGGAAAAAGACGGCGCCGTGTTCAAACTGCGGGGGCAGGCGGAGATCCACTACGGCACTTACATCCTTTATGCCGATTCGGTCGATTACAACTCCGCCACGGGAGAAGCGATCGCGGATGGTCATGTTGTCCTCGACGGTGGACCCAATGACGAACACATTGAGGCCACTCATGCCACCTACAACGTTCGTTCTGAATCCGGGCGCTTCGAACATGTAGCGGGAACGACGGGTATGCGGTTGCGGGGGAAGCGGATGACTTTGACCACCACCAACCCCTTTGCTTTTTCCGGTGGAGTGGTGGAGAAAACCGGTCCGGACCATTATGTCGTCTATGACGGAACCATCACCACCTGCGAACTGCCGCGCCCCAAGTGGGAGTTCAACGCGCACAAGATTGTGGTGGAAGCGGGCGGGAATGCCACGATTTATCACAGTACTTTTCGGATTGAGGGCGTCCCGGTCTTTTATTTTCCCTTCGCCACTCACCCGGTGGAGCGCGAACCCAGGCAGACCGGCTTTCTCATCCCTAACATCGGGAGGTCCTCGATCAAGGGGACCATCTTCGGAGATTCGATTTTCTGGGCCATCAATCGCAGCATGGACCTCACCGCCGGGGCGGAGTATTTCACCCGGCGCGGATGGGCGCCGCAGATCGAGTTTCGCGCCCGGCCCAGTGAAAAGTCCTATGTTTACCTGAACTATTTTGGGGTTTTCGACCGCGGTATCGGAACTCCACCGGTGGACCAGGGGGGGCACGAGGTGAAGCTAAGCGCCGAAGATAGCTTTGGGCATAACTTCCGCGGCGTCGCCAGCATCGACTATCTGAGTTCCTTCGTTTTTCGCCTGGCATTTAATGACGTCTTCAGCCAGGCGGTGAACTCGGAAGTGAAGTCAGAGGCCTTTCTCTCCAACGCCACGCGCGGTTTTTTCTATAACGGCGCCACCCAGCGCTATCAGAACTTTGAGAGCACGACGCCGGGCGATGTCATCACCATTCTTCATGCTCCCAGCTTCGAATCTTCCAGCGTGGACCATGCCATTGGGCGCTCGCCGCTTTACTGGTCCTACGACGTGGCCGCCGAAGGACTCTCCCGCAGCGAACCCTCGTTTCGAACTGCGCCGCTGGTCGGGCGTTTTGACCTGCACCCGGCGCTCTCTCTTCCGCTGGTGCTGGACGGCTGGTCGGTGCGTCCGGAGTTGTCCCTGCGCGAAACCTTTTACACCCAGCAACTCATCCCCAGCAGCGGCGGCGTGGGCGTGGCCGAGAGCAACGTCATCAATCGCAGGGCGGTCGAGGGAACTGTGGAGATTCGTCCTCCCGCCCTGGAGCGGGTTTACGACCGCGAATTCCTGGGCCGCAAATGGAAACACGTCATCGAGCCTCGCGTGATTTACCGCTACGTCACGGGAGTGGATAACTTTTCCCGGATTCTGCGTTTTGACGAACGCGACATCCTGAGCAATACCAATGAAGTCGAATATGCGGTAGTCAACCGGCTCTACGCCAAACGTACTTCGGAGACGCCGGAGAACTGCGATGCCACCGGCATGGCGTCTCTGATCATCGGTCATCCCGCGGCGGAAAATCCGGTTCCATGGGAGCGGCAAGCAGTTCGCGGAGGAATTCCCTGCCAGGCTGAACCGCGGGTGCGGGAGGTCGTCACCTGGGAACTGGGCCAGAAATATTTTCTCGATCCCACCTTCGGTGGGGCCCTGGTGCCGGGGCAGAGAAACGTCTTCACCACCACTGCGGACTTTACCGGCATCGCTTTTCTGACCCAGGCCCGCCGGCTCTCTCCCCTGATCTCGCGGCTCAAATTCCAGGCCACCAGCCGGAGTGAAGCGGAGTGGGACATCGACTACGATTTCAAGCAAAGCCGGATCAACGCCAGCACCGCGTTCGTGAACTATCGTTTCGGTTCGTACACCATCGGCGGCGGGGATGCCTATCTGCGGGCGCCCAGCGATACTCCAACCACGGGGCAGCAGATGTTCAACCAGTTCCGTGTGCTGTTCGGCTACGGGCAGCCGAACAAACGGGGATTCAGCGGAGCCACCAACCTGGGCTTCGACGCCAACCTGGGTTTTCTGCAGTATGCCGCCGTACAGGCCGCCTACAACTGGGACTGCTGCGGCTTCAGCGTCGAATACCGCCGCTTCGCCCTGGGGTCGGTCCGCAACGAAAATCAGTTCCGCTTCAATTTCGCGCTGGCTAATATCGGCTCCTTCGGAAATCTGCGCAGGCAGGAAAAACTCTTCTGAGAAATAGACACGTGGGGACGGCCGCCCTCGGCTGTCCGGCGGAGCGCAGCTCCGCTATTGTCCTGTCCGGAAAAACCTTGTTGAGCTTTGCCCGACCAGGACAGCCGAGGGCGGCTGTCCCCACGCGATCTACGGCACCGTCACTGTGACGGTCCCCGTGGTGCGCCCGTACTGGTTGGTGGCGTACAGCTTGTAAGTAGTGGTTTGGCCGGGATGGACGGTCACGCTGCTTCCCCGCACCGCGCCCGCCTGCGGAGAGACGATAACGTAAGTGCCACTACTCACATCCCATGACAACGTAACGTTCCCGCCTGCACTGACGCTGCCTGGCGTCGCGGTAAAGCTGTTAATGCTGGGGGCCACGCCCTGCGGCACATTCGATCCGGTATAAACCGTGTCCATCTTTACTACTTCAAAGGCCGAGGCCGGCACCTGTCCAAGATCGTGCAGGGCATTGTTGTCCCAGCGGCTGTCGGGCGCGCCGCTGATGTACATCGAACTGCCATTGTCGGCCATGATCAGGCCGTACTTTTTCATGGCGGAGAGGATGACCTGCACTTGCGTGGAAAATCCGGAAATATCGTAGTTGGCTTTCAGGCGCATCCGCATGCCCATGGGAGGCGCATTCGCGCTGGTGGAGTTGGCCGCCCAGTGTGTGGCGGGCAACACCGCCGCAGCCCGGCTGTCCTGCAGGGTGACACGGATGGCGTGCTGAATCTGTCCGGCAGCCACTTCGTCGTAGCGCACCAGGCCGGGAAAAATTGGCAGGCCCGCTGCGTCGGCTGAAGTCCATGTCCAGGGACGCTGCGTGTTGCCGTCACTCAGCAGGTCCCAAACCGCCGCCGACGCAGCATTCCAGCTGCCGTTGCCGTTGGAAGCAGCGCCGAACAGTTCGTAGAGAAAACAATTGCTGTTGTCGAGCACCAGAACATGGCGATCGCCGTTACCCGGATTCGGATCTCCCTCAATCGGCGCGTTCCCCGGTAGAGGCATCGGCCCGGGATCGCTCTCAGAGCCATAAGCGGTGAAAGCAATGCTGACCGGCGCTTGTGTCGCGCTTACCACCGAGTACGGGATGCCGATGTTCGAGCCCTGGTACTGTCCCGAGCCAAAATCGGCGTGCATGCCAACGCTCGACCCGATGAAATTGATGATGGCGGTCGAGTTCGGATCGACCGCTGCGCCGGAAATATCCTTGTTCCACAGGCTGTCGCTGCTAAAGGGACGAAACCCGTTGAGGCTGGCGCCCTGACCGGCGCTCATGGCGCTGCAGGCGCTCTGGTTGTTACCGCCACCACCTCCGGAGCCGCTGCCGCCGCCTGAGCCGCTGCCGTTCCCGGATCCTCCTGAGCCGATGGTCGAACCGGTCACGCCTCCGCCGCAATTGGCGCAGGCAATTGCCAGGGCCAGCGCGCCGATGGCGGCCAGCAACCTCTGCCAGGAAATTCTCATACCTCTATTGTCACAGGAAATGGGCGTTAAACCACATGATGTCCGGCCATGTCCCTCGGGTAAATCAGGACATGTACTCCCAGCATCTGGCCACACGCGACCCACGTAGGGGCGGGTGCCCTCACCCGCCCAGCCGGGCAAGGCCCGGCTGGTTTTAGGTTGAGAGAACGGAAATCCTTTGAAAGCGGAAACCCCTGGCGAGCTTTGCTCGCCTGCCCGGACGAGGCGTCCGGGCCTACGTGGCTGCAGCTTGTTCAGTCCGTCCAAGGCGGCGACTGTGTAGGCTTCTGCGCTGTCGCCTGGGGCGTCGATATAACTGCCGCTCGCACTCGCACCGGCTCTAAGGCACGAAGGCACAGGTGTGGAATTTGTTTGAATACTCCGGCTGAATTTCGTAGCTGTTGCCGTTAAGCGTGACCGGGTTGTACTGGAAGAACGGATTCTCGCATTCGTCGCCGATTTCATTGCCAAACTCAACCAGCGAATTCAGGGCGAGCCATCCGAAGTTTCCGTTGAACAGATCGTCAAAGGTGGCCGGCGGATCCGGGTCGGTGATGGTCTCGAAAGTCTCGTGGGAGAGAACGTTGGCGGTCGAATCGACCAGGGCGCCGTTTGGGCTGGGGGTGGCGACTGAGCATCCATCGACGTTTTGAAAAGGTTCGACGCTGAGCAGCACATGCCCGATATCGCTGTATGTCACGCTGCCATGGTAACCGCAGAACGCGAACGAAGATGGGTTGTCGGGCGAATAGCAGATGTTGGTCTGGTCGAAGCAGGTATCGACGCCATTGGGCAGAAAGAGGTGGTAGATGTGGCCGTAGCCGATCTTCCCGAGCTTGGCTGCCGCAGCATGCACGATGGCAAGGATGTCATTTTGGCCCAGCGTGTTGGTGAAAAGAGATGCGCTGGCGGAGACGTTCGCGCCCACGGTATATCGCCCGTTACCGGTCGCACCAACATAGCGATCGACCACGTGGATGAAGGTGCTGTTTCCAAGGTCGTTGAGAAAGGCACTCGGGTTCCCCCAGCAAGACTCAGTGCAGTCGAAATCAATGTCGTGGAATATCGCCCGTTTGATCAGCGGACCGCTGCCACGCGTCAGGTCTGCCGGAAAGAACCCGCCAGAGGAAGAACTGGATGCGGAAGTCCGGGGGGAGAGCTTCGTGGTGCGGGCACTTCGAGCGGCACTTCCGGCCAGGGTCCTCGCCGGAAGAATGTGATACCGGAAGTTTGATGTGCCGTAGGTGCCGGCGGCCCGATCTTCAGCGCCAACCTGCACCGATACCGATTCGCTCTGCGCAAGCATCGTTCCCACCATCAGGAAGGACAAAAGAATCAGCGAGGTGAACAGAGTCAGAGACAACTGCGATCTTAGTCTTTTGAGTGATTCTGCCTTGGCGTTCTTCATACGAAAATCTCCTTGCTCGTCAAGGGTTTCAATTTGACAACGTCCCCATCCACCCACGACACGAAGCCTGTTGGAGTGACTGGTGATTCATAGGACAAATCGTGGGAAAAATGTCTGGGAGATTGTTCTGTCTCTTGACGGAACCAGCGGATTCTGCCCCGAGGGCGTAACAAGTGTCAAGCCGCAACTGCCAAAAAGCTGAAAACGATCGCAGCGAGATCGAGTCTTCGAGGCGGCAAAACCAATACCGCGGTTAATGAGGGGAACGCGATCGGATTCGCAAATACGTGCTGAATTATTGATAATTGAGGGCGGCGTTTAACTGAGGGCCCGTAGCTCAAACGGATAGAGCATCGGATTTCTAATCCGACGGTTGCAGGTTCAATTCCTGCCGGGCCTACCAGCTTTGGCGTTGCTTCCGCTCCGATGATTGAATCGCCTAGACCTTGGTGGCCGTCTTCGGCGTTCTGTGTTCGCAGGTGGTGTTGAGGCAGGAATCGGGCAGCATCAGTCTCTCGACCGGCTTTCCTCCCAGAATGTGGGACTCGATAATCTCATCCACATCGTCCAGCGTAACCCGGCCGTACCAGACCGCATCGGGATACACCACCAGGTTGGGGCCGTGCTCGCATTGATCGAGGCAGCCGGACTGGTTGGCCCGTACCTTTCCCTTGAGTCCGCGCGCCGCCAGCTTTTCCTTGAATGACTTCTGCAGTTCCGCCTGGCCCGTGGAATCGCAGCAAGGGCGCGGGGCCCCCGCCGGACGCTGGTTGCCGCAGATGAAGATGTGCTTCTCGAACTTTGGCATAATCAAAATGTATAGGATTTTGGGAGTTGATGCGTGGGAGGCTTCTAGCTTCTAGCCCCTGGCTTCTAGCGAAAACCTATGAAGATGCGAATCTGGAGCGAGAAGCAAGGGGTCAGAAGCTAGAGGTCAGAAGCTAGCAGCTGCTCTTAGTCTTTCAGTGGCACCATGTTCTTGTCGCCCTGGCAGAAAGTGGCGACGCGTTGCAGTCCGCCTTCGGCTTGGGGCATGAGCCTTACGGGGCCAAAGCAGTAAACGGCGTGGCCGTTTTCCGCGAAGTACCATTGGCCTCCCTTGCGGGCGGGGCGCTTCGCAGTAGTGCGATCGACGGGCGGCTTGGGGGGTGGAAGGCGGTACGAGCCGTACAGCGAGACTGACAACAACAATGTCGCGAATACTTTCATGGGGAGTAACGTTTTTCCTAAAATCCCGGGCCCGAAAATCTAGATCGAGATCAGCATCCTGCGCTCGTCGTCCTGGTCGGCTGTAGGCTTCGGAGGTTTCTGCGGGAGCGGTCTCGCCAGCTTGCTGGTGCTCTGACTCTTTGCGCCCGCCTGGGGCGGGATCGACGGCGACTGCATCTGGGGAGCTTTCGGCGCCGCCTGCGCCGGGGGCGTTTTCTTCATGGCGTGGGCCCGCGCCTCGGCTTCGGCCTGCTGTCTCTGATTTTCCTTCCCCTTCAGGCCGGTCAACTCGACGCTGTCAGTGAACAGCATCTCAATCAGACCGCGCTGCGAATCGATGGTTCGGCCCTGCTCCACCACCAGCATGGTCAGCAGGCCGTAGGAAACCAGGAAGAGAATGACGAGCGCGGGAAGGAGCGAATGCCCGGGCTTGGTGCCCGCATTATTGCCCGTCAGCTTCCACAAAATGACACCCCGATCTATGCCCCTGGGCGAGCAGGCACAGATACCAGATGCAGCTTGCCAGCCAACAATGGCAATCCCGGTAAACCATTGTCCTTACAACACTTAGCTTGTCTTACCGGGGTCCATGACTGGCCTGCAACCGCAAGTTGCTGCACATTATAGGTAACCGCGGTAGGTTACCAATGTGGGACGATTTCGGGCTGAAAGCCGCGACCGGCAAGGGTTCTGGGGCCTGGCTCGCGTCGGGGCGAACGCCCTGGTCCGCCCAGCGGAGCGAAGCTCCGCGCGCGAATTTGCGTTCTGCGGGTCCGGCGAGCTGCGCTCGCCCGCTCGGACGAGGCGTCCGGGCCTACGCACCCTCCGGGCTGGCCAGCGTGGTGCTTGCCAAGGCACTTCCGTATGAAACCCGAAAGCGTCACAATCTGGTGAGAGCCTTCGCGGTCCTCTGCGCCAGACTGCGCCAAAAAATAATTTATTTAAGGATGCAATCATGAAGAAACTTGCAGGCTTGATTTGTACGATGTTGCTGGCTGGGTTCGCGGTGGCCCAGCAGGAGAATCCTCCGGTCGAGCCGATGGACCAGACCCCGGTGTTCCGCGTGAACGTGGTTTCGCGGACCACCAAGGCGGTGAATTATCGGCATCGCGGCGGTTCCACCACAGTGGACATGAAAGGCACCAGCCTGATGCCGGAAGCGACCGGCAAAGCCAAGGTGGAGGGCAAGAACGGACGCCTGCAGGTCAATGTCGATCTCTCCAAACTGGGGCCGGCAAGCCGCGTAGGTCCGCAGTTTCTGACCTACGTGCTGTGGGCGATTACGCCCGAGGGGCGCGCCCAGAACCTGGGCGAGATTGTTCCCGACGACAACGGAAAGAGCAGCCTCGATGTGACTACCGACCTGCAGGCCTTCGGCCTGATCGTGACCGCGGAGCCCTACTTCTCCGTCACCCGGCCGAGCGACGAAGTAGTGGCTGAAAACATCATCCGGCAGGAGACCAAGGGCTTCGAAGAAGCCATCGACGCCAAGTTCGATATGCTCGAAGGCGGCCAGTACACCGTCGATATGCCCGCCCAGCAACTTCCCTCGGCGACCGCCGATCCCAAGACCCCTCTGACCCTGCTCGAAGCGCGCAATGCCGTCGCCATCGCCAAGGCGGCGGGCGCGGAGCACTACGCGGCTGACAGTCTGCAAAAAGCAGAAACCTATCTGGCGCGGGCCGAGGATTATCTCAAGCGTAAACAGGGCAAGACGCCGATCGGCACGGCCGCGCGTGGCGCCACGCAGATGGCCGAAGACGCCCGCGTGCTGACCCTCCGCCGCAAAGAGCAGGAGCGCATCGCCAACGAAAAGCAGGCCATGCTGGATAAGCAGCAAAAGGCCGAGGCGGAAGCCCAGGCCTCCGCCCAAGCGGAAGCCCAGGCCAAGGCACAAGCTGAAGAAGATGCCCGCAAACGGGCGCAGGCCGAGGCCGACCGGGCGGCCGCGGAACAAGCCCAGGCCCAGGCCCAACTGCAGCAGGCCCAGGCCGATGCGGCGGCGTAACAGCCGCCATGGCGGAACAGCAGAAAGCTCAAGCCGAAGCGGAGAAGCAACGCCAGGCCGCGGCTGAGGCGATCCGCCAGAAAGAAGAACAGCGGCAGCGCCTGCTCGACCAGCTCAACCAGGTATTGGAGACCAAAGATACCGACCGCGGCCTGGTGGTGAGCATGCCCGACGTGCTGTTTGATTCAGGCAGCTACACCCTGAAGCCCGCTGCCCGGGAGCGGCTGGCACGAATCTCAGGCATCGTCCTGGCTTATCCCGATCTGCGTCTGGAGATTGAAGGCCACACCGACAGCGTGGGCAGCGATGCCTACAACCAGGCTCTGTCGGAAAAGCGGGCTGCGTCGGTCCGCGACTATCTGGTCGATAACAGTGTGTCGATCAACAACGTGATTGCGCGCGGCTTCGGCAAAACGCGGCCGGTGGCGGACAACAGCACGGCGGCGGGACGCAAGCTGAATCGCCGGGTGGAGATGATCGTCTCGGGCGACGTGATCGGAACCCAGGTTACGCCGGGAGCCACCACTCCGCCGGCGGCGCCGCCGCAGTAGCATCGAATCAAACCCGGGAAGGGCACGGGCGCGGTGCTGATGCGCCGGCATGGCGGATTGTGCCTTTGGCCTGCCCAGCTAAGCCAGCCGATTTTGTGGTCTTATAATACCCGCCATGGTCAGTTCCCCTGCCTTCGGTCTGGCGGACCAGCCGGCTTCGCCTCTGGATCGTGAGAACTCCCACCTTCGGGTCCACGCGGTCAACGTTTTCGTCCGCGATCAGGACCGGAGCCTGCAGTTCTACGTGGAACAACTGGGATTCAGCCTGGCCTTTGATGTGCGCCTGCAGTCGGGACAGCGCTGGGTGGGTGTTGCGCCTCCGCACGGTACGGCGGTACTTACCCTGATCGCGCCCGATCCCGAGTCGGACGAGTACAAGCTCATCGGCCAACCTACTCAGGTTGCGTTTGTGGCCGAAGATGTCGTAGCGACTTACACCCAATGGAGCCGGCGCGGAGTCCGGTTTCGTCATGTTCCGAAGCTGCGGCGGGTCAAGTATGAGCAGCGTGCGCCGGATGGGACAGGCAATGCTCCCTCGCTGCTTTTGGGAAAGCAGCCTCCGATCTGGGGAGGAGTATTTACCCGCTTCGAAGACATCGATCACAATTCCTTCGCCCTGGTCAGCTTCGACGAAATGACCCAGGCGGTCGAGGCACAGCGGCGCGCCACAGCCGAGAAGCTGGAAGCAGAGCGCCGCGCCGGCCAGGAAATGGAAATTGCCCGGCAGGTGCAAGCCCGGCTCTTTCCCCAAAGCTTCCCTCCGCTGAAGACACTGGACTATGCGGGTGTCTGCATTCAGGCGCGCCAGGTGGGCGGCGACTACTACGACTTCCTCAATCTCGGCCAGGATCGGCTTGGGATGGTGCTGGGCGACATTTCAGGAAAAGGAATCGCGGGCGCTCTGCTGATGGCGAACCTGCAGGCAAGTCTGCGCAGCCAGTGCGCCATCGCCGTGGATGAACTGCAAACTCTGCTGCGGTGCGTGAACCAGGTGTTTTACGACAACACGCCCGACAGCGCCTATGCCACGCTGTTTTTCGCCGAATATCACGACCAGGCGCAGCGCCTGCGCTACGCCAACTGCGGCCACCTCTCGGCTCTCCTGCTTCGCGGCAATGACACTATGGAACGGCTCGACTCCACGGGAACGGTGCTCGGACTCTTCAAGCAATGGGATTGCTCGATCGGGGAGTGCCAGCTCTTCTCCGGCGACACGATCGCTTTCTATACCGACGGCATCACCGAAGCCTTCAACCCCGGGGGAGAAGAATTCGGCGAGCAGCGCCTGGCTGAGGGCCTGCGTCGGCATCGCGCTTTGGCTTCGCAGGAATTGCTGGCGGCGATCGTGGATGAAGTTCAGCAGTTCAGTCCCGCCGAACAGTTCGATGACATGACTCTCATCATCGCCAAGTGCAGGGCGTAACTCAACCGGCGCAACTACTCTTCAGGTGCTTGCGGCTCGATTGGTTGCACCTTCTATCGGCTGACTTAAGCGCTCGGTGGAGGGGACAAAATAGTTCGCCCCGGTCAGAGGCCGCGTGTAACGCTTCCCGGTGTTTGTGTTCGGATAGAGCGGCAGGCCAGTTTCGTTACCCTTCTGCGCAAACATCGGGGTCGGCGCACCCAGAAGCACCACGGCCGCGATAGCCACGGCGACAGCAAGATAAGGACGAAGTTGGGATGTCACAGGACTGCCTCCGAGAGTCAGGTTCGCGGGCCAGAAATTTTGATTGCCTAGTCGAGAGTATTGTACCTAGTTTCCATTGCACAGCACCCTGTGATGTTAGCGAACCAGGAGAGTGAATTGCCGCCATGAATAGAAGTGATTCGGCGCGGAAAACCGTCTGCCTTAGTTGTGGGTGTAATGGCGATGTTACGCCAATCGAACCCTGCGACGCCGTCCTGTGCGGCTAGCTTGTTTTCTTCGGTTTCCAGCCCTTCGTTGGATCTTCAGCTTCAGCCTCCTTGAGTACACCGGTGTTGTGGCCCAAGGTGATCTTCCATTCGCCGTTCCTCTTAACCACGACGAACGAAAGCCTGCCTTCTCCCGCCGGGAGTTTGGTCACTCCATCGGGAGCCACTGATTCCACGGAATGCTCAGTCACAACGACGACGGCCACACTGGGCGCAACTTCGCGGATCGACATATCAGAGTACCTAAATCCGCCATTGCGAAACACGGTGCTCGCATACGCTGCATGAGCCTTCACGACGTTCTCTTTTCCGTGCCAGAACATCCCGACGACGTTGATCCAATCAGCGTCCTCCGCGAACAGATCTCCGTATGCCTTCCAATCCTTGTGATTCATTGCCTCGGGAACCGCCAGAATCAATGACTTGATCGCAGCTTCATCGGACGCGCTCGGACTCTGCGCGTGCATCGAACAGCAAGTGACAGCAAAAATCACAGCCATAGCCATCCAACGCAGGGTGAACCGCATAGCAGCACCTCAGATTGTGAGATTGGTAGGGGCAGGCCCGGACTGCTGTCGCGAGTCTACCACGCAACACACCGACGGTTCGCTTGTTGACGATAACAGTCGTTTACACGCATTGACCCACCCGGGGGTTTCAGGCGCGTGCTGCCGTTCAATTCCCAAACGAGCAGAGTCCAGACGGAGAGCATTTTGCAGTCGGTATGGTTAATCCCTACCACCCGCTTTGACTTGCTTCGCTCCGCCTGCGTAAGATTCGCAACGACCAGCGTGCCAGGGGCGCGAATTCATGCAGAGACGTAACTTTCTCAGATCGTTGGCAGCCGCTGCAATTATGGGCGCCGCGGGAGTGCTGCCTGCGTTCGCCGCTCTCCCGAAAATGAAAATCACCCGGGTGCGGGCTTACCTGCCGCCAGAACCCAATCCGCTTTTCAATCAGAGCGACATGGTGGTCACCATCGAAACCGACGCCGGGATCACGGGCATCGGCGAAGGTGGATCGAAGGACACGCTGTCCCAGTCCGCCGGCAGGTTGATTGGCCGGGACCCGCAGTACATCGAGCTTCTGTGGCAGGACATGAACCGCGCCTTTTTCTATCCCGCTGGCCGCGAGAAGACCCACGCCATCGGCGCGCTCGATTTGGCGCTGTGGGACATCAAAGGAAAAGTTCAGGGCCTGCCCGTGCACGAGTTGCTGGGCGGCATGGTCCGCAACTATTGCGAGTGTTACAACACGGCCGGAATTATTCCGGGCATCACGCCGGGCATGAGCATTAAGGAGCGCGCCCACGCCACCATCGAGGCCGGCTACCGCGCCTTTCGATTTGGCGCGATGGATGTTCCTGCCAATACCACCTACAACACCCGCGAACGGGTCACTCATCTGCTCGACGAATGTTCGCAGGCGCGAGAAGGCGTGGGCAAAGACGGCGATTGGGTGATCGATTTCCACCAGCGCTTCGATCTCGCCGATGCCATCCGGGGCTGCAACCTGATCGAAGACCTGGCGCCCTTTTTCGTCGAAGATCCGGTTCGCACCGAAGCTTTTCTGCAGGACCTCCCGATCCTGCGCCAGAAGGTGAACGTCCCTCTGGCGGCGGGCGAAGAGTGGGGCAACCGCTGGGACTTCAACAAGCTGGTAGAAGATCACAATATCGATTTTGTTCGCGCCACCCTGCCCAACGTCGGCGGCATCACCGAGATGATGAAGATCGCCGCCATTTGCGAGACCCATTTTGTCGGCATCGCTCCCCATTTCACCGGACCCATTGCGACCGCGGCCCTGGTCAATAGTCTGGGAACGTTCTCGCAGCCCGTCCTCATGGAGTACAACTACCAGGGGCGGACGTTGCCACACCTGCCGGTCTGTCTGGATTTCAAAAACGGAAAACTCTATCCCAATGAACGGCCGGGCCTGGGGGTTGAGCTTGATTTCAAGCAGCTGACCAGGATCGCCGAAATCACCGAGCCGGTGACGGCCCGCGCCCAAACTTACTTCCGGCCGGATGGCTCAATCACGAATTGGTAGTGTGTGTGGGCAGGGTGTGTGGGTCGGACACTCTTGTCCGACGCTTTTGACCTTGATCTTCTGGGTCTGAGAAATTTGTTGTTGCTGGGAAGCCGGGAAGATGAAGAGAGAGTAACAGTAACAGCAACCCCAACAGCGTCGGACAGGAGTGTCCGACCCACACAAACCACACAAACCCTAACGGCTATCTTTTGCCGGGGTGGAACTCTCCGCGGCTGGAGAATTGACGAAAGGGCCATTCGCCGCTCTTGGCCGGACTTGCGGCGGGTCCGGTTGCGCCTGGCCGCAGCGGCAATGGCGGCGTCCGTTTCCCAATCTGCGGGAGTGGGATGAATGCCCCACACATTGCCCGGCTCATCCAGCGCGATACCTACCATCCACCACTGGCCTCCACTGCCCAGCGGCACGCAGTTTGCGATGCGGGCGGCCACACTTCCAGCAGGGATCTCATCCAGAGAAACAGCCAGTCCGGGTTCCAGCGCTCGTGAAAGCCGCACACCGCAGCCTTGCGTATTGACCACTAGCGTGTGTCCGGATTCCGAAAACGGGGTTGCAGGGTCCAGACTGGTAACACGGATCGGAATCTGGGCGCGGATTCGGGTGCTGCGCCTGCCTGCGTCAGCCGGATTTTCCGTGGAGTCCATGGTGAGGTCTCTTCGATTTTACGTGCAGGCCGGGGCGGTTGGCGACGGCATCCTGCGCGGGAAAGAGCACTAAAGTAACCTTAGGCGGTCAGAGGCTGGATGTGAATCAGCGGACCGGAAGGCGCGGTTCGCTCCTGGCGAAGCATGTTTGCCGACCGGATTCCGGTGCGGTGAAATGATTTCTCGCAGTCGGCTGTCGAGGGCCCGCGCATGCTGCCCTCCATATAGGCCAGTCCGGGACAGCGAGTACAGGTTCCAACGTGACTGCAACTGGAGCATACCGTCAAATCTTTCGCGCGAATGGAGCGGACTTCGTTCAGTTCGGAAGAGTGGTTCCAGATGTCGAGAAACTTCTGCCGTCGAACGTTGCCGCTGGGCAGCGGAAACTGGACGCAGGGGAAGACGTCGCCATAGGGAGAAATATAAGCCAGGGTATGACCCGCGCTGCACGGATAACCCTCCATGACATCCTCGTCGGGCGCGGGCGGAGGAGCGCAAAATTCTTCGACGTTTCCCACCAGGTTTTCGTTGTGAAATACGCCGCCCAGTTCGGCGCCTGGAATCCGCAGGTTCAGGATGGAAGTATCGCCGTCCATTTTCGGCGTGATGGTCGGATCGAGAGTGTACTGAACGCGCAACTCGCGGGCCAGGGCCTGCACACCGGCGTGGTCGCGCATGTTGGCCGTCATCAGAACATTGGCAATCGTAACGCGCAGCCCCTGCGCGGTGAGAAAGCGGATGGCCTCAACGCTGCGGCGCAGCGAGCCGGGAAGCTTGGTGATGGCGTCGTGCACCTCGGGGCGATGCGAGTAGATGCTGACCTGCACCTGGTCAACCCCCAATTCCAGCATGCGCCGCGCTTCCGCTTCGCCAATCATCACGGCGTTGGTCTTGATTCTCACCGCGAACATGAGGCGGCGCGCGTATTCCAGTAGTTCGAAGAAATCACGCCGCATCAGCACCTCGCCGCCGCTGAAGGTCAGGAAGAAGGTGCCGGCCTCCGCCAGTTCGTCGAGCACGCGCTTGATTTCCGCGGTGGTCATTTCGCCGTGGTCGTCGTGGTCGAGATAGCAGTGCACGCAGCGCTCGTTGCAGCGATAGGTAATGTCGAAGTGGACGGACATGGGGACGCCCAGGTTCAGGGCCCGCTGGCTCATCTCCTGCATCAGGCTCGCTTGTCCCACGTCAATTTGCCCCGCGTCAATCTGCTCCAGGCTCACGCGGCCTCCGTGGGGCTGCTGGCCGCTTCTGCAAAGGGGCGATCGGAAATTAGCAGGATACCGTGGCCGGAGAGTTCCTCGACGAAACACTCCACATCATGCTGCGCGGTCTCAAAATCAACCTCGAACTCGGTGCACACCTGTTGGGCCACGATCTCCGCAACAGGAGTACGGCCGTCGGCTGCCTGCCAGATCACAGTGGCGACCGGATTCAGGGTGAAGAAGGTGGAATCCAGGGTGGACATGATCATCATCTCGCCGCCCAGCAGGCGAGAGGCGATGGCAGAACTCCTGGCGATGTATTTGGCATTCATCGAATCAGTCCCCAAACCCGGCAGTCGGGAGTAAATGTCAGGCGCTGCACCGGCACGCGTTCCACGAACTCGCAAGCCGACTGAAAAACATTTTCTACCAGCTCGGCGTCCCCGGCGAAAAAGAGGATGTTCCGCATCAGGCGGCGGATACTCTCGGGTTTCGCCATCGGCTCAATCTTGTTTTTCGGACCCTGCTTCAGGAAGAACAGGGACTCCAGGGGGGCGGAGCAGTTTTCCCCCACCCGCGCCAGTTCGCCCGCAAAGGGAGTTCCACAGGCGCGGTAACCGCCGTTGACCCGACGCACGTAAGACACTTCGTCGGTGAGCAAAGTCACGTCCGGCGGCGCCAGGCGGGAGATCGTAGTTTTCCCGGCACCGGATACGCCCGAGAACAGAAAAGCCCGTCCGTTGCGGATGGCCCCGGCGGAATGCAACAGAAAGCCTCCTTCCCGCGCCAGGATCAGGGTGTGGACAATGCGCAGAACGGAGTCGATGGAATAGGGATTGGCGGATTGGCGAATGCTCCCCCGGCCGGCGGCGGGGTCCCAGTGGGCGCGAAAATCGCCCCTCCGCAGGCGCCACGTGCCATCCCGCATTTCCACTCGCACATCGTCATCGGGAGCGCTCGCGGGTGGTGTGGTCAACTCGATGTCAAATTCGAACCTGGGCGGCGCGGAGGAATCGACAAATCCGGCATAGCGGCGGGCCAGCAATTGCCGGAAGGAATTGTCCCGCGTATGCAGCAGGATCGGCATGCCGCCGATCTCGACCGTGATGTGATAACTCGGATTCATTCCCGGGCAGCTCCGTGGCAGGGGATTGCAATCACCCATGCCTCTGTTCGGTTACTGTGCTGCTCTGACGAATCTGCTTTCAACCTGACCATCGCCACGGTAGCGGTAATTCCAGAGCCGCAGCCCAGCGCAACGAAACAGGCTCCAGTGACAGAACAAATACGCCAGGAGGCGGCGCGGGAGCGAAAGCCTGCGCGCCGGCGAAAAAATCGAGTCGGAGCGCTGGACTTCAGTAACTTTGCCTAACAGTTCGTTTCTTCCGAGCGGGGGGTCATCGGCCGACATGCAATCCCCCCGGGTAATGAGGGACCCATCTTCCGGGCCCAGTTTTTTGCTCACGATCCGGTGCACAAAAAACCGATCTCTTCGCATGTAAAGCACAATCTCACCGGGCTCGACTTCCTCCGCACCGAGGCATTGGACGGTGAGCAGGTCGCCCGGCCACAAAGTCGGCAGCATGCTGAGACCTGCGGCACGCAGCTTCAATACGCCCCGCGATCGCAGGGCCTCGACCGCTAAACCGCACCTGACTCTGTCGAGCGTCTGCGCATCCATCGGTCAATAATTCTGTCCGGCAGGTACGGCCAAAGACTCACCCCGGCGCGGCTTTCCGCCGGGTTTGGTCTTGCTATCCCTCAGGGTTCACCATAACCCACCGCACTTCCAAGCGGAAGACATAATGTGGGACGCTATTGCGTGGATGGGTACCCGTTGCGGTTGACCGCTGGACAATCGCGTGGCGGGAGCCGGAAACTTCTTCGCGGAGCGAGAGCGGCAGAAGATAAACCAATCACGAACCAGCTGGATGGTTCGTATAATGCTTTTAACGATGGAGCTTCGGTCGGAGTATAGAGGGCTGGCACCGACCACTGTTATCTATGCCGCAACCCGCGCCATCACCGCTGCCTTCGTCGGATCCTGCTTACACCAGCACTTTCAGTCCGGAACTCGATTTGATTCTCGCCTGCTGCGCTGATCAATCAGGGGAAAGCACCGGCGCGCGTATCCAACAAATTCTTCGCCACGGCGTGGATTGGGAGCGGCTGCTTGATCTCGGGCACCATCATGGCCTGGTGCCACTGCTGTACCGCCGCCTGTCCAACGTGATGGAGGCCACTCATTCACCCGGGCTGGAAGCGCTCCGCCGGGAAGACCAGTCCAACGCGCACCGTGCTCTCTGGCTTACCGTCGAGTTGCTCAATATTTGCCGGCATCTGCAAGCCCGCGGACTGGAAGTCTTGCCCTACAAAGGTCCGGTGCTGGCGGAGGCGTTGTATGGCAACGTCGCGCTGCGCCAGTTCTCGGACCTCGATCTGCTGATTCGTGGCGAGGACCTGCACCGGATCAAGGTGGCGCTGGCTGAGTTAGGATACGCGCCTGGACTCCGCCTGGCGCAGGCCGCCGAGCGCGACTACCTGAAGTCAGGATACGAGTACACCTTTGACGGCGCCCGCGGGCGCAACCTGCTGGAGATCAAGTGGCAAATTTTGCCGCGCTTTTACGCCATCGGCTTCGACGTCGGCGATTTCTTCAGGAGAGCGGGCGCGGTGAGAATCGAGGGACAGCAGTTGCGCACCCTCTGCGACCAGGACCTGATGCTCGTGCTGTGTGTGCACGCGGCCAAGCACGCCTGGCGGCAGATTTCGTGGTTGCGCGACATTGCGCACCTGGCACGCTCCCGGGCCCTGGACTGGGTGGAACTGCGGGCGCGGGCCGAGCGGCTCGGAATTCTGCGCATCGTGATCCAGACATTCCTGCTGGCCCATAAGCTGCTCGGAGCAGAATTGCCGGCACAGCTCGGAACCCAGAACGATGCGGACGCGGAAGCTCTAACCCAACGGATTGTGAAGTTGATTGTGGCGGATGAAGAATTTGATCCCGAGACCATAGCTTACTTTCGCTTGATGACGGAATTGCGCGAGCGGGGCCGAGACCGGATTTCGTTCTGGTGGCGTCTTCTGGTTACTCCGGGCGCCGGAGAATGGTCAGCGGTGCAGTTGCCCAGGCCGCTGTTTCCGCTCTATCGCGTGGTCCGGGTTGGACGCCTGGCCAGGCGGTTGATGGCACGGCATTAACGCAGAGCCCGCCAAGAACCGCGTGAGGACAGCCGCCCCGGCTGTCCGGCGGAGCAAGGCTCCGCTTTCTTTCGTTTCAGTTTGCAGAAAACCCGCCCGAACGAAGCTTGGACGGAGCACACTCGTACACACGAACTAGTGCGGCCGTCGATTAATATGGGACCCAGAGGCTTTCTTCTTTATGTTTACTCCGCAGCCGATTGGATTTGTAAGTACTCCATACAAAAGCACGCGCGAGATTCCCAAGGGCCTCGGGGTTAAACACGATGCCGACGGTGTCCTGAAGATCCTGCCTGAGTTTGAGCCCGGACTCACCGACATCGAGGGCTTCTCGCATCTCTTCGTCATCTGGGAGTTCGATCGCTCTCCCAGGGAAGAATTGCGAGGAGACGATTTGCTGGCTTCACCGCCCTCCGACAACCGGTCGCATGGCGTGTTTGCGACGCGATCTCCGCGGCGTCCGAATCCGATCGGCCTGACGGTTGTCGAACTGCTTCGCCGCCAAGGCGTCGAACTGCATGTTCGGGGCGTCGATATGCTGGATGGAACGCCGATTCTGGATATCAAACCTTACCTGTCGAGCATTCCGTCGGAAAAGCTGCGCCGTGGGTGGCTGGCTGAAGCCGAGGCGCGAAAGAAATAACTCCTGATCTTCGAGGGTGCTGCGTCCAGGCTTCGCTTGGGTGTTTTTTTTCGCGCGGATGGCTTCATCGCAGAATTCAGACCCCACTCATTTCGCAGAAAGCGCGAAATGAATGGGGCACCCTCGCACCCTCCAAGGGAATTTGAGATCAGCTCTTTGCGTTTTTTGCTGCTCTAGTCATCCCCGCCCGCAAACCTAGTTGCACGCTGCGTTTGTATCCGGATTGATTCATCTTTGCCATCGTGCTGGCCGCGATACCGCCGGGAGTGGCGGCTTCGTTCAGCAACTCGTCCAGGGAAAGAGCGGACCCGCGCCAGGCCTGCACCCCGTCGGCCAGGGCGTGCGCGGCGGTGGTCAATGCGGTTTTGCGATCCAGGCCGAGTTTCCGGGCTGCCTCGGCCAGCACGGACAGCGCATGGTAGCCGTGGCTGGAAGAGTAAGTCACGGTGAAGGCGTCGAAGCTGCTCTCGCGAATTTCGAGGACGGTCCCTACCCGCGAAAAGAAATCCCGCACTTCGCGACGCGCTGCGGCTGGCACAGAGCGCTCGAATGTTATCGCCGTAAGACCATGCCCGGTGCGCGCAACCGGGCTGGGCATGGCGCGGGCCCAGCGGAGCGAAAAGCCCGACCATGCGCGTAAATTCTTGAGCGGAATTCCAGCGGCCAGGCTCACAGTTGTCAGCGGACGGGAGAGTCCCATCCGAACTTGGCCGACTTGCTGCAACAGGTCGCGAACTCCATCGGGCCGCACCGCGACAATCAGAAGATGGGCCTGCTGCACTGCGCGATGCAGATCGGGTTCCACCTGAACATCGTACTGACGTTTGAGTTGACGCAGTTTGGGCAGGTTGCGGTCGTGCACGACGACGGGCTGCCTGAATCCTGCCAGGCGCAATCCGGCCAGCAGCGCAGTGGTAATGCGTCCGCCGCCCAGAAAAACGACAGCATGCTTGCCTGCGTCTTTCATGCGAGATCGACACACGCCAGGTCCGCGACCTCGATCAGCGTGGCAACATCTTGGTCCGTATGCGCGGTGGAGATGATCCAGTGCAGGCCGTTGGATGGAGTCATGTAGATGCCCCGTTCGAGCAGGCGGTGAACGAAGCGCGAATAAAGTTGAGTGTCCACGTAGGTGCAATAGTCGCGGTAGTCGTGGATGGCGTCGCGGCCGGTGAAGTAAATCTGAAACATGGGACCGAAGCCCTGCACGATGGCCTTCAAACTGTGACGCCGAAAAACTTCGCGCAGGCCTGAGATGACTGCGTTGCCTTTAGCGTGCAGTTTCTGATACGCGCCATCCGCCGACAACAGGTCGAGATTGGCAGCCACGACTTTCATGGTGAGCCGGTGTCCGTTGAAAGTGCCATAGTGCAGCACCATATGTTCGCTCCAGCGCAAGCGGTCGAGGATGCGCCGCGGACCGGCCACCGCACCCACGGGAAATCCCGCGCCCAGGGCCTTGCCAAAGGTGCTGAGGTCGGGCGTGATGCCGTAATACTCCTGACATCCGCCCGGGGCGTAACGGAATCCGGTGACCACTTCGTCCAGGATCAACAGCGCGCCGTATTCCTGCGTGAGCGCGCGCAGGCGTTCGAGATATCCCTCGCGCGGCAGGATGCAGCCCATGTTGGCCATGATGGGTTCGGTGATCACGGCGGCGAGGTCGCGGCCGTACTGCTGCATGACGCGTTCGAGGGCAGCGAAGTCGTTCCAGGGCGCAATGACCACATCGTCGAAGGTCGATGCCGGAATGCCTTCCGAGTCAGGCATGCGGGTGGGATTTTCCGGCGGCCCCAACTTTTCCGGCGCGTGACTGTGCGCGTTCAAGAGATAAGGATCGTACCAGCCGTGGTAGTGACCTTCGAATTTGAGGAACTTGTTGCGGCCAGTGTGGGCACGGGCCAGGCGCAGGGCGAGCATGGTGGCTTCGCTGCCGCTGTTGGCGAAGCGCACAACCTCGGCGAACGGAACCATGCGGCGCAGCCGCTCGGCCGCCTCGACTTCAGCGGAGGTTGCGGCGGCGAAGTGCGAGCCTTGCGCCATCGCCTGCGAAACGACTTCCACCAGCTTGGGATGGGCGTGCCCCTGGATGAGCGCGCCGAACGACATCATGAAATCGATGTATTCGTTCCCGTCGGCATCCCACACGTGAGAGCCCTGGCCGCGCTCGAGAAATATCGGGCCGGGAGAGAAAACAGCGGCGCCGCGCGAAGGCGAGTTGACGCCTTCGACCAGCGATTGCTGGGAGCGCTCGAACCACTGTTGCGAATTTTTGCGACTTGCAGGCATAGCAAGGGCGGCCACGGATTTCACGGATCTTCACGGATCAAAATCTTATTGTTTTTGGCCTGATCTGTGGAGATCCGTGCCAATCCGTGGCCCGCTTTTCTCTAGTCTGCGGTGCCTCCGCCATCCACCACCAGCGTGGCTCCCGTCATGAACGACGAATCGTCGGAGGCCAGGAACAGCGCAGCCTTTGCGATCTCATCGGAGGTGCCGATCCGGCCCAGCGGGCGATTGCTGCAGCCTGCCAGATAATCCTCCCACTTCTGGCCGCGCATGCGGGCGTCCTCGGGCAGCATGGGAGTGTCCACGTCGCCGGGGCAGATGCAGTTTACGCGGATTCCCTGGCGGCCGTGATCGATGGCCATCGCCTTGGTGAGTAGCACGACGCCACCCTTCGAAGCGCAGTAGGCAATGGCAGCATCGCCGCCCACGATTCCCCATCCCGAGCTGTTGTTGATGATGACGCCACTGCCCTGCTCGATCATGGCGAGCAATGCGAATTTCGACATCAGGAAAGTGCCTTTCAGGTTGATGTCAATTTGCAGGTCCCATTCTTCCTCGCTGCAATCGAGCGTCGTGTGGGGATAGAAAACACCGGCGTTATTGAAGAGGATGTCAACGCGCCCGAAGGCGCTTACGGTTTCATCGACGGCCCGGCGGCACTCGTGAACCTTGCGAACGTCGGTGCGCAGGAAGATGGCCTGACCGCCATCGTTCAGGATCCGTTCGATAACGGCGTGGCCGCGTTTCTCGTCGCGGCCGGTGATGGCGATTTTGGCGCCCTCTTTGGCAAAGAGCAGAGCGGTAGCTTCGCCGATGCCCGAAGTGCCTCCGGTGATGAGCACGACTTTGTCTTGCAAACGCATAAGATTGCGTAGGCCCGGACGCCCTCGTCCGGGCGGGTGAGCGCAGCTCGCCTAAAATCGTTGCGGAGCTTCGCTCCGCCGGGCGGACGAGGGCGCCCGCCCCTACGTGGATCCTGCCAGCCCGCCACCATCGACCACCAGGGCCGTGCCGGTTACGAACGACGCGGCGTCACTCGCCAAATACAGGGCGGCTTGCGCTATTTCTTCCGGCTTGCCCACTCGTCCCAGCGGCCTCTTCGTGGCCTCCGCCAGGAATTTATCGCTGGCCTCTCCCAGTTGCTGCGCCTCGTTGCGCAGCATGGCCGTGTCGGTGTCGCCGGGGCAGATGCAGTTTACGCGAATATTCTGCGGGCCGTGATCGATGGCCATGGCCTTGGTCAGCAAGACCACCGCACCTTTGGAAGCGCAATACACCGCCGCTCTGGGTCCACCGGCAATTCCCCATCCCGACGCGGTGTTAATGATGGAGCCTCCGCCGGACGCCGCCATGACCGGGATGACCTGGCGGGACATCAAAAAGATGGCCTTAACATTAACCGCCATCACCCGGTCCCAGTCGCTTTCGCTGAGTTCGACCACCGAGGCGCGGCGGATAATGCCGGCATTATTGAACAGAATGTTGATGCCGCCAAATTCGCGGACCGCGCATTCGGTGACGCGACGGCAGTCGGCGGCCCGGGTTACGTCACCCGGTTCGAAGATGGCGCGGCCGCCCTGTTCTGTGATTTCGGCGGCTGCAGCGTGCCCGGCTGCTTCGTTTAGGTCGCTCAGAAGAACCGAGGCGCCTTCACGGGCAAAGAGTCGAGCCGTGGCTCGTCCAATGCCCGCTGCGGCTCCGGTGATGAGAGCGGCCTTGCCCTGCAGCCGACCTTGCGGCATGAATTTCCTCGGTCGTCCAAATTCTGCTTGTGTGGTCGCGAGAAGAACGTGTGGGTCGGACACGCTTGTCCGACGCCTTTGACTTTGACTCCATCCACCTCAACTACCCGACACCTCAAAAACCAAAAGCAAATTCAACTTCAACAGCGTCGGACAAGAGTGTCCGACCCACACGTTCCCCCCACTTCAACGGCTGGCCAGGCCTCCGGCGGTTTCCGCGCCGTCGATGGTGTACACGTGACCGGTGATGTAGGCAGCATCGTCCGAGGCCAGGAACGCAAACAATGCCGCGATCTCTTCCGGCTGGGCGTGGCGGCCCAGGGGAACTTTGCGGTTTACCGCGTCCAGCATCTCATCGGTATATTCGGCGCGCTGCATGGGAGTAAGGACGTATCCCGGCGCGATGGCGCACACGCGAACTTTGGGCGCCAGTTCGAGGGCCATGGACTTGGTCAGTTCGATGACTCCCGCTTTCGTGGCATTGTAGTCGGCATAGTACGGCTGGCCGACCAGGCCGTTGGTGGAGGCGGTCTGCAGAATCACGCCGCTGCCGCGCTCCCACATGTGCCGGGCCGCCGTCTGCGCCATGTAAAAGACTCCGGTGAGGTTGACCGCGATTACTTTGTCCCACTCTTCGGGAGTGATGTCGAGAAAGTTGTGGCGGATGCTGATGCCGGCATTATTGATCAGCACATCCACGCCGCCCAGCAGGCGCACGGCCTCGACAAAGGCTTCTACTACCTGTTCCAGATCAGACACGTCGGCATGCACAGTGCCAGTCAATTTCGGAAGTTGGGAGTGGATTTGCGCCCGGGCCTTGTCGTCGCGATCCAGCACCACCACGGCTGACCCCTCTTCCAGAAAGCGCGCAGCGGTCGCGGCCCCGATCCCGCTTGCGCCTCCGGTGATCAGGACGCGCTTGCCTTTGAGTCCTCGCATGGTCCTCCGTGTGGTGAATCGCACTTCAGCATAAAGCAGTGCGATCTTCGATGACAATCCAGGCGAATCCAGAACCCTGAACCACCAAGGACACAAAGTTACACGAAGGAGTTCAACTCCAGTTTTTCCTTCGTGTACCTTTGTGTCCCTGGTGGTTTATGGGTTTACAATTTCCCGCCGAACAGGAAGACCAGTTCGATGACCAGGATGATCACAACCATGAGTTCGAGCACGAAGGCGCGACTCTGGTTGAACTGATCCACCATAAAGCGGTAAAGGTCTTCGGCGGTTTGCAGTTTTTGGGTAACCAGGTCTTTGTAGTCGGGAACGCCGACCTTGGCCGCAGCCAGTTTGTAGAGGCGGGCCGAAAACATGTCGCTTAGAAACTTGATGGCGTTATCGGCGCGCTCGGTCAGTTCGTTCACGTCCAGCAGGACGGTGTGCAGTTTGGTCGCCTCCCGCGCCAGGCGCCAGCGGGCCAGCATGCCGGTGCCTTTATCGAGGCCGGCATACACGCTCCCCAGTTCACGGGTCAGCAATTCGTCGTAGTGCCGGAATTCCAGCAGCTGCGAGTTGGCGTACTCCAGAAGCTGGATGGCGGTCTCGGCGCCGGACTCACTGTCATAGAGGAAAGCGGCGTTCCAGCCGACTACCGCCAGGTCATTCGGATAATAAGAAATTCGGGACTGAAGAATCTCGTTGCGCTCGCCTTCGGAAAGCTGGGCGGTCTCTCCACGAACGATTTGAGCTATACGCCCCCCCTGGGATGCACACAGCTCGGAGGCGGAAGGAGAACCCGCAATCTCCCGGACATGGAAAATGAAGTAGTCCTCGCTCAACCATTCGGGATAGCGCTTCACCAGGGCCGGTGCCGCCCGCTCCAGCTTCTGGCGCACGATGCGGGATGCGTACTTCTCAAAGTCCACATCCCAGACCCAGCGGCTACCCATCTGGACCAACGCATCCCAGTCGCCGGAAAAAGGCAGCTCGAAGACCACGCTCAGCACGCCGTAGTCGTAATACTTGATCTGCCCCTCCAGACGTTCGCCGCTGTCCAGAATCAGAGGTTCGATGGGCTCGACCACCGGGGGCCGCTGGTAGCGAACATATCCCGGGGCGGGGTGCTTGAAGCTGGGCTGTTCGAGGGTGCGGGCGCCAAAAATCTGACGCAGCTCGTCGAGGCGAATCTCTTCGCAAACGTCGAACTGGATCAGGACGAGGACAGAACCGTGCAGTGCTGCTTCGGCACCGACCTCGGCCATGCGCTCTGTCTCTGGCAGATTAAGGATGATTTCGGAATCTAGAGCCATAAAAGCCTACTCGCCAGCCGGGAACGAAGAGGGGGGAAACGCCCCAGCTATGTGTATGTACTATTGTCCCAGAATCCGGCCGGGTTGGGGAGAGGCGTGGAGGTAAATACGCAAGTTGTTGATTATAAATGTTTTAATACTAGCAACTGCCGAGACCTGAGGAAAAAGATCGCGCCTACTTTGATCCCTGGTTTGAAGCTGCCGGCGCTGCCTTTGCCCAGGCCTGGGCCGCCGCCACTCGCCTCGAAATGGCGGGATGGGAGTGAAAAAGCCATTCCACCCAGGGAGATGGAGACCTTTCGGCCAGGTTCTGGTCAGCCAGCTTATTCATGGCAGTGACGAAGGGCTTTACCGTGGGAATCGACCGGAAGGCATACCGGTCCGCCTGGCGCTCATTGAAACGAGAGTAGGCGTTGAGCAGCGGCAGCACCAGGAGGGAGAGCGTGGTGGCCACCAGCATCAATAATGGAAGATTGGCGAAATCGGACAGGGTTTCAAACAAGTGGCGCCGGTCCACCGCGTAGTGCAAGACCGAATTCGCTGCCCAGAAGCCGACAAATGTGATCCCCGCCTGCACCAGGATGCTCTTGAAAATGTGGCGGTGCACGTGGTGGCCCAGTTCGTGGGCCAGCACGGCTTCGATTTCGTCGGTGGAGTAGTTCGCCAGCAGGGTGTCGGCGAGAATGATGCGGCGAGTGCTGCCCAGTCCGGTGAGGGCGGCATTCGCTTTCTTGCTCTTCTCCGACAGCTTCCACTGATAAACCCCGCGGATGCGGGTGCCGGCAAGCTCCCCCAGCTTCACCAGCCGCGTCTTCAACTCCTCATTTTCCAGGGGCGCAAATTTGTAAAAGATCGGAAACAGGACCACCGGCGCCAGCTGGGCCAGCAGGACGAACAGTCCCAGAAACGCCCCCCAGGCAATCAGCCACCAGTGCTCGGGCGCCTGTCGCATGATGAAATACAGCAACTCGGCCACGATCGCAGCCAGTACCAGGCCGACCAGAAAGCCCTTGCCCTCGTCCCACAACCAGGCGCGCAAGCGCATGTTGGAAAGGTGATACCGGTGTTCGAGGCGAAAACTGTAATAGTCCAGGCCGAGCCCCAGCATCTTGGCCAGCACCATGATCATCAGCAGGTACAGGAACAAGGCCAGGCTGTAATGCTGAAAGGTGGCTTCGTAGGCAATGTCGCGGAGAGCGCCGCTCCATCCCGTCGCCAGGAGCGCAACCATGAGGGCCAGCCCGAGAAGGAAGTCGGCAATGCCGAGCCACCGCCGGATGCGGTTGTAACGCCGCGCCTCGGGAGAGTCGGCGGCGACAGGAACGATAGCGGCGGCTGAAACCATGGGGCCCGATTGATTATCGTATCGCCGGAAACGAAATGCGAGACCCAAGAGTCCAATAGTTATCAGTGTCTTCCGCGTTCTTCACGGCTGTCCTCTTAAGCCGGGCGACGAACAAAAGCTTCCGCCACAGAGAGAATGTCTGCCACGAGTTCAGGTGACTCCGCCTCGGCATAGACCCGCAGAAGAGGCTCGGTGCCGGACATCCGAAACAGCACCCAGGGAATCGCGCCGTTTTTGGCGCCGGCGCTCGGGATATCAAGGAAGAACTTTATTCCGTCCAGCCTTTCCTTCTTTTTAATGGAGTAGCGGCCGAGAGAGTTGGTCTGGTCCGAGTCCGCCCGCCGGATCGCACCCTGCTTCAGCTCTTCCGTGATGTGCAGATCGCGGCGTCCATAGTAATGCGGCCCATACTCGCGTTGCAGATCGGCCACCAGCTGTCCCAGTGGTTTCCGCTCCTCGGCCATCACGTTGGCCAGCAACAGGCAGTTGAGGGTGCCGTCGCGTTCCGGCAGATAACGCGAATATCCGATGCCGCCGGATTCCTCTCCCCCCACCACAATTTCATGTTCCATCATCAGGTCGGCGATGTACTTGAATCCGATGGGACACTCGATCAGCTTGCGTCCATACCTGGCAGCAATCCGGTCCACCATGCCCGTGGTGTTGAAGGCACGCACCACGTCCCCGGGCCACTTCTTCCGCTCCAGAGCCCAGCGCAAGAGGACGGCGAAGCACTTGTGCGAATCCACGAAGCTGCCGTCTTCGGCGATAGCGCCGATGCGGTCCGCGTCTCCGTCAACGGCCAGCCCGGCGTGGCAACTTTCTTTCAGCACCGTCTGGCGCAGCATTTCTACATGGGGCTCGATGGGCTCCGGATTGATTCCGGGAAACAACGGGTTCAACTCCTGCCGGATGGCGACGTAGTCGATGCCGCGCTTCTGGAAAATCTGGGTCAAAACGCCGCGCCCCGAACCGTACATGGAATCCACCGCGAACCTGAACTTTGCCTTGGCGATGAGATCAAGATCGGCAAACCGCGAGATCGCCTCTATGTATGCCGGTTTGAGGTCAACTTCCTTGATGGAAGCCGCCTGCCCTTTGGGCATCGCCCCGGCACCCACTTCTTCTTCAATCACCTTCATGATGGCGGGCGTGGCCGACCCGCCGAATTTTGCCTTGAACTTCACCCCATTCCAGTTCCAGGGATTATGACTCGAGGTGACAACCACCCCGCCGGCGGCACCCTGGCTCTTAACAGCCAACGAAACCGCCGGCGTGGGAGTGGAATCCGAGGTGATCTGCACCGGAATTCCAGCCGCGGCAATGGTCTCGGCCGCGATCCGGGCAGCTTGCTGGGACAGAAAACGCGTGTCGTAGCCAATGATGACCCCGCGCGCTGCATCTTCATGGCGCAGCACATAGGCCGCAATCCCGCCCGCCACGCGGCGGACGTTCTCAAACGTGAAATCGTCGGCAATAATGCCGCGCCAGCCGTCGGTGCCAAATTTGATCATAAGCAGTCGTCGGTCTTCAGTCGTCAGCCCATCGGCGTCTCGGTTTTGCTGACGACCGACGACTGACGACTGCTACACCAGATTACGCAGTTTCTTCTCATCCAGGTACTTAACCACTTTCCCAACATCCTGGGCCTGATCGCGAGTGGTGATCAGCAGAGCGTCTTCGGTTTCCACGACGACCAGATTGTTTACGCCTAACGCTGCCACAAATTTTCCGGGTGCGTGAATGTAATTGCCTCCGGCATTGAGCGTAAAACATCCTTCCGCCGCGATCAGATTATCGTCCTTGGGCTGTTGCCGCGCCGCGTGGTGTTCATGCAGCGCGGTCCACGAGCCCAGATCGTTCCATCCAAAATCGGCGGGAAGGCAGATGATGTTCGAGTTCTGCTCTCCCTTGCCGGAGCGGGGTTCGAGCACGGCATAATCGATGCTGATGTTCTCGCACCTGGGATAGAGTCGAGCAAACGTTGCGGCAAACTTGCGCGTGCCGAATGTGGCCGCAATCTGTTGCAGATACGCGGCGGTCTTGGGCAGGTGTTCCAGCAACGCTTTGGTCAGCGTGCGGGCGCTCCACAAAAACATGCCGCTGTTCCAGAAATAGTTCCCCGCTCTCACAAACTCGGCGGCGCGCGCCGCGTCCGGCTTTTCGGTGAAGCGGCGCACCCGAAGCCCGGTGCCGTCGGAAGATGCACCGGCTTCAATGTAGCCGTAGCCGGTTTCGGCCCGGGTGGGGCGGATTCCCAACACCACAATGTTCTCTCCCGCCGCCGCGATCTCAATCCCGTTCTTCAGCACCTCGCGATATCGTTTCTCGTCGGCGATTACGTGGTCGGAGGGAAACAATCCAATCACCGCGTCGGGATCGCTGTCCGCCAGGATGAACGCAGCCAAACCGATGGCGGGCGCTGTGTTGCGCCCGACTGGCTCGGCCAGAATCCGTGTAGAGCCGAGCCGCGGAAGCTGGCGCATGATCTCGCGCCGCAAGTGCTGATTGGTGATGACCCAGAAACGCGCCGGAGCGGCCAGGGGCAGCAGCCTGCCCACGGTCTGCTGGATCATGGTCTGCTTTCCGTCGAGCGCCAGCAATTGCTTGGCGCGACGCTGCCGGCTCAGGGGCCAGAAGCGCGTGCCGCGGCCGCCGGCGAGAATCACGGGATGGAAGTTTGTCTTAGACACAGTTCCAGAATTTCAGATTGCAGATTTTAGATTGCAGATTTCACATTGAATTGCCAGATTTTCAATCTGCAATCTCAAATCTGAAATCTGAAATTTCCTTTACATTCTCGTCTCGGGCTCAGAGACCGGCCCAGCCGGCACCGACGCCTGAAGAAATTCTACCGCCCACTGCGGGCGTACCTGATATTCGCCGACCGCCGCCGGCACCACTACTGCATCCCCCCTGGCCAGCGTAACCGGATTCGCTCCGGCAGCTTCGACAATTCCGCAACCTTCCACTGCTACCAGTATCTGGACTGAACTTTTTCCCTCGCCGTTCTGCGTGTGGAAGGAATGGGGCTGCTTGAGTTCAAACATGTCCACCGCGAAGTAGGGCGACGAAATCAACGGCGCGCGTCGATTGGCGCCGCCGTTCATATTTTGGGGCGCAGGGCGGACCACCTTGCCGGATCCAACTTTTTCCTTGATGGCGGCCAGTCCTTCCTTCAGATGCAATTCGCGCGGGCGGCCATAGTCATAGAGACGATAGGTCGTGTCCGATTGCTGCTGGGTTTCGACGATGATCGCTCCCGGGCCCAGCGTGTGCACGGTCCCGCCGGCCACATAAATCATTTCCCCCGGATAAACGTTCACCCAGTTCAACAGTTCCTCGGCGCGTCTCTCGGCGATGGCGCGCTCGAACTGGTCGCGGGTAACACCAGGTTTGAGGCCCAGCCCAATCTGTGCGCCGGGCTTGGCATGGGCCACGTACCAGCATTCGGTCTTTCCCCAGGGCTGCCCCACCCGCCGGGCGGCTTCGTCATCCGGATGCACCTGCACGGAAAGTTTTTCGTGGGGAAAGAGAAACTTCAGAAGCAAAGGAAAGCGGTTGGGATCGGCCGGCGCCTCGCCCACCAGTTCGCGGCCATACTTCGAGCTTAATTCCGAAAGCGACTGCCCGCTCAGCGGGCCGTTCGCCACCTTGCAGGCATCGCCGGTGAGCCAGGCTTCGCCGATCTTCTCCTCGAACCGGTGGTTGGGATAGATCGGCGAAAGGTCAAGCGTGCCCCAGGGACGCGGGTCGAAGGCAGGCTGCATCGAAAATGGATATAGAGCGCTCACGCGATTACACACAGGGAATTACAACTCAGGAGCAAGTCCGAGGACTCTCTTGATAAGGGTGATGATAAGCGGGCCTGCCTACAGAGCCGCCAGGAACTTGCGCATGCGCTCCAGCCCACGGTCGAGTTCGGCGACCGACGTAGCGTAGGAAACCCGAATATGTTCGCGGGTGCCGAAGCCTTCGCCAGGGACCGTCGCCACATGGGCCTCGCGCAGCAATCTGCCCGCCACATCCGAGGCGGATTGGATGCCACCGCGCCCAATGAAGGACGAGATATTGGGATAGGCATAGAAGGCGCCCTCCGGCAGCGTACATTGCACGCCGGGAATCGAGCGCAGCCCCTTGACCACGTGGTCGCGCAGCTTGATGTATTCAAGACGCATCTCTTCCACGCATTGCTGCGGGCCATTCAACGCCGCCACTGCGGCCTTCTGCACGATGGAAGTCGGGTTCGAAGTAGACTGGCTTTGCAGTTTCTGCATGGCAGCGATAACGGGGGCCGGCCCCAGCGCGTAGCCCAGGCGCCAACCCGTCATGGCATAGGTCTTCGACAGCGATCCGATGATCAGCATGCGCTCACGATACTGGCACAGCGATCCCACTGAGAACTGTTCGCCGGTGTAATTCAGATAGACATAGCATTCGTCGGAGAGCACCCAGATGCCACGCTCCGCCGCCAGTTGCACCACCGCCTTCAGGTCCTTGGGCGACATGACCGCGCCCGAAGGGTTCGACGGCGAATTCAGAATGATCATCTTGGTGCGCGGAGTCACCAGGCGCTCGATCATCTCCGCCGTCACCCGGAAGCCCTGGCTTTCGTCGGATTGCAGCAGCACGCAATTTCCGCCGGCATAGCGCACAATGTCCTTGAACGACACCCAGTACGGAACCGGCAAAATGACTTCATCGCCGTGATCGACCAGCACCTGGATGGCATTGAAAAGCGCGTGCTTGCCTCCGACCGAGGCCATGGATTCCTCGCGGCGGTAGCCCGACTGGAAATCCGTGGCATGGCGCTGCACGATGGCGTCGCGCAGCTCAGCCGTTCCGCCCACCGCCGTGTACTTCGAGAAATTATTCTGGATGGCGGCGATAGCAGCGTCCTTGACGTGCTGCGGCGTGGAGAAATGCGGTTCGCCGGCACCAAAGTCCACCACGTCGATGCCCTGCTGGCGCAGCTTGTCGGCCTCAGCTACCACTGCCATGGTCGCGGAAGGCTCAATGCGGTTGATTCGTTCCGTAAGTTTGAGGGCTGGCACTGCTTCGGTTACTGGAGTCATCCTCGTTTTCCTGTCTTCATCCTTCTTACGTCTTTCAGTTTGATCGCGGGATCAAGCTTTTCCCTGAGCCGCTGTTCCACCATCGCAGGCACCAGGTCCTGGATCGATCCGCCCAGTTTTGCCACCTCGCGCACCAGCCGGGAACTCAGATAAGAATACTGTTCGGCGGGCATCATGAACACGGTTTCAAGGTCGGGCTGCAGTTTGCGGTTCATCATGGCCATCTGCAGCTCGTATTCATAATCGCTGAGGGCGCGGATCCCGCGCAACACGGCCCCGGCTTTTACCCGGGCCGCGTAGTCCACCGTCAAGCCATCGAAGACGTCCACCCGAACATTCCTGAAATCGGCGGTCAACGCCTCCAGCATGGCGCGGCGCTCGCCCAGGCTGAACAGCGGACTCTTCTCCGGATTGCGCAGGATGGCGACGATGAGCTCGTCGAAAATCTTGCTGCCCCGTTCAATCAAATCCAGGTGCCCGTTGGTCGGCGGATCGAACGAGCCGGGATAGATGGCGATGACCTTCTTCAAAGAAGTCCTCAATTTTTCTTGACGGGCCATTTCCTGACGGGCAATAGGCAGACAAGGCTTAAAGAAGATTCTATGCGGCAGGGACAAGAGATGGCAATTCTTTTACCCAGCGTGATCCCGAGCATAGCTCGAGCAAGTGGAGGACGGGCGTCCCGCCGTCAGGCAATGGCCAGTGCTGGACGGGGGAGGACGCCCGTCCGGCATAAACAGAGTTAGCGCCTTGCGGCCGGAACCTTGGCAGCTTCCGTGGGCGCGCTCGGCATGGTGGTGACGCGGGCGCCCGTTGCCTGGGGAACGTTCGGAGCCGCCGCCGCTGGGGCTGTGGGTACGGGTTGCGGAGCCGCCGTGGTCAATCCAAGGTGCTTGCGCACCTCGGCTTCCAGCTTGGCGAAGGTCTCGACATTGTCTTTGAGGAACTGGCGGGCGTTCTCGCGGCCCTGGCCGATGCGCTCGCTCTTGTAGCTGTACCAGGCGCCGGATTTTTCCAGCAGGTTGTTGTTTACCGCCAGGTCGAGCAGATCGCCTTCGCGCGAAATGCCTTCGCCGTACAGGATGTCGAACTCGGCTTCGCGAAAGGGCGCGGCCACTTTATTCTTCACCACTTTGACCTTGGTGCGCGAGCCGATCATGATGTCGCCTTCTTTGATCGCCGCGATGCGGCGAATGTCCACCCGCACCGAGGAATAAAACTTCAGGGCGCGGCCGCCGGTGGTGGTTTCCGGATTACCGAACATCACTCCGATTTTTTCGCGAATCTGGTTGATGAAGATCAGGCAGGTCCGCGACTTTGAAACCGTGCCGGTCAATTTGCGCAGGGCCTGCGACATGAGCCGGGCCTGCAGGCCCATATGGCTGTCGCCCATTTCGCCATCGAGTTCGGCCTTGGGGACGAGCGCGGCCACGGAGTCCACGACCAGCACGTCAATCGCGCCGGAGCGCACCAGCGCCTCGGTAATCTCGAGCGCCTGCTCTCCGTAATCGGGTTGCGAGACCAGCAGGTTATCCACGTCCACGCCGAGCTTCTTGGCGTATGCGGGATCGAGCGCGTGCTCGGCATCGACAAAGGCCGCCATGCCGCCCGTCTTCTGGGCTTGCGCCACCACTTGCAACGCAATCGTGGTCTTGCCGGAAGACTCCGGCCCAAAGATTTCGACTACACGTCCCCGCGGGAAGCCGCCCACACCCAGCGCCGCGTCGAAAGAAATGGCCCCGGTAGGAATCACGGCGATGGGAACGATTTCCTTCGAGCCCAGCCGCATGATCGATCCCTTGCCAAACTGCTTTTCGATTTGGGCGAAGGCCAGATCGATTGCTTTTGTTCGTTCGTCAGCCATAAGAATGCGGCTCCTTTTGAATTATGAAGAATGCAGAATGTGCCGAAGGGCGGATTATACACCGGCCTCGAAGCGAAGAAAAGGCGAATTTATTAAGTTCCCGGTGGAAAAGTCCCAAAAGAGAACCAGCGGAGAAAACGTCGCGACTAAATTCCAGGCCCGCCCCGCCAGAACCCACGATCAACCGGCGCGATGAAAACTGGGACCGCCTGAAATCCATCCCCAAAACGCGACTCTCTGCTAAACTACGCGGCCATGAAAACAGTGCTCGCGCGAGCCCTCCTCTTGGTAGTGTTCCTGGCGACTCTGGCCGCCGCCCAGGATGTCATTCCTCTTTACCCCGGCACGCCACCCGGATCGACGCCAGAGAACTATCCCGAGAAAGAGTACTTCTCGAAAGTCTGGAATACTGAAGTCGTCACCAACGTGACCAAGCCGAGCCTGACGGTTTTCAAGCCTGCTCCAGAGTTGAGAAACGGCACCGCCGTGGTGATCTGTCCGGGCGGCGGTTTTATGGCCCTTTCCATCACCAGCGAGGGCAACGATGTTGCCAGGTATCTGGCCGCGAAAGGCGTCACGGCCTTTGTGCTGAAGTACCGCCTTGCACGCACCGGCGAGGATGGCACCCAGGAATTCATGGCGCTGTTTCCGCACCGGCAGAAATTTGACGAACTGATCGGCCAGGTCGTTCCCCTGGCCGTGGCCGATGGCTTGGCGGCGGTCACGTATGTTCGGCAGCACGCCTCGGAATGGGGAGTCTCTCCGGACCGTGTGGGCATTATCGGATTCTCTGCCGGGGGAAGGGTCACTGCCGGAGTCGCCTTCAACTACTCGCCGGAAGGCCGGCCTGCCTTCGTGGCTCCGATCTATGCGGGCGGCGAAATATCCACCGAGGTTCCCGTTCCCGCGGACGCGCCGCCGATGTTCGTTGCGGCTGCGACCGACGATCAGCTCGGACTTGCGCCGGAAAGCGTTGCCTTGTACCAGAGGTGGGCGGCGGCTCATAAATCGGCGGAACTGCACCTGTACGCCAAGGGCGGCCACGGCTTCGGCATGCGCAAGCAGAACCTGCCGACGGACCACTGGATTGACCGCTTCGCCGAATGGATGGAGTTAGAAGGCTGGTTGAAGAAGTGAAGACCGCGACCTGACGTGATCGGTCAACGGCGGGGCATGTCGATTTGTGGCATGGCGATCATGTCGAAATGCCAGACGCTCACCTGACGGCGCGGCACGACCTCGAGGAGATCCGGCGAGCCCGATCATTTCCCTGGTAAACGGATCGGTGCGCCAGGCGGAGAGTTCTTTGATGCCAGACAAAAAAACGGCAATCGTCACCGGAGCGAACCAGGGCATTGGGGCCGGCCTGGTCGAGGCTTTCCTGAAGCACGGTTATAACGTCGTCGGGACCTCGCTCAAGGGCGCTGAATCGTTGAGTACATCGCCCAGTCTGGTTTTCGTCGATGGCGATATCGGCAAGCCGGAGACTGCTGCCAAAGTTGTCGAGGCGGCGATGAAGCACTTCGGAAGCATCGACGTGTTGGTGAATAACGCGGGAATTTATCGCACCAGGCCTTTCACGGACTTTACGACCGAAGACTTCAATGCACTGTTCTCGATCAACCTGCTGGGATTCCTCTACATGACGCAACTCACTGTGAAACAGATGCTGAAGCAGAAATCGGGCAACGTTGTCAGCATCACCGCGTCGCTTGCGGACCAGCCAGTCGCCGGCATCAATGCCTCGGTTTCCATGATCACGAAGGGAGGCTTGAACACGGTCACCCGGCATCTTGCCATCGAATATGCAAGAGAAGGCATCCGCTTCAATGCCGTCGCACCCGGCGTCGTGGATTCACCGCTACATAAGGATGATCCCAAAGACTCTCTCAGAACTTTCCAGCCCATGGGGAAAATCGTGGAGATAAAAGATATTGTCAGCGCGGTCCTTTATCTGGCAGAGGCAGAGCAAATAACCGGAGAAGTACTCCACGTAGATGGTGGCGCCCACGCCGGCCGCTGGTAGGCCCCAGCCAATAAGGAGAGCCAAGGTGAAGCCAACAAGATCAACTGAGATATCGCGCCGCCGCCTCCTCGAAATTGCTGGTGTTTCCGCTGGAGCGAAACTACTAGGTGGTCAGCGACTCTTCGCACAGCGCAAAACTGCCCCAACCATGGCCCGGACAGGGAACGGTCCAAATACATCGTTCGCTTCCCTGAAGCAAATTGATGCCGGCCTCCTGAATGTCGGCTACGCGGAAGCCGGCCCCGCCAATGGCGCGGCGGTGGTTCTTCTCCACGGCTGGCCTTACGACATTCACAGCTTTGCCGAGGTGGCACCGTTGCTGGCCGCGAAAGGCTACCGGGTGGTCGTCCCGTATCTGCGCGGCTATGGCGCCACGCGCTTTCTCTCCAGTGAAACGGTCCGCAATGGCCAGCCTTCGGTGGTCGCCGTGGATATCGTCGCCCTGATGGATGCGCTAAAAATCGAGAAAGCCACGATCGCCGGTTTTGATTGGGGAGCGCGCACGGCCAACATCATCGCGGCGCTCTGGCCGGAACGCTGTAAGGCAATGGTTTCTGTGAGTGGATACCTGATCGGCAGCCCCGCATCCGGTAAGTTGCCGCTGCCGCCACCGGCTGAGCTGCAATGGTGGTACCAGTTTTATTTTGCTACCGACCGCGGCCGCGCCGGCTATGAGAAATACCGGCACGACTTTTCCAAGCTCATCTGGAAACTCGCGTCACCGAAGTGGAACTTCGATGATGCCACGTTTGACCGTACTGCAACGTCGTTCGACAACCCGGATCATGTCGCCATCGTCATCCACAACTACCGCTGGCGCCTCGGCCTGGCCGAAGGCGAACCGAAGTATGACAATTTGGAAAAGCAGCTGGCCGAGCTTCCGGTGATCACTGTGCCCACGATTACCCTTGAAGGGGATGCCAATGGCGCGCCACATCCGGACCCAGGTTCCTATGCCCGGAAATTCTCGGGCAAATATGCGAACCGGATTATCACAGGCGGCATCGGGCACAATCTGCCGCAAGAAGCTCCCGAAGCCTTCGCCCAGGCCATTGTTGACGTTAGTGCCGACGGGTGGCTGGGGGTACGCTCAATTCAATAAGGACGGCAAAGCTGCCGGCGAGGCGCCGCTCAGAACCTGCTTTCCCTGCCACCAGGCGGTCAAAGCTCGCGACTTTGTCTTCACCCGTTACACGCCTTAATTTTCGAGGACCAAGACTTTGGAGGGCTAATCGCCGTTCGCATTCTAGTGCGACGCACAGGAGCAGAAAACATGGCAAATCCGACGATTGAAATCCGCGGCAACGACCCGCCCGCCGCCCCGAGCGCCGCGAAGCTCGACATGAAGTTCGAGGTGGTCGTCATCCCGGTTTCGGATGTTGACCGCGCCAAGGCGTTCTATACGAAACTCGGGTGGCGCCTCGACGCTGACTTTCCCTTCGATAACGGCTTTCGGGTTGTGCAGTTCACGCCGCCGGGCTCGGGGTGCTCGGTCCAATTCGGCGCGAAGATGACGACGGCTGCGCCAGGCTCGGCCCAGGGACTGTACCTGATCGTCCCCGACATTGAGGCGGCACGCAAAGAGCTGGTCGCACGCGACATTGAGATCAGCGAAGTGTTCCACGCTTCGACTCCGGGAGCCCAGTTCCGGCCCGATAGCGGCGGTCGCGTCAGCGGGCCGGCCCCAGATCACCGCAGTTATTCTTCCTTTGCTGAGTTCAATGACCCGGACGGCAACAGCTGGTTGTTCCAGGAAGTCACAACGCGCCTGCCCGGACGAGGGCTCGGCAATTTGGACGTCGCGACCCTGACCGAGCTTCTGCGAGAAACCGAGAAGCGCCACGGCGAATACGAACCCACCGCTCCAAAGCACCACTGGTCGGGCTGGTACGCCGCCTACATCGCCGCGCGCGAGAACGGGAGGACCTCCGACGAGGCGGCTAGAGATGCCGCGCTTCACATCGAAGCCGCCCGTGACCGCGCGCCGGCGTAGAAGTCGCCGGGCCGGATATCGTCGGTTCAAACGCAGCGGATGGAGCCCGCCGGATACATCCCGATCTCTTGACGGCAAAGCCGTGCGAACTTGGCATCGATACCTTGATGAGAAGGGTTACTGAAGCGAAATGGACGATTACTCGGATCACAATCAGGGCATAACCCGGCGTCAATTGCTTGCATCTTTGTTCGCGACGACGGCTTTCTGCAGCCTTCCAGCCGCGGCCCGGAGTAACGCAGCCAGCGTCAGCCTCACATTCGGACAGGCGGCGCGCGATCCGGTGCCTCTCGACTATGTGGGATTCAGCTATGAGAGTGCTCAACTTGCAGATCCCGACTTCTTCGCCGAGGACAATGCGGAACTGATATCGCTGTTTCGCTCACTGAGCGACCATGGCGTGCTGCGCATTGGCGGCAACTCCAGCGAGTTCTGCTGGTGGAAAACCAGGCCGGACGACCATCCTCCCCAGCTTCCCGCCTCAGCCCACGACGATGAAAACTGGATGCCGCACACCTTCACTGCGATTGAACCCGTCGCCATTGACCGTCTGGAAGGTTTCTTGTGCGCCACCGGATGGAATTGCATTTATGGCCTGAATCTCGGCGTAGGGACCCCTGACCGGGACGCGGAAGAGGCGGTCTATGTCGCGAAAAAGCTCGGTTCCCGCCTGCTCTATTTCCAGATCGGCAACGAGCCTGAGTTCTACCGGGACGCGAACAACCGGCTGCGCCCTCCGGAGTGGGACTTCGATAGGTATCTTGCCCAGTGGATGACTTTTGCTCGAGCTGCGCTCAAGCGGAATCCAGATCTGCGCTTTGGCGGACCCGATGTCGGGTCGAACGCGGAATGGGTGGTGCGCTTCGCCGAAGAAGCACCGAAACAGCTCCCGGGCAAGATCGTTGCCGCTACCAGCCACTATTACGCCGAGGGCCCGCCGGATAGTCCGGATACTACCGTGGCTCGACTCCTCGCCCCGGACCCCAGAGTTGATCGCGATGTGCCCCGAATCATTGCCGCGGCCAACCAATCGCATGTCCTTTACCGCATGACTGAAGGTAATTCCTGCTACCGGGGAGGAAAGCCGGGACTGAGCAACGCCTTCTGCTCCGCATTGTGGGCGGCAGAGTATCTTCTTAAGCTGGCCAGCTACGGTGCCGCGGGAGTGAATCTTCACGGCGGCGGAGCCAAGCAGATTCGCATGTCACTGGGTGGCCATTTGCCGGGAGAACAGCTCGCGCCCGGAGCGGCGGCGATCGCCGCCGAGGGAAGCTTCTATACCCCGATCGCGGGCAGCCGCGAGAAGGGCTTCACCGCGCGACCGATTTTTTATGGCATGAAATTGGCAGGTGTTCTCGCGGGGGGCAGGATGCGCCCGGTGAAGCTTGACCAGTCTTCCTCAGGCGCTGCGGCGTGGGCGGCTGAGATGCCAGGGGGCGGTATGCGCGTCGTCCTTCTCAACAAGGATTCGCGCCAGAAATTTGAACTCGCCATCCCCTCCAAGCATGGCGCAAAACTATGGCGGATGGAGGCCCCCGATCTCACTGCGACTGCCGGCGTAACCCTCGCCGGGACGGAAATTCGACCAGGCGAAGCATGGAAGCCCCATCCCGAAGAGCGCATCGCCAGTAAAGGCGGCGTGGTGCGCGTGACGCTCCAGGCTGCCTCGGGCGCAGCTCTGTTCTTCGATCACCATCCGGGATAATCCGCAGTGGGCTCTTCGATACCGAAGGCGGAGCGTGCGCCCTTCGAGAACATTCTTTCTACAATGAAAGAGTGACGCGCGAGTTTCGTTTATGGGAACGTCTTCCCGCCGTCGAGCTGTTTCTCCGCGAACATCTCTCCAACGAAGTCTCACAGATTCAATGCAGTGCGCCGCTCTTACGTAAGTCATCCTGGTTGGACCAAAAGCGAACCTGACTCCCGATTACGAACCCTGCCGGCGTTTTCCAACGCCTGTCCATCTACCCGTCAGCACGCTTTTTCAGCGCTTTAACTCTGGAGTCGAGGCTGGCATTGAAATTGCCATCCATCGGATTGCTGTTGTGGCGACTCAACTAAAAACCACCGGCGGTCCGTACAAGAGCGCTACCGATCAGAAACTGTTTTTCTTCGTGAGGACATAGCAAATGTACCGCTCCCTTCTGCGTTCCCTGAGTGCGATGTCCATTTTCTTTGCGCTTGTGTTTCCCGCTTTCCTTCGCGGCCAAAACCAGGCACCCGGCGTTTCGGTGATGAGCTCTCCCCAGGAAGGCCGGCTGCAGCGCGCGCATTCCTTTGAGGGCGACCTGCGGTCATTGCCGCAAATGCCGGCGGAGAAACTCGAAGGGCCGGAGTTTAAAGTCCCGGGCACGGATCCGGTGGCTTACCCGGGAACCTCATCCCCGACCCAGCGAAGTTTGGCGCTGGCCACTAACGTCCTGCCAGGTTCCGGCAAGCCCGCTCCCCCTGCCGGCAAAAGTTTCGAGGGGCTCGACTTCGCTACCTGGGGCGCCGGACATGCCGCCGACGCCAGTGGCGACGTGGGGGCGCAGTATTACATTCAGACCATCAACGCTGCGGTGGGCGTGTACGACAAAAGCGACGGGAGCAGAGTGGCTGGGTTCACGTTAAACGCGCTCATGAGCCAGGGCGATTTCGGCAACCTTTGCGACAGCGCGAATCTGGGCGAGCCAGTCGTCGTCTACGACACCTTTGAGCAGCGCTGGATTATCACGGATTTTGCCTTCGCGCTCAGCGGAGACCAAGCGGCCGCTCCTGCGTTCCAGTGTTTCGCGGTGTCCAGGTCCGGCGATCCGGTCGGCGGCGGCTGGAACTTTTATTCCATTCAGGTCAGCGGCGGAGCGGGCGACGCGCCCAGGATCGGCATCTGGCCCGATGGCTTGTACATGTCGGCCAATATTTTCAGCGTGGGCGCGGACAGCGTATTTCAGAACGCGCGCTTGTGGGCCTTCAACAAGGCAGAGATGTATGCGGGGAGCCCCACGGTGCAGGCGTTCTGGTTTGACGCTCCGTCCACGGAGTCCACTCTGCTCCCCGGCAACGCCCGGCTGCAGACCGGCACCCCTGCTGCGGGCAGCCCGGATTACTTCACCGCTGTGGGGCAGTTTCTCAACGCGGTCAGCGTGTACAAGCTGCATGCGGACTGGAACAACCTCTCCGCTTCCACGTTCAGTGGGCCTTTTTTATCGCTCACCGCTACCAGCTGGTCCAAATTACCTGGTGCCAACCAATCCGAGCCGTCGCCCGGCAATAAACTCGATACGCAATATCCCAGACCCACCGGGCAGAGCCAGTACACCAACATCGGCGGGGTCGAAGCGCTCTGGATTTCGCATACGGTGGGTGCCTCTGGCGCAAGCTCCCCTCAGTCCGCCGTGCGCTACTACCAGGTCAACGTAACCGGCGGAGCAGTCGCGGCCAAAGCGACACAGGCTTTCACCTATGGTCCCGATACTGCGGTCTTCCGGTTTCTGCCCAGCCTGGCGGTGGACCGAAGGGGCGACATGGCGATGGGCTACAGCGCGACCAACGCCAGGTTGAATCCGGCCATTCGTTATGCGGGACGCCTGGCCGGCGATCCGGTGAATTCCATCACCCAGACCGAGCAAACGCTGATCGAAGGAACGGGCACGCAATCGGGAGATTGCGGATCCTTCTCCTGCACCGCCACCGGCGGACATAGTGCGATGACGCTCGATCCCGACGGCTGCACCTTCTGGTACACCAGCGCGTACTACAAGACCACCGGAGTGGCCTTCAACACCCGCATTGGCGCGTTCAGTTTTCCGGGGTGCACGACGGTCGGATCGGGCACGCTTCAGGGTGGAGTCACAGCGGCACCCGGCGGAGCCCCCATGCAGGGCGCGTCCGTCGCGCTGGGCAGCAAGAGTGCCACTACCGATATCAACGGAACTTACGCTTTCACGGGTCTGCCTGCGGGAAGCTATCCCAGCATGACCGCCAGCTTCGCTGGCTATGCTCCGAGCACAGCCACGGCGGTTGTGGTCCGTGATGGTGCGATCACCACGCAAGGCTTCTCTCTCTCAAAATTGGACGGAACGACAACTCCGTCATCCCCGCTTCGACCGTCCGCACGGGTCCAGAAAGGGTCGGCCACTCCACACGGGCAGGCACCGGCCAGCGGTTGCCTGACAGACACTACCCAGGCCGACTTTCAGGCGGGCGTGATTACCAATTGCGACCTCACCGGGAGCCCCGGCGACGTCACCTTGTCGGCCGCGCCCGCCATCGATCAGCAGAATTTGGATGTCACAGCCAATGGCTTCGGCTTCACCAGCACGAGCTGGGCTGGCCAGACCTTCACCCCGGCGGTTTCCGGGCCACTGACCAGATTGGACGTCGACTTATTTTGCAGTGGCTGCAGCGGCACCACGCCGGACCTTACGGTGTCGATCCGGGCCACGACCGGCGCTACCCCAATTCCTACGGGTGCCGATCTTGCCACGGCGACGATCACAGGGTTCTCCGACAGTACCGGAGGCTATTTCACGGCCAACTTCAGCACCCCTGCCACCCTGACCGCAGGAACAGTGTATGCATTCATATTCCGCGCGGTAACGAATCCTTCGGCTGGCGTTTACGCTTATGTCTGCAGCTGCACAACCAACACCAATCCATACGCCAATGGTCAGCGGGTGACTTCGACGAATAGTGGCGCTACCTGGACCGCTGACACCACCGCGGGCGGGCGAGACGTGGGCTTCAAAATTTATGTGCAAAGTGGCTTCGCAACCTCCGGCACGTTTGTCTCCGGCGTGAAGGATGCGAACCCGGACATCAACTCATCCGCTACGTGGGACACCATCGCGTGGACGGCGGTCACTCCGGCGGGCACTAACGTCCAGTTCCAGGCGGCAGCCAGCAGCGATTCAGCCGGCCCTTTCAGCTTCGTGGGTCCGGACGGCACATCGGCCACCTTCTTCACCAATGGAGGATCGCTGGCGCAGTTCAACGGCAGCCGATACCTGCAGTACCGGGCTTCATTCACCACCAGCGATAGCACCATCACTCCGACCCTGCAGGACGTGACCGTATGCTTCACCAACGTGGTCAACGCGGTCGCGACCACTCTTGCGGCAGCTCCCGCGGCTGGGGCCTACGGAGGCACGGCCAACCTCTCTGCCACCTTGACCGCCAACTCCGCGGGTTTAAGCGGCAAGACGGTGGACTTTATGCTCAACGGAAGTAACGTGGGCAGCGCTACGACCGACGGCTCCGGGATCGCGACGGTCCTCAACACGAGCCTGACCGGAATCAACGCCGGCAGCTATCCCAGCGGAGTGGCAGCGACGTTTGAGGGCGACAGCAGCTACGCCGCCAGCAGCGGCACGGCCTCTTTGACGGTATCATTGGCCGACCAGGCGATCACTTTCGGCGGACTGGCGAACAAGAACTTTGGCGATCCCGACTTCGCGCTCAGCGCCACCGCATCCTCCAGCCTGACGGTGACCTTTTCCGCCACTGGCAGTTGCAGCGTTACGGCTTCGACCGTTCATCTCACGGGCGCCGGCTCCTGTACTATCACAGCGGCGCAAGCCGGTGACAGCAATTACAACGCTGCCCCAGGCGTCCCGCAGTCATTCTCGATTGCGAAGAGCGGCCAGACCATCACCTTCGCCACGTTGTCAGCCAAAACCTTTGGCGATCCCGATTTTGCGCTCACTGCAACCGCATCCTCCAGCCTGACGGTGACCTTTTCCGCCACTGGCAGTTGCAGCGTTTCCGCCGCGACCGTTCATCTCACCGGCACCGGCTCCTGTACGATCACGGCCTCCCAAACCGGCGACAGCAATTACAACGCCGCGCCGGACGTTCCACAATCATTCTCGACTTCCAAGGGCAGCCAGACCATCACCTTCGCCGCCTTGTCAGACAAAGCCTTTGGCGATCCCGATTTTGCGCTCACTGCGACCGCATCCTCCAGCCTCACGGTGACCTTCTCCGCCACCGGCAGTTGCAGCGTTTCCGCCGCGACCGTTCATCTCACCGGCGCCGGCTCCTGTACGATTACGGCCTCCCAAACCGGTGACAGCAACTACAGCGCTGCGCCGGACGTTCCACAATCATTCTCGACTTCCAAGGGCAGCCAGACCATCACCTTCGCCGCCTTGTCAGCCAAAGCCTTTGGGGATCCCGATTTCGGGCTCACCGCCACCGCATCCTCCAGCCTGGCGGTGGCCTTCTCCGCCACCGGGAACTGCAGTGTTTCGGCGGTGACGGTTCATCTGACGGGCGCGGGCTCCTGCACGATTACGGCGGCGCAGGCCGGTGACATCAATTACAACGCTGCCCCAGGCGTCCCGCAATCATTCACGATTGCCAAGGGCAGTCAGACCATCACCTTCGGCGCTTTGTCAGCCCGGACTTTTGGCGATCCCGACTTCGCGCTGGTCGCGACCGCATCCTCCGGCCTGACCGTGACCTTCTCCGCCACCGGCAGTTGCAGCGTCACGGCTTCCACCGTCCATCTCACCGGCGCCGGTTCCTGCGCGATCACAGCGGCAGTGGCGGCTGACAGCAACTACAACGCAGCCGCGAACGTGCTGCAACCCCTGACCATCGACAAAGCCCTGCCCCTGATCACGGTTTCGTGTCCTTCGGCCGGTTTTGACCTCAACCCGCACGCCTGCACGGCGGCAGCGACAGGTGTCGGCAATGCCACGGTCAGCGGCACTACAGCGCTCACCTACAACAGCAATTCCGCTCCGCCCGCCAGCGCGGGTACTTATACTGTGAACGCCGCCTTCACCAGCGGCGATGCCAACTACTCCGACGCCGTGGGCAGCGGCTCGCTGGTGATTACGAAGGCCACGCCCAGCGTGACTGTAACCTGTCCTTCCGGCGTGGTGTTTGACGGCATCGCACACTCCTGCACGGCTGCCGCGGCGGGCATTGGCAGCGTCACTGTAAGCGGCTCCGTGGTCATTACTTACGGCGGCGGGGCGGCGCCTTCCTCCGCCGGGACCTACGTGGTAAGCGCTGATTTCACCAGCAGCAATTCCGACTACAGCAATGCTGTCGGCATTGGCTCTCTGACCGTGGCCAGGGCTGGTCAAACCATTAGCTTCGGCGCGCTCTCGACCAAGACCTTTGGCGACCCTGACTTCACGGTAGCCGGCACAGCCTCCTCCAGCCTGCCGGTCAGTTTCTCGGGCAGCGGAACTTGCACCGTCACGCTTTCGACGGTCCACCTGGACGGGCCCGGCTCCTGCACCGTCACCGCTTCGCAATCCGGCGACACAAACTACAATCCGGCGATCAGCGTGCCGCAATCTTTCACCATCGATCCCGTCCCCGATTTTTCGATCACGCCGACTCTGTCCGCGATCACCATCAAGGCCGGTCAGTCGGCCACCGACCACATCACGCTCACGCCAACCGCGACGCTCACCGCCCTGACTTTCTCCTGTTCCGGACTGCCGGCGAAAACAAGGTGCAGTTTTACTCCGAACCCGGTGCCGGGAGGCTCGGCCACCACGGACGTGGTTTTGACCATCACCACTACAGCCACCGTGGTTCCGGCTGTCCAGGCATCCCGCGCCGGATCGCGCGCCCTTTATGCAAACTGGATGGGTTTTTCCGGTATCGGATTGATCGGCATCGTATTCGCCGGAGTGCGCAGGAAGGGGCGGAAGAAGGTCTCGATTCTGGCTTTCTTCTCGCTGATGCTGGTGCTGATGACGGTGGGCTGCGGCAGCGACTTCGACGCCGGCAGGGTTTCCGGCACCCCTCCCGGCACCTCCACAGTGACCGTGACCGGGTCAACCGCCGGCATCACGCGCTCTACAACTCTGACTCTGACCGTCACGAACTGACGGCCATCACGGCAGCGTAAAATCACAGCCTCGCTCCCGGGCAACCTGATTCCAGCCGTGTACATCTCCTGATCGGCTAGACTCAATTCTGTCATGAAGGTTTTGATATCGGGCGCGGGAATCGCGGGACCCACTCTCGCCTTCTGGCTCGCCCATTACGGATTCAAGCCAACCATCGTCGAAGCGGCGCCCCGCTTGCGCACCGGCGGCTATCTCATCGACTTCTGGGGCGCAGGCTTCGACATCGCAGACCGGATGGGCCTGTTGCCGGAGATCATGGGCCAGGGATACAAAGTCAAAGAAGTGCGAGTGGTAAACCGGAGCGGGAAACGCATCAGCGGGTTTGCAGTGGACGCGTTTTCCCGGGTGACCCAGGGCCGGTTCGTCACCCTGCCGCGAACCGAATTGGCGTCCGCGATCTTTGGCAAGATTGAAGGCCGGGTCGAAACCATATTTGGCGACAGCCTGGACCGCATTGACCAGACAGAAAGCGGCGTTCAGGTGAGGTTCGAAAGCGGAGGCGTTCGGGAGTTCGATCTCGTGGTGGGAGCCGACGGACTTCATTCCCGGGTGCGCCAGTTGGTTTTTGGGGACGAAAAGCGCTTCGAGAAATATCTGGGATACAAAGTCGCAGTCTTCGCGGTGAAGGGATACCAGCCAAGAGACGAACTGGTCAATGTGATGTACACCGAGGTAGGCCAGCAGGTGGCCCGCTTCGCCATGTATGACGACCGCACCATGTTCGTGTTTGTGTTCAAGGATGACGATCCGGCCGGGGCCGACAGCCTTCAGGCGCAAAAAGCCCTCTTGCGAACGCGCTTCGGAAGCAGCGGATGGGAATGTCCGCAGATTCTCGAGGCACTCGATACGGTCAAAGATTTTTATTTCGATCGGGTAAGCCAGATACGAATGGATCCGCAGCAGGGACTGTGGACAAGGGGTCGGGTAACACTGGCCGGCGACGCAGGCTCCTGCGTCTCGCTGCTGGCGGGTCAGGGCACGGCCCTGGCCATGGTGGCGGCGTATATTCTTGCCGGCGAACTGCATCGCGCCAACGGTGACTACGCCCAGGCTTTCCGACGATATCAGGACCTCTTCGGACCCTTCGTTCTCCGGAAGCAGAAGGCAGCATTGCGTTTCGCCGGCGTGTTCGCACCGAAGTCGAAGTTCTCGATGTTCCTGCGCAATCAGATCTTCAAACTTTTGGCCATTCCCTGGATTGCGGACCGTGCCGTGGGCCGCGATTTCGCCGACCACATCGCCCTCCACAACTATTGAAGGCATTCTCCACGAGGTTGTACGAACTAAAGAGCATTGGTAGTCCCTGCCTGGGCTTGGGACATCCACAACGGCATGGAACCGACGTAACTTTGACACTGTTCTGGCCGAAGCTAGCATGGCACCAGGGGACATGTGCCCTGAGCCGGAGGCGGACCTTATCAGGACCGCGGGCGCAATTGGGCCCTTGCAAGGGCTGTTTCCTTAAGTTGGAATCTGGAGGCCATCATGAACTCACCTACCCGTAGCCGCAACATTCTGCGGACGTCCATTCTGGTTTTTGCATCCCTGACGATTTCGGTGCTCGCGTTTGGACAGCACAGGGATTCGGGCGGACAGGGTGAGCATGCAAGTACTCCCGGCCGCTCCGGCGGCCAGGACCGCGGCAGCGCTCCCAGTCATGCGTCAGGCTCCCGTCAGGAGAACTCGCGCGGCGAAAGGGGCGCTCAGCCGGGACGGACTGCAAGTGCTCCTAACCGTGGTTCCGGGAATGCGGGCAGTCGCGGCGGCAATGCGTCTGAGAACCGCGGCGGAAATGCGCGCGGCAACCGGGGCGGAAGCACGTCCAACGATCGCGGAGGAAACACACCCGCCAACCGAAGTGGCAACGCCGCCGGTAATCGAAATGGAAATGCCTCCGGGAATCGCGGCGGATCCAACGCCGGCAATCGGGGAAGCATGGACAGCCACCGGGCTCCCGGGCGCACGGTAGCTCTGAAGGGCGGCGGTTCGGCGAGCTTCCGGCCCAATGGCCAGGTCCGTTCCATCCATCGGGACGGAATGCGGGTTCAGCGCAATCTCCGCGGCGGGCGCACCATCGTGAGCGAACGCAGGGGCGTGCGGATCGTGACTCGCAGCGGAGGCCGCGGCTACGTGCAGCGGGCCTACGTCACGCGGGGCGGGCGTTCCTTTTATTCGCGCACTTATTATGTCCACGGGGGCTATCGGGTAGGGGTCTATCGCGGCTACTACTACGGCCGCCATCAATACTACGGATACTATCCCGCCTACTGGTACCACCCGGTCTTCTACAGTTGGGCGTATCGTCCCTGGGGCCCGCCGGTGTATTGGGGAGTGGGCATTGGGGGCTGGGGCTGGGGGCCGTGGTATGGCTACTACGGCGGGTACTTCGCGCCCTATTCCGTATATCCCTCGGCGGCCTTCTGGCTTACGGACTACGTGATTGCAGCCAATCTGCAGGCTGCATATGACGCCCGGGCTGAAGCCAATGATCAAGCCGCGGCCCAGTACGATCAGGGCTACCAGGAAGGAGCCGCCCAGGCCGCCAACAGCGGCCGGGTAACGCTGACTCCGGACGTGAAGCAGGCGATCGCGGAGGAAGTGAAAGCGCAACTGGAGGCCGAGCAACAGCAGTCCTCTAGCGGGCAGGGCAATTCATACGATGGACAGGCGCAGGCTTCGCAGCCCGCGAACGACGAAGCGCCGCCTGCACTCGATCCGGCGCGGCGCACCTTTGTCGTGTCGAACGATATTACGGTTGTGTCCAACGGCCAGGAATGTGACCTCACCGCCGGCGATGTCATCACCCGGCTGACCGACACACCCGATGCCAGCCAGAGAGTCAATGCCAGCGTCCAGGCCAGCAAGAAGGGTGACTGCGGCGCGGGCCAGCAAGTGGCTGTCTCCGTCGAAGACCTGCAGGACATGCGCAACCACTTCCAGGAACAGCTGGACAGCGGCATGAAGGACCTGGCCCAAAAGCAGGGCACCGGCGGCCTGCCGAAGGCCCCGGATACGGGCACCACGGCTTCCGATGTGCCGCCTCCGGCGCCGGACACAGATGCAGCCCAGGAGCTGACCGAGCAGGAGAAGGCCGCCGACCAGGCCGAGTCGCAGGTCGAACAGGAGAGCGCGCCAGAGCCGCAGCAGTAGGGTGAACGCAGTGATGTGCCAGGGCCCGGGAATACCTTTGGGTGCAGCCGCATCCGCGGCCACTGCGTGTTGGCGCGTGAGTAAATCGTCTTAGGGAAGACGACTCCGCGACGGTTGTCCCATTCCCCATAGCCGCCGCTGAACCTCCGTAATCTTCGCCCCTGAGAGCCGCTGCGCTACCTTTCTACTCTGGCCTGGCGGATGAATCTCAAATTCAATTCCAAACCCGACCGGCGGCGCCGGCAACGTCAGTTGCTCAACACCTCGGTGCAGGTGTTCAGGGGACCTCTCCGCATCGATGCTCTCGGCATCAACCTTAGCGATGTCGGGATGGGCCTGTTCACCCTCGCGAATCTGCCCCTGGGATCTCAAATTCAGGTTGAATTTCTTCCGCCCGGATGCAAGGAACGGCTTCGAATGAGTGGGACGGTTCGCTATCGCGCTCTGTATCTTTACGGAATCGAGTTCCTGGTTGACGCAGATCAAGACCCGCAAGGCTGGACGGATGCAGCAGGCGTTGCCAGCCGCCAGGCCCACTCCTAGCGGACTCGTAACTGAACCCCGCAACTCTCAGTTGGGAACCCTATTTACATCAACAACATCATCGCCGGGGCTCGAAACGCTGAATGGAGGCCAGCCCAATCGCACTCAGACGGGTGCCATCGAAGCCAGGATACTCTCAATCTTGTCTCTCTCCAGATCTTCAGCTCCCTGCACCACGTTGTAGGTGGCATAGACCATCAAATGATCTGCCATGAGCCACCACTCTCGCCAGAATTTTCCCCCATCAAAATGCTGGGCTGAAAAGCCGGAAAACGACCGGTAGTTGACCCCTTCGATTTCGACGCCCGAGGCCAGGCGCTCTTTAGAAAAGCCCTTCAAATCTTCGCCGGTTACCGGGGCTGTATCCTTCCGAGCCGAGCTAATTTGAAGTGCACCAAGCGAGGGGTTGGCGTGAAAAGTCGTGCACTCGATATCGGGCTGGCCGCTCCATCCGTCAGGCAGTTCCACCGTCCACCAGACACTCCTAAACATGCGAGACATTCTCCGCATCTCCTGCCACGCTTACCTGTCGATGCTGGATCACGGCACCAGCGCTTTGGACTGCGAGCAGGCCGGGATGGACTAGCTGGCTTTGCTCTCCTTAGCCAGCCGCGCCTGCGTGGTGTCGTAGCTCTCGCCGTAGATTGACGGTACTTTGCCCCCCATGGGACGCAAGTACACGGAGAGCTGTCCGCGATGGTGAATAGTGTGGCTCAGCGCCAGTTGGATGAAGCCGACCGCGGGAAGCTGGAACATGCCCCGGAAATCGACCATCCTGGCCAGGGACTCGCCATTGAGTTCTTCGAGCTTCTGCAGGTTCGCGGCAAAACTCTCATCAAACCAGGCGGCAATGCCGGCGGAGTTCGTGATCGACTCCGGCCGGGGAATGGGAGTGAAATCGAACGCGCCCACAGGTATTCCGGCGAAAAAGCGCTGCTCCGAAGCTGCGATGTGCCAGGCCAGCTCCAGCGCGGTTTTCGAAACGGCGTCGGGACGATAGTCACCTTTATCGAGTGGAATGGCTTCGATCACCCGCCTGGTGGTCTGGTGTTCATTCTTGAGCGTGGGCAGCGCGGCGCTCAAAACGAATTTGGCCTGATCGGGCGTGAGTTGCGGGGATGACATGGGTCTGGTCCTTTCAAAAGCTCGGAACTATTCTAGCCGAGTGCTGGCCAATCAGCGGCATGGTCAGCGTAAGACCAGGTGTGAATACTCGGGATGTTTCGCAAGATAGTCGAGTACCGAAGGGCAAATCACGTCCACCTTCAACCCGTTCTGGAGCGCATACTGGAGCGCGGTCTCCGCCAGGGAAGACGCCAGACCCAGGCCGCGTAATTCGGCGGGGACTTCGGTATGGATCAGTCCGAGCACACTTCCAGTCATGCTGTATTCCAGGTAGGCAATTTTTCCGTCGCGCTCGATCTCGAAGCGGCCGGTGGTTACCTTCTCCGGCACTTGGGACTTGCGGCTGGAAATCCTCCATCCCACCATGGGCTGTTTCCCCTGCTTGCAAGTGTAACCGCCAGGTTCTCGTCATTACTGAGAAATCGCTTCGAAGCTACGCTCTATGTCGCGAACGAAATTCGTCGAATTGTTGAATTGATATTGTCATGCCGACCGGAGCGAAGCGAAGCGAGCGCAGTGGAGGGACCTGCTGTTTCAGCCAATTCGACCTGCGCCGAATCGTTTCTACACCAGCAACGGGAGTGTACGGCGGGGCCGTCCAGCAGGCGTACGGAGATTGCGCGCGGTTCTCTCTCTACCCACGGCTTGCGCCGTGGGCTTTATTCTTGCGCCGCTTTGCGGCTTGTGGCTCGGCTACTCGTCGTAGCTCCCCAGGGGGAGGATCACCCGATCCCCTCCCCCAGGGAGCCTGAGCTTATCGAAGCAAATGGCGGCGCCTGTCTTACCGGCCAACCTGAAAATCAGCCCGGCAGCCGTGATCGACCCAGATGCCGCGCTGATCAAAACCCCAGCTGCGGCCCTGCCGGCATGACGAGTCGCTATTCTGTTTGACCAGTTGCACGCCACCTCGCGTGTCGGCCGGGCAATAGTGCCGATGCATATCATCCGACGAGCACGAGATTACCTGCCCCGAACCGTATCCTCGGTTGTCGCCGCGATATCCGTTCCGGTCGTGGTCCCGGTCGTGGTCCCGATCGTGGTCCCGGTCTCCTCGGCCGCCACCCATGGCGAAGTCGGCCCGGCAGCCATGGTCCACCCAGACGCCCCGGTTGTCCGATCCCCAGCTGTAACCCTCCGTGCAAGCTGACTCGCTACGCTGTCTCACCAGCTGCGCTCGCCCTGGCCCATTGGCTGAGCAATAGTGACGCTTGCCGTCGTCGGATGAACATGAAATGGTTTGCGCGACGCTGCGCGGAATGAAAATCACAAGCGCAGCCACGATTAATCCGAGATAAATCCAACTCTTTGTGCTCAACATTTTGCTGTCCTCCTGAAAAGCGATTGGCACAGCGAAGAAATCAGGCCCGGTTCAGACCGCGCTTCGGCGGCCGCTGAACAGATTGATGACCAAAACGATCAGTCCCACCACCAGCAACAGGTGGATCAGACCTCCGCCTATATGGAGACTGAAGCCCAAAAGCCACAAAATCAGAAGCACCACAAAAACAGTCCAAAGCATAGTCACATCCTCTGCTCACCCTTGAGCACCAGCGAAGAGTTCTTTCCGCCCGCAATCACCCGAACGGAAGCAGGCAACAGTATTCGGCATCCCCCATGGACTTACTGATCAGGATTGCTCACATGTCGTTGGTTTCCCGAGCCTCCCCGGCGCTCTGCGCGATTTTCTTTGTTCAGTTGGCCTGCCCGTGGGCTGCGGGACCCTTGATTTTTCTGTGCCAAGTGCCCCTAAGTCGTAGTAATATTCGCCGCATCAGGGCTGCCCTGGCAGTCTGGACGCCAAGCGGCGTCCGCTTTCCACCTTGTTCGTGGAGGATTCATGGAGAATCGAGCCCTTGGGAATTCAACCACCGCCAGTTCAACATCTACCACGACGCCCCACGAGGGGCGCAACTTCTGGGTCCTGACCGCATACGCGGTTTCAGGACTGGCCGTCTTCGGCGTGCTGATTTACTACGTCTCGGCCTACATCACGCAATAACCAGAAATCGTCTGCGTGGCTTTCGATGCTTCGACGCCCGCTCCGGTTGCGGCAGAGCCGTGTTGTGAGCGGCGTTGTGCAGCCGTGACGTGGAGCGACCTTGGGCAACTGGTTATGGAGCCGTGTTGTGGAAGAGCGGTCCTTCAGGGCTGCGTTCGCAACGCCACACTCACCGGCCTTCAGGCCCTGTGGCGCCACTGGGGCTGAAGCCCGACGTTTACTCACCGGGACGCGGCGCTTGAAGCGCCGCTCTTCCACGACGCGTCCAGTCTTACGCACATCCGAGTCCGCCGCCTCGCTATCCCACTGACATCTTCAGCCTCGTCCGCCGAATTTTTCCTGAGAAATTTCACTCACTGGCTCCCTGTTCCGGAATCCCGGTTTTGCCGCGGGCGCAGAATTTCCTCGCCCAGTACCGTGCTACAATCCCCGATTGCCCGGTTAGCGACGCCGGGCAAATCCCCGCATAAACGAGACTCACTGATTCCCGTGGCCCATGATCCCTCGAAGACCGCCGTCACCTACGCCGACGCCGGGGTGGACATTGACCGCGCCAACCGCACCAAGAAGCGGATCAAGTATCTCGCCCACAAGACTTTTACCCGCAGCGTCCTGAGCGAAATCGGGGGCTTCGGCGGCCTGTTCGCAGTGGACAAGGTGAAGTGGACAGACCCGATTCTGGTCTCCAGCGTGGACGGGGTGGGCACCAAGCTGAAAATCGCCTTTGAGATGGACGTCCATCACACCATCGGCGCCGACCTGGTCAATCACTGCGTCAACGACATTGCCGTGCAGGGCGCGACGCCGCTCTTCTTCATGGACTATCTGGCCACGGGCAAGATCGAGCCGGAAGTCACGGAAAAAGTCATCGAGGGCCTGGCCGACGCCTGCAAGCACAACGGCTGCGCGTTGATCGGCGGGGAGACTGCCGAGATGCCGGGATTTTATCCGGATGGCGAGTACGACCTGGCCGGATTCATCGTGGGCGCGGTCGAGCGCGAACGCATCATCACCGGCAAGACGGTGGAAGTCGGCGATGTGATCTTAGGCCTGGCCTCAAATGGACTGCACACCAACGGTTACGCCCTGGCCCGCAAGCTGCTTTTCGAAGTCGGCAAATACACCCTCGATTCCTATGTGAATGAACTCAAGGGAAAAGTCGGCAACGAACTTTTGCGCACCCACAAAAGCTACTGGCCGGCGATCAAACGCCTGGTGGACGGAGAGTGCGTCTCCGCCATGGCCCACATCACGGGCGGAGGTATCACCGAAAATCTGCCGCGCGTGCTCCCACGGGGGGTAGCGGCGGTCATCGAGATGGGTTCCTGGCAGGTGCCGCCGATCTTTGAACACCTGCAGCAGCTGGGCAACGTCCCGCAGGAAGAGATGCTCCGCACCTTCAACATGGGACTGGGAATGCTGCTGGTGGTCCCGTCGAAAAAGTTCAAGAAAGCCCAGACCGTGCTGGAGCGCGCGGGAGAAAAAGCCTTCACCGTGGGCCGCATCGTGAAGGGCGACCGCAAAGTGATGTACACCTAGCACGGTTCTCGGTCTCACATCAAATTCATGGGTCGATCTGTGTGGGTCGGACACTCCTGTCCGACGCTTTTGACCTTGATCTTCATCCGCTGAAAATCCGCCTTCCATCAAACTGCATCTACAAATCAAAAGCAGAACCAACATCAACGGCGTCGGACAGGAGTGTCCGACCCACACAGTAATGAGGCTATGGGCACTACTGTCCTAGCGGCGTGCGATGGCTTTGCGGTAGTCGTCGGCGGTGGTGCGGTAGCAGGGCAGCGTGCCCTTTTTGTCGGCGGCACTCAGGCCCGGAGCATCGGCGGCATTGCGCGCGTCGGGGTGAGGATCGGTTTCAGGCCAGGTCATCTGCATCAGGGATTCGTCGCAGGTCCGGTCGCGGCTGACCAGCAGCTTGTACACCTTCGAGTTGTCCACCCCATACTCGGACAGCCTGCGTTGATAAGGAAGATAGACGTACACCAGTTTGACCAGTTCGGTCAGATTCTTGCGCAGACGTCTCTCGGCAATGTAAACCTCGTAATTCGAGAAATAAGACGAGTTTGGCAGGGCCATGGCCAGGCCGATCAGGCGCAGCGGCATTTCTTCCGTAGGAGGTTCCCGGACGGCTGCAGTTCGCTGCCGCGGGTTATCAGTGATGGGCGGAGGCGCTGGAGCCAGGGCCGGAGGGTTGGCCATCGCCATCTGGCGTCCACCATGGCTGGAGTTGCCTCCCTCCCCGACTGATGGAGCGGGCGGCACGCCTTGCACAGCGTTGCCGGCACCAGCGCCGGAAAACAATCCCGCGCGTTGACCTGCTCCGGAACCGCCCGCGCCCCCGAGTGAGGGCGGAGGCGGCACAGCCTGCACGCCGGCGCTCGAAAGCGCAGCGCCGGACAACGAACCGCCGCGTCCACTTCCAGCAGAGCTGTCTGCATTCTCAATCGCCTGCGCCGATGGCGGAGGCGGCACCACGCCAGAACCGGTGCCGGACAACATGCCGGCGCGACCGCTACCACGAGTTCCCGAGCCAGCGACCGTAGGCGGAGGCGGCACGGCGAACCCGGTCAGGCTGCCCAGCGACGATTGGACCGTTCCCGAAATTGTGCGCTGCTCGCCCAACGGCAAGCGCGGAGCGGGCGCGACTACGACCACGGCGGCCGGACCGATATTGATGTCCCCAACTCTGCGTATCGAGGCCTGCAACACGGGTGGCGGACCAACCACGGGGGCTCCCGGCACGGTCATCACATGTCGCGAGGATTCAATTCCTACCTGGGGTGCGGGAGCAACGCCGGAGGCCTGCAGCAAACCGAGGCGGCGGGATGTCCCCTGGCTGACCTCGGGTGGCGGGGCCACGATCGCAGTTGCGCCCGCAGGCCCGCCCAATCGCGAAGAGCGGGCGGACGCGAGCGGCGCCTCCGGAAGCACCGGGTTCAAAGCCGCGATGCTGGGCCGCGCCGGCCCCTTCAGCTTGATGTCGGGCGCTTTGATGTCGGCCTGGGCGCGCTCTGGCGCTACCCGGATAGCGCCGCGGCGCGCCGAGTCAATCTGTTTCCGGGAGGCTCGCTGCACCGGGGCCGGGTTGCCGCGCAGCGCAGGATATTTCCCATCCGGCTTGTAGTAGGTGAGGTGAGTATTTTCGAAAGCACTTCGCCGCATCGGCTGGTCTTGCGTCCAGGTCTGGGAGACGATCAACAACAGGGTAAGCGCGATCGCCTGCCCGAGCAGCGATTGCCCAAAACGACGCCAGGGCAGGCCGGAGTTGAAGAAAATCTTCCGCCAGAACGACCAAGACCGGAATTCGTGGGCAGGAGGAATCGAGCGCAGCGTGTCGGAGAGGTTCAGCAGGAAAACGCGGTGTGCTGGTTCCAGTTCGACCAGCAGCCGGAGCGGGGGCAGAGTTTTGAGTCGGGCTTTGTGCTGAACGTCAGCCGGGCTTCCGGCTTTAATCGGCGCTGGCTCTACCTCCACCCGCCGCATATTGTTCCAGTCGTATTCGCACTGGGCTCCACACAGCCGACACAGCTGGTGATAACGGCCGTCAGCGCCGCGCAGCGGCCAGAAAAACTCGTGGGTACAAGGGCCAGGCATAAAGGACAGTCCAGCAACATTCTTTGGGATCCGGGCAGACTGCCGGAAGTACCTATAATGTAGGCGTATGGCGGGATTGGCTAGGGTACTTTAGTTCAGAATGAACTAAGTATTTTCGGGCCTGGCGTGGGAAGTTGCCGGTTACCCGCTAGACGCTGGCCGCACAGGCAGAGTGTGGGTCGGACACTCCTGTCCGACGCCTTTGACGTTGACTTTGATCTTACGTCTTGAAATCAACGCTTCAGCAAATCCACCGGCTGCTTCACATCGTGCACCCTGAAGTACTTCGCCAGCGCCGGATACTTCTTCGCCACCGCCTCATACATCGCATAGGCCACGTTGCGATATGAGAAATGGCCCGCCGGGCCGGTCCTCAGCTCGGAGATATAAACCACTTCGGCAAAATCCATCTTGAAGAGAGTGCGCTTGCGGAAGCCCAGCGGAATGGCGTACTGAGAATTTTCGCGCGCCTCCGCTCCTCCGCCCGCGGCCAGTTGTTCAACCGCGCTTGCGGTGCGCTGCATCACCGCATCGTAGTTTTCCCGGGCTCCGGAGGCCACGAGTTCTTCCGGAACATCGTATCCATGCCGGGTGGTGAAATCCTGGCCGATCTGGATGCAGCGCCGGTGGCGGTGCATGTCGCGAAAGCCGCCGATATCCATCAGGATGTCGAAGCGGAACTGCTGCCCGGCGCAGAAAGCGCGCAACATTTCGTCGTGACGGCCGCGGTGGCGGAGTCCCAGGTCGATGATCTCGCGCCGGATAGCTCCGCCGGCGGCTTCGACCGCCAGGCGAATCTGGCGATAGGAATAGTGGCTGTGCTCGTAAACCAATGTGGTCGCCAGCTCGACTTCGAGCAACTCTTCTTCGAGAAGATCGACAGTCGGGGCCGCGGCCATGGGCAAATCCCCCATCAGTTCGGACGCAATCTGCCGCATGGTGCGCCGGGTCTCGATTTCATACTGGCTGGGATCGGCGTATTTCACCAGCGTCGGCGCCACGCGGACTTCCCGCAATAATTCCTGCTCGGCGCGCCCGCCCAACTCGGGCGAGACCGCGCGAATCTGCTCGACCAGTTCCCGCAGCGAGTCCTGGTTCACGTTGTACGCCGGAGAGATCGCAGCGTTCTTCAGCAGTCCTCCCAATTGCCGGATTTCCTTGTGGGTGTGGGAGAGCAGGTGCGACACCTGGCTTTCGAGCGTGCGCGCGTTGACGATTTCACCCAGGGAAGTGTTGGCCGCGAGCGGCAGAAGATAGCGGGAGATATCGAAAGCGCGGGCCCGCAGGGTGCGCTCGTAGGCCTCCTGCTTCATTTCGTCGGGCTTGGGCGTGATGCTGGCCAGGTACAGGAACGTGCGGTCGGAGAGAGTTTCGTACTCTGCGAACAACGAATCGACCGTGTCGCGATAGAAATCCTTCGCGGGCACCGGGGCGGGCGGGTCGCCCGCCACCACACGGGCGTCGCCGAAGTCAGGCAGGTAGTAGCCGCTCTTTTTAAAATCCTGGTAGCGGGTGGAACGCTCCTGGCCGTCCCAGCGCTGCTCGTCGGCAACCGCGATGGCGGCGAGGATAGAAAGACGCTCGATGGCCAACGCAATGTGCGCCAGGTCGGCGATGGAGCGGTGGCCGTACTGGAAGTAGAAGGTGTTGAGAAATTTCTCCGCCTTCTGCTGGCTGATCTCGCGCAGCGACTCTTTCATGGAGAGCGCCGAGCGCGAGTACTTGGCCATGGCGTAAGCCTGGATCTCGGGCTCGACGCCGTAGACGGCATAGACCTCGACCGCAGGCTCGGTGCTGGAGGGGGAGTTCGCGTTTTCGGAAACCGGCTTCTCGACTACTTCAGACATGGGCATCTCTATTATCCCCGGCTTCTGCGGTTCTTGCGGCCGTGCAGCGTGTATTTTGCTCGGCAAGATGCCGGCGCTACGGAACGTCTGCGGAGTTCTTTCGAATCTTACTGCAATGCTCAATGATGCGCGCTGAGGAAAAGATCGGCAACTTTCAGGGCCAGATTAGCGGGCACAACGTCGTCGCGGTTGCATAGCACGATGACGGTAAGTTTGTCTTGCACCAGCCGTTGAATCGTAGTGCGAAAGCCCACGGTCTCGCCGTAGTGCCACATGCGGGGATGGTTCCGGTAGGGACTCAGGAACCAGCCAAAGCCGTATGCCGCGGGCGTGCCGTCAGGTTCCTGCACGCTGCCATCCGCCACTTTTACGGGAATGAGTGCCGGCTCCATCTCGGATTCACTGAGCAAAGTGTAATGCGTGAGCGCCCGGTCCCACCTGGCCAGATCGGCAAGCGAAGAATAGATTCCGCCATCGCCCAACACTGCCGACGTCGGACTCTGGTCCATCTCGCGCCAAGCGCCGCCGTCATGAGTGTGGCCATAGGCGCGGTGGGCCACTGTGTTCTTGCCTTTTTCGTAGGCTACGGTCTGCTTCATGTCCAGGGGAGCGAAGATGCGGTCGTGAAGAAAATCGCCAAAGGGCTGGCCGGAAACTTTCTCTACCACCATGGCCAGCACGGCGTAGCCGGAGTTGCTGTAATCCCACTTGGTGCCCGGAGGAAATTTGGTGGTCTTCTGCTGCTTTAGCAGTTCCAGTACGCTGGCGTCTTTAATCTGGGGAATATTTTCCGGGGGAGTGCCGGCGGCGGGCTTCGCCATCAGGTCTTCGTAGTCGAGCAGGCCTGATGTGTGATTCAGAAGATTGCGGATGGTGATGGATTTTCCGTACTCCGGAAAGTCAGGAAATATATCGGTCAGCCGGTCCTGGTAGCGCAGCTTGCCATCGCGCACCAGCAGCATGACCGCCATGGCGGTGAACTGCTTGGTGCACGACGCCAGGCGGAAGTTCGTATGTTCATCAATCCTGCGCCGGGAGCGCAGATCCGTTACGCCGTAACCGCGCTTGAACACAACCTGTCCATTCTTGACGACGAGCACGGCGCCGCCTGGACTTCCATCCGACTTGAGCCCGGCAAAGATTTGATCGATCTGTTCTGGTACGGGGCCCTCCGCCCGGCAAACGGGCAGCGCGGCAAGGCATAACAATCCCATGAGCCCCACCTTTGCGCCCTTGGCGAGTCCTTCGCGGCTTTTGCGGTTAAGTTCTTTTACCGCAAAGGACGCAAAGAAAGGCCGCAAAGATCGCAAAGAAAAAAATTTGCTGCCCAGATCCTTCACATCAATCTCCGCCGCCCTCATGGACGGATTCCCGCCACTGCCATCATGCGTCCGGTGACTCCCTTTTCCGCGCGATAAGAAAACAGCAGATCGGTGCGGCATGAAGTGCACAGCGGTGACGCATTGATGTTCTTCGCCGCCACCCCGGCGGCCATGAGCTGGCGGCGGTTGGCTTCCACCAGATCGAGAAATATCTTTTTGGGCAGCTCACTATGGCCGGGAGCGCGGGCCGTCAGGAACAGCAGCGGATATTTCTCGCGGACCGGGTCTGACTCCTCCACCTCGCGGAAGAGCTTGCTGCCGTATTCAAACTGGGATTCGAACCGGGTCCGCACCTCCGGGCCGACAGCGTAACAGCATCCATGGACCCCTGGGCCGATGGCCGCCCTGAGATCGCCGGGACGAGTGCCGAAGCAGCGCAGCATCTCGCCGACGCCTTTCTCCACGATCCGCTTTACAGTCCCCCGCCAGCCCGCATGAAACACTCCCACCGCCCGGCGCTTCGTGTCCACCAGAATCACCGGCAGGCAGTCAGCGGTCAGAATCGCCAGCAGCAAGCCTGGAGTCTGTGTAATCAGGCCGTCGCCGGTGAGAACGGCGCGAGGAATTTCAGAGACACAATGAATAAGGTCAGAGTGGACTTGCCGGGTGGTGATCAATGGCCACGCGCGCCCCTTCCCAACGGCTCCTAGTTGGCGGAGAAAGGCGGCGCGATTTTGTTCCACGGCGCGTCGCGAATCTTCCCGGGTAAAGCCAAGATTCAGGCTTTTCCCACCATAGACTTTGGAAACCCCGCCTGTCCTTATGCTGAAACCATGAACCAGCCAGGGAATGGAGGTGAGGGAATCCACCCGCAGAATTTTGCCTGGTGTCTTCCGGAGAGCTTTCGAGGGCACCGAGACATCTTAGCAACTCGTCGCCGCTCTGTAACAAATGGCAAGTGTGAACTTCGTAGCGGCCGTTGGCGGTTTCGACGGTCGAGGACTTTAACCGCAAAGAACGCAAAGTAATAAGAGAAGAGTTGAGCGAGCGGATGGAGTTGTCTTACGGGTATAATTCCGCGCTGCAGTCATTGCGAAGTTGTCCGTGGTTCTTTGCGTCCTTTGCGCTCTTTGCGGTTAAGAGCTTTTGGCTGGAAAGGCTGCCGGGAATTCCGCAAAGCAGGTAATGAATCAGACGCCGTTCAGGAGCCCCATACATGCGTGTCCTTATTGTGACGTTTGCCTTGCTGTGCGCCCTGATCGCAGGGGCCTTAGCCCAGCAGTCCAATTCATCCACCGACGAAGCCAAGGGAAAGAAGACGAAGAGCACGGAACCCGCAGCCAAAAATCAGGAGAAGAAGCCGGCCGAGAAAACTCCCGAGGCCAACGCAGCCGAAGAGCAGAAGGCGTCCGCTCCCAAACCGGGCACCGACAAAGACAAAGAAGAATTCGATGTCTCCGAAGTTCCGCCGGTGGTCACCCATCACCAGATCACGCTCGATGGCAAAGTGCTCAAGTACACCGCCACCACGGGCCGGCTGCCACTCAAGCGCGGCGACGGCAAGATCGAAGCCGAGATGTTTTTCGTGGCTTACACGCTCGACGGTCAGGACGCGGAAAAACGTCCGCTGACGTTTGCCTTCAACGGCGGCCCAGGTTCGGCGACCATCTGGCTCCACATGGGCGCGCTGGGTCCGCGGCGGGCCGGGCTGCGGCCCGATGGGCTTCTGCCGCCTGCGCCTTACCACATTGCGGACAACCCGAATACCCTGCTCGACAAGAGCGATCTGGTGCTGGTGGATGCGATGTCAACCGGCTTCAGCCGAGCCGCCAACGCTGAGTTGGCCAAGAAATTCCTGGGCGTCAAGGGCGACATTGATGCCTTCAGCGAATTCATCCGGCTGTATCTCACGCGCTACGAGCGCTGGAGTTCACCTCTCTTCCTGTTCGGCGAGAGTTATGGGACCACTCGCGCCGCCGGCATCGCCGGCAATCTCGTGGACCAGGGCATTTCCTTCAACGGCATTACCCTGCTCTCGACCGCGCTCAGTTTCCAGACGCTCGAAGACACCAAGAGTAACGACCAGCCCTACATCCTGCTGATCCCGAGCTTCACCATGATCGCGGGCTATCACAAGAAACTGCCGCCGGATCTGATGCAGGACATGGCCAAGGCGCGGCAGGAGTCGGAGCAATGGGCCTCGACCGAATACGCCGAGGCGCTGGCCAAAGGCGATGCGATTACTCCCGAAGAGCGGCAGAAAGTCATCGATCAGATGGCGCGCTACACCGGATTGAGTAAAGATGTTCTCGACCAGGCCAACCTGCGTATCGACGTGCCCAAGTTTACCCACTATCTGTTGCTCGATCAGAAGCTGCGCGTGGGCCGCCTGGACGGCCGTTTCACTGGCCCCGACCCGGAGGGACTGCTGGACACCCCGTTTTACGATCCCACGGAATCAGCGATCCTGCCGCCTTTCACCTCGGTCTTTTATAACTACGTGCGCACCGAACTGGGCTACAAGACCGACATGCCCTACCAGGTGTTTCCCGCCGACCAGAACTTCTTTGAAAATTCCTGGAACTGGGGTTCGGGCATCGCTGGGTTCCCGGACACGGCTACGGCGCTGCGCCAGGCGATCGTAAAAAACCCCTACCTGAAAGTTCTGGTGATGGAGGGCCTCTACGACCTGGCGACTCCGTTCTATGCCGCCAACTACACCATCGATCACCTGAATCTGGCGCCGCAGTACAGAAAGAATATTTCCTTCGCCACTTACGATGCTGGACACATGGTCTATCTGCCCGCCGACGGTCTGAAGAAAATGAAGGCCGACGAAGCCGGATTCATGGATAAAGCCCTGGCGGGAAATTAGCCAGCGCTCACGGATGGGCGGGCGCCCTCGCCCGCCCATCCGGGCAAAGCCCGGCAGTTTTGCTATAGCGCAACAATAAGGCCGGGCGAGTTGCGCTCGAGTTCGGTTCAATAGCCAAGCGAGCTTGAAACGTTGTGGAATACATAGGGGTCCTTCGACTCCGTATTGCGTTTCGCAAGCGAAACGCAATACTGCGCTCAGGATGACAGGGGTTGTCGCTTGTGCCAGGCTGTCGCCTGTTCATACGCGTTCGCCACCTGCAGGACCCGGGATTCTCCCCAGTGCGGTCCGATGATCTGCAGGCCGATGGGCAAGCCGGATTCGGTGAAACCGCACGGCAGGGAAATTGCCGGCAGCCCCCAGACATTGATGGGACGGGTGTTGCGCAGCAGGAGCAGCTCCCGCGGCCGGAGGAGATCGGGATTCTGTTTCAGTTCCGCGATGGCAGGCGCCGGAATCGGCGTAGTCGGAGTGACCAGGACATCCACATCCGTAAAAACCGCCGCAATGTCGCGCCGGGCCTGTTCCAGGTCGCTGCGGCACCGGAGCAGAACATCCGGACTCACGTTCTGACCGGTACGAATCCGGCGCAAGGTTTCCGGCTGGTAGAGTTCCGGGCTGCGGGCGACGGACTCGGCATGGAAGGCATAGGACTCCGCGCTTTGCAGGGTGCGGTCAGTCGGTACCGACAGTTCCAGGTCGCGTATTTCTGCTCCCATTGCCGTCAGGCCTGCGATCGCATGATTGATGGCGGACGCCACCTCGGTATCCAGATCTTCAAAGAAGAATTTCTTGGGCAGGCCGATTCGCAGCGGCCGAAAATTTCTTCCCATCGCCGCCATATAATCTTCCACCTGAATACTCGCGCTGGTCTTGTCCGCAGGGTCGTAGCCGGCGATGGCGGCGAAAATCACGGCCACGTCCGCGACGGTTCGCCCCAGCGAGCCCACGTGATCGAGAGAAGCTGAAAGCGGAATCACGCCCCGGGCGCTGACCCTTCCGTAAGTTGGCTTCAAGCCGACCACACCACACAGCGCAGCGGGTTCGCGGACCGAACCGGCGGTGTCGGTGCCGATCGCGCCGTAGCCCAATCCGGCGGCGACCGCAGTGGCTGAGCCTCCCGAAGAACCGCCGGTGATGTGTTCCCGGTTCCAGGCGTTTCGCACTTCGCCGAAGGCGCTGATCATCGAACTGCCGCCGTAGGCAAATTCGTGCAGATTCTGTTTTCCCAACAGGACTGCGCCGGCCGCTTTCAGGCGTCGAACCACCTCCGCGTCTTCCACGGGAATCCGGTCCTTGAACAGCAGGCTGGCTGCGGTGGTTCGCACGCCGGCGGTGTCGATCAGGTCTTTTAGGGCCAGAGGAATACCATGCAGCGGTCCGCGCCAGCCGCCGCGCCGTATCTCGGTTTCAGCCTGGTGGGCCTGCGCCAGGGCGGATTCCGCCGCAACCGTAATGAACGCATTCAGCCTGGGATTGAGCTTTTCAATGCGGGCCAGGCAATCGGTTGTGAGCTCTACCGGCGAGAGTGAACCCTGGCGCAGCAACTCGCTCATTTGCAGAATGGATTGCGGCAAGTGAAAGTTCCCTCGTGTGCGGAAATATTATCCCTTAAGTGGAGCCACGTAGGCCCGGACGCCCCGTCCGGGCGGGCGAGCGCAGCTCGCCAGGCTTTATGCTGGCCAGGACTTCCCCCCGCCCGGCCTTATTGTTGTGCCATGCGAAAACTGCCGGGCTTTGCCCGGCTGGGCGGGCGAGGGCGCCCGCCCCTACGTGAGCGCTGGTTCTGGCCGGGGCCTCCTAAAATCCTATAATCGCACCGTTATTTAACATTCCACTTTCGGTGGAGGTCTAAAATAACGTCATGGCACAGATGACTGCGACTCCAGCCGGCACGCAAGGTTTTTTTGTCGATGGCAAATGGATCGAAGAAGGTGATCCAGTCGAAATACGGGCCCCCTATGACGGAAGCGTAATCGCTTCTGTATTCCAGGGCCGGCGGGAACACGCCGAGGCCGCGATTGCAGCCGCGGTGAAGGCCTTCGGGACCACCCGGCGCCTTCCGGCTTTTGAACGCCAGCGCGTCCTGCGGCGGGTGTCGGAGAACATCAGCGAGCGCAAGCAGGAATTCGCCCGCACCATGGCGCAGGAGTCGGGGAAACCGATCAAAGCCGCGCGCACCGAGGTCGAGCGCGCCATCTTTACCTTCAATGTTGCCGCCGAGGAGAGCACGCGGATTTATGGGGAATATTTGCCTCTCGACTGGCAGGAGTTTACCGCTGGACGCTGGGGCATCGTGCGCCGCTTTCCCCTGGGACCGATCGCCGGAATCACGCCATTTAATTTTCCCCTGAACCTGGTGGCGCACAAGGTTGCGCCCGCCATCGCAGCGGGGTGTCCCCTGGTCCTGAAACCTGCTCCCCAGACTCCTCTGACCGCATTGCTGCTTGCAGAAGCGGTGCAACAGGCGGGCTGGCCGGACGGCGGATTGAATGTGCTTCCTCTTTCGAACGAAGACGCGGGACTGCTGGTGACCGATGAGCGCATCAAGTTGATCAGCTTCACCGGCAGCGCGGCGGTCGGCTGGCAGATCAAGAAAAACTGCGGGAAAAAGAAAGTTGTCCTCGAACTCGGGGGCAATGCCGGCGTGATCGTGCACAGCGACGCCGATCTGGCCTACGCCGCCGACCGGTGCGTGGCAGGAGGCTTTTCCTACGCCGGTCAGACCTGCATCTCGGTGCAGCGGATCCTGGTGGAGCGCTCCGCCTTCGCCAGCTTCACCGACCACCTGCTGGAGGGTGTAAAGAAACTGAGAACGGGAGATCCGCTGGATGATTCGACCGACCTGGGACCGCTGATCCGCGAGAGCGATGCAATCCGCGCCAGCGACTGGATTCAGGAGGCTGTCCGCGGCGGGGCCCGCCTGCTGTGCGGTGGACAGCGTCAGGGACCAATGCTTGAACCCACGGTTCTCACCGGCACCCGCCCGGAGATGAAGGTAAATTGTCAGGAAATATTCGCTCCGGTGGTCACGGTCGAGCCCTACGACGACTTCGATCAGGCCCTGAAGCAGATCAACAACTCTCCCTATGGCCTTCAGGCGGGACTGTTCACCCGCGACGCCAAGCTGATCTTCAATGCCTATGAAGAACTGGAAGTTGGCGGACTGATTGCCGGAGATGTGCCCGCATTCCGCATCGACCACATGCCTTATGGCGGGGTCAAAGACTCCGGACTGGGCCGTGAAGGGCTGCGGTATGCGATCGAAGAAATGACCGAACCCAAACTGCTGGTGATGAACCTCAAATAGATAGTGCGCCTCGCTCCTCATTAGGGCAGGCTCCGCGGTCCACATTCCACCACTGTGGAAGAGCGGCGCTTCAGCGCCGCGTTGTGACGCCATCGGACGTCGGGCTTCAGCCCGCGTTGCGCCACTCGGCCTGAAGGCCACGTGTGGAGTACCGAGAACGCGGCCCTGAAAGGGCCGTTCTTCCCCAGCGATCGAATGGCTGATCCGTGGAAATAAGTAGCCGTACGTTAGCGCACGAAGCCGCAGATCGATTTCGCTTATCGATTTCTTCGTCGGCTGGAACTCCGATTGTGCATTCACAATCTTTTGCCTGCTATAATCTCCAGTTTTATTGCTCGCTGGATTTGCGGCTTAATGCCGCTTCGCTTAATGCTGCACTAACCGGTTGCCGTCGTTCGGCGCCCGCGGCACGGAACGTCCTCTTTCGATGCAGATCTTTCACCGCAGCACGAACACACTTTCGCGAGCGACGATCTATGGCGCCATATTCGTCGTGGCGGCGTTGTTCTGGGCGGCGGCGGAAATTCAACGTTCCCCCTACGTGACCTACGCCGGAGTGCGGCGGCCGCAGCCGGTGCCCTTCAGCCATCAGCACCACGTGGCTGGATTGGGAATCGATTGCCGCTATTGCCACACCTCGGTCGAAACTTCCAGCTATGCGGGGATCCCGCCTACGAAGACCTGCATGAACTGCCACGCTCAAATCTGGACCAACGCCGCCTTGCTCGAACCGGTGCGCGAGAGCTACAAGAGCGGGAAATCGCTGGTCTGGACCCGGGTGAACGATCTGCCCGACTTTGCCTATTTCAATCACAGCATTCATATCAACAAGGGCGTAGGCTGCAATACCTGCCACGGTCCGGTGGACCGCATGCCGCTGATGTATAACCAGGCTTCGCTGCAGATGGAGTGGTGCCTGGAGTGCCATCGCGCGCCAGAGAAAAATCTCCGGCCGCGCGACCAGGTTTTCAACATGCGTTACGAGCAACCGACGAGCGGCAAGCCGGTCGAGTTCGATGGCAAAGAGTACACCGATCAGCTTTCTCTCGGGACCGACTTGGTAAAGAAGTACAAGTTGCGCACGGTAACGGACATAACCAGCTGTTCGACGTGCCATCGGTAATAGTTTGATGGAGGACGGGCGTCTCGCCCGGCCTCCATCAGCAGAGTATTCCATAGGCAGAGTATGAAGATGGAAGAACAACCCGCTAAGCCGCGCCGCGAGGACGTCTGTCCCAGCAAAAAGGGCACGCTCGATCTGGATGCCGCCCGCGACCGCCTGGCCGAGGCCCAGGGCCCGGAATACTGGCGCAGTCTTGAGGAGCTGGCGGGCAGCCCCGATTTCCAGGAGATGCTGCACCGGGAATTTCCCAAGGGCGCGTCGGAGTGGCTGGATTCAGTTTCCCGCCGCGGATTCCTCAAGCTGATGAGCGCATCGCTGGCCATGGCCGGTATGAGCGCCTGCACCAAGCAGCCGCTCGAACCGATCGTCCCATACGTCAAGCAGCCTGAAGAGGTCGTTCCGGGGCGGCCCTTGTTTTTTGCCACGGCGTTCACCTTGGGCGGGTACGCCAGCCCGCTTCTGGTCGAGAGCCACCTGTATCGTCCCACCAAGATTGAAGGCAACGACCAGCATCCTGCCAGCCTGGGCGGCACCGACATCTTCTCTCAAGCGTCGATCCTCGGAATGTACGATCCCGACCGTTCACAGACTGTGAGCTACCTGGGCGACATTCGCTCCTGGGGATCGCTGGTCGAGGCCATGCGCGCCCCGCTGAGTATCCAGAAAAATTTGCAGGGAGCCGGCATCCGCATTTTGACGCCGACAGTTTCCTCTCCCACGCTCGCCGACCAGCTTCAGTCGTTTCTCAAGATTTATCCGGAGGCCAAGTGGCATGTGTACGAACCGGTCAACCGCGACAATGTGCTTGAGGGCGCAAAGCTGGCCTTCGGCCAGCCGGTGGAGACGCAATATGACTTCTCGAAAGCGGACGTAATACTCTCGCTTGACGCCGATTTTCTCTACGCGGGATTCCCCGGCTTCACGCGTTACGTCCGGGATTTCGCCAAGCGCCGCAATCCCGACGCGGGTGAGATGAGCAGGCTGTACGTAGTCGAGAGCACACCGAGTTCGACCGGAGCGCGGGCAGATCACCGGGCCCCGCTGCCGGCCCGAGATATCGAGCCCTTTGCAAATTCGCTGCTGGGATTGGTCCTTTCCAACACGGGGTTCTCCAACGGCCCCACGGGTCCGCCGGGATTTTATCCGGCTCTGGTCAGGGACCTGAGGACTCATCACGGTTCCAGCGTGGTCATCGCCGGTGATCATCAGCCACCTGCAGTCCACGCCATTGCCCACGCCATGAATCAAGCCCTCGGCAACGTGGGCAAAACGGTTTTCTACACCGATCCGGTAAATGCCAACTCGGTAAATCAAACCGAGTCGCTCAAAGACCTGGTCGCCGACATGCGCGCCGCCAAGGTGGACGTATTGGTCATTATTGGCGGAAATCCCGCCTACGACGCCCCCGCTGACTTCGGATTCGCCGACGCCCTCAAAAGCCCGAGCGTTCCGTTCCGCGTGCATCTGGGGCTTTACCACAACGAAACCGCCGAACTCTGCCAGTGGCACGTCAACGAAGCGCACTATCTCGAGGCTTGGGGCGATGCCCGTGCCTACGATGGCACCGTCAGCATCGTTCAACCTTTAATCGCACCGTTATACGAGGGCAAGAGTGCCTGCGAACTGGTTTCCATGCTGGCGGGGCAGTCCGACACCAGCGGTCACGAGATCGTGCAGGCCTACTGGAAGAAGCAGCATTCCGGCGCCGATTTTGATACGTTCTGGCGGAAATCGCTGCACGACGGCTGGGTTGAAGGCACCGCCTTCGCGCCGAAGCAGGTCGTGAACAAGGCCGCGAGCTTCCCGGCTGCGCCAGGCGTGGACGAAAAAGCCATCGAGATCAACTTCCGTCGCGATCCCTCCATCTACGACGGGCAATTCTCCAACAACGGCTGGCTGCAGGAACTGCCCAAGCCGATGAACAAGCTCACCTGGGACAACCCGGTTCTGATGGGCCCGGCCATGGCCGATCGCATGGGAATCAAAACTGAAGACCTGGTCGAGGTCGAGCTCAATGGCAAGAAGGTGACCGCTCCGGTCTGGATCCAGGTAGGCCATCCTGACAATTCCGTCACCGTCTTCCTGGGTTACGGACGCCGCCGCGCCGGCCGGGTCGGCACCGGCGCCGGTTTCGATATGTACGCGCTGCGTACCAGCGCTACGCCGTGGTTTACCAATGGCGTCGCGATCCGCAAAGCCGGAGGCACCTACAAGCTGGCTTCTACCCAGGGCTACCAGACCATGGACACGCCCACCGGCGCGCGCCCCCTGGTGCGCACCGCCAGCATCGAGGAGTACCGCAAGGAACCAGACTTCGCGCGCGAAGAAGAGCCGCCGAAGGACCTTACTTTGTACAAGCCGTACCCCTATGCGGCCGAGCCGTACGCCTGGGGTATGACGGTTGACATGAATGCCTGCGTGGGCTGCAACAATTGCGTGGTCGCCTGCCAGTCCGAAAACAATATCGCCGTAGTCGGCAAGGAACAGACAGTCCTCGGCCGGCACATGCACTGGATTCGCATTGACTCTTATTACCAGGGCGACCGCGACAATCCCAAGGCCTACTTCCAGCCGGTGCCGTGCCAGCAGTGCGAGAACGCTCCCTGCGAAGTCGTGTGCCCGGTGGGCGCGACCGTGCACAGCAGCGAAGGCCTGAATGACATGGTCTATAACCGCTGCGTGGGCACGCGCTACTGTTCCGACAACTGCCCCTACAAAGTGCGGCGCTTCAATTTCCTGCTCTTTCAGGACTGGGAAACCTCGCAATACAAGATGATGCGCAATCCGGATGTGACCGTGCGCAGCCGCGGTGTGATGGAGAAGTGCACTTACTGCGTGCAGCGTATCAACGAACACCGGATCGATGCCGAACGCGAGGACCGCAAGATTCAGGACGGCGAGTTGCAGACCGCGTGCCAGCAATCGTGTCCGGCAAACGCCATTGTTTTCGGCAACGTCAACGATCCTGAAAGCAAAGTATCGAAATTGAAAGCGCTGGGGCGGAACTATGGCCTGCTGGCGGACCTGAACACCCGTCCCCGGACCACGTACCTGGCGGACATTCGTAATCCGAATCCCGAACTCGAAGCAGAGCACGGTTAAATCATGGACGAGCCCAGAGAGACACGAGCGCCGGTCATTGAGCCTGGATACACCCTGGGTTCGGTCACGGACAAGATCAGTTCGATCGTGCTGACTCGTCCTACCTCCAATTCCTGGTTCATCGGCTTCGGTGTCATGTTCCTCCTGACCATGATGCTGCTGTTCGCCATGGGCTATCTGTTCGTGAAGGGCGTCGGCATCTGGGGCGTCACCATCCCTATTGGCTGGGGCTTCGCCATCGTCAACTTTGTCTGGTGGATTGGAATCGGGCACGCCGGCACGCTGATTTCCGCCATCCTGTTGTTGTTGCGGCAATCGTGGCGTAACTCGATCAACCGTTTTGCCGAGGCCATGACGCTGTTCGCCGTGGCCTGCGCGGGAATTTTTCCCCTGATTCACACCGGACGTCCGTGGTTGGCCTACTGGCTGTTTCCCTATCCCAACACCATGCGGGTGTGGCCGCAATTCCGCAGTCCGCTGGTGTGGGACGTGTTTGCGGTCTCGACTTACGCCACCATTTCGGCGTTGTTCTGGTTTATCGGTCTTATTCCTGATCTTGCCACTTTGCGCGATCGTTCCGAAGAACGCTGGAAGAAGATCATCTACGGCACGCTGGCCATGGGATGGCGCGGCTCGGCGCGGCACTGGCATCGTTACGAAACTGCTTACCTGCTGCTGGCCGGACTGGCCACTCCGCTGGTGCTGTCGGTGCATACCGTGGTGAGTTTTGATTTCGCCATCGGCATCGTGCCCGGCTGGCATACCACCATCTTCCCGCCTTACTTCGTGGCAGGCGCCATTTACTCCGGCTTCGCCATGGTGCTGATGCTGGCCATTCCCATCCGCAAGATCTACAAACTTGAAGATTTCATCACGGAACGGCACCTGCAGAACTCAGCCAAGGTGATGCTGGCCACCGGCCTGATTGTGGCCTACGGCTACGGCATTGAAGCGTTCATGGGTTGGTATAGCGGGAACCGCTACGACGCTTTCCTGCTGTGGAACCGCCTGCACGGGCCGTACTCGTTTTTCTATTACATGCTGCTCATCTGCAACCTGGGCATTCCGCAGGTGCTGTGGATTCCCAAGCTGCGCAGCAGCCCGGTCTGGCTGTTCCTGATTTCGCTGGTCGTGCTGGTTGGCATGTGGCTGGAGCGCTTCATCATCGTGGTGGTCAGCCTGCACCGCGACTTCCTCACTTCTTCCTGGGGCATGTACTATCCCACCCGCTGGGACTGGATGACTTACATAGGGACCATCGGCATGTTTCTGGCCGCCATGTTCCTGTTCGTGCGCATCCTGCCCATGATTTCGATTTTTGAAATGCGGACCTTGCTTCCCGAAGCGGAGGTCAAGGAATGAAGCGCACAAAAGCTTACGGATTGATGGCGGAATTCGATTCTGTCAATTCGTTGATGGACGCGGCCAACCGCACGCGCGAAGCCGGCTACAAGAGAATTGACGCTTACAGTCCCTTCCCGGTTGAGGGTTTGGCCGAGGCGATCGGATTCCATCATGATGAAGTGCCGCTAGTCGTCCTGATCGGGGCCTTGCTCGGCGGACTGGGCGGCTATCTGCTGCAGTACTGGATTTCGGTGGTGAGTTATCCGATTAACGTCGGCGGCAAACCCTATCATTCATGGCCTGCATTCATTGTCGTCACCTTTGAGATGACGATTCTCTTTGGCGGAATCTTTGCCGTGTTCGGCATGCTGGCGCTCAACGGGCTGCCCATGCCCTACCACCCGGTGTTCAATGTTCCGCGCTTCGCCTTCGCGACCAAAGACAGGTTTTTCCTGATCGTGTTCTCCTCCGACCCCAAATACAACCCGGCGGAAGTCCGCCGACTTCTGGAAAGCTTTGGGCCGCGCTCCATTGCGGAGGTGCCCGATTAAGCATCCTTTCCAATTTTTCGGGCTTGGGGTGGCGCAGCGCTTCTGCCAAAAGAACGAGTCATCCCGAGCGCGGCTCGAGCCGCGCTGGCGCGGTGAGAGCAAGTCGAGGGACTCCTACCCGACCACTGACTCATCCGCTCATAGGGGTCCTTCGACTCCGCGAGAAGCTTCGCAAGCGAATCTTCTCGCTCCGCTCAGGATGACACGGGGAAGAGGGTTGTGTATTACGGGCCTGAAGGCATGCTCCGCCCTTGCCTTCTGTACGCTCCTGTTAGCGCTGGCCGGGTGCCGGCAGGACATGCACGATCAGCCCCGCTTCAAGCCTTTCGCCCGCAGCGATTTCTATACTGACCTGCGTTCGGCGCGGCCTCCGGTCGAAGGCACGGTGGCGCGCGGCGAGTTGCGCGAAGACACTTATCTCTATACCGGAAAACTTGGCGGCAATCCCGGGGACTACATGCCCTTTCCGGTCACCTCCGATCTTCTGGCCCGCGGCCAGCAACGTTATGACATTTACTGTGCGCCCTGTCACTCCCGCGTGGGCGACGGCAACGGCGTGATTCCGTCTCGTGGTTTCCCGCGCAAACCGCCCTCTTATCACATCGAGCGCCTGCGCAAGGCGCCGCTGGGATATTTTTTCGACGTGATCACCAACGGCTTCGGGGCCATGCCCGACTACGCATCGCAGATCGCGCCTCGGGACCGCTGGGCCATCGTGGCCTACATCCGCGCGCTGCAATTGAGCCAGGGCGCCACGTCCGCCGATGTTCCCGCGGGGCAGAAGGTCCCGTCCGACCCGCCGCGCTTCGAGGAACTCGGATCAGGCGCGACCTTGCCCGTGATTGAACCCGAGCCTGCACACCGTTCCGCGGAAGAGGGCCCGAAATGAGCACGGCTCCCATGACCAATCTCGACCTGATGACGCCGCCGGTGGTGAAGACCATCCAACAGCGGTCGTTGCTGGTGGGATTAGTGTTCGGAGTGATCGCCGCCGTCGGCGCATGGCTTCAGCCCGAGCAGTTTTTCCGCGCCTACCTCATGGCCTTCATGGCGTGGCTGGGAGTGACTCTGGGCTCGATGGCGATTCTCATGCTCCGCCATCTCACCAAAGGCGCATGGGGAATGGTCATTCGCAGAATTCTGGGTGCGGCCATGCGTTGTGTGTCGCTGATGGCCGTGTTGTTCATCCCCCTTCTGTTTGGCATACGCCGCCTGTACATCTGGGCCCGGCCGCTGGATGGCATTGCGGACAAGCATCTGCGCGAACACCTGCAGGAGCTCACGCAGAGCTACCTCTCGGTCAACGGATTTATCATCCGCGCCGCGATCTACTTCGCCATCTGGTGGTTGCTGTCGTTCTTCCTGACCAAATGGTCGGCGCAGCAGGACCATCCACCCGTGCGCGATAACAGCGGGCGCTTCAAGGCGCTTAGCGGGCCCGGCCTGATCCTCTACGGCTTTACTATCACCTTTGCAACCATCGACTGGATCATGTCGATCGACCCCAGCTGGATTTCAACCATCTTCGGATTGTCATTCCTGATCGGGCAGGTACTGTCGGCCCTGTGCTTCGCCGTGGTGGTGGAGCGCATCCTGTTCCGCTACAAGCCGATGTCGGAATTGCTCAAACCGGAGCAGGTGCACGATCACGGGAAATTCATGCTGGCTTTCATCATGGTGTGGGCCTACTTCGCGTTCTCGCAATGGCTCATCATCTGGGCGGGAAATTTGCCCGAAGAAATTACCTGGTACATGCGGCGACTGAATGGCGGCTGGGGATACGTGGGCCTGTTTCTGGTGCTCTTCCACTTTGCGGTGCCGTTCGTGTTCCTGATTTCGCGGCCCTTCAAGCGCGATGTCACGCGTCTGGCCTGGCTGGCGGCATGGCTTTTGCTGATGCGGTATGTCGATCTGTTCTGGACCGTCGAGCCCAACTTTTCCCTGACCTTCAACGTTACCTGGCTGGACATTGTGGTCCCGATCGCGATGGGCGGTCTGTGGCTGGCGTTTTTCTTCCGCAATCTCAGCGCCATGCCGCTGGTCCCGGCCTACGACGTTTTTGCGGTCGAAGTTCTGGAAGCGGCACACGAGTAGATGATTCGAGTGGCTGAGTAATGACTGACGACATTCACATCGACGGACACGACGGGGAAGAAGAGTTTGAGCGGGAAGACCTTCGGGCAAAACCGGTCATCCTCTTTTTGGTCAGCCTGACCGTCGGGTGCCTGCTGGTGGCCCTTCTTCTGAAAGGAATGTACAGCTATCTCGACGCGCGGGAGAACCGCCGTCAACCCGCGCTGAATCCGTTAGTGCAGCCGACCACCGCGGAGACGCGGCGGGTGGCGCCGGGCGACGTCGCAAAATTCCCTGAGCCGCACCTGGAAACCGACGAACCAAGAGAGATCAACGACTTTCGGATGCATGAAGAACAGGCGCTGCACAGCTACGGTTGGATCGATCAGTCTGCCGGCGTAGTCCGGATTCCGATCGACCGCGCTATGGAATTGCTGGCGCAGCGCGGGCTGCCCACCCGCCCGCAGGCCGGCACGGTTCCGCCATCGGAAATAAACATGGTGAAACAAGCGGCGCGGCGGTCAGATACCAGCCGCCAGCCCGCGAAGAAGAACTAATTAGGAAGAGCAAGGGTGGGGCACGATTTGGAAGCACGATTTGGAAGGCACGAGTGGAAGGGCACGACTTTAGTTGTGCCGAAAAGGGTTGAGGATTCGAGCGGCCTAGCCGCTGAGGCTGGCTGTAGCGATGGAACAGAACAGAAAGTCAAAGGCGTCGGACAAGAGTGTCCGACCCACACTGGGCAAATCTTTAATGTCGAATAATGCGATCATCGCGAAACAGATTCTCGCCGCCGTATTTCTGGCGCTGCTCATGACCTTACCCTGCTTGGGCCAGGGCATGACCAAGGGGATCATGTCGCCTCCGGCGAATGTGCGTCCCCCCGGCTTGCAGAATGTCGGCATCGAGCAGCATCTGGATGAACAGATTCCCGCGGACCTCAACTTCCGCGATGAGACCGGCAAACCGGTTCGCCTGGGAGATTACTTCGGCAAAAAGCCGATGATCCTCAACCTGGTCTATTACAACTGCCCCATGCTTTGCGGCGAAGTGCTGAGCGGCCTGGAGAGCTCTCTACGGGTCCTGAAATTCGACGTAGGAAAAGAATTCGAGGTCCTGACCATAAGCTTCGATCCCCGCGAAACGCCGGACATGGCCACGAAGAAGAAGGCCGAATTCCTGAAACGTTATGGCCGCGCCGGTGCTGCCGAAGGCTGGCACTTTCTGACTGGGCCGCAGGAATCGATTGACGCGCTGACCAAGGCCGCCGGCTTTCAGTACCAGTACGATCCCAAGACCGGCCAGTTTGCCCACGCCACCGCCATCATGATTCTTACGCCGGAGGGCAAGATTGCTCAGTACTATTACGGCGTCGAGTATGCGCCCAAGGATTTGCGCCTGGGATTGATCCAGGCATCGGAGAACAAGATCGGCACGCTGGCCGACCAGGTTTTGCTGTACTGCTATCACTACGATCCCACCACCGGCAAGTACGGGGCGATTATTTCGCGCGTGCTGAAGCTGGCCGGGCTGGCAACCCTGCTGGGGCTTGGGATTCTGATGACTGTCCTGATCCGTTTGGGATCGGGCCCCAGGGGGCATGCGGCACCATGATGTTTGGCGGAAGGGCAAAGTCAAAAGCGTCGGACAGGAGTGTCCGACCCACACAGGCTGGGAGTGCTGACGACCGGCGACTGAAGACCGACGACTGATTATGTTCGATACTTTTCCACTTTGGCCCGCAAGGGCTTCGACGACCGCCGGAAGCGTGGACGCGCTTTTCATATTTCTGGTGGCCCTGTCGGCGCTCATGAGCGTCGCCATCTTCACGATGATTGTGGTGTTCGCGGTGCGCTACCGGCGCCGCAGAGGCGTCGCGGCCGAGCAGATCGAAGGCTCGACCGCGCTGGAAGTAACCTGGTCGGTGATTCCCCTCTTTATTTTTGTCGTAATCTTCGTGTGGGGCGCGGTGATTTACTTCCAGGAACGCACTCCCCCGCGCGGCGCCACCGAAGTGTACGTCGTTGCCAAACAGTGGATGTGGAAGCTGCAGCATGAAGAGGGCCAGCGCGAGATCAACCAGCTGCACGTGCCCCTGGGCCGCGACGTAAAGTTGATTCTGACGTCGCAGGATGTGATTCACAGCTTTTACGTTCCTGCCTTCCGCATCAAGCAGGACGTCCTGCCCGGCCGCTACACCACCGCCTGGTTTCATCCCACCAAGGCTGGGACCTATCATCTGTTCTGCGCCGAGTATTGCGGCTCGCAGCACTCCGGAATGATTGGACAAGTCGTGGTGCTCGAACCAGCGCAGTACGAGAGCTGGCTTAGTGGCGGCGGCGCTTCCGGGACCATGGCATCGAACGGCCAGAATATTTTCCAGCAGCTGGGCTGCTCCACCTGCCACCGCTCCGATACCCAGGGCCGCGGCCCCAACCTGGTGGGTCTGTTCGGCAAGCCCGTGCAACTGGAAGACGGGCGCATCGTCACGGCCGATGAGAACTATATTCGCGAATCTATTTTGACGCCGGGCGCAAAGGTGGTCAGCGGATTCAAACCCATCATGCCGGTCTTCCAGGGACTGGTGAGCGAAGAACAACTCAACGCGCTGGTGGCATACGTAAAATCATTGAACCCGAGTTCATCGGGAGCGGCGGGCGGCCCGACGGTGGTTCCGTCAGGCGCGAAGCCGCAGGAAACCAAGGTGCAATAGCGATGGCTACCGCAGCAATCACCGCGGAACGCGAGAATTATCTCAACCAGGAATACGGCATCAGGTCCTGGCTGTTTACGGTCGATCACAAGCGCATCGCGCTGCTTTACCTGCTGTCCATCACTTTCTTCTTTTTCATTGGAGGATTTTTTGCCCTGCTGATCCGACTGGAGTTGCTGACCCCGGCGGGCGACCTGGTGCAGGCCGACACTTACAACAAGCTCTTCACCATGCACGGCCAGGTAATGGTGTTCTTCTTCCTGATTCCATCCATTCCAGCTGTGCTGGGCAATTTCCTCGTGCCCCTCATGATCGGGGCCAAGGATTTGGCCTTCCCTCGCATCAATCTGCTGAGCTGGTATCTGTACATAATCGCCGGCGCCCTCATGCTCCACTGCATGCTCACCGGCGGCGTGGATACAGGCTGGACTTTCTACACCCCCTTCAGCACCGCCTTCAGCAATACCAAGGTGATCGAGGCCGGGCTGGCCATCTTCATCTCCGGCTTCTCGTCGATCCTTACGGGGTTGAATTTCGTGGTCACCATCCACCGCATGCGCGCTCCGGGGATGACCTGGGACCGATTGCCTCTCTTCATCTGGGCGCACTACGCTACCAGCATCATTCAATTGCTGGGGACGCCCGTGATCGCGGTCACGCTGGTGCTGGTGGTGCTCGAACGGTCTTTGCACCTCGGGATCTTCGATCCCACGCGCGGCGGGGACCCGCTGCTGTTCCAGCACCTGTTCTGGTTCTATTCCCATCCCGCGGTTTACATCATGATTCTGCCCGCGATGGGAGTGGTCACCGAAATTATTCCGTGCTTCTGCCGCAAGCGCATTTTCGGTTACAAGTTCATCGCCTTGTCGAGCATCAGCATCGCCGTCTTTGGTTTTCTGGTCTGGGCGCACCACATGTTTGTGGCCGGAATTTCGCTTTACGCCGCACTCGTCTTCTCCGCCCTCAGCTATCTGGTCGCGGTGCCATCGGCGATCAAGGTCTTCAACTGGACCGCGACCATGTACAAAGGCTCGATTACGTTCTCCACCCCGATGCTGTACGCCTTCGGTTTCGTCGGCCTGTTTACCATGGGCGGGCTTACGGGATTGTTCCTCGCGGCTCTTGGGAATTGATGTGCACGTGACCGATACCTACTTCGTGGTGGCCCACTTCCACTACATCATGGTGGGCGGCGCGCTCATGGGCTACCTCGGGGGCATGCACTTCTGGTGGCCGAAGATTACCGGACGCATGTATCCCGAGTCGCTGGGCCGGCTGGCGGCGCTGATCGTGTTCCTGGGATTCAACCTGACTTTCTTCCCTCAGTTCATTCTGGGCTACCTGGGGATGCCGCGCCGCTACTGGCAGTATCCACCTGAATTCCAGGTCCTGAACGTGCTGTCCACCGCCGGGGCCACCGTTCTTGCCGTTGGCTATCTTCTGCCCATGGTGTATTTCTTGTGGTCCATGCGCTACGGAAAAATCGCTCCCGACAATCCCTGGGGCGCCTCCGGCCTGGAATGGATGACCACCTCGCCGCCTCCCACTTTTAATTTTGACGAGCCCCCGGTGGTCACCTGGGAAGCTTACGATTACGAAAACATTCCCGCTCCGCAGGAGGCGCGCAGTGGCGGATAGCCCGATTGCGGTGGAGCAGCACAATCCGGCGCTAAAGCATCACTTCGCCGACTTGGAGCAGCAGCGCGAGGCTTCGTCCCTCGGCATGTGGCTTTTTCTGGCGACCGAAATCATGTTTTTCGGCGGCATGTTCTGCGCCTATCTCATCTACCGTCTCTGGTATTTTCCCGACTTCGCCGCCGCCAGCAGTTCACTCGACATCACGCTGGGCACGGTCAACACCGCCGTGCTCATCTGCAGCAGCCTGACCGTGGTGATGGCCGTGCGCGCCGCGCAACTGGGCAAGCGCCAGCAGCAGGTCGTCTATCTGGCCCTCACCCTGGTGTTGGGCCTCGCTTTTTTGGGAGTGAAAGCCGTCGAGTGGACCAGCAAGTTCGAGGAGCACCACGTCCCCGGCCCCACCTTCAATTTCCAGGGCAGCCTTCCCGGCCATCCCGACCAGCCGGTGGACCAGCATCACGCGCAGATTTTCTTTTCGCTGTACTTTGCCATGACTGGCATGCACGCGCTGCATATGATCATCGGGATCGGTATCTTTACTTATTTGCTCTACCACGCCTGGAAGGGCGCGTACACACCCGAATGGCACACGCCTCTGGAAAATTCAGGTCTGTACTGGCACTTTGTGGACATTGTCTGGATTTACCTGTTTCCGCTGTTGTACTTGATCGATCGTAAGAAATAAATTTCTTTGCGATCTTTGCGGTTAAAAGCTTTTTACCGCAAAGGGCGCAAAGGAAAACGAGCGCTACCATGTCTGAACACATTGTCTCCGCGAAAACCAATGTTGCCGTCTGGCTGGCTTTGCTGGTCCTGACCGGCCTCACCGCCGGCATCGCCTTCGTCGATCTGGGGCCCTTCAACACGGTCGTGGCCCTGGTCATTGCGACCGGCAAGGCGTTGCTGGTAGTCCTGATTTTCATGCACGTCAAGTACACCAGCGAGAAACTGGTTAAGGTGGTGGTGATTTCCGCAATCTTCTTTCTCATGTTGCTGCTGGGATTGAGCCTCGCGGACTACAGCACTCGGCTGCTCTGATTTGCGATATACTCCGCCGTCTGTGAAGAATTACTAACGACGAGGTGGTGCGATGGCATTCTGCAATTCTTGTGGCGCGACCCTGGACAGCGGAGCAAAGTTCTGCAACAAGTGCGGCACCACCCAACCCGGCGCCGCGGCTGCTTCCGCGACTCCCGTATTCACTCCCGCCGGAACCGCTCCCGGCTCAACGCCAAAAAGCGGTAGCGCCCTCAAGATCATTCTGATCGTCGTCGGGGTCCTTGTGGTTCTCGGGATTTTGGCGATCGGGACTGTCTCCTTTATCGGTTACCGCATCGCGAAGCGCAGCCGGATTCACAATGAGAACGGAAATGTTCGCGTCGAGACCCCATTCGGGACCATGAACACATCCACCGATCCCGATGAGGCAGCGCGCAATCTCGGCATCGATTTGTATCCCGGGGCAGAGGTGGTCAAAGGCAGCACGTCGAACATGACTATGGGCGCGATGCACACCGCAGCGGCGGATTTTGAGAGTGGTGATCCGGTCACCACCGTCGGCGAGTTTTACAAATCGAGGCTGCCCAACGCCAGCGTGGTTTCCACCACCGGCGACCGCTACGCCATCATTTCCACCGACAAGAAAAACATGATCACCATCAACATTGAGCTCAAGGACGGCAAGACCAGGATCCATATCGCCAGAGTCTCCGGCAAAATGATTAACGGCGGCGATTCCGACAACTGAAGTCGTCATGTGTGGGTCGGACTCTCCTGTCCGACCGCTCTTGATCCTGGCTTTGAATTTGAATTTGATCTCACAATTGGTCTGGGTTTGTAGTTTCAGAGTTCAAGTCAAAGGTGGCGGACAAGAGTGTCCGCCCCACACCAGCAAAAAATGTCAGAAAACTACGTAGCCATTGCCAGCGCCGCTCGGGGCTTCGGGGTGGACGCCGCCGCGCTGGACCAGGCCCTGCGCCGCCATGTCCGCGGCGACGTCCGTTTCGATGCCGGCAGCCGCGCCCTCTATGCCACCGACGGCTCCAACTATCGCCAGGTCCCGATCGGCGTGGTCCTTCCCCGTGACGCCGATGACGTCATCGCCGCCGTCTCGCTGGCGCGCGAGTACGGCGCCCCTTTACTTTGCCGGGGCGGCGGGACGTCGCTGGCCGGACAGTGCTGCAACGTGGCGCTGGTGCTGGACTTCACCCGCTACATGGGCAACATCCTGGAAATCGACCCGCAACGGCGGACTGCCCGGGTGCAGCCCGGAGTGGTGCTCGACCACCTGCGAAACGCCGCCGAAAAGCATCATCTGACCTTTGGGCCTGACCCGGCCAGCCACGACCGCTGCACCCTGGGCGGCATGATCGGTAACAACTCCTGCGGCGTGCACTCCGTGATGGCGGGGAAGACCGACGACAATATTGAAGCTCTCGAAGTCCTCACCTACGACGGTCTGCGGATGGAAGTAGGCAAGACCGGCGATGCGGAACTGGAGCAGATCATCCGCGATGGCGGCCGGCGGGGAGAAATTTACGCCGGCCTGAAAAGGCTTCGCGACCAATATTCAAATCTGGTGCGCCAGCGCTATCCCGATATTCCGCGGCGGGTTTCGGGTTACAACCTCAACTTCCTGCTGCCCGAAAATGGTTTTGATGTGGCCCGCGCGCTGGTCGGATCGGAAGGCACATGTGTCTCCGTGCTCGAGGCGACGTGTCGCCTGGTGGAAAGTCCTCCGGCGCGAGTGCTGCTGGTGATCGCCTATCCCGACATCTTCCAGTGCGCCGACCATGTGCCCGACGTCATTGCATACAAGCCCATCGGCCTGGAGGGTATTGACGATCTGCTGGTGGAATACACGCGGCGACGCGGCATCAATTCGGAAGGACTGGCGCTGCTGCCCGAAGGCGGCGGCTGGTTGCTGGCCGAATTCGGCGCCGACACGATTGCCGCGGCTGAAGCCCAGGCGTCCAGCCTGATGCAGGCCCTGAACCGCGGTCCGAGTCCACCGAACCTGCGGCTGTTCACCAACCGCGAGCAGGTCAAGCGGGTGTGGGAGGTGCGAGAGTCCAGCCTGGGCGTGATTTCATACGTCCCCGGCGAAGACCTGACCTGGGAAGGATGGGAAGATTCTGCCGTAGCTCCGGAAAAACTTGGCAAATACTTGCGCGAGTTGCGCCAGTTGATGACGAGCTTCGACTACCGCGGAACGCTCTACGGACACTTCGGCCACGGCTGTGTCCACAATCGCACCAACTTCGATCTGCAATCCGAAGCGGGCATCGCCAAGTTTAGAAAGTTCATGGAAGCCGCCGCTGATCTGGTGGTCAGCTACGGCGGATCGCTCTCCGGCGAGCACGGAGACGGCCAGGCTCGGGCCGAACTGCTGCCAAAAATGTTTGGGCCGGAATTGGTGCGGGCCTTTCGGGAGTTCAAAGCCATATGGGACCCTGCCTGGAAGATGAATCCTGGCAAGGTGGTTGAACCCTATCGCATGGACGAGAATCTACGGCTGGGCGCAGACTACAACCCTGGGACCCCGAAACCCACTTCCAGTTTCCCCATGACCGCGGCAGCCTGTCTCACGCCACTTTGCGCTGCGTTGGAGTTGGAAAGTGCCGGCGCGAAGAAGGCGGTGTCATGTGTCCCAGCTGGCGTGTGACCCACGAAGAGGAGCACTCCACCCGCGGCCGCGCCCACTTGCTCTGGGAGATGGCCAGAGGCGACGTGATCCGCGACCGCTGGCGCGACGAAGACGTAAAACAATCTCTCGACCTGTGCCTCTCCTGCAAGGGCTGCAAGAGCGACTGTCCGGTCGGAGTTGATCTGGCTACCTACAAGGCCGAGTTCCTCTCCCACTATCACGAGGGCCGCCTGCGTCCGCGCAGCGACTACGCTTTCGCCAACATTGACATCTGGGCACGGCTTGCTTCGAAGGCACCCGGGCTGGTGAACCTCGCCACCCAACTACCTTTTCTTCGGGACATTGCCAAGTTCGCCGCGGGAATGCCGCACCAGCGCAGCGTGCCTGCTTTTGCTCCCGAAACCTTTCGCAGCTGGTTTGAACGGAGCACGCCCGGGCGGAGGCAACCGCCGGATCCCGAGGCCGCCCTGGTCATGCTCTGGCCTGACACTTTCAACAACTATTTCCTGCCCGATACCGCGAAGGCGGCGGTCGAGGTGCTGGAAGCCGCCGGATTTCGCGTCTCCATACCCGAATCGATTCTCTGCTGCGGCCGCCCGCTCTACGATTTCGGCATGCTGGAGCGCGCCAAGCGCCTCTTGCTGAAGATTCTTGACACCCTCGCTCCCGAAATCGAGGCCGGGATTCCAATCGTAGTTCTCGAGCCCAGTTGCGCCGCTGTCTTTCGCGACGAACTGCTCAATCTCTTCCCTCAGGACCAGCGGGCGCACAAGCTGGCGCAGCAGACATTCCTGCTCAGCGAATTTCTGGAAAAGAAAGCAGCCGATTTTCAGCTTCCGCATCTTCCCGCCAAGGCCCTCGTGCACGGCCACTGTCATCACAAATCGCTGATGAAAATGACCGATGAAGAGTCGGTTCTACGAAAAATGGGCATCGACTGGAGCGCGCCGGCGCCGGGCTGCTGCGGCATGGCAGGCTCGTTCGGCTTCGAGGAAGAAAAGTACGAAGTCTCGATGGCAATCGGAGAGCTGGAGCTTTTGCCGGCGGTCCGCCACGCCCCGCCCGACAGCCTGATCATCGCCGACGGCTTCAGTTGCCGCGAACAGATCGCGCAATCCACCGACCGCCACGCCCTGCACCTGGCCGAAGTGATCGCAAGCGCGCTGAAAGACCCGCTGCGACCAGACGGCGCCCACCCCGAGCAGCCGCAGGTCGATAAAAGGCAGGCTGAACTGGATCGTTCAATGAAGCGGGCAGGCCTGGCAGTAGCAGGAGTCGCCGCCGGCGCAGCGCTCCTGTGGTGGCTCAAGGGCAGGAAGTAAATGTAGGCGCGAGCGTCCCGCTCGTGCGTCCTGACCATATTGCAGTGGAAAAAGATCCCCAAGGCCATGCGCAAGGGCCGGAACGATTCTGAAACTGATCAATCGGACGATTTAGTACTGGGTCGGAGGATCTTTTCCACCCGGCGCAGGTCTTCCTCCGTGTCCACACCCACGGTGTCGTACGCGGTCTGGCGCACGTGAATCCCGATTCCGTTCTCCAGAAAGCGCAATTGCTCCAGGCGCTCGCTGCGCTCGAGCGAAGACTCTGGCAGCGCGACGAAGCGATCGAGCGCGGGCTTGCGATAAGCATAGAAGCCGAGATGTTTGAAATACTTTGGTTTCGCGCCGTCGCGGTCGTAAGGAATGGTCGCGCGTGAGAAATAAAGGGCGTGTCCAGCCGAATCAGTCACTACTTTTACCGCGCTGGGATTGTCGATGTCGGCCGGGGCCGCCGCCGTCATCAGGGTCCCGACTTGCACCGCCGGGTCTTGCATGATTTCAATCAGACGGGCGATGTGTTCCGCCCGAGTCATGGGCTCGTCGCCCTGGATATTCAGATAGACATCGGCCGCGACCGATTGTGATATCTCGTGCACCCGCTCGGTGCCGCTGCGATGCGCGGCCGAGGTCATCTGGGCTTTCCAGCCCTTGCCCTGGCAGACCTTCATGATTTCATCAGAGTCGGTGGCGATGATGACGTCGTCCTTAAGCAGCAGGGGAGAAGAGCGGACCGCCTCGTAAACCCAGCCGATCAGGGGTTTGCCGGCGATTTCGCGCAGCGCCTTGCGCGGCAGCCGGGTGGAAGCAAGGCGGGCGGGGATAACGGCAACGGTTCGCATCGATTTCCGCTCTCCATCATATGACACTCCCCCGGCGGAGTTATGAAAGCCTAGAGCTAAGAGTTAATGGAGGACGGGCGTCCCGCCCGTCCGGGCACAAGCCTTCCTCCTGACGGCCGAGGAAGGGCGTCCCGCCCGGGCCAGGCCTTCCTCCTGAAGGGCGGGGACGCCCGTCCTCCATGGAACTCCACTGTTCACTTCGCGGTGACCAGCGGCTGACACTGGTGAAACAACGTTATATACTTGTCAACTCGCGGGCCTCTACCCCCAAACTGGTTCCGCGCGTTGGGCTCGTGTGTGCTAGCCCGGGGTTGCCTTTAGGAGCTTCCGTTCCCCGTCACGGGCCGAGGTCATTGAATGGAAGAGTTCTCCCGAGGCCGCCCGGATGGAAAGCCTTCAGACCCCGGTGAAGGTGGTGCCGCCGTGCGTACGCCTTCCAAGGGCGACAGCTCTTCTCCCGGCACTCCTCCGCCTTCGGATTCGCCAACCCTGATCGATGTTCCCGGCCAGAACACGAGTGTTCCCGCCTCCGACTCTCCGACCATGGTGGACGTTCCCGGTAGCAATCCTTCAGATTCGCCGACCCTGGTGGACAATCTCGGTCCCGATTCTCCGACCATGATCGATGGCGGCACCGGCCCCGGCAAGCCCGCGCCGCCGCGCATGCCAAGGCCTCAGAGCAACCCGTCGATGTTGCAGCCGGGAGCGATTCTCGGCCAGCGCTACGAGATACTGCAGATTCTCGGTGAAGGCGGGATGGGCGCGGTTTACAAAGCCCGCGACCGCGAACTGAATCGCATGGTGGCGCTGAAAGTGATCCGGCCCGAGCTGGCCGGCCACCAGGCCATCATTGACCGCTTCAAGCAGGAACTGCTGCTGGCCACCCAGGTCACCCACAAAAATGTCATCCGTATCTACGACCTGAGCGAGGCCGATGGCATGAAGTTCATCACCATGGAGTTCGTCGAGGGTGAGGACTTGCGCGGCCTGATGCAGCAGAAGGGAAAACTTGAACCTGGCGAAGCGGTAGAAATCATGCAGCAAACCTGCCGCGCGCTGGAAGCCGCGCACAGCGCAGGCATCATTCACCGCGACCTGAAGCCGCAGAACATCATGCGCGACAAGGCCGGGAGAATCCTGGTGATGGACTTCGGCCTGGCCCGCACCCTCGAAGGCGATGGCATGACCCAGACCGGCGCCCTGGTCGGCACTATGGACTATATGTCCCCGGAGCAGGCCCTGGGCAAGGATCTGGACCAGCGCTCCGACGTATTCGCGCTGGGTCTGATCTTCTATGAATTGCTGACCGGCAAAATGCCGTACAAGGCCGACAGCGTGGTGGCCAGCCTGCTCAAGCGCACCCAGGAGAGGGCTGCCCCGGTATCGAGCCACGATGCCTCCATACCGCGGTCGCTCAGCAACATCGTCGGCAAATGCATGGAGCCCGACCTGAAGCTGCGCTACCAGAGTTCGGCGGAAATCCTTGCCGATCTCGACGCCTGGCAGGGCGGGCACGCGGCCGCAACCTTGCACTTTCCCAGCGGCGTCCGGCCCTGGGGACGAAGCTTTCCCTGGCATTGGTTTGGGACCGCGGCGGCCGTGATCGTCCTGGCCATCGTAGGCTTCGTGTTCCGCGACAAGCTGTTCAAACCTCCGCCCGCCCGGACCGGGCCGGTGGTCTCTCTCGCCATCCTGCCCTTTCGCAACGCATCCGGCGATCCCGCGCTGGACTGGCTGGGCCCGAGCGTAGCTGAAATGTTGAGTACGGATGTTGGTCAGTCGTCGCAACTGCGAACCGTCAGCCCCAACGTGCTACACCAGATATTGACCGACCTGCGAATTGCTCCCACCACGGTGCTCGATCCAACCGCCATTCGCCGTGTGGCCGATTTCAGCAATGCCGACCGCGTGGTCTGGGGACAGTACGCGAAGTTCGGCGACCAGATCCGCATTGATGCCACTCTTCAGGACATCAAGAATGATCGTACGATTCCGCTGAAAATTGATGTCCCGAGTGAGAAGGAGATTCCCGGCTCGATCGATCGCCTCGCCGAGTCCATCCGTCAAAAACTTGCGCTACCCGAGGATGTGCTCAAGGAATTGAAGGCCAGTTCCTTTCAGCCGGTTTCACAATCGGTGGAAGCCTTGCGCGCCTACAACCTGGGAATCGGGTTGCAGCGAGACGGGAAAAATCTGGAAGCGCAGAAGCAATTTGAGACCGCTACCACTGCTGATTCCTCGTTCGCCCTGGCCTTTTCCCGGCTGGCACAGGCTTACAGCAGCCTGGGATATGACGACAAAGCCGAGCAGTCAGCCCAAAAAGCGGTGACCCTGAGCCAGGACCTCCCCGAGGCAGAAAAGTATTTGATTTCCGCCATTCGTTCGCAGGTAGTCAAGAACTATCCCGAGGCCATCAAGGCTTACGAAAACCTGGCCAAGGCTTCGCCCGGCAACACTGAAGTGCAGGCGACGCTGGCCGGCCTCTACACCAATTCCGGAGACTTGACCAGAGCCCGCGAGTACTACGAGAAGCTGCTGGCCGCAAATCCGAAGGACGTCGCAGCCACAATCGAACTGGGGCGTGTGGCCATCAAAAGCGGAGACTCCCAGGGCAGCTTGGATCCCTTGAACCGAGCCTATAGCCTGGCGGTCCAGATGAATAACCAGGAGCAAAAAGCGTTCAGCCTGCACTTTATGGCCGCGGCTTACGATAATTTGAACAAGCCTGAGGAAAGCGTACGGAATGAGCAGCAGGCGCTCGCCATCTGGAGGAGCCTCGGCCAGAAGCGCGGCCTGGCCCTCAGTCTGAATGAAATAGCCTCGGCTCAAGCTTCACTCGGCAAGACCAAAGAGGCTCTGGCCAGCTACCAGGAGGCGCTGGACATCCGGCGTGAAATCGGCGACCGGCGCGGATTGGGCGACACGCTGATCGACCTGGGAAATTTTTTCGATGCCGGCGGCGACCACGAGCAGGCCTTGAAGAATTACAAAGAAGCCCTGCAATTGGAGCGTGATCTCGGCAATGCCGGTCTGCAGGCCATCTGCCTGAACAATATCGGCAGCGTGTATCTGGAAAAGGGCCAATACCAGGATGCCCTCACCTACTTCCAGCAGGCCCTGCAGTTGCGCGAAAACTCGAAGGTTCCCGGCGACATCGTGGACGCCGTTCACAATCTGGGTTTTGCTTCCGCCGGTATGGGTCAGTACGATCAGGCGGTGTCCTACTTCATGCGGGCCCTGGACCTGCGGCGCAGCATGGACGACCAGCGCGGCGCCGCCATCGAGTCTTACAGCCTGGGCGACCTGTTTGGGTACCAGGGGCGCCTCGGGGCAGCCATCAACTCCAAGCAGGATGCGCTGAAGACTTTCCGCGAGATCAAGGACAAGACCTTCTGGATGGCCAAGATGCTGGATGGCGTCGCCAAGGCGCTCATCCTGGCGGGGCGCGGAGACGAGGCCAAGAGCTATGTGGACGAGGCGCTAAGCGTCTCGCGCGAGCTCAAGAATGATGGCATGGTCGCAGAGACCCTGGGCGTCCAGGGCGACCTGTTCTTCTACGCCGGAGATTTAAAATCTGCACACCCTTCCTACACCCAAGCACTGCAGGCGGCCATACGCAGCAAGGAGCCAGATACGATTCTGATCGCCAAAGCCAATCTGGCCAAAATCCAGGTGCAGGAAAAATCCGGCAAGGTGGCGATCTCCATTCTCAAGCAGTTGATTCAACAGGCGGACAGTGTGGGACAGAAGTATCTCTCGGTTGAGTCTTCCGCCTATTTGGCCGAGGCCATGATGCAAAACCGGGACAACGTTCATGCCCGCGAGCAACTGGAGCGCGCCCTGCTGCTTTCAGACAAACTGGGCATGCAACCCTTGAGCGCCCGCATCCACTACCTGCTCGCCACGCTCGAGGGGTCAACCGGTGACGTTAGCAATGCGCGAGACAATTATCGCGAGGCTCTCCGCTTGCTGGATGTCATGAAGAAAGATCCCGGAGCCGAGAAGCTTCTACAGCGCGCGGACTTCAAGGCCATCTACGAGGCCTCCACTGCCGGTGCGCAGGCCGGCAAAGGCTAGAACCAGCTCACCGATCGAGCCCTCGCAGAGGCTGCTTGCGTCCAAACGTCGCACGTTCTTGACGACTCATGTCGTGGGCCATTTGGGAACCGTGGAAGAGCGCTGCGTAGCAGCCATTTCGGATCGCCGGGCTTTAGCCCGTGAGGCTGCGTCGAGTTTCGGGCTCGGCACGAAAAAAGGGCGCCACGAAAGTGGCGCCCCTTTTGAGTTAATGGCTGCGCGCGTGCGTTCCCGCGCACAGCCTGTCCAATTCTATTTCACGTTATAGATCACCACGTTCACATTGACGTTCCCGCCGCTATCCGTCGCCTTGACCGTGAAAGCGTGCAATCCCTTAACCGACGTATCAACGCCGCCAGTACAGGTGATGGTCCCGTTGACGTTCCCGCTGCAACTGCTGGCGTTGTTTAGGTTCGGCGCCTGGCTCTGTGCGCACGTCGCCGCCGTAAGGTATGGGCCGGTGGCGCTGGCCGGAGGCAATGGCTTCGCTGGTTTTCGGATCGCTGCACGTATAAGATGCCATCACCGACGAACCTTTCGGTAGTATGTGGTCAGTTTCGGACTCGTGATCTTGATTCCCGGAGGAACCTCCCCCGCAGTGAAGAACGTAGCCACCCAGCAGGAAGCTCCACCGCCGCTCTTGCCTTTGGTCGTACCCAGAGGATCGCCCATCACGGAGAAGGACGTGATCTGGTTGCTCTGGAAAAGTGGAGTGGTGCCGTTCGAGTTCGGAGTGCAGGGCTTCAAAGGATCGGGGCCCGAGCCCTTGAGCCAGCCCGGATAGGGCCCGATCGTCGAGTTCAGGAGCTGGAATCCTGGATTTTCCGCTTTCGTGAAAGTGAAGTTGCTTCCCAGGTCGGCAAAGAAGTTTGCCTTGCCCCGTGTCGCCGCATGTTCCTCCCTGTTGGTCAGGGCACGTCACCTCAAACAGAACTGCGCGAATCCACGCTGTTGCCGTCGCTATCTTTGCCGGCGTTCTGGTAAACGAAGCATTGCGCCTTCCCAAACTTCGGGTTCGCGTCCACGAGCTTTTCACAAGCTTCCTCACCGATCAGGATCGGTTTGACGGTCACGGTCGCCGACGGTCACGCCTTCGCTCGTAAGTATCGCGTTGTAGTCGTAAGCATTGTTGTTGGGGCCGCCATTGAAACTGAGGATGGCTGGCGTGTTTGTAGTAACCGGGGCGCTCTGGGCCTGGGGCGTGAACGTCCAGCTCAGGATGTCCTGATTTTCGTATGGCGCCACCCGTCGCAGCCGTGAATCCTACCAAAGCAGATCCCGTCTGCCAGATTAGAATGCCAAGTCGACCGCGACGCCACTTGTGAAATCAGATCGGTATTGTCCACGCCGTTCGGAAACAAGATCAGCTTGTCCAGTATCACAGCCAAGTTTGCCACTTGAGCGCGATCCGCTGGAGCGGTGGCATGTAGGTGATTGTCACCTTGTGGGAGCGAGTGTCCGAAGTTCGGGGTGATGACTGGCCGTCTGCGAGGTTGAGCTAGGACCTGCTGTCCCCCGCAAGGTTGCCGTCAGGTCCGACGTATTCGGCCCGTTGCCGCAGCTCTGCACCGCGACATGGTGGGCTCGTTGTCCGATCCACCGTTTTGTATGAGTCGAACTCGACGGCGATAGCTGTTAGGGATTCCTTCGCCTGGCTGAGATTGCCGCCTCGCGATATCCATATCCCAGCGCTCCGCCTTTCCCAGTGACCGATCGCATGCAGATCCTCCAGTGCTGGCACGAGCCTTACCATCACCATGGAGCATTCTGGATGACGAATGCAGATGCCATCGGCGGGAGTTCCGGACGGGTTCGTGAGTTGGAATTGGAAGCTCGTGCTGAACCCGTTCTGCACAGGCTGCGGGATGGTGAACCAGGCAGATCCTCACCTGGTCTGCCCGCCGATCGTGAGTCGCAGCACTGAGCTACTGTTCTGACCAAATGCGGGCATCGTATTCAGGTCAGTGCAGGCTGGGCCCGACGAAAATTCGAAGTAAAATTTGGGAGGCGTCGGTGCAAGTACTCTGCGCCCATGCGGTTGTGCTTCCGGCAACCAGCAACAACCCGGTGATCACTGCTACCACAAAGAATCTGGATGTTCCTACCTTCATACCATCCCCCTTTGAACTGCTCGCTGGTTTTCCCAGTCGTCATTCGATCTTGACTGCGGGCCATAACAGCTCTCGCAGCGAACCTGGAGCGCACAACTATCGATGATCCCAGGCACACCAGACGCACTCTTCGCTACTCGCGCCCGATGGCAGACAACAATAATCGGATAATGGTTCCTGGAATCTTTCGACTCGGCTGGTCTGCCGAGGTCCGGTGCTGAACGCGGGGGGAACAGGAGAGGCAGGACGATGATCAGTAGAGAAACCGACCATCCCTTGAATCGCAATGCCGATGGCGCCGCTGCCCGCTCAAAACGCTCTAGCCGAACCGTATGAATTTTGCTATCGAACGGCCCGCCTGTCAACGGAAATACGCTGTCGGCAGGTGTCAACCTTGGCATGAACGCGGCTTGCACTCAGTGCAATTGTTTGCGCAATCCGGGCCGCCGTGCCAGCCCAAAATCCGCTCTGGGCAAGCTATTTGGCGTGTCTGGAGCGCCGCACCCGACCTTTTCGCCCCCCTCTCCCGCTGGAATCAACTGGTCAAATGCGCAGCAATTTTCCACAGCTTTCTTCGCCCAAATCCCTCGCTGGCGGGTTGGCCGCCTGCCGCTGGCGCGTCAGAAGCCGCGGCTGGGGCGGCATGCCGCATGCGTCCAGATGCAGGTGCCCTTCTCCGCTTTTGTGATAACGTACCCGGCAAATTATTCAGGAACGAATCGCGGTATGGAAGTGAACGCGGCTGGTATAAGGACAACGTGAAACCTCTCTACATTCAGGTCCATCCGCGGGACAACGTTGCGATCATCGTCAATCCTGACGGCCTGCCGGCGGGCACGCAATTTGCCGATGGGCTGACCCTGCGCGATCGCATCCCGCAAGCCCACAAGGTGGCGCTGCAGGACCTTAATCCCGGGGACCCTGTCCGCCGCTACGGCCAGACCATTGGACTGGCGGCCCGTCCCATCGCCCAGGGTTCGTGGGTACACGAAGACGCCATCGAATTGCCGCGGCCCCCTGCCCTCGACGAATTGCCGCTGGCTACGGCGACTCCGCCGCCGCAACCGGCGCTGCTTGGCTACGCGTTCGACGGCTTCCGCAATGCCGACGGTAGTGTGGGAACCAGGAACATTCTTGGCATCACCACCACAGTGCAGTGCGTTGCTCCCACGGTGGAATACGCGGTGCGGCGCATCAAGAACGAGATTCTGCCCCGATTTCCCCAGGTGAATGACGTGATCGCCATCACCCACACTTATGGATGCGGCATCGCCCTGGATGCGCCCGGTGCTGAGATTCCGATTCGGACGATCCGGCACATCAGCACCCATCCCAACCTGGGCGGAACTCCGCTGGTGGTGAGTCTGGGATGCGAGAAGCTGCAGCCGGAGCGGCTGTTTCCCGAACAGCAGTTCGCGAAATTGCCGGTGCTGGAGAGCGATCCACATCTGGTCCGCATGCAGGACGAACACGGCTTCGGGGAAGTAGTGAGCGCCATCATGCGCGCCGCCGAGAAGCGACTCGAACAACTCAACCGGCGACAGCGGACGGCGCTTCCGGCATCCGAACTTGTGGTCGGCTTGCAGTGCGGCGGGAGCGACGCCTTCTCCGGCGTGACCTGCAATCCGGCTGTGGGCTATGCCGCCGACCTGCTGGTGCGCGCCGGAGCCACAGTGATGTTTTCCGAAGTCACGGAAGTGCGCGACGCCGTGCACCTGCTGACTCCGCGCGCCATCAATCAGGATGTGGCCCGCGACCTGATTCGCGAGATGCAGTGGTATGACGACTATCTGGCGCGCGGTTCGGCCGACCGCAGCGCGAACCCGACGCCCGGCAACAAGCGTGGCGGATTGTCGAACGTGGTGGAAAAATCCCTGGGGTCGATCGCGAAGGCTGGAAGTTCGGCGCTGATGGCGGTGGCCGCGCACGGCGAGAAAGTCACATCCAAAGGTCTGGTCTTCGCGGCCACCCCGGCCAGCGATTTCATCTGCGGCACGCAACAGCTTGCGTCGATGAACCTGCATGTATTCACCACGGGAGAGGGAAGTCCTTACGGGCTGGCGCTGGTGCCTGTAGTCAAAGTTTCATCGCGAACAGCGTTGGCGGAGCGCTGGCCCGACCTGATCGATATTGACGCCGGCCGCATCGCAACCGGCAGCGCAAGCATCGAGGAAGTCGGTTGGGAACTCTTCCGCTACATTCTCGATGTGGCCGGCGGGCGCAAGCAGACCTGGGCGGACCATTGGGGACTGCACAATGCACTGGCGCTGTTCAATCCTGGGCCGGTTACCTAAAGCCTGTCGCTGCAAATGTGTCTGAAATGAAATTCAAAAGCGGCGGGCGAGGGCGCCGGCCCCACGTCAGAGCGTCTTCTGTTCGGCACTTTCCACTTGCGTATCTGCCAACGGCTTGCTTTGCGTGACGCTGAAATCCTTTACGTTCTTCAGCACCACGGACGGGACCTCGGGAGTCTGCGGCAGCTTTGACGTGAATCAGTTCGGCGCCGCTCACATCCTCGAGCACGAAACCGGGCCGCATGTCGGGCTGCATCGGTCTGATTTCAACATCCTTGATTTCGATCCGCTTCACGTGGCGAATGTAGAAGCCGTGCGCCGGCATGGTTCCGAAGCGGCCTGGCTCCGGATAGCCATTCTCCAGTTCCGGCGGCTGAATGGCGGCATCTGCCTTGGTGCCGCCGCCGCGATGCAGCACCAGAATATTGCTCAGCTTGACGTCTTCGATGTCATGACCCGGAATTCCGGTGATGAGCGTGGCCTGGCGGGAGGCGCAATTGGAAACCACCACGTTGCTGATGAGCACGCGCCGTAATTCTCCCACTGGCGTTCCCTCGGGACCGCGCATCCGGCCCCCCAGGCGGAGAAAGAACGGCACATCGACGATGTCGCGCATGGTGATGTTGGTGATGGCGACGTCTTCCAGGATCGCGCCATCCACCGATTCGAGTGCGATGCCTTTGCAATCCTCAATCACGCAGTTGGAGACGGTGATGTTGCGGAAGCCGCCGTTGCTCTCCGTGCCGAACTTGATGCGTCCGTTGCGGGGAACCTTGAAATCCGGAGCGAAGCGCTTGTAGGTGGCGTCGAGCATCGTGCCTTCTTCATAGCCTCCGGTGACGTAGCAGTTGGTGATGGTCACGTGGTCGGTGGAGCGCGCGAACCCCAGGCCGTAGGAATCTTTCAGGCAGATGCCATCGTCCCAGGGCGAGTTGACGCTGCAATTGGAGACGCGGACATTGCGGCAGCAGTCGATATCAATGGCATCGCGGTTGGTATCAATCTTCAGGTTGTCGATGGTGAGGTTGTCCACGCCGGTGGCCAGAATCGCAAAATGTCCGCCGTGCAGGATGGAGACATCGCGCAGGGTCACGTTGTGACAATTCTTCAGGCTGATGGATTTGTTGCCCACGCCCGCGGCCAGCACGACGTCGTGATCTCCACGGCTCAGGCCCTTTCCCCAAATCAGCCCCTGGCCCTCGATGGAAATATTTTCCAGGTCTTCGCCCCAGATCAGGCTGTTGTGCCAGTGGCTGTGACCAAAATCCTGAAATTTATCCCAGGCGTTGGGCTCGGGCGGATCATAGCCGCCGCTCGTGCCCGTGGCTGGCGCATCGGCCGCCACGATGGTCGCGCCCGCGTCCAGAAACAGGGTGATGTGACTCTTAAGGTGGATGGAGTAGCAGAGATAATTTCCCGCCGGGAAGCGCACGATGCCACCGCCCGCCGCCGAGGCCGCGTCGATAGCTTTGTTGACGGCCGGGGTGTCCATAGTCTTGCCGTCGCCGATCGCGCCGAAGGCCCGTACATCGACGGTGCCATGAGAGGCCGGATCGGTTTTTGACTTCGCAACCGCCGGCTGAACCGTGGCGGCGGCTCCCAGCGCAGAGCCTGCGATCCCGGATCCCGCCATTTTCAGGAAGTCTCTTCTCTCGGTGGGCTTGGCGAACATGATTCCTCCGTATGGTTGCGTCGATTCAGATGCTTTATGAGGCGGCGCACAGGAGACTGAAGCAATCGCAAAATAATGTCAAACGAGAAATTTTAACGGTTGCTTTCAGCAAGGCTCATTTTGTCTTCTGAGGTGGGGCAACGACATTCCAACGCCGCCACATTCGGCCCATCCTGATGTGAAGGTTGTGGTCGCGGGCAGGCGGCCCGCATTGAGTGTTTCTAAAAGCGTTGTTTAACTCTCTTGATTTGACAGCGAGCATGGCGACAAGTAAAACCCCTTCCGTGCTTCTGCTCGACTTTTCGAGCTAGAATCAAGGCTCGGCTTGATCGCTGCTTAAGCATTGAACCGCAAGCCTCAGAACGAAAGCGCAGGAAGGAATGGAAACTACACCAGCCAGACAACAGCTTGGCGACGACCTGCTGACTACGGACCAGATCCAGGCAACCGTGGAAGAAGTACTCGCGACCACGCAGTTTATCGACATTCACACACACCTTTTCGCACCCGAATTTGGCGGCCTCGGTTTGTGGGGCATCGACGAACTGTTGACGTATCACTATCTCGAAGCGGAACTGTTTCGCTCGTCGAGTATTTCACCCGAGCGCTACTGGGCGATGCCGAAACGCGAGCAGGCTGATGCTATCTGGCAAGCCCTGTTCGTGGAGAATAGTCCAATCTCAGAGGCGACCCGCGGCGTCATTGCCGTTCTCGAAGCATTCGACCTGCCCACCGATAGTGCCGACCTCGAAGAGGCGCGATCATTCTTCCGCGCCCAGAAGATCGAGTCGCACCTTTCGAAAGTCCTGCAGATGGCGGGCGTAAGTTCAGTGGTGATGACCAACGATCCCCTGCATCCGGAAGAAGAGAAAGTCTGGATGAATGGTGGACACGCGCGCGCGGATTTTTTGGCGGTGTTGCGCCTGGATAGAATTCTCTGGGGTTGGCCGGAGCATTGGGAACGCCTGGCCGAGCAAGGCTACGTCGTGGACGCCCAGGCCAGCGGCAAATCAGCGGCTGAGGTGCGCCGGTTTCTGGCGGACTGGTGTGAGCGCATGAACCCGGTGTACATGGCGGTTTCACTCACCGACGCCTTTCAATTTCCGGAAGACAGTATTCAAGGCAAATTGCTGAGTGATGCGGTCCTGCCTTCGTGTCGTGAGTTCGATCTGCCGCTGTCGCTCATGATCGGAGTCCGCCGGCAGGTGAATCCGAGAATCCGGCTGGCCGGCGATGCGGTGGGCAGAGCGGACCTGCGCTCGTTGGAAAATATCTGCCGCGACTACCCCGAGAACCGCATCCTGACCAGCGTTCTGAGCCGCGAAAACCAGCACGAGCTCTGTGTGTACGCACGCAAGTTCAGCAACCTCATGCCCTTCGGCTGCTGGTGGTTCCTGAACAATCCTTCCATTGTGGAAGAGATTACGCGGGAGCGCATCGAGTTGCTGGGGACAAGTTTCATTCCGCAGCATTCGGATGCGCGGGTGCTCGAGCAGGTCCTCTACAAATGGCGGAACACCCGCGCCACCATGGCGCAGGTCCTGGGCAACAGTTACAAACTGCTGGCCCGTGATGGCCGCGCAGTCACGCGCAAAAACATCCAGCGCGATGTGAACCGCCTGTTCCGCGGGAACTTCGAACAATTCGCCAACCTGGCCTGAAGGATGCGAACTGGAGCACGTGCGTCCCGCCCGTGACCAGCTTAGTGGCTGGTCAGAATCTTCTGTAGAAATTCAGCAATCGATTCCGTCAACTTGCGGGGATAGTCGGTGCGGACCATGGCCAGCGCCAGGCTTCGACTCAGACGATGTCCCGCCACCCGGTAGGTCTGAAAAAAACGGTTCCGTCCCCGCAGCGCATGCTGCGGCAGTATGGAATAACCGAACCCCGACTCGACCAGTCCCTTGATGGCTTCGCTGTCCTCGGCTTCCATCACCACTCGCGGCGTGACGTTGATCTCCAGAAAGAACTGGTCGATGATGTGCCGGATGTTGCTGGGCTTGGGATAGAGAAGAAACGGAACGTGCGTCAGGTCCGCCGCCTGAATGACCCCAGTGCGCGTGCTGCGAACGCTGTTCGGGGATGGCCGCAACACCAGCAGTTCTTCATCGAACAGCGGCATGATCTCCAGGCTCTGTTCGAACACGGGAAGCGAAATCAGTCCGAGGTCGAAGCGCCGCTCCAGCAGGCCCGCGACAATTTCCTCGGTCACTCCCACGGTCACTCCGATATCGGCGTTGGGGAACCGTTTTCGTACTTCGCGCAGCGGCCCGCCCAACTGGTGGATCAAGGTGGTGACTCCGGTGGCGAATTGGAAGGGGCGCACGTCCTTCGAAACATCGTCGGCGAATTCCTGCTGGATCTGGCTCATGGTTCGCACTACATCCTTGGCGCGTTCCGCCAGCCGCAAGGCCGCCGGCGTGGCCACCAGCCTCTTGCCCGAGCGCACAAACAATTCCGCGTGCAATTCCTCGGCGAGACTGTGCAGTTGCAGGCTGACCGCGCCCGGAGAGAGATGAAACTGTTGCGCCGCGTGCGTCATGCTGGAAGATTCCAGCACTGCAAGAAACAGTTTCAACTGATGAATATCCATCTCCCGTCAGCCTCGCCGATCTTTAGTGTTCCTAAATCGCCTCTTGAATTTTTCTGGTATTGACAGTCAAAACGTTTCTGGCCTATCTTCCGCGCCCATGGGTCACTGTATCAAAACCAACGGGACGGCATTGTATCCGCGTACCTGTGCGCTCCATCCCCCGCTGAGATACGGACCGCTTGGGAACGTGCCAAGTTAGCACGGCCGCTTGGGGGACAGGGCAAACATTTACGGTAACAACGCGCTCCTGGAAAGGCACAAGAATGAAAAGGAATATTGTTCTGGCGCTTATGAGCCTGGTTGTCTTTTCGACCTTGTCGTCGAATTTAGCGCACGGACAAGGGTTGGGAAGCATCGCAGGAACGATTACCGATCCGACTGGCGCTGCCATCGTTTCGGCGCGGATCACGGTTACGCAAATCGGGACCGGGTTAGCGCGCGAAGCCGCAACCGACGTCGGGGGGTACTACGTCGTGCCTTCTCTTCGTCCCGCGGACTATATCGTGACCATTAAGGCCACAGGGTTCAGCGATGCCAGGCAAAACGTAACCTTGCTGGCCGACCAGACTCTCACCGTCAGCCTGCAACTGAAGGTCGGCTCGGGAAGCGAAATTATCCAGGTGGAAGGTAACGCTCCCCAGGTGGATACGATGACCTCGACCATCAGACAGGTGGTCGAACAGGCCCGCATTACCGAGCTGCCTCTGAATGGGCGCAATGCCGCCCAGCTCACGCTGCTCTCGCCAGGATCGGTGAACTCTCCCAACGGCGGCGCCGATCAGGGATTCACCAAGACCTTTCCCGGCGCGGTCACTATCTCCGCCAACGGCGCGCGCCAGAACATGGTGAGCTACCAGCTCGACGGCGGCAACTACGTGGACGAGTACACCAACGTCAACCAGCCCTTCCCCTTTCCTGACGCGCTCCAGGAATTCAGCGTGCAGACCAGCAACTACACCGCGGAGTACGGACAAAACGCAGGCGCCGTGGTCAACGTCATCACCAAATCCGGTACCAACAACTTTCACGGCAACGCGTTTGAATTCCTGCGCAACTCCGTCTTCAACGCCCGCAACTACTTTGCTCCTCTGACCTTTTTGGACAATGGCGTGCTGACCCCGACCAAGGATGAAGGGCGTGATCAGATCAAGCGCAACCAGTTTGGCGGAACTTTCGGTGGGCCAATCATCCGGAATCGCACGTTCTTCTTTTTCGGAGTTCAGTTCACCCGCTTCCGCAATGTCGGAAGTCCCTCGAACTCGACCGTGCCCACCACGGCACTGAGCACAATCCCTGCATCCGGGCCGGTTACCTCATCGTGTCCGACGTGCGACATCGAGACCTACCTGAATACCGGCGGGCCCGGCGGCACGCCCGGCACCATCGATCCGGTTTCCCTGAACATTCTGGAAGGTTTGCCGCTGAGTACGAATAAGGCCGTGACCTTCTTGAAGCCGGACAATGAGAATTTCAAGGAGTATCTGGGCCGGGTTGACCACTCCTTTACGCAAAACGACCGACTCTCGGTGCGCTACGGCTACAATCAATTCGAGCGGGGAGCGGTTTTCGATCCCTCGAATTTTCTGGCCTACGCGGACGGCTCCAACATTACCAACCAGAACTACCTGATTCACGAAAATCATATTTTCAGGCCGACCCTGCTGAATGATTTTCGTTTCAGTTACGCGCGGGAAAATAGCACCCGGGGCCCGGCGGCAACTGTGCCCAGCGTTCAGGACCTGGGCTCGAATATTCCCTTTCAGCCCCCCACCAATGCCATTCAGCAAATCCGCGTTAATGGCTATTTCAACTTCGGCGACAATCCCAATGCCAGCTTCATCCGCAATAATTTCACCTGGAGCGATGACGTCAGCTGGGTGAAAGGCCGCCATGATTTCCGCTTTGGCGGAATCATCGAGCGTAGCCGCGTGGATCTCAACAACCGGTTTTTCCAACCGGCGGAGTTCAGTTTTAATGGAATCAATGCCTTCTTGTCGGGCGCGCTGGGAGACTACAGCGGCAACTTTGCCTTCCGCCAGGGGGCGGGAGAATTCAAGAACAACCGCAACATTTTTGCCGGCGTGTATGCCCAGGACAATATTCGCGTAACTCGCCGCCTGACCGTCAACCTCGGACTGCGCTACGAACCTGCTCTGCCCTGGCGCGAACTGAAAGGCCGGGTGCAGCAATTCCGCATCGACGGTCTGATTGCCGGGACCCGTTCCACCCAGTTCCCCAACGCTCCTCCGGGTGTGTTTTTCCCGGGCGATGCCGGCGTTCCGCCGAACGGCGTGAATGCCAGCCTGAACAATTTCGCGCCTCGCGTGGGTTTTGCCTACGATATCTTCGGCGATGGCAAGACCAGCCTGCGCGGCGGCGCCGGTATTTTCTACGACACCCGTATCACCGGCATCATCAACAACCGCTTCGTGGACCAGGCGCCTTTCAGCCCGCAGCTTATCTTCAGCACCAGCGCAGTCAAGCCGGGAAGCTTCAGTGATCCACTATGCACCGAGGCCGCCACTCAAACCGCTCTCGGTTGCAGCGCACAAGCCAATCTGTTTCCTGCTCCCTTCCCGCCGCCCAAGGACTCGACCTTTGCTCCCGGCGCGCTCTATCTGAGCTGGGACCCGAATCACAAGTACCAGGTTCCCACGGTTTACAACTGGAACCTGGCGCTCGAACATCAATTGCCCTGGGACCTTCTGATGCGCGCCGCGTACGTCGGTTCTCGCAGCAACCATCTTACCGAAACTCTGAACCTCGACCCCGCGCCCCCCAACGCCACGGGTGCGGCAGGCACTGGCCGGCTCAACGTGATCGCTGCCTCCCAGGGCTTTGCCGTCCCGCCGTTCTCCCAGATCCAGCAGGACATGCAGGACATCAATTCCATCTACCATTCATTCCAGGCGTCGATCGAGAAACGTGCGTCGCACGGATTGACCATCCTGGGCAGTTACACCTACTCCAGAAGCATCGACGATCTTCCGGCAGGGGCCGGCGTAACTGGCTTCGATACGTACTCGACGCGTCCCTGGGACGATCCGCTGCGTCATCAGTTTGACTACGGGCCGTCGGACTTCGATCACACCCATCGCTTCGTGGCATCGTATGTGTGGGTGCTGCCCACGCCTGCGAGAGGCAACGGGTTTCTGCGCAACGTCCTGGGCGGATGGCAACTGGGAGGAGTAGTTTCGGCCCAGACTGGACGTCCGTTCACGGCGCTGCAAGGCGACGAAGTTTCCGGTACTGGCATTGGCCAGGACCGGGCCACGCTGATTCCGGGCGGCGATCCCTACGCCCCCGGCGCATGCGCCGCAGCCGGAATCAACACTGGCTCCAACCCCAAGCCTTGCGTGGATTGGCTCAACAAGGCCGCCTTCGCAACCAAAGCCCAAGCCATTGGCACCACCGGCACTTTCGGCAACACCGGCAAGAACGGATTCCGTTTGCCCGGGGCTTATACCTGGGACATGAACACAACCAAGAACTTCGTGTTCACGGAACGGTGGAGACTCGAATTCCGCGCCGAGTTCTTCAACGTCTTCAATCGCGCCAACTTCATGGATGACACTGCTTCTCTGAGCAACTTCCAGAAGGTCAAGGCAAGCGCATTCGGCACCATTCAGCAGGCGTCGGACCCACGCATTGGTCAACTTGCGTTGAAGCTGTATTTCTAGCTCGACGTCGGTCAGGACCGACAGGCCGGATACGCTGCTGGCAAGCCAGCGTGTCCGGCCTGAATTTTGATTGGGCGCGGCAATCGCGCGAATACGTCTGGTTGATTTCCAAGTCCGCAGTTCATATCCTGCTCCCGAGGTCTTCATGGTGAAAGGCTTCAGAAGGTACGGCTTCCGCTATCAAGGGTTGCTGCTCCTGATCGTAATTCTCTTCCTCTTCCTGCAGTCCAATGCGATGGCGGCCACCGAGACGCTTGAGTCTTCGGTGCTGCGTCTCGAATTGAACACGTCTCCTTATTCATACCGGGTAGTCGAACGCTCCACCGGCAAGGTGCTGCTCTCCCAGAGCAACACAGGCGTCACATTCGGGCCGGAACTGTACCCGGCGTCCGAAGCGGCAAACGTAAGCAAAACCTCAAACCGCCTGCAGGCCGAACTCCGGTTGCAGCTCGCAGGCCGGGAGAGTATGCCCGCAGGAACGCCCGCGCAGGCCCAGGTGAGTTTCACTTTCGTGAAGCCGGAGGTGTTGCAGGTCGCGATTACCTATAAGGATGCGACGCCCAGCGAAATCTCCGAGGAGTTCAACGACCAGGGCGAACACTATTACGGAATCTGGGAGCAGCCCTTCGGCGGCAGCCTGGACAACCGCGGCGCTGACCACGAATTTCTCGGCATGGGCAACGAGCGCTACGTTCATCACGCCAGCGCGCGCGCCCCCTTCTACATGACCTCGAACAAGTATGGGATTTATGTCGAGAGCCTGGCGCAGGCCCACTATTCGGTGGCGCAGGCGGGCAAGACCACGTTTTCCTTCAACGACTCGCACCTTACCTACGACATAATCTATGGGCCCTCCTATGCCGACATCCTGAATCGCTACAACGCCCTTGCCGGCCCCGCCTTCATGCCGCCGCTCTGGGCTTTTGGCAGCATCTGGTGGCGGGATGATCATCACGCGGATTTACGCGGGGTCACCAACGCGCAGGAAAAAGTCATTCAGGATGCCGACCGCCTGCGCGCCCTGCACCTTCCGGCAGGAGCCATGTGGCTGGACCGTCCTTACGCCTCCGGAGAACTGGGATGGGGCAACATGGATTTCGACTCCTCCTTCCCCGATCCCGCGAAGATGGTCCATGACCTGAACGACCGCGGCATGAATCTTCTGTTGTGGACCGCCAACCGCTGTTCTGGGGACCTATATAAGGAAGGCTCGGCCAAGGGTTATCTTTTTCCGCTGAAGTGGCCGGCCGCTGATATCCGGCGTCCTGAAGTCTATGACTGGTTCAAGCAGAAGCTCAATGCTTACGTTCGCCTGGGCATAAAGGGCTACAAGATCGACCGCGGCGAGGAAAACGAAATGCCGGAACTGCTGGAAAACCAGTTCGCAGTGCTCTTCCCCAAGCTGTCGGCCGAAGGGATGAGCGCGGCGTATGGCAACGACTATTTCATCTTCTCTCGCAATGCCAACGACACGACGCGCAAGTACTCCGCCATCTGGAATGGCGACTCCTGGTCCACCTTTGAAGGGCTTCAGGTCACGGTAAAAAATGGCCTGCGCTCCGGGACCATTAACTTCCCCATGTGGGGCTCCGACACCGGCGGCTACTTCGCTCCACCGTCGTCGGACAACGACTTGCTGGCCCGCTGGCTGGAGTTCAGCGCCTTCAGTCCCATGATGGAAGTGATCCTTGGCCCCAAGCGCACGCTCTGGGACGATTACAGCCCGGAGGTGGTCGGCATCGCGCAAAAATACGTTGCCGCGCATCACGACCTCATCCCGTACACGCGTTCGGCGATGTACCAGGCCACGCAGAATGGTATGCCCATCATGCGGGCACTGGTCCTCGCCTACCCTGACGATGCGCGCCTGACCGACATGTGGGACGAGTACCTGTACGGCGATGGTCTTCTCGTAGCGCCCGTAACCACGGCGCAGACCACGGAACGCGAGGTCTATCTGCCCGCCGGAAAATGGATGAACTACCACGACAAGCAAACCGTGTATGCCGGAGGCAGCACGCTCAAGGCTGCCGCACCCCTGGGGACCATCCCGGTGTATGTTCGCGAGGGCGCAATCATCCCTCGCGGCGACATCGTAAAGCTGAACAACAACTGGGAAGCGAACTGGACTCCGAAGCTGCGCCTGCAATTCTTCCCCTCCGCCAGCAGCAGGAGCCGGTTCGATTACTACACCGGCAGCGGTGTGCAACAAATCACGGCGGAGCCCGAAAGCCACGGCCTCAAGATTGAGTTCGGGGACCTGGGAGCGCCCGGGACGATCGAAGTGTATTGCAAAGAAGTCACCGGGGTGACCCGAAACGGAGTGAATCTGAAGCCCGGCTCGGATTATCGTTACGATGAGCCAACCCACAAGCTCACAGTTTCCTTTCAGGGCGCAAGCCACATCGCGATCGCAGGTGCAGGCAGTTTGTTCTGACCCGGTCGCTGAGCGCGCGACAGCAAGCCGTGTATCGATGGTTGGTGGAACGGTCCCTCGGCTTCGCAGGTTTTGAGAAGGGTCGATGGGCATCCACCTCTCTGGATTAGCGAGCCCCTGCTGGATGCGTCCGTGGAATCCCACGAATGAAATGGAGCACTCTTTTCCATTTTCGGCGAATCGTAAAAGATGACGAGCCGGGCACTCTCGATGTATGCTCCCGTGGGCCGGGCGAGAAGACCGGGAGTCTTGGCTCATCCTTACTATGTCCACTGTCAACGTAGAACGCGTCGGGGCTGCGATGAGCCCAGGAAACAAGCTGGGCACGACGACCTTCACTGGTCGCAACGGAATTTTGTGTCGCTATTTTTATTTCGCGATGTCGCTGGTGCTGGCGGCGATTGTTTTCACCGGCTTCAAGCGGACCGTCAACGAGAACCTATTCCATCCTGCGATTCCGCGGCCCTTCATTCTCTGGATTCATGCCTCGGCTTTCACCTCGTGGGTGATCTTCTTTATTAGTCAGTCTGCGCTGGTGCGGGTACACAAAGTCGCTTGGCATCGCTCCATTGGATGGTTTGGCGCCGGGCTGGCGACGGTGATGGTTCCGCTGGGCGTTGCTACCGCCATCGTCATGGCCCGCTTTGACACGGTTCAACTGCATGCGAAGGACGCGGATGCTTTTCTGAGCATTCCGTTCTACGACATGATCGCCTTTGGCGTGTGCATTGCGTTGGCCATCTATTGGCGCACGAAACCGGAGCTGCATCGCCGGCTGGTCTTCATCGCGACCTGCGGGCTCATGGACGCGGCCTTTGGCCGCTTTGACTACCTGTTCAACAACAATCTCTTCTTTCCTTGCCTGGACTTGCTGATCGTTCTCGGCGTGGCGCGCGATCTGCTGGTAGATCGGCGCGTCCATAAGGTGTATGTCTATGCGGCGCCGTTGTTGATCGTTGGGCAAAGCCTCGCGGTATATATGTGGCGAAGCAATCCCGCCTGGTGGCAGGGGATCACCCGCGCGATCCTCTGGTAATCACAAAGTCCTGGGCGGGTGGCCTTCCTTATAGATCCTTCCGGATAGCCCGTCATCCCGGCGCAACTCGCTTCGACAAGGCGTAGACTTATAACCTACTCATTCAAAATACCGCTCTCTTCCGGGAGGACCCGATGAAAGTTCAAGTCAATAGTGACAAGACGATTGCCGTGGACGCCAGCCTGACGCGCTTTGTCGAAGGCGAAGCCATGCGAGTTTTGGCCAGGTTCGCCGACAAACTTACGCGGGTGGAGGTCCATCTCAGCGACGTCGATAGCGGGAAGACGGGACAAGCGGACAAGCGCTGTCTGATCGAGGCCCGCCCGGCGGGAGACCGGCCTGTGAGCGTCAGCGCGAAGGCTACGAAGATGGCGTCCGCGGTCGACGGGGCGCTGGGCAAGATGCAACGTTTGCTCACAACGTTCTTCGGCCGTAAGGGAAGGCCAGCCGTGACAATTACAGGGCCGGTTTCGCCAGCCAGGAAGACGGCCGCCAGAAAGATCACTCGGGGCCCGAAAAAGAAGGCCACCGTGAAAAAGGCCGCGGCCAAGAAGCCGACAAAGGTGAGCCCACGAGGCCCGAAAAAGAAGAGGATCTACCAGGCCCGACGTAAGGCCTGGCCCATCCGATAGCCCACGTTCCAGCTGTGAACTCGTGCAATCCCGCCCCTGGAAACAACCGCAACGATAGCGGGTGGCCCTCGCTTTCGGCGCCGCAGTCTAGTCCGACATTTGCCCCTCCGCATCTGGAAAATGCACGCGCCTTCAGGTACTCTTTCCCTCCAACCGGCGATCTTGATCGGAGGGCGCATTGGAGAGACGAGATTTTGTCACATCGGCGATTGCCATGGCGGGAGTGGCATTGACAAGGAGCGGCGCGGAGGCGCGGGCGATGGCTCCGACGGATCGAGAGTTCTACCAGTTGCGCAAGTACGCCCTGCAAACCGGGCCGCAGTTGGCGTTGGTCCAAAACTATTTTGAGCATGCTTTGATCCCGGCGCTGAACCGGATGGCGATGGCTCCGGTCGGGGCATTCAAGCTGGATATCGGTCCGGAGACCCCGACATACTATTTGCTGGTTCCAGCAACCTCGGTTGAAGAACTGGTCACGCTGGACCTGCGGCTGGCGGACGATACAGAGTTCATGAAAGCGTCGGCGGCGTTCTGGGGAGCGCCAGCGCCGGCGCCGGCGTTTGTGCGCGTGGAGAGCTGGCTGATGTCGGCGTTTGCCGGGTGGCCAAAGATTGCGGCTCCTAAAAGCGACAAGAGAATCTTTCAGCTGCGTACCTACGAAAGTGCAAGCTACGCTGGACATGTCCGCAAAGTACAGATGTTCAACGAAGCGGAGATCGGAATCTTTACCCGGACCGGATTGGCTCCCGTGTTCTTCGGAGACACGTTGATCGGGTCCCGGATGCCTGCCCTGACCTACATGTTGACATTTGCGGATGTGGCGGATCTGAATGCGAAGTGGAACGTCTTTGTGAATGATCCGGCGTGGAAAGAGTTGTCGCACCGGCCGGTGTATGCGGATGCGGAGATTGTGAGCAATATTTCCAATTTGTATTTGAGTCCGTTGAGCTGTTCGCAGATTTGACAGATGGACCCGTCTTCCCCGAAAACCCCCGTCCGAGCAGACTTGGACAAGGCAATTTTCGAGGGTAGATGGTGGGAAGGAGAAAATGCCAACTCGAACACTGGATCCGGCTCTAGAGAAATTTCTGCTGGGGCGATACGTTGCAGCCCTCGGGACCCAGAACGCGGATGGGAGCATCCACCTGACCGCGGTCTGGTATCTTTTCGAGTCCGGAAACCTCTATATTGCCACGTCTTCCAAGACGCAAAAAGCTCGCAACGTGGCGGCGCGGCCGAGGGCTTCGCTGATGGTGGACAGCCGAAAGCCCGGAGCAGAACGGGGCGTCACCGCGGCCGGAAGAGTCGAAATGATTTCTGGCGACCAGTCGCAGGAAGTAAACCGGCGCATACACAGCCGGTACCTGAGCGCGGCGGCCATCGCCGATCCTCACATCGGGCCGGTGTTTGCATCATTCGACGACGTCACCATACAACTCACGCCCGAATCCTGGATTACGTGGGACATGGCTGTGCTCGATGCCCAGGCGTTTGGCGGGCGGTTGGGCGGAACGCCCGGGTACCTCCTGCCCACGGATTGACGGTTCTCACATTGACTGTAATGTCCGCCCTACACGGAGCTAGTCGCGCTTCACGATTTCAGTGTGGACCTTGGTGGTGACGCCTGGGGGCGAAGGCATGAAGTAGTCCAGAGTCTCGCGGACCTTTCCGGTGAGACTGAGACTGACCGCTGCGGGAGTTGGTTCCGTCACGCTATTGGCGGCGCTGGCGTGGGGGCACTGGCCGGCGAAGTTGCTGGTTGTCGGCGACGCCTTCTCTACCTTTATGTTCATGAAATTCTTGTTCCACTCCTCGGTGGCGTCGCCCGACACTTTCAGTGCCATTGAACTGGCGTATTGTCCCTGGCACATGGCGGCGGTGGCGTTTCCCTGAAAAGAGGCTTGCACCTGCTCTCCGGTAAACGTGCCGTCGTCACGGAAGGTGATAGGAACTTCGACGGGGGTCATGGCGTGGTGTCCATTCACGATTCCGAAGTGGATGTCGGTCTCGGAAGAGATCCGGAGGGAGTAATGCAGGGGCTCGCATCCACAGTCCACGTCGCCCTTGAACTCGCCACCGGTGGCCGCGATCCAGTCATTGCCCAGGCTGATCAGGCCGCCTTGAGTCATGCGCCTCGGGGGCTCGGGTTTGTAGTTTGTCACGTGGCTCTGGCCCTGATCGTTCAGGCCACGATTACCTAAGAAAGCGGTGCCGGTGAAATTGCTGTTGCCGTTGTCGTCGGTGAGATGGCCGATGAAGTCGGCCCCCTGCTTGAATACATCCCGCATCTGTTTGCACAGCGCCTTGGCGTCCTTGCCCAGAAAAGAGTGCTCGGGGGTTGCCATGGCCCAGGTCGAGGAAGTGCCGTCGCGCTTGGGAGGCATATCGCTGTGGCAGTTCTTGCACTCGCCAGCCTCCACTTTTCCCGGGCCGTGCGCGGTGCGCGGGGCACTGGAATCAGTGGAATCGCCCTTGGCCTCGTCGGAAAAAGGGTCCACTCCGCCATGGCAATTGAGACAGCGCGGCTCCTGGGTCAAAGTAGGGACGATTTTGGCGAAGGCATCGATGGATTTTTGCGCCTGAGAGTCGGAGAGGGGGCAGACGGCATCCTTGCTGGTGGATTGCTTATCCAGGGGGTTCATTTGGGCGGCGCCTGAGGCGCCCAGGATGGCTGTTGCGGCCGCAACGCACAAAGTCGTCCGAAGGATTGTCATCAGGGTGAGCGATGGCACTGAATGCAGGTGAGATTGACGATACGGTAAGGGTTGGGAGGCGTCAATCCGGATATTGGGCTTGCCGGTGGGGCGGGCACTCTTGTCCGCCTCTGTTTTTGGTCTGGTCAGGCTGGGGCGAAACAAGGTCAACGTCAAGAGCCAGGCCAACTTCAAAGGCGTCGGACAGGAGTGTCCGACCCACACAGTACGGATAAATCTCTTCAATATGGCTTATAAGGTTTTTTAATTAGCCGGGGGCTGGGCCTCGCGATATCCTGATAGTTGCGAACCAGCCGTACGATCCCCACTGTAGGCATAGTCGACGTCACATCTAAGGAGATTCATGTTGAACGATCTGCGCAACTTTCTAGCACTCTCGTATGACCAACTGGAACAGTTGAATCTGAAGGCGAAAGAGCAGCGGAAAAACCGCGTGGCCCTGCACAAGATCCAGGAAGAGCGGCTTAAGTATTTGACCGACGAAAAGCACATCAAGGCGGTGACTGTGCTCTTCAGCGATCTCGAAGGCCGGCTGCACATGCTGGATTACGACAAGAAGTTTCTCATCAAGAGCTGGGACAACCTGACGTTTGACGGATCGTCGATTCGCGGGTTCACGGCGCAGCGGGAAAGCGATCTGCGGCTGGGGATCGACTGGGCGGCATTTTACTGGGGTCCAGCCGACTATTTCGGGTCGGGTAAAGTGCTGGTCTTCGGCGATGTCATCGACAAAAGCGGAGCTCCGTACGCCGCCGACATCCGCGGCATGCTCAAACTGTATGCCGACAAGCAGTTCAAGGACGAAGGCTATACCTTGAACGCGGCCAACGAGATTGAAGGCTTCCTGTTCAATGGCGTGGACGCGGAGCGGCGCTATAACGAAACCGGAAAATTTGAATACGTCAATACCGGCGGATATTATCACTCGCTGCCCGGCGACCCGCTGCGCACCTTCATCGATACCACCGCGGAAGTGCAGCGCTCCATGGGCTTCCAGAACGAGAAGGACCATCCGGAAGTGGCGCCGTCGCAGTTTGAAATCAACTACGGATACGGTGAAGTCGTGGCCGCGGCTGACCAGATCCAGATTTACAAGCTGGTTTGCCGACAAGTGGCAACCCACATGGGATTGACTGCCAGCTTCCTTCCGAAACCGGTGGTGGGCGTGAACGGCAGCGGCATGCACACTAATGTGTCCATCAGCAAAGGCGGCAAGAACCTCTTCTGGGACCCCAAGGGCGAGGAGAAACTGAGCAAGCTGGGCTGGTCGTTCGTGGACCGCATACTCACCCACGGCAATGACATCTGCCTGCTGCTGAACCCGAGTGTAAACGCCTACCGCCGGCTGGATCCGCACTTCGAGGCGCCCAACCAGATCAAGGCCTCGGCGGTGGATCGCGGCTCCATGATTCGTATTCCGATCGGCAACGAGAAGAGCATGCGAGTGGAAGTGCGTTCCGTGGCCCCGGATGCGAATCCTTACATGGTGATGCTCTCGATTTTCAAAACCGGCATCGACGGCGACACGGCGAAAATCAAGAACCTGCGCCAGGCCGAACGTTACCTGCCGGACAACATCTACGACGCGATGGCAAATTTCGACAAAGCGGCGTGGACGACGAAGCTCTTCGGCGCGGATGTAAAGGGGCGGTACCTGGACTTGAAGAAGGCGGCGGCCGACCGCTGTCCGCGCCTGCTGGGCACGTTTGTGAAGGCGCCTGAGGTGCAGTACCACCACGACGTTTACAACCAGTTCCTGTGGAACTTGTTCTAGACCGGGCAGAAGTCATTCAGGCTGAGATGAATGAAGGCCGCGTTCTCCAGAGCGCGGCCTTTCTGCTATACAAATCCTTGGTATTGGATCAGTTTAGTGATATGACACTGCAGGAACATAAACCACGAAGGAGACGAAGTATCACGAAGGCTTCGTTCTCCAGGGTTTCCTTCATGGACCTTCGTGCCCTTCGTGGTTCATGGTCTCCAAACTGACCCGCTATACAAATCTTTGCCCGGATTGACAGTGTCTTTACATTTTCTCTCATCGCGCATTTCATAGAATGAAAGCCGTGGAATTCCGACTGCCGATTACCCCCGCCGCTGGAAGGAGAAGCCTCTCGTACTCGCGACATCGAGTGGCCATGGCCGCTATTCTCCTCTTTTGTGCGTGCGGCGCTCTGGGTCAGCATGCGGGACACGGCGGCGGTCGCCGGGGCGCGCCCGGCAGCGCGGCCGGCGGTGGCACCAGCGATTCCAGTTTGCAGGATTTCAATCGCGCGCTGGCGGTTCAGGCCACAACCGACCAGGCATCCCGGTTCCAGTCGCTGGCGAAAAGCACCGAGGCCGCGCGGAAACAGGCGCAGGACCTGTTCCGGCTAGCCGCGAAGGCCGATGATCCGAAGGAGTATTCGCAGCACGTCGCAGCCCTGAAAGATGCGGTGGAGGATGTACAGAACGGCAGCGGATCTTTTGTGAAAAGCTTTTCAAAATCGCAGAAGTCGGGGCTAAAGGAACTGACAAAAAAGTTGGACAAGGCGGACTCTGAGATCACGAAACAAAAGAAGGCCTTCGACCAGCGCCTCGGACTTCCCCAGGGCGACGACGAAGGTGTGGCCAGCCTGGCGGACAAGATGGAAAAGGCGCTGGCAGATTTTCAGGCCCAGCAAGTGAGCTTGGGCAAGGAGATGGGGATCCAGGTACCGGCGCAGTGAAGGTGAGCTGAGCTGGTGTGGTCGCGGGCGACTCGCCCGCGTTGGGTTTGGTTTAGAGTCCGGATAAATTACTGGCGAGGAGGGTTTGCTCCTCGCCTTTATTTTTCACGGCTGGTTCTCACCTGCGCGGGCGAGTCGCCCGCGTCCACGCCAGTACTGGTCTGCCACCAGTTCAACCTAGAAGAGAGCAGTCGGACGGCGCTTCCAGGTCTTGCCCTTTTCCTTGGCAATATTTTCCATGTCGTTTACGTAAGCGCCGGCCTGAGTCAGGACATGGTGCAGGTCATTGCCGACGCTGATGAAGGTGAAGCCTTTTTCCAGGAACTCGCCCACGCGAGCGGTGCCGAAGAGGAAGAGTCCGAGGATGAGATTGTTTTTGCGGGCGTGATCGACCAGTTTCTGAGTGGCTGCACCGAGTTCCGGTGAGGTGTACATGTGGGGGAATTCGTACTTCTCATAAAGGCCCATCGACATGCATAGATCGTTCTGGCCGAGAAACAGAATGTCCACGCCGGGGACAGCGGCGATTTCCGCAATATTGTCGATGCACGAAGCGGTTTCAACCTGCAGCGCGACGATACCGTTGTTATTGAAATTGCCGGCGTAGCCCAGAAGCCCCGCCTTGTTCATGCTGCGTTGGGGAAAGTAAACCGAGCGTGTTCCCACTCGGGGATACTTGGTGCAACTCACCGCCTGGCGGGCTTCCTCCGCGGTATTGATGTAGGGAACGAGAACCCCGTCCGCGCCCATGTCGAGGGCCTGCTGAATTCCGGGGCGGTCGTCGTATCCGCCGACGCGGACCATGGACTTGGCGCCGCCGTTTGAAATTCCGGAAAGCATGGCGGACAGTTTCTCGTAGCCCATGGGACCGTGCTGGGTATCGACCAGCAACCAGTCATATCCGCTGTGGGCGAGCTGTTCGGCAACGGTGGGACTATGCGCGTTCAGGAACAAGCCCATCTTGGGCAAGCCTTCGCGCAGCTGCTTCTTAAAGTCGGCGCCACTAAGGGTGGCTTCGGGCATGGCTGATTCCTCCTGAGAGTCGAGTGAAAGTTTCCTAGTGTAACCTACCGGACGGAAAACTTGGCGTGGTCGACTATGACCCGCGGACATGCGGACTTGCACGTGTGGTCGCGGGCGACTCGCCCGCGCGCGGCGGGGATTTTACAGCCGAAGTGGGTTTCTCTGTGGAAGTTGAATTTTGAGGGGTTGGTCCGTTTCCGGATGATCGGACACTTTGCTTAATGTCCACCCCCCACCGGTTTTCCGGCGCAAAAACTAAGTCAAAGGCCACGGGCGAGGGCGCCCGCGCCACACGTTAAGGGGCTTTACAAACCTTTACGATCAGGCTGACAACCAATTCATGTCTGCTCGTGTTCTCACCACTGCGGAGCAAATTGTCCGAAAGAGGCCCCAGTGAAGTTGAGTTTCGACCGTTTTGCGGTTTGGAGCGCGATCGCAGCGCTGGCCGTCTGCCCGGCGATCGCGCAATCCACCGGCGCTGGGCAAAGCAGCCGCCAGCCCGATTCCGACGCCAACTCGGCGGACCAGCCACTGACCACCCTGTCAGTCCAGGTCAAAGTGGTGAACGTGCTGGCCACGGTGCGGGACAAGCACGGAAAGATTGTGGACGGTCTGACCAAAGACGACTTCACCTTGACCGAGGACGGTCGTCCGCAAGCCATTAAATACTTCGTCCGTGAAACCGATCTTCCCCTCACGCTCGGGATGCTGGTGGATACCAGTATGAGCCAACGGCGGGTGCTGAGCGAGGAACGCGACGCCAGTGAAAGTTTTCTGGCGCAGATATTGCGCGAGGAGCAGGACAAGGCTTTTGTCATCCACTTCGATCGTGAAGTGGAGTTGCTGCAGGACCTTACTGCCTCGCACGAACAATTGCATGCCGCGCTGGAGTCGTTGGCCACGCCGCAATTCACCCGCACCAGCGGAGGGGGAGGCGGTCCGGGGCCGGGCTCGGGACGCGGCTCCCGTGGAGGCGGAACGCTTCTCTATGACGCGGTCTATCTGGCTTCCGATGAACTGATGCAAAAACAGCCCGGCCGCAAGGCATTGATCGTGCTCTCCGACGGCGTGGATATGGGCAGCAAGGAAAGCCTTGACGTCGCCATCGAGTCGGCCCAGCGGGCCAACACCATCGTTTATTCCATCCTGTTCAGAGATGACGATGCTTACGGAAATGGCGGAGGTTTCGGACGCACCGGAATCAGCATCCCCGGAATGGGCGGGCCGGGAATGGGTCGCGGCGGCATGGGCGGCCCCGGGCGCGGTGGGCGCCGGTATCCGCAAGAACATGCCGACGGGAAGAAAGTCCTGGAGCGTATCTCGAAGGAAACCGGTGGACGGCTCTTTGAGGTTTCAAGGAAAGAGCCAGTCAATCAAATCTACTCCCAGATCGAAGAAGAGCTGCGCAACCAGTACAACCTCGGTTACACACCCGACCGGGAAAATGCTGTTGCGTCGGGATATCACAAGATTGAGGTGGCCGGGAAGAAGAAAGATCTGGTGGTGCAGGCCAGAGACGGGTACTACGGCGAAAAGTAGAGCGGCCGTTGGTCGTTGGTCGTTGGCCCTTGGCTAGTCTTTGCGTTCTTTCGTAGCCATTACCCACCCGCACACTCGTACCTACCAACGGCCAAAGACCGGGGGCCAACGACCAACGGCCAACGACCAACGGCCTTCATGTTATGCTACCGCCTGCCGTTAACGTACACGGCACTACCCAAAATGTCAGCACATGTTCTCGGAATCGATGTCGGCACCGGCGGAACCCGGGCCCTGATTGTGGATGAGGCTGGCCGGATAATCGGGTCTGCCACCGAGGAGCACGCCCCGTTTTCTTCGCCTCAGATTGGCTGGGCGGAACAGGATCCCGAGGACTGGTGGCGGGCCTGCGGGATCGCGGTGCGGAAGGCCCTGGCTGGCGCGGCCTTGCGCCCGGATCAGATTGCCTGTGTTGGATTCTCCGGCCAGATGCACGGCGCGGTGATGCTGGACGACGCGGACCATGTCGTGCGGCCGGCACTCATCTGGTGCGATGTGCGCACCGAAAAGCAATGCCGCGAACTCACCGATAAGATTGGCGCGCAGGAACTCATCCGCCTCACCTGCAATCCCGCACTGCCTAATTTCACCTTGACCAAATTCCTGTGGGTGCGCGAGAACGAACCGCAGAATTGGAAACGGGTCCGCTCCGTCATGCTGCCCAAGGACTACGTCCGCTTCCGGCTTACCGGCGAGCGCGCCACGGACATGGCAGACGCCTCCGGCACGCTGCTGCTGGATGTCGCGAACCGCCGCTGGTCCCGGGAAGTCATGCAGGCGGCTGGCATCGAAGAGTCGCTGCTGCCACGGCTGTTCGAGTCTCCCGAAATTTGCGGAAGACTTTCCGCGGCGGGCGCCGCAGCGACCGGTTTGAATGCGGGTACGCCGGTGGTGGCCGGCGCGGGCGATCAGGCGGCGGGCGCGGTCGGCATGGGAATCGCCGCACCCGGCGCGGTAAGCGCAACCATCGGAACCTCAGGAGTGGTCTTCGCCGCCACCGACCGTCCGGCTCTTGATGCCAGGGGACGGCTGCACACTTTCTGTCATGCCATCCCTGGACGCTGGCACGTCATGGGAGTGACCCAGGCTGCAGGCCTTTCGCTGCGCTGGTTTCGCGACACCTTTGGCGCGGCCGCGTCGGACGCGAACGACAAACGCGATCCCTACGAGCGTCTCACCGCCGAGGCTGCCGCAGCGCCTCCCGGATCCGACGGTCTGTTGTGGGCCCCTTACCTGATGGGAGAACGCACGCCCCATCTTGATCCCAACGCGCGCGCTGCTTTGATTGGCCTGACCGCCTCGCACACTCGGGGACACATCGTCCGCGCCATACTCGAGGGCGTGGCGTTCAGCTTGCGCGATTCGTTCACCCTCTTCGCTGAGATGGGAGTGCCGGTAAGAAACATTCGCCTGGGCGGGGGCGGAGCGCGCTCGCCCTTGTGGCGCCAGATACAGGCCGACGCCTATGGCCACGAAGTGGAGATTCTCGAAGCTGAGGAAGGCGCAGCCTACGGCGCGGCGATTCTCGCCGGCGTCGGTGCCGGAGTGTGGAGTTCGGTCGATGCCGCCTGCAGCAAAGTGGTGAGAGTCGCTCAGCGCGTGGCTTTGCAACCCGGGGTGGTTGAGCGCATGAATACCCGCTACGCCGCCTATCGCCGGATGTATCCGGCGATCGCATCAGTTATGGGATAGCGTGTGGGGCGGGCGCCCTCGCCCGCCGTTCTTGCGGTTGAGGTTTGATTGCAAGACTTCATTCGCGGGGACCGGTAGCGGACCGCAAGGTTCAAAGCAAACCCAACTTCAAAAGCGGCGGGCGAGGACGCCCGCCCCACACCACCCGAGTCTGCTTACTCCGGCAATCTCTCCTCGTTACTGATGCTGAACTCAGTCTCCACGCCCGGAGCCTCTGTTCCCGGCTGTCCTCCGCCGACGTAGAGGCGATGGGCCCCGGCGGCGACGATTCGATCTCCGATGGAGTTCACCTCGCTCAGGCCGCGAGCATCGAGGGCGAACTGGACATGTTGTGTTTCCCCCGCGCCGAGATGAACGCGCGTCATCCCGCGCAGCGCATGCAGCGGAGCACCGGGAGATTTTGGGAAGCTCAAATAGAGCTGCACAACTTCATCGCCCGCACTTTCGCTCGCATTCTTCACGTCGGCCTCAACGCTGAGCGAATCGCCCGCCTTCAACGTGGTCGCTGAAAGCTTCAGATTGCTGTAGGCAAACTTCGAGTAACTCAGTCCATATCCGAAAGGATAGAGCGACTGCCCTTCAAAGTAGCGGTAGGTCCGGTTCTTCATGGAGTAATCGTCGAACGGCGGCAACTGTTCGACGCCCTTGTAAAACGTCACCGGCAGCCGTCCTGCGGGATTATTTACTCCCGCCAGGGATTCGGCGATTGCGGCGCCACCTTCTTCGCCGGAGTACCAGGCTTCGAGAATGGCGTTGGCGTTTTCACTTGCCCAGTTCACGGAAAGCGCGCTGCCGTTCATCAGCACCACCACCAGCGGCTTGCCTGTGCCCTTCACCGCCTTGAGCAAGTCCTCTTCCTCTTTCGGCAGGTCGAGCGAGGTGCGGTCTCCGCCGGCAAAGCCGGGTACCGCGACATCCATCTCCTCGCCTTCGAGGTCCGATGTAATTCCCACCACTGCGATGACCACATCGGCCTGCCTGGCGGCTGCCACGGCGTCTCCGATCGGGTCCGGACTCAGCTGATGCCAGACCAGTTTCACCCCGCGCGTGCGTCCCTGAAAGTATTCGATCTTGAGCGCGTACCGGCGGCCCTTCTCTAAGGCGACGTCCGCGACCATGGGACGGGGGTCGTGGCTCTTCTGATCATCCACAATCATCTTGCCGTCCAGCCACAGGCGGTTAATGCTGCCATTCAGACCCAGACGATAATTTCCGGATGCACCCGGAGTGAGGAATCCGGTCCAGCGCACCGCGAAAATGTCACTCTTCGAGGTTGTGCCCGGCGCAAAGGCAAAATTCACGTCCTTGTCCACCTGGACTTTCGCGGGCGCGCCCTTGAAGGCGGGATCCGAAAAATATTCGGCCTTGAGGCCCGGCTTCCCGTCGGGCGTGGACAGGGCCGATGCCGGTACCGGGGCGTATTCAATCAGGAAACTCGTGCCAGGGTTGAACGTCACATCGGCCCCGGCAAACTGTTTACGAATGCCGTCGAGCGCCGTGGTGGCTCGTGATGGAGTGCCGCTGTAGTTGCCTTCCAGCACATGCACCGAATCGGCCAGCGGCCCCACCACCGCGATTTTTTTGGTGCCGGCCTTCAGTGGCAGTGCGCCGTCATTCTTCAGCAGTACCATCGACTCGCGCGCTATCTTGAGTGCCAGCTGGCGATGGGCCTCGCTGTCAATCACCGAATCCGGGATCTGCGCGTATTTCACCATTTCCGGCGGATCGAACATCCCCAACTGGAAGCGAGCGGTAAACAGGCGCTTCACCGCCACGTCAACGTCTTTCTCGCTCAACAGGCCTTGCTTCACCGCATCGACGTACTTGACGTAGTCGGAGTTGTCGATCGCTTTCTGGCCGAAGTCGGCGCACTCGTTGTCGGTGCCGCGCTTGAGCGAAATCGCGGCCGCCTCCGCCATGGTCTGGGTGAAATGATGTCCGCGCTCGATGTCGGCGATGGCATCGCAGTCTGACACTACATAGCCGTCAAATTTCCAGGCGCCGCGCAGCTGGTCTTCCAGCAGAAAGGCGTTCGCGCATGCCGGCTCGGCATTGACGCGGTTGTAGGCGCACATTACCGACCTCGCCTTGCCCTCGGTCACGGTGGCGCGGAAGGCGGGCAGGTAAGTGTCTTCCATGTCGTGCTTGGTCGCGTCCACGTTGACGAAGTGGCGGGTGGTCTCGGGACCGCTATGCACGGCAAAATGTTTAGGGGTGGCGATCACTTGAAGATATTTCGGATCGTCGCCCTGCAGGCCGGTGACGAACGCTACTCCCATTCTTCCGGTGAGGAACGGATCTTCGCCGTAAGTTTCCTGTCCGCGTCCCCAGCGCGGATCCCGGAAAATGTTGATGTTGGGCGACCAGAAATCCAGGCCTTCATAGATGTTCCGCCTTCCGGCGCGGACCGCCTGGTTATGCTTGGCCCGGGCTTCCTGACCTATCGCAGTCGCCATCTGGTGAATCAGGGGCGAGTCGAAGGTAGCGGCCAGGCCAATCGGTTCCGGGAAGACGGTGGCTGTTCCGGCGCGCGCAACCCCGTGCAAGGCCTCGCTCCACCAGTCGTACTCGGGAACCTTCAACCGAGGAATGGCGCGCGCCTGGTTCACTAGTTGCGAGGCTTTCTCCTCGAGCGTCATCCGCGAAACCAGGTCGTCCACCCGGACATTCAGGGGCTGGGCAGGATCAAGATACACAGGTGGACCAGAAGACTTGGCGGTTTGGGCGACCGAGCCGCCCAGCATGACGAATAGCACGGCCAAGGTATAGATGGCGGTGACAGGACGGGGTTGACCGGGCATCGGATTAGGCATCGAGGATGGGCTCCTGGGCGGTTGGGGTGACAGCTATCCAGATATGCGGGTTGGAGTATATCATCGTTAACGTACACGGCCCCCTCGGCTTCTCGGGGGGCGGGTGCCGCGACGGTAGTGCGTGAGGTCAGGTCGAGCCCAGGACAGGTGCCAATGAAGAAAGAACGACGCGGCATTCACTTGATCGCGGAGCTGGCGGAGGTCTCGATCGGTACAGTGGACCGGGCCTTGCACGGACGGGGCGGCATCAAGGATGCCACCCGGCAAAGAATCCTGCAGATCGCGAGAAGAATCGGATACACGCCGAATCTGGCGGCGCGGGCGCTGTCGGTGGCAAGGACCAGCACGCGCATCGGCGTCTGCATGCCCCGCGAAATCCATTTTTTTTACGACGAGCTGTGGAGCGGAGTTCTGGACGAGGCCCGGCGCGTGGCCCAGTTCGGAATCCAGTTCGTCAATCGTCCGGTGCAGGTGTTGGGGGAAGGCGATACCGACGCTGTTTCCGAACTGGTGCAAGAGGGAGTGAGCGGGATCATTCTGACCGCCGGAAATCCGACGGGCCTCAAGCCCCTGATCGACAAAGCAGAGGAACGAGGCATACCCGTGGTTTGCGTCTCCACCGACGCCCCGGAAAGCCATCGCTCCAGCATCGTGTGCGTGGAACCGCGGTTAAATGGATGCCTGGCCGGCGAACTGATGGGCAAGTTCGTCAGTCCGGGTTCGCAAGTCGCGGTCGTGGCGGGCATGCTGGCCACGGAAGATCATCGCAAGAAGACGGACGGCTTCATGGAAGCGTTCCCGCAACACTGTGCGGGAGGAAAGATCGTCACCGTCATCGAAGGCCATGAAGACGAGGAAGAAAGTTTTCAGAAGACCTTCGACCTGCTGCGCCGCGAGCCCACACTGGCCGGGCTCTATGTGAACACGGTGAACTGTCTTCCGGTATGCCGCGCGCTGGGCGCGCATGGCCTGGCGGGAAAAGTAAAGCTCATCACGACCGACCTGTTCGCGGAGATGTCTCCCTATTTTCAGAAGGGAATCATCACCGCATCGATTTACCAGCAGCCCCACCGCCAGGGACAAATGGCAGTGCGCATGATGTCCGACCACCTGACCAACAAAGTGCCTCTCCCTCCCACCGTCCATCTCAGTCCGGGCGTGGTGATGTCCTCGAACCTGCAACTGTTCCGTGAAATCAGGCTGGCCGGCGTCAAGCTCGACGATGCTGCGCTTCGCACTCGCGTGGCCCTCTAGACATTTTGCTTAGCCCAAGTTGCGCCACTGGGCCTAGAGGCGGCCCCGTATCGCACGGGAAACGCGGCCCTGTATGGGCCGCTCTTCCACAATGCTATCGCAACTCGTTCATGCCCGGTGATCCCGAGAGCTGTCACGCGCAGCGAGAATCTTCGCGGCATTCTCGTGATAGACCCGCTGCAGGATGGAATCCGGCAGACCGAATCCGTTCAGGCTCCAGTGATAGTCGAATTGCTCAATTTCGTAGAAGTGTTCGTCCAGCGATTCCAGGATGCGAAAGGTGACCCGGTACATCGCCGGGTCAAAGCCCATATCGGTTCCGTAGACAAGACGGTCTGAATGCTGGGCGTAGAACTGGGAGGCAAAGCGCGGTATGGGAGCGGTCTCGGCGTAGCGGGCGGAGATATCGGCGTACAGGTTCGGATTGCGCTCGAAGAGCTGTCCCAACCGCGCCAGATCGTAATCCAGATTGGCGAAGTGGCAGGCGATAAAGGTAGTCTGAGGATGCTTCTGCGCCGTGCGCTCCAGGATGTCAATCATGCCCGAGAGCCCGACGATGTTGGGCTTGTTGTCGAGGCGCCACTGGTAGGCATTCATCAGGCCGTCGTTGGTCCGGTCCATTTTCTGATACATCCAGATAGGATCGGCCACGTGAATGCTGACCGGCATGCCTAACTCCGCACATTTCTCAAACAAGGGATCCATGCGCGTGTCATCGGGATGCAAGCCCCGGGTCTTTGACTTGCCGGATGCCATGCCCTGGCCCTTGTCGTGCAGTTCGCCGACGCCACGCGCGCCGGCTCGATGACATCTTTCGAGTTCGCGCACGGCCGCCGCACCGAATCCCGGCCGGTCATAACCCGTGTAGTCGAAGCCGCACCACATTTCGAAGCGGTCTGGATATTTGGAGTACTGGCGGTGCGTGGCGTCGAATTCCGTGCCTGTGGACGAGGTGAGAATGACCGTCTTTTCAACTCCCACCTGGCCCATGGTGCGAACCCATTCGGCAATCTCCGCCGCAGTTTTGGCGTAGGGATGGGAGTGCATATCAATGATCGGGAATTTGGCTTTGGCAATCTCGGTGACCGGGATCTTGTAAATGGACTTCGGCCGGTAATCCTTGAGCAATATTCGCTCAGGAGATTCCTGGTCCGCATGGCTGGCTGGCAGCGGTGCCTTCTGCGCATCATGCTGCGGACTGTAACCGAGCACGGCTGAGGTGGGAGCGGCTGCCAAGCCGGCCGCGCCAGCTGTTTTAAGAAACGTTCTACGATTCATTGGAACTCTCTCCCCCTGATGCGTTGGTACATCAGTGAACCTCCGCCGGTTCTACCCGGACTTCCCCGAGAGCGCCTCGGTCCAAGCCGCCCGAATCTTCCAGGTGAAGCGAGACGCGGCCGGGCTTTCCGGGTGGAGCGATCTCGCTTTGGAGCGACACCAACTCGACCGGGTCTGCGTCTGCCACTGGCATGCTTCCCAGGCTGGCGCCATGTTCGTCGTAAAAATGGGCAACCAGCTTTCCCGCGAAGAACACTCCAAAGGAACCAGAAAGCTTGAGCTTGCCACTCGCCAGAAGGCTGGCCCGGAGCGGGCTTGCAACCAAGCCGGCTTCGGTCACGCCGTGAAAGTCGCTTCCCACGCGGGTAGGAAACCATTCCGTGTCGAGATTGCAGCTTTCTCCCGGCCCCAGCCGGCACAGCGGAGAATTGACTTCAGCTTCCATGTAGTAGGGTGATGAATCGTCATCGGATGGCATCGAGGCCATACCGTCAGCGCTCAGCTTTACTGCGGTTCCGTTGGTCCAAAAAATAATGGACGCCTTTCCCGGATAAGCCCGGGTTTCGTCAAACTGAAAGCGCTCGACCATGCCGTATCGGCTCAGGCCATCGACCACTGCCAGCCAGCCGGCGGTTGAGTCCAGCCACAATTCGGCGGCCATGTGGACATAGTGCAAAGTGAAAAGCCCATCGTCTCTTATCGAAGCCGCGCGATTTTCTGCGGGACCGAAGCGCACGTGATAGCGCTCGAGATAGCTGCTGGACGGATTCGCCGGGGTGAAGGCGCGGAAATCCGGGTTGATTCCCGCCGGAGCGCCGGTGCGCGGCGGGCTGGGGGCGCCCGTATCGTATTGCGAGACCGATTGCATCGACCATTCCAGATTGTGACCGGTAATGTTCTTCATGTTGGCGCGAAAGTGGATTCGCGGCGAATCGGATCCCAGCCTAATGGTCCGCACGAACTGGACCCCGGTACGCGGATCGGCCGGACCCGTAAGTTCGATTTCACATTGTTGCCCTTCCGAAACCTTTCGAAAGGAGAAAGGACTGTCGTCGATCGTGTCCGACCCGCCGGCCCAGTGCTGCTCGTCCTCGTTGCCTTCGGGCAGGAGCCATATCTTGTCGCCGCCGTAGTTGAACCATTCCCCCGTGCTGGGCGGCAAGTATTTTCCCTCATACTTTGGATTGACGAAGAGATAGGGATGTCCGGCAAAAACAACCTGCATCAAGCGCCCGCCGTTCTGCGGCACAACCGTCAGTTGGACCCAGCGATTGGAGATCTGTTGCGCGTGCCAGCCCTTATAATCCGCGGGTTGGACATGGCAAGCGGAACCGGCGGGAGGAGGAGATCCCTTGCCGCCTTGAGCAAAAATCAGGCTTGTTCCCGCCCCGGCAAAAAACAGCAGACTGAAAAGGCTTACAATCCGGCTGGCCCTTGGCCATCGCAGTTTCATGGTTGCTTTCTCCAGAGATCGACGCGCTGCAAGTGTACGATGAGGCGCCCGTTTCAACCAAGTTGGCGGGTTCATGGCAAACAGCCATTCTTCGTAACGAAAACAAAACTAACGAAACGAAATAAATTGATATGCGTCCAGGTTGTTCTGTGATATACCAAACTCGCCTTGCAGCGAGCGTCAGCGCGCCGTTTCCAACTGATGGTTGAAGCGCACCGCTGATCGCGCAACTGAGTTTATCTGCAACGATTCACCAAGAGGAGGGCTGGTATGGGTGCCGGAAGATCCGATCGGCGATCGTTTATCAAACTGGCGGCGGCCGCTCCGCTGTTGACCCAGATCGCGGCACGAAATCTCTACGCCCAGGCCGCCACTGCCATCGGCAAGGACCCCCGGCAGAATGTTTACTCTCGGCTGGGAGTAAAGACGGTCATCAATTGCCGCGGAACGTGGACGTATCTCAGCGGATCGCTGGAGTTCCCGGAAGTCCGTCAGGCCCAGGTGGAGGCGGCGCAGCACTTCGTCAACATGCTGGAATTGCAGCGCGGCGTAGGCCGGCGCTTGGCGGAGTTAACCGGCGCCGAGTCCGGGATGGTCACCTCCGGCGCCGCCGGCGCGATGGCAGCCGCAACGGCGGGGTGCATGGCCGGCACCGATGATCACCACATCTGGCAACTGCCCGATACTACCGGCCTGAAACATGAAGTCATCATGGTGGGCGGCAGAAGCGCCTTCGACAGCGCCATCCGGCTGACCGGCGCGAAACTGGTGCTGGTGTTTTCCCCGGAAGAGCTGGCCAACGCGATCAACGAAAACACGGCCATGATCTACACCACGAACCTGGGCGAGAAGCTGCAGCGCGAACTCTCGATCGCGAAAGACCGCAAAGTGCCGATGTTGCTCGATGACGCGGCCGGCATCCCTCCTGCTGACAATGCGAAGCTCTATGCCCGCATGAAAATTGATCTCTACGCCTTCTCCGGGGGAAAGGGTCTGTGCGGGCCGCAGTGCAGCGGCCTGCTCTTGGGACGAAAGGACCTGATCGAAGCCGCTCTCATGAACAGCGCTCCACGCGAAGGAGCCGTGTGCCGTCCCATGAAAGTCGGGAAGGAAGAAATCATCGGCTGCCTGACCGCGCTCGAGACCTGGCTGAATCTGGATGAGAAGAAAATTTACAGCGAGTGGAACAGCCGCGTGGATCGCATTCGCAAGCTGGTGGACACCGTTCCGGGGGTGAAGACGGACGTCTATGTCCCGGACGACGGAAATCGCTTCCCAACCCTGAGGGTCTCCTGGGACCAGGCAGCCTGGGGCTTTACCACCTCCGACTGCGTGCGCAAGCTGCGGGAAAACGATCCCGTCATCGAGGTGCTGGGCTCCGACAATCCCAGCCTGGTGACGGCGGTCCGCGAAGGCAATCCGAATTCCAAAGAGCATAAGGAAGCGGACCACATCGAACTGGTTTCGATGACCATACAGCCGGGGCAGGAAATCATTGTGGGGCAAACTCTGCGGGCGGTGCTCAGCGCGGCACAAAAAGGAAAGTCGATGTAGTCCGTGGCGGGCAGAAAGGGGCCAGGTGCAAGATCGAATGCGATTACTGCTGGTCGGCTTGTTGCTTTTTTGCGCAGCCGGGGCCCAGGCTCAGTTTAAGGCGGTCGTTCCTGCCCAAGCCGCCCCCGGCGCGAACCGCTTCTACTCTCCCGGCGTAGAGGCAGGCGATTACGTTTACGTCTCGGGACAGGGACCTCGCCGCCCGGACGGAAGTCTGCCCGCAACTTTTTCGGCACAGGTTCAGCAGGCGCTCGACAATATCAAGTCAGTGGTCGAAGCCGCAGGCTTGACCATGGAGCATGTGGTCTATACCCAGGTTTACCTCGAAGACATCAGCAAATATGGAGAGATGAATCGGGTCTTCGCGCAGGTGTTTGCCAAAACGCCGCCGGCACGAGCGGTGCTCGGCGTGGCCAGGCTTCCCCAACCGTCGATTCAGATCAACGCCATTGCGGTGCGCGATCTGGCGGAGCGGCGGGCGGTCCATCCACCGGGTTACAAGTCGGACGAACCATTTTCGCCCGGCATCCTCACCCGCGACCAGTTGTTCATCTCCGGCATGCCAGGAAGCGATCCCGCCACGGGCAAGGTCCCAGATGATCCCGCAGCCCAGGTGGACTTCGCCCTCGACCGCATGAAAGCGGTGGTAGAGGCGGCGGGACTCGATCTCGGCCACATGGTGTTCGTCAATCCCTACCTGACAGCAGATGTTCCCACGCGGGTTATGAACCAGCATTACGCGCAGCGCTTCGAATTCGGCAATACGCCGGCGCGCGCCACCATAGAAGTATCGAGCCTGCCGGAGGGAGTCCACATCGAGTACACCGGCGTGGCGGTGCGTGATCTGAAGCAAAGACAGGCCGTGCGTCCGAAGAACATGCCGCCCAGTCCAACCGCCAGCCCTTGCGTTTTTGCCGGCGACATTCTGTACTGTTCGGCCAAGAGCGGCTTCATTCCGGGCCCGCACGGCGGCGTCTATGCCTCTACCACCGCCCATCAACTGCGGCAGACGATGCGCAATCTCCTCGACAACCTGGAAGAAGCGGGCATGAATTTCGACCAGGTCGTGTCCACGAATGCGTATCTGGATGATCTTTCGGACACGCCCGGGTTCGACGAAGTGTATGCCCAGTATTTCAACCACACTCTGCCGGCACGAACCACGATCGAGCAAATCGCGCCAACCCAGCGCGCCCCCGACAAGGAAGACCACTACCCTGATCTGGAACAAATATCTTTCATCGCGATCCGAAGTCCTTCCACCCGCTGAACGAAAGCACCAGGAAGGCCGGCGTTGACTTTGAAGCGCGAGGGTGCCCCACTCATTCGCGCTTTTTGCGAATGAGTGGGTGAATGCGATTCCTCTCCGAGTTACCTAAACGAATCCAGTCGGCAAGGACAATTCTGATGATCAGGTCAGTGGTTCCACCCTTCGAGAACGTGGGGGATGTCCCGGGGCCGGGCAGCCTCATCGCTGCGCGGACGGGGACGGTGTACCCGCCCGCCTGGTTTGCTGGCTGCTCTCGAACACATCGAGGTCTTGACCACAGCCTTCCGCGGAGAATCGTGCCGGACAGACGAGGGCTCGAGCGGCTCACCAGGGGGCAGGGGCGCCCAAAGGTCCTCGACTGACCGGTTGTACTGGCCGGCGATTTGTATCGCGTGATCTACGCGGGGCATCACACCTTGTTCGGCATTGAACAGTACTGTTTTAGTGACTCCGATGTGCTGAGCCGCAGCCCGCAATGTCCAGTGTTTTTCGCTCCTGAGGTCTTGCAGCTTAATGTTCCTACCAGCCATCATCCCTCCGCCTTGCGATGGTTCCAGATTCGGCGGCCTGGAAGCTGCTTCTGGTGGAATCCCCGCCAGGTTCGTCCCATGAGTTCAGCACATCGATGACGAGTTCGACCAGTGTCCTCGCCCGCCTCTCTGAAGCCTGCTGACTCAGTTCTGAAAAATCCGTCGGTATGGTGTCGCGCATGATTGCTCTTCCCTTTCCGGCTGTGTGTCAGACGATATAACTGCTGGCACGCTCCCGCACACGTGTTCATCAAACATGTAATTGAGGGAGGCCGATATCGTCCCGTTATGGCACAAGCCCGATTTGGCAATCCGTCCGACTTTTGAGCAGGCCAGGGCCATTGAGGGGGCCAGCCGAGATACCGCCTGAGCCGCTTAACTGGCCGAATCTAAATGCTTTCCGTCTGGAGTGGCCGGCTGGACAGCGGAGCGATCTTCGCAGGGACACGCAGCGCTAGCGGTTAGCCTTCGCCCGGGATCGAGGGGAATGTATCTGAAATCTTTCTAAGTGAGCATTTTTGAACAGTCCTGCTCACCGTTCGTGGTGTTCGTTCAGATCGAGCCCCGGGAAATCCCACCCCCTGGCGCAACCGCCGAAAATCGTGAATGTGGAGTTCCCGCCGAAGTTGCTGATCTATTTGGTGGCGGCGGTTGGACTCGAACCAACGACCTACGGATTATGAGACCGTCGCTCTAGCCACCTGAGCTACGCCGCCACACCTTTACAACGACTTACACAGACCACTGCTTTTTCCATGCGGTTGGGAGAAGGCATGGACCAAATCCAGGCAGGCTGTTCACGAAGGTTTCGGGTTCGCTGCGACTGGCAATGAAGATTGTAGATGGTCAACCGCAGCCGGCGCAACGCTTATGCCCGCCGGCACGAACCAGGTCGTCACCGACGAAGCCGCCGCCAGGCACCATCAGCTCCGCGTGATTGACGAGTCGGGCGAGGATTATCTTTGTGCCGAAGAATATTTCGTTTCTGTCCAGTTACCCAAGCGGCCGAGAAAGCCGTGCTGCGCGCGGCCAACCTCACTTCTGCGAAATAACTACGTCCAGGAATGAACAGCCGGGTGTCCCATCCTTGCGCTTTTTGCAAGGGTGGGATTCCACGGACAATGCCTATGGACCTTTTTTATCCTTCAGATGTGAGGAGGTGGAAAGACCCACCCTTTCGCAAAGAACGCGAAAGGGATGGGGCACCTCAGGTTCTGAGGAGATAAAGTGTGGGCCACCCGCCCGTCAACACTTTCATTGATCTGGCGCAACTCAACCCTATTTTAGGCCGAAGAAGTGCTTCCAATTGACCCAGCTTTGGACCCAAGAACCAGTGCGGATCAAGAGAGGGAATATTCTTGTTCCTGGCGCCCCCGAAGGGACAACTTTAAACCGTTGGACGGTCATGAGGGCTCTGGTTTATGACAGGCTTTGGTGTGGTTTGAAAAACAGGTACGGTGAAGCGCTCAGAATGTGCTCCTGCTGTCGCTAGCAGAGGCGTGATTGAAGGACTTCAGATCTACCGACATCCATGTGAATCTTTGCCAAGGGGAAACACAGTTATCCTGGCCCCATGCCACGATCCGATTACGTCTACCCAACCCGGGTGTGCGGGGTAGAGTGGCCGAGCGCCGCAAAGATCGACGTATCCAGCACCCGCTTCGCCAACGTTTAGCCGTTATCTCATGCCACGATCGGCCATAGACTGCCCATTTAATAGGAACAGAATGGATCACTTTCCAGGGCATCGCCCGTATGCACGAAGGCCCGGGCACGGGATCCGCCACAAATGTGGCTGAACTCACACTTGCCACACTTTCCTCGGAACCGTTCCGGCGAGTGCAGCGATTGAAAGAGGGGCGCCTGCCGGTACACGTCCACCAACGAACTGGTTCGTACGTTGCCGCAGCGCAGAGGTAAGAAACCAGAGGGATAAATGTCACCTTGGTTGGAAACGAAAACGATCCCGTGGCCGTCGCGAATCTGGAAGCCTTTGTAAACCGCACTTCTCTTAATTTCTGCAGATGTCCTACCGGAACCGCGCATCCGGTTCAGGGCGAGGCGCCGGTATGATGGCGCTTCCGTTGTCTTAACGGCAAAGGGAGCACTCGGCACCAGATCGAGAACCCAGTTCATGATCAATTCCCCATGCTCGGGCGAGACCTCCTTCAACGCTGTGCCGCGGCCCACGGAGATCAGGAAGAATAGGCTCCAGCGCATTACAGGGAACGTCTTCAGCAGTTCATAAATCGCTGGCAAATCATCGGCGGTTTCCTGTGCGACCAGGGTATTGACTTGAATTGGCAGGCCGAGCCGTCCCGCTTCGCTTGCCATGTCTATCGTACGGTCAAAACATCCCGGGACCGCACGTATGGCGTCGTGCCGAGCGGCATTGGAGCCGTCGAGGCTCAGGCCAAGGCTCTGGATGCCGTGAGCCTTTAGCAGACAGAGTGCCTCCGCCGTGAGTGCCGGGGTGGCACTCGGCGTTATGGAGACCGGCAGACCCAAGGCGCGAGCATCGTCAATCACTCGGAACAAATCCTTGCGACCGAGTGGATCGCCGCCGGTAAGGATCAGGTGTGGCAAGGGGTCGCCGAATGCAGCTATCTGGCACAGCAGGCCCAGACTCTCTATCGGGGTTAGTTCCAGAGGATGTGGACGCGGCATTGCTTCGGCGCGACAGTGCCTGCACGCAAGCATGCATGCCTGGGTCATTTCCCAGTACACCAGCATCGGATTCTGGGTAAAGTCGTAACCTCGAGGGTCCATTATTGGCGTAGATGACTGAGGGATGACCATCTCGTTCCTCTGAGTTCCGGGATATGGCAAGACCAAACCTTAAGTTACTTTTCCGTGTCTGCCCTTGCTGTGATCTCGATCACGTCAATCAGTGATTTCTCCCAGGACGATGGGGCGGCGACTCAAACAAAGAGCCGGAGCAGCTGCATTCTGCTCCGGCCCTGCCTGTGTGTTGCTGGTGGCCGCTTAGGCAGCCAGTGCGTGCACGAAGGTCTCACACAGGGTGGTCTCGACGTTGTACGGCTTGTACGTAATCGGGGTGGTCAGATAGGGTTTCAGGATTTCCTCGACCTTTGGAAACACTTCGCGCTCATAGCGCTCCGCATCTCTCTTCTCCATCCACAGGGTGATCGCGATCACCTTTTCATTCTTGGTCTCGGGGAAGAAGGGCAGGACTTCCAGGAATCCGGTCTGCTTCTTCAGAATGGGAAGGACCTCGTTGCGAACTGCCTTTACCAATTCGTCTTTCTTTTCCACCTTAGGGATGAATTCAACAATACGAGCAAACATGGAAATTCTCCTTTCCGATTCAATTGGTGAGAGGCCCGGAAGCTGCTCCGTTTTGGTTGCGGAGTATTTGACGAGCCAGTATCATCGGCACCACATTAGACTCACTAAAAGGCAAAAGCAGTGACGCCCATTACACACCGCAGTGATCTCAGTCACGGGCATCTCGTGGTTGGCAGGGTGAACGTGCAATGCCTTTGAACGGTGCAGTGCCTTCAGCGCCCAGGGCCGCCTTCGGCGATCTGCAGGTCCAGCGCTACTCGTTCTCCGTTGATCAGCACGGCCCCTGTATCGATGAGTTGCTGGCCGGTGCAGTCGTATCTCTCGTAGCAGCGCAGCGCCGTGAATGGAAAGAAGAATTCCACCGCCTCCGATTTACGGGCCGCAGGCAATTTGCCGGCCAGGTGCACAGTGGTACTGAAACTGATCCCGTCGAACTTCGGGTCTTCCTTGAAATAGGCAAGAGTGGGGCGGATCAGGTGCGCCACATGGTCATCAAATGCCATAGCGGCGAGTTTGTAGCGCGATCCCGCAGCGGACTCGGGCAGAGCCGTGTTCAGAGAAAGCTCAAGGTAAATGCCCTGGCGGAACGCCACGAAGATCTGAGGCGCATAGGAGACAAAGTGCGCCTGCGGGTCCAACTCTTTGACAAGCTTGGCGCGCAGCTCCTGACTGGAGGCTTGCAGTGTCGCCAGCGCCTGGGGTGATGCGTCCCGCACTGGCGCCGGTGCAACAGGACTCGCTTTTTCTACTGGAGCGGCCGGGAGACTCATCGGTGCTTTTACGCCGCTACCCTCCCTAGCCCCGGCCATCTCAGCTACGACCGGCGGGGCTGGACGGTCAGTGGCTTTGTCATTTATGTCGGCACCGGACGCAGGCTGGGGCCCTTCTCCATTGAGCCAGACGTTGATGGGCTGCGCGTTCAGAAAAACCTGGCCCTGCATCAAACCCGCCTGTTGGACATTCTCATCTCTGGAACCCAGGAGTTTAAGAGCGCCGCTTTGTGGCAAAAACACCATCAGGTTTTCCGGCCTTTCCACCATTACCCCCATGACGCTTCCAAGAACGTGATGCGAAATTTCGAGGGCGTAGCCTTGTACCTGCTGGTTGGACTGGAAACGCGGCACTTCCGACTTCAGAATTGGTATAACTACATTCAGAAAAGTACTCCGTGCCCTCTGTTCGGCCCCAATCTTTTCGGGATACGCGGCATAGTAGTTGCCAGTCACTGCCACCACGGTTTGTCCGTCGTAGCGGTCAAATCGGATCGAGCGCTGATCATCATGCTGTTGTTGGGTCTCGTCCAGATCTAACTTCCGACTCAAATAAAAGCGGTACTTGAACTGGAGCGCCTGAATGTCCTGGCCTACGACCTTCAAATCGTTGATGTATTGCTGCTGCAACGAGCGCAAGTTTGGATCTCTGATTTCAGCCGGAGTGAGAACCTGAGCCGAGGCGGTGCAGATGGCGACCAGAAAAAACGCAAGAGCGACAAGCCGAAATTTGCAGCCGCGGCGAATCGTCGTAGCTGCGTTCGCCGCGCGTTCGCGAGAGAGATTACCCATGCAGTTCCTATTTCTCCGGAGGGTAAAGCGTAAGGTACAAATACGCATTCGCCGCTTCGTCCTGGCTCAAGTAGTCAAACACCGGCATCCTGCCCCGGAATGGCTCTGGTGGCGCACCCATGCTAATGGGGTTGCCGAAGGTGACCTTTCGAACGAACTGCGACAGGGTCGTCCGCGTGGTGAGCGTACTAAGCGGCGGTATCGCCCCTTCCAGAATTTGCTGGGGGTTGGGATTCACTCCCACCGCATTGTGGCAGATATGGCATGTGGATTTTACGATCTGCTCGCCCACACGAGCGGGCGACTCGGTGAGCGCGATTTGTTGCTTTTCAGCCCCTGGAACGCCGGCCAGCTCTCTCAAGTAGGCGATCAGGGCTCCGACCTCTGGTTGGCTTAATTGCGGGAACGGGGGCATGTCCTGTCCGCCCTTGTGAAAGCGGTCCAGCAAGGCAGCATTGGCCTGCTTCGCAAGCACGGCCGCGTTGGCCCGGCTCATGTCCATCCCAATTTTTTTCATTCTCTCCATGATGACTTTGACAGAGGTCGAGCGGACCGGATCGATAACGGAATTGATTTCCGGAGGCGCACCGCGTCCGGACCCGGTGTGACACCCCCGGCAATTCAGGCGGTAAACATCAGAACCGTGAAGCGTCATGCTTCGCGCCTCAAAGCCTGGCGAAAGCTTCTCTTGCCAGACTGCGGAATTCTCACCGGGCATGAGAGCCGCTGGGCCTGCATGCCAGGTCTTGCCCATGCTGGTGTCGCTGAATTTCTTATGGAGATGGCTAATCCAGCTTTCGCCTTTTACCGGTGTGACTGGAATATCCTTATTCTCAGCTGTTCGACCAGATAGCTGTGAGACCAGCGCGAAAATCACCACCAATCGCGTCATCGTTATCATTGAGGAGTTTTTCATGCTGTCTCTTGCGGAAGCGCAGGCCGAGTCAGCCTCCGCTCCCCACACCCTCGCTTCCTTACTTGCTCAAAGTGAAATCCGCTTTCACCTCACCGGACACCTTCACCGGCTTGGACTGGTTCTTCGTCCCTTCGTGCCAGGCGGTCACGGTATAGCTTCCATCGGGAACATTCTCAATCTTGTAGTTCCCGGCTGGATCCGAAGTCGCAAAGTAGGGAGTGGGAACGACTACTACATAAGCGGACATGTCAGGATGAACATTGCAGAACAAGGGCACCACGCCTGCTGTGTCGAATTTGAAAGACTTCTTTTGACCCTGCGGCCAGGTCCCGAGGTTATGGCCCAGCTTCTTGTTACCGCCGACGGAAGCCCAAAACACGTTGTGAGCGACGCTGTCGCTGTTGAGGAAGTCGACCGCAGTCCCGGCCTGGATCGCCATGATGTGCGGATGGAAGGCCAGGCCTTTCTGGTCCATCACAGGTTGCTCCGTGGGCGGGGTAAAGGTCTTTCCCGGTATGGCGTCAACGTAAACCACCGACTGTCCTGCAACCCCCGAGACTTGTCCGCTGATGGTGCCGGCGATGGCCGCCAGGCTGAATCCCATTACGACCGCGATCAGAACCAGAACATTGCGCTTCATGACTTCTCCTTGATTTAATTTTTAAGTGGGGAGTTACAGCCTCCCCGATCTAATAGACAAATTCCAATCCCGCGATGGCCGAGTTCGTGCGGAACGCGCCGGTCAGTAGCGTGCCCGTCGTCGGGTCGTAGACAACCTGCTGTGGCCGGAACTGGTACTCGAAGGACGCCTTGATGTTGGCGTGAATCAGAAACTGAACGCCCGGTGTAATACGATTTCGGGTAGCCTGGAACGGCGAAACGAACGATCCGATGTCGGTGTCGGGGGTAGCCCCGATCCCGTTGATCACGTCTGCGGTGGAGTGCACTGCATCCCAACGCATGGTGGTCATCAGCCAGGGCAGTGGTAGATAGTCCGCCTCCAGAAAACCTCCACTGAAACTGGCCGGACTTCCCCGGAGAAGGCCTGACGGCGCCGTGAAGCCGGGGGGCAGTAGCGGCAGCAGGTTCTGGTCGCGTCCGTACATATACTGTCCGAACAAGTTGAAGGTGTGGTAGTTGAAGCTGAAATCTCCACCCACGCGATAGAACGGCTCGCGCGCCGTCAGCACAGTCAGAACTCCGGAGCTGTCCTGGCCTTGAAACCGCTGCACAGAACGTCCGTAGAAATACAGCGTCCCCAGGTTGAGATAGGTATGATCGTGAGGCCCAGAGGGTCCCGCCGCCTGAATTTCGTTGCGGCTGGCCGGATCACGCTCCAGGTTGAAACGGTAGGAGAGACGAGCGTAGATATCTTTGAAGTTGGAGTCCGAAGTATAGGCCACTTCCGGCGGAACGTTGTTCCCGCTCGCCGCCGTGCCGCCGCTGGTATTCTGGTTCACAATGGCCAGGGAATAGTGATAGCCGCGGTAATTGTGACCGCCGCTGAACTCCACCCCCTGCGCTGCGTTCGACATGGCGAAAGAGTTGTTGACTGTGGGCAGCCCCAGAATAGAATTTACCGTACCAATATTCCCCTGGTCATAAATGTCCCAACCACTAAGATTCCAGCTGCGTGCCGGGCTGAAGGGAAGATCCAGCTCGAACTGCCCGATCCGCAGGCTGAGCGCATCCGTTGGCAGCTTCAGGTGGCGGCCAATGTTCACGAACTTCAGATAACCGTCTCCCAAACCGCCATCGGCGCCGGAGCCTCCGACACTGATGTCGTCATCCACCCAGAACGCGATGTCATCCCCAAAGTTGCCGGCCATGAAGATGCTGAACAGGCCGGACTGAAAATCGGTGCGAGGTATAAAAGGCGCGGTCGGATCGCCCGGAGTTTGCAGATTGAAGTTGTTCCGGTTCCTGCCAACGACCTGCAAAAACGTATTGAAGCGTAAACCGATGGGAGGCAATCCGGGGATGGTTCCCGGCCATATCGTATGAGGCCACAGTTCTTTCTGGGCTGGAGATCCCAACATCACCGGCGGAACCTTGATGAAGGTCTCGTCATCCTTGGGAAACTTGAATCCGGCATCCTTGAAGGCCTTTCCGAAATCGTTGAGCTTGGGAAAATCCACATGGCAGGTGCTGCAGGAAGTGCCGTACTGGCGAGAGAACGCGGGGATGGCAAAGATCTGGTGGCCAAGGTTTGCCCCTCCTGCGACCGGGGCTGGAATAGCAGTGAATATTGCCAACATGAGAATGGAGAATAAAAGTACGGTTATGTGCTGGCGCTTGGGCATCTGATGGCCTCCTCGGTGATGCATTAATCCCAGCATCTTGGTGTAGGCATCGATGGATTCTCACGCAGGTAGCCGCTCGGTCACAGTGGTGACGCTCACTCAGGCCTGTGATCAGCATCACAAATTGGCGGATATGCGAAGGACGACCATGATTCGGGGAACCCATTCTCGGGCCCTGTTGGCGGGAACTGGGTATTTCGTGATGCTTTGTGTTTTTACCAGCATGCCTTTCGTCGCGGATAGTAAGATCGATTCGTGATCCACGACAGCTCAACCGCAGAGTCGCCGCCTCTTCGCCAGTCTAGTCGGCGCCTTGCGCACTCCTCTGGCCGATCGGAAGCCGGTGGCATCAATCGTTTTTCTACAGCGACCTATATTGCCATTCTGACTACGGTCGCAATTGGAACTCATCTAGGCCTCCGCTATCTGACCCACGCTCCCCGGATGGCTTGGCTTGCTCCACTGTTTGTCGCCCTGGCCGTGGGAGGAATCCCCATGATGGCCACCCTGGCGAGGAAGTTGTGGGCCCGCGAATTTGGCTCCGATCTGCTGGCTGGAATCTCTATCCTTTCTTCCGTTCTGCTGGGCCAGTACCTGGTCGGAACCATCATTGTGTTGATGTTTTCAGGGGGAGAGGCCCTGGAACAATTTGCCACCGGCCGGGCCTCGTCAGTGCTGGACGCTCTGGCCAGGCGCATGCCGCAAGTGGCCCACCGCAAAGTGGGAGCAAAGGTGGAGGAAGCGCAGCTGGATGACATCCGGGTGGGCGATCGGCTGATCGTTCTCCCCCACGAGATCTGTCCAGTAGATGGAGTCGTGGTTGAGGGCCGGGGGATCATGGATGAGTCCTACCTGACGGGGGAGCCATTTGAGATCTCAAAGACTCCAGGCTCGAAGGTGCTTTCAGGGGCGATCAACGGAGAAATGGCGCTGACGGTCGAGGCGGAGAAGCTGGCGGTCGATTCGCGCTACACCAAGATCATGCAGGTGATGGAGCAGATACAGGAGAAGCGCCCTCAACTGCGGCGGATCGGAGACCGTCTGGGCGCCTGGTACACGCCAGTCGCGGTCGGAGTAGCGGGACTGACCTGGCTGATCACAGGGAATGCGATGCGCTTTCTCGCAGTGGTGGTGATTGCCACGCCGTGTCCATTGATTCTGGCCATTCCGGTGGCAGTGATTGGCGCGATTTCCCTCTCCGCGAAGCGCGGCATCATCATCAAGAATCCGGCGGCGCTCGAGCAGATCACCACCTGCCGCACTCTGATCTTCGACAAGACTGGAACACTCACCTATGGCAGACCCACGGTGACGGAAATTTTGTGCGCACCCGGATTCACGCGTGAAGACCTGCTGCAGGCGGCCGCCAGCCTGGAACAGTTTTCCAAGCACCCGCTGGCGGGAGCTGTGATCCAGGCAGCGCGCGACGAAAAGGTGGTCCTGCTGGATGTCTCCGAAATGCGCGAAGTTCCTGGACAGGGTCTGCAAGGAATGGTCGGAGGACGCCGAGTGGGGATCACCGGACGGGGAAAAGTCGATCCCCGTCTGAGTGGACTCCCGCCGCTTGTCCCGGGACTGGAATGCCTCGTCTTTGTGGATAACCGGTATGCGGGGGCTTTCCGCTTCCACGATGCGCCCCGGCAGGATACAAAACCGTTTGTGCATCATCTGGCACCCCAGCACCATGTGAACCGCGTGATGCTGGTCTCAGGCGACCGGGAATCAGAGGTGCGTTATCTGGCAGATCAGGTCGGAATTACCGAGGTGTACGCAGGCCAGAGTCCGGAGCAGAAGGTCGAGATCGTAGAGCGCGAAACCCGGCAGGCAAGGACGATGTTCATCGGCGACGGAATCAACGATGCACCGGCATTGATGGCGGCCACCGTTGGCGTGGCCTTCGGCCCCAATAGTGATATTGCATCCGAGGCTGCGGATGCGGTCATTTTAACTACGTCACTGAAGAAGGTGGACGAACTGATCCACATCAGTCATCGCATGCGCTCCATCGCCCTGCAAAGCGCTATCGGCGGGATGGCGGCCAGCCTGGTTGGCATGTTCGCGGCCGCGGGTGGATATCTGCCTCCACTGGAGGGGGCGATCCTTCAGGAAATCATCGATTTCGCAGCAGTCGTCAATGCGGTTCGAGTCGCGTTGCCGGTCCGAGTCTTAACTGACTTCTAGCCACAGGCAATTGGCTGCACGCGATCACGACGGGGAAGGGTTCCTCATGACGGTTGACCCAACCTGCTCACGCGCTTGCACGCACGCCGAGTTTGCGCAGGAACGTCATCATCGGGCACCAGTTTGTAAAAGCCGACTGGAATAAATTCAGCCCGACGAAAGCGGTGAAGAGATACCAGTACGCATTCACCCAGTATCCCAGTGCGAGCGATGCCAGAACGAAAGCCCCCGCGATCATTCTCACGTAACGTTCGATTGTCATACACCTGCCTCCTTTGAACCTAATTGACTGCTGCCACCGTCTGGGATGACAGCTTCGCAGCGTGGCCGCGTTGGCTCAAGTAATAGAGCACGGGAACCGCGATGCGGGAAAGTACAGTCGAAGCCACTTCACCTGCCATCAGCGAGATAGCCAGCCCCTGGAAAATCGGATCGAACAGGATCACGCTGGCTCCGACAACGACCGCCGCGGCGGTCAGCAACATGGGGCGGAAGCGCACCGCGCCCGCATCCACAACCGCGTCCTCCAGTGACATCCCCTGGGCGCGCCGCAACTCGATGAAATCCACCAGGATGATGGAATTGCGGACAATGATCCCAGCGCCAGCAATGAAGCCGATCATCGAAGTCGCAGTAAAGAACGCGCCCATCACCGCATGTGCCGGAAGAATGCCAACCAGGGTGAGCGGAATCGGTGCCATGATAACCAACGGCGTTACGAACGACCGGAACCAGCCGACGACCAGCACATAGATCAACACCAGCACCGCGGCGAAAGCCAGTCCCAAGTCACGAAACACTTCCACCGTGATCTGCCACTCTCCGTCCCACTTCACGGAAAGCCGGTCGGTACGTTCAGGCATGGTCGTGCCCTTGTACTGCCTGACGGCGTAACCCTGCGGCAACTTGATTTGATCGATAGCGTCACTCATCTTCATGATGGCGTAGACCGGGCTTTCTTCTCCTCCCGCCACATCACCGGTCACGTAAACCACTGGCTGCAGATTCTTGCGATAGAGGGCGGGGTCAATCGTGGTCTGCTGAAGATTCGTGACCTCCTGCAATGCGATCTGCCCCCCGGAAGCGGTGGGTAACTTGATGTTTTCGAGGTCTTCAATCCCTGAGCGATCGGGCCGCGCCAACCGAACTTGAATCGGAACGTCCTCGCGCGACTGCGGATCATGCAAGAGCCCGGCGCTCGCGCCGCTCAATCCCACCTGCAGTGTGCGTGTGACATCGACGGGAGAAATTCCGTGCAGCGCGGCCTTGTCGAGATCCACCTTCAGGTCGTATTTGACCTGCGGGTCCTGGACGTACCAGTCCACATCCACCACTCCAGCGGTCTGCTGGAAGATCTTCTTGATCTGTGCTGCCAGTGCGATTTGACTCTTGTAGTCCGGCCCGTAGACTTCCGCGACCAGTGTCTGCAATACAGGCGGCCCGGGAGGTACCTCTGCCACTTTGATGCGCGCCCCGAACGGCAGCGCAATCCTGTCCAGCTCTGGACGCAACCGCCGCGCGATTTCGTGGCTCTGCGCTTTGCGGTCGTGCCGTGATAACAGGTTGACCTGGATGTCTGCCTGATTGGGCTGACGGCGCAAGAAGTAATGCCGCACCAGTCCGTTGAAGTTGTAGGGACCGGACGCGCCGGCATAGATCTGATAGTTTGTGACTTCGGGCTGCTGGCCGAGATAACCACCGAGCGCCTGCGCAACGCGGGTGGTCTGCTCCAGGGGAGTTCCGTCCGGCATGTCAATGATGACCTGGAACTCGCTCTTGTTGTCGAAGGGGAGCATCTTCACCCGCACCCATTTCAAGGGGACGAACGCGACTGCAGCCAGCAACAACACCACCACGCTACCCAGGAACATCCAGCGCCGACGGGGATTCCGTATGAGCGGGTTCATCAGTCGCCGATACGCGCGCGTCGTCCAGCCCTCTGCTTCATGGGTGGCTGCGGCATCCCCACCTGCATAGTTGCGCAGCAAACGTAACGCCGCCCAGGGAGAGACTACAAAAGCCACGATCAAAGAGAACAGCATCGCAGCCGAGGCGCCCACCGGAATCGGACGCATGTAGGGCCCCATCAATCCACGCACGAACGCCATGGGCAGGATGGCTCCGATGACGGCGAAGGTTGCAAGAATCGTGGGATTGCCGACCTCATCCACCGCCTCCACCGCCACTTCTGCCAGAGGACGGCCGTGGCTTTCCGGCAGGCGGAAATGGCGCACGATATTCTCAACGACAACGATGGCGTCGTCCACCAGAATGCCGATGGAGAAGATCAGCGCGAACAGCGTGACCCGGTTGAGGGTGTAGCCATAGAAATAAAATACGGCCAGGGTGAGGGCTAAAGTGACGGGAACGGCCAGAAGCACCACGCCAGACTCGCGCCAGCCCAACGCCAGGGCGATCAGCAGAGTGACAGAGAGGGTTGCGATCAGCAGGTGCTTGAGCAGTTCGTTGGACTTGTCTTTCGCGGTTTCGCCATAGTTGCGCGTGACCGTGATGTTCAGGTCACGGGGCAGCATGTAACCGCGCAGGGAGTCGACCTTCTCCAGTGCACTCTCGCATATGGTGGTTGCGTTGGTGCCCTTGCGCTTGGCAATCGTGATGGTAACTGCCGGAAAGTCCGCGCCCGCTGTCTGGCCCGTCCCCCCGCGAGCGTTCGCAAACATCACATAGTTGTCTGGCTCGGCGGGGCCGTCCACTAGCTTCTCCGCGACGTCGCGCAAGTACACCGGACGGCCCGCGTGGACTCCCACCACGACCAGCTTCAAATCGTCGGCGCGGGTAAAGAATTTCCCAGCCTCGACCTTGAACTCCCGGTTATCGCGGGAAAAGCTGCCTGCCTCGCTCCGGCTATTCGCGCTCTGAAGGCGGTCCGCAACTGCGGCCGGCGTGAGGCCATAGGCGGCCAGCCGCTGTGTATCCAAATCCACTCTCACCTGCCTGGGTTGTCCTCCGATGATAGTGGTTTCAGAAACGTCACCAACCTGCTGCAGCGAGTTTTCCAGCTCGGCGGCGATGCGTCGCAGGTGGTAAGAGTCATAATTCTTGCCCCAAAGCGTGAGCGCCATGATGGGAACGTCGTTGATCGAGCGGATCTTGATGATCGGCTGTGAAACGCCCGGCGGAATGCGGTCGAAGTTCGAGTAGAGCTTGTTGTACGTTTGAACGATGGCATCTTCCTCCTTCGAGCCGACGTAGAAACGCACGATCAGCATGCTCATGCCCGGCTGGCTGATGGAGTAGACATACTCCACGCCCGGAATTTCGCGCAGGAGCCTTTCCATAGGAAGACTCACCCGTTGCGAAATCTCTTCCGGGGACGCGCCCGGCATCTGCACGAACACGTCGAGCATGGGAACAACGATCTGCGGTTCTTCCTCGCGCGGAGTTTCAAGGATGCTGAAAGCGCCCAACAGCAGAGCAGCCACGATAACCAGCGGCGTCAGCTTGGAGTCGATGAATCCGCGGGCAATGCGTCCGGCCAGTCCAAGGCGCCGCACGTTATGCTCGCCTGAATGGGCCCCCGAATCTCTCATCACTGGGCCTCGATGCGTTTACCGTTCAGGTCGAGTCCACCGGGCGCGGCTACGAGGCGATCGCCTTCCTGAAGTCCTGCGAGCACTTCCACTTCCTTCTCTGCGGTCCTCCCCAGGGTGACGTAACGAAGGTTTGCAATCCCATTTGGATCCAGAATGTAGACGGCCTGCAGTTGACCACGCTCTATTGGCGCGGTTAGCGGAATCAATAAGGACGACCGGATTCCGCGGGTGATTTGTGCGCGGCCGAATACTCCCGACCGCAGCCTCGGATCGGGTGGTAGTTCGATCTTCACCAGGAAACTGCGACTGCCTGGGTCCGCGCCGGGCGCGATTTGTACGATTTTTCCTTCCAGCCCCGGGCTTTCCATTGCGTCCACGATGACTGGCACTCGCTCTCCCATGCGAACGTAGCGAAGATCGCTCTCGTTGACGGTAGCTTCCAATCGGTAGCGGCCCAGGCCCTCGACCGTGAAAAGCGGGAAGCCGGGGCCGGCGAACGCGCCTGGATCGGCCTTCTTCTCGGTGATCACTCCATCGAACGGCGCGAGAATGCGCGTGTAAGAGAACGACGTGCGCGACTGGGTCAATGCCGCTTTGGCCTGTACCAGCCCGGCACGAGTCATATCCCGATGCGCGAGCGCGGCCTGGTAGCGGGCCTTCACTTCATCGAATTCCTGGGGGCTGACCGATTTCTTGTCGTACATATTCTGGTAGCGTTTCAATGTCGATTGAGCGAGACCCAGGTCGGAGTCCGCCCCTGCCACTTCCTGCATTGCCGCACTCTCCGCGGCCGTGGCCCGTTCGAGTGCAGCCCGCGGTTGGGCGTCATCGATGACCGCAAGCACCTGTCCCCGATGTACGCGATCTCCTTCATGCGCGCGGATCTCCACGATATTGCCCGCCATTTGACTTGCGATCTGGCTATTCTGTGCCGCCCGTACCGTTCCGACCGCCTCCAGCAAGTCAGGCACGTCTGCCCGCTGAGCCACGACCACGGACACATGGCGCACAATTTCCGGCACCGCAGGTTTCGCTGGCCGTTCACTGGAGCAGCCGCCGAGCATACCAGCCAGAATCACGGCCACGGGAAGAAGACACCAAAGCTTGGAATGAGTGCGAGTCATGGCGTCACCACCGGAGATTGAGGATTCAAAGTCCCGCTGGCCAACTCCAGGTTCGCGTAGCTTGTATGGAGGCGATAGACAGCTTCCCAGTAGTCGGTCTGAGTGCGCCGCGTCGCTTCTTCCGCACCCAACAGATCCGTGATTGTGGTCAACCCTCCGTCGTAACGATCCTGGTTGATACGGAGACTTTCCTGGGCCTGGGCGATGGCAGCGCGCGCAACTTCTACCTGCTGGCGGCTGGCATCCACGTCGTAGTAAGCACGGCGGACCTCGAGGCGTATGCCATCAGTCGCTGCTTGCTTCATCGCCCCCGCTTTATCAGCCAGAGCTCGCTGGCGCGACAGTTCCGCTCTTTTTGCTCCGCCTTGAAAGAGATCGAACTGCACTTCCAACCCGCCCTGCCAGTTGTTCCCGCCACCACCCGCCAGAAGAGTTGGATTGTCCATCTCCCAACCGGCAAAGGCGTTCACTCGCGGGCCAAAGGACGACTTCGCCATGGCAACGCTCTGCTGCTGGGCAGATTCTTCCGATTGAATGCGCTTCAAATCGGGCCGATTCGTGAGTGCTTGCTTTTCCGCTTCCTGAAGAAGCGGAAGTGGAAGCGAACGTTCCGCCAGGGCTTCGGCGGGCTGGAACAATGTATCCACCGGCAAACCCATCGCGGTGTTCAGTTGTGCCCGCGCCAGATCGAGATCGTTGCGGGCCCGAATGAGTTCCTGCTGTCGCGATGCTACTCGTACCTTCGCGGTCAGCAGGTCCGACTCCACTACCAGCCCGCTATCGAATCTCACCTGGCTACGCTCCATGATCGACTGGGTGGTCCTGGCCGCTTGCTCCGCGACCTGGAGTTGCTTGCCCGCCAGCAGAACGTCGTAATAAGCACTGACAACACGGAAGACAATTTCCTGGTCCGTACGTTCCAACTGATGCCCCACAGCCTGGTTCATTTCTTTTGCCCGACTTACACCGTGCCAGCTGGCGAACGAATCAAACAGTTTCCAGCTTCCCGCAAAACGTGTGCTGAAGTTGCCAAACGGCAGCGGCGTATTCAACTGGTTGAGTGCGAAATCCGAAGTAGAGAAACGCTGCTGTCGCAGTTTGGTACCAAAGACATAAATCGGGTCATTTCCGCGAGTCGCGGTCTCGGAGAAAGTCAGCCTCGGCATCAGGAGTGATCGTGCCTCACGAACATCGGCGGATGCTACCCTCGTGTCCGCGAGCGCTGCCTTGCGCAGCGGGTTCTTCTCCAGGGCGACATGGATCGCCTGCTGCAGCGTAAGAGGCGAGGGATCCGTCGCCGGTTGGGACAACGCTGAAACCGAAGGCCAGAACGCAAGCGTACCCAGGAGCGCCAACCGGAGCACAAGGTGTAATTCTCGGGATGTGGCTCCTTTCGGAGAATGCGTGGTTGCCGGTTTCATAGTCGTCAATTCTGAGTCGCGGTCGCTGGTGCCGGCTTCATCCACTCGGTTTTGTCCTCGACGATCTCGTACGTGGTGTGGAAAGTCGCGGTTTTTTGCACCATTGCTCCCACGGAACAGTACTTTTCTTCCGAGAGACGGATGGCTTGTTCCAGGGCCGCCGCGTCAATCTCGTAGCCGGTGACCAGGTGATGAATCCGCACCGCCGTAAACACCTGCGGCGGACGGTCCGCCTGATCCGCTTCAACCCGGACTTCATATCCAGTGACCTTCTGGTGGTACTTCTGGCGCAAAATGGTGATTACGTCGAAGGCGGTGCAACCGGCCAACGCGGCCGCTACCAACTCAATGGGCTTGGGCCCGGTCCCGCCTGCGGTATCGTCCAGCAGCAGGTGATGGCCGCTGCCAGTCTGGGCCACAAACTGCCGTTGTTGTCTAAGCGATTGATTCAACTCAACTTTGGCGCTGATCATAATTTCCTCCTGCGTGCGCTCTCTGAGAACCACACGAATAAATGCAATAAAACTGGTTTTGTTACCGGAAATCGGAGCATCGCTTCACGGTATTCCGGCCAGGTAAAGGTCTGCGGCTTTGTGAAAGAAGCTTTCCTTAATTCTGCTGCATGGCGTGACCATGGAATTAGCGCCCCCGACGACCGCGAGACCAGGCCGGGATGCCCTGTGCATTCCGCAGCGTGATCGTCTTTTCACCTTTCTTGATCTCCCTTCTTTTAACCGATGTCCAAGCCACACCCCCGCGATCGTCCAGATCGGACACGATCGCGGTCAGCGCAAACCGGATTCCAAGTACAATTACAATCAGGTTTGGCGGTCTTGGCTGTGATCTAGCGCACACACGGTCGTGACTGAAGCAATGGCGCCGACCGGGGCAGTTTCACGGAAGCAGGGACACGGACGATTCGTTTTCCTTGCGAAGCGCGTAAGCGGGAATTGATATGCTGTGAGAACCAGATGAATCCTCTACCCAACAAGCGCAGGTATGTCCTCACGGTCGCGGCGCTCCTCTTGATGCTGTCGGCCGCTATGTTCGCCTATCAGGCGAGTTCGATACCCACTTCGCAACTTCTTAACCCGGACGAACTGGTCAAGATGCTTCAGGCACCCCAGGGAGAAAAGCCACTCCTGATCCAGGTGGGATCCCACGTCCTTTACCAGCAGGCCCATATTCCGGGTTCCGAGTACCTGGGTCCTGCCTCGAGCGAGAGCGGATTGCAGAGACTGAGCAAGCGGGTTGCGCCTCTGCCCCGAAACAGCTTCATCGTTATTTATTGCGGTTGTTGCCCGTGGAGCCATTGCCCGAACGTCAAGCCTGCCAGCGACGCTTTGCGTGCGATGGGCTTCACCAACGTCAAGGTGCTCTATATCGCTGACAATTTCGGCGCGAATTGGGTGGACAAGGGCTATCCAACTTCCAAGGGAGAGTAAGAGCTGATCGGGTTGCCCAACCAAAGACTGAGGAAGACAACTATTGTTGGGATTGCGGTCGTCGCGGTCGGGCTCGGGCTCTACCTGCTGAACCGGCGCGATATCTCTTCTCACCTGAGAGTCACGGCTGTAGAACATCCGCTCGCGCCGGGATTCTCGCTCTCCACGCTGACCGGAGAAAAACTCAATCTCTCAGACTATCGAGGCAAAGTAGTTCTTTTGGACTTTTGGGCAACCTGGTGCGGACCATGCCGAGAGGAGGTCCCGCACTTCGTGGAACTCCAGAACCAATATCGGAACCAGGGCTTTCAGATCATCGGCGTTTCCATGGACGACAGTCCAGAACCCGTTCGAGATTTCTACCGGCAGTTCGAAATGAACTACCCGGTAGTCATGGGCGGGGCGAAGACGGGTGAGCTCTTTGGAGGGGTTCTTGGACTACCGATTGCTTTCCTCATCGGCCGGGATGGCCGTATTTACTCCAAGCATATCGGCGCAACCGACATCGCGGTATTGGACCGAGAGATCAAAGCGCAGCTGCAAGTTCCGGACACTTCTGCGATAACGCCCTGAGTCAGGACCTACCCGGCTGCCTTTGCCATCGCCTGCCGATAGCGCACCATCAAATCCTTTCGCAGCCCGGCCGCCTGGACACGATCCAGGGCCGGGGCGGGCAACCGGCGGCAATCTTCTATCGTCGCTTCCAGACTGGCAAGAAAGGCCTGGCAGGGACTGCAACCGCTCAGATGTTTCTCCAGCTTCTCGCATAAAGAGTCGTCGAGCTGCTCATCCAGATAGTTCGAAAGTTCGGCGAACATGGCCTTGCACCGGCGGGGCTTGGGTTGCTCTGCGACCATGGCCCGCGGTTTGACCGTCGCAGCCTTCCTGGCGGGGCGCGGCTTCCGCGACTTCATCAACTGGTTTCGCACAAAAAGCCTCGCCCGATGCAGACGAACCCGAACCGTCCCGGATCGGAGTCCGGTGATTTCCCCAACTTCTTCGTCGCTGAGACCTTCCATATCTCTCAGGACCAGAACCACTCGGTATTGCGGCGGAAGTTTCTGAATTACTTTTCTTAGCAGGGCCGCTTCTTCGCGTCGGATAGCAAACGCCTCAGGATTTACGCTGCCTTCCCCGACCAATTGTTCCAGGCGCTGCCGGTCCGGCATTAGTTCCTCCAGGGAAAGATCTTCCTTGGGAGCGAACTTGCTTCTGCGGCGGCTCATCAAGCAACGATTCTTTGCGACTTTGTACAGCCAAACCGCGAGCGCCTTGGGGCTGTCAAACTTGGGCAGATACGGAACTGACTTCGCCAGCACCTCTTGCATGGTGTCTTCCGCGTCCTGGCGCTGACCACAGACTTTCATGCTGAAGGAAAAAACTGTGTTTTGGAGTAGAGCCAGGGCTTCTTCGAGGGCCTTATCATCTCCGCGCTTCAACAGGGAAAGCGCGTGTTCGATTTCGGAACGCATGGCGGCTTGAACGATAACATGTGCCGACGGGACAAAGTGTGGAACGCAGAATTCCTCAGAATGAGTGCGCGAGCCGCACATCCACGGTTCCCCAGAGTATGGCGCGATCATCCGCGGCGCAGTTCGTAGCCAGTTCGGTCGGGGGATCTCCAAAACTTCTCAGTACAACGACGGCCTCCTCGGTCGCCGCGTGGCGGACAGCCCGCGAGAGCCGGTCGCGGTAAGACGGTTCGGCGCCGTCGAGGATGTTGGAGAGAGAGAATGCATCAATGGAGCCGGCAGTGCACGACTCCAAATAGGAAGCCGCGTCCGACAGTACGAAGTGAACGTTGGGCGCCTTCGGCGGAGGCGGGTCGTCCATTTCACCCAGAAGGAGCGCCCGGGCGTAGGGGTTTGTGGCATTCGCATGCCGGGCGAAGCCCCTCTCCAGGCGAGATCGTAGCACCGCCCCGAACTTCGCGGGTAAGAATGAAAGAAAACGGGGCGCGTAGACGGACCGCAAGATAGGAGGCGACATGAGAAGGTCAAAGCTCGCGCGAAATCTCCTCGTGTCGAGGTGCGTTCGCCAGAACGCAATTTGTTCAGTCACATCGGAGAGAGCGAGGAAGGCGCGAACCACCCTGGCACGCCAGCCCACCAGCGGCATAAAAGTGCGCGTGAAAGCCATGGCGCGCTCCGCGTCGCCAAGCTGCGCGGCCGCACCCTGCAGGCGGCGCTCTGCGTAAACAAGTTGTACGGGATTGATGTCGCAAGCGATGACTTCATGGTCATCGCAGAGCCGGGCCGCCGTACATCCGGCGGAGGCGATGCAAAAGACACGGTGCCTGTTTAGGAACGCAGTTCGCTCGATCTCAGCGTCCTCGTGCATGTGCCCGAAGAGCAGGTGGTAAGGACCCTTTGCCCGACCGAGACGTCCCGCATCCCACGGGGTTTCCAGGCTCACGGCCGTCCCCCCGGAATTGCGCCACAGACCCAAACCAGGACGAGGAACGCGAAATTCTTGACGACCATGCCGATAGGTTCGTGGATCACGTGGCGGGCCCACAGAAGTCCGTTCGCATTGAGCACTACGAGCAAGGCCGTCTGCACAATCGCGCAGACGCCCGGAGTAACTCCGGCCATCACCCACACCGCGAGCGCAACTTCCACGACACCGAGCACTTTAAGGAAAGGCGCTCCGAACCGCGGTCCCAGCCGCGGGACAGCCGCCACCACTTCGAGTTGCGATTGCATGCGGCCGAGGATCTTGCACCATAGTCCTTCGTACAGCCAAACCGCCGCGATACTTGCACGTATGAGGACTAACGGCGGAAACACCATTGCGATCATGTCCACGCAAGCCCTTCTAGGGAGTGCACAGTGGTGTAGCCGATTCTGCGGCCGCCGAGCGCGTGGCTGAAGTTCCCGGAAGAACTGCGGAGCAGACCTCGCGGAGAATGTGGCGGTGGAGCTGGCTCACCAGGATCGCTTCCAGAGGACGCCACAGGGAGCGGGGACGCAGAAACGCCTGATAGTTCGTAGTCAGCACGACGTCGGTCACATCGCCATTGGTTAACATTTGGTAGGAGCCGCCAAGCGTGAGGACGCAACCCTCGATCCCCAAACTCTGTCTATCGACCTCGAATTGCAGGAAATGCGGTGCTTCAACCTTGGTGATGCGCTTTACCAGATCACCTCCTCGGTATGCGCAACGGACCGTGGCCCCAACCCGAGTCTTGTCGCCTTCAGTTCGTACGGGGCGGGGCAAAAGGACGCGAAGAAGGAACGGCGGGCGTCCCGGAATTCTTCATAAAACATGATGTGATCCCAGACCGCTTCCGGACTGGCGTTGAAGTGAACCCTCGTCTCGACCGATTCGCTCGACGCATTGCGCGCGAATAACAAACTCGCGAGCCGGTAGCATCCTGTTACATGCCTGCTCAGTTGCCGTGCCGCCGGCATAGGCTCTGCCAGCTGCTTTTCGGATTCCTGGTCACTGGTCATTCATTCTCCCTGAAGGAAAAGAACGGCAGATCGGCCGAGTCAGCCCGCGACAGTCAGAATCGCACTCGGCCGCTGGATTCAGGACGTACCTGTTAACGCCGATTTGCGAGCGAGGATCAAGCGTACCGCTCCTCCACCGTCACCACCCAACCAGAACGACTAAGCGGGTGCTTCCTAGGACGACGTTCCCCTCTGCGACGCCACTCCTGCCATCACCTTGGCATTTACCGTTCCACCGAAAGCCCCGGCCAGCGCCCCAAGGAATGCCGGGACGATATAGATATTGGCCACCATCGCGGAGTCGAACCAATGGCCCAGCACCGCAGGCCCCAGCCACGCACCAAGCCACGCGACCATCCATTGGCCCAGGCATCCATCGATTCCGTTGAACAATCGATAGCGGAAACCCCAGTGGACGATCGCACCGGCGATTCCGCTGACGATCAGTAGAACTATGAAAGAAGCGAAATGCATTCCGATCAATGGAGCGCTCATAAAAACCTCCTTTGGACGGGTCAACCCGCGTTGAAATTATTGCTCAGCTCGATCCGGGTCCAGGCGCGACCTCACTCTTCGTACTGAGACCGCCCGCCCACGTAATTGCGGAGGTCAAGCTGGTCGTATGCGAAGTTCTTAACCTCGGCCTGGACAAAGTGTTCGGCTATTCTGGGCGCCAGGCTGGCCAGCTTGCTGTCCACCGCAAGCGCAACCCTCTTTACCCTGCGATGATGGTCGCGCAGAAATCGAAAGTGCCGAAGGAGCCCTCCAAGATTCTCCCAACCGGGGAATTCGGGGGCATGGATCACCAACCCTTGCAGGTCGCCGTGCGCTTCGATCCACGCGTCTGCAGTGAATGCCACCGCGTCGAAATCTTGCGCACGCAGCGCTTGCTTGACCTCGACTACGATGACGCCGGTTTCGGGAAGAAGACGGACAGAAACGGCGGCGGCTTCAGGGAGCGAATTCAGCCAGTTGATGGCCTCATCAAGCTCCTGGTTTCCGAATGCGCGCACAGGGCACGGCATCAGGAACCCCATAAGGCGAGCAGATTCTTTTATCCAACCAAGGTCAGTGACGACGGCGCAGCCATCGAACAGGCGCATGGAATGTAGACCGACTTTCGCGTCTTCCCACGCTGCGCCCGCAGTGAAGCCCTCGAATTCCGGGCCTAGCTGATAAAGAAATCGAACCCGGTGCCCCTCTCGCCGTGCTTCATCGAGGAGCGGCACAAATATTTGTTCGTAGTCTTCCTTCGATACCTTTCCAATAGCACGCACACCATCGATTCCAGGTGGCAGATCCTTTAGTTTCTCGATCACCGAAGGCCCCTTTCGCGCCGTTCATCCGTGGTCTTCGGCGGGCAGAGTAGCAGCGAAGACCAGAGACGCCAGGTAAACCAAAATTCCCAGTCCGATCAAGAGGGAGCTGACGAAGGCAAACAGCACAAACGAGAGTGGATGAAACCACAGCAGAGTTACGATTTCCACCAGCAGGCCCAGAATAACCAGACCACTCGATACTCTCAGGAAACGCTGGATTCCAACCGCCTGATTTTTCACTGGCCCGGCCTCCACATTTTCACGTTGCCCAGCTGCGTCACGTTGTGGACCGTATCGTGGCAACCGCTCGATAAGCACGGCATCTGATTCGTTTTGAGGGAATCCATCATCGCGCTGTGTACCGGGTTCTCCTCAAAGTTGCGGGCTCCGGCGTGGCAGTGCAGGCACTGCTGCTATAGCCGCCGGTGATCTGAATTGTTTTAGGGGGCATGCTTACATACTGCATGTAAAGTCGCTTTATGCACTGAAACTTGTCCTTCAGGGGGCCATAAACCGTGTAGTCGGCGTGGCAGTTGTAACAGGCTTTGTCTGCCGGCCGAGTGCAACTGTGGAAGTCAATGGCAGGTAAACCAAGCCAAAGACCGCAATTGCCAGCCAACCGAAAGTCTTCGAGCGCCCGATTGGACTCCCTCTCAACTCAATTCGATAGCGTGCAAGCGAGTGCGCAGCATTCGCCGAGTTCACTTTTATATCCGACCAGAACCATCCTTGGCTGTGATCTGCGTCACACGACTTAAATTAATTCCGCCCAGGCGTTATCGAGTCCGATTCGCATCTGTATTTGCCGGTGTGACGGAGACACCATCTAAGGATTAAAAGCGCCTCGCGGCCGGGCTGCAGAGGCGCGGTGTGTCAGCCCCAGTTGGTACAACCTGCCTAAGGCGGAGCCATGGGAATCAAGCGCCAGCTCAGATGTCTGACGCGAAGGCCATCGCCTCAAGGGCCGGCTTGTTTCTGATCAGCACGCTGGGGCCTTTGGTGGAAATCAGCATCCGGCTCCGTAATTCGGTCAGAGCTCGGGTAACGGTCTCGCGCGTCACGCCCACCACTTGCGCGATCTCCTCATGGGTCAGGCTCAGGTTGAAGCGAATCCCCTTGGGCGTTTCCTGGCCACGCGCAGCTGATTCCAGGAGAAAGCTGGCCATTTTTTCGGTCGCCGAAGGAGTCAGTCCCAGGTAGCGGATCTGGTGGCAGGCCCCGCGGTAGTAGTTGCTGAATTGCTGCATTGCATTGATCGAGGCGTCGCCGTGCTCATGCAGTAGCTTCTTGAAGTCATCACGACGGATAAAATCCACCTGGCAGGGCTGAAGAGTCTCGGCCGTGACCTCGTGTGCATCTCCGGAAATAGCGGAGTGCAAGCCGAGCAGTTCACCCGCCTCCACCACCCGCACGATCACCGTCTTCCCCGATGGCGAGGCCATGGTCAGTTTCACGCGCCCCTTGCACAGCATGTAAACTCCGCGCGGTACCTGGCCTTCCGCAAACAGGACTGCCCCGGAGGGATACAGGCTGGTGAACTTCATTTTCTGGAATTCCGCGAGGGTGTCCGGGCTCATCTGGCAGAAGTATCCGTCTTTTCGTACCGGGCAGGTCGCGCAGTCATCGGCGATTTCCATTCCATACGGTGCGGGCGTTTTCATTTTGGTGTCCTGTCTTTCTTCAACCCGTTGGCGTTCCCATCTCGCTCCCCGAGCATCTGCCGAAGGAAGCCCGAGGCTCCTTTCAAAGCAAGCCCTTCCCTCCGCATTCGCAAAAGCAGGTCGAGCCCCGCCGCATCAACAAAATTCACTGCGCTCAGGTCAACACTCACGGGCTCCCCGGGCGCCATGTTTGCCGAGGTGAGCCAGCACTTTCGCAATTCTTCAACCCAGGGTCCCTTGACCCTGCCTTCGAGCGTCAGGAGGAGGCTGCCAGCCGTGTTCTGAACTGTGATTCTTAGCACACAGATACATAGAGCAAGGCGGCTGCCGAAGCGTGCTCGCACCTAGCGTCGCATCTAAGTTGTGATTTTGGAATGAGATAGAGTGAAGGGGCTGAAGACCAAGGCCAGAGCTACAGGCCACTGACGAGATGACATTTCGTCAGCGACGAACTGTCGTCAGTCGTCTGTTTCGCCATTGCAGCTACTCCGGGACTCAACCGGACGGGGCAAACCGGATGGCTTGCGGTTTGCCCGCCCGTCCAGGTGACTCTACCGATTCATGCTGCCCTGGGTGTGATCTGGATCTCCCTTGCCTTGGCCGCCTTCGGCATCGTCAACTGCAACACGCCATTCTTCAAAGTTGCCGTTGCCTTCCCGGCATCGACCCTTACAGGAAGGTCGACGATTCGGAGAATCTGGTTCGAGCATGATTCCGCGTAGATCGTCTTTCCCTGCTTTTCCTTTCTGGTATCCGTTTCCCGCCTGCCGACAATGGACAAGCGGCCCGGTTCGACGCTGACTTCAATTTCGTTCTGGTTAAATCCTGGCACTTCCGCCTGCACCTCGACGTTGTCACCGGCTTCAGCAACCTGAACGTGGACGGGATGGAGCAAATCCATCTCAGCCTTGAACCAGTCATCGAGGTCGTGCCCGAATTGGTGTCCGTTTCGCTCGAAAATCTCGAATGCCCTTTGTGTAATCGCCTGGAACGTCCTGTCGATCCGGTCGGTCAGACTCGCGATTGGGGTGATTGCGACCGGCGTTTCCTCAGCGCGTTGTACAGTAACGGATTTCTCGGACATGGTAGTTACCTCTCTTTCCCCTGGGGCTATGCAACTCGGTTCCCGGCTCTTCGGCAACCTTAGCGCGCGCTTGGATCTGGCTGAGGCAGGCAATGAATGGGGAAACCGGGGCTGCAAATAGAGATTCGCAGAAGGTAATAAAAAGAGCAGTGATGGAGGTCACCACGGGAGGTGATCCGTCACACTCGAGAGCCACGCCATGAATCAAGGCCCTTTACGGGATATTTTCAGCTTCTGCATGCGCGAGTTTAAGGTCGTGCGATTCATGCCCAGAACCTCGGCCGCCCCGCCCGGCCCGCCGATCTTTCCTTTGGTCTCGCGCAACACCCGCATGATGTGTTCGCGCTCGACATCTTCCAGCGCCGAAGTCTTCAAGGATGAGGAAGCGGAAGCCACGCCGGCCTCGTCGGGAGCAGGCTCGAATGCTGGAACCTTCAACACCGGACCGGGAGACAGAATAACCGCGCGCTCGATCACGTGTTCCAGTTCACGAATATTGCCCGGCCAGGAGTACTTGCACAAAGCATGCATCGCCTCAGGCGGCACGCTGTCAATATTCTTTTTCATGCGCTGGGAAAACTTGGCCAGGAAGTATTGGACCAGAAGCGCAATATCTTCGGACCGCTCGCGCAGCGGCGGCACCACGATCGGGAATACATTCAGACGGTAAAACAAGTCGCTGCGGAATTGCCCTGACGCCACAAGTTTCGTCAAATCGCGATTGGTGGCGGCAACGATGCGGACATCAGTCTTGATGGTGCGGGTACTGCCCAACCGTTCGAACTCTTTTTCCTGCAACGCCCGCAACAATTTCGGCTGCAACTCGAGTGGAATGTCGCCCACTTCGTCGAGAAAGATCGTCCCCCGATGCGCCAGCTCCAGCCGCCCCACGCGCTGCGCAATGGCGCCCGTGAATGCGCCCTTTTCGTGGCCGAAAAGCTCGCTTTCAAGGAGGCCGGCAGGTATGGAAGCGCAGTTGACGCGAACGAAAGTGTGGTCGCGGCGCGGGCTCAGATCGTGGACGGCCCGGGCCAGCAATTCCTTTCCCGTACCGGTCTCTCCCAGAATCAGCACCGTAGAGTCAGTTCCCGCCACCGTTTCGACCTGCTTCAGGACCCACCGGATAGATTTGCTGTGGCCGATGATTTCATCGAAATTAAATTCGGTTTTCAGCTCGTCTTCCAGGTACTGTTTCTGTTCGGTCAGTTGGTCCTTCAGTTCGGAAAGGTGCCGGAACGCCAGGGCGTTCCCCAGCGCGATGGCCACCTGACCTGCGATCTGGGTGAGCAGGGTTACATCGTCATCGGCAAAGTTGCCCGGGCGGCGGCTAAACACGTTGAGCGTTCCCACTGCACCTTCCCGGCCGACCAGGGGAATCCAGCAGCCGGACTTCAACCCTTGCTGAGCAAACGTGGGTGGGGTTTCGAAGGCCCATTTTTCTCCGGGCTGTCCCTTGAGCAGCAGAGGCTTCCGGGTTGTATAGGCCCATCCTGCCGGTGATTTGCCCAGCGACTCCAACGGTTCTTCCCCAACCGTCGAACTCACCTCAGCGCCCGCCGCGGGCTCGAGCACGTGCACGCGCAGCCGCCTGCTGTGCGCGTCATAGAGAGCGAGGGTCGCGTAGTCGAACGCCTTTACCTGCCGGACACAGGAGGCGATAGCAGAGAGCAACTGGTGGACGTCAAGGTTCGAAACCAGCGCATTCGTCACCTCCAGCAGGAAGGCTTCCCGGGCACGCTTCCCTTCCGTGATATCGCGCGTAACCTTGGTAAATCCTCGAAGATGCCCGTCTATGTCGTGGAGCGCTGTGATGACCACGTTGGCCCAGAAGCGCGAGCCGTCTTTCCGCAGCCGCCAGCCTTCCTCTTCCCAGCGGCCTTCCGCCGCGGCCAGGGTCAACGCCTCGTTTGGCTTGCCACTTTCCAGATCTTCGGAGGTGTAGAAACATGAAAAGTGCTGCCCGATGATTTCCTCGGCAGCGTAACCCTTGATTTTTCGCGCACCTTCGTTCCAGCTCACGATTGTTCCGCCGGGATCAAGCATGAAGATGGCGTAGTCCTTCACTTCCTCCACCAGCAGACGAAAACGCTCCTGACTTTGCCGCAGGGCCTCTTCCGCCCGCTTGCGTTCGGTCACATCACGAATCGCCGCCGTGACCAGAACAGCGCCCTCCCATTCCAACGGACTGAGGCTGATTTCGACAGGAAACACGCTGCCATCTTTCCGTCGTCCAAGCAGTTCGAGACCGCTGCCCATGGGACGAGGATGAGGCGCGCCCTGATAGGCCTCCCGGTGCTGTTGATGCTTCTGGCGGAAGTGTTCTGGAATCAGGATTTCGACGGGCTGATCGAGCAGCTCTTCCCTGCTATAGCCAAATATGCTTTCAGTTTGAGAATTGACCAGTAGCACCCGTCCGGCACCATCGACAATGACCATCCCGTCGGGCGCGGCTTCCAGCAGTCGGCGAAACTTTTCGTCCCCGTGGCTCAAACCCTCATTGTAGTTGGTTTTAATCTGCCGCATCAGGAGGGAACTTAGCATTCTGCCCACGCCAGGGGCAAGGCCTCCCAGACTCATCACTCCGCCAGACACGGACTTACCCTCGACGTCGGGCAACAGCAGACCGGACGTGGCGGCTCCGTCCCCAGTCGCGACCTGATCGCCACGCCCACACCGAGGTGATACTCAAGCACATAAGTTCGGGAGCATCCATCACAAAGCCAGAAATGCCGCACACAACTGCAGGTGTCAGCAAGAGTTGGACCATTCGGCTGATTGTTGTGAAAGCGAAACAATCGGCCCTGGCGATATTCAAAGGCTCTCTCGCACTTCGGATTGGAACACTTGGAGAACATTGTCTCCTCACTGCGAAGTTTCTTCTATGCGTTTGCCAGGCCGTCGGGGTCGGGGTGACCTGGCGTCCGTTCCAGCTCCAGCTTCTGGATCGTGTTCATGAGCCAGTCACCCACTGCGGCTTCCACCTCCTCGGGCGTCCCGCATTGATACAGCGACTGGATGGTTTCGCTCTGTTCGTTGAGCGGAATGTAGCGGCAGGGGACCTTTCCATCGCGAAATTCCGGCGGCACCATCTGCATCAGCACACATTCGGAGCAAGGTCGCCTGTGCTCTGGATTCCCATAGTTCAAGCAGGTAGGAGAATCCTCAAACATGAACTGCGGTCGCCACGAGGACATCTTCCTGTAGCCTCCACTCTTGAGGAACTCAAGTTCAAGTTTTAGAACCTCCAGGAGATCGCGCTTCTTGTTCGCCATGTCCAGCCTCCAGCACGTTTGTACACAGTCTGTTCCCACACCGGTTCCGAAGAATGTGACCTGGGTCACCCGGCAAGGTAATCAGGCTCACGCGCAGACTCCCCACCCGCAGATTTCTGTTGAAGTAACCCATGGGGGCTCAAGCCGCATTCGCCGCCGGGTTAGGGGACGATTACTGCTGCGCCATCGATCGCGTCGTTCTTAACGGCGGCCAGAGCGTCGTTGGCCTGATCGAGAGGGAAAGTTGTGACTTTGGGCCGAAGGCCAATTTCAGCCGCGACTTGAAGGAAATCCCGGGCATCAGAGCGAGTCATGTTGGCCACGCTGCGCAGCTGGCGCTCTCCCCACAGCAGGCGGTCGTAGTCGAACTCGGGAATCCGGTCCAGGTGAATTGCGTTGATCGCAACCACGCCCCCTTTGCGCAGGCTACCCAGAGCGGCCACCACCACATCTCCGCTGGGCGCAAAAGTCACGGCGCGGTCCAACTCGACCGGCGGCTTCTCTTTCTCGCTTCCCACCCAGGCTGCGCCCAGCGATTCCGCCAGCCGGCGATGAGAGGCGCCTCGGGTTGAGACATAAACTTCGCACCGCCACGCATGCAGGACAGCAATGGCCAGATGCGCCGAGGCTCCGAAGCCAAACAGCCCGACCCGCTCTCCATGCTGCACGCCAGCTACGCGGAGACTGCGAAAACCAATGATGCCGGCGCACAAAAGCGGGGCAGCGTGCAGATCGTCCAGCCCGCCGGGCAGAGGAAAAACAAAATCAGCCCGGGCAACCGCATACTCCGCATACCCGCCGTCCACGGTGTAGCCGGTGAAAGTGGCCGCGTCGCAAAGGTTCTCCAGGCCGTGCCGGCAATACCAGCACGTCCCATCGATGCCGCCGATCCAGGAAACCCCAACCCTGGTCCCTGACGGAAGTTCCGGCGTCGCGCCTTCGACAATCTCCCCTACGATCTGATGCCCCGGAATCAGGTCCTTCCGAAGCGGCGGGAGTTCGCCTTCCGCGATATGCAGGTCGGTCCGGCAGACCCCACAGGCGTGCACCCGCAGCAGCACCTGCCCCGGCCTGGCTGCGGGTCGTGGAACCTGGTCAACATGAAGAAGAGGATGTCCGGGAATGCCTTCTACCGGGTTCAGGATGGCGGCCTTCATTTCGGGTACAGCCATTCGAGCAGGATCACGACTATTCTAGATCGCCCTGGGGCCACACCCGCAAGCGTCCTCGGCCGTCTTTATCGTGCCGGAAGCTTTCTCTCTTCGATCATGCGGCTCAACGTCTGCAGCGTCGAGGCAGAGTCGTGGTCTTCCTGCATGAGAATCGTGCAGGGCCGGGTGGACAGGTGGTTCAACCGCTCAAAAAAATCTCCCACATAGAGGTCAGGAAGGTAACTGCTCACCAGGAGTATGTCATACGTTTTTGATTTCAACAGCTCAAGGGCTTCGAGCCCGCTCCATGTGGTGCTCGAAGCGTAGCCTGCCTGCTGCAGCATTGCCTCCAGCGTGCGCGCTTCTTCCTCGTCGTTGTCAACGATTAGGATTTGTTTGTTTTCTGAGTCTCTCATGGCAGACTTCCTCCCATACTAATCGAGGATGACACGCCGGCAGCGTAGCAGGCGGTGATGCCAGTCACCCTTCGCTGTGATCCCTCAACCCACCTTTTTGCAGCGTGTAGGAACTGAGGACGCGCATATAGTTTCCCCGTTCGAACGCCGCCGGATCGGATACCGAGCGCTGGCTCATGCTCCCGCGCATCTGGTTGATCGATTCATATTCGTGCTTTTCCATCCAGCGAACCAGGTGCGCGAGCACGGAGGCCACATGGTCAATTCCATGCTGTAAAAGCGCGGAAGTCATCATGGCCACATGAGCGCCCGCCATCATGGATTTGAGAACGTCCTCTGCGCTGTGCACCCCGCCCGTAACCGCGAGGTTGGCGCGGACCCAGCCATAGAGAATGGCCACCCAGTGCAGCCGTAACAGCAATTCTTGCGGACGGCTCAGAGTCAGGCTGGGCACGATTTCGAGCGTCTCGATATCAAAATCCGGCTGGTAGAAGCGATTGAAAAGAACCAGCCCGTTTGCCCCTGCCGCGTCCAGCTGTTTGCCCATGTTTCCCACTGCGGTGAAAAAGTGCGACAACTTTACCGCCACCGGAATACTGACGTTCGCCTTGACCTGCCGCACCAGGTCGCAATAGTTCCGCTCCACGTCGGCGCTCACGATGTTGGGATCGGTAATAATCGCGTAGATGTTCAACTCGATCGCGTCCGCACCCGCCTGCTCCATCATGCCGGCATAGCGGGCCCAGCCGCCCGGGGAGACTCCATTCAGGCTGGCGATGACGGGAATCGAGACCCGTTCCCGGGCCTTTCGAATCAGTTCGAGGTAGCCATCGGCGCCCAGGTTGTAGGTATGGAGGTCGGGCAGGTAGTCGAGCGACTCGGCAAAGCTTTCACTGCCCCGCGAGAGATCGGAATCAACCGCCTGGCTCTCCAGGTCGAGTTGTTCTTCAAACAGGGAGGGCAGCACCACAGCCCCGGCGCCGGCGTCTTCCAGATGCCGTATGTTTTCCAGCGACTCACACAGCGGAGAAGCCGAGGCAACGATTGGGGACTTCATCGGCAAGCCCAGATAGGTGGTTGTGATATCGATCATTTCTTTTCTTCTCCTGCGGCAACCGCTTGCAGCGTGACCAGGGCTGCCTTCGGGGAACCGCTGCCGAAACCTTCTGCGGCTTCTGTCGTACCGGCACGACTCGAGTAAACGCTCCATTGCCGGTCAACATCTTCCTGGGCGAGGTGGAGCAGTTCACGCGCCGCTTCAGGATTGCTCCGTGCCAGCATGGTGTACCGGGCTTCCTGATACGCGTATTGCTTGAACGGAATACTAGGCGCCCTGGAATCGAGCTGAAACGGGTTCTTTCCGGCCGTTCGCAAATCCGGGTCGTAGCGCATCAGGGGCCAGTACCCGGAGAGCACAGCGGCCTTTTGTTGTGCCATCCCCTGGCTCATGTCGTAACCGTGCGCAATGCAGTGGCTATAAGCGATGATCAGTGACGGACCGTTGTAGGCCTCAGCTTCGAGGAATGTCTTCACCGTGTGGGTATCGCTGCCTCCCATGGCGACCCGGGCCACGTACACCGATCCGTAGCTGATGGCCTCCATCGCGAGGTCCTTCTTGCCGGCATGTTTTCCGCCCGTGGCAAATTTCGCCACCGCGCCGCGCGGCGTCGCTTTGGACATCTGCCCACCCGTATTGGAATAGACTTCCGTGTCGAGCACCAGCACATTGACGTTCATCCCGGAGCCCAGCACGTGATCGAGTCCACCGGCCCCGATGTCATAGGCCCATCCGTCGCCGCCCACCAACCAAACGCTCTTGCGTACCAGCGCGTCAGCGATCGCCAGCAGATCGCGCGCTTCCGGCGAATCCAGCGCTACGATCTTCTTCTTCAGCTCAGCGACGCGCTCCCGCTGACCTTCGATTCCCGCCTCGCTCGACTGCTCCGCATTCAGGAGCTCGCTGGCCAGCGAATCGCCGAGTTGCGAGGCCATCCGGGCGACCAGGTCGCGCGCATAGGCCGCCTGCTGGTCCACCGCCAGGCGCATGCCCAGACCGAACTCGGCATTGTCTTCGAACAGTGAGTTGGACCAGGCCGGGCCCCGCCCCAGAGAATTGAGAGTGTAGGGAGTTGTAGGCAGATTGCCGCCGTAGATAGACGAGCACCCCGTCGCATTCGCGATCAGCAAACGGTCCCCAAAAAGCTGGGTCAGCAATTTGATGTACGGGGTCTCCCCACAGCCGGCGCACGCCCCGGAAAATTCGAAGAGTGGCTCCAGGAGTTGGACATCCTTCACCTGACCGTGCGCGAGCTGGTTCCGGTCGGCATCTGGAAGCTTGGTGAAGAAATCCCAATTCGTACTCTCGGTCTCGCGCAGGGGAGCCTGAGGCTGCATGTTAATGGCTTTGTGTTTGGCCTCGCTCTTACTCTTTACCGGGCAGGCCTCGACGCAGAGCTCGCAGCCCGTGCAGTCTTCCGGAGAAACCTGCAGCGTATAACGCAGACTCTCGAATTCCCGCCATCGCGGCTTTTCGGATTTGAACCCTGCCGGCGCATCTCCCAGCAGCAAGGCGTCGTAGACCTTGGCCCGGATGACCGCATGCGGACAGACCAGTACGCACTTGCCGCACTGAATGCAGATCTGCTCGTCCCAGACCGGAATCTGCTGCGCTATGTTCCGCTTTTCCCACATCGCGGTCCCGGTGGGAAAGGTACCGTCCACCGGCATAGCGCTTACGGGAAGATCGTCTCCGCGACCGGCGATCATAGGGCCAATCACATCACGCACAAAAGCCGGCGCACGCTCGGGGACAGCCGGCAGAACTCTTAACCTGCTGCTCGCCCTGGCGGGAACCGTGACCTGCTGGAGATGACTGAGAGTGTGATCCACGGCGACAAAGTTCTTGGCGACGACGGCCTCCCCGCGTTTTCCGTAGGTCTCGCGAATCGCGCCTTTTATGGCCTCGATTGCCTGCTCGCGCGGCAGAACTCCGCTGATGGCAAAGAAGCAGGTCTGCATGATGGTGTTGATGCGGTTGCCCATCCCGGTCTCGCGCGCGACTTCATAAGCGTCGATCAGATAGAACTTGAGTTTTTTCTGGATAATGACTTCCTGTGCCGACTTCGGCAGGTGGTCCCATATCTCGTCCGCTCCGAAGGGAGCATTCAGCAGAAACGTGGCGCCAGGCTCTGCACAACCCAAAACGTCCATGCGCTCGAGGAACTGGAACTGGTGGCAAGCCACAAAACTGGCCCTGGTAATCAGATACGAAGACCGGATTGGACGGGGACCGAAACGCAGGTGTGAAACCGTGACCGACCCCGCCTTCTTCGAGTCGTACACGAAGTACCCCTGGGCATGGTTGTCGGTATTCTTTCCGATAATCTTGATCGAGTTCTTGTTCGCTCCCACCGTTCCATCGGAGCCGAGTCCGTAGAACAGAGCCCGCACCGTCGCCGGATCCTCGGTGGAGAATTCGGGGTCATAGTCCAGGCTGGTGTGCGTGACGTCGTCGTGAATCCCGATCGTAAAGTGGTTCTTCGGCGCCGCCTTCTTGAGTTCATCGAAAATGGCCTTCACCATGGCCGGGGTGAACTCTTTCGACGCCAGACCGTAGCGGCCGCCGATCACCCGAGGAACGAACTGCGAATCCGTGCTCCCTGCCGTCCGCGCTTCGCTGAAAGCGGTCACCACATCGAGGTAGAGCGGCTCGCCCAGGCTGCCTGGTTCCTTGGTGCGATCCAGGACGGCGATGGTCCGCATGGTTTTCGGAAGGGCGGAGATAAACGCCTCGGCCGCAAAAGGCCGGTAGAGCCGGACCTTCAGAAGCCCAACTTTTTCACCCTGCTAGCACCAGGTGTTCTACCGTCTCCTCCACCGCGCCGGCTCCGGATCCCATCATCACAATCACCCGTTCGGCATCGGGGGCGCCGAAATAGTCGAACAAGCGGTAGTGCCTGCCGGTGCGCGCTGCAAAGCGATCCATGACGTCCTGCACAATGGTCGGACACGCCCGGTAGAACGGATTGACCGCTTCGCGCGCCTGAAAAAATACGTCGGGATTTTGCGCCGTTCCGCGCAGCTGAGGATGATCGGGCGACAAAGCCCGCTGCCGGTGCTGGCGGACCAGCGTGTCGTCAACCAGCCCACGCAGGTCTTCATCCTCAAGCAGCAGGATTTTGTTCACTTCGTGAGAAGTGCGGAAGCCATCAAAGAAATGCAGGAAGGGGATACGGGACTCGAGCGCGCTCACTTGCGCAATCAGCGCGAAATCGCCCGCTTCCTGCACAGAATTCGAGCACAGCATGGCGAAGCCCGTTGCCCGCGCCGCCATGACGTCGCTGTGGTCGCCAAAAATCGAGAGGGCGTGCGTGGCCACCGAGCGGGCGGCCACATGGATCACGGTCGGCGTCAGCTCTCCGGCGATCTTATACATGTTGGGGATCATCAGGAGCAGACCCTGAGACGCGGTGAACGTGGTCCCGAGGGCACCCGCCTGAAGCGCGCCATGCAGGGTCCCGGCTGCGCCTCCCTCGCTCTGCATTTCGATCACGGTCGGCACCGCGCCCCAGATGTTCTGGCGCCCTTCCTCTTTCCATTGGTCCGCCCACTCCCCCATGGGAGAAGCCGGCGTAATCGGGTAGATGGCAATCACTTCGTTGAGCCGGTAGGCTACCGACGCCGCGGCTTCGTTCCCGTCCAGAATGGCTGTGTTCCCCGTCATCTCTCTTGTTCCCCCGTCGATAATCCCTTTTTATCTGGTGGGGCCGGGAAGCACAGTAGTTGGCCTCACCGTGGAAAGTGATCGGCGTCACAGTCGGATTTTTCAGATTCCTGTAGATGTGAAAGTGAAGAAGCAGTGCCAAAGCTTAGAGGAGGTGAGTTCCATGCAAGCCCTTCATACCAACACGCGCATTTCGCTGCATAACGTCCTGGTGACCACGGATTTCTCAAAGATGTCGAAGACTGCCCTGCCCTACGCCGCCGCTCTGGCCGGCCAGTATGGGGCAAAAATTCTGGTCGCCCACGCCCTCAACCCGGAACCGCCGCTGGGCGTGCCCGTCGAGAGGTTACCAGTCGAAGCCGATCTGGCCTGGCATGAAGCTGAAAGCAAACTGGCGGAATTCGCGCTGGGCAACTCCGTCGGGGCGAGACCCGCGGGGATGCTGCTGGAGCGCGGAGATGTCTGGGATGTGATTTCAGGCATCATCCAGAAGAACAAAATTGACCTCGTGGTTACGGCGACCCATGGCCGCCAGGGACTGAAGAAGCTGGTGATGGGCTCGGCAGCGGAAAAGATCTTTCGCCGGGCTACTTGCCCCGTACTGACCATCGGCCCGCACGTTCCTGTCCTGAACGACTCGAATTGGAGAGTCAAGACCATCCTGTTTCCTACCGACGGATCTGAAACATCCTTGAAGGCCCTTCCTTATGCATTGTCCGTGGCCGAAGAGAACCAGGCCAGTCTTATCTTCCTGCGCATCATGCCCCTCGCCTACTCCGATGGTCAGGAATCGGAGGAGGCCAGCGTTCGGGAAGCGCTACGGGCGCTAGTGCCTGCAGAAGCGGAAGACTGGTGCAAACCTGAGTTTGTAGCGCGCTTCGACTTCCCGGTTCCGGGGATCCTGCGCCTCGCCCGGGAACGCGGCGTCGACCTGATCGTCATGGGTGTAAAACAAGCAGGGGGGCGTGCCATGCAGGAGCATTCACCCTGGCCCACAGTTTCGCAAGTGGTGGCGCAAGCGAACTGCCCGGTCCTGACGGTGCGCGGCTAGAGCCGGTCGCGAATCTGGCAATTGGTTGGGCGGGTCCTCTGGGCTGAAAGGACGGCGATTATGAACGCGGAAGCACAACATGGCCGGCCGGCGCTCCGCTGGCTGGCGGCCGGCGCGGGGTTCGCCACTGCTCTATACGCCACCCACGCCGGCTTTACCTGGCTGCGGTATGGCCATCCACCGGGCCCGGCCAGCGACGAAATCGACCCATTACTCGATCAGCTTATTCCTGCGTACGAAGTAGTGGAGCGTCATTCTTTGCCGGTCGCCGCCCCGGCTGAGATTACCCTGGCTTCCGCCTGCGACATGGATCTCACGCAATCGGCGATCATCCGCAGCATCTTCAGAGGTCGGGATCTCATTCTGGGCAGCCATCCCGACACCGTGCGCCATCCCCAGACGTTGCTGGCATGGGCAAAAGAGTTGGGGTGGGCCGTCGTGGCCGAGATTCCTGACCGCGAGATCGTCTTTGGGGCAGTCACGATTCCATGGGTGGCCAATCCTGTCTTCCGGCCGCTGCCACCCTCGGAGTTTGCCCAGTTTCACGAGCCAGGCTACGCCAGGATCGCCTGGACGTTACGGGCGGATCCGGTCGATGCCACCCATTCGATAGTCCGCACCGAGACCCGCGTCGCGACTACCGACCGGGCTTCCCGGACCGCGTTCCGGCGCTACTGGGCGCTGGTTTCTCCGGGTGTAGTACTGATTCGCCGCATGTCGCTCCGGCTGGTAAAACGCGAAGCTGAGCGCCGCATGCGCATCGCGATGCTCGAGCCGCGTGGTGCCGAACTGGGGCCGCTACTCTCACCAATCAATAAAACCTAAGACTTGTGATCCGGGTCACCCGGGGCGGTGACCACAGATACCGCGTCTCAGAAGTGGGTGTGCGAGGCTGGTCTTACAGTGAGGTGGCGTATGACACAAGGACGGAACGACCTGTTGGATCTGCTCAAGTTCGAGCTGAAATTTCTTGAGGATGGAGGCTACGGCCGCTCTCCTCACACTCCATGGCGTCGCCAGCTTATCTTCGAGGATTCGCTTACCTGTCCCAACTTCGGCGACCCCGCCCGTCCGCATCCCTGCAGCGAGTGCTTGTTGATGAGGTTTGTCCCCAGCGAAGTTAAGGACCAGGCTTCACCGTGCCGGCTCATTCCGCTCACCGAAAAGGGAGAAACGATTGATTATTTCTATCGCTGCGGGACCCAGCTGGAACTGGAAGAGGCCCTTTCCTCCTGGTTGCGCAAACAAGTCAGCTCCATCGAGGCAGAGCAGGAGGCCGAGCGTTCCACCAGCCTCTCGGAGGCAATGGACGGCCTTCGCCTGCAACGCTGGTTGTCCTTCGCTAAAGACCTTCGTGTCCTGGCCAAACTTCATCGCGATTATGAGCACTTCACGGTAGCGCATGCCCTGCTCGGCCATGCCCGTGCGGCTGCGGAGAAGGTTGCCGGATATTGCGAGGCGGGCGGCGCTCTGGTCCAGCAAATCGGCAAAGACCAGCAGGAAGTATTCGAACTGATGAACGGCGCAAGGCCGGATGTGGAAGAAGCTTCGCCGGAAGAGCCGGGAGTATTGGGTCAATAGCTCGCAGGCAGAGTCGAACGCAGGAGGGATGCCGTGTCGAAAGCTTTATCGATTGTGTTCCTGTTATTTTTCCTTGGGTGCGCTGCAAACGCGCAACAGAGTCAAACGCCCCCTAAGGCAGCGCCCGCTCCTCCTTACACGATTCCTGTCGAGGCCGCGCGCCAGGCCAACCCAGTCAAGCCGACTTCAGAGTCGATTGCTCAGGGCAAGAAATGGTACGGTTACGACTGCGCCATGTGCCATGGCAAAGACGGTGATGGAAAGGGCGAGGTCGGGGCGGATATGAAGCTGAAGGTGAGCGACCTTGCCGACCTGGCGACCTTGAAAGACAGGTCTGATGGCGAGCTTTTCTACATCATTAAGAAGGGCAAAGGCGATATGCCGCCGGAAGGTACCCGTCTGAAATCGGATGAGCTCTGGAACCTGGTTAACTACGTTCGATCTCTGGCCAAAAAAGACTCTCCATCGGAAGACAAAACACACCAGTGAGCGCCGAGCAGCGGATTGTGCGCAATTCAGGTCTGCAGATTCTGAAGGGCGGCGCTCTCTATTTCATTCTCGTCTTTGCTGCGGGCTTTGCCCTTGGGACCATTCGCACCCTCTGGATAGCCCCGCATTTCGGTACCGGGAAAGCCGAACTGATGGAGGCGCCGGTCATGTTGGTCGTGATCGTCTTTTCGGCGCGATGGGTAGCCCTCCGACTGACCATACCGCGTTCCTGGGCCCAACCCCTTGCGGTCGGCCTTGTTGCCCTCGGCCTGCTGCTGCTGGTGGAATTTACCGTCGTGCTTTGGATCAGGGGCCTGACGATTCCTCAGTATTTTGCAGGCCGGGACCCGATTGCCGGCACCGTTTACCTTGCGATGCTGGCGATTTTTGCGCTGATGCCGATGATGCTGGCTGGAAGGTCAAGTTGGCCTGCCCCCACGCCATATAGTCAGGACGGTCCGTCAGTATCGTAACCGCCGGTCCGGGAATAGAGTATCCAGCATGAAGGACGAAACCATGCCAGTCTCGAGGACTGGCCTCGATGCGTTGTTTTTGCCGGCTTCCGTGGCTGTGATTGGGGCCACCGAACGTCCCGGCACGGTCGGACGAACCGTTCTCGAAAACTTGCTGCATCCTTCCTTTCAGGGCAAGGTGTATGCCGTCAATTCGCGGCACGCCGAAGTCTGCGGGCTCAGGGCATACGCCGGTATTGCTGCTGTTCCGGACAAAATAGATTTGGCGGTCGTGGCCACGCCCGCCAACACCGTTCCACAGATCATTGGTGAATGCGTTGACGCTGGGGTGAAATCCGCGGTGGTCATCTCTGCCGGATTTCGCGAACGGGGGGCAGAAGGTGTCAAGCTCGAACGCCAGATTCAGGAGCAATTGGGCCGGGGCGCCATGCGGCTGATTGGTCCCAATTGCCTGGGGATCATGAATCCCACCATCGGCCTGAACGCCACCTTCGCCAAGGACGCACCCTGCTCCGGCAACGTTGCTTTTCTGAGCCAGAGCGGGGCCTTGCTGACCGCGATTCTCGACTGGGGCCAACTGGAGCAGGTGGGCTTCAGCGCGATCGTCTCCACCGGCTCCATGCTGGACGTGGGTTGGGGCGATCTGATCTACCACTTTGGCGATGACCCGAACACCCAAAGCATTCTCATCTACATGGAGTCGGTCGGCGACGCCCGGTCATTTCTCTCGGCTGCCCGCGAGGTGGCGTTACGGAAGCCAGTGATCGTGATCAAGGCCGGTCGCTCGGAAGCTGCCTCCCGGGCTGCAGCCTCGCACACCGGTGCTCTGACCGGGAGTGATGACGTGCTCGATGCTGCTTTTCGGCGCTGTGGCGTATTGCGGGTCAGCGCGATCGCCGACTTGTTCTACATGGCGGAGGTCCTCAGCAAACAGCCGCGCCCCAAGGGGCCGCGGCTCACCATTGTCACCAATGCGGGTGGGCCCGCCGTTCTGGCCACCGACGCTCTGGTGGCGAATGGCGGAGAGCTGGCCGTTCCTTCTGAAAAAGCTCTGCAGGCGCTCACCGGGTTTTTGCCAGCGCACTGGAGCCACAACAATCCGATCGACATTCTCGGCGACGCCGATTCCGAGCGCTACGCCAGAGCCCTTGAGATCGCCGCCAACGACCCCGATAGCGACGGTCTGCTGGTCGTCCTCGCGCCCCAGGGCATGACCGATCCGGCTGCCATTGCGGAAGGTTTGAAGCCATACGCCAAGTCGTCGGGAAAACCTGTGCTCACCAGCTGGATGGGAGGGGCCAGCATTGCTTCGGCCGTGACCACACTCAATGCTGCCGGCATCCCAACATTTCCCTACCCCGACACCGCCGCCCGGGCATTCACCTACATGTGGCGCTACACCTACAACCTGCGCGGACTCTACGAAACCCCGTCGCTCGCGGAAGACCAGGAACTCGGTCCGGATTCACGCCGCAAGGTCGGAAGCATTCTCCAGACCGCCCGCGGCCAGGGCCGGGTACTGCTCAACGAGTTCGAATCCAAACAGGTTCTGTCGCACTACGGTATTCCAATCGTGGAGACTCAGATCGCACGCAGCGAAGACGCGGCGGTAGCCTGCGCGCACAATCTCGGCTATCCGGTCGTGCTTAAGATCTTCTCCGAGACCATCACGCACAAAACCGACGTCGGCGGCGTAAAGCTGAATCTGCAAGACGAATTATCGGTTCGATCCGCGTTCCAGGCCATCAAATCTTCCGTCTCCAAAGCAGTCGGGCCCGATCACTTCTCTGGTGTTACCGTGCAACCCATGGTGCGCCTCGAAGGCTACGAACTGATCCTCGGCAGCAGTGTGGACTCGCAGTTTGGACCGGTAATCCTGTTTGGCTCGGGCGGCCCGCTGGTCGAGGTCTATCGCGATCGTGCCCTCGCCTTGCCGCCGCTGAACTCCACGCTGGCCCAGCGGCTGATGGAGCAAACCCGGATCTTTACGGCCTTCAAGGGCGTACGTGGCCGCCAGCCCATCGACGTTCCGGCGTTGGCGAGTTTGCTCGTCCGTTTCAGCCAACTCGTGGTCGAGCAGCCGTGGATCGCTGAAATCGACATCAATCCCCTGCTGGCCTCACCGGAGCGGTTGCTGGCGCTTGACGCCCGGGTGGTGCTGCACCCACCCGAAACTGATCCCGCTCATCTGCCTAGACCGGCCATCCGGCCCTATCCGTCACAGTATGTTTGCCAATGGGTAATGAAGAACGGCACCGAGGTCACCCTGCGGCCGATTCGGCCGGAAGACGAACCCCTGATGGTGAAATTTCACCAGACCCTTTCCGACCGTACCGTGTACTTGCGCTATTTTTACTCCCTCAGCCTGAGTTCGCGGGTGGCGCACGACCGGCTGGTGCGCATTTGTTTCGTGGACTACGACCGGGAGATGGCAATGGTCGCGGACCACCGCGACGCCACGACCGGGCAACACAAAATCCTGGGAGTCGGCCGGCTAGTCAAATCTCACAATCGAAACGAAGGCGAAGTTGCCGTATTGGTGACCGATGCGTGCCAGAACCAGGGGCTTGGAATAGAACTGTTCCGGCGCGTCATTCAGGTTGCGCGAGACGAGAAGCTCAGTCAGGTTACCGCGGAAATCCTCCCCGACAACTTCGCCATGAAGAAGATCGCCAAGAAGCTCGGCTTCCAATCTCAGATGGCGAATGATCCCGCCTCGATGCGGGCAGTCCTCAAGCTCTGAGGCCGTCGCGGCGAACTGTGACCTCGATCACATCCCGATGTATCTATCATCATTGTTTCCTTCTCTGAAGAGAACTACAAGGTAGAGATGAAGGGAGAAGCATGCATGCAACAGAGTTTCCTATGCACTCCTTGGCGAACAGGACCACTACCTCGCGACCATGAAAGCATTGATGTTTCACGGGCCGGCGCAAATCAGCCTGGAATTTAATATCAGAAGCTAGATCCTCAAGGCCTGGGATTTTGGTCCTGGCGGGCGAGGGCGCCCGCCCCACACCTGCGGCGCGGATCCATTTACACGCCGCCGTCGTCATGCCTGACCATGTTCATCTGCTACTGACGCCGCTTCGCGATAAGGATGGCTGGCCTTTTCCCCTGGTCGACATCCTGCAACGTTTGAAGAGCGCGACCGCTCATCGAATCAATCGAATGTCTGGCATCTCAGGTCCGGTCTGGGAAGAAGAGTCGTTCGATCATGTGCTACGGTCGGACGAGAGTTTGAAGGAAAAGTGTGAGTACATCCGGCAGAATCCGGTTAAGGCCGGGCTGGTACAGAAGCCGGGGGACTATCGTTGGCTTTGGGTTAAACGCGAGCTTGAACCTTGATTCCGGCTTTTGGCGGGCGAGGGCGCCCGCCCCACATTGGCTACAGCCACTGCCCGCAAAAGGAAAAGGCCGACCATGTTTCCATGATCGGCCTTTATTTAAGCCGGCGACGACCTACTCTCCCACACACTTTCGCGTGCAGTACAATCGGCCCTGCGGGGCTTAACTTCCGTGTTCGGTATGGGAACGGGTGGATCCCCCGCGGTAAGATCACCGACAACTGAAGCAGCTTTTAGCTATTAGCTCTTGGCTTTTAGCTTTGCCGTGCCGATCGAGGGGCTTGTGCTCAACCCGTCCGGCGAACGACTGGCTGCAATGTCGTTTGAATATTCCGCTATTGGCCAGCCGCGCTTCCAGCACGTCTCCAGTTTCTACAGGAAACAAGCTAAGAGCTAACAGCTAAAAGCCAATAGCTGATTTTCAAAGAGCGTGAGGTCGATGCCTCACAACTGAATAGATTGGGTGTGGCTTACTTTCTTCTTGGTTTACTTCCGATTTCAACCACTGCTACCAAGGCTAGCTTGCTTTCACAAACTCGTCGGCGCCCAGTGTCAGCGTGTTTTTCTAATTTCCATCCCAGGTTCGAGCGGATGAGAAAAACGCTGCTTTCAATCAGCTCAGGTTCTAGCTGAAGGCTGAAAGCTAAGAGCTGACAGCTGGTTTTCATGCACCGAGTAAATTTTATGGTCAAGCCGAACGGGCGATTAGTGCGGGTAAGCTTCACACATTACTGCGCTTTCACTTCCCGTCTATCAACCAGGTGGTCTTCCTGGGCCCTTCTTATCCCTTACGGGTTGGGAGATCTCATCTTGAGGAGTGCTTCCCGCTTATATGCATTCAGCGGTTATCACAACCGAACTTCGCTACCCAGCTATGCCGTTGGCACGACAGCTGGAACACAAGAGGTTCGTCCATCCCGGTCCTCTCGTACTAAGGACAGGTCCTCTCAAATCTCCTGCGCCCACAACAGATAGGGACCGAACTGTCTCGCGACGTTCTGAACCCAGCTCACGTACCGCTTTAATAGGCGAACAGCCTAACCCTTGGAACCTTCTACAGCTCCAGGATGCGATGAGCCGACATCGAGGTGCCAAACCGGAGCGTCGATATGAACTCTTGGCTCCGATCAGCCTGTTATCCCCGGCGTACCTTTTATCCGTTGAGCGATGGCCCTTCCATGCAGAACCACCGGATCACTAAAGCCTACTTTCGTACCTGCTCGTCTTGTAGGACTCGCAGTCAACCACGCTTATGCTTTTGCACTCGTCGGCTGATTTCCAAACAGCCTGAGCGTAGCTTCGCGCGCCTCCGTTACCGTTTAGGAGGCGACCGCCCCAGTCAAACTACCCGCCTTACTATGTCCCTCTCCCGGTTTACGGGAGTAGGTTAGAACCACAGAACTCGCAGGGTGGTATCTCACCGTTGGCTCCTCCAAGCCCGAGAGCCTGGAATCAAAGCCTCCCACCTATCCTGCGCAGCAAGTGCCATAGTTCATAGTAAAGGTATAGTAAAGGTGCACGGGGTCTTTCCGTCTAGTTGCGGGCAACCGGCATCTTCACCGGCACTACAAGTTCGCCGTGTCAGTCGGCAAGACAGTCGCACTTTCGTTACGCCATTCGTGCAGGTCGGAACTTACCCGACAAGGAATTTCGCTACCTTAGGACCGTTATAGTTACGGCCGCCGTTCACTGGGGCTTCAGTTCGAAGCTTCACCTTGCGGTTGACCTCTCCCTTTAACCTTCCAGCACCGGGCAGGCGTCAGCCCCTATACGTCGTTTTCGACTTTGCAGAGACCTGTGTTTTTGTTAAACAGTCGCAGTGCGCATTTCTCTGCGGCCGCTTCGGGCTTTAACACCCTAATGCGGCACCCCTTCTCCCGAAGTTACGGGGTTAATTTGCCGAGTTCCTTACCAACTGTTCTCACGAGCGCCTTAGGATATTCTCCTCGTCTACCTGTGTCGGTTTGAGGTACGGATCCCTTATCTTCTCCTTAGAGGTTTTTCTTGGCAGTGTGGAATCAGCAGCTTTCCTCCATACGGAGTACTGTTTTGCGTCTCAGTGATAGCTTCCTCGCGGATTTTCCTACGAAGAACACCTTACACGCATCAACCGTCATAGCCATAGGACGGCCTGCTTATCCTACTGCGTCACCCCATCGTAATAACGAATACAAGGGAGTTCCGGAATATTAACCGGATGTCCATCGGTTACGCCTTTCGGCCTCACCTTAGGATCCGACTGACCCTGAGCGGATTAACCTTTCTCAGGAAACCTTAGACTTTCGGCGCGGAGGGTTCCCACCTCCGTTATCGCTACTTATGCCGGCAGGGTCTCTTCTCAACCGTCCACCAGTCTTTTCAGTCTAGCTTCAAACTGTTGAGAATGCTCTCCTACCACGCATTGACGTTAATCAATGCATTCGCTGCTTCGGTACCAAGCTTGAGCCCCGTTATATTGTCGGCACCGGACCGCTTGACCAGTGAGCTATTACGCTTTCTTTAAAGGATGGCTGCTTCTAAGCCAACCTCCTGGCTGTCTGGGCGTTCCGACTTCCTTTCCCACTTAGCTTGAATTTGGGGACCTTAGCAGGCGATCTGGACTGTTTTCCTCTCGACGACGAAGCTTAGCCCCCGCCGTCTGACTCCCGTGCTTGTTGTTCTATGGCATTCGAAGTTTGATTGGATTCTGTAAGCTGGAAAGCCCCATAGTCCATTCAGTTCTCTACCACCACGACAAATCACACGAGGCTAGCCCTAAAGCTATTTCGGAGAGAACGAGCTATCACGGAATTTGATTAGCCTTTCACCCCTACCCTCAGCTCATCGGAGCTTTTTTCAACAAACACCCGTTCGGCCCTCCAGTAGGTTTTACCCTACCTTCAGCCTGGCCAAGGGTAGATCATCCCGCTTCGCGTCTATTCCTGCCAACTGATTCGCCCTATTAGGACTCGCTTTCGCTACGGCTCGCTTTCGCTTAACCTTGCTGACAAGAATAACTAGCCGGCTCATTATGCAATAGGCACGCGGTCAGACTTTCCGCTTACGCGGCATAGTCCTCCCACCGTTTGTAGGCACACGGTTTCAGGTACTATTTCACTCCCCTCGCAGGGGTTCTTTTCGCCTTTCCCTCACGGTACTGGTTCACTATCGGTCAGAAGCTAGTATTTAGCCTTACGGGATGGTCCCCGTAGCTTCCCGCAAAGTTTCTCGTGCTCCGCGGTACTCAGGTATCGACTTCGAGTCCAGTTCGTTTTCGCCTACGTGGCTATCACACCCTATGGCTCCGCTTTCCAGCGGGATTTGGCTAACGACTGGATTGTTAACTCTACTGTTGTCGACCCTACAACCCCGGCCACACCCGAAGGTATGACTGGTTTAGGCTAATTCCGATTTCGCTCGCCACTACTTTCGGAATCGAGGTTTCTTTATTTTCCTCCAGGTACTGAGATGGTTCACTTCCCTGGGTTCGCTCGTTCCCAACTATGGATTCATTGGGACGTACACAGGTTTTACCTGTGTGGGTTTCCCCATTCGGAAATCCCCGGATCAATGCCTGCTTGCGGCTCCCCGAGGCTTATCGCAGCTTGCCACGTCCTTCATCGCCTGCTTCTGCCAAGGCATCCACCATGCGCCCTTAGTAGCTTGACCATAAAATTTACTCGACACACGGCGGCTTCGCCGCCAGCTCTTAGCTTTTGGCTATCAGCTCTTAGCTCAACCTCCCACACACCGATTCAACTCTATGGGCCTGTCTGCCTGCTCCTCGCACGGGATCACTGCTTCACATCCCGGATCCCTTGCTCCGGATGAATCCGGAACTTGAAATCTGAAATGCGAAACTCCTCCGCACACCAGCAGGCTTCTCTCTAGGCACTCATAAAAATTTACAGCCTTGTAGATTGCCCAATCTATTCAGTTGTCAAATATCGTCCTCGTGAAGCAGCTATCAGTCGTCAGCTTTCAGCCATCAGCTAAAAACTTACAACTTCGAACGCTTCACTCACCCTGCCTGAGCAGGTATGGGTCTTACTCGACTCCGAAGTGTGCAAACTTCGAAAGTCTTTCCAACCCAATGTTCGGCGCCAAGCGACTTTCTTGAACCGTGAACAGAATCATGGTTGTCACAGTTGGCGCCCAACATCAGGCTAGCGGTCGGGATTTTAATTAAACCCAGTTATCAGTTTTGAGTTCGCAGTTGTCAGTTGCTGACGACTGAGGACCGACGACTGAATTCTGGTGGAGCTGACCGGGATCGAACCGGTGGCCTCCTGGTTGCAAACCAGGCGCTCTCCCAGCTGAGCTACAGCCCCTTGAATGCAGTTTCCAGTTTCCTGTCTCCGGTTTCGAAACCGGAAACTAGAAGCCCGAAACTGTTTTGGTGGGCCTGGGTAGAGTTGAACTACCGACCTCACCCTTATCAGGGGTGCGCTCTAGCCACCTGAGCTACAGGCCCGGCACAAATTTTCCGGAGCCTGAATTTTATCACCGGCTCCAGCCACTAGCTGCTATCAGCTAGTAGCCAGAAGCTCAATATTTTTTCGAGGACAAGGTTGAACGTACATCCCAGCTAAGCCGGGACTGACCATCATGCGGATAGGACTCGAGCAAGAGAGGTCCGAACGGGTTTCCTAATCCACTTCACAGGTTTGCCCTTGCGGGTTATCAAGAAGCGGAACAGGGTACACGGCAACGTCACTCGCATTTTTAAGCATTCGCGTTTTTAGCTAAAAGCCAGAAGCTAATAGCTAGAAGCTCGCGAGTACAGCGAGCGTGCCGTGACGTTCTCTCTAGAAAGGAGGTGATCCAGCCGCAGGTTCTCCTACGGCTACCTTGTTACGACTTCACCCCAATCATGAACCATACCTTGGACGGCTGCCCCCTTGCGGTTGGCTCACCGGCTTCTAGTGCAGTCCACTTTCGTGATGTGACGGGCGGTGTGTACAAGGCCCGGGAACGTATTCACCGCGGCGTGCTGATCCGCGATTACTAGCGATTCCAGCTTCATGGAGTCGAGTTGCAGACTCCAATCCGAACTGAGGCCGGCTTTTTCCGATTAGCTCCCCTTCGCAGGTTTGCGACGGTTTGTACCGACCATTGTAGCACGTGTGTAGCCCTGGACATAAAGGCCATGAGGACTTGACGTCATCCCCACCTTCCTCCCCGTTATCCGGGGCGGTTTCGCTAGAGTGCCCGACTTGACTCGCTGGCAACTAACGATAAGGGTTGCGCTCGTTGCGGGACTTAACCCAACATCTCACGACACGAGCTGACGACAGCCATGCAGCACCTCCACAGCAGTTCTTGCGAAAAGGGATATTTCTACCCCGGTCCACTGTGCTTCGAGCCCAGGTAAGGTTCTTCGCGTTGCGTCGAATTGAACCACATGCTCCACCGCTTGTGCGGGCCCCCGTCAATTCCTTTGAGTTTCAGCCTTGCGACCGTACTCCCCAGGCGGGATGCTTATCGCGTTAGCTTCGGCACAGCCGGATTGGGTACCGGCCACACCAAGCATCCATCGTTTAGGGCTAGGACTACCAGGGTATCTAATCCTGTTTGCTCCCCTAGCTTTCGCGCCTCAGCGTCAGATGTGGTCCAGTGCGCCGCTTTCGCCACAGGTGTTCCTCCCGATATCTACGCATTTCACCGCTACACCGGGAATTCCACGCACCTCTCCCACCCTCAAGCACGGCAGTTTCGCCTGCAGGCTCTAGGTTGAGCCTAGAGGTTTCACAGGTGACTTACCGCACCGCCTACGCGCCCTTTACGCCCAATAATTCCGAACAACGCTTGCCCCCCTCGTATTACCGCGGCTGCTGGCACGAAGTTAGCCGGGGCTTCTTCCACCCGTACCGTCATTATCGTCCGGGTCGAAAGGAGTTTACGTCCCAAGGGACTTCATCCTCCACGCGGCGTTGCTGCGTCAGGGTTTCCCCCATTGCGCAAAATTCCCCACTGCTGCCTCCCGTAGGAGTCTGGACCGTGTTTCAGTTCCAGTGTGTCCGTGCGCCCTCTCAGGCCGGATACCGATCTAAGCCTTGGTGGGCCGTTACCCCGCCAACTAGCTAATCAGCCGCGACCCCCTCTTCCAGCGAATTGCTCCTTTGATCTCCGGAATTTCCACTCCAAAGATGTTATGCGGTATTAGCCCCGGTTTCCCGAGGTTATCCCCCACTCGAAGGTAGGTTAGTCACGTGTTACTCACCCGGTCGCCACTTTACTCATGGATTGCTCCACTTTCTCGTTCGACTTGCATGTGTTAGGCACGCCGCCAGCGTTGATTCTGAGCCAGGATCAAACTCTCATTTGAAACCTGTCGTCTGCCGACGGGTAGTTGGCAGACTGCCACCACACCCTCGAAGAGGCATGGTGGATCTATCTTGTGAGATCGCTCGGATTTCAACCCGAGCCTTCCTCTCACGACTGGCACGTTCAACCTAGTTGTCAAAGAACCGATCCGCTACCGCCTGAGCGGGCGCTTTCAGTTCAGAGCAGACCTGCATTCCCGCGAGCGAGTCGCGATCACACAAACCTGCCTGTCCTCGAAACTTGTACAAACTACGCGTCTTGCGCGGCTACTGTCAACCCGCTGCTGGCACAGGATATCCACCTGTTTTCCACAGCCGGGGAGCTAAATCACTCTCAAATCAATCTATTAAGAGGTGCTCGGCGCACGCGACAAAACGCTTCTTCCACCTGCGAAACAACGCCTATGCCATTTTCGGCACAAGCCGAGGCGGAAGAGCATCAGTTTGAAAAAAGATCACTTGGAGGTTTCTGCGAACAACGCATTCAACCCTTCGAGGAACCTTGTCCCCGAATGAAGCCCCGTGGCCGGGACTGATTTGCAGGAATTACCTGTATTTAATTAGATGCCGGACGAGCGACGAGAGTTTCACACAATTCGCCCGGCTAGCCACACCACTGCTCTCGGTGAATTGTTTATAGCAGATGAATGCCGCGGAACGCAAGGGGGAAGCTGTTTTGTCATCGGGCGGCTGGATTCACACTGCACGAAAAACACAAGGCCCCTCGACTCCGCTCGGGATGACAGGACTACCTGGGCGGCGGCAGCCGCCACGCCACCGTCACCAGCAGCGCCACCGCGATTCCCAGCGACACTTCGACGAAGCGGTGCGAGGCGACGATCCAGGGCGGGCGCCCGTGCGTGATCAGCAGGACGATGGTCAGGGTGATGGCGGCAAAGCGATAGGCGCTGCCCAGGCGCAGCAATGCGGAGAGGATGCCGCAAAGCAGAATTCCGGCTCCGTACACCATCCAATTGGCATTGAAGAAAGTGGCGATCAGCGCGCCCACCACCGCGCCCAGGGCGGTCCCAACGAAGCGTTGCCAGGCGAGCGCGAGGGGATCGGTGACCGAAAGCAGGATCACAATGGTGGAAATGGGCGCCCAGTAAAATTCCGGGAGCCTCAGCAGGCGCGCCAGCAGCATGGACACAACCGCGGCGATGGCGGTGCGCAGCGAGTGGAAGAGAGCTTCGCGGGTGAGGCCCAGGCGGGTTGTCCATGCAGCCATACGGCGGCTGATTGTATCGTGTGCGCGGAGAATTCTCGCGGGCGAGTCGCCCGCGGCCACACCACCCCAACACACCACTACACACACCACAACCCAAAAGCTTGCCGAGCTTTGCTCGGCTGGACGGGTGAGGGCACCCGTCCCTACGTGGGCGGCGTTACTGAAACTCTACGGTGATCAGCTTGGCGTTCTGTTTGCCTGCGTTGGTCAACACTGTGGGTGAGGCCGCCCTTTTCCCACACTACGTCTCCGGCTTTGAGTTGGATCATCGGATGCGGCTTTGCCTCCGACTTCGCTGCGCAATTCGAGATCGGTGACGGCTACCACCAGGTAGGGGCCGGCGTGATGGTGCTTGGGCAGGACTCCGCCCGGCTGCAGTTGGAGTTCCGAGGCGCGGGCGCCGTCCTTTACGAAAAGAATGTCCTCGGTGCCGCCGTTCAGGATGTGCAGGCCTCTTTCTTCATCCCACTTGGGCGGCGGGGAGCGGTGCGCTTTTTCGTCCTGCAGGAGTTCGATGGTGATGTTGCGGAAGGGCTGGTCGGAAAGATTCTTCGCGATGTGGGCGAAGCCTCCGGGAAGAAAGTGGGTCTCTCCATCCTGCAGAGTGATCGTGACCGGGGGCTTGCCCGCGACGTCGTTCTCCACGCGCGCGGCCCCCAGCGTCACGTAGATATAGTCGTGGCGATGGCGGTGCATGAGCGTGGCTGCGTGGGGCGCGACCTCCACCTTGAACACGCGGACGTATTTATTTTCCAGGGCGAGATGATGCCCGGGCTCGGCGGTGATTTCGACTTCCGATGGAGTTTGGGCCGCGAGAGTAAAAGCGAACAGCAAAGCTGAAGCAAAAAGCCAGACGGCTGTGCATGAGGCGAGATTCTAGCATTGGTCCGGCCACCTTCCTGAATTGAACCACGGAGGACACAGAGGACACGGAGGCGTGCAAGGTCAGGGTTTAGACTGTGTCTTGCATGAGCGATCTGGGAAAATTGCTGGTGCTGGTCGGGGCGGTTGCCATTCTGGCGGGCGTGGTGCTCATGCTTGCGGGGCGGGCCCACATCCCTCTGGGACGTTTGCCCGGGGACATCGTTTATCGCGGGAAGAACAGTACGTTTTATTTTCCGCTGGCCACCTCGATTCTGGTGAGCGTGGTGCTTTCTGTGGTGCTTTATTTGATTGGGCGCTTTCGGCATTAGCCAGTCGTCGGTTCCGTGAGTCGAAGGCCAAGGTCAAAGTCACAATCAAAGGCGTCGGACAGGAGTGTCCGACCCACACAGGAATCCACACATGAGTCGCTTATGAGTTCCACGGACCAGCTCGGATTCAGTTTCAAGCCTCCCGACCGCCGCGTTTGGACGGTGCGCGATCTGGTCGCAGCGGTGCGCACGCATATTGAGCGCGAGTATGGGGACACCTGGGTGGAAGGAGAGATTTCTAACTTCAGGGCGCAGGACTCCGGGCACATGTACTTCACCTTGAAGGACCAGAACGCTCAGATTCGCGCCGTAATGTTTCGCTCCCAGGCGCGATTGCTGCGCTTTCGCCCGGAAAACGGCATGCAGGTAGTGCTGCGCGGGCGGGTCACCATCTACGAAGACCGCGGCGAGTTGCAGATTTCCGCCGAGTACCTTGAGCCCAAAGGCGCAGGCGCGCTGCTGGTTGCGTTCGAGCAGCTGAAGGCGAAGCTCGAAGCGGAAGGATTGTTCGACGCTGCCCGCAAGAAGGCGCTCCCCACATTGCCGCGGCGGATCGGGATTGTGACTTCGCCGCAGGCGGCCGCGCTGCGCGACATTCTCAATATTCTGCTGCGGCGTCATCACACGGCCGGTGTTCTGATTTTTCCGGCGCAGGTACAGGGCGACGCGGCCAGCGGGGAGGTCAGCGCCGGAATCCGTTATTTCAACAAAATGCGCAACGTGGACGTCATCATCGTGGCGCGTGGCGGAGGTTCCGCTGAAGATCTGGCGGCATTTAACAACGAAATGCTGGCCCGCGTGGTTGCGGCTTCTGAAATTCCCGTGATTTCCGCGATTGGCCATGAGACCGACTTCACGATTATTGATTTTGTGGCGGACTTACGGGCGCCCACTCCTTCGGCGGCTGCCGAACTGGTCATTCGTTCCCGGCAGGAAGTCGAGGACCAGGCTGAGGGGCTGCGGCAGCGCCTGGTTCGAGCCGTACGCTACCGCTTGCTGATGGGGCGGCAGGCTCTCACTGAACTGGCGCAACACGGCGCGTTTGGACGCATGGCGGACCTCATCAACCGGCGTCAACAGAAGCTTGACGAACTGAAGAACCGTCTGGACCGGGCCGAGCACCAGATTCTGGAGCAGCATCGGCGGCGCCTGGAAACGGCGGCAGCGGCCGTCAGGCATTACGATGTTCGCCGCATGCTCGCCGCCATTCACCAGCAACTCGACTCCGGCGTGGCAGCACTCGCCGCCGCTGCGCGGACTTCGCTGCTCCGCCAGAGAGGTAAGCTCAATCATCTTACGGGACAGCTGGAGGCGCTCTCTCCGCTGGCAATTCTCGATCGCGGATATGCTTTGGTCTTCGATCCCTCGGGAGCGCTGCTGAAAGATGCGAGGCTGGTGAAGGCTGGAGATGAGATCTCTGCCCGCCTGGCTAAGGGATCGCTGATTGCGACAGTAAACCGGCGAACCCAGAAATAGCCGCGCCTGTGTGGGTCGGACACTCTTGTCCGACCCACATAAGTT
>CAVWSP010000011.1:0-330817 GCA_963757835.1 Terriglobia bacterium | reverse complement strand
TCAGCTCATCGGGGTGAACCACAAGCGGCGCCGGTGGAGGTGCGGGAGCAGCTTGCGATCCCCCAGTCCCGGCTGCCTGGACGCGTTGAAACGCCTCACCGGACATCCCGGGGTGGAGGACGGTACCATTTTTTCCACCTGCAACCGGGTGGAAGTGCTGGCCCAAACCGAAATGGCGCGGTGGACCTGCGCGGCTCTTGCGCGACCACCTTCAACTGATCCCTCCGATTATGAGGCTCACCTTTACGAATACAGCGAAGGGAAGCGATCGGCACCCCTGGAGTGACTTCAAGCCTGGACTCGATGGTGGTGGGTGAGCCGCAGATTCTGGGGCAGGTGAAGGAAGCTTATGCCTCGGCCCGCGCGGTGGGAGTGGTGCACTCGCACCTTGATCTGCTGCTTACGCGGGCGTTCGCGGTGGCCAAACGGGTGCGGACGGAGACCGCGGTGGGCTCATCATCGGTTTCGGTGGCCTCGGTGGCGGTGGAGCTGGCCAAAAAGATTTTCGGATCGCTGCAGGGCAAGCACGTCTGTCTCGTCGGGGCGGGCAAGATGAGCGAGCTCGCGGCGCGCCATCTGATGGCGCACGGCGCGGAATCTATTTTTGTAGCCAACCGTACCTATGATCGCGCCCAGCAGCTGGCCGCCCGATTTGGAGGTCAGGCCAGTCTGTTTGATCAGCTCTACGAAACCTGCGACCGCGCCGATATCGTGATCACCTCGACGGGCGCGCCCCATGCCATCTTCCGGCGCGAACATGGAGAACTGTTTCTGGCCCGGCGCAAGAACCGGCCTATGTTCTTTATCGACATTGCGGTGCCTCGCGATGTCGATCCCGGGATGAACCGGCTGGACGGCATCTTTGTTTATGACATTGATGACTTGCAGCAGGCGGTGACTTCGCACGTAGCGGACCGCGGAAAGGAAGCGGAGCGTGCCGAGGCAATCATCACCGGCGAGGTAGAGCGTTTTCAAGTCCGGCTGCGGACCCTGGACGTGGTACCGACAATTGTCTCGTTGCAGGACCACCTGGAAACCATCCGCCAGGCGGAGATTGACCGCGTGCGCGGCCGCCTGGGGCCGCTTTCTCCGGAGCAGGAACTGGCGGTCGAAGCGCTCACCCGCGGCATCATCAGCAAGATCATGCATACCCCGATCAGTACCCTGAAGACGGCCGTACGGGAGGCGGAAGCCACCACCGTGGTCGATGTGGTGCGGCGACTCTTCAATCTTCGTGACAAAAGTCCGCAAGAGCAGGAGCCGCAAGGGCGGAGGAAAGACGAGAAGAAGGCCGCGAAATCCGGCGGAGCATCCGGGGCGGAGAGGTAGTGGCCCGGCTGCGCATCGGTTCCCGCGGATCGCAACTGGCCTTGTGGCAGGCCACTCACATCAAAGCGCTGCTGGAGCAGCGCGGGCATGACGTCGAAATTGAAATCATCAAAACCACCGGCGACCGGATTACCGATGTCGCTCTCGCCCAGGTCGGCACCAAGGGCATGTTCACCAAGGAAATCGAGGAAGCGCTGGCGGAGAAGCGGGTCGATCTGGCGGTGCACAGCCTGAAGGACCTGCCCACGGAAATCCCGGCGGGATTCGAGATCGTCGCCATCACCGCACGCGAGGATGCGCGCGATGTTTTCTGCTCTCGCCACTACAACAGCATCAAAGAATTACCCAACCGGGCCAGAGTCGGCACCAGCAGCCTGCGACGGCAGGCGCAACTGAAGGCGCTGCGGCCCGATCTCGACATTCACCCCCTGCGCGGAAATGTGGACACACGGTTGCGGAAGCTTGAAGCCGGCGAGTACGACGCTGTGATCCTGGCCGCCGCCGGGCTGAATCGCCTGGGCAAACGCGAATCCATACGCGAGGTGTTGCCGGCGAAGCTGATGTGTCCGGCCGCGGGCCAGGGTGCGCTGGCAGTCGAGATTCGCAAGGACGATTCGGCTGTGCAACAGCAGGTCGTCTTCCTGGATGACCACGACGCGCGCATAACGACGACGTGCGAGCGCGCACTGCTGAACAAAATGGGTGGAGGCTGCCAGGTGCCGATCGGGGCGTTGGCAGAGGTTGTCAACGGCCGGCTGTATGTTGAAGCGGTGGTCGCGCGTCCCGACGGAACCAAAGTGCTGCGGGAATCGGGCGAGGGCGACGACCCGGTTCAGCTGGGCGAATCGGTAGGGGAAGCGCTGCTAAGTCGCGGGGGCGACGCAATTCTGCGCGAAGTGTACGGGAGGGCAGCGGCAGCGCCCGAGCAACCGTGAGCGATATGGTCTGTGTGGCCTAGCGTGGTCGCGGGCGACTCGCCCGCGATGGTGCGGCCTTATTTTTGAAATCATGAGATCAGGCAAGAAATCAGGAACGCCCGGACTCACCGGAGTGCGCATTGTGGTCGGTCGCGCCCGCCATCAGGCCAGCGCTCTTTCGTCCGGCCTGCGCGATCTGGGTGCCGATGTTCTCGAGATCCCTTTCATTGAAATCCGCAAACCCCGGTCTTACCAGGGGCTGGACCTAGCCCTGAAGAATCTATCCCAGTATGACTGGCTCATCCTGACCAGCGTGAACGGAGTCGAAGCAGTGTGGGAGAGGCTGCGAAAACTGCGGCTGGTGGGGAAGCCGATGCGTCATCTGAAGATCGCTGCCATCGGCCCGGCTACCCGGCAGGCCATCGAGCAGCACGGCGTGAAAGTGAGTGTTGTGCCCCGCGAGTATGTGGCCGAGTCGGTGGTGGCGAGCTTGCGGCGGAAGGTAAAAGGGAAGCGGGTGCTGCTGGCGCGGGCGAAAGTCGCGCGTGATGTGATCCCGCGTGAACTGCGGAAGATCGGGGCCCGGGTGGACGTGGTCGAAGCCTACGAGACGATGATTCCGGAGTCTTCACGGCGACGGCTGCGCGCGGCGCTGGTATCGCAGAAGGGGCGTCCCGACTGGATTACGTTTACCAGTTCTTCCACGGTGAGAAATTTTGTGGCGCTGCTGGCGGAAAGCCGCGGGCGAGTCGCCCGCGTCCACATAAGTAAGATAAGCAGGGAGCCGGACCGGGTGCGCTTTGCGTCCATTGGGCCGATTACTTCGTCAACTCTGCGGGAGCTTGGCTTGCCGGTGGACGTGGAAGCGGCGGAATACACGATTCCTGGTCTTATCAAAGCCATGGTCCGGTGCGGATTCTAGAATGCCGGTGGCCGTTTCTCAGGGGAGGCAGGTTTGTCGCTAAGGCGTTTTCGCGTTCTCGTGGGTCTGGTCCTGGTGGTTTCCTTTGCCTTTGGCCAGACCGCTTCTTTTGATTTCCCGCCGGATGAATTGTTGCAGCGCATCACTGCCGAGGGACTGCGCGCGCACATGGCATTTCTGGCCGATGATCTGCTGGAAGGGCGAGGCACTGGCACGCGGGGCTACCAGCTGGCGGCCGACTATGTGCGGGCGCAATTCGAGGAAATGGGTCTAAGGCCGGCGGGCCTAAACCGGACATACTTTCAGAACGTTCACTTCCGCAAGATTGAACTTCTGCAGGACAAGAGTTCGCTGACCCTGAAGCACGACGCAACCACCCGGACCCTGGTTTTCGACAAGGACTACGTGATGGGGGGCAACCCGCTCTCCAGCGATGCCAAAGTCGAAGGCCCGGTCGTGTTCGTAGGTTTCGGCGTGAGCGCGCCGGAGTTCGGCTACGACGACTACGCGGGAATCGACGTGCGGGGCAAGATTGTGGCTGCGTTGTATGGCGCCCCTGCGAAACTCCCATCCGCTCCCGGCGCCCATTTTTCCTCCTCCGAACAAAAGCTGCGCGCGGCGGCGGAGCATGGGGCGATCGGGTTCCTTACCATCTGGGCCGGCAGGGCGGAACAGCGTACCCCGTTTTCAGAGTATGTGCGTTTTTCGAAGGGGCCGGCGCTGCGCTGGCTGGATGACAAGGGTGTCCCCAATGATGTTCAACCGGCGATCAAAGGTTATGCCAGGATAAATTCCAACACGGCCGTGGCCCTGTTCGAAGGCGCTCCGAAATCCTGGAGAGATACTCTCCGGGCGGCGGAGAACAGCCAGCCCCAGGCCTTTCCTCTGGCGACCAGCGTCTCCATGCACCTGGTCAGCCACTACTCGGAGCTGGAAAGTCCCAACGTGGCAGCGGTTCTGCCCGGCTCCGATCCCCGACTCAAGAATGAATACGTGGTTTTCACTGCGCATCTCGATCACCTCGGCATCGGAGATCCGATCAAGGGGGACAGCATTTACAACGGTGCGGCGGACAACGCGTCGGGCACGGCGGCGCTGCTGGAAATGGCGCGAGCGTTTTCCGAAATGAAGACCGCGCCGCGACGCTCGCTGCTTTTTCTCGCCGTCACCGGGGAAGAAGAGGGCCTGCTGGGCTCCGATTACTACGCGCACAATCCCACGGTGCCGATGGCCCAAATCGTGGCCGACATCAACATGGACGAAGTTTCTTTCCTCTACGACTTCAAGGACATCGTGCCGCTGGGCGGCGAGCACTCCAGCCTGGGCGCGGTGGCGGATGATGTGGCCCGGCACATGGGCCTTACCGTGAGCCCGGATCCCATGCCGGAAGAAGTTTATTTCATCCGCAGCGATCAGTATTCCTTCATTCTGCAGGGCGTACCCGCCCTGTATATCGGGGAAGGATTGCAGACCGTGAATCCGGACCTTGACGGCAAGAAGATGCAGTTCGATTGGGAGACCGAGCGCTACCATCAGCCCAGCGATGACATGAATCAGCCCTTCGACTTCAATGCGACCGTCAAGTGCACCCGCGTGGATTTGGCGGTGGGTTATGAGGTCGCGCAGCAGACCGAGCGTCCGCACTGGAATGCCGGAGATTTCTTCGACAAATTCACCCGGAAATAGAATCTGTCGAGCCTTGCTTCACCTGGACAGCCGGGGGCGGATGTCCCCACGTGGCGGGCTCCGGCACGAGCGAGGACGCTGGCGCCCACATTTACTTTAACAACCGCGGTCAGGGCTGTTGCGGGCCGAAGGACCGGGCGCTTCCGGCGACCATCTCCGACTCCATCAACAAAATCGGAATCATGCCCTCGCTATTGAAGCGATCCATGAAATCGCGCAGCACGAACGGCTTGCCAGCCAGCTCCTGCTGGTGGGCATACTCCGTGATCAGTTCGTCGGTGAGCATCTTGCCGGTGATGTAGCAGCTGCCATAACCAGGCTGGCGGAGATATAGCAGCTGTTCGAACGTGGTAAGCGAGTCTTTGGCATTGGCCCAGCCGCGCGGCGTCCACTCGGCCTGAAAGTGTCCGGCCTGCTCCAGGGTAAATTGATTGGCCTGCACATAGAGCGAGGCCAGGCCGCGCGCGGCGCGGTTGGCCAGCGCAATCCAGACCAGCTCTTTGGCGCGGGGATTGTCGTCGTACAGGCCGGCGTGCATCACCAGCTCTTCGAAGGCGGTAGCGAAACCCTCCGCCCGATTGTCCCAGATGTTGAAGAGCAGTACCTGCTGGCGGATCGGGCTTGGATTCGGTTCATCCCGCATCCGCGACAGGTCGATCCAGTGATAATCGTGGGAGAAAAGCACCATCGGCTCGCGGTGAGTGATGCGGGTAAAGAACACCCGCTGCTCCTCCGGGACGAACTGACCGAGCTCTTCCGCCAGGGCCGGCCTGATGTAGGGCTTGTCCGGGATAATCTCCTGCTTGACCAGGAAATCGACGAACTTCTCCAGCCGGTCATGCGCCATTTTGTCGAATGCGGCGGCATCGGCGGCCGCTTCCAGCGGAGGCAGATTGCGGTTGTTCTGTTCCTCAAGACGCAAGGATGATTGCGCGCGCTCGAGCTCGCGACGCAGCAGGACGACCTCCTCATCCCAGTTGTAAGGAATGAAGTGCACATTCTGCTGATACCAGGTGTAGTTGTCTTTGCCCACGCCCGAGGGGCCGGTCTTGGTGGGCGCCAGCTTCTCCAGCCAGGCAACGAATTCGTCGGTTGCCTTGCGGGCGCTGGTCACGGCGGCGCGCAACTCCGGGCTGGCGCCCTCCAGGTCGGCGTGCTGATGCTCGGCCAAGGTTTGGACGGTCAGCGTCCCGGCTTCGAATGAAGCCAGGGTGCGGGACTGATTGCGCAGTTCCTCCTCGCCATAGACCCAGAGGTCGCGCGCGTTGCTCGCCTTGAGATTCTCCCTGGCCTCGGCCAGAAAAGCGGGAATCATTCCGATCTTCGCGGTCAGGTCCTTCTGCGCCCCGGCGTCGAGTGGGAAACGATAGTTGTAGAGCTGGATCTCGGGGTAGGGAACCGGACCCTCGCGCGAGGGCACATCGCTGCGGGACGACCATAGGTTGACATAGAACGCGGGATCGCGCGCCCAGGGACGGAGCACCCTCAGGTTGAAGTCGAGCCCGTTCATCTCGGCCTTTACCAGTTTGTAGTCGTTCTGCTCTGCCGTGGGCCACGACCTGGGATCCATTGCATCGAGCCGCTTGCGCCATCGGGGCAGAGCCGCAGCCTTAGTTGCCATCGCGCTCGCGCTGTAGTCTGGAACATTATTCTTCATCACCGGATGTTCGAATTCCCGCCATTGCTGAAAAAGCTTGACCAGCGCGGGATAGCCATCAGGCTCGCCTGCCGCCATGGCCGAACCACCGCTCATTGTTCCTGCTCCCAGGAACAGGGCCGCAAAGGCCAGGGCACGACAAAGATGAAGCCGCAGGTTCACCGAGCGACACTTGCGGCCGAGATGGCCCATCACTGAAATCTCCTCATCGTCGAATTGAACGCCTCGAGGGGTGGGCTAGCCTATCGCGCAGTGAGTGGCTTGCGCAAGGGTGGTAGGAACTTTGGGGGAAGGTGCCGCTATGCCGGCTGGCACTCGCGGTGTCAACGCCGATTTTCGGTGGGTTTACTTTTTCGCCGGGAGTCATTTTCTGAAATCGTTCACCACGAAGGACACAAAGGTACACGAAGGAAACCATTGGGCCTTCTATCCGGAATGGGAAGCCGGTGCAAGGGTCATCTCTGGGTTAGGAAGGGACATTCTCGAGGCTAGGACACGATCCTGGTGATTCACGGCTGGCAAGGCTGGCTGAGATTCCCGAGGAGCACGAGCATGGCAGGTCAGAAGGCCGATTTTCCTGCTTCCCCCAGGCAAACGCATTGGCGGCATCGGAATGGACAATGTTTCAGAGGAATTTAATTTAGGTCGTGTGACGCAGATCACAGCCAAGACCGATTCTGGTCGGATATAAGGATAAAACTCGGCGAATGCTGCGCACTCGCTTGCAGGCTATCGAATTGAGTTTGAGAGGGAGTCCGATGGGACGCTCGAAGACTATCGGCTGGCTGGCCATTGCGGTTCTGGGCCTGGTTTGCGTGCCGTGGACTTCCACTCGCGCACGAGCGGGCCAGGCAACGGCGGGCAGCGCGAAGGCCCCAGAAGCGGCCGCTCCGGCTTCGACGGACCCCGGCGCGTCCGGGTATGTGGGTGCGGAGACCTGCAAAACCTGCCACGAGGACATCTACAACGATTGGGAGAAAAGCCCGCACTGGAAGACCACGCTGAATAAGGAGGGCGGGCCATCCCACCAGGGGTGCGAAGGCTGCCACGGTCCGGGGGCTGAACATGTGGCGGGTGGGGGCGACAAGACCAAGATATTCACCTTCAAGGGCGTAACGGCGGAAGCGGCCAGCCAGCGCTGCCTGGCCTGCCATACCTACGGAGAGGAACACAGTAATTTTGCGCGGGCCGCGCACCTGCAAAACAATGTGGGATGCATCGACTGCCACTCTCCCCACCACGCCAAAGAAAGCCAGGGGCTGCTAAAGGAGAAGCAGCCGCAGCTCTGCTACGGCTGCCATCTGGAAGCCAAACAACAGTTCAATCGGCCCTTTCACCATCGCGTGAATGAGGGCATGGTCCAGTGCAGTGATTGCCACAATCCGCACGGTGGTTTCCAGTCCCGGCAACTGCGAGAGACGGCGGCGCAGGATGTGGCCTGTATCAAGTGCCACTCGGAAAAGGCCGGGCCCTTCGTTCATGAGCATCCTCCGGTAAAAACCGAGGGTTGCGTGTCCTGCCATACCCCGCACGGCTCTTCAAATCCGCGCTTGCTGAAGCGTAGCCAGGTGAACCTGATGTGCCTGGAATGCCACTCACTCACGGTGGATACCGGCGCCCCGGCCACTCCGACTTTCCATAACCAGGCTCAGAAGTATCAGGCCTGCACGCTCTGTCACACAGCGATTCATGGATCGAACTTCGATCCATTCTTTTTCAAATAGGCGGAAGCATGGGTACAAGCATGGGTAAGGAACATACGCCGAGACGATCAACGCGGAGGCCCCGATCAGGATGGGCCTTCCCCGGCCATATCCTCCTGCTGCTTTTCGTTACCCTGACCGCTGCCTGGTCCCAGCAGGGAGGGGAAGAGCAAGGCATCGACTCCGGAAACTACAACATCAAGCAGTCAGTGGAATTTGGCTACCGCTTCACTGACTTCACCGGCAATCAGGCTTCCTACGATACTTTCGTGAATCTGCAACAGGGCCCTCGCCTGCTGGACATGACGCTGGAGATGAGATCGCTCGACCACAAGGGCCTGGTGTTCGACCGTCTCTACCTGAGTAATTTCGGTTATGGAGGCGATCCCAACAACGTCTCACGCCTGCGCATCGGCAAGAATAAATGGTACGACTTCGACGCCATGTTCCGGCGCGACCAGAATGTCTGGGACTATTCGTTGCAGGCCAATCCGCTGAACCCCGTGAGCACATTTGCCAATGCGCCGGCTGGCTTCAATCCCATCATCGGGTCCTCGCCGCACCTGTTCAATACCCGGCGCCGCCTGGGCGACTACAATCTGACGCTGCTGCCGCAGTCGAAAATACGTTTTCGCCTGGGCTACTCACGAAACGTGAATGACGGCCCCAGCTTCAGCAGCCTGCATCAGGGGACCGAGGCGCTCCTGTTCCAGGATTGGAGAAACACGGTCAATGCTTACCGGCTGGGTGTGGATTTCAGGTTCCTGCCCAAGACCAGCATCAGCTATGACCAGATCCTGAGTTACTACAAAGGCGACACCGGATTCAGTGACCAGAACCGGAACTTCCAACTGGACAATGGAACCCCGGTGGATATCGGAGTTTCGCTCAACAATGCGGCCAACCAGCCGTGCGCGGGGACATTTCTGGTGACTGGCGGCATCAATCCGACATGTAACGCTTATCTAAGCTACTCGCGAAACGGTCGGGTGCGCACGAACATGCCAACCGAGCAGCTCAGCTTACAGTCGAACTACTTTAAAGCCGTGGATCTCTCCGGCCGGGTCAGCTACACCGGCGGCGACATGAACGTCGGCGGGTATCAGGAGCTGTTCGCGGGACGGGAGAGCCGCACCGGTCTGAGAAATAACAATGTGTTCGGCCCCGCCTTTGGCCGCCACGTGGCCGCGACCGTGGACTTCGGGGCCACCTGGCACGTCACCGACCGGTTTCGGGTAATGGATACGTTCACCTTCTCCAGCTTCCGCAATCCGGGCCAGTTTGACTCCTCAAACTGCCAGTTTTTCAGTCCCGATCTTGCGACCGGGGCCAACGTCTTCACTCCGGGCTTCACGCCGCCAGTTGCCTGTCCGGTTCCCGGCGACGCTGTTCCAGGTACGCCGGTTCATAGCTCCTCTTCCGGGGCGGACATTTCGCGGGTAATCTCGGGCCTGCTTCTGAAACAGGACGAGAAGACCAACCTCTTCCAGCTGGAATATGACTTCACCCGCAGATTTGGGGCGCGGCTGGGTTACCGCTTCCGCCACCGTGCTATCGCTGACTCGGATTTCGAACAGGTCAGCGAGATTTTCTATCCCTCCAACGCCAATCGTGGGGACTGCGCGCTGGTGGCTGGCCTTCTGCCCGACGGATGCACCGACAATGGAGACGGATCCTTTACCTTCCAGACGCCCACCCCGATCGAAACCGATACCGGCGAAATCCTGATCAACGAGCATTCGGGCCTCTTTGGTTTTTGGGCGCGACCGGTGGATGCATGGCGAGTCAACTTCGATATGGAAGTGGCCGCCGCCGACAATTCCTTCACTCGTATCAGTCCACGGCAATGGCAAGAGTATCGGGCGCGCACCACCTACAAGCTGACCAACTGGGCGAATTTGAGCGGTTCCATCAATATTCTCGAGAAACGAAACAACGTGTCCGAGATCAACAATCTGCAACATAACCGGCTCTACGGATGGAGCGCGATGTTCGAGCCCAGCGAGCGCATCTCCTTCGAACTGGGATACGACTACAGCGATGACTACTCCCAGATTCTGGTCTGCTTTGTGAGCAGCACGGCGCCGGCCGGGATCGCGAAGTGTCCGGGTTCGACGGTCCTGAGCGAAGACCTCTCGATCTACACCAACAAGTCGCATTACGGATATTTCGATGTGATGTGGAAGCCCATCCGCCGGCTGACTACCCATCTGGGCTACAACGTGACCAGCACCACCGGCAGCGCTCTTTTCCTTAACCCCAACGCACCCTCCGGGCCGCTCGACTCGAACTATCACCGGCCCTACGGCGGGTTTGACTACGCTTTCGCCAAGCGGTGGACGGGCAAGGCCTATTGGGGCTACTACGGCTATCATGAAGACCAGAGTCCGGTAGCGCAGGACTTGTTTGCCCCGCGGAATTTCCGGGGCAACCTGGTCACGCTTTCGATGCGGTATGCGTTCTAGGTCAACTTGAAACCAGGGCGCGGATTTTCAGGAGGAAGTTATGGCTAGCATGAGGACTGGAGTGCGGCGCGTTCTATTCGCTATGGTCGCGATCGCGAGCATCACCCAATGCTGTACGGTGCTGGTTGCCCAAGATGCAGCCAGTCTGTACAAGGCAAAATGCGCAGCCTGCCACGGCGCCGATGGAAAGGGCAACACGCCGGTGGGAAAGAAGTTCGGAGTGCGGGACTTTACCTCGCCAGAAGTACAGAAGATGAGCGATGACGAACTAACGACGATCATCGCCGACGGCAAGGAAAAGATGCCGGGTTACAAGAAGAGCCTGAAGCCGGAGCAGATCAAGGACCTCACCGCTTATATCCGGGAGTTGGCCAAGAAGTAACGGCACGGCTGACCGTAGCCATTCTGCGGCCAGCCGCTTCGAGCGAAGCCGTAGCCAAGGAGGAGTTTGTGTTTGGGCCGACCGGAATTCTCGTTTCCTTAATCGGGCTGACGATCGTGCTCGGCGCTGTGTTTCTCGTGTATCCCTCGATTACCACGGGAGCAACGGGGAAAATTCTGGCTTTTGTGGCCCTGTGCGTTCTTCCCGCGCTGTGTATCGGCGGGGGGATGTCCACCCAGATGCAACGCTCCGAACAAACTAAATTCTGCATTTCATGCCATAGCATGGAAAACTACGGCAAAAGTTTGTATGTGGACGATCCCAGTTATATTCCCGCCCAGCACTTTCAGAACCACCGCGTGCCGGCAGACAAGGCTTGTTACAGCTGTCACGCCGACTACACCATTTATGGTCCCCTGAAGGACAAGTTCCAGGGCATCAAGCGACTCTACATGCAGTATGTGAGCGCGCCCCCTAAAACCATGCAGATCCCCGGCGGCTACAGCAACCTGCAGTGTCTGCACTGCCACGCCGGCGCCCGCAGTTTTGAGGAGAACCCTGTGCACACCGCGATGATGGATTCCCTCAAGACGAATCAGATGTCGTGCTTATCGAGTGGTTGCCACGATACCGTCCACAACGCTACGAAGTTGGGTAACGTGAAGATGTGGAGGCCGGGCCAGTGAAAGATCGTACGGTTGGAATCCAGCGTTTTTTGAAGGTTTCGAGTGGGCTGATTATTCTGGGCCTGCTGGTTGAAATCGTAACCCTGCTGTGGTTTCATCCACTATCGTTTGTGCTTTTTGCCTTCGTCAGCTCCCTCTTGATAGGACTGGGGATCCTGGTGTACCTGGCATCGCTGGTCTTCGCGGTTGCTTTACCTGCAGGGAAGCGCGAGTGAAGCGCGCAAGCGCCGGACGACAAGGCGGAGCTGCGACGATCCTACGCGTGGCCGGTCGCGCTGCCGCCACAAGCAGGACAGGTATGGAGTTGAGCGACGAATCCACCGAGGGTTAGATCCGCCTGCGCGTTCTCTGGCGGATCAGGATTGTACAGAACCTTTTCGCAGTGATGGTTCATCTGCACTTTGCAACTTGGGCACATCACCTTATCGGGGCTGGCCACGGTGGCCATCATTGTTTCCGCAGGCCGGTCCATAGGCCGGTCCGTGGACACCTGCTCACGACCCTGGCGCAACGTCGTCGCCATCCAGATGAGTTCTTTCAAAAACTTGTCGATCCGCCGGATGTAGGAGTCGTCGAGGAGCTTGCCGTCCTCGGCAAACACCTTCTGGACGCTGGAGAAATTTACATCCCAGAAAATCGTAACCAACCCGATCTCGCGCATGACCGGCAGCAGATTTTGAATGACTCGCGCCCCGCCGAACGGTCCCGCGGACACTCCCACGATGCCAACCGCCTTATGAACGTACTCTTTCAGGCAGCTATCCAGGACATGTTTTAAGAGCCCGGAGTAGCCGTGATTGTACTCGGGTGAAACTACTACCACCGCGTCCGCCCGATTCATCTTGGCGGCGAAGTCGGCTTGCTTGATGGCCTCACCCGCGTCGTTGGTGGGCAGGGGAAGATTTGCGATATCGATGAGATCGGTCTCAACGCCGCCGCGCTTGCCCAGTTCCTCGGTGACCAGACGGGCAGCGTGCAGGCTCATCCGGCCCATTCTCGCTGTGCCCAGAATTACCGGGATGAATAGTGGACGACCCGTTTCCATGCCCAGCTCCTTTGGCGGTCGATAGACTGATCTTCTCAGCAGCGAAAAAGTCCGTTGCCTGCGAGTGAGATTCGCACGGCTGTGAAAAGTGACGAAAGGTGAGGTTTAGGGAGTGCCTCATGTTTGTGACTGAAATACCGCGAGATACTGTGCCTGAGGGAAAACGCTTTAGATAGTCTGAACGAATTGTGAGGGCAACTGGTGGGGCATCTGTGATCACCGTTCACTCATTTTAAGAACAATGACCGGGCGCTTCAGGCCACCAAATGCGCCTGTCCCGCCAGGTCGAGTTCCTGCCGCTGGCGAAAGAACGCCGCGCGATCTGGCCCAGCCAATAAATCGGGATCTATCGTGTCCAGCACTTTCCCCAATGCCGCCATCACAAATCGGTCTTTTACCGCATAGATGGCAATATGGCCTACCGTTTCTTCGATCACCTGGCCCACTCCCACGGGATGGACAATCAATCGCAGGGCGCCATGCTCGTCGCGGCGATTCTCCGCCACTGGCGGGCGGCTGGAAAGCAGGGCGATCGCACTTGCCAGTTCATCGATGCCGTTTATCGCCGTGAAGGGATCATTGATACCCGGGGAGAGGGAGCGGATGACAACATCGGTCAATTGCTGGAAGTGGAATCGAATATCCTGCGAGGGCGTGCGCTCCCCGCCGAACAGGAAGGCGTCGCCCACCGCCCGGATCGTCTTCTCGGAGATCGTTCCCCACAGTCGCGCCAATTCTCCTCCCGACACCAGGTGGTCTCCCGGCCTGATGCGGACCTCGAAAATTGCGTCACATTCAGTTGCCAGCTTCAGCAGGCGATCGAGATCGATGGATTGCAGGTAGCCACCGTGATGGATCGTCACCGGCGTGCCGTCGGAGCGGTGGCGTACGTCGTCCTCGCCGCCTTCGCTCACTTCACCGGTCTGCGACGGGTAGAGTTCGGGAATTGCCGTCTCCATTCCCGCCGCGATGACCCGCACGATGCGCGAGGCCTGGATGGAGGCCGAGACGTGATGGATAAAGAAGACCAGAAGCACCAGGCTCGCCAGGGACAAGGCGATAGAGACGGTCACGGATATGGCAGGAACGAAGCCACCCGAAAAGTCGGAGCCTCGAATGGCACGCACTACGACCACGCTATAAACAAAAGTCGAAATAAAAGTGCCAAGCAGCACCTGGGTGATGCTGTCGCGCATGAAGTTGCGCAAGACCCGCGAACCGTATTGCTGGGAGGCGATCGAAAGCGCAACCGAGGCGAGAGAGAAGGTCACACTGGCGGCGGTGATCATCGAACCGGCAATGGTACTGAGCAGAGATCGGGCGCCTTCTGGGCCGCCGGAATAGGCCCATGCCAGCGACGCCTTTATGCCCGGATCGACACGTTGATCCACATACAACAGGGTCAGTGCCAGGGTGGTCGCCAGGGCAAGCATCACGAGAGGCACGAACCAAAAGCCGGTCCGCATCAGGTCGATCCATCTTTGCAACCGGGCTCGCATCCTTCTTGGATGCGGCTTGCCTGCTCTGCGGCTGGTTCTTCTCCACATCCCAGGATTTTTGTGTCTCGCGTCAACCGACTCATGCCTCCCGCGCTGGAGTACCGTGTGCCTGATCACCGGCGGCGAAGAGGCGGAGAATTGCGCCTCGCTTTCAATTGCAAGGCGTAACCTTCCAGAAGTGTCGTAATCTGATGGCCAGCAAGATCGGAGCTTTCGATGAAGGGCAAAGTCGTGCTTGTAACCGGGGCCAACGGTGGCCTTGGAACCTATGTGACGCAGGCGTTTCTCGATGCCGGCGCAACCGTCATTGGCACGTCGCGGAAAATACAGCAGTCTGATTTCAACCACCCAACCTTTACCGCCGTGGCAGCGGAGATTTCGACCCGCGAGGAAGCCAGCACCCTGGTAGATCAGCTCGTGGCCCGCTTCGGAAAGCTCGATGTGCTGGCCCACACGGTCGGCGGTTTCGCGGGCGGCCAAGCGATAACGGACACCGACGACGCGACCTTCCAGCGCATGCTGGATCTGAATCTGAATTCCTTATTTCACATTCTGCGGGCGGCGCTTCCTCCTCTGCGAAAGACGGGCAACGGTCGCGTGATCGCGATTGGAAGCCGCGCCGCTCTGGAACCGGGCGCGGGCGTGGGCGCGTACAGCGCTTCGAAGGCAGCGATGGTCTCGCTGATCAGAACTGTGGCGCTCGAAAATAAAGACGCAGGAGTGACCGCAAACGCGATCCTGCCCGGCACCATGGATACTCCCGCCAACCGCAAGGCGATTCCGAACGCGGATGTCAGCAAGTGGGTGCAGCCGGCCTCGGTCGCAGCCCTGGTGGTCTGGCTTGCCAGTGAATCTGGCAAGGACGTCAACGGATCTGTGATCCCGGTATATGGCAAGGATGCTTGAGACTTTGGCTAAAGCGTTGGTTTAACTCTTAAGATATACGCCGGTCTCCGCCTGGGCTTTGGTCTTGGCCTCTGCGGGAGCCGGCAGCGCCCGGCTCTCGATCGGCCGGGCTGGGCGAATGCCCTTTACATCCTCAACGTAAGCCCGCAGGATTTCAGCCACGCTCCAGGCCTGCGCTATACATCCACAAGGCCGCTGAGGCGCGTCGCCGTCGAGAATTTCCGAGATGTGGCCAAGTCCTCCATCCGAAAGGTGTTCCTGCAACGGCGCCATCCATTCGGCCGCCTGGCGACGGGCGCCTTCACTGTTCTGATTCACCTTGACGTATGCGGTGATGAACGCTCCCAGCAGCCACGGCCATACTGTTCCCTGGTGATAAGCGCCGTCGCGCTCGACCGGACCACCGGTATATCGACCACGATACTGCGGGTCGGTGGGGGCCAGAGTGCGCAGGCCATAAGGCGTGAGCAGATGCTCCTGAACTTTCTCGACCACGGCCTTTGCCCGCTCCGGCGACAACATGCTGTTGGTCAGGCTGACGGCAAAGATCTGGTTCGGGCGGATTGACGGGTCCGGCGGCGCGCCGTTGGTGACGTCGTACAAACACCCGGCATTTTCATTCCAGAAGAGGCGATTGAAGCTCCAGCTCGCGACTGTTGCCATGTTGCCGTAACGCTTTTGTCCCGGTTCGTCGCCGCTTCTGCGGGCCAGATCTTCCATGATGCAGAGCGCGTTGTACCAGAGGGCCTGGATTTCCACGGGCTTGCCGCGGCGTGGCGTCACTACCCAGTCGCCGACCTTGGCATCCATCCAGGTAAGCTGGACGCCGGGTTCACCGGAAGAGAGCAGGCCGCTGGAATCTACCTTGATTCCGTAGCGCGTGCCGCGCACATGCCAGGAGATGATCTCGGTGAAGACGGGATAGAGTTCGTCGCGCACAAACTTCAGATCGCCAGTGTAGGCGATGTAGGCGCGGGCGGCTTCGAAAAACCAGAGGGTCGCGTCCACCGTGTTGTATTCCGGAGTTTCACCGGCGTCGGGAAATCGGTTAGGCAACATGCCCTGGTCCACATGCTGGGCGAAGGTGCGCAGAATGCTGCGCGCAACCTCGGGTTTGCCGGTCGGCAAAGTGAGGCCGGGCAAAGCCACCATGGTGTCGCGGCCCCAGTCGCTGAACCAGTGATAGCCGGCGATGACGGTCTTCTTGTCCCCGCGAGAGACGATGTACTGGTCGGCCGCGCCGGTGAGAGCCTGGGCGAAGGCGTCCGCGACGGGCGACGATGCGGTCAGCTTTCGTCGCCGCGAGATCTCCGCCTGGCGAAACTCAGCGGCCTGGGCGACATCGGGGCGCTCGGTGGAGGCAATCACCGTGGCTTGGCGGCGAAGGCGCAGGTCAAAAATAAAGACCAGGGGGTTGAAAAGGTCTTCCGAGAAATCGAGGCCGCGTTCCCGCTCCGCATCATACTCAAAGCTCCGGTACCAGTCGCCTGTTTTTCGCAGCTCAACCGCGTTGTGAGCCAGATTCAGGGACGGCAACCCCTGGTAAGGGGTTATGGTCGCCACCCCTGCGCGCTGCTCCACCTCAGCATTTATCGCTCCATTCTGGTGCGTGGTGCTGTGATAGTCGCGGAATGCGATCAGGGGCCTAAGTTCAAGACGCAGATTCCTGATGCGCTCGGGATGATTATTATTCGTCAGTTCGTACTGCACCACCGTGCTGTTTTCGCCTTGAATCATAAACACGGTTTTCTCGATCTCAATGCCTTCGACTTCGTAGGTGAAGACGGGAAATGGATCGAGGCGGAAGCGCTTGAGGTAGCGAAAACCCTGGGGGTGAACGACGCCGGGATACCGGTTTACCGAGAGATCGAAGGGCTGGCCTTCAATGAAGAGTGTCTCTTCCAGCTTGGAAAGCATCACCACGCGGCCGACGGGCGGCTTGGTCGCGGCCACCAGTAAGCCGTGATAACGGCGGCTGTTCAGCCCGATAATTGTGGAGGAAGCGAAGCCGCCGAGTCCGTTGGTCTCAATCCACTCCCGCCGGATCGCGGCCTCTAGATTGCCCCATGTTTCTTTTGTGAACTGAATCATATTTCCTGCTCCCCAATCGGATGCCTGCTCTCTGGTGAGACGCAGCTGACGCCGGAAAGTGACAGAGCGCAAATCCCCTTGGGTCCTAGGCACCGGCCCAACGATTAGAGGTACCCTGCGTGCGCCTGGTTTGCGCTCCGCTCGACGAGGGCGTCGGCCCCTACGCGAGATTCATCTTTTCTTCATGAATTCAGCGTGCGGCGACAGGGACAGGCGCGGGTTGCGTCTTTTTTCGCGGGCGGGACCGGTCGCGAGATTCGCCGCTCTGTTGCATGAGCTTGGTGACCACGCCGGTCCATCCGGTCTGGTGGCTGGCGCCTACGCCGGCCCCGGAGTCGCCGTGGAAGTATTCGTGAAACAGGACCAGGTCGCGCCAGTGCGGGTCGGTCTGAAACTTTTCCAGATTGCCGAACACTGGCCGGCGCCCGCTTTGATCCTGGAGGAAGATGCTGGTCATGCGGCGCGACAGCTCTCCCGCCACTTCCCACAGGGTCATCATCTTTCCCGATCCAGTCGGGAACTCGACTTTGAAATCATCGCCGAAGTAGTGATGAAACTTCTGCAGCGACTCGACCAGCAAATAATTTACCGGGAACCAGATGGGCCCGCGCCAGTTGGAATTGCCGCCGAACAGTCCAGTGGAAGACTCGCCGGGTTCGTAGTCCACACGATGTTCCATGCCCTGTGCCGAAAGTTTGTAAGGATTGTCCCGATGGAACTGCGACAGAGCACGAATTCCGTAGGGCGAAAGGAACTCACGCTCGTCCAGCATGAACTTGAGAATGCTGCGGAGCTGGTCAGCGCCGGCGATGGAAAATAACCTTCGGTCGCCCATGCCTTCGGTGCGCATGCACGCCAGGTTGGCCGTGAGGTCCGGACGATTTTCGATGAACCACTCCAACCGCTTCTTGAAGTCCGGCAGCTTGTCCAAGACCTCCTGCTCCAGCGTTTCCACCGCGAACAATGGAATCAGTCCGACCATGGATCGGATCTTCATGGGAAACTGGTTGCCGTCGGGCAGTTTGAGCACGTCGTAGAAGAACCCGTCCTCTTCGTTCCATAATCCCATGTGTTCGTCGCCGCGATGACTCATCGCGTTGGCGATGTAGATAAAGTGCTCCCAGAATTTACTGGCAACATCTTCGTAGCAGGGTTCTTCGGTCGCGAGTTCGAGCGCGATGGACAAGAGGTTCAGGGTGTACATCGCCATCCAGCTGGTGCCGTCCGATTGTTCGATGTAGCCGCCGGTGGGCAGCGGAGCGCTGCGGTCGAAGACGCCGATGTTGTCGAGACCGAGAAAGCCGCCCTGAAAGATGTTCATGCCGTCGGCGTCTTTTCGGTTCACCCACCAGGTGAAGTTCAACATCAGCTTGTGAAAGACACGCTGCAGGAAGGCGCGATCGCCTTTGCCCTTGCGCTTCTTGTCGATCTTGTAAACCCGCCACGCCGCCCAGGCGTGCACCGGAGGATTCACATCGCCGAAGGCCCACTCGTAGGCAGGGATCTGTCCGTTGGGGTGCATGTACCACTCGCGCAGCATCAGCGTGAGCTGTTCTTTTGCGAAATCGGAATCGACCAGCGCCAGCGGAATGCAGTGGAATGCCAGGTCCCAGGCCGCATACCACGGATACTCCCACTTGTCGGGCATGGAGATGACATCCGCGTTGTACAAGTGAGTCCATTCATGATTGCGGCCACGGCGGCGCTCCGAAGGCGGAAGAGGGTTGCCGGGATCGCCCTTGAGCCAATCTTTGATGACGTAGTGATAGAACTGCTTCGACCACAACATGCCGGCAAAGCCCTGTCGCATCACATTCTGCGCGTCGGGTGAGAGGTCTTGCGGAATCACCGTGGCGTAGAAGTCGTCGGCCTCGCGTTGTCGAAGCGCGAAGGTGTTGTCGAAACTGGCGAAGGCGCTCTTGTCTTCGAAATCGGAATTAGTCAGGCGGAGGCGAACGACGGCGGTCTCGCCCGCGCCGATCGTGAGCTGATAGTGAGCCGCGGCCTTCGTGCCCTTGTGTTCCGGGTTTACCGTTTCCCTGGAGTCGTGCACGATGTAGTCGTTGATGCCGTCCTTGACGTAGGGAGTGTGATTCTCGACTCCATACAGCCGGTGAGCATTGCTTTCGTTCTCGGTGAAGAGAAGCTCGGGAGAACCCTCGCAATGCAGCCAGCGATTGCCGGGCTGATGGTGATTCAGCTCGATTACCGGGTTGGGCGCGGGGCGCGCCTCATGCAGCTCGGGCCGCCGGGTGGAGCTTCCCCAGGACCACGTGTTGCGGAACCACACCGTGGGGAGCAATCGAATGTTGGCCGCCTCCGGACCGCGGTTCGCGACCGTGATCTTGATCAGAATGTCTTCGGTATCGGCTTTGGCATACTCGACGAACACATCGAAATAGCGATTGTCGTTGAAGACTCCGGTGTCGAGCAGTTCGAACTCCGGCTGGTCTTTTCCACGCTGACGGTTTTCCGCCACCAGCCGGCCATAGGGAAACTCCGCTTGCGGATACTTGTACAGATACTTCATGTACGAGTGCGTGGGCGTCGAGTCGAGGTAGAAGTAATACTCTTTGACGTCCTCGCCGTGATTGCCTTCGTTGCCGGTGAGTCCGAAGATCCGTTCTTTCAGGATGGGATCGCGTTCGTTCCACAGAGCGAGAGCAAAGCAGATCATCTGCTTGCGGTCGCTAATGCCGGCCAGCCCGTCTTCATTCCAGCGGTAGGCACGTGAACGGGCCTGATCGTGAGACAAGTATTCCCAGGCGTTTCCGTAGGGACTGTAGTCCTCGCGCACCGTGCCCCAGGCGCGCTCGCTGAGGTAAGGCCCCCAACGCTTCCAGTGTTTCCGGCGCGCCCCGGATTCTGACAGTCGAATCTCTTCCTGCGTCATGGGATTCTTCTATTGTCGGATCGCGCCGGCGGCGCTTACACTCCCAGAGATTTTGCGGGCTGGCGAGAAATTCCATCCGAAGCATCGAGACAGAAATGGCTTCGGATGGGGCGGACCAAGGCACTGGACTACCTGCCTGAGAAGTACCGCAACGATATTAATTTTGCGGGGGCGTGCATCACCTCAGCATCAACGAAATAGCGCCGAGTGCGGCACTCGCCGCCGTCCGTTGTTGAAGGAGACCGGGGTTAGCCGATCTTCTTCAGGTGCTTGCTGATGGCCTTGGTCATCTGGAACATGTCCAGTCTGGCCTTTCCGAAGACCGGCTTCAGTTTTTCGTCGGCCACTATCTCGCGGCGTTTCTTCGGATCCTGCAGTTTGTGCTTCTTGATGTAGGCCCACACCTTTTTCGCAACCTGAGGTCGTGAGATGGGCGCGGGTGATCCCAAAATCTCAGCCAGTTGTGGTGACGGCTTCAGGGGCATTTGGGCCATCTTCAGGAAGGCGGGGTTTGTCTTTTTCTTGGGCATCGAAAATCCTCCATTTTCTGCTTACACATTGTAGCTTCGTTGGGGCGTAAGGTCGGTGGAGATTCCGGGAAAGCTGAGCCTTCAAGGTAAACCTCCAGCGCGGCCCGGGATCGACTACTTGGTCGCCTCATCCCACTCGAGGCCGCCCCGGTCCAGCACGGGCTCACGGTCTTCCTGCAAAACCCAGCGCTCCTTCACCAGTGTGTCAACCGCCTTTTCATACCGGTTCAGATACTCCTGGCGGCTGGAGTAGCGCACGGCGATGGACATGCGCGGATCGCCCGCCTTCTCACGCTCGGCCGCAGTCCTGGGAAAGGGCAGGTAGGAGCCTTCGAAGGAGACGCGCTGTGTGGGCGCACCGATCGCGGGATCCCGCAGGTTCCATCCCGTGTAGGTTGCCAGTGGCACCGCGATTTCCGGCAAATGGATGCCAGCCCGCTCATTGCCATCGGGATCGACCTGGGGCACCAGCACCGGAAACCCTTCGCCCACTTTCGGAGGCTGGAGGCTGATGATGCCGCGGGCCCACTCCGGCCCGAAATTCAGCCGGTATGCCCGGTTCGCTTCGTTCGGCTGGTGGACGTGCGGAATCGCGGGGAATGCATAATCACCGATCGGCACCAGGGTATGGTCGGCAATCTTCGGATAGCTGCTCTCCGGCGGCGCGGTACCGTTGCGAACCCAGGCATCCATGTTGGCGACCATGGCCCGCCAGAAGTATCGAACCGGCAGCGGCGACTGCGGTTCCTGCCCATGCAGATCTCCGGCTCCCTGCGCAGGCGGAAATGGCCCGGAAAAATGCTGTAATCCGGTGAAGTAATAGATGCGGACATCGGGAGAGATCACCGCGTCCTGGGTTGCATCGGCTGTCGTATGAATGAGCGAGGCTGCCCGTCCCCAGTATTCGTACGAGGTGTTCGAAAGAAAGACGCGGGGAACGACCTTGTCTGCTACCGCGCGATCAAGCAACCCTCCCTTGTCCCCGGTCAGGGGATCGGTCTCCGGCTGGTCAGTGAACGGAAAGATGTCAGTGGGGAAGAAGACTGATGATGTGGGCTGAGCATCGCGTGACGGTTGCGCAAAGCGAAAGTTGAAACTGCCCCGGCCCGCGCCCGCGACATGGGCGAGCACGCCATCGAGCGCCATCCTGCCTTCTTCGTCCGCATTGAATCCCTGATAGAGAAGGTCGCGAAGAAAGCGCCCGTTCTGCGAAATGCCTTCCCCATACACGCGCACTGCGGGAACCAGCGTGTCGGGCGCGTGTTTCACGTAGGCGGCGAAGTCGCGCACCGCGGCGAAGCCCAGTCCGGCAACCACCGGGTCGCGGGCCACGTAGATGTATTCGTAAATGCGGCCAGGCTGAAAGCCTCCGTTGAGGTGGATATACCGGTCGCTGGAAACGAGTTTGCCATTCACAGTGTGCGCGAACCGCCACTCAGAGTGGGGGATCACGGTCCGTTTCGCTTCGCGCGAATCCCGCACCGTGAGCTGGTTCCGTGGATCCTGCGGGTCGGCGACGGGATATTCGCGGCCGCCCAGGTCGCCGATGATAAGGTGTCCGAGCGGAATTTCCTCCATCACTTTCGAAGGCATAAGGTCGCCGCGGAGCAGACCGCGGATCGTCTTTCCCTTGTCCCTGGCGACAGGTGCATAAAGACGCAGCGCGCCCTCGCTGGCAGCATCCCATTGCCATCCGAGCGATACCACGCTGTAGCCGTTGCGCAGTAGCCATCCGTCGCCGGTGTCGTGCGCAGCGTTCCAGTCGCCACCATCGATCAGGCCGACGATGCGTCCCCGGCCGCGGTTCGGGATCTCCAGCAGCAGGGAACCATTACTCTTGCCGGAATCCTTGGGCCGCAGGGCCATGAAGTCGGCGGAGAACTCGACTTCGCCGTGGTTCAGGTTGACGGCCTTGTCGAGATCGACGATGCCCCGGTTGTGCCGATTTGCGATCGCTACCGAAAAGAAGATGCGTCCTGTAAGCCGCTCATAGGCACCCGCATCGCCAAATATTTCGCCGCCAGAAACATCCTCCCGCGAGGCAACATCGACGCGAACCACCCGGGCGTTGAGCGGCGAAAGAGTGAAAATCAGAAGACCTGACGACAGAAGCCAGCCCACAAGGCGCATGCGCGGAAGCATAGCAGATCAAGCGCGCCCCTTCAGTTTGCTTCCACCCGACCGTCACTTCTGGATGGCGCAGATCGAGAGTGTAGACGGAACTCAGAGCAGAAAAGAGGCCCGATTGCCTTCGGGAAGCCTGGAAATCGCAAGCTTTGATTGCCGGAACCCGGACCCCACCGTGTCCGCGAAAGGCTCAACAGGCGCCGGACCTGAGGCTGCGGCCCAACAGGCGGGCCGCCCGCTGGGCAAGATGTTTGGTTTGCCGCCGGTTCTGTCTGAGGATAGAAGGCCTCATGAAGCCAAATTCGAAACCCAGAGAAATCAGCGCATGGGCAAACATCTCAATGTCTTCATTCGAACAACCGGGCTGGTACAAGCGGATCCGCTGAGCGACCAGTGCCGTCCGTGCGGGCATGTATTTGCGGAGAAGATTGCCCAGGCGAGGCTGCAGAATGCCACATGAGAAAGCGAGACAAAGGAACTCGCGCTCCTTCCAGAGATGGTCGAGTTGCCAGTCCATCAGTTTCTGGATTTCCGCGTCCAGGGTAGCGCTGGCGGGACACTCGATTGTGGTGGCCGCGTCCTGGGCGAGATGGACCTTCACAATATTGAAGAGGAGTCCAGACTTTCCCCCAAAATACCTGTGGATCAGACCCTCCGAACATCCGGCTCGCGCGGCGATCTCGCGGGTGGTGGTTGCTTCATACCCGCGGCGGGCAAACAGGGTGGTCGCCGCCGAAATCAGAGCCTTTTGTTTGGCCAAGCGGTTATTCGATGGTTTGGTCATTAGACAGATGGGGGGAGACATGTGAGAAGCCGACATTTGTCGGGAGCAAATGGGGTCGCTGGCGCAATCCTCCTAGATGCAACTGTGTTGCATATAAACACTACGAAATGCAAGTAGAATTCACTTCTATCTGGCCGTCAAGCCTGCTCACAAGTTTTTGTTGCATACGGTTTGCAACTAGCTGCAACACCGAAGAAATGACCGCCCAGCAAAGGAAAACAGGCGTATCCCGGAGAGAGTTGCAGTTGTCGGAAGGAAGCCGTCAAGGGTTGGTGGCCCCGATAGAGACTTCGCGAGAAACCCCGAGTGTGTTCAGCAGCAGGCTATGCAGCTGCCGGCTTGCGCGTGTTTCCGTGTTGACCTGACAGTTAAAGAGCCCGAATAAGGAAGAACAATAAGAATAAGAATGATGGTCAAAGGCGACCCGTCCTGTACGGCAGGGGAGGGACACATATCCGCCCAAAATTTCTTTGTCCCGCGTCGATTTGGCGGCCTCCCGTTCGACATACCTGCGGAAGGGCAATTTATCCAGGAAATGTTGATGAGCGCGAGGTGCTTCCGGCTGCAACAAATTTGCGCTGTCTTGTCAGGAATTGTTACTGGCGATTGAATTAGCTCGAATCCTCGCCGGGCCGAGCTGAATCAAAGACCAATCGGGATTCGACCCTGGGCGCGAGGTTTGCGCCTGGCACTCCAGTTTCCCGATTCAACCAAACTGTGACATGCCGGGTGTTGCCGGCGATGAAGACAGGTATTTGCTTTCAGGTAAAAGGGGAAGTCATGGCGAAGAGAATGTTGCTGATGTTGGGCGCTACGGCATTGCTGCTCACGGCCCTGGGATTCGTAAAGTTCAAGCAGGTGCAGTCCGCGGTGCAGGCTGCCACCTTCCAGCCGCCACCGGAGGCAGTTACCAGCGTGGTGGTCCAAAGAGAGCAATGGCCATCGACGACAGGTGTAATCGGCACGGCGGAGGCGGTTCGGGGTGTGATGGTCAGCGCCGACCTTCCCGGTTCCGTGGCGCGGATCAATTTTGATTCCGGTAAGTCAGTGCGGGCGGGGGACATCCTAGTCGAACTTGATACCCGCCAGGAGCGGGCCCAGCTGGCGTCGCTCGAAGCACAACGCGATCTTGCGAAAGTGAATTTCGCACGCATGGAGCAGCTGGTGAAACAGGGCGTGATCTCACGCATGGAGTACGACCAGGCCACGGCGCAACAGAGACAGACTGAAGCGAATGTGGGAGAAATAAAGGCCACGATTGAGCGCAAGACGATCCGGGCGCCATTTTCCGGTACCCTGGGTATCCGCAAGGTAAACCTGGGCCAGTATCTTTCCGCCGGCAGTCCGGTGGTGCAGCTACAGGACCTCAATCCTATTTATGTGAACTTTGGTTTGCCGCAGCAGGCGTTGGGGCAGGTGCGGGTGGGCCGCAGCCTGCGCGTGACCTCTGACGATCTCGGAGGCAAAGCCTTCTCCGGCCGGGTCACGGCCCTGGATTCGGTAGTGGACCAATCGACGCGCAATGTTCAGGTGCAGGCGACCCTGGCCAATCCGCAGGGCAAGTTGCAGCCTGGCATGTTTGTGCAGGTGGAAGTGGTCCTGGGCGCAAGCCGACCGGTGATCACGCTGCCGGCGTCGGCCATCAGCTATGCCCCGTATGGCGACTCGGTTTATGTGATCACTGATCTCAAAGACCCGAAGGGTCAGAGCTATCGCGGCGTGCGGCAACAGTTCGTGAAGGTCGAAGGATCGCGCGGCGACCAGGTGGGGATTGTTTCGGGCTTGAACCCGGGCGACGAAGTCGTGACCTCGGGCGTATTCAAGCTGCGCAATGGCGCCGCCGTCCAGGTCAACAACAAAGTGCAGCCGGGAAATGATCCCGCTCCCAAGCCCGAGGAAAGCTAAATGAAGTTCACGGATCTGTTCATCAAACGACCCGTCCTGGCGATGGTGGTCAGCCTGGTGATCCTGATTGCCGGGCTGCAATCCATCCGCTCACTGAGTGTGCGCCAGTATCCGCGCAGCGATATCGCGGTGGTGTCGGTTTCAACGGTTTACGTGGGCGCGAACGCCGACCTGGTTCGCGGATTTATCACCACTCCGCTGGAGCGTGTCATTGCCAGCGCGGATGGTATCGACTACATGGAATCGTCGAGCGCGCAGGGGATCAGCACGATTACGGTGCACCTGAAGCTCAACTACGATACCAACGCTGCGCTTACCCAGATCCAGGCAAAGGTGGCGCAGGTTCGCAACGATCTGCCCCCCGAAGCTGAGGCGCCGATCATTGACCTGCAAACGGCGGACAATCAATTTGCCTCGATGTACATAGGCTTCTCCTCGGCCGACCTCGATCAGAACCAGATCACCGATTACCTGACGCGAGTGGTCCAGCCCAAGCTCAGTGCGATCAGCGGAGTGCAGCGCGCCGACATTCTCGGCGATCGTACTTTTGCCATGCGAATCTGGCTCAAGCCGGACAAGATGGCGGCGCTGGGGATTGCTCCCTCCGCGGTGCACGACGCACTGGCCAAAAATAATTACCTTTCAGCTCTCGGAAGCACCAAAGGTTCGATGGTGTCGGTGAACCTGATCGCCAACACCGACCTGACTACCGCGGATGAATTTCGTCAGTTGGTGGTCAAGAACGACAATGGCGTGGTGGTGCGACTCGGCGATATCGCGGACGTCGTGCTGGGCGCGCAGAATTATGACTCGGAAGTCCGCTTCAACGGTGAGACCGCAACCTTCATGGGCGTCTGGGTGCTCCCGACGGCCAATTCGCTGGACGTGATCAAGAAAGTGCGCGAGGCGATTCCCGGAATTCAGGCGCAGTTGCCCACGGGAATGAAGGTTGGCATTCCTTACGACGCGACGGCGTACATCCAGGATGCCATTAACGAAGTGTTGCGGACCCTGACGGAGACGCTGATCATCGTTATCGTGGTCATATTCCTCTTTCTCGGCTCCATGCGCTCGGTGCTCATCCCCGTCGTGGCCATTCCGATATCGCTCATCGGCGCCGTCTTTTTGATGCTGGCGTTCGGTTTCACCATCAACCTGCTGACTCTGCTGGCCATCGTGCTCTCGGTCGGCCTGGTGGTGGATGACGCGATCGTCATGGTTGAGAACGTCGAACGGCATCTGCAGATGGGCAAGTCCCCGCAGCGGGCTGCGATCGATGCCGCCCGCGAACTGGTGGGCCCGATCATTTCGATGACCATCACGCTGGCCGCGGTGTATGCGCCCATCGGCATTCAGGGCGGTCTCACCGGCGCGTTGTTCAGGGAGTTCGCATTCACGCTCGCAGGCGCTGTGATCGTCTCCGGAATAGTGGCACTGACGCTTTCTCCGATGATGGGATCGAAGCTGCTGCGCGCGGGAGACACGGAGCGGGGCTTCGCAGGCTGGATCAATCGCCGCTTCGAACGTGTGCGCAGCGCTTATGAGCGCACTCTCACCGGTACGCTCCGCTACCGGCCGGTGGTGCTCACGCTGTGGGCGATCGTCGCAGTACTGATGATTCCGTTCTATATGTTCTCGCAGCGGGAACTGGCTCCGGCAGAGGACCAGGGCGTGGTCTTCGGAGTCATCCAGGCAGCGCCCAATTCGACCATCGACCAGACGCGGCTGTTCACCAACCAGGTTTACGACGTCTATCACGCCTTCCCGGAGAGCCAGAGTATTTTTCAGATCACGTCTCCCACCGGCGGCTTTGGCGGCATGGTGACCAAGCCGTGGAGCGAGCGCAAGAAGACCGCGCAGCAGCTATTGCTCGAATCCACCGGGCCCCTTTCGAAGATCGCCGGCATTCGAGTCATCCCGACGACCCCGCCGTCACTGCCCGGGGGAGGGACTTTTCCGGTTGACTTCGTGATCGCGTCGCCGGGCGAGCCGCAGCAACTCGTTGACATCGCGAAGCAGCTGGTGGGGGCGGCCTTTGCCAGCGGCAAATTCATCTATGCCGACTCCGATTTGAAATACGACCAGCCGCAGACCGAGGTGGTGTTTGATCGCGACAAGCTGCGCTCCCAGGGAGTGGACCTGAGCCAGGCCGGGCAGGACCTCTCCACCATGCTGGGTGGAAATTATGTCAACCGCTTCAGCATTCAGGGGCGTAGTTACAAAGTCATTCCGCAAATCGAACGCGCCGAGCGCCTGACGCCTGAGCAACTGTCTCAGATTTACGTCACCGGATCGCAGGACAAGCTGGTGCCGCTTTCCACTTTCGCGACGTTGAAGACGACCACCGAGCCGCGAGACCTGAAGAAGTTTCAGCAGCTCAACGCGGTACGCATCCAGGGAGTAGTACCGCCGGGAGTGCCGCTGGACCAGGCGCTCAAAGTGCTGGAAGCCAAGGCCAAGGAAATCCTGCCACAGGGCTTCACGGTTGACTACGCAGGCGAGTCGCGCCAGCTCAGGACGGAAGGCAGCAAGTTCCTGGGGACCTTCCTGTTGTCCGGAATCCTGATCTACCTGGTGCTGGCGGCGCAGTTCGAGAGCTTCCGTGATCCCTTTATCATTCTTGCCGGATCGGTCCCGCTGGCCATCTCGGGAGCGCTGTTGTTCTCGTTCCTGGGGCTGACCACGCTCAACATATACAGCCAAGTGGGGCTGATCACGCTGGTCGGCCTGGTGTCAAAGAACGGCATCCTGATCGTGGAGTTCGCCAACCATCTGCAGGAGACGGGGAAGAACAAGCTGGCGGCGATCATCGAGGCGGCCGAGACCCGATTGCGACCGATCCTCATGACGACGGCGGCCACGGTCATCGGACATTTTCCACTCGTGCTGGCCAAAGGGCCGGGAGCCGGAGCCCGCAACAGCATCGGCATCATGTTGGTCAGCGGGATGATCATTGGAACGATCTTTACACTTTTCATCGTGCCCTCGATCTACATGCTGGTGGCAAAGACGCACACACGGACTTCGGAAGAGGACGCGGAGCCGGAGCGCATGTTGGAGCCAGCCGGGGCGGCGTTCTAACTGGGAAGCGGCCCGTGCTGCCGTCGGGTCGGCACTATCGGGCAGCGCCTGTGTAAAAACCGCTTTTCGCTGCGTTAGAGAAACACCGGTAACTCGGTAACTCCTGTGGCCGGGTGACGCCGGTTACTGTCAAGCAAGCGAGAGTTTTGCCGGCTCAGTTCTGCTTGCAGGGATGGCGGCGCAGCCCCCAATTATCCAAACTGCTAATTTGGCTATCCGATCAGATAGAGAAATTTCCTGTTATCTGTTCTGCTCATCGTGCCGTCCTCTGGGATTTTGTCGGGAGACTAAACCACTTATAAGTGCGCCTCCTTCGATCCGAGGTTGGCATTCCAGTTGCTGCCTCATCCGCGTAAGTTCCGGGGACCTTCGATTCCCTAGCGTAGGGCCAAGTTATGGTTGTTTCCTGCCTCCAGTAAAACCGGGAAGAATGGAATTTACTGCGGGTGTTGACTAAGGTGCAGCTCTTGCCTCCCCGGAACGGAAAGGCAATATGTCAGCTCCGAAAGATCGTATTCCACTTCGCGGCAGCGTGAGAGCGCCATTACCGGGCGCCCACGCCGTCGGCGCCGCCAATCCAGACCAGTCGATCACGGTGACGGTAATGTTACGTCCCCGCACTGAAAGACAGCCGTTAAAGCTGGAGGAGATGGGAGCGCGCTCTCCTCGGGAACGCCAACACATGACGCGCGAGCAGTTCGAAGCAACCAGTGGAGCGGATCCACAGGACATCGCCCGCATCGAAGGATTCGCGCATGACCATCAACTGGCGGTGGCGGAAGCCAACGTGGCTGAAAGACGGGTAGTGCTTTCGGGTACGGTGGCAAACTTCAGCAAAGCCTTTGATGTTGAACTGAAACGATATGAACACGCAGGAGGTTCGTACCGCGGACGCACCGGCTCTGTGCATCTGCCGGAAGATATTGCCGACATAGTTCAGGGTGTGTTTGGACTGGATGACCGGCCCCAGGCCAAGGCCCACTTTCAGAGGCGGAAGCGGGCAGTGGGCATCCGGGCACTTACTCCCGATACATCTTTCACTCCAACCGAACTCGCAAACCTGTACGCCTTCCCGCCGGACGCGGATGGAACGAATCAGTGTATTGCGATTATTGAGCTGGGAGGCGGCTATCAAAGCCGGGACTTGAAGGCGTATTTCAACAAGCTGAACCTCCCACATCCAAAGGTAAGCGCCGTTTCGGTGGATGGTGGTCATAACCAGCCGGGAGGCGACGCTGACGGCGAGGTCATGCTGGACATCGAGGTAGCCGGCGCCCTGGCTCCCAAGAGCAAGGTGGTAGTTTACTTCGCGCCCAACACGGATCAGGGCTTTCTGGACGCGATTGTGAAAGCGGTTCATGACAAGAGTCACAAGCCATCCGTCATTTCCATCAGCTGGGGCGGGCCCGAGTCACAATGGACGGAGCAGGCACTGCAAGCCTACGACCAGGCGTTTCAGGATGCGGCAGCTCTCGGGGTTACAGTCTGCTGCGCGGCCGGAGACAATGGATCGACGGATGGCGTGGGAGATGGCCTGCAGCACGTGGATTTTCCGGCCTCAAGTCCCTTTGCCCTGGCTTGCGGCGGCACAAGGCTGCAGGGTTCGGGAAGCAACATTTCATCGGAAACGGTATGGAACGATGATCCTGACAGCGCCAGTGGAGGCGGCATAAGCGATTTCTTTGACCTCCCGAGCTGGCAGGCAGGGGCGAAGGTTCCTCCATCGAAAAACCCGGGCGGCCGCATAGGAAGAGGCGTTCCCGACGTCGCGGGGGATGCTGACCCGAATACCGGCTACTCCGTCATTGTGGATGGACAGGCAGAGGTGATTGGGGGCACGAGTGCCGTTGCGCCCCTCTGGGCAGGACTGATTGCACGGTTGAATCAAAAACTGGGCGCCAGTGTGGGCTACCTGAACCCGTTACTCTACAGCCAGCTCAGCTCCGACTTGCACGACATTACTCAGGGTGACATCGGTGCCTATGTGGCTGCCAAGGGATGGGACCCCTGTACGGGTTGGGGAAGCCCCGATGGCGGGAAGCTGCTCACTGACATTGGACCCAAGCCAGCCAGCAAGGCGGCAGGGAAGGGGCAAAAAGTCGCATGAGATCAATTGTGTTCCTTCGCTGAAAAAGCGATTCGGGCGCGCCGGCGGCGCGCCCCTTTTTTCCCTGCGATGGCTTGCCCATCGGTATGCCACCTAAGCTGGCAACAGAAACCAGTTGTTCAGATTTCAGTTCCCGGTTCTCAGCGTTTCAGGTTGCGAGGGGCTCTGAGGCGGCCGATTCAATTTTGGCACGGCTGCGGAAGAAGATCGCAATGAGCAGCAGGATGACAAAAGCGCTCAACGCGGAGCTCGTCCAGAAGGCCCGCCAGTTGCGGGTTACCTCGGTGCCGACGGTGTGGCTGAAATAATCCACCGCCCGGCCTGAAAGCAGAGAGCCGATCAGCATTCCCACTCCATAGGTCAGAAATGTAATCAATCCTTGCGCAGCGCTCCTCAGGTTGGCTGGAGCTTCCTGGTCGGTGTAAAGCTGCCCCGTCATAAAGAAGAAGTCGTAGCAGATGCCATGGAGCAGAATCGCCACATAAAACATCCAGATGCCGCTGTCGGGATTGCCATAAGCAAGCAGGATGTAACGCACTGACCACGCCAGCAGGCCCATGATCAGAATGCTTCTGACGCTGACCCGGCGGAGAATGAACGGCATCAGGATCATCATCACAACTTCGGAGGCCTGCCCAAGGGCCATCTTGCCGGCGGCGTTGGGGACGTGCAGCGAATTCAAATAGGCATTGGTAAACGAGAAGTAGAACGTCAGGGGGATGCAGGCCAGGATCGAGGCCACAGCGAAGACCGCGAACGATGGACGCTTGAGCATGACCAGCGCGTCCAGCCCGAGAATGCGACGGAGTGTGACCGACTGGCCCTTGCTGGGCGGCGGAGTGTGCGGAAGGGTGAGGCTGAAAATGCTCATGACCACGGACGCCCCCGCGGCCAGCAGGAAGGGAACGGTGGAAGTTTCGACGCCGAGGCGTCCGATGGTCACGCCGATGGCGATCCATCCCAGAGTGCCGAAAACGCGGATCAGGGGAAAATCGCGGCCCGTATCTTTGAGATGTTGCAGGGTGAGCGAGTTGGTGAGTGCGATGGTGGGGAAGTAGCAGAGACAGTAAGCGAACATCAAAGCGTACACCGCGCCAAAGCTGGTGGCCTTGGTGACGAAGAAGAGAAGCACCGCGCCCAGCAGATGCAAGGCGGCCAGGACCCGCTCCGAGGCGAAGAAGCGGTCGGCGATCAGGCCGACAAAAAAAGGAGAGATCATGCAGGCCAAGGCGGTTGTTCCGAACACGGCCCCGGCTTCAGTTCCAGTGAATTTCAGGGTGAGGGTGAGATACGCGCCCAGGGTGACGTACCAGGATCCCCAAATCACGTAGTTGAGGAACATCATCAGGCTGAGTCGAATTCTGTCTGCGATGGGCATGTTCAGTGGGCACCAGTCGGTGGATTTGGAGAGTGCATGACTATCTGGCCCGCCGGGCTGGGCCATTGAGCCATAAATCGATGGGTTTTTTTACGTTGGGAGCCTGGAAGGGAAGAGCGATCTTTCTTCCTTCGCCGGCGGAGGCGTATCCCGCATAGAGCGCGTGCATGACGACCAGTCCATCTTCTCCCGTGACTCGCGGCGTTTCTTTTCCGCGAACGCAGCGGGCAAAATGGGTCAACTCCTGAGGAGTGCCGTAGTTCCAAAGCTCCTCGAAAACCGGATAAGTCCAACCCTTGGTCGTGGGGGCTTTCTCAACGGCATAGCCGTAGCCGTTTTCGCTGTACGTGGGCAGCGCGTTGCCCATGTGAAGGTTGGCGTAGGTTACGCCCTCCGCGCCGAAGACCTCAATGCGATCGTCCATGCCGCCGCGGCGCGCCCAACTGTTCTCGATCATTGCCACCGCGCCGTTGGCGAACTCCATGATGCACAGCGAATCGTCTTCGGCTTGTGTCTTGTCCCCGTGAACGTAGGTGCCCATCTGGCAATAGATCGACTTGATGGCGGAACGGTCCAGAAACCAGTAGCAGAAGGCGATGCCATGGCAGCCGAGGTCCATGAAGGCGCCGCCGCCGGAGCGGTTGACGTCCCAGAACCACTCGCTGTGCGGGCCAAAATGCTTTTCGCTTTGCTTGAGGAGATAGATTTTTCCGAAGGCGCCCGCGTCGGCCATTTCTTTCGCTTTTAAGTATTTGGGAGTGAAGACAAGCTCCTCTCCGTACATCAGGAGAACGCCGTGGCGTTTGGCGACGGCAATCATCTCCTCGCCTTCGGCGATGGTCATAGCCAGGGGCTTTTCACAGACAATATGTTTGCCGGCTGCGGCGCAGTCTTTCGTCATCTGCGCGTGCAGGCTGTTCGGAGCCGCGATGGTCACCATCTCTATGTCTTTTTCCTTGAGCATCTCGCGGTAGTCGGTGAACACGCGCGGAATGTTAAATCTCCCGGCAAATGCGGCTGCGTTTCCCGGAGTAGGGGAAGCCACGGCAACGACTTCCGCCGCGTCCGGCATGATTTGCAGCGAGGCGGCATGAATATCCGCCTGAAATTGCGATCCGATGATCCCGACCTTAACCCTGCCGTTTGCCATCCGCGTTTCCTCACTCCTTTAGGGCCTGTCCGGCGGACCCAGCGGCTTGACTCTGACATCACGAAACCATATTTCCGAACCCTCCGCTTCCAGCAGAATTCTTCCACTTTTGAGCGGAATCATTCGCGCGGGATTGGCTGGGTCGGGCTGCTGGATGTTACGGGCGTGGTTTACGATCCGGCCGTTGACCAGGTGCGTGGATTGATCTTCCCGCAGAATTACATCCACGCTGTTCCAGCCGTCGCGGTTCTCGAAGTCTCCTGACTTCAGTACACGCAACGAATCGCCAGGGGCGCTGCGGACACGAGTGCCGGCCTGCCTGTCATCGTCATACATCGGAAAAGAGGGAGCGACGAAGAAAGCGGTCACCGATGCGCCGTTGACAATCCACAGGTCACCGACGTCGGTCTCCTCAATCTGGCACTCCAAAGATGTCGGATAGATCCGGTCAGGGCCAACTGCAAGGTAGAGCAGTCCGCTATTCCTCTTGCCCTCCGAAGCGCGTTTCGCTCCCCACTTGTATTCGACGTGAATGCGAACGTTGGAGAATTCCTGGTTGGTCGCCAGGTATCCATTGTCTGACTTTCCACCCGACATGGGAACGTCCAGGATGTGAATCATTCCGTTCTCTACTTTGAACACGCCATTCGGGTCCTTGTTCCTGCCGCTCGAGTCCAGATAGGAATACCAGCCCTCCAGATTTCTGCCGTTGAACAGAGGCACCCAGCCCTCACTCTCCGGCTTCTCTCCAGAGGCGGCAGATGTGGAGGGAAAACTCAGCATGCAGGCCGCAAGCAGCAAGCCAAGGGAGGGGCGCAGGAGTGCAGATCTCATATGGGTCTCGTCTGACTGCATGTGCGCGCGATTATGAAGACTTGGGCGCGGGATCGTCGCAACCGACAAATTCCAACAGAAGTCGATTGCCCTTGTATTCCATCTCGTCGTGAATGCCGATCTTGGATGTGTAATAGCCGCGAACCGTCAGGTGCTTCAGTTCGCGAAAAAAACGGACTTCGGGAAGATCGGTCATTTCATCGTTCTCCGAAAGGACCGTGAGTACCGCAATTCGATCTTCAGAACTCGAATCGACAAACGATTTTCCGTGATAGTGCTGGCTCATGAGATCGACCAGGCGGAGCCCTTCACGCCAGGTTGATTTGCGGTTGTCATCGGTGCTCTCGCGCAGTTCCTGCTCGATGTAGTCCACGACCCTGGCGGCTTTGGCGCCGCCGGAATGGCTGTCCGCCGGAATGATGGTCTCCGACAACTCTTCGACCAGCGTGTGTTGCGTGGGAGTGAAAAAGCGTGCGGCAGGGTCGCCCCCGGAAGGCTTGACTGGCGGCCTCGCCGGAGGGCCCTCGGCCTGCAACGCTTCCGCAGCCATGGCTGGCAACGGCAAGAGTGATGCGCCGAGCACGGTGGCGGAGCCTTTGAGCCATTGCCGGCGGTCGTGCTTCAGATCGATTGGGTTGTTCTTCGACATTGCCTCTCCCTACAGGTTTCCTTTGCCCAGTTCGTCAGCAAGATACTCGCAGGAGCGCCAGCACAACGCCATGATGGTCCAGGTGGGATTCTGGCAGCTGGCGTTTACGAAGGCGCTGCCATCCACCACGAACAGGTTCTTGACGTCATGCGACTGCTCAAATTGATTCAGCACCGAGGTCTTGGGGTCGTTACCCATTCGCGAGGTACCCATTTCATGGATGGACCAGCCTTCAGTGAGGACGCGGCTACTCACGTGCGTAATCTTGAAGCCCGCAGCCTCGAACATCTCCTGGGCGGTTTCCTTCATGTCTTCGGCCATGCGGTGTTCGTTGTCGCCAAACTTGTAGTGAAAGCGTAAAGCCGGGACGCCCCACTTGTCCTTTACCACCGGATCGAGATCCACATAGTTTTCGTAGCGAGCCAGCACTTCACCGAAGGCGCCCATACCGACGTACGAGCTCTGGTTCTGGCGAACCTCCTCCTTGAATGACGCGCCGAAGCCGTGGGCGTCCGTACCTTGCGGAAACATGCGCGCGCCGCTCCCGCCTTCAAATCCATAGCCCCGGATGAATTTGGGATGTTTTTCCGTAAGGTTGCGAAACCGGGTCAGGTAAAAGCCCCCGGGGCGGCCGTCATCCAATGTAGGCGGCTTGCCCACGAGGTTCTTCGCCTGGCCGCTGACACCGGGGCCCATAATGTGCTCGCAGAAGTTGTGCCCGACATGGCCGCTGGAATTGGCCAGTCCATTCGGATACAAACTCGATTTCGAGAGCAGGAGCAAGCGAGCGGATTCGAGGGTCGAAGCCGCGACAACCACTACCTTGGCGCGAACGTTGTAGTCCTTCATGGTCTCGGAGTCGATGAAGTGCACTCCGCTGGCTTTGCCAGTCTGGGGATCGACCGTGACTTCGCGTACCACCGCGTTGGTGCGCAGCGTCAGGTTGCCCGTATCCGCCGCGGGATAAATCAATCCGGTGGGAGAATCAAAGGCCGCATGAATGTCGCAGCCCCCTTTGCGTTCGCAGGCGCCGCGGCCCCAGCAACGGCTGCGATATTTGTTGTGCTTCAGCCCGTCGGTGGTGACGCCGGCACGGTACTGGGTGAGGACGCGGCCCATCTTTCGCACGCTTTGCTGCAGCGTGACCTCGGCGCAGTTCAGTTTTGTGGGACGTTGAAAGATGCTGTCGGGAAGGTAGGGAAGATTTTCCTTCACCCCGGTGATGCCGAGGTACAGGTCCACCTTGTCGTAATAAGGAGCGAGGTCGCTGTAACTGATGGGCCAGTCTTCGCCGAATCCGTCGCGGCTCTTGGCCTTGAAATCGTAATCGGAGAGACGGAGCGCCAGGCGTCCCCAGATGTTTGTCTTGCCGCCCAGGCAGCGCGCCCGCACCCACGCGTAGTTGGTGCCGGTGAAGGGATTCTCGCGCTCATCCACCACGATGTTCTTTACGTAATCGGAGTTCCCGATGTAGCTGTGAAGATGCTTGGATTTCTCAAAACCCGGACCGTAAGGAGGGTTGCGGATGGTGTATTCGTTGAAGGTGAGAGAATGGCTGTCGGGCGGGAGTTCTCCCCGGTGGGGATTGTTGTAGGGCCACTCCATCGACCGCAGTTCTTTCTCGATCGGAAGTTTTTTCCCCGCCTCGAGCATCAGGACCTGCAAGCCGCGGCTGGTCAGGACATGCGCCGCCATTCCGCCAGCGGCGCCGGATCCCACCACCACGGCGTCATAAGTTTTCTTTAGATCGATTTCGGACTCGGCCATCGCGAAGACTTTCTGTCCATCCGGGTGGACTTATCGTGCCTGGGGTTTGCGGAACTCACGACTATAACAATCGCTGCCGTTAGTTTCGAGCGAAATCTGGGCCCTGATGAATTTGCGGGCTATGGTTTCGGGCTCCAGAAGGGCTCGCGCGCCGGAATAAATTGGATGGGGACCTCGGTCACGAATGCTTTCAGCCAGCGCGTGCATTCTTCCATGCCGGCCTGTTCGGAAGGGATGTGGCTGAGAATGATCAGCGATTTCTGCTTGCCCTCGCTGACTGCGTCCGCCACATACTCAACCGTTTCCCATTCCCGCGCCTCGCCGATGACCAGCGCCTGCACTCCCGCCATCTCGAGCGCCTGGGCGTGAGTGGTAAATCCGGCAGCGCCAGGAGAGAATGCGAGTTTGGTGATGCGTAAGCCCGGGTCCCCGACCACCCGCATGACGTGTATTCCCAGCTTGCGCTTGATCTCGGACGCCAGTTTCTCGAGCGAAATCTCCGGCATGTTGAACAGATACTGATTTTGCGGATCCTGAAATTTTTCCCATCCCAGGGCGTGAACCATGCCGGCCTCGATGCCGTCTGGAGTGCGAGCGTGCCAGTGGTCGTGGAAGCGCCAGATCACCAGACCATGCTTTTCGATGAACTGCCGCTTCTCCACCAGCACCGGGTCGTTATCTTTTTCCGGCAACTGGTCGGAATTGTCCAGGTGATCGAAGAAGGTTGGTTCGTGAGTGATGACCAGATTGTCGCCGGCGGCAGCGGCGCGCTGAAGCACATCGAGAGTAGCCATCATGGTCACGGCAATGCCCGTTACCGGAGTGTCGGGATTGCCAGCCTTGAACGTATCCACCGTATCACTCTGCCAGGGAACTCCAACCTGCTGCTGAATGCGCGCAATCACCTCGCGAGCCGTCAAGGGCTGGTCCCGGGCGAACGCGGCACCGGTCAATAAAACGATGGTTGTGAAAACCACGCTTGTCGATGTGATGGGTCTCCTGATGCTGGGCATTGGGCCTCCGGCAGACCGGGCCATGATAGCATCCCATTTCTTGTGACCTGGCGTTCGTTTTGACTGCACAGGGAATAGCCTCCAGCGCGAAGGAAAGAGTTGATGATTGGATTTCGATATGTGATTCAGAGCAAGGCTCGGGAATTCACAATCTCGGGTGCGATCGTCATTGTGTTGGCCATTCCTGGTTTGGCTACCGGACCTCAGAGCGTCACTGCGCCAACCGGAAGTGCGCGGGTGAAGCGGAACCCGTCGCAGGAGCAGCGCGACTGGCCCGTTTACGGCGGAACGGCTGAGAACAATCATTACTCTTCTCTGGCGCAGATCAATCGAAAGACAGTCAAGCAGCTGGCAGTGGCATGGAGTTTTGACGCACACGAAGAAGGAGGCCTGCAGAGTACGCCCCTTGTCGTTGAAGGCGTACTTTACGGAATCACGCCGACGCAAAAGGTCTTTGCCCTCGATGCCGCCACCGGCAAGCTGTTCTGGAAGTTTGACTCGGGAGTAAAAGGGACCCAGCCGGACCGCGGCCTCGCCTATTGGGCCCAGGGCAAGGACAGACGGATCCTGGTTGGGGTGATGAACTTTGTGTACGCCCTCAACGCGGTCACCGGACGTCCGATCATCGGCTTCGGACGCCACGGGCGAATTGATTTGCGCGAGAACCTGGGCCGCGAGCCGGCTACTTCGCAATCGGTCGATCTCACCAGTCCGGGGATCGTTTACCGGGATTTGCTGATTGTGGGCGGACGAAACCCGGAAGCACCTCCCTCCCCTCCGGGAAATATTCGAGCCTTCGATGTGCGCACCGGAAAGCTGCGCTGGTCGTTTCATACCATCCCTCACCCCGGAGAGTTCGGATACGATACCTGGCCGAGGGATGCGTGGAAGACCGCCGGCGCCGCCAACAATTGGGCCGGCATGGCGGTTGATGCCAGGCGCGGAATTGTTTACGTTCCAACCGGCTCGGCGGTGCCTGACTTCTACGGTGGAGACCGGGTGGGCGATGATCTGTTCGCCAATTGCCTGATCGCCCTGAATGCGCAGACGGGGGAGAGAATCTGGCACTTTCAGGCCGTCCGTCATGATATCTGGGACCGGGATTTTCCCGCCTCACCCGTGCTCCTTACCGTGAAGCGCGAGGGAAAAGACATTGACGCGGTGGCCCAGACCACGAAGCAGGGTTTCGTTTATCTGTTCGATCGGAGCGACGGGGCGCCTCTTTTTCCTATCGAGTATCACAAGTATTCTGCCAGCTCGGTGCCGGGCGAAGTTGCCGCCGCCGAACAGCCGCTTCCCGTCCTCCCGGCGCCGTACGCGCGGCAGTCTCTCAGCGAAGATCTGCTTACCAACCGAACTCCGGAAGCCCATCAGTGGGCGCTGGAAAAATTCCGCACCTTCCGCAGCGCAGGACAGTTTGTTCCCTTCAGCGTGGGAAAAGACACAGTAGTCTTTCCCGGCTTCGACGGCGGTGCGGAGTGGGGCGGTCCAGCGGCCGATCCGGAGACAGGAATTATTTATGTGAACTCGAACGAGATGGCCTGGAACGGCGACCTCGCGCCCAACACCGGAGAGAACAGCGCTCAGGGTATCTACTTGAGCCAGTGCGGCCTCTGCCACGGCGAAAAGATGGCGGGTTCCCCTCCTGCCATACCTTCGCTTGTAGGCGTGGGAGATCGTCTCGCTCCCCAACAGATCGCGACCACCATCAAGAGTGGAAAAGGCAGGATGCCCGGATTCCCCAACCTCTCGGAGGATCATCTGTCCGCCCTGGTGACGTTTCTCACCAGTGGCGAGAGCAAAGAACTCACAGGTGGCCTCCCACCAGCCGCACCCATGAGATATCGCTTCACCGGATATCACAGGTTTCTCGATCCTGACGGATTTCCGGCAGTGCTGCCACCCTGGGGCACGTTGAACGCGATTAATCTGAACACGGGCGAGTATGCCTGGAAGATTCCGCTGGGGCAGTATCCGGACCTGGCCGCAAAAGGACAGAAAGACACAGGGTCGGAAAACTATGGCGGCCCGATCGTGACCGCGGGTGGCCTGGTTTTCATTGGGGCGACGAATTTCGACAAGAAGTTTCGTGCCTTCGACAAATCCACCGGCGAACTGCTGTGGGAAGCAACTCTGCCGTTTGCGGGCAACGCTACGCCGGTCACTTATGAAGTGAACGGACGTCAGTTTGTGGTGATCGCCGCAGGAGGGGGCAAAGACCCCAAGTCCGGCTCCGGAGGAGTGTACGTAGCTTTCGCGCTGCCCCGATAAGCCGTCAACCGTAGCGCAAATAGAAATGCCGGACATCGGATGTTATCCATCACTCTGTACCATCGATGTCCGGTATTTTATTTCAGCTTTATGCCGGTTAGTGGTTGCGCATCCGGTGATGGCCGGAGCGGCGGTTCCCGCTGGGACCGGAGTTGCTCATCACCTGCTTAGCATCGCTATCGGAAGTGAACAAGGTGAGGAAATTGACCACCTGATCGGCCTTGGGCGAGCCCAGGCCGGTGGTGGCATCCCATCTCCTTCCTGGCATTGAATCCCGTTACCAGTCACCGGGTTGCCGTGGGCATCCTCTTCGAGGACCGAGTTATTTCCGCTGGTCACATCATTGAACAGCGCGGAATAGGTCTTTGGGAATGCGCTGAACAGGTAGAGAGTTGCGTTGATGAAGCCCAGACTCCGCCTGGCCTTTTGCCCGGCAATAGCCACAATGCCTGCCCACTGCGGTGAGCCGGCGCTGGTCCCGCCAAAAAGATAGATGCCGGGATCGATGCCCGGAATAACAAGATAGGTCAGTACACCATGGGCCACAGCCGCGTCGTAGGCCACGTCAGGGACGCCCCTCCCCTTGCGAAGTGAGACGCTTCCGAGTTGATAAAAGGGTGCCCGGTACAAGACGCTGAAACCCCCGCCGGTTGCGCCGAAGCCGAGGTCCCCTTCGTTCCAGGCCACTTCGCCCTGGTAGGTTCCGGGCGCCGGATTCGTGGTGGGATCGCAGCCCAGGTCCGTCAGGCAGTAATCGGCGGCGTGAAGTTCAGTTCCACCCACGGCGGTCACCAGCGGATCGCTGGCGGGCGATGAGGCTGCCTGCACGAAGGATGTGCCGTCGCAGGTTTGCTGGGCTGCTCCGTCGTCGCCTGAGGAAGCGATGAGCGTAATGTGTTTGAGCGTCGCTTTCACAAACAGCTTGTGCTGTGCCGCCAGCAAGGCGGAATCGACGCAACTCTCGTTCTCCCCGAAGCTCTGGGAAATGACATCGCCGAGATTGTGGTCCACGGCATATTGGGTGGCGCTCAGGATGTCGGCATCGTCGTTGGTCTTGGACAGCACCAGCGTAATGTTCGCACCAGGCGCTATGGCATGCGCCCACTCCACGTCCAACGAAATTTCCTCTGCCCAGCCGACCATGTTGTCATCGGTCGAATCGAAAGCAGTCAGCCCGTCGGGGGCGACCTGCTTGAAGGTGCCGAGGGTGCGATCGGGCGGCGCGCCCAATCCGTTCAGGCCCGGCAGATCGAAAGTTTTATCGAACGCATTGAGCGAGTCCACGATGTTCGGAGACTGGAAGGCATCCACAATCACGATCGTCTTGCCCTTGCCGGTGAAGCCGGCGCTGATGAGGGTGTCGACGTTATAGGCATGCCGCATCTGATAAGGGTCGTAGCAGACAAACGGCGGTGTCAGGCCGAGCTGGCAGGTGAAGATGTCGGAGTTGGTGCGTACGGCGTTACCGGACGGAATGGCCCGCGGGCCCTTTACGACAAACGGTGACGCGACCCTGTGCAGGCGGGCAACCTGGCGCGCGGTAGCAGCAGCGGCGGGGAGGGTAGTGATGGATAGGGCAACGATCAGAAGTAATGGGGAGAGACTCCTTGCGTTCATCACAGAACTCCTTAAGGTTCAGGCCACGAATCTCCTTTTGAATTTCAAAAGGGGCGTCGATTGTACACCTGTCTAGTGTCTAGGCAACTTGTGAAACATCTTTCATCTGAAGGGTTCGCCGATCATGCAATATGCACCGTGACCGGGCAAAAGCCTTGTGTGCCGGGCCATTCGGGGCGAGGCCTTTTTTAGCGTCAAACGGCAAAGAGATGTACAGAGGAACGCGGCTTTCGTCGGAAGGAGTGAGATTTCATCAAAGTGGATGGAGAAAAGTGAAGCTAGCACCTGTGGAAAACCTGGACGCGAAGTCTAAGGTCCGGGGTCCGAGGTCTGCCCTCCGACGTCGGAAGACCGACGCTACTCGTAGCGCAGCGCCTCGATCGGGTCGAGCCTGGCGGCCTTGCGGGCGGGGTAGAAACCGAAGAAAATTCCGACCGCCATCGAAAACACAACGGCGGCGACGATCGCGGTGGGAGAAACCAGCACGGGCCATCCCAGAGTTTGCGTGATCAGGTAAGAGGCTCCCATGCCGGATAGAATTCCAATGCCGCCGCCAACGACACTGAGCACCACGGCCTCGATCAGGAACTGCTGCTGCACGTCCCCTTCAGTGGCGCCGATGGCCATGCGGATGCCGATTTCGCGGGTACGTTCGGTGACCGAAACCAGCATGATATTCATGATGCCGATGCCGCCGACGAGCAGGGAAATGCTGGCGATCGAGGCCAGCAGGATAGTGAACAGTCGGGCATTCTGATCGGCCAGGTCCGCCATGTCGGCCAGGTTGCGCACGAAAAAGTCGTCATCCTGTCCGGAGCGGATGCGGTGGCGATCGCGCAGCAAAGCTGTGATCTGCTGCTGCGCCGTGTAACTGGCGTCTTTCGAGGCCGCGGAAACCATGATCCAGCGCAGCCAGTCCTGCCCGGTAATTTTCTTTTGCAGGGTGGTGATGGGGACAACAATGATGTCGTCCTGGTCCTGACCCATGGCGGCCGAGGTGCCCTTCGGCGACAACAATCCCACCACTTTGAACGACAGGTTATTGATGCGCACGGTTTGCCCGATGGGATCAGTGGCTCCAAACAAATTCTTGCGCACCGTTTCCCCGATGACGGCGACATTGGCGGCGGTCGTCACGTCATCCTGGGTGAAGGATGTGCCCTCGGCAAAGGGCCAGCTGCGGATATCGAAATACTGCGGTTCCGTACCGTTGATGTTGGTGGCCCAGTTGTCATTTCCAAAAACCACTTGGGCGGAGGACTGGCTGCCGGGGGCAGCAGCCACGACCGATGGACATTCGCGCATAATCGCCAGCAGGTCGTCGTAAACCAGCGTCTTGGTGGCACCCCAGCCCATGCGCATGCCGCCCCGGTTTACCGTGCCGGACTGCACGAACAGCATATTGGACCCCATGGCCGCGATCTGTTGCTGCGCCTGCTGCTGCGCGCCTTGTCCCACGCTCACCATGGCGATGACCGCGCCCACTCCAATGATGATGCCCAGCATGGTGAGCATGGAGCGCAGCTTGTTGCGGGCCAGGGCCCTCATCGCGATGCGAACTATCGCTACCAGATCCATAATGCCTTCCACTCACGCAGTGCAGCCCTGACAGTAAACCTCATGCGCTAAAGCGCGGAACACTTTCCCCACGTTGGCGGCACGACCAAGGTCGTGCCCTTCCCAAGACCACGTGAGAGGCGGCTCTCCGTGGCCTTCCTAAGCTACCTTCGGGCCAAACATGTCGAGCGGAGTGTTGGGCCCGATTTTTCCCAGCTTCACCAGGCGCGCGATGATCGAACCGATGGTCCGGTTGTGCGTCCTGGCAATCTGGTGGAAATCAATTCCACGGCGCAGCTCTTCGCAAACCTGTTCATCTTCCGCGCGCGACCAGGATTTGCCCGCATTCGCCGGCGGCGCCTTCCTGGAACGCTCGCGCTCTTCCACGTACTCCAATGCGAGCACCGCACGGTGAAGTGCTCTAACCACCGGCGGGTACTGGTACACCGCATCCGCAGTCAAAACCTCGCCGGTCTCGGGATTCACTCCATCGGCCAGGGCTCGCATGATTTTCAATGCCTCTCCAATTTCCATAACGGACCTCTCGACGCACATCGTAGAAGGCCGCGTTCCGCCCAGGCTGTGACGACTGAACCAAAGTGATGTTCACTCCCGCGACGGGAATCGGGCTTCATCCCGATCGTCAATCCTCCAGGGCCGGCATGTTTTTCAGGACCTCGGCTGCGACCGGGCGGTTCTGCACCCGTTCATCGCGACGAATGGTTCCATCGCGAAAGTGAATACCGCGTTTGGCAAATTCCGCAATATCAGCCTCGTGCGTAACCATCACAACCGTGAGCCCATCGTCATTCAGTTTTTGAAACACCTCCAGGATCTCGACCGAAGTCCGGCTGTCGAGATTACCTGTAGGCTCGTCGGCCAGCAGGATCGAAGGATGATTGACCAGTCCGCGGGCAATGGCAACGCGCTGCTGCTGGCCTCCTGAGAGCTGGGAAGGGAAGTGCTGCATGCGATCTCCCAGTCCCACCAGTTCGAGCGCTTCCCGCGCCCGTTTCTGGCCTTCTTCCTTGCTGACCTGCGCGTAAAGCGTAGGCAGTTCGACATTCTCCAGCGCGGTAGTGCGCGAAAGCAGGTTGAATCCTTGGAAGACGAAACCGATTTTGCGGTTGCGGATGGTGGCCAGTTCCTTCTTGGTCAGCTCTGACACGGCGATATTTTCCAGCAGGTAGCGCCCGCTGGTGGGTTTGTCCAGGCAGCCCAGGATATTCATGAAGGTGGATTTGCCGCTGCCACTGGCGCCCATGATGGCCACGAACTCGCCGCGCTCGATGCGCACATTGATGCCGCGCAGCGCGTGCACCCTGGTTTCCCCGAGATCGTAATATTTGTGAACGTCATCAATCTGGATGAGATTCCGCGACCCTCCTTGCGAGGGCGCATCCAGCGCGGATTGTGGCGTGGTTGCCATTGTCTGAGTCGTCAGTCGTCGGTCGTCAGTCATCAGTTGCCGCCCTGGCTAAAAGCCAGTAAGCCAGTGCCGCTGCCGGATTTTATCGTCCCGGCGGCCGTCCGCCTCCCAATCCAGGCGCGCGTGTGGCCCCGGAAGCCGTTACGCCGCCGGTGACCAATTCGTCTCCTTCGTTCAGTTGGCCTTTCAGTATTTGCGCGACTTCAGTCACGGTATGGTCGGTGATGCCGGTGCGAATTCTGACTGGTTCCAGAGTCTTGTCCGGACGCAACTTCCAGACCACGGCAACGTCCACCCGGGGAGTGTGCTGCTGCGCGGCTTCCGCGCCGCCGCCCTGGGAACCTTCCGCATGGGCGCGCTGCTGCTTGGCGGCAGCCCCGGTGTCTCCCGAGCCCTGAGTGCTTGCCGCCTGGGCGCCGCCGCCCTGGGCGGAAGTCAATCCATACTGCTTGTAAAGGGCGCGAACCTGTTCGGCGGGCATGTCCGGCTTGTAGCGCAACGCACCGTTGGGTACGCGTAGTGTGTTTTGCGCGTTGGCCACCGGAATCGTGATGTAGGCAGTCATGCCGGGAAACAGCTTCATGTCCGGATTATCGAAGTCGATGATGGTGTTGTAGGTGACGACGTTCTGGACCGTGGTGGCGTTCAAGCGCACTTGTGAGACCCGGCCGGTAAATGAGTCCTTCGGGAACGCGTCCACCTTGAAGGTGACGATCTGCCCGGTGTGGATCATGCCGACGTCGGACTCATCGGTGCTGGCATAGACTTGCATCTTCGTCAGATCCTGCGCGATGGTGAAAAGAGTTGGCGCCTGCAGCGACGCGGCCACGGTCTGGCCCACATCCACGCTGCGCGCGATCACCGTGCCATCGATGGGCGCATGGATGGTGGTGTAATCAAGATTGGTCTGCGCCACCGTGACCGCGGCCTGCTTCTGTTGCGTCTGCGCGACCGCCTGGGTGATGGTTGCCTTGGCCGCGGCCACTGCAGCATCCGCCGAATCGGCATTGGCTTTGGCCAGGTCAAGCTGCTGCTGGCTCATCACGCCTGCTTTGGCTAGGCCGGAAGTCCGTTCGTAGTCCGCCCGCGTTTGCAACGCCGTCGCTTGCGCTTTTTCCAGATTGGCCTGGGACGCTACCACGTTGGCCTTGGCGTTCGCCAGATCAGCCTTGGTCTGCAGCAGAGAGCCTTCGAACAACGAAGGATCGATTTGTGCCACCACCTGTCCCTTTTTTACCCGCGAATTGAAATCGGCATTCAGCCGGGAAATCGTCCCCGAGACCTGGGAGCCGACCTGCACCGTCGTGACCGCGTTGATCGTGCCGGTGGCCTCCACCACCTGGTGGATTTCGCCGCGATCGACCTTGGTGGTGAAATACTTCGGCTGGTCATTGCTCTTAAACTGAAAGGCGGCGAAGACAGCAATGGCCACGACCACCAGACCTGCTATCAGCCAATGACGTTTCAGTATGTTCACTAAGCCTCACTTTGGGGATTCCTGGTTCGGATTCGGTATCGCATCACCCCACTCATAGAAACCCCGAACCAGGGTCAGGGTTGCGGATAGAATCACTAGCTTGCACTGAAGGGCCGCAAACCCACCTTCATGGATGGTACATCTTGCGTGACGAATGAGGGGATCGGTTAAGATTTTACAAAAGTTTACTTAGATGAAGATTGGCTGAAGATGAGAGTTTCATAACTTTGGATGCACCAAAGGGCGAGAGGGAACGCTGATGGATGGACAGGCATTCTGGCTTACGATCCGGCTGTCCGCGCTGGTGGCGGCGATTCTCGTGATGTTGGGGCTTCCGCTCGCCTACTGGATTACGTATTCCCGCTGGCGCTGGAAATTTCTTGCGGAAGCACTCTTCGCTCTGCCCATCGTGCTGCCTCCCACCGTGCTCGGATTCTATGTGCTGGTTGCTCTGGGACCGCACAGCCCTCTGGGCCGCGGCTGGGAAGCGCTCACAGGGCACACGCTGGCATTTACCTTCGAAGGACTGGTGATCGGCTCCATTGTGTACAGTCTGCCGTTCGCGGTGCAGCCTTTCGCGGCTTCATTCTCCGCCGTGGATCCGCGGCTGCTGGCGGCTTCGCAGACCCTGGGAGCTTCACGAGTCCGGACCTTTGTTAAAGTCATTTTGCCTCTGTCGCTCTCCGGATTGGTCACCGGAGTTGTCCTGAGCTTTGCCCACACCATGGGCGAGTTTGGCGTGGTGCTGATGGTTGGCGGCAATATCCCCGGAGTCACGCGAACAGTTTCGATCGATATTTACGACAAGGTGCAGGCCGTCAACTATGCCGGCGCCAATGCCACGGCCCTGGTGCTGCTGGCCATCTCGTTCGCGACCCTTTCCGTGGTGTATGCCTTGAACCGGCGCGTGTGGTTGTGGAGGCAAGTGCGATAACCACGAAGGACACGAAGTACCACGAAGGAAAGTGGGAAGAGAAAAACGATATCGCGGGGACACACGGACTTCCTTCGTGATACTTCGTGTCCTTCGTGGTTATTGGTTTTAAGTGAGCCACCGTTCATGGCCGCAATGGTAAATAACGCCGCTCCAGTAGAACTCCATGAAGCGTCCGTGCAAATTCGCAAGCGGCTGGGGAAGGACTTCGAACTCGACCTCTCCCTGGCGCTTCCGCCGGGGATCACGATCCTGTTTGGTCCTTCCGGAGCAGGGAAGACCACGCTGCTCGATTGCATAGCCGGGCTGGTTCGGCCGGACGCGGGCCGAATCGCGACGCAGCAGAAAACCCTGTTCGACAGCGCGCTCGGGATTGATGTCGCCTCCCGGTCTCGTCGGGTAGGGTACGTGTTTCAGGACCTGGCCCTATTTCCCCATCTGACGGTGGAGAAAAATGTCGAGTACGGGCTTTCGCGCGTGGACAGAGAGCAACGCAAGCGGCGCAGCGCATCAATTCTGGAATCATTCCGCATTGCGCATCTGCGCGGCCGCCGGCCGGGGCAGATTTCCGGTGGAGAGCGCCAGCGAGTCGCGCTGGCTCGCGCCCTGGTGACCGATCCCGCAATCCTTCTGCTGGATGAACCAATGGCCGCTCTGGACGCCGCCACCAAGTCGAAGATTGTCGATGATCTGCGCGCCTGGAACCAGGAGCATCGTATTCCCATCGTATATGTCACGCACAGCCGGGAGGAAGTCTTTGCGCTGGGCGAACAGGTGATTGTGCTGGAGAATGGCCGCGCGATTGCCTGCGGGACGCCTCACCAGGTGATGCGGGCGCCGCGCCTCGAAACCGTGGCGCAGCTCGCCGGCTTCGAGAATATTTTCGATGCTACAGTCGTTGCCGCTCACGAAGAGCGCGGCACCATGGTGTGCCAATTGTCGGGTGGCAAGGTCGAATTGGAGACGCCGCTGGTGCGGGCGGAGGTGGGCTCGGCGCTGCGAATTGGAATTGGCGCGGGAGATGTCCTGCTGGCTTCGGTTCAGCCCGTCGGCCTGAGCGCCCGCAACATCATCCCCGGCCGCGTGGTTTCCCTGGCGCAGCGCGACGTGATTGTGGTGGCGAAAGTGAATTGCGGAGTGGAGATGGAAGTCCATCTCACGCTGGCGGCGCGGGACTCGTTGCATCTTCAGCCCGGAAGGGAAGTGTGGCTGGTAGTGAAAACCCACTCCTGCCATCTGATGGGAACTTCGTAGCGCCGGCATCTTGCCGGCTGTCGCGAGGGCGTCCCGCCCTCGCCGCGGAGGGCGAGACGCCCTCCGGACAGCCGGCGGGACGCCGGCGCCACAAAACAAAAAGCCCCGTCGCTGGGCGACGAGGCTTTTGAGCAATCTCAAAAAACGTTAAACGCTGAACGATGATCCGCAGCCGCAGGTGCTCTTCACGTTCGGGTTCTCGAACTTGAAGCCGGCGCCTTCGAGGGTTTCCACATAGTCCACGATGCAGCCGTTCAGGTACATCACTGAGGTAGCGTCTACGTACACCTTCAGGCCATCCATGTCGAAAACCTTGTCCATCATGCCGGCGCCGTTTTCAAACTGCATGGAATAGGAGAAACCGGAGCAACCGCCTCCCACCACGCCCACCCGCAGGCCGGTCGGAACTGGGTTCTGTTGTGCCATGGTTTCCTTGACCTTGGCAATGGCGCTGGAGGTCAGGCTGATAGGCGCCTTCTTCGTCTCTGCGGGCTTCACTTCCGGGGTCGTCGTCGTAGCCATGGGTATCTCCTTGAAAGGACTCGTCTATCATTATAACAAAGCCGGGCGCCGGTACACCTTATAAAGTCAGCCGGAAATCGTTTCCAGGCTGGTTCCCGGCCGACATGCCCAACAGCCCATTAGATGACCGCGGACGGCCGGTCGGTGCAGACCTAAAAAAGACGCCGCCTATTGCCAACAGGTCTATAATTCCGCGTTGGGGCCCTTGTCCGAAAGCTGGGTTGTGGGGGCCACAACCACAATTTAATATCTGCACCAGCCTTCGGGATCGGCTCGAGATTTGTATCGAGGTGGTCTATGACTCCGGGATTGCTATGGCTGCTGATCGTGTGGGGCGCTCTCACCGTTGTTCTGGTCATCCTTCTAATCTACCGCAGCACCCTGACCATGCAGGAGGACGATCAACTCTTTCTCGATGACTCCGCCTCAGCAATGGCAAAAGACCAGATGGAACTCATGGCCAAGGTAAACAAGATCACTCCAGTGGTGAAATATCTGGGTGCGGTTTCGGGAGTGATGATCCTGGTGATCGCAGGCTGGGCGGTTTACCTGGGATTGAACGCGGTCCAACCCTGAGCGCTTCGCTCGGGATTGCTGCTTGTGGCAGAATCTGGACGCGCCTGAATTTCGTGGAAGCGCACGATTGGGAAGGGCACGCCTGGGAAGGGCACGACTTCAGTCGTGCCACCATCGGCTGCGGACGCTTCGGCTTTAGCCGCTGGGGTTCGCTGTTTCAGCGCGGCGAAGGATGGTGCCGGGAACAGGATTTGAACCTGCACGCCTTTTGGGCATTGGATCCTAAGTCCAACGCGTCTGCCAATTCCGCCATCCCGGCTTGCGCCTATTTTAACCGACGGGCGTACTGATATCATTCAAACCAGAGTGCCAAAGTCTAATCCAAAGTGGCTTACCCTCCTGCTGCTGGCGGCGACGATTGCGATTCCGCTGGCGGGGCATGTATCAATGGGGATGGCGCCGGCGCGGCCCGCCGCCTGCCATCAGCATGAAGGGGCGCTCCCTTCACCTCAGCCGGTGAGCTACCGCTGCTGCCAGAGCGGGCACGATTCCGCCATCCTGCAAAGCTCGCCCGCTTCACGACCGGATTCCGCCGACCTCGCCACGCCGGTTGAGTGGACCCATATTTTTGCACCGACCGCCGCAGTTCAACCTGTCAGGCAGGTATCGGCTTCGTCTGCCGACCCACCGAAGATCACTCCTCTGCGCATCTAGACGCAACCCAAAAACATTTCTTTTCTGGAAAAACCCGCAGCACACGTGGGGACAGCCGCCCTTGGCTGTCCGGTCGAGCATGGCTCGACAGGGTTTGACGGGTATGAAAGATAGCGGGGCGCTGCTCCGCCGGACAGCCGAGGGCGGCTGTCCCCACGCGGTTTCAGGCACCGGTCTGGCTTGTGCTTTAACCGGTGAAGGAGAACGTCGGTGCGGAAAATGTTTTTGCTTGCCTTGGCCATCGCATCATTTCTGGTTTCAGGTCAACCGGCTCGCGCCCAGGATAGCCACGACACGAATATGTCAGAGCAAGTTCCCTCCATGCCGGGTATGGCCCACGACGCGATGAGCATGAACTCCCATTCGCTCAGCGCGACTGTATTGCAGCATGCCACCTCGGGCACGGATGCCGAGCCCAACTCCACTCCCTTTTCCATGCTTATGACGACGAAAGGGAAGTGGACGCTTATGTTTCACGGCGAAGGCTTTCTGAGCGAGATCCAGCAGAGCGGGCCGCGCGGCCGCGACAAGCTTTTTTCCACCAACTGGTGGATGCCCATGGCACAACGAAAATTCGGCAAAGGCACGCTGACCCTCAGAACCATGCTCAGCTTCGAGCCGGCCACGGTCACGGAGCGCCGCTATCCCGAGCTTTTCCAGGAGGGAGAAACCGCCTTTGGCCGCCCCATCGTGGACGGGCAGCATCCTCACGATTTCTTCATGGAGTTGGCCGCTCTGTATGACTACAAAATTTCAGAGCGTACGATGGTGTCCGCGTACGTTGCGCCCATGGGCGATCCGGCGATGGGGCCGGTGGCTTATCCTCATCGGGCCTCGGCGTCGGAGGATCCCATTGCTCCACTGGGACATCACCTCCAGGACTCTACCCACATTGCGGCTGATGTTGTCACGCTAGGCATCACTCATCGCGGCCTGCGGCTGGAAGCATCGGGATTTCATGGTCGCGAGCCTGACGAGTCCCGCTGGAACATCAACTCCGGAACGATGGATTCGTGGTCGGCCCGAATCACCGCTAACCCCGGCCAGAACTGGAGTCTCCAATATTCCGTTGCGGAGCTGCACAGCCCAGAGGAGCTTGCCCCCGCTGAGGACATCAGACGCATGACCGCGTCGATCCAATACAACCGTCCGTTGCGGAAGGGTAATTGGGCGTCGATGCTGCTGTGGGGGAGAAATCAGGATGTCTCCGGCGGCAACGTTGGCAATAGCTATCTGCTGGAATCGACCTTGCGCTTTCTCGACCGCAACTATGCCTGGACCCGGATTGAAAATGTGGACCGCACGAATGAGCTTCTCCTGGGCGGCGCTCTCGAGCCGCCCGGATTCAGCGAACGGTATTTCACCCGTGTTCAGGCTTACAGCGCCGGCTACGAGCGGGAAGTCGGCCACATTCCGCATCTCTCGACTGCGCTCGGCGGACAAGTGACGTGGTACGGCATGCCAGATGTCTTGCAGCCGATCTATGGCCGGCACCCGGTGGGCGGGATTGTGTTCCTGCGAGTGCGGACGCAGTAGAAGTCACTCCGCCCACGTAGGCCCGGACGCCTCGTCCGGGTGGGCGAGCGCAGCTCGCCTTGATTTCCCAACTTCCAGGAAGTCTTGCGGAGCCGCGCTCCGCCGGGCGGACGAGGGCGTCCGCCCCTACGTGGTGCTGACCCGGTTCACGATCATCGTGATCGTCCTCTGCGCCGACAGGGCCGCCCCTTCCTGCCAGCTGATTATGTGACTACAGTGGTCTCCGGCAAAGTAGATCCGATCGTCGGGAACGATGAGTTCCTGGTAGGGACCGCGATAATAAGGCGCATCGGCAGGGGCCGGAAACTGGGGCCCGCGGCTGACCCAGGATCCCAAGCTATAAGGCACCTTGCCCCAGGAGATATAGATTGGCTTCTGCAGTTCCTGGCTCTTGCCGGGATGCAGTTTTTCCACCGCTGCTCTGGACGCTGCAATCTTGGCCTCATAGGTAGGCAGCCTGCCGAACTCAATCCAGTTTTCCACGGCGTAGCCGGATAGGAGCACTCCACGTTTCGACATCAGCTTCGCGCTGGGATACCAGACCAGATTGATTAGGCCGGTAGTCAGGAATGAGATGCCGCCGTAAATCTCGTCGCCGTCCTGCTCCCAGAAGCGCCGCGACTCCCACGCCACTTTGTAAGCGGAGTCATAGACGACCTGCTCGATCGCCGATTTCACGCGTGGAGCGAAGTCGCTGGGAATTGTCTTGAGGATGCTGAGCGGCATCGCACAAATGCAATAGGGTGCCTCCACGGACTTAACCGGGCCGGATTCTCCTTTGCGGTACATCACCCTGACTCCGTCGCTGGTTTTTCTGATTTCGGTGACGGGCGAGTTATAGCGGACGACATCGCCCAGAGAACGCGCGAAGGCGTAAGGAATCCGGTCCATACCGCCAACCGGTTGGAACATCGTGGCCTGCATGTCGAGCACTTCTTCAAAAAGCATGGGCTTGCAAAAATCCGACTTGAGCAACTCCGGGAAAGAAAGCGGTGCGCGGGGGATCTCAATCTGATCGCCTGCCCCGGGCAGTTGCCGATCGCCGGAGCGCGAGGAGCCGGTGTATTGGTAATCCTTTCCCAGCGCGCCGTAGGACTTCAGAAATTCCATGACCGCGGCGTGATCGTCCCGTGTGAAGGCCTGATCGAGCGCTCCTTGTTGCACGCATTTGGCCAGCAGTTCGGCAACATGCCCGCGAGAATCGTTGATGGCCTGCGCCTGGCGGATGGGTTTGCCGTCAAAGACGTTGTCGTTCTGCAGCAGCGTGCTGCGCGAGGAATTCACCTCGACCTCAAGTTCCACTCCCAGTTCGTTGCAGTAGCCCAGCATGGTCTTGTGTATGGATGGCAGGCGCGCCGGACCGCAGTTGAAGTAATTTCCTTCGTCGAAGGTACAAGTCTGCGATGTCCCATCGTTGAAGGCCAGCTTCGATCCCGCACGCAGGGTCCAGTTGCGCCCGCCGGGACGCTCGCGCGCTTCCAGCACGGTACAGTCGAAGCCGGCCCGCCGCATTTCATAGGCGGAGACCAGCCCGGCAATCCCAGCGCCCAGAATAATCACTTTCGTTCCGCGCCCGGTCGATGGGGGCAGCGGAAAGTCCTTCCGCTGCTCGGTCTCAACCATGCCAAAAAGTCCCAGGGAATGCATGGTCATGAAGGCGGCACCGTAGCCGCCGGTCTGAGCGATTCTGGCGATGAACTCGCGTCTGGTGATTGTCATCTTCTTTCTATTCCTTGCCGCGGCGCCGATATCTCAGCCTGACCGACCTGCCGCGTGCGGCCCTTACCATTCTTGGGATTCGTATAACCTATCATTCCCGCAAGAGGCTATGCATTCGATCTTTGGTTTGTTCGGAATCATGGATGGTCGAATCGCTCCGCCACGGAACTCGGCTGACCAAAGCCCACGTAGGGGCAGACGCCTCGTCCGCCGGGCGGAGTGAAGCTCCGCAAGAATCTTTCCTTAGTCCGCAAATCCCAAAGGCGAGCTTCGCTCGCCCACCCGGACGAGGGCGTCCGGGTCTACGCGGTTTGCCTGCTCGTTGTTTACCGGGCGCAATCCCGCTACACTGGCACTCTTATGTCGAACCCAATTCAGCCCAATATCAAACTGAACAATACTTCCGACTATCGCGAACATTACGCCAACAGCGTGCAGGTGCGGGTGAACGTCTGGGATTTCTTTCTGGTATTCGGTACGCTGCAACAGCAAAGCGAGTCCCAGGTCGAAGTCAATAATTTTCAGGGAATTTATCTGAGTCCGCAGCAGGCGAAGGCGCTGTCGGCCATCCTGCAGCAGAACGTGGCTGGGTACGAGAGCACGTTTGGTGAGATCAAGCTGGATCCGCGTATGATGGCTCCCGGCCCGGTGCACTAGCCCGGCGGAAATCGCATCCATCCACTGCATTGACAACCGTTGACCAGCCTTCGCGCGGCATCCATCCCGTGCTCGTATTTGCTCTCGCGTTTGTGGCGCTCATGGCGCTGCATGCCCCCCTGCTGCGCCTGCCGTATTTCTGGGACGAAGCCGGGTACTACGTGCCCGCCGCGCGCGATCTGCTGCTGACCGGAAGCCCGATTCCGCACTCCACCGTTTCCAACGCCCACCCGCCGCTGCTCCTGGCCTATCTGGCGCTGTGGTGGAAGCTTGCCGGTTTCGCGCCTATGGTGACCCGGACCGCGCTGCTGCTGGCCTCCTCGTTTGCCCTGCTCGGCCTCTTCCGGCTGGCTGAGACCTTGGCCAATTTCGAAGTCGCGGTAACGACCGCGATCCTCACCGCGCTCTATCCCGTCTTCTTCGCGCAAAGCTCTCTCGTCCACCTCGACCTGGCCGCTGCCGGACTTACCTTCTGGGGATTGAACGCCTACATGAAGGGCAGAGGATGGGACGCCGCGCTCTGGTTCTCGCTCGCCACTTTGACCAAGGAGACCGCGATTCTCGCGCCCGTCGCCTTGTTTGCCTGGGAGCTCATTTCACGGTGGCGAAGCTGGCAAGGAAAGAATTTGGCCGAGCGAAGATTCCGCCAACCTGCCTTGCTTCTGGTACCGATGATTCCGCTGGTGGCCTGGTACGTTTTCCATTACTGGAAGACCGGATTTGTTTTCGGCAATCCGGAGTTTTTTCGCTACAACGTCGAGGCCACGCTCCAGCCTCTTCGCATCCTGCTCGCCCTGCTGGTTCGCCTGTGGCAGACTGCCGGTTATTTTCACCTTCTGCTGCTGACTCTGGCCGCGCTGCTTGCCATGTGGCTGCCTCCGCTGCGCGACCAGGGTGGCGAACGTGCGCGCATCGCCCTGGACGCGCAGTTCGCCATGCTCTCGGTGATTGTGGCGTACGTTCTTGCCATGGCGATCGTCGGCGGCGCGGAACTGGCGCGCTACATGCTCCCGGTGGTTCCGCTGGTGATTCTGGTCTGCGTCTCCACCCTGTGGCGCAGGGTTCGCCTGTGGCGGGCGGTGGTTGCGGTCGTGGCGTTGATGTTCGTGGCAGGATGGTTCGTCAACCCTCCCTACAGCTTCGCTCCGGAAGACAATCTGGCTTATTTGGATTACATCCGTTTGCACCAGCATGCCGAGGAATTCCTGGAGGCGCGTTATCCCATGGCGCGGGTGCTGACCGCCTGGCCCGCCAGCGACGAATTGACGCATCCATACCTGGGCTATGTCACGCGCCCCATGCGCGTGGTGCGGATCGAACACTTCGCCCTGGAACAGCTTATGTCGGCGGCCGACGCCCGCTCGAATGATGTTCGCGCCGACTTTGAAATCGCGCTCGTGTTCTCGACGAAATACGAGCCCGCCCATCCTCTGTTGAAGGATTGGCATTTGTGGCAGGAGTGGAAGCAGCGATTTTTCGACTACCATCGCGATCTGCCGACTGCGGCCGCGGCGCAGGTCCTGGGCGGGAATGTCGTATACACCGAAACTCGCAACCGCCAATGGATAGGCGTGATCGAGCTGGAACGGATTGTCGATGCAAAAAATGGAGGACGGGCGTCCTCGCCCGTCCTGTCTATCCCAATCGATCGTTAGGCTTTTACGGTTGTGGCTGTGACTGTGCCGGCTGCGCCGGCGAAGAACTCTGCATTCCGCCAAAAGAGCCCTGGCTTCCGGGTGAATTGGGGCTGGATGAGTTCTGCTGCAATGGAGCTGCGGTTTGCAAGGCAGGCTGCGCCGGCGTGGTGATCAGGCCGCCGCGGTCCATGGTTGGATCGTAGATGAACTGCCACTGGTTGTAGTGGTTCTTGTGATTGAACTCACGAATCGTCGTGGCCTTGCTGATGCTGGCCACGCCGACGATGGGACCTCCGCCGAAAACTGCGCTGGAGAGTTGAGCGCTGCCAATCCCGCCCGCCGGGCTGGAGTCGGATTTGGACGCATCTGGCGAATCCGGGCTGGCTGCGGTCGCATCCGCGCCTGAGTCGCCGGCTGGGTTGGTGCCTGGAGTTGCAGCGGTGGCCGCGGCCGCGCCCATCGCGGCGGCTCCTCCGAGCAGGGTGCTGGCTGCTCCCTGCAGGGCTGCTCCTCCGGCCTGGGCTGCGGGACCGCCGATTGCACTGGCCCCGGCGATCCCTGGCGAGCTGGTGAGCTGCACTTCTCCCACGTGCAGCAGCTTGAAGTCCTTGCCGGTAACGGGGTCCTTGTAACGCCGCCGCAGGAAGCGAATATTGTTGGTGTTCTCCAGGTCTTCGAGGCGAGAGGGGTAACGCCCGGTTTTTTTCACATAACGCTGAATCGCACGCGAGTACTGCGTTCCCCGGTGGATCATTTCTTCTTCGCGATCGCGCCGCACCCGGAAAGCGATGGTGGGAGCGGCCACGCCGGCAGCTATCACCAGCAAAGTCACGAACAACATCAGCATGAGCAGGATGTAACCACGTTCAGAGGGGCGAGGATGGTCGCAGGTTCTATATCGTTGGTCGTTGGCCCTTGGTCGTTGGCTATTCGCCCCGGGCGTGATCGTTAGCATCTTGTCCTGAGTCATTAAACTTCAATCTTAAGTAAGACTCTTCCGGTCAGAAAAACAGCTGGCAGCAGCGCCTTTGCCAACGACCAAGGGCCAAGGGCCAACGACCGTCTACCCTTGCGTCAACGGAATACTCTGCCGGTTATTGTTCAGCACATCTTCCACTTCCACCGAGACTGGCGTAATGTGCAGAATCCGGTAGCGGCGATCGATGATGTCGCCCTCTCCGGCGATGAAAACGTCCTCACCCTGGGAGAGGAAAATCTTCTTGGGCTGGCCCGGCTTGCTGGCAAAGCCGAAAAACTTGAGGTTGATCGGTGGCGGCGGCGGAGGACCCTGCGGAATGACCGGAGCGACATGCGTCTGTACCGGCACGATGGGTTTCGGAATCTCGACTTCGGCGCGGAAAATGTTTCGTCCCGTACCTTTGTATTGCGTGTCCTCGCTGGCCTTCAGCCAGTCGTAGCGCAGGGTGGGATCGAGCGAACGCAGGGGCGCCGTGCCAGATTTTTTTCCCGACCTCGCTTTGGTGGACACTGTCCGTTGTGCTCCGACTGGGGCGGCCACGACCGGGGTGGGAGTCTTGGCCGATGCCGGAGAGCTGGGGAAAAAACGCACCACGACCATCACCAGCGCCAGTATCGCCAGGGCGATCGCCGCAATGGTCTTGTTCCGGTTTTCCGTCCCCATCTGCATTTAGCCGCTCGCCCTCTGATACGTCTCCAGTTTCAATTGCAGCTTGACCACGCCCGACTGCTCGCCTCCCAGGTCCACGCTGTCAATGATAAAGAACAGCGGATCGCGCTCCAGCGAATTGATGAAGCGCACCAGTTGCAGATAGTCTCCGGAAAAGTCCGCCTGGATCTCCACCGGGCGCAGACCCACCGGGTCTGTGTCCTTGGCCTTGGAGCGAATCTGTCCGATCTTGACGCCGCTCTGCTTCGCTACCTTGCCCAGTTCCTCATAAATCGCCGAGTCCTGCGCCGGCAGGCGATTCTTGTAAAACTCGTCAATCTGCCGGCTGGCCACTGCGATCTTTTTGTCCACATCCTTGAGCGGTTCGGCCTCGTGCGTTTTTCGCTGCAGCTCCTGCCACAACTGGTTCAGTTGTTCACGGCGGGAGCTCTCCGATCCGACCAGCGGAGAAATCAGCAGGAGGACGGCGGCGATGTCCACCACCAGCAGGGCTGCGATGGCGATCTTCGCTTTCTTCCGGAAATCGGGGGCTTCAGGCATCAGTGCGGGCCTCCCGTGTCACTCCCGGCCTCAGGCACGTACAGGGCGCTGAGCTCGAATTCAACATTGTCGCCGGGGGTCTGTCCCGTCCGGCTTGATTCCTGTTCGATCTGGGTCTGCTGAAAGTGTTGCGAACTCTCCATCTTGCGCACCAGTTCGAGAGCGCGGTCGCGTGATTCTCCCGCCACGACGAGTTTGATCTGCAACTGGTTGTCGGCGGCCTTTCCCGGCTGGATCGAAACCACGTGAAGGCGGGGCGGCATCACCCGTTCCAGGTCAGCGAACACCTGGGTCCAGGAGAACGACTTGCGCTGAAACAGATCGTTGAGAAACTGGGCCCGGTCGCGGGTGCCGCGATTGGCGGGCAGGCTGAGGATCGCCTCGGCCTTGGCTTTCTGCTCGTCCCGGGCCTCAATCTGCTGCCGCCGCTGTTCGATCAGGCTGCGGTCTTTACCCGCCGCGATCCATCCCGACACCGCGCTGTATAGCAGGATCAGGGTAAAAAGGCTCAGGGCGGCCACCGCTCCACCCCAGCGCAGCCACAACGGGCGGGAGTCTTCATAGGGATGGCTGGCGAGATTGATGTCAACGCGCATATCAGGAAAGCAGGGCCCCCACGACTCCCGCCATTCTCCACTTGGGAATCGATCCCACACTTCCGCCCAGTTGCGAGGCGGAGACGAGGTCCGATACCTGGGCGCTGGTCTGGGCCCGCAGCGCCGGCGCGGCGCCACCCGATTCGGGCAGGCCAGCCACAAAAATCTGGGCAATATTCAAGTGGTAAGTATCCTGAAAGAATACCACCGACGGATAGACTTCTTCGGCCAGCTGCTCCCCGGTAATGTTGACCCCTCGCGTATTCTCCAGCGTGCGAAACAGCAGGAGTTGCGGACCGTCGAGGATCGCGATGCTGGTGGTGCGGGCATCCACTTTGATGACCAGCGAAGGCTGCTGCGCATGGGCCGCTCCCAGCGCCGCCAGCATGGAAGGCATCACCACTCCGGGCTGGTAACCGGCCTGGCGAAAGGCCGCTTCGTAGTCCTCGACCACGCTGGCCAGCGCCACTGCGGCGATCACGCGCACCCCCACGTTCGAAGGCTGCACATGGTAGGAGACCTTGGCCTTGTCCACGTCGAAGGGCAGGGACTTCTTGAGCCGGAAGCGGACCACGCCTTCGGCTTCATCGCGCTTCGAGGGCAGGGTCTCGAAGTCGAGCAGCACGACGCGCACCGCGGCATCGGGCAATACTGCGATAACGTCATGCGAGCGGCCGCCAATGCTGCCCAGGGTGTCGCGAATGCTTTCATAGACCGCGTCAGGCTGCCGCAGATTGGTTTCGATGAGGTCGGGAACCACGCAGCCGGGCGCGAGTTCGCTCGCGGCGCAAGCCTCCAGGATGCGGCCGCCGTTCTCGGAAACCCGGCCCACCAGGATGCGGTCAGCAGAGATTTCGCAAGCCAGCTTCGGCCTGGATCCGGACTTTGGAAAAGTGCTCATCTATGGGGCTTATCTTAATCTTAACAAGTAAACCGCGGCCCGGCCCGCCATAACAATAGCCGGAAGGGCAATGCACTCTCAGTTGTTATCGGACCTCGGCCGTCAGACCTCGGCCGTCAGCCAGTGCTGCGATCCCATAGGACGCTGAAGCCTGAGGTCCGACGCCTGAAGTCCGACGACTGCCTCACCGCATGTTTTCGATGAATGTGACTTTGTTGATTTCCTTCAGCGTGGTCATGCCCAGCCTGACTTTGTCGAGCGCCGATTCGCGCAGGAAGCGCATGCCCTCTTCACGGGCGGCGCGGCGAATCTCCGACGTCGGTTTCTTGACCAGGATCATCTCCCGGATGCGGTCGCTAAGGTCGAGCAGTTCGTGGATCGCCGTCCGGCCCTTGAATCCCGTGCCAGCACATTCAATGCAACCCTGGCCTTCATAGAAAGGAACTTGCGACCACTGTCCCGGATCGAGGCCGCTGGCTTCGAGGACCTCGGAAGGGTAGTGCACCACAGTACGACAGGATTCGCAGATCAATCGGACCAGCCGCTGCGCCAGAATGCAGTTCAGGGCGGAGACGAAGTTGTAAGGCTCGACGCCCATGTTCAGGAAGCGGCCAATTACGTCCACGACGTTATTAGCGTGGACGGTGGTAAACACCAGGTGCCCGGTGAGGGCCGACTGAATGGCAATCTGGGCGGTTTCGGTGTCGCGGATTTCGCCCACCATGATCTTGTCCGGATCGTGGCGCAGGATGGAACGCAAACCCCGGGCAAACGTGAGCCCCTTTTTCTCGTTGACCGGAATCTGGGTAATGCCGCGAATCTGATATTCCACCGGATCTTCAATGGTGATGATCTTGTCTTCTTCGGTCTTGATTTCACTCACCGCCGCGTACAGGGTGGTGGTCTTGCCGCTGCCCGTCGGCCCCGTGACCAGCACCATGCCGTAAGGCTCGGCGATGTAGCGCCGGAATTTTCTCAAATCGTCGGCATCAAAGCCCACCACGTCGAGCACCAGCTTGTGAAACTTCTCGCTCATCGACTCTTTGTCGAGGACGCGGAGCACGGCGTCCTCGCCGTGAATCGAGGGCATGATGGAAACGCGGAAGTCGATGGGGCGCTCGGGATTGCCGTACTTCACCCGGAAGCGGCCGTCCTGCGGCACGCGGCGCTCGGAGATATCCAGCTCGCTCATCACCTTAATGCGCGAAATGATGGTGGAGTGATGCTCCTTGCCGATGGGCGGCATGGCCTGGGTCAGCACGCCGTCAATGCGGAACTTGATGCACACCGAATCGTCGCGGGTCTCGATGTGAATGTCACTGGCCCGCCGCTGCAGCGCGGTAAAGATGGTGGTATCGACCAGGCGGATGATGGGGCTGATGTCGCCCTGCGCGGTCAGCCGGTCGATGGAGATGCTGTCTTCGCCGCCGGCCTCGTCCTCGGACACAACCGCCAGGGTGAAGCCTTCGCTGGCTTCTTCCAGCACGCGCTTGGACTGTTCCGTCTTCTTGAGGATTTCGCTGATCTGCGCCAGGGTGGAAACCTTGGTGAGAATGCGCTTGCCCAGCAGCAGGCTGATCTCGTCGATCATCATCAGCTGGCTGGGATCGGCGATGGCGATGGCCAGCCGCCCGTCTTCGGTCTCATCCAGGGGCACGAAGTTATAGCGGAACATCAGGTCCACCGGGATCTTCTTGAACAGATCGTGGTGCAGCTGGAAGTTGTGCAGGTCGATGAACTCGCAGCGGTAGCGCCGGGCGATGTCCTGCGCCTTGGCGAGATCGTCCACGTGGGGCGCGGGAGCCAGACGGGCCCCTCCATTTCCCCCGTGCGCGACTATCGGTTTGGTTTCCGCTATTTTTGCCATTCCAAATCTACCTGCAAGCTTCCTACCAATCCCGGACCACCTTCGATCTGTAAGTACGCGGGCCTCAGTGAATATTCGAACCCAAGGAGAAGATCGGCATATAAAGCGAAATCAACACTCCGCCGACGAAGACCGCCATCACAATCAGGATCACCGGTTCGATCAGCGCCATGGTCGCTCCCAGCGCGGTCTGTACGTCCTCCTCATAAAATTCAGCCACCGAATTCAGCATGGCCGGCAAGGCCCCGGTGGATTCCCCGACTTCGATCATTTCGACCGACAGGTCGGGAAACATCTTCTGTGCCTCCAGGCTGCCCGAAAGGGTCTGGCCCTCGCGCACCCGGATGGCTGCCTCCGCGATCCCGTTCAGAATGCGCCGGCTGCTCATCGAAGCCCCGGCGGTTTCAAGCGATGGCACCAGCGGCAAACCACCGGCCAGCAAGGTTGAGAGCATGCGCGAAAAATTGGCCACCTGGTACTTCAGCCAGATATCGCCCAGCAGGGGCATCCTCAAAATCGTCGCATCAAGGCGCTCGGCTCCGCGGTCCGTGTTCTTCCAGCGCCAGAAAAGGATTCCCGCAACCATGACCGCGGCGCCCACGTACGGGCCGTACTTCTGCGCCCGCGTCCCTATGGCCAGCATGATGACCGTGATGGTGGGTAATTGCGCATTAAGGTTCTCAAAGAGCTTGGCAAATTCGGGTACTACGTAGGTCACCAAAAATACCAGCATCACCAGCACCATCGTCACCAGCAACGCCGGATACACCAAAGACACGGCCAGCTTCTTTTTGAAAGTCAGGGCCAGGCGCTGAAACGCGATATACCGGCCGAGCACTTCTTCCATGTTGCCGCTCTTCTCACCCGCCATCAGGGTCGTGGTGTAAATCCGCGGAAACACCCCTTGCGCGGCGAAGGAATCAGACAGCAGCTCGCCGCTCTTCACCCGCTCCCGAACATTCTGCAGCCAGGCCTTGAGGTTCACGTCCTTCTGCCGCTTGATCAGCAGGTCCAGAGAATTCAGGATGGGCAGGCCCGCCTTGATCAGGGTCAGGAACTGCTGGTTGAAGATCACGAACTGGCTTTGCCGGACCTTCCGCCCTCCGAACTGGATCTTTCCTCCGGAAAACAGGCCCCTCGGCTTTACCCAATAAACCAGGTAACCTTGTTGCACAAAGCGCTCGCGGACCTCGGATTCCGAGTAACCATGCTCCACCTGCTGCGCCAGATGCCCGCGATCATCCGCGACTTTTACCAGAAATTGGGCCATGTCCTGATCGTGTTACCGCTCTTCCCACCCAAGTCTAGCATTCAGCTGTATTAACTTGCGGTGAATATGCCCTAACGAGTGTCTCCGGCAGGTACCTCTGGTAACCCTCATTGCTGATTTGAAGCGAAACCTTTAAGAGTCCCGGTAACAATATGTTAAATAAGTGTTTCTTGCCTACTGCCCAAAGCCTTCATCCACGATCTCCACCCCGGGGGGAGGGGTAAAGCGAAAGCGCTGGTCGGCGATCTCACCGTTCTCGCGCTGCTGCTTGAAAAGGTACTCGGTTACCGACTCGTCTGCCTCTTGAAATTGGATGCGGGCAATGCGGTAATCGGGCGTAATTTCGAGGAGAACTTCGTTGATTCGATCGGCTATGGCCTTGGGCACGCCTCGCAGGACCGTGTTGCCCGGGGTAACCGGAGGCACGTCGGTGGCAACAGAAAGGGCATCCAGCTCCTTTTCCAGGCGGGTCTTACCCAGAAGCAGTGCCAGGGGCGATCGCAGATCGTCCAATTTCTTCACCGGAGTCCGCCGTACCTGGCGCTCGCCGGGAACATAAAACCACGCATCCTTGCCGTCGCTCAGGAAGAGCTTCTCTTTGGGAGAACGGTACTCCCAGCGCATCTTGCCAGGTTTTTTCAGCCACAGCGATCCCGATTCTGAGCGCTCGATTCCAGCCCCGCGGTAACTCTCGACAAATTCTGCCTGCAGCGTACGCAGGTGGTTGTAGTGGTTGTCCACGGCCTGAGCGAGGGCGTGAACGTCAGCAGTCGAGTTCGCGGCCAACGCCGGCGACAGCGTGAGCAGAAGGGCGAGAAATCCGGGAGCGATAGAAGTTGCTTTCACCAAGGATAACCAAAGTCAGAATCGCGCTGTGCTTCGTTGGTTCAGCTAACGATATTGTAAACCGCTTGTGCGCCAGAAGAAGTAGCGACAGCCGGGACGGCGGCGCTATTCAGATCTCTCCAAAAACGAAAACGTCCCAGACTCATAGAGTCATGGGACGCTCGTCGAACAGCCCTCCCCCGAAGTCTGCTCAACCACAGCCTAACGCCTTCCATGAAGCCTGGGAATGGCCCGAATGGGCTACTCGTGTGGGCGCGAGCGTGCTCGCCCGTGCAGGGCCGATGCCTGCCAAATGCAGGGTATTCCTCACCTAAGACTATCGAATTGGCCGTCGCACGAGCGAGGACGCTCGCGCCCACATATTTAGTCGGTCGGTAGAAACTTGGGTGCCAGTGGCGCTACGTATCCCGGGGGTGTGCCCGTCTGGATGAAGGGAAAGTCGTCGGGGGTGAGCAGTTCCACACGGCCCATCGGGCCTTAGCTGGTAGGGATGGCCGAGCGGGTCGCGGGGCAGTGCCACGCAGCAGTCCCGCGGCCTCCAGTTCGGCGAAACTGGCAGGGAAGCGCCCGGTTTGCTGCTGGTAGCGTCCGGTCAGCGCTTCCAGCGCGGTGACATCTTCGTCAACTTGCAGCGCCCGCAGGTGGGCGGCGGCGTTGGCCCGCACGTTGTTATCCTTGGTCGTCTGGTAGGTGGTACTCCACATCATGCGGGCCATCTGTTGATCTCCGGCGTGTTCCGCCATCTTGCCCGCAAGAATGGCCAGGAAGGGGTGAGCATTGGGCACCCGCGCCCCGCGGGCAAATACTTCGGCCGCGCCGGCGTAGTCCTTCAAGTCCATGTAGCGGATGAAGCCTTCGTTGTAGTAGAGGCGCCACTCATCGGGATTGTTGCGGATACCGAATTCTTCCAACTGGATGGCGCGCTCGGGCATGCCACCGCCGCCGGGCGGCTCCGGAGCCAGAAAATTGGTGCCGTATTCGTAGGCCACGAGCAGGTGGGGATCGAGAGCGGTGGTGATCTCTAACAGCGGCGCCAGCAGATCGTAACGCTGTGCGCCTCCGTGATGCCGGTTGCCAAAGTACTGCACCGCCCTGGTCCAGTAGATGTCAGCCAGCAGGCCATCGTAGCCCAGACTCAATCGCTTAAGCGCTGTGGGCGAAGAAATGTAGAGGACTTCTTCCAGCGTGGCGCCGCTCCTGAGCTGGTCGAGGCGGCGCAACAGCAGCACCGAACCCGCGAGACAACCCGCCAGAAGGACACTGAACACGACCGTGACTTGCCGCGACCGGCTCATTTCAGGTTCCGGTGTTCAAACACCAGCACCGCCCCGGAGATGGCCACCGTGGCGTAAACCAGAGCATAGGCGCTGTTGTAGAGGATGAGCTGGCCCGCGACCGGATTGGAGTGGGCCACCGAACTGATGACATTCAGCGCGGAAAAATTGGGCACGAGGTAAGCCGCGCCGGTGGCCAGCCAGCGCGTCATGCCCTGGCTGATGCCGGCGAATCCGCGCAGGTCCTCGGCAAAGCTGCCAATCACAAACAGCGAAAATGCAAACACCGCCGAGAGCAGCGGTGACGAGAACGAAGAAAAGAACAAGGTCAGGGCGGTGATGATCAGAAACTGCAGAATGATGAAATACAGCGCCACCAGCACCCATGCATCCGGCTTCTGAAAACGGTGTGAAACGTAAAGCAGGGCGACGAAGACCCCGATCGCCATGAAAAACGTGTTCACCACCAGGGTGCCGGCAAGCCCGAAAAATTTGCCGACAATAAATTCCCAGCGCCGCACCGGCCGCGAGAGCACGGTATAGAGGGTCCGTTTCTCGATTTCCTTCGAGACCAGCCCGATCCCGATGAAGATGGCAATGACCACGCCGAACAGTGAGACCGCCGTCAGCCCCAGGTTGATCACCACCAGGCGTTCGATGTCGATGGAGATCTGGCCCACCAGGATGGACGCTCCCGACATCAGCAGAGCGAACACGATCAGGTTATAAAGCACCCGGTCGCGTACCGCTTCGCGGAAGGTGTTGGAAGCGATGTGAACGATGCGCGCGCTCATGCCCTCCCTCCAACCGTGGCGCCTGCAGGCTGCAGCTTCTGCATGAAGTAATCTTCCAGCGAAGTGCGGACCGGAGTCACCGAGATCAGGCGCAACCTCTCCCGGCGCAGGGCCTCGAGGGCAGCGTCCTGGTTGGCCTCGGAAAGGACTGCCCGCACCGTGTTCCCGGTGATGTGGCACTCCGCGCCCAGCGCCCGCAACGATGCCGGCACCGTCGTCCCGTGCCAGACCAGTTCCACCCGGCCGTGAACGCTGGAGGTAAGGTCAACCACGGCGCCCACGCCGCGCAGTTCGCCCTGATGGATGATGCCCACCCGATCGCACAGCGCTTCCGCGTCCGACAAAATATGGGTGGAGAAGAAAATGGTCTTTCCTTCGTGCTTGAGCTGCTCCATCAGGTCGCGAACTTCACGGCGGCCCATGGGATCCAGGCCCGACATCGGCTCGTCAAAGAAAAGGACTTTAGGGTCGTGAAGAATGGCCTGCGCGATTCCCACCCGCTGCAGCATGCCTTTGGAAAATTTGCGCAGCTGCACTCCGCCGACTTCCGGCAACCCCACGCGCTCGCAGTACTTCATTGACCTTGCGCGAACGCTGTTTGGGATCGACCCCGGAAAGCTGTCCGTAGTACTCGAGCAATTCGCGGGCGGTGAGATAGTCGTAAAAATACGGCTGCTCGGGCAGAAATCCGATCTGCGCCTTCATCCTGGGATCGTCGATTTCCATGCCCAGAATGCGGGCCGTTCCCGCGAAGTCGGGAAGATCAGGCCCATGAGCAGCTTGAGTGTGGTGGTCTTGCCCGCGCCGTTGGGCCCCAGAAAGCCGAAAACTTCACCCTCTTCGATGGTCAGGTGAAGGGGCCGCAAGCCGTATCGTGGTTTCTTGCGCCAGAAGCCGACGCTGTAGGTTTTCTCCAAACCGAGTATTTCGATGGCTGCCATAGCAGGGAGCAGGGCCGTCTCTCGACGCCATGCTGGGGTTTCAAACAAAGTATATTTCAATCGCCGTGCGGGCTGGAATGGCAGGAGGAATACGCGGCATTACGAAAGTAAAGGGCCGGGATCCGTGGTCCCGGCGCCCAGGGCGTCTGCAGCCCGGCTTGAAGTTGTTGTCTATTGAGCGACCGCGTAGGCCACGCAGGTCGGGACATCCGGGGCCGGCACCCCGCCCGGGACGCCCGGATTGCTGCGCAGAACTCCATCCGTAATGATGCAGAAGTTGCGGACGCCCGATCTGATTAAACACTGACGGGGCAGAACCCACCACAAACGTGACATTGATCCCGGCGCCGGAAGGAAAGCCCGCAGCCTTGAAGGCGTACCCGCTCTTCACCCCGGTCGAAAGCACGGGGTCGATGAGGCATGCCGTGGCCGAACTCGGAGTGCATCCCGCGGGCAGGCCGCCCAGGTTGGCTAGCGCGGCGGCATAACCCAACGAGGGATAAGCTGCATTATAGGTGACCTCGGCGGTCGCGATGCTGCGAACCGAGGCGGCCGCCGAGGATTCGTTGGCGGCGATACGCGCCCGCAACAGGTTGGGAATCGCAATCGCCGCGATAATCAGAATGATCGCAATCACGATCAGGAGCTCGATCAACGAGAACCCTGCGTTTGTTGCAGATTTCCGAATTGGGCTTGTTCGCTCCATTTCGGGAATGATATGGCACTTTTCTGGCCAATCTCGGCGGTGAGCGCGGTTGTTGTTTAAATGCATTAAATACAACAGGTTTAGAATACTTGCTGTCTGGGGAGCAGATTGCGGGGTGAGATTTTGACACTATTTGTCGCAATCAGCGACAATATTTGGCGCCAAGTGGTTTCAGGACTTGGCCGAACCGAAACCATCATTGGCTGTCGCATGGCATACGGCCGGATTGCTCCGCCCACCCGGTTCGAAGGGCCTTTCTGGCGCCGCCCGTCGCTACAGAACCGGATACCCAGCACCGGTGCAAACGGCCGCGCCGCCCGTAACCGGGGGCGCGCCGGCAGCACCCATGTTGAAGTGGATGACACCGTCTTCGGCGGAGCAGAAGTTGCGCACTCCGGTCTGGTTGAAAGAAGCCGGGGCCGCGCCCGCTCCGTAGCCCAGGTTCAAAGTACCGCCAGTTCCCGCCAATCCGACCTCACCGTAATAGTAGCCGTTCTTCGCCGCGCCGGGAGCAGTGGCATTGGAGAAGGTGCTGTCAATCAGGCAGGCGTTGGCCTGGGTGGGCCCGCCCGCTGGGCAGGTCGAACCCGGCGCCCCGGGCCCCAGTTCGCCCAGGTTGGCGGAGTATCCCACGGTCGGGTAGGCGGTCGAATAACTAACCTCGGCAGTGTTGATGGTACGGATCCCGCTCACTGCGGACGATTCATTGGCCGCTATGCGGGCACGCAACAGGTTGGGAATGGCAATGGCGGCGAGGATGAGAATAATCGCAACCACGATCAAAAGCTCAATAAGCGAAAAGCCCCGCTGCCGCTGCTTCATAGTAAATACCCCCACAGAGTTCAGCCCCAACTCAGTCCCCGCCAGGTCACTGAGACCGACGTCACCGATTCGGGTCAAACCTGGTGTCCGCCCTGCCTTGCGGCCGAATCGGGCCATGCAAGGCCTGTTTGAGCTGGCCACCGATATCCTACACCTATTTTCGATCCCGTGGCCTACCGTCAAGACGGAATCTTGCCGGGACGGATGGAGCCGAGTTTCTGAGCCTGATGAGGTCGCAGATGTGGCAGGACTTCTGGGAATAGGGATGAGCGAAGGTCTGGATTTGGAGGGAGATGGGGGTGAAAAGAAAAAGAGCATCGGATGTTGCCATCCGATGCTCCTGGCTTGTACCCTCCCCCGAGTACTTCGCCAAATTGCTGTTTGATGCTTTGCTTACTGCAGTACCGGGTAAGTGTTACCAGTACAGACAGCCGCACCGCCGCTCTGCGGAGCTGCACCAGCCGCACCAGCGTTGTAGTGGATCACGCCATCTTCTGCGGAGCAGAAGTTGCGCACACCAGTCTGGTTGAAAGCAGACGGAGCCGCACCCACGCCGTAGGTCAGGAACAACCTGCCACCCGCACCCACAACGCCAACTACGTCGTAGTAGAAGCCGCTCTTCGCCGTGCCAGGAGCGATGGCGTTGGACAACACGCTGTCCACCAGGCAAGCATTGGCCTGAACCGGTCCGCCCGCGGGGCAGGTCGAACCCGCAGCGCCCGGCCCGAGCTGAGCCAGGTTCACCGAGTAACCCACGGTCGGATAAGCCGACTGATAGGAAACCTGAGCCGTGTTGATGGTACGAATCGCGCTGACGGCAGACGATTCATTGGCTGCGATACGTGCACGCAGCAGGTTAGGAATGGCGATCGCAGCGATGATCAGAATGATCGCAACCACGATCAGCAACTCAATCAGTGAAAAACCCTTCTGTTTCCGCATCTCGTTAGTCCCTCTCTCCGATTCAAAATTTTGGTCTTCAGCAGACCCAATTAGGGAATGTGTTCGCATTCGGGAGGCCACTGCTCAAGGCGTACCATTCCGGTACTCTCCGGCTTGCATGTCTCTTATTTTCAGTCTTTAGCCAATCTTTGGTTATTCGGGTAACGCCCCCAGCGGGGCTCCGCCAGGCTTGATCGGTGTCAGATTTTGGCAGGAGCAATGACAATCTGTGTCATTTTGGGACTTAAAACCACGACATCTCTTATTCAGGGAAGCGACCTCCAAGGCAAAAGCCAGCCTCCATTCCAAGCTGAATGGCGGAGACTGTGAGACTTAGTGTTCTGTCCCTGAAAGTTCATTGGTTTGTCATCCGACCGGAGCGAAGCGAAGCGATCGCAGTCGAGGGACCTGCTGGGCCGGCCAACTCGGCTTGCGCCGTGGGCTTTATGGTTGCGCCCCTTCGCGGCCTTTTTATGTGTCCGCTACTCCGATCTTTGCTCGAGTCCAGGGTTGCGACACAGCCTGTTCAGCCCCAGTGGCACAACTGCGCCTAAGGACCGCCGGGTGGCGCGTGGCGAAACGCGGCCCCGAAGGACCGCTCTTCCACGCAAGTGCTGGCCTTGCGAGTCTTCTCGGATACCTCGGAAGGCCCAGTCACAGCAATAGACGGACCATCAAAAATGTAAGCGGCGCAGATCGAGTTGGTGGAGAGCAGGTCCCACCACTTCGCTTCGCTCCGGTCGGGATGACAATATTAATTCCAAGAACTTCCGGAACAGCGCACTGAAGGCGCCAGGAGGAACTCGGCCGGATCCATGACCAGGCTTTTCCATTGGGCTTGATGCGGATGTCGGGCGGGAGGCGGTCGAGCGCCGGGTGGGCGGTTTAGCGCAGAGGCATGAAGGCGGTGCAGGTTGCGGGCACGATCACGGGCGCGGACTGTCCGCTGGGATTCTGGAAGCGCAGCACACCGTCTTCGACGGAGCAGAAGTCGCGCACGCCGGTGGAGTTGTAACCGGAGGCGGAGGCGCCCGCGGTGTAGCTGACCACTACGGATCCGCCGGTCACGCCCGCCAGGCCAAAGAAGTATCCGCTTTTGGCCGCGGCGGCTGAAGTGGCGTTGGAGAGCAGGCTGTCCATCAGGCAAGCCGCGGCCTGGGTGGGACCGGAACAGGTAGAACCGGCGCCGCCCGGCCCAAGTTTGGCCAGGGTGTCGGCAAAGCCGACCGTCGGGTAGGCTAACTGATAGGTGGCCTCGGCGCTGACGATGGTCCGGATTGAACTCACCGCCGACGCTTCATTGGCAGCAATGCGTGCTCGCAGCAGGTTGGGGATGGCGATCGCGGCAATGATCAGAATGATTGCCACCACGATCAGCAACTCTATGAGTGAAAAGCCATCGCCTTTGCGCATCTTGTTTTTCCTCTCCTGCAAAATTGCCAGGGAGCATCGGATCGCTCCGATGCTCCCTGGATTTCGAACTTTCCCTAAGCGTTCCGATTCTTAGAGGGTGGTGTAGGCAACGCAGCCCGCAGTGGTGGCGACCGGTACCCCACCGGACGCACCAGCGGCAGAGCGGACGACGCCATCTTCAATCGAGCAGAAGAGGCGAACGCCGGTACTGTTGTAAGCCGAAGGCGCTGCGCCGATGGTATAGCCGGAAACCGGCGTGGTAGCGGTCGTCGAGTTGGCCACTCCGAAGTAGTAGCCGCTCTTGGCCAGTGCCGAGGTCGTAGCCGAGGCCAGGGTGAAGTCCAACAGGCAGGCATTGGTTTGGACAGGAGTCGTGCAGGTGCCAGCCGCTGCCGGGCCCAGGGCCGCCAGGGTGATCGAGTAGCCGACGGTCGGATACGCAGTCAGGTAGGTCACTTCCGCGGTGTTGATGGTGCGGATGGACGCGACCGAAGAAGCCTCGTTGGCCGCGATCCGGGCGCGCAGTAAGTTAGGAATTGCAATCGCAGCGATAATCAGAATAATCGCCACCACGATCAAAAGTTCAATCAGTGAAAAACCTTTTTGTTTACGCATAGTTGTTTTGTGTATCTCCGTTTTCCGTTAGTGAATTCTTAATTTCTCTACAGTTAGTGAAGGCAGGTGGCCTGCCATTGCGAGCGTGTCCGCGACATGGAAGACGGGTTGCAGCTAACTCTGATTGCTTGCACCGCGGCTGGAAAAGCGAGAGCTGCGTCAGCGCACGCACGCTCTGCGCATACGCGCGCATGACCACTTCGTGTCACAAAAGATGACAGATTGCAGCAGCCCGAAAGAGAAATCTGTTCCGAATCAGAACCGCAATAAGAGTCTGTCATCTTGAACGGAGTCGAAAGATCCCGACCATTCCACGAACTCTTCGGCAGCCTGCAGTGCCTGGCATTTCCGAGCGAACCGGAAAATAGCGCCCGGCACTCACCGGGTCATAGGGGTGCATCGACTGCGTGGCTGCTTTGTTCGCGAAGCAGCCACGCCGCGCAGCATGACAGCCCTCCGGAGGAACCTCACTCGCTTCCCGGCTTAGGATCGAGGTCTTGCGTCTGACGCCCGAGGTCCGCCTTCCGGCGTCCTGACGTAGAATGGTGCGGCATGCGCGAGCTACCAGCCATTCAGATCGATGCTGACATTTCCCGGGCCTGGTCGATTCCGGCGCCGTTCTACACCGACCCTGCGGTGTGGGCTCGGGAAAGAGAGCGCATCTTTGCGCGCGCCTGGCAAGTGGTGGGACATCGCGGACAACTGCTGCAGCCCGGCGACTTTTTTACTACCGAGCTGCTGGGCGAGCCTCTCTTGCTGGTGCGCGGCGCCCAGGGTGAGCTGCGCGGCTTTTATAACGTCTGCCGTCACCGCGCCGGGCCTCCCGCCGAAGGCTGCGGATCACGCAAGCTGTTTCGCTGCGGCTATCACGGCTGGACTTATGGGCTTGATGGAGCGCTGATCAGCGCCCCGGAATTTGAAGGGCAGCTGGGCTTCGATGCCGGCGAATTTACCCTGGCTGCGGTGCGGGCTGAAGAATGGTCCAATCTGATTTTCGTCAACCTTGATCCGCACGCCGAACCGCTGGTAAAAACCCTGGGCCAGCTTCCTCAACAAGCCGAGCGCTTCGGTTTTGCCGGCATGAAGCTCTTCGAACGGCGCACCTACGCGATGAAGTGCAACTGGAAAACCTATGTGGACAACTATCTCGAAGGCTACCACCTGCCCAGTGTCCATCCCGGCCTGAACCGGGAGCTGGATTACAACGCCTACACGGTCGAGCCTTATGCTCGCCACGTTCGGCAATTCAGTCCGATTCGCGGTGCCCAGCCGGGGGACGCCACGCCACGCCGTTACCAGGAAGCTGCGGAAGGCCTGACCACAGACTACTTCTGGATTTTTCCCAACTGGATGCTCAACTGCTATCCCGACAACGTTTCGCTGAACATCGTGCTGCCCATTTCGGCCGACCGCTCGCTGGCGATTTTCGAGTGGTATCTGCCGGAGAGAGATCTGGGCAGTGCCGCGGCCAGGGCGTCGGTGGAGTTCAGCGACCAGATTCAGGTTGAAGATGTGGGCATCTGCGAAACCGTACAGAAAAATCTGCACTCGCGAAGCTACCAGCGCGGTCGTTACAGCATCAAGCAGGAGGCGGGAGTGCACGCCTTTCACCGCATGTATGCTGAAGTGATGAATATGTAGCGCGAGTTGTCGACGAAAAGGAGTTTTTTATGAGCAGTCTGACTTTGTTGCAATCTTTGCACGAGAGCCTTTCCACGCGGGCGCAGGTTACGAGTGTGTTCGGAGAACCGATCGTCGCGGGCGACAAGACAATTATTCCAGTGGCCAAGATCGGTTATGGTTTTGGCGGCGGCACGGGCAGCGGCGGGCTGGAAATCAAGACCGCGCGTGGCGAGGGCGGTGGGGGAGGCGGCGGAGTCGGGGCCCTTCCTGTGGGTGTCTTCGAGGTTGGTCCGCAGGGAACTCACTTCATCGCGGTGGGGGACAAGAAGAAGCTGCTGGGCACGTTGCTGCTGGGCGCGGGGCTGGGTCTGCTCTTCGCGCGGCGCAAGAGAAGATAAATGGAGGACGGGCGCCTCCGCCCGTCCCGCAGCGAAGACGGGCGGGACGCCCATCCTCCATCTATTCTTGGCACGGAAGCTTTAGCCCACCTTCACCAGCAGGCTGGTGATGTCATCGTGTTGTGCTGTGGCTCCCACGAATGCATCCACGTCGGCCATCATGCGGCGCAGCATTTCGTCGGGAGTGCCGGCCGCGCCCGCATTCAGCACCTCCAGCAGACGCGTTTCCCCATATTCCTCTTCCCGCTGATTCAGCGCCTCCACCAGGCCGTCGGTGAAGATTAACAGCCAGTCGCCCGGCTGCAACTGCAGGCTGCCGGATTCATACCTGGCTTCCGCCTGAATCCCCAAGGGCAGTCCACCGACGGTCAATCGCTCCACGGCGCCCGCGCTGCGTCGGAGAATGGGTGTGTTGTGTCCGGCATTGATATAGGCGAGCGTGCGGCTCACCGGATCGAATTCGGCCAGGAATGCAGTGGTAAAGCGCAGCCCGCCCTGGCTGTTGGTGCAGGCATACTGGTTCATGCCCGTGACCAGTTCGGTCAACGAGCAGGGAAGGGCAGAGAGGGTTTTGAGACTGGCCTGAAACGTAGCCATCAGCAGGGCTGCGGGGATGCTCTTCCCGGCGACATCAGCGACGGCAAGCAGAAAGCGGGTCTCGCCGGAAGGGTTGGCAGGGCGGGCGAAGACGTCGTAGTAGTCTCCGGCGACGGTATTCGCAGGGCGAGTGGCAAAGGCAATCGCCAGTCCGGGGACCTGGGGCGAAGTTCCCGGCAGGAGCCAGCTCTGGATATCGCGCGCGATTTCCAGATCGCGCTTCATGACCACCCGGTCCGAGACTTCGAGCATGAGCAGGATGAACAGCACGATCCCGCCGTAGAAATGAAAATCAAACTCAACGACTTCGACCTCTCCCGCCTTCCCCTGGTGGCTGAACCCACCGCCGGGAAAAACCAGAAAGAGAATCCCCACCAGGAGCAGGACGCGCCGGGCCGGGCTGAGCTTCTCCAGAATGGCCCACAGAAAATCGAGCACGGTATGGAAGACGCCGCGGGGCTGGGTTTCCTGTCGCCGCCGCGCGCCATAGTCGCGCTGGTAGAGGCGGAAACTGGCGCGCGCGTCGGTGTGGAACTGGGTCCAGAGCTGGTTGAGTTCAAGTCCGTCGGTCACACGCTGCCAGAACTGGTTGAGCTGGGTCTTGACGCCGGGCTGGGCCGGCTCTGCGGGTCTGGAGGCGGAGGGTGGCATGATCGAGCACGAATTATAGTCGAGGGGCGCAGGGTGTGGTCGCGGGTGTCCTCGCCCGCGAGGCGGTTGAGCGCGCTAGAGACAAGCGACTCCGTTCCGCAAACCCCCATCAGGGTCTCCGCTTCCCCCATAATCTATGTAGCCCGGCATCCCTTCGACTTCGCTCAGGGCCGGCTCGGGGGGCACCTTGTCTCCGGTGGGCGGGCAGGATGCCCGCCCGACAGCCGGCGAGACGCCGGCGCTACGAAGGTCAGAGTCGGCGGCTTTTCCGTGCAGCAAACCACAGCAGGTCCCTCGACTCCGCCGATCGATTCGCAAGCGAATCGGTCGGCTGCGCTCGAGATGACAGGTTGATCGGACTGCAGGCGGGAGTGCTCAGAAAAGACTCAGCTGTGGTTCGCTTACCATAGGCCGGAGCGGAGGCCTTTCGCGGTCGCGGTGCCGAATCCCATACTTCTGCCGCAGGTTCTTCATCAGCTGCGAAATCCGCTTTCCGTAGGCCCTGGGCAAGAAGGCGCTGTCTTTGTAGCGCTGCCGGTAGCCGGCCGCAAGCTGGGGAAACTCTTTTTCGAGAAAGGGCATGAAGACCGCCGCGGAACAGGGTTTCAGAAACAGGGGATTGGCAAAGATATGTTTTCCCCCCGCTTCAGCGGTGGCGCGAACCAACGCTTCCAGATTGCGAAGTGAGTCTGTGATTCCGGGGATCACCGGGGAACAACTCACGCCGGTGTCAATACCCGCCTCACTCAGACGTTCGGACGGTTTCCATCCGCAGATCGGGGCGGGGCGCCCTCGGTTCGAGGATGCGGGCCAGGTTTATGTTCAAAGTCGTGATGGTGACGCTCACGGTGAGTCGGTTGTTCTGCGCAATCTGATGGAGCACATCCAGATCCCGAAGAATCAGGTTGCCCTTGGTGACGATGCCCAAATCCAGCCCCTGGTGTCGGGCGAATTCTTCCAGGATGGCGCGGGTCACTTCGAAACGGCGTTCGGCCGGCTGATAAGGATCGGTGGCGGTGCCGAGAGCGATCTGCTCGCCCGGCTTGACCCGGCGCAGCTCCTGCCGCAGCAAATCGGCGGCATGCTGCTTGACGTAGATTTTCTGTTCAAACTCGATGCCGTCGCGCATTTCCATAAATTCGTGAGTGTAGCGGGCATAGCAATACTTGCAGGCAAACTCGCAGCCACGGTAGGGATTGATGGTCCAGGTAAAGGGCATGCGCACGCCGGTGCAGCGGTTGAGCAGGGAACGTACGGGTAGGGTGAAGTATTCGACTTCATGCCCCTGGCGCAGGGATTCACCCTCGGCGGCCAGGCGAGCGATGCCTACCAATCGGGGCGCGGTAGTCGGCAAGAGGGGAAGGGTAGCCATACATATTCGCTTTTTGTTCGCTATCAGGTTAAGCGCTGGCCGCCCTGGTGTCAACAGGAATGGAGGCCGGGCGTCCCCGCCCGGCTAGACAGGCGAGACGCCCGTCCTCCATAAGATTTTCTATAGCAGGTGTCTGACCAGCAGCCACACGCCGGCGAGGGCAAGAATCGGGCCGCCCCAGATGTAGAGAACTGACCGCATCGCCAGCTCTGCTACCACATCGCGCTGGCTGCGCCAGGAAATGAAGAATGGCTCACCCAATCTGCCCTTCATCAACACCACCGGGGGGGTGAGATCGAAGGCTTGGGTTTCGACCGGCGTAGCCTGGGGGATGCGTGGGACGGCGCTGCCGGGAGGCAACATGGATTCGATCGCGGCCCGCCGCTGGAGATCGGCCGCGGCCGCGCTCAGAAATCCTTGCTGTCCCTGGGCAGCGTCGCCGCTCAGACAGTCAGCGGCACTTTCGAGGCCTGGATTCTCTCGGAGACTGGCGAGAACGAACAAATGGTCGCCGGGGCGGATGCAGAACTCCTGGAGTTTCGCCGGGACGGCGCTGGAAAGCCCACGGCGCACCAGAAAATGCCGGGTAAAGGCATCGCCCGTGGAAGGCGAGTACTCCTCCTCGACGGAGGTCCGAAGTTCTATCTCGGCGCCACGCGGATCCACCATCAAGCGTCCTGTTCCGTCATCCAGGAAGAAGGGAGCGTACAGGACTTCCTCGGCCACTTCTTTCTCTTCTTCATCAGTGCTGCGCGCCACGGCGTGGTAGTAAAAGCAGTCCGCTTCCGAAAGGGGTGAGATCAGGGTGTACGGTCCCACGACTGTGCCGCTTACTTCTACGGCACCCAGCGCTGCGCCACGGATGGTGGATGTGGGTATGTTCTGGATCAGGCGTTTGCGCTTGAGGAAAGGGAAGCCGCGGAAAAAGAGGAAGATGCCAATCCCGACCCCGGCTATGCCCCAGAGTATGGGCGAGCGCAGGACAATCAGAGGATCGGAAGACGTCCCGGACCTGACGAAGCCCGCAGCGGCGATAATTTGGCGGATGCTCTCCATCTGGTCCGGCGCGGCACGCTGGGCTACTGGGCCGGTTTGGCTGGCGGTTCCGGGGGCCCGCCCGGGGGCGGCGGGATCGAAATGTCGATGTTGGTCACCGCGCCCAGCGACGAAAGCGGCTTGTCAAACTCCGGCGGATTGCCGACCACCAGTATGGCCAGTTTTTCCTTGTGCAGGTATTTGGAGGCGGCGCGCGCCACGTCCGCCTCGGTTACTTTCTCCACGCCTTCGCGGAATTTTTCCAGGTAGTCCTGGGGATAGCCATAGAATTCGTAGGCCATGCGTTCGCGCAGAATCTTGTCGGGCGAATCAAGGTTGAAGATGAAGCCATTCAGAATGGCATCCTTGGCCAGTTTGATTTCGGCTGCCGAAATTGGATGCCTGGCCACGTCGTCAATCTGCTCATCCAGCGCTTTGATGGATTCGAGCGTGGTCGCGCTCTTTGTACCCATGGCCAGGCGCACCATGCCGGGATGATCAAACGCGGTTCCAATGCCGCCGCCGACGGAGTAGGCCAGCCCCAGTTGAGTGCGAATCGTTCGGAACAGGCGTGAAGAAAAGCCGCCCCCAAAGGCCTCATTGAAGACGCGGACCGCGTAGTAGTCGGGGTTGTCGCGCCGGATGCCGACTCCAACCATGTCGATCGAACTCTGGTTGACATCATCTTTCTGGACCAGGTAGTAGCCCGGTTTCGCTGGGGTGAATTCAATCTTTTCTTCCTTCAGCGCCGGCCCCTTGGGCCAGGCACCATAGGCCTGACGCAGCTTGGCCTCCAGCGCGGCCGCGTCGAAGTCGCCGACGATCCCAACAATGATGTTGTTGGGATTGACGTGAGCGCGGTGCCAATCGATGAAGTCCTGGCGGGTGACGGCAGCGACGGTCTTGTACTCGGCGACTCTCGCGTAGGGATTCTCTGCACCGAAAGCCAGTTTAGCGGTCTCGCGACCCACGATGCCATCGACGTCATCGTTGCGGCGGGAGATGGCGTCGAAATACTCCTTCTGTGCCAGATCAAGTTTGTCGGCGCGGAACTCGGGACCGCGCAGCAGGTCGTCGAATACTTTGAACACGTCGTCAAAATCGGCCTTCAGGCAAGAGAAAGAAATGGTTGTCGAATCCGAGTTGCTGTTGGTTTCGACTTTGGCGGCGCGGACTTCGAGATAGTCGTCCAACTGGTCGCCGGTCTGCGCCTTGGTGCCGCCGGTGCGCCAGACTTCCCCGTACATGTCAAGCATGCCGGTCTTGTCGGCGGGTTCGGAACGGGAGCCGCCGCGAATTCGGGCGATGCCGTCGACGAGAGGCAGCTCGTGGTCCTCCTGCAGGAAGATGATCATCCCGTTGGGCAGGACGATCCGCTTGGGCTCCTGGGGATGAAAGGCGGGAAGCGGCGGAATATTGATCTTTTGCCAGTCGGTGGCCTGTGCGGCCGCCGGAGCGGCCTGAAATAGCAGTCCGGTCACGAAGGCAAAACTGAGAAGAGCGAGAAAAATCGTTTTCATTGCCCACCTCCATTTTGCGCGGCCGCTGGCGGCGGAGAGATGGTTTCGATAATCCCGACGGTCCGGTTGGTGGGAACAAAAGTCTGATTGGCGACGCGCCGGATATCGGCCTTGCTTACCTTGTCGAGGTTCTCCACCTGGTGGAAGAGTTCGCGCCAGTCGCCATAGAGTGCCTGATAGAGCGCGAGAGAGGTAGCCAGACCTTCGTTGTCGTCCAGTCCGCGCAGCAGGTTGGCTTTGGCCCGCGTCCGGATCATCTTCAATTCCTCGTCGCTGATGTCTTCTTTCTTCAGGCGATCGATTTCAGCGTGAATCGCCTCCGCCACTTCTTCGTTCTTATGGCCGGGCAGAGGGAAGGCATAAAAAGCGAACAGGTGGGGATACTTGTTTCCCGGCAAACCAGTGAAGCCCGCGGAGTAGGCGGCGATCTTCTTATCGCGCACGAGAGCCCGGTACAGGCGGGAGGTGCGCCCGTTCGACATCAAGTCGGCGATGGCGTCATAGACGGCATCATCGGGACTACGGTAGTCGGGACGGTGGTAGCCCTCGAGGTAAAGCGGCTGCGACCGGTCATAGAGCACGACCCGGCGCTCGGAATTTTGCGGAGGCTCGGTCGTGGTGCGCTCGTCGGGACGCTCGCGGGCGGGGATGCGGCCAAAATACTTTTCGATGATGGGCAGCGTCTCTGGAGCCTTCACGTCGCCCACCACGGCCACGACCATGTTTGACGGAATGTAGTATTCGTCGAAAAAATGCTGGGCGTCGGTGGCGGAAAATGAATTCAGGTCGGCCATCCAGCCAATGCCGGGCCGGTGATAAGGATGCGCCTGGAAGGCAGCGGTGGTGAATTGTTCCAGCAGGCGGCCGATGGGATTGCTGTCAACCCGCATGCGGCGTTCCTCAATCACCACGTTGCGCTCCTTGTAAAACTCGCGCATCACCGGGTGCATGAAGCGTTCCGACTCGAGGTAGGCCCACAGCTCCAGCCGGTTTTCCGGGAAAGAATAGTGGTATTCGGTCTGGTCCTCGGCGGTGGAGGCATTCAGACCTTCCGCGCCATTGCTTTCGAGGATTTGCGGAAACTCATTGGGCTTGACGTACTTTTGCGCGTCGGCGATGTCGTCCTGCCAGGCTTTTTGCAGATCTTTCAGCTTCTGCTCATCGCGGCCCACTCGTTTGTCGCGCTCTTCGATGTAGGCGGCGTATGCCTTTTCCACTTTGGCCAGGGCGACTTTTTCATCGGGGAAGTCGGTGGTGCCGATCTTGTCCGTACCTTTGAAGGCCATGTGTTCGAACATGTGGGCCAGGCCAGTCTGTCCCATGGGGTCCTGCGCCGAGCCGGCGTTCACGTGGGTGTTGAACGAAAAGACCGGGGCCTCCGGACGCTCGCAGATGACGACGGTCAGGCCGTTGTCGAGCTTTTTGACCGTGATGCGTTTTTCGAAGGCGGATAGATCTTGTGCGACAGCCATCGCGGACAACACGAGCAGCACAGCTACACACTTGAGTGCGCGGTATTTCATCGGACCTCCACAGCGGTTGGACAGAACATTAAAGGAAGAACTTGAAGTTACGTGGCGGGAAGGGAAGTTGTCAAACTTGACAGTTGTTGACTGTGTGGCGCGGGCCTGTCCTGAGCGAAGCCCAAGGAGCCCTCGCCCGCGGGGGTTCAAGGTCAAGATCAAAGTCAAGAGCCGCGGGCGGGGGTGCCCGCGCCACACTATACTAAACGGCGTGAGTACTGCACCGATGGTTGAAATTCAGGGCCGGCAACTGAAGCTGTCCAATCTGGACAAGGTCCTGTATCCCGCAACCGGCTTCACCAAGGGACAGGTCATTGACTACTACGCCCGCATCGGGCCAGTGCTGGTTCCGCATCTGGAGGGGCGTCCGCTCACCCTGAAGCGTTATCCCAACGGCGTGGACAGCCAATATTTCTTTGAGAAGAACGCCACTGCGCACCGGCCGGAGTGGGTGAAGACCGCGCCCATCTGGAGCGAGGGCAACCGGCGCACGGTCAACTATATTCTTGCCGACGATCTGAGCACGGTGGTGTGGATGGCGAACTTGGCCGCCATCGAACTGCATCCCTCGCTCTCTTTGGCAAAAGATATCGGGTGTCCCACCATGATGGTGTTCGATCTCGATCCCGGACCACCCGCCAACATCGTGCAGTGCGCGCAGGTCGGCATGTGGCTGCGGGAAATCTTTGAGCACTTCGGCTTGCAGAGTTTCCCCAAGACCTCCGGCTCGAAAGGTTTGCAGATTTACGTTCCGCTGAACACGCCTACCAATTATGAGGCCACCAAACCCTTTGCCCACGCGCTGGCCCGCCTGCTGGAAGATCAGCACCGCGAGCTGGTGGTTTCAGACATGAAGAAGGAGTTGCGCAAAGGCAAGGTGCTGGTGGACTGGAGCCAGAACGACCAGCATAAAACGACGATTGGAGTGTATTCGTTGCGGGCCAGGGAGCATCCCACGGTTTCTACGCCGGTGAAGTGGGAAGAGGTTGAACACATGCTGAAGAAGAAAGATCCTGGCCTGCTGGTGTTCGAGGCCGATCAGGTGCTCAAGCGGGTGGAGAAAATGGGAGACCTGTTCGAACCCGTTCTCGGGTTGAAACAAAGGCTGCCCCAGTTAGTGGTGGATGGAGGGACGGGCGTCCCCGCCCGTCCGGCGAGCGAGGCTCGCTCGATTGCTGCCGGTACGGGATTGAAAATCGCAGCCCAGGCCGCACGCCGAAAGAAGGCCGTGAAACCCGGAAGCAAGAAGGCAGCGGGCAAAAAATCGAGGAAGATATAATCCGGGATCATGGCGCAACTCTACGTCGGAACTTCAGGATGGGCGTATCCCAGCTGGAAGCCGGATTTCTATCCTGCCAAGCTTCCGCAGAAAAATTTCCTGCAACACTACGCCACCCGGCTTAACACCGTCGAAGTTAACTTCACCTTCCGGCAATTGATCAAAGAGACGACCGCGCAGAAGTGGATGGCGGAAACGCCGGCGGACTTTCGCTTCGGGGTGAAGGCGCACCAGGTGATCACCCACATCAAGCGGCTGAAAGGAACGGCCGATTTTGTGCCGCGTTTTCTCAGCACAATCGAGCCCCTGGCCCAGGCTGGAAAACTAGGGCCCGTGTTGTTCCAGTTGCCGCCCAATTTGAAGGCCGATGTGAAATTGCTGGAGGAATTTCTCCCCACAGTGCCGCGGGCTGTTCAGGCGGCGTTTGAATTCCGCCACCCCTCCTGGTTTACCGACGAAATCTTCAACCTGTTGAAGAGCGGCAATCGGGCGTTGTGCATCGCCGAGAGCGAAGAGAGGGTCACGCCCGACGTCGTCACCGCGGACTTCTGCTACTACCGTTACCGCAAGCCTTCCTATACCGCCGACGAGCGCCAGGCCATGATGGAGCGGATGCGGGAACTTCTTGGACAGGAGCGAAACGTGTTTGCATACTTCAAACATGAAGAGACCCCTGAAGGCGTGTTGTATGCAGAGGAAATCCTGAAAGAGATTCATTAACTACGGAGGACACTGAGGGCGCGGAGCAGGATCCAAGACTCTGTGTCCCCTGTGTCCTCCGTGGTTAACCATTCTGGGTACTTTGCGCGATGTCCGATAACGAGCATACTCGAGGTGTGTCTTCCTCAACGGACGCTCGCGTGGTTTCAGGCTTCCTCGACTACCTGAAGATCGAAAAGGGATTGGCGCCGCTTACGGTCGCGGCCTATACCACCGACATCGGGCAATTCGCGGGCTTTCTGGAAAAGCACAAACGCACACTGCTCAACGCCCAGCGCAACCACGTGCGCGAGTTCATTCAGCAACTGTTCAGCAATTCGGTTGACGGTCGATCGGTGGGGCGTAAACTTTCCGCTCTGCGCCATTTGTACCGCTACCTGCTGCTGGACAAGATGGTCGAGCATGATCCCACGCTGAACATCGATTCACCCAAACAATGGAAGGTGTTGCCCAAGGCGCTGGCCCGCGACGAAATGGAAAGCATGCTGGGTCGCCTGCAGCCGGCTTCGAAGAGGAAGGACGCGGACGCGCTGGCGGTCCGCGATCACGCCATGCTGGAAGTTTTGTATGCGGCGGCACTGCGCGTGTCCGAGGTCGTGAGCGTAAAACTGGAAGACCTGAAGCTCGATCTTGGTTGCCTGCTGGTGCGCGGCAAGGGTGATAAGGAACGGATTGTGCCGCTGGGAAAGGGCGCGCAGGACGCGCTGGTTCACTATATGAAGGGTGCGCGGCCAATTCTGGACAAGGGGAAGGGCTCGCCGCTTCTTTTTTTGGGCCGCGGAGGCAAAAGGTTGACGCGGCAAGGAGTGTGGCGGCTGGTGCGCGCGGCTTCGGTGAGCGCGGGACGCAATGCCAGCCCGCACATGCTGCGGCACAGTTGCGCTACGCACATGGTCGAAAATGGCGCCGATCTGCGCACCGTGCAGATCATCCTCGGCCACGCCGATATTTCCACTACCCAGGTGTACACGCACCTGGCGCTCGACCGACTGAAGAGTGTGTACCAGAAGCATCATCCCCGGGCGAAGGCGAGGTAGGAGAATGTTCCTTCACCACAGAGACACAGAGAGAGCGCCTTGGTTTCTGCTCCGTGACTCCGAGCCTCCGTGGTAGAGATTAAGTTTATGGCCGAAACCGCAAAGCTAACCGTCGTCGAGAAGGCCGTGCGTGCGTTTCTGCAAGCGCTGCGGCAACGGAATGCCTCGGTCCATACCATCAAAGCGTACGGTGGCGATCTGGAGGAATTCGCCGCCTACACCGGCTCGCGGGGCTGGAAGCAAATTGATCATGTCACCATCCGCGGATTTCTTTCCCATCTCTATGAGAAAGGGTTAGGCAAGACCTCGGTAGCCCGCGCGCTGGCTGCGGTGCGATCGCTGTATCGCTGGCTTGCCCAGGAGGGGGTGGTCGTACAAAATCCCGCGGCCCTGGTCTCGACTCCGAAACTTCCTAAAAAACTTCCACGGGTGCCAACCATTGAGGAAATGAATGGTGTGCTTGACGGAGACATGCCGGAAGTCGCTGCATTTCCCGAGCGTGACCGAATGATGTTCGAGTTGCTCTATGGCTGCGGCATCCGGAACTCGGAGCTGATTGGGATCAACCTCGAGGACATTCGCTTGAGTAATGAGGCCATACTCATCCGGGGCAAAGGAAAAAAGGAACGCTACGTACCCTTTGGCGACACGGTCAAGGTTGCGCTTGCAGCCTACCTGCCGGCCCGCCAACGATTGCTGTCGGAACGCAAGAAAACTTCATCAGCATTGCTGGTCAACCGCCGCGGCGGCCGGCTCACCACTCGCAGCGTGGGGCGGATCATCAAGAAAATTGCGGTGGCCAAGGGCCTGTCACCGGACGTGCACCCCCACACCTTGCGGCATGCCTTCGGCACCCACCTGCTGGAGGAAGGAGCGGACCTGCGCGCGATTCAGGAGATGCTCGGCCATGAGCGCCTCGCGACTACCCAGCGCTACACTCAGCTCTCCATCAAGCACGTGCTCCAGGTTTACGATCAGACTCATCCCCGGGCCAAATAGTCTCCAGTCGTTGGTCTTCAGTCGTCAGAACAAGCGGCAGGAGGGCGCCATCATGAATGTGGCGTTCGCGTGTGCTATTCGCGCAGCCCCTCCCACATTCTCACCACGCGCGCCTTCAACTCTCCCGTAAGCTGCTCGTAGGCCGGTTCCGATGCCTCGGCGTCAGGTGGCGGGTAAATCGGGTCGCCAACCTGAATCTTAAGCGGCGCGAACTTCTGGAAGCGCCGGCCGCGCGGCCAGGCGTCATAAAATCCTTCAATCGCCACTGGAACAATCGGTACCTGCAGATGAAGGGAAAGAATGGCCGCGCCCTTCTTGAAAGTCCGGGGCGTGCCGTCGATGCTGCGCTCGCCTTCCGGATAGAGAATGAGGATGCGACCGTGGCGCAGCCCGAAGGCGCCGGCGCGCATGGCGGAAACCAGGTTGGCATCGGGATCCACGACGATCACTCGCAACCAGCGCGCCAGGCGGCGCATGAAGCCGGAGCCGAAAATTTCGCTGGTGCCAACGGCAAACAGCCCTCGGAATACCCGCCATGGCAAAATCGACGCAAGTACGAGCGGGTCAAGATAACTCTGGTGATTGGAAGAAATAATGTAAGAGCCTTGCGACGGGAGTTTTTCCAACCCGCTCGCCCGCAGATGAAAGCGGTCGTAGGCAAAAATCTGAAGCAGCTGGAACGCTGAGTACAGTAAGCCTTCGGTCAGGCGGCTGGGCTTGGCCAGGGCGAGGACTTCAGGATCGGTGGGGTCCTCTTCGAGCACCGATTTCCAGCCCGCCGGTTGCTGGCTCGATGCGGTGCGCGTCTTTCCCCCGGCCGCACTCTCGCGGATCGCGTCCACCAGTTGGCGAACGGTATAAATTTCAGCCATGGCCGATTCTTCTACGTCTCCGCCAAGTTCTTTTTCGACTGCGACCAGCAATTCAATGCGCTGCATGGAATCGAGCCCGAGGTCGAGCTCGAGATTGTCACTGGGACGAATGACTTCGGGAGCGCTCTTGCTCGATTCACGAATGATCTTCAACGCCTGCTGCACTTCGGCCTGTTCCAGCCATTGAGCATCCTCGACGCTTAAGAGCCGGTGTGGAGCGGGCCTCGAAATCGGGCTGTCCTTTTTTCCGGTTGGCGCGCACCAGCTTTTCCATCTCGAAGCGTTTGAGCTTGCGGGTTGTCGTACGCGGCAAAGGGTCCTGCCAGATTTCATAGCTGCCGATGCGCTTGGTGGATGGAATCTTGGCCGAGATGCCTTCGATGTCGAAGCGGATGACTTCCTTCGCATTTACGATCTTGCGTTCTTTCAGCAGATCGAAGTCGGGCACGACCACGGCGTAGAGCCGGTCCGAGGCAGGATTGCCGGCTTCGCTCTCCAGCGCCATCACGCCGATTTCCTTAATGTATGGAGACTTCAGGTAGTAAGCCTCAATCTCTTCGGGATAAACGTTCTTGCCGTTGCTGAGCACGATCACGTCTTTCTCGCGCCCGGTGATAAACAGATTGCCGCCCGAGTCGAAGTAGCCGAGATCGCCGGTGTGCAGCCAGCCATCCTTCAGGACGGCGGCCGTCGCATCCGGCCGGTTCCAGTAACCTTTCATCACGATGGCGCCCCTGATGGCAATTTCTCCGACGGCGGGTCCGCCATCTTCGCCGGGCTTGGGATCGATAATCTTTCCTTCGACGCCGGGCAGCGGCGGTCCGACGGAACCAATTACATTGTGATGAGGCAGAGCCGCGAAGGCAGCACCCGTGGTTTCGGTCAGGCCGTAGGCCTGAAGGACGTCGATGCCGAGGGCGTGGAAGTCGTATCCGATCTGGGGATCGAAGCGCGAGCCGCCGGTGATCAGGTAGCGCATGCGGTCGCCGAATGTGCTGTGCAGCTTGCCGAAGAAGACGCGGCCGGCGTTGAGCCCCACAGTCCGCAGGCCGCGATTGACCGCCATCAGTGCTTTCAGCGCCCAGCCCGCCACCTTGCCGCGCTTGGCTACTTCCTTGAAGATGCGTTCGTGAATCAGGTAGAAAAATTGTGGCACCACGGCAAAAATCGTGATCTGGCGCTCGTTCAGCGCGCGTAACAACTCCGTGGTGTTCAGGGTTTCCAGATAGACGACCTTCGCGCCCTTCACCAGCGGCAGCAGGAGATTCGCCATCTGGGAGAGCACATGAAAGAGCGGCAGCACGCCGAGCACCGCATCGTCGGGACCGACCCGCGCCCATTGGAACACCGATTCCACTTCGCCCAGCAGGTTGGCGTGGGTCAGCATCACGCCCTTGGGATTGGAAGTCGTGCCGGAAGTGTAGAGCAGGGAGGCGACAACGTCCGCAGCGACCGCAGCCGGCGCGAAGCTGCCCGGACCTGAAGCAAAGATTGTTTCAAGGTCGGCCACCGGCGCAAGCGCGGCCGGAGCGGAATTCGTTTGAGCCGATGCAGATTTGGGCTCGGCAGAATTGATGAGCGCAATCTTGACGGGAAGCTCCCCAATCGCTTCCTGTGCTGTGGGAAGATGTTTGGCATCGCAAAATAGCAGGGAGCTGCCGCTGTCTTTGAGCAGGGTCGTGATCTGGTCGGCGTGCAGGGCGGTGTCCAGCGGGACGGCGGTGCAGCCGGAGGCGACCACGCCCAGAAATACGGCCACCCAGCGGGGGTGATTGTCAGCCAGAATTACGACCCGCGCGCCCGATTGGAATCCGTTGCCGCCCAGCCAGGACCCGACCGACTCCGCCATGTGCCGCAACTCGGCGTAGGTGCAGCTCTCAACCCGCTCCCGGCGCTGGATCTCCAGGGCAATGTTCCGGGGCCAGTGCTCGACGCACTCGACAAACCGATCGTAGAAAGTGGGCATGGGTTCGCGGAAATATTACATGAAACCGGCTTTCGCGGACTAAAGTCGGCCACCCTTACAAATGTGAGGGCGGGACGCCCTCACGACAGCCGGCGGGACGCCGGCGCTACCTGGCGTCTTTCATTCAAGGTTCCTCCCCGCGACTTACGCGCTGTCGCTGCATCTAATATGCTAGGCTTCTAATAGGGGCGGGTCTGCCTTCACGGGTGCAATGAATTGATTAACACGGTATTGGGTAAGGTCTTCGGGACCAAGAACGAACGCGAACTGAAGCGCCTGAGGCCTCGGGTCGAGGCCATTAGCGCGCTTGAGCCGCAGATGCAGCAGCTCTCGGACGACCAGTTGCGCGCCAAGACGGACGAATTCCGCAAACGGGTGCAGGATAGCCTGGCTACTCTTCCCGACGAGCCCGAGGCCGATCACGACCGCCTTAAGGAACTTGAAGACGAACGCACCAAGCTGATCAACCAGACCCTGGATGAGATTCTGGTGGAAGCTTTTGCCGTGGTCCGCGAGGCCGGACGCCGGGTGCTGCAGATGCGCCACTTCGACGTGCAGCTGATCGGCGGCATGGTGTTGCACCAGGGCAAGATTGCCGAGATGAAGACCGGCGAAGGAAAAACGCTGGTCGCGACCCTGCCGGTGTATCTGAACGCCTTGAGCGGCCGCGGTGTGCACGTGATCACGGTCAATGACTACCTGGCCAAGCGCGATTCCGAATGGATGGGCAAGCTTTACCGCTTCCTGGGCCTGACTGTGGGCGTCATCGTGCACGATCTGGACGACGAAGAGCGCCGCGAGGCCTACGCCTCCGACGTCACCTACGGCACCAACAACGAGTTCGGATTCGACTACCTGCGCGACAACATGAAGTTTGACGTTCACGATTGCGTGCAGCGCAAGCACAACTTCGCCATCGTAGATGAAGTCGATTCCATCCTGATCGACGAGGCCCGCACCCCGCTGATTATTTCCGGCGCCAGCGAAGAGTCCACCGACAAGTACGCCCGGGTCAATCGCATCATCCCCAAGCTGGAAGAAGGCGAGGAGATCGACACCGCGCCGGGCGAGCCCAAAGAACTCACTGGCGATTATGTTGTAGATGAGAAACACAAGAGCATCACGGTGACCGACATCGGATGGGAGAAAGTCGAGCAGCTTCTGGGCATTGGAAACATTGCCGATCCCGAGAACTGGGACCTCAAGCACCACGTCGATACCGCGGTCAAGGCCCATGCCCTGTACAAGCGCGACGTCGAGTACGTGGTCAAGGATGGCGAAGTCATTATCGTGGACGAGTTCACCGGACGGTTGATGCCGGGCCGGCGCTGGTCGGATGGCCTGCACCAGGCGGTTGAGGCCAAGGAAAACGTCAAAATCGAGCGCGAGAACCAGACCCTCGCTACCATCACCTTCCAGAATTACTTCCGGATGTACAAGAAACTGGCAGGCATGACGGGAACGGCGGAAACCGAAGCCTCCGAATTTGAGAGCATTTACCGCCTGGAAGTCATGGTGATTCCGACCAACAAGGTAATGTTGCGGTTGGAGAATCCGGACGTTGTCTATCGCACGGAAAAAGAAAAGTACTTCGCCGCCTCCGACGAAATTCTGAAGCTGTATGCCACGGGACGCCCGGTGCTGGTGGGTACCACCTCCATCGAGAAGTCGGAACGGCTTTCCGAACTTCTCAAGAAGAAAAACATCAAGCACGTCGTGCTCAATGCCAAGTATCACGAGCGCGAAGCCGAGATCGTCGCGCAGGCGGGACGCAAGGGCATGGTCACCATTGCCACCAACATGGCGGGCCGGGGCACCGACATTCTGCTCGGCGGCAACCCGGAATTCATGGCCAAGCAGGAATGCGTGAAGAAGGGAATCGCGCAACCGCTGCGCGCCGCCCAGGGCAAGATTCAGATCGATGTGGACGAGACCAAGAGCACAGTCTGGTATTACGCCGGCAACGAATACGTCGCTCCCACCGATCAGTGGACCGAGATCTTTAACCGCTACAAGGTCCAGACCGACAGAGAGCACGATGAAGTCACTGCCGTCGGTGGCCTGCATATCTTCGGCACCGAACGCCACGAAGCGCGCCGGATCGACAACCAGCTTCGAGGCCGCGCCGGACGCCAGGGCGATCCCGGTTCCTCCCGCTTTTATCTTTCGCTCGAAGATGACCTGATGCGCATCTTCGCCAAAGAGTGGGTTTCGAAGCTGCTGCAGCGGCTGGGCATGGAAGAGGGCATTCCCATCGAATCACGGCTGATCACACGCCGAATCGCCACCGCGCAGGAAGCCGTCGAGGCCCAGAACTTCGAGGCCCGCAAGCATCTGCTCGAGTATGACGACGTGATGAACAAGCAGCGCGAGGCGGTGTATGGCTTGCGCCGGCAATTGCTGGAGGGCGTGGAGCAGAAGGAACTCATCCTCGAAGATTACGTCTCCGGCATCCTCAGCGACGTGATGGACCAGTTCTGCGCGGTGAAGGTCCACCCGGAAGACTGGGACACCAAGGGCCTGAAAGACGCTATCTTCACCCGCTTCGGCGTGGACATTCTGGCGGAAGGAATCAAGCCTGAAGAGTTGAGTCGTCAGGAGCTCGGCGATGCCATCTTCGCCAAGCTGAAAGAACGTTACGACGCCAAAGAAAAGCTGATCGGCCCTGACGCCATGCGTTACCACGAACGCATGATCATGCTCAGCGTCCTTGATTCCCAATGGAAAGACCACTTGCGGGACATGGACCACCTGAAGGAAGGCATCGGCCTGCGCGGTTACGGTCAGCACGATCCGCTGGTCGAGTACAAGCGCGAATCCTTCGACATGTTCGAGGCCATGATGACGCGCTTCCAGGAGGAGACTGCCCGGTATCTTTACCTGATGCAGATCCTGGAACGGCCGGCTGCAGACTCCGACGCGCAATTGCACGCGGGGAGCGATGGCAACGGCAGCCGTCCGCCGCGAAACGTCTCCACTTCGGTGGACGAGTTGGAAGAATCCTTCCAGCGCAAGAAACGGCGCGAACTGGACCAGGCCCGCATGGCCGGCTCCGGGGAAGCACAAACCGTGCAGCAGGTAGTGCGCGGCAGCGCCAAGGTGGGCCGCAACGATCCCTGTCCCTGCGGCTCGGGCAAGAAATACAAGAAGTGCTGCGGCGCTCAGGGCTAGTTGTCATCCTGAGCGGAGCAGCTGCTTCGCTTCGCGAAGCGGCTACGCAGTCGAAGGACCCCTACCCGCATAGAGCAAGCTTCTTCAATTGGTACTTGTAGCGCCGCCGTCCCTGCGGCTGTCGTGGGGGCGTCCCGCCCCCACTGGCGAGGGCAAGACGCCCTCGCGACAGCCTGCGAGACGCCGGCGCTACGGTATAGAACCCTGGACAAATCCTAAACCTGAAGCACGTCACCTTCCCGGGCAACCAGCTCGTAAAGCACGGGATTCACGAAGAATCCGATGAAGAGACGGGAAATCAGCCCCGCCACGATCACGATGGCGAAGGGCTTTTGCGTGTCCGATCCGATGCCGGTGGAAAGGGCGGCGGGCAGCAATCCCAGGCACGCCACCAGCGCGGTCATCATGATGGGACGCAGCCGCAGCAGGGAAGCTTCCCGCGTGGCGGTGCGTATATCCATTCCCTCCTGCCTCAACTTGTTGATATATGAAACCAGAATGACGGCGGTTTCGACCGAAACGCCCAGCAGCGCCAGCAGGCCCAGCACGGAAGAAACGCTGAATGGGGTGTGAGTAAGCTTCAGGGCCACCAGCGCGCCCACCGGTTCCGTCATGATCACACCCAGAGCAATCGTGATGGGAAACTTGAAATTTCCGTAGAGGGCAAACAGAATCATGAAAATCAGCCCAAGCGAGAGGGGAACGATAAAGTACATCTGCCCCCTGGCTTCGAGAAACTGGCTGTACTCGCCGCCCCACGTCATGCGATAACCCTGGGGCAGCGTCAAGGCCCGCTGCACCGCCGCCTGGCCGTCTCGCACGGCACGCTCCAGGTCGCGGCCTTCGATGCTGTACTGCACCCCGATGTAACGGGAGTTGTCTTCGCGATAAATGAATGACGCGCCGTTTCCCTGGCTAATGGTGGCGAGCTGGCTCAATGGAATCTGCTGCCCGTCGGGCGTCCCTACCAATAGATTCCCTATGTCGTGGGCGTTGCTGCGAAACTGCGGCTGCATGCGTACCACCAGATCGAAAAGCTTTTCTCCCTGGATGACCTGGGTGACGGCTTCGCCGCCCACTGCTGCCGAGATCACGGCTTCCGCGTCGGCGACGTTGATGCCGTAGCGCGCAATCTTGTCGCGGTCCACATCGATCAGGAGGCTGGGCTGACCCAGTTCCCTCACTACCGTCAATCCGGTGAAGCCCGGAATTTTGGCCAGCACGTTCTTCATCTGCACGGCTTTGTCCTGCAGCACGTTCAGGTCGGGCCCATAAATCTTGACCGCCAGAGAGCTCTTGAGCCCGGTGAGCGCCTCGTCCACCGCGTCTTCCGCGGGTTGGGTGAAGTTAAAGATGATTCCGGGAAAGGCGCCGAACTTTTTATTGAGGGACGCGATCAGCTCTTCCTTGTCGCTTACCTCGCCGCTCCAGGCCGAATCCTTGTAGGGCTTCAGGCCGACGTAGAATTCGCAATTAAAAAAACCGGTAGGATCGGTGCCGTCGTCGGGACGCCCCAACTCCGACCCCACTACCGTGACCTGGGGATAAGACCTCAGGATGGCGCGGATCTGCGGCGCGATCTTACTGGCCTCTTCGAAAGAGATGGTGTAGGGCATGGTCGCCCGCACCCAGAGCGCGCCTTCATCCAGGTGAGGCATGAATTCGCCGCCGATGAAAGGAACCAGCAGCAGCGATGCGCCGAAGATCAGGGTGGCGATCGCCATTGTGATCTTGGGACGGTCCAGGGCCCAATCCAGCTGGCTGGCGTACTTGCGCTTCATCCATTCAAAAGCACGGTTGGGTTTTTCGCGGACGCCGCTCTTGAACCAATAGGACGCCAGCACCGGGATCAGCGTGAGGGTCAGGATCAGCGCGCCCACCAGCGCGAAGGACATGGTCTCGGCCATGGGGTGAAACAGTTTTCCCGACGGCCCGCTCAAGGCGTATATGGGCAGATAACCTGCGAGGATGACGGCCACCGAGTAGAAGATGGGGCGGTCCACGTCTCTGGCCGCGGCCAGAATTACTTCGTTCAGGTTGTAGGTTTGCCCTTCGCGCAGCGCCAGCTCGCGATAGATGTTCTCGATCATGACGACGGTGCCGTCAATCACGATCCCGAAATCGATGGCGCCGATGGAAAGCAGGTTGGCCGCCACGTCGTGGGCGTGCAGCACGATGAAGGCGAACAGCAGCGACAACGGAATCGTGAGCGCAACGATGACGGCGGCGCGGAAGCTGACCAGAAAGAAAATCAGGACGATCAGCACCAGCACCATCCCGCGGAGCAGGTTTGCCTCCACGGTGTCGGTGGTGAGTTTTACCAGGTCGCTGCGGTCATAAAAGGGATGAACCTTAACGTCGGGAGGAAGCACCGACCGGTTGAGTTCGTCGGTCTTGGCCTGAACTCCTTTCAGGACAGTCTGGGTCTGCTCGCCGCGGCGCATCAGGATCACGCCTTCGACGGCATCGTCATTTTTCTGAAAACCAAATTGACCGAGGCGCGGCGCGTGGCCGATGATCACATCCCCCACATCGCGCACCCGGACAGGTACGCCTTTGTTGCTGCCGACCACGATGTTCTCAATGTCGTCGGTGTTCCGGACCAGGCCGATTCCTCGGACGTAATAGAACTGGCCTCCCTGGGAGTAGAAGCCGCCTCCGGCGTTGGAATTGTTCGCGGCCAGTGCGGTACTGATCTGCGCCACCGTAAGGTGATATCCATACAGGCGGGCGGGATCGAGCACCACCTGGTATTGCATGACTTCCCCGCCCAACCCGGAATCGTCGGCCACGCCGGGGACAGAGCGGTAGGCGCGTTCGACCACCCAGTCCTCTATCGTCTTCAAATCCTGCGGACTGCGGTCCGGACTCTCCAACACGTAGCGATACACCAGTCCGCTGGGACTGAACAACGGCGCCATGGAAGCGGTCACTCCGGTCGGGAGCTCGGCGTCGGCCAGCCGCTGAAAGACGATTTGCCGGGCCAGATAGTCGTCGGTGTTGTCTTCGAAGGTCAGACGCAGATCGGAGAGACCATACAGCGAAATCGACCGCATGGTGATCATATGCGGCACGCCATTCATCTCGAGTTCGAGAGGCAGCGTGACCAGGCGCTCCACTTCCTCGGCGGCGTGGCCGGGCCATTGCGTAATCAGCTCAACCTGGGGCGATGCCAGGTCGGGATAGGCGTCCACGGGCATGCGCTGGAACGACAGGATGCCGCCGACCGTGATGAAACCGGTCAGCATCAACACCAGGAATCGCTGGCGCAGCGCGGCTTGGACGATTCGATGGATCATCTAGATGTGGTGGCCACTTTTTCGTTCCTCAATCTTGGCTAACGCTGTAAAGAGTTGGCGAATTGCAGGAAGAGGCTGCCGTCGCCGATGATCCGATCGCCGGAGTGCAACCCGGCCGTAATCTGGGTCTTCCCCTGCTGGCTTTCCCCAACCGTAACCGGGCGTTGCCCAAACTGATTGGGAGAAACCTCGGCATAGACAAACGGTTGATTTTCGCCGTCCCGCAAAACCGCGGAATCGGGCACGGCGATAGCATTTTGAATTTTCCCCGCCTGCACGGTCGCCGTCACATACATATCCTTTTTCAGTTTGCCGCCCGGGTTCTGAGTCTCGATGCGGGCGGTCAGGGTGCGCGTAGCGGGATCGAGCGCCGCCGCGACATACGAAATGCGTCCCCGGAAGCTTTCCGGATAAGCATCGGTCTGAATCGTGACCTGATCGCCGGGCCGTACGTAGGGCAAATCTTTCTGATAAACATTCACCAGCACCCACATCGTGCTCGTGTCGGAAATCGTGAAGCACTGCGTGTTGCCGGGCTGGAGCAGCTGTCCCGCGGAAACCAGTTGTTCGACCACTTCTCCGCCGATGGGCGCGCGCACCGGCACCTCGTAGGACGAAGGTCCTTTCTCCATCGCATCCGGGTCCGTAACTCCCATCACCTTCAGAGCGGCTTCGGCAGAAGCCAGGTCGCCTCCGGCCTGCACCTCGGCAGATTCCGCCTGCTCCAGGTCCTTTACCGCAATAGCGTGGTGCTGGTACAAGTCCTGTGACCTGACGTAATTTTTTTGCGCCAGCGAATATGCATCCTTGGCCTTCAGATAGTTGGTGCGCAGTTGAGAATAGTCAGGACTGGCCACATACAGCATGGGCTGGCCCTGGCGCACCTTCTCGCCGGGAACGACCACCACGCGGCTTACCGGGCCGCTCACCTGGGTGATCACCGGGGTCGTCCGAAAATTGTTGTAGGCCACCGCGCCAGTCAGGCGAAGTGTGCGGGCCAGGTTTGTGGGTTCCACTGTCACTACCTGCACGTGCGACATCTGCTCCGGCCGGATGGTGAACAACTCGGGATGATTGGGATCCTGGACGGCGGCATGGCCGGTTGTGGTATCGGTTGCCGGCCGCCCGCAAGCGGCGAACGCGAGCGCGACTAGCGATAGTGCCATCCCCAGCGCGAAGAATCGCGCGAACACTTCGCCGGCTACGTGTTTCCGCATTTTCATGGCAGGCTCCTCGTTCCTACCGCCTGTTTCAGTTGTTCGAGCGCAGTCATGTAAGAAGCCAGGGCCTGGCGATAGGCCAGTTGGGCTGCCCGGTAGCTGCGCTCGGCGTCCAGAAAATCCAGTAGGCTGGCCGCGCCCCGCTTGTAGGCATACTCGCTGATGTCACGTGAATCCTGCGCCTGCTTCAGATACTCCGAGTTGTAGAGCTGAACAATTTCGTCGTTGCTGCGCACCGCCTCGTAGGCGCTGGCCACATCGGACATCACCGTATCGCTGGCGGATTGCTGTGTTTCCTCGGCCTGGGTCAGGGCGTAGCGGGTGCGCGCGATCTCGCCCTGATTACGGTTGAAAATGGGCAGATCGAAGGCGGCAAAGATCGAGGCCGAATTCTGCCCCGCGGTGTGAGTGAAGTCGTAGGTGCCGCTTACGTCCACCTTGGCGTTGGCCTGGGCCAGCAGGACCTGGCTCTGGGCGGCGGTTACGCCCAGCCGGGCGGCCTGGAAGTCGGGACGCTCGCGGATCGCCCGGGCCTGCATGTCTTCCATATTCCCTGTGAGCGGCTGGTAAGCCAGGTCTCCCACAACGTCGTAATTCGCCGGCACCGCATCGTAACCCAGCAACTGTCTGAGGCCCACCAGCGCCTGGACTTTTGCCAGGCGAGCCGAGGATACGTCGGTTTGAAACTGCAGCAGCTGCAGCTTGATCTTCAGATAGTCGGCTTCGCTGATGGCTCCCGCGTTGTACTGGGCCTGCGCGATATCGACGGTTCCCTGAAAATCCTTCAAGTCCTCCTGCGCGAACTGCAGGGTTGACTCCGCCAGCAGCACGCTGACGAATTGCTGTCCCACGTCGAAGGCCAGACTGCGCTCCGCGTCGGCGACCTGGGCGCGGGTGACTGCGGTCTGGTCGCGGGCGGCCTGCAATCGTCGTTGCCGCTTGTGACCGCGCTCAAAGAGATACGAGATCCCAAGGTCAAACTGCTGGGTCAGGTTCAATTCATCGACGGAAAAATCCTGCGGGCTAAAAATAGGGATGAACTGCGAATCAGCTGCGAAGGTGGGATTGGGACGAAGGTTTGCGGTAATCTCCTGGGCCTGGTTCTGAAGAATCAAAGTTCGCGTCGCTTTGATCGCATGGTTGTGGGCCAGGGCCAGATCGATGGCCTGGTCCAGACTGATCAGCGTCGAATTTTGTCCGGCGCCCACTCCCTGCAGCAGGAGGATTAAAGTCGCGAGCCACGCGAGTTTTCGCAGGCGTAGTGAAGTCGCGGCGATGGCGTCAGAATGTGCCGACCCCAGCCCGCCGATGTTCAAGATGCCCGAGCACCCACCAGCTCCAGCCTTCGTATCATGCTCCTTGAATGCAAGAAATAAGGCGCCACCAGAAAAATAGAAAATTGCAAATCGGAAATCGCCCTAGGCCAGGGCTTGCGGAGGAGGGCGAATATACAGATGGAAGGAAGTCAGGACGGGCTTTGGGCGCATCTGCAGGGCGCCGACGGACAATATGCTGCTGGCCATGGCAAAGAATGCAACCAGCAGAATCACCGCGCTCATGGAGGGAGCCATAAGGCAAGTGAGGCAGACAGGAGTGGCCGAAGTGGTCTGATCCAGCTCTACCGCTGTTTGCGTCTCAACTCCGCGCAGACCGCACAAATGAGTGGCCTGAACAGTAGTGGAGAGCAGAACACAGGCGAAACACAAGACCGCAACGCATGTGAACCACTTCGCCGGTCGGTTTCGATTTTGGAAGCTCACAGTTGTTGACGCCACTTTCGGCTTGGATGCGACCAAGTCGCCACTGGGTTCCCAGGGGCAGCCAATCTGGTCGATTCTAGCACCGAAAGAGGGGCACGTTGCTATCGAGATCCCGGGCAGCCCAATTACTCCTACTTGTCCTTCAACAGCAGCTTACGGGCCGCTGCCAGTGCCTTTTGCTTCTGTGCATCCACCTTGGGATAGGAGAGGTCGAGGTCGTCGAGCGCATCCACGACCGCTGCCGCCACCGTCAGTCGCGTAAACCACTTGTTGTCTGCGGGAATGACAAACCAGGGCGCATGCGGGGTCGAGGTGTTGGCGATCATGTCTTCATAGGCGTCCATGTAGTCGTCCCAGCGTTCGCGCTCGTGCAGGTCAGCGGAAGAAAACTTCCAGTTCTTCTCCGGTTGCTGCAGCCGGTCGAGGAACCGTTTTTTCTGCTCCTTCTTCGATACATTGAGGAAGAACTTGCGGATCACGAAGCCGTTGCGGGCAAGATATTGCTCCATGCCGCAAATATCCTCAAAGCGTTCTTTCCAGATCTTTTTTGTGACCAGCGGCGCCGGTATTTTTTCATTGGCCAGAATTTCCGGGTGGACCCGGACCACCAGCACTTCTTCGTAGTAAGACCGGTTGAAGATCCCAATGCGACCGCGCTCGGGGAGGCATTTCATGTTGCGCCACAGATAATCGTGGTCCAGTTCCTCCGCGGAAGGTGCCTTGAAGGAGAACACCTGGCAGCCCTGCGGATTTACGCCGGACATCACGTGCTTGATGGCGCCGTCTTTGCCGGCGGCATCCATGGCTTGAAAAATCAGGAGCAGGCCCCAGCGGCTGTCGGCATAGAGCTTGTCCTGCAGTTCGGACATGCGGGCTACGCCCTTCGCCAGCAATTCTTCGCCGTGCTCCTGGGAGTGAAGCTTGGCGGTGTCGGCGGGATCGTGGTCCTTGAGCCGGAACTTCTTGCCGTGCTCGACCCGGTAGGGTTTGGAAAGCTTCTTGGCCCAGCTCATTTAACGAGACCTCCTGGATGAAAGCTGCTGATCCCGAATCTATTCCTTGACCAGCTTTCTCAAAGCCGCAACATTCCTGAAATCGTCGCCCGGTTCGTAAATCGGGGTTTCGGAGATGAAGGCGGCATGGGCCAGTCGCGGATCATTCAGCAGTCGGCGGAACGGCTGCAATCCGATGCTGCCTTTGCCGATTTGCTGATGACGATCCAGCTTCGATCCCCGGGCCGCCTTGGCGTCATTACAGTGCCACACCCGAACATTCTTCAGACCTACAGTCTCGTCCAGGTGTTTCAGTGTATCGCGCAGTCCCTGGGGGCTCACGATGTCGTAGCCGGCGACGTGGGTGTGGCAGGTATCGATGCATGCGCCCACCGGCACCAGGTCTCGCAGGTATTCCAGCACTTCGGCAACCTGTTCGAAGCTGCCCCCGAGTGAGTATTCCGCTCCAGCGGTGTTTTCGATCAGGATGGTGAGGCTGTGCCTGGCGAGGTCCAATCCCTGGGCGGCAGCGGCAATGGCGGCCGCCGTCCGCATCAGGCCTTGTTCGCGGCCGGATCCGCGAAAGGATCCGGGATGCAACACCAGGTACTCCGCGCATAGAGCCAATGCCCGCTCGATTTCGCCGCGAAATGCTTCTACCGATTTCTTCAGGAACAACTCATTGGCTCCCGCCAGGTTCACCAGGTAATTGGTGTGAATCACGAGAGGCCTCAAGTCATACTTGTCGCACAGCCGCTTCATGGCATCGCAATCAGGGCGGCTGAGTTCGTGCGCAGCCCATTGCCGCGGGCTGGAAGAAAAGATCTGAAAGGTATTGCAGCCCAGGCGATAGGCGCGCTCGGCCGCGTTTTGCACGCCGCCCGCGCTGGAAGTGTGGATACCGATGCGGCGGGAAGTCAGACGGGGCGGACGCTTGGGTGACCGCCGGGGGATGTCCTGTTCGGGGGCGAGGGAGCGGGGCACCGGATCAGTGTGCCACTTTACTGGGTGCAGTTTCCAGTTTCTGGTTGCCAGTTTCCAGTTATGGTCTGGATGACGTCGATACCTGGTCGCCTCTATTTGCGATGCCGGGGGAAACAACGATAAACTCAAGACGAACACGAGGGAAGCCATGTTAGTTGTGATGAAAACCCAGGCCACGGAAGAGCAGATCGGCGCCGTTTGCCAGAAAATCGAGGAACTGGGCTACCGGGCCCACGCCATGCCGGGCGCGCAGCGCACCGCCATAGGCGTTACCGGAAATCAGGGCGAGGTCGAACCCGGCACGCTGGACGAAATGCCGGGCGTGCAGGAACTGATCCGCGTCAGCAAGCCGTACAAGCTGGTGAGCCGCGACGTCAAACAGGAAAACACAGTCATCACTTTTCCGGGCACGGACGCCACATTCGGCGGTCCCGGCTTGGCCGTCATCGCCGGCCCTTGCGCCATTGAAAATCGCGAACAGGCCATGGCGGTGGCCGAGCAGGTATGCCGCGCGGGGGCGCAATTCTTCCGCGGCGGCGCTTACAAGCCTCGCACCTCGCCCTATTCCTTCCAGGGGCTGGGCGAAGCGGGCCTGCAGATCATGGCCGAAATTCGCGACAAATTCGGGATGAAAATCGTCACCGAGGCCATCGATAACGAGTCTCTGGAACTGGTGGAGAAGTACGCCGACGTGATCCAGATTGGCGCCCGCAACATGCAGAACTACTCGTTGCTCAAGCGCGCCGGCCGGACCCGCACGCCCGTGCTGCTCAAGCGCGGCATGTCGGCCACGCTGGAAGAATTCCTGATGGCGGCTGAGTACGTGATGAGCGAAGGCAATTACAGGGTAATCCTCTGTGAGCGCGGGGTTCGGACTTTCGCCGATCACACCCGCAATACTCTCGACCTCAGCATCGTGCCCGCGGTGCAACGCCTCAGCCACCTGCCTATTGTGGTCGATCCCAGCCATGGCACGGGAAAGCGCAACAAGGTCACGCCCCTGTCTCGGGCCGCGATCGCCGTAGGTGCTGATGGTCTGATTGTCGAAGTGCATCACGAGCCCGACCGGGCCATGTCCGATGGCATCCAGTCCCTTTATCCCGAGCAGTTCGACGAACTGATGAAACAGGTGCGGCAAATTGCGCCCGTGGTGGGACGAATGGTGCCTGCCATCGGGGTGCATGCCCGGACTTCTGAAACCTTGCCGGCGCAGTCCGGCGCTCGAACCGCAATCAGCCCATTAGCTTGAGAAAATTTCTTTTTCTTGCGGTCACTCTTGCCATCGCTGGCGGCCTGGCATGGTGGTATTTCCAGGAACGCCAGCTGCCCAACTACGGCCCCGCCTACCGCGAGTACGCCTACGTTACCAACGGCAAAAGCAATACGGTTTCGGTGATTGATCTGCGCACCTTTCAGCCTGCGGCCACGATCAGGGTGGGGGGCAATCCCACCGGCATTGCCGCCAACAGCAGGAAAAATGAAATTTACGTAGTGAATACGGAATCGAACAGCATCAGCGTGCTTGATGCCGAACGCAACGAAGTAGTCGCAACAATCGGTGTGCACGCCGCTCCGTACTTCATCGACGTGTCGCCGGACGGCAAGCGCGCCTATGTAGCGAATTCCAGGTCGGCCAATGTTTCCGTGCTTGATCTGGACCGGCGTCTGGTAATGGGCAATATCCGGGTGGGCGCTTCGCCGGGGCTGGCGCGGGTTTCGCCCGACGGCGCAACCGTCGTGGTCAGTAACCGGGGCGACAACACGGTTTCGCTGATCGATACGCAGCAGCTCAAAGTCCGGAGCACCCTGGCCGTCTGCCGGGAGCCCGAGGACATCGCCATCCTTCCTGACAGCAGCAAGGCCTTCGTGGCCTGCGCCGACTCCGGGCAGGTGGCATCCATCGACTTGAGGACGGACAAGCTTCTGGCCTTGCTGGATGTGGGCAAGACGCCCGTTGATCTCGAACTGAAGCCGGATGGCGGCGAGCTCATGGTGGTCAATTTCGACTCCGATAATATTTCGATTATCGAAACCTCCACCAATGAAGTCGGCGGCAGCTACCTGATCGGTACCCACCCTTCGCGAGGCCTGGTGACCGGAGACAGTTCGCGATTGTACGTCAGCAACTTCGGCTCCAACACAATCGCCGTTTATGACATTGACATCGGCAAGCTGATCGCTACTCTGCCGGTGGGAAGTCATCCCGACGGCCTGGCGCTCTCCCGCAGCGAGAATTATTTGCTGGTGCTGGATTCGCAATCCGGCGATGTCACCGTCATCCAGAAACGCAGCGCTACCAAGCTCGAGCCCTCCGAGTATTCTTTGCTGACCATGATTCCCGTGGGCGTACAGCCGAATAACATTGTGGTGAAGTCGTTCGTGCTGGCCAAGCCCGCGCCATAAACGGAAGCCTGCCCCGCCGATTTTCACGGACAATTAACCAGCTGAACCTGGTTACCCCTGTTACTTTCGGGCCATAGGCATGGCACCAGTGGTTCATTGACCTACCGGTGCCTGCTTGTTAATTTTGGCAGGTACGGTGCGGTTAGTGGCACTCCCCCATAGGCGAAAAAGCATCTAACGAATTGGGGTGAGCCATGAAGCTAGTCTATGTTTGCTATGCGGCCCTGGGCTACGCGGTGGCCCGCTGGATCTTTCAGCGGCAATCGGTTCCGGTTCCGGCAATGGACCCGGTCACGCGCTTCCGTTCCTCCGGCTTGCTGTAATTAGACGCCGAACGCGGGCGTGCGTTCCGTTTGGTGGCTGTTCGTCCGGTTAAGTCTTTGTGTACGTCCCATGTTTCGCGGGGCGTTGTTCCGAGGTTCTACGACTAACGTTTGCGCCTGCCTGGTCGTTCCTGCCTGCGCTCCTGAGTACAATTTCCCAAGGACAAGCTCCCGATAGTTATCAATCGAATGCTGGCCGCAGCGACGGCCGGCGCTGGTGCGCTGCTTGCGGCACAATGTAAGGGAAGTGTCCGAGATGCTTTCATGATCCGCAAATTGTTCCTGCCGCTCGTTGTCATCCTGCTGGGAGCCTTCCTCCCGGTGTGCGGAGTGGCACAGTCCGATAGCGGGGAACCATCCCTGGGCGACCTGGCGCGCCTGTTTCGCAAAACCAAAGCGGCCCCAGCGCCGGAGCATACCGTAATCAACAATGACAATCTCCACCAGATCATGGACGAAGTCCAGACCCGGAAGCTCAATGGCGGCCTGTTGTTCAGCATCGACGGCATTACAAAAAAGTTTCAGGTTTCCTCGCCCGATGTGACTTGCGATCTCTCTTTTAGCGCCGCAGCCACATCCTTGCTGTCCGACGCATACGCCCCGCAGGACCTGCCGGCGGGCGAGTTGGCCAAGCTGGACGGCCCCGCGACGATCACAGGAGACACGCTCCAAGTCGCAGTGCACAACGGCACCAGTTGGAACATAAGGGAAATCACGGTCGGACTGACGATTCTGCGGGATCCGGAGGCAGACTCCGCGAAGAGTGGTGCAGCGCGCCTGGTGCCGGCAGCGCAAACCACTACGCTGCTTTCGGAAAAACATCCTGACTCCACCGTTCTCTACCACCTCAAAGGCTCAGCGGCGCCGTCGAGCACGACGGTCTTCCACGAAAATTTAGGGGTTGCGCCGGGCCAGGACCAGGAGTGGCATTGGGCGATCGTGCAGGCCAAGGGCATTCCTTCAACCAAGCCGGAGACGCCGGCTCCCGCGCCGGCTCCGTAGGTTTTTGATACGGCCGAATTCTCACCTGACCTGGGGAACGTCCTCGGTCTTTCCGCTCTTGATGCTTCGATAGGCGGCATCCAGAATTTCCTGGTTTTGCCAGCCTTCTATTCCGGGGGCCGGAAAGGCGGCAGTGCCTTCGACGGCGGCTGCGAACCCGTCCACTTGTCGGGCATAAGCCATGCGGTTCGAAACCTGGTCAGTCTCGACCACAGAGCCTGCGCGACGCAACTCGAGCGTTATGGGCCGCTCCACGTTCAGGGCGTCATCCGCGCGGAGGACACCACTCTCCCCCACTAACTCCAGGGGCGTGCGGTACTCAGCGCGGAAGGAAACCGCGACCGTAGCGAGAGTGCCTCGCGCGAATTCCAGCGTGAGCACGGCGGCTGTCTCTACCGCCCCGGGGCCCAGGTCGTGCTGTCCCCGTGCGCTCACTCGCACTACTTCATCCTGCAGGATGTAACGCAGGGCGTCCACGCAGTGGACACCGACGTCGGCAATGGGTCCACCGCCGGCGATGGCCGGATCGTGGATCCAGGCCCGCGGATGCCCAGCACTTGCGGGGAATGAAAATTCGGAACGGGCAAAAATCACTTTGCCGATCTGTCCCACAGCCACGCGGTCACGCAGATGAGACGTGCTCTCCTCGAAGCGGAAAACCTGGGCCACGCCCAGCAAAAGTTTCGCGCTGCGGGCGGCTTCCACCATGGCGCGGCATTCGCCGGCGTGGACGCCCATCGGCTTCTCGCACAACACCGGCTTGCCACAGCGCAGGGCCAGCAGCACGTCGTCCAGGTGGCAGGCGTTGGGAGTGGTCACGAACACGGCATCGACTTCCGGCGAGCGGCACAGTTCTTCAGCCGAATCAAATGCCAGCGGGATATTGTGCTGCCGGGCGGACTCCCTCGCCTTCTCCAGCGTGCGTCGCGACAGGCCGGTGACGCGGCAGTTCTGCGCCAGCGCGAACCCCGGCATCAGCCGTTTGACCGCGTGCAATCCAAATCCAAGTATGCCAAAGCGAATCATGGAATGTACGTGTGGTCGCGGGCGACTCGCCCGCGGCTTTTGAAGTTGATTTTGACCCTGATTCCAGCCCAAAGCCTGGTGACAAGCTGTTCCGTGCTCCCGGCCACGCGGGCGAGGTCGCCCGTGCCACACCACTTCTACTTCGCGAACACGATAGACGCCGGAGCCACGTTGATGGTCGCAGCGACGGTACTGCTGGGAAGCCCGCCGCCATCCGGATTGATGGTGAGTTTGGTGATGTTCTTCGACGTCTGATTACAAACATACAAAGATGTCCCGCCAGGATCGATCGTCGCGGACACCGGCGCGGTCCCGGCACTGAAGGGGGACTTATCAAGCTGGGTGGTCGCCCCCGTGGTGGAATCAATCGAATAGACCGAGACGTTGCCCGAGCCCAGGTTGGTTACGTACAAAGCTTTTGCGGAAGCGGTTACAGAGATCGGCCCCGTGCCGGCGGTGAATGGAGAATCCAACGCGACGGTCAGGGCGCCGGTGGTGGAGTTGATGGTCAGACCCGAGACAGTGTTATCACTGAAGTTGGTTACGTAAAGAAAGTGCTCCGAGGGATCCACCACCAGGGAGCTCGGTCCATTGCCTACCGAAAAAGGCGAATTCGGAACTGGCGCCAGGCTGCCCGCAGCCACGGAATAGCCGAATACCAGCGGCAGAGTTCCGCTGGCTACATACAGGAATTTACCTGAAGGCGACAAGGCCAGCGCGACCGGCCGGGCCCCGGTGGGGAAGGGCGAGCCGGCAATCTGGCTAAGTGTGCCATCGCTCGAACTGACGGAATAAACCGAGATCGTGTTCGCAGTCTCATTGGTAACAAATAGCAGGTCGCCGCCTGAATCCATTACCAGCGACGACGGATTCAGGCCCGCCGCGGTGCGGGGCATGACCTCGGTAAGCTCTCCCGTATTGCTGTTGATGGTGAACAGGGAAACGTCGTTCCCGCCCTGGTTGGCGGCATACACAAATTTGCCGGAAGGGTGGACGGCGATGGCCACCGGAGAGGTTCCACCGGCGAAGGGAGAGCCCAGCACGCGGGTGAGATCTCCGGAGGAGTTGACGCGGAAGGCGGCAATGGCGTTGGCCTGGGGCACGGCCACATATGCGTTGCGGCTGCCGGAACCCGATCCGCCGCCGCTACCGCCGCCACAGGCTGCCAAACAGACCAGGGCAAAGGTGGCGCCCAGCAACCCCGCCCGTCGGATCAATATCATCAGGTCCCTTCCAAAGCCTTTCCGACTCATGTCGCGATCTGCCTACTGACCCAGCGGGGGCGCATGGTGCCCCTTCCTGATCGCGCCCCAGCGATAGACCAGGCCGGTTGAAAAACGCAGGTTGTTCTGGGTTTGCGAAAACAAACTGGTGTGCAGATAATCCACCTGAAACACGCGCACTGCGAAGCGGGAGGTGATATCGAAGTCCATGCCTCCGCCCAGGGCCACGGCGCGGGCCGTGTCTTCTTCGTTGTTCCCCACCCGCACCAGTGAGCGGGCGCTGCCAAAGAGTGCGTGGGCGAAGAATAGTGCCTTGCCCCTGGGGTAGAGGAACTGTGGACCCGCGGCGATATCGCGCAGGTTGAGGTTCGAGCCGTACTCTCCGCTCACCTCCGCCTTTACCCCAAAGCCGTAGATGAGGTTGAAGGCGGGTGAAAAATTGTAACCGTTCAGCCCGGACGGGCTGGAGAAACCGAAAGACGGGCTGTCGAACCGGGTGTAAGAGTAGCCGCCGAAAACCTGCACCCTGGGCACGTCCTGCGCCGCCGCCGGCCGGGCGGTGCCGAGGAGCAGCAGCAAAAGGAGAAAGGCCGGCATCCCGGGGAATGCTGCCAGTCGGAGAAGCCTCAGGTGAACCAGAAGTTTGGCCACAGGTTGGTGGAATGTCATGGAATATTTCTGGGGTCTTCTATCTAAACACCGCTTCAGGCGAAAGTTGCTCGCCGCCTCTTCAGTGGATTGGATACGGGCAACCCCCCAACGCCGCCCAGCTTATTTCAGTGCCATGGCTCCGACCATGGAGTCGAAGATCCTGAATCCATCCGTGCCACCCAGTTCGGGCTCGCTGGAGCGCTCCGGATGCGGCATCATTCCCAGCACGTTCCGCCCCGGACTGCAGATTCCTGCGATGTTTTCCAGCGAGCCGTTAGGGCTGGCTCCGGCGGTAATCTCGCCCGCGGGCGTGCAATAACGAAAGACAATCTGTTGGTTGCGCTTCAACTCGGCCAGAGTTGCTTGGTCGCAGAAATAGTTGCCCTCCATGTGGCCAATGGGAATGGTCAGAACGTCGCCCCGGCGGCAGGTTCCGGTGAAGGGAGTTTCCGCATTTTCGACCCGCACCTGTACTGGTTTGCAGACATACTTCAGCCCTACGTTCCGCATCAAGGCACCCGGCAGCAGGCCGGATTCGCACAGAATCTGGAAGCCGTTGCAGATTCCCAGCACCAGCCCGCCCGAGGCCGCGAAGTTCCGCACCGCCTCCATCACCGGAGAGAATTTCGCGATGGCTCCGGTGCGCAGGTAGTCGCCATAGGAGAACCCGCCGGGCACGATGACGGCGTCGCAATTCTCAAGATCATGGGATTCGTGCCATAGAAACGTGACCGGCTGGTGGGCCACCTGCTCGATCGTCCAATACGCATCATGGTCGCAGTTGGATCCTGGGAAAATGATGACGCCAAATTTCATCTGGTTTCCTCGGAGATGAGGCTGATGAAAGTTTAACACGAAGAAAACGCTGCCCGTGTTGCTGAAAAGCATTCAGAGGTTCTTGTAGCGCCGGCGTCCCGCCGGCTGTCGGACGGGCATCCTGCCCGTCCCCGGGGGCAGGATGCCCCCGAGCCAGCCGGCAAGATGCCGGCGCTACAAGAACCATTCAGAGGCGGTGGAATTTTTCAGTACATCTGGTCTCCGGGAGGAGGAGGCGGCAGAGGAGGAAGCGGCGGCAATTCGCCGGGCGGCTGAGTCATAAGCTCAGGCCCTCCGCCCGGAGGCAGCACCTTGCGAAAGAAAACTCTGTCGCCGCCGCCAAACGTCCCGCCCTGGCCGCGGATCGACTTCAGTTGCCGCCACTGGTCGAGTGAGAGCACTTTACGCAGATCGAGATTCATCATGGTGAACTCACGTTCCAGCTTGCCGCGCGCGCTCAGCACCTGGTCCACCTGGGCTTCGACCTGGCCCTCGTTGGGGACGTCGGCGTCCAGCAGTGCCTGCAGTTTCAGGTCCTGCTTCTCCATGTCGGCGCCGTAGTCGATCAGCTTCAGCTTGTGGTCGTAAAATGTCTGATCGAGCTGCGAGATTTGATTGTCCCCCAGCTGCAGTTTTTTGGCGATGTCGGAGTTCTGCCACCACTTTCCCAGTTCGCCGTGATAGACGAAGGTGCCCCTGGTTCCGGGGGGAGCTGGTGCGGCCGTGGATGAAGTCACCGTGCGGCTGCTCTGTGCCAGCAGCGACAGCGGCAGGAAAAGCAGCGCGAATACACCTGAGTATTTAATTTGCATGAGTTGGCTCCTTCTTGCGAATCGGGGAATGTGCAGCCGGCATGTCCTGAACCATCTCCTCGGCCAGGAGTGCAGCGGGATCGAGCGCTGCCGGGCCGTCATTGTGCACTGCGCGCTCCACCGCCATTAACAATTCGTGATCAGGATCAACCTGGGCTTTGGGCGGAGGAACGTAGGAAGCGCGATTCAGCATCAATCCTGCCAGCAGTACGATCGCCGCCACCACCGAGCATGCCAGCACCAGCGGGCGGCGAACCATCCAGCCCGTGGGACGCCGGTCCCAAGACGAAATACACGACCAGACAGCCCCCCGCTGCTTCTGCCAGAATTCCTCTGACCGTTCCGCCGAGGTGCGGGCCCACTCAGGCAGCGCCTCGAGCGTCGGGCGCAGTGCCTGCTGGTCGCTCTGGATCACCAGGTCGATCAGCTCCTCAGGGCTCAGATGTCGAATTATCTCCATTGCCTCTCCTTCATCTCCCGCAACTTCCCGGTCGCGCGTGACAGTTGGGTTTTCACCGTACCGATCTTGACTTCCAGCAGGTCCGCAATCTGGGACAGCGGCATTTCCTCCTCGTAGCGCAGGAAGAAAATAGTGCGCTGCTGCGAAGAAAGCGAATCCATCGCTCTCCACACCGCTTTCAACTCTTCGCGCGCCAGCAAGGTGCGCTCCGCCGAGGGCTCCCCGGCGGGAAACTGCCGGGGCTCGGTGTCGGCGGCTTCGCCATCATCCAGGCCCACCAGCCTTTTCCAGAAAGAAGTCCGGCGGCTTTTGCCATGGTCGCGCACCAGGTTCACCGCGATGCGCAAAATCCAGGTCTCAATCCGGCATTCGCCCCGGAAGCTGGAGCGCTTCTGGTAGGCACGCAGAAAGCATTCCTGGGTGAGAGTGTCGGCGGTGTCGGCGTCCCGCACCAGCAGGTAGATCACCCGATACACCCGCCGCTGGTGCTGGCGCATGATGTCATCGAAGCGCTCCGCCGTGATCTCTTCGGCGGCTTCAATTGCGGGCGAAGTCAAGGCTGTCGTCAGGACCGTGTCCACAGGTTTTCTTTCTAATACTCGGTGCTATGAGTATGGACGAATACCACAACATAAGGTTGACGCCCGGACAAACTTCGTCCCGGTCCGGGTGCAGGGACTATCATCGTGGCCAGCGGGGGCATCCTACACAGGTGGATTTCTGGGAGCACTTTCGAGTTACCGGCAGAGCGCTGAAAAACTGGCTGGTGGCACAGCTGTTGGATTCTCTGGCGGTCGGCCTCCTGTGGCTGGTCGGGCTGCTCATCATCGGTGTGCCCTGGGCGCCCTTGTGGGCATTGCTCGGCGCCGCGTTCCAGTTTGTCCCCCAGATTGGCGCCGTGCTGGGCGTGATCGGTCCGGCCCTGACCGCCATGTTCAAGTGGGGAGACTGGGAGCATCCGCTCTATGTTCTGATGCTGTACGCGGTGATTGCCGTGGTGGATGGTTTTCTGCTCCAGCCTTACCTGATGAAACGCACCGCCAAGGTGCCGCTGTGGGCTTCCATCCTGGCGCCCATAGTGTTGGGGATGATTATTCCGTTCTGGGGCGTGCTACTGGCGCCGCCATTGCTGGCTGTGCTCTATGCGTACAAAGCACGGCAGGCCCGCACGCTATCCTGATTTCAATCCCCCTTTGCGTCCTTTGCGGTTTAAGGTTTTTTTGTTCTATCAGCGCTGATCAAAGTCTTAAACCGCAAAGGACGCAAAGACTGAAGTCGGTGTGCCGAGTCCTGCGGCTATCAGGGTCCCATGCTATAATTTTTCGTTCGGCGGCATTCATTAGAGGCAATCCGTTGATCTCCTCGACGGGCCAGTTCCGTGCCACAAGAGACTAATAGATACGAGGTATTTCCATGTCCGGCCATTCAAAATGGGCCACAATCAAGCATAAAAAGGGCGCCCTGGACGCCAAGCGGGGCAAGATTTTTACCCGCCTGATCAAGGAAATTTCCATTGCCGCCAAAAATGGCGGAGATCCCGATACCAACCCGCGCCTGCGCGGCGCCATCCTGGCGGCCAAGGCTGAGAACATGCCGGCCGACAACATCAAGCGGGCCATCCTGCGCGGCACCGGAGAACTTCCCGGCGCTACCTATGAAGAGTTCTCGCTCGAGGGCTACGGCCCCGGCGGTGTGGCCGTCCTGCTCGACATCAATACCGACAATCGCAACCGCACGGTCAGCGAAATTCGTCACGCCTTCGGTAAAAACGGCGGCAACATGGCCTCAGCCGGTGCGGTTGCATATATGTTCCACAAGAAGGGCTCCATCGTCATCCCCAAGTCGGCGGCCGCAGTGGACGATCTGATGAACATCATCATCGAGGCGGGCGGCGAAGATGAACCGATTGACGATGGCGAAAACTGGGAAATCCTGACTGCTCCTTCCTCCTATGAAGGCATGCTCGAAGCGGTCAAGAAGGCCGGCATTACGCCCGTTTCGTCCAGCGTGACGATGGTCCCTGATACCTACACCAAGTTGGAAGGCCCGGCCGCCAGCCAGATGATCCGCCTGATGGAAGCGCTCGAAGAGCACGACGACGTGCAGAACGTCCACTCCAATTTCGACATCGACCAGAAACTTCTGGAAGAAGTAGCTGGGTAGGCCTCGGACTTCAGACCTCAGGCTTCGGCCAAGCGTTCAGCGGAGACTAAGCCCGCCTCATCCTCCCGTCCCCCTGGCCTGCCGGCCGGCGTGCTGAACTTTTCAACACCGCTGTGGAAAATTCTGTGGGAAAACGGGAAAGTACACTGTTAAGTTGTTTGTTACGAGAGCTTTCTGCACCTTGCACCTTCGCGGGTGCTCAAACCGCCTGATTCGCGCCACGACTGGTTACTCCGGAGTCATATTTTGAAAGTGCGGCTCGACAAGTTGTTGCTTGAACGCGGAGCGGCAAGCTCGCGGGAGCGCGCCCAGGCGTTGATCCTGGCCGGCAAAGTGCTGGTCAACGGACAAAAAATCGAAAAGTCGGGAGCAGGCGTAGAAGCCTCTGCGGACATCCGCCTTCTCGGAGACGATCTCAAATACGTAGGACGCGGCGGCCTCAAACTGGAGGAGGCGCTCAAGCACTGGCAGATTGATGTGGTCGGCAAGACGTGTCTCGATGTCGGAGCTTCAACCGGAGGCTTTACCGACTGTCTCTTACAGCGCGGGGCTGGCCGGGTTATTGCCGTGGATACGGGCTACGGCCAGATTGATTTCCGCCTGCGGCAGGACGCTCGCGTGCGCCTGCTGGAAAAAACCAACGCCCGCTATCTCACGCCGCAACAATTAGGCGAAACCGTGGATCTCGTGGTGATGGATGTCTCGTTTATCTCGGCGACCCTGGTTCTGCCGGCGGTGATCGCGGCAGCTTTTCCCGCGCCGCCCGAGCGTCGCGACCGGAAGATCATCGTTCTGGTCAAACCGCAGTTCGAAGCCGGCCGCCAGCAGGTAGGGAAGGGAGGCATCGTTCGCGACCCCCTGGTACAAAAGGCTGCTGTCGAAAAAGTTCGCCACGCCCTGCTGGATCTGGGATCCAACCAGACCGACGTAATCGAATCACCCATCCTGGGAGGGGAAGGAAATCGCGAATTTCTGTTGTACGGACAATTCTAGGTTTTCCCCTGTGTCCTCTGTGTCCTCCGTGGTTAAAGCTTTTGCCTGGAATTTCTGTACAATTCGACTCTCATCATGGTTACTTCCAACGCTGTCCCGACCCCGAAGTCCACCGGCATCATCTCCAAGCCGGGCAAAGCCGAACTGGCGGAGATTGTTCCACCCCTGCTGGCCTGGTTTCGCGAGCATCATTACCAGGTGGTGGTCGATCCCGAGACCGCGCCCTTTGCCCCCGGCGTGGAAGTCCTCGCCCGGGAACAAATGGCCTCGCGCCCGCTGAACTTCGTAGTTGTGCTTGGAGGAGACGGAACGCTGCTCTCCGCAGCCCGGGCCGTATCCAAGGCCGGGATTCCGGTGCTCGGCATCAATCTGGGTTCGCTTGGATTCCTCACCGAAGTGCCGCTGGAAAATCTCTATCCCACCCTGCAGGATATTGAGAATAGCTGCTGCAACCTGGACCGAAGATCCATGGTGCACTGCGATGTGCTCCGCAAGGATGCTTCCGTGGGAAGTTATGAAGCGCTCAACGATGTGGTGGTTGGTAAAGGCACCATCGCCCGGCTGAATCATTGCGACGTCTATATTGACCGCGTGTTTGTTTCAAGCTACCAGGCCGACAGCCTGATCGTCTCCACCGCTACCGGTTCTACCGCCTATTCACTGGCGTCTGGCGGTCCCATCCTGATGCCATCGGTCGATGCCTTTGTGGTTACTCCGGTTTCAGCCCACTCTCTTACTCATCGTCCGCTGGTAGTGCGCGATACTTCGGAAATCGAGATTGTAGTCAAGACGGGCGAAGATGAAGCCTATCTCAGCATCGACGGCCAGATCGGCATGCCCGTGGTGGATGGCGACCGCGTCTTGTGCCGCAAATCTCAGCACCAGGTCACCCTGCTGCATACTCAGGGAACATTCTTTGACGTCCTCCGCACCAAGCTGAAATGGGGCCAGCGCTAGCCTGATGTTGTGTGGTGTGGGTCGGACACTCTTGTCCGACGCCTTTGATCTTGGGTTTGGTTTGTGGCACGGCCGCCCCGGGGTCGATAGGGAAATTTCAGCTCGCAAAAATCAAAGGCAACTTCAACGGCGTCGGACAGGAGTGCCCGACCCACACGCAGCTTAGACAGCTTCGGCGAAGCCGAGCTCCGAGCCTGGGCCTTTGCGCTGGCGCGAAGGAGATGCATTGGGAGTTGCTTCCCTCGCATTGACTGCCATTTCGTTCTTCCCGGAGTCCTCCAGGAATTCGCGAATCCGCAGCTTGGCTTTATGGAGTTGCGACTTGGAATTTCCCACCGAACAATCGAGGATCCTTGCGATCTCCTGGTGCTCGTAGCCCTCCACTTCGTGCATCAGGAAGATGGTCCTGTACCCGGCGGGCAGATCTTTGATGGCGCGGGTCAGGGTGATACGGTCAACCGATCCTGTCAGGCGGCCGTCGCGGCTGCCGTATTCACGGCGCACCATCTTGGCATCATGGCTCGAGGGTTCGTCCAGCGAGATCTGCTTCAGGGCCTTCTTGCGGAAGTGCATCAACACGGTATTGACCGCGATGCGATAGAGCCAGGTGGATAGTGCCGAGTTGCCCTTGAAGGTGGATAGCTTCCGGAACACCTGCAGAAATGCGTCCTGAGTAAGGTCTTCAGCCTGGGCCGCATTGTTGGTCATGCGCAGGCAGATGGAATAGATTCGCGCCTTGTGCGCGTGGAACAGGGTGGCAAAGGCCTCCGAGTCGCCTCGCTGGGCGCGCTTGACCAATTCCAGGTCAGTGGTGGATCGCAGCGTACCATTCACATCAGGGCTCATTGCCATCGGAATGTTCTGATTCGTCACGCGTCTGCCTCCTGGGTCTGAGATCGACCCCGTAAAATCGGTTTTCATTACGACGCTAAGACTAGGTGCAGAAGCGGTCAGGGTCTATCCGGTGCACCCTGTAGTGGTTTCACTAACTTGCTGTATAAGATGAACCCAAAAACGATCCTGAAGTTGTGTCCATCCAGACCGCGTGATTGGGCACGCGCAGCTCGGATCCCACTCCTACTCGATCGTAGGTTGGACCACATGAACAATATTGTTCCGGATCGCGTACAGCACCAGATCGCTGACCGAGTGCAGTTGCAGCTTGCGCATGATGTTCGAGCGATGCGTTTCCGCCGTCTTGACGCTCAGGCCCAGCGCAACCGCGACCTCTTTCGTGCTCTTACCCTCGGCCAGCAGCTGCACCACTTCGCGCTCCCGTGGAGTAAGCCGGTCACGGCCCACGGCAATGGCGGCCGCCTGGGTTCCGCCTTTCAAATATCCGTCCAGCACCATGGCTGCGACCTTGGAAGTAAAGTAGGTCTTGTCGCGCTTGAGAGCTTCAACCGCAACCACCAGGTCGCGGGCAGCATCGGACTTGAGTAGGAATCCCCGGGCCCCGGCATTCAGTACGTCCCGCACTACCTGGTCGGAGTCATGGAAGGTCAGAATGAGCACCCGGGCGCGGGGGTCTTCTTTTATGATCTGGCGGGTCGCTTCCAGGCCATTCAGGCCGGGCATGCCAATGTCCAGGATGATGGCGTCGGGCTTCAATTCACGGACCTTTTCGGTGGCCTCACGCCCGTCCGCAGCTTCGCCGCAAACCTCCCATCCCGGCTCCGCCTGTAACAGGGCGCATAAGCCTTTGCGCACCACTTCGTGGTCGTCCGCGATAAATATTCGGAATGCGGCCATCAACTACCTCCCCAGAATTACCTGACTTTACAGACAAAACTTCCCTGGATGCCCTATGTAAGCATCATCGTTGCCAAACGGGGACGCTTCGCCCTTCCAATGCCTTAGCCACCTGTGGAAAACTTTTGCAGTGTAATTCTTGCTGAAATCGCGTACTCCAGTCGCACAACTTCACGCCTGCACGAAGTCGGAGCGAACCAAAGCAGACCCAACGGCGAAAGCCTTGATGGACGCCACTTTCAGACACTACTCTAGCGTGACACGTAGTCTATACCCAGGGTCCGGGCACGCCAATACAGTTTGTCCTGTATTTTCGGATTGCCCATATCGATGATTTGGATTGGTGTGGAAAACCGACTCATTCCGCCGGCTCGTTACGTAACGAGCGGAGATCGACGCCCAATTGCTCCGCTTTTTTGTAGAGATGGCTGCGCTCCAGTCCCAGGGCCCTGGCGGCGTTGGTGACGTGGAAGTGGCTGCGCTTGAGCTCGGCCAGGATGACCTCCCGCTCGAAGCCCTGGACCCGTTCCGCCAGAGTGCCTGAGCGGGCCGGGGAGGTTGGGGAAGTATGGCCTCGGGGTAACGCCGTCTCCACGGTGTCCGCGGTTACTTCACCTTCGGTCGCCAGCAGGATCAAGCGTTCCACCACATTGCGCAGTTCGCGGACGTTGCCCGGCCAGCTATGGGCCTGGAGTTCCTGAAGCGCCTCCGGAGTGAAAGACATCCGTTTCCAGTTATTTTGGGCGCAGACCTGTTCCGCGAAATGCTGTATCAGGACGGGGATGTCCTCTTTTCGCTCCCGCAGCGGCGGCAGCAGAATGGGAAAGACGTAGATCCGGTGAAAGAGGTCCTGGCGGAACTTGCCGTCGCGTACCAGAGATTCCAGGTTGCGATGGGTAGCCACGACCACGCGCACATCCACCCTGGTGGGCTTCTCGGCGCCGATGCGCTCGACTTCGCCTTCCTCCAGCACGCGCAGCAGTTTGGCCTGCATGGGCAGAGGCATGTCGCCGATTTCATCGAGGAAAATGGTGCCTCGCTCCGCCTGTTCAAACTTGCCGATATGGCGGCCCGCGGCGCCGGTGAACGAACCTTTCTCGTGGCCGAACAGTTCAGATTCGATCAGTTCAGCCGGAACGGCGGCGCAGTTTAAAGTGATGAACGGGCCGGCGGCGCGCGGACTGCGCTCGTGCAGCGTGCGTGCGACCAGCTCCTTGCCGGTGCCGGTTTCGCCCAGAATGCAGACCCGGGTTTCGCTGGCGGCCACCTTTTCGATCTGGAGCATCAGCTTCTTCATGGTTTCGCCGGTCCACACGATTTCGTGTTTTCCCAGGCGTTGCCGCAGCTGCCGGTTTTCCGCTTCCAGGCGTTGCAGCTTGAGCGCATTCTCCACCGTGAGCAACAGCTTCTCCGTGGAAACCGGTTTTTCCAGGAAGTCGAGCGCGCCCAGGCGAGTGGCCCGCACCGCCATCTCGATATGCGCCTGCCCCGACATCATGACCACAGGCGTTGTGACTCCTTGCGCCTTCAACTCTTCCAGCAACGAGAGTCCGTCCTTGCCCGGCATGACTACGTCCGAGAGGATCAAGTCGAAAGTGTGGGCGCGAGCCAGTTCCAGCGCCTTGGCAGCGTTGTCGCACAGTGTCGCCTCGTGGCCAGCGAGACGAAATGCGCGCGCCAGCGAGGCCAGGGTGTTGGCTTCGTCGTCCACGATCAGCAGATGCGCTTTCTGAGGCACCATAGCTCCTTAGCCTGCGTCGAGCTTGTCCAGGTTACCCGGCAGCTCGATCATAAATGTACTTCCTTGTCCCGGCTGGCTGCGCACGCTGATCCTGCCGCCGTGGTCGCTGACAATGGATTGCACGATAGCCAGTCCTAGTCCGGTGCCGTGTGCCTTGCTGGTGTAGTAGGGCGTGAACAACCGTTCGCATTCCTCCGCGCTCAGGCCGGTGCCGGTGTCGGCAATATCCACCGCGACCCGATCGCCGATCTGCCGCGTGCGTAGAGTGAGAGTTCCGCCCCTGGGCATGGCATCCATCGCGTTCAACGCGAGATTGGAAAAAGCCCGGTGCAGCAGCTCCGGATCGGCCGCAATGGGCGCAAGGCCCTCCGCCAGTTCAAGCCTGCATTCAATCGCAGGATGCTCCGGGGATTGCAGTTGCGCCTGCAGCAGGCGCGCCACGTTCTGCACGACCTCGTTCGCCTGCACCCGCTGAAACTGGGGTTGCGGCATGCGGGAAAATTCGCTGAACCGCGAAATGATGGTTTTTAAATTCGCGATCTCCGCCAGCAGCGTGGACGAGCTCTCGGGAAAGATTTCATCGAACTGCTCCGGACTCTGCTGCCGTGCCCGCACCATGTTCTCGACCGTCAGCTGCAGGGGGAATAATGGGTTCTTGAGTTCGTGCGCCAGACGCCGCGCCAACTCGCGCCAGGCTGCGACCCGCTCAGCCTGCACCAGGTTCTCCCGCTGCTCCAGAAGTTCTCCAGTCATCCGGTTGAAGGATTCGGCCAGGGCCCCCAGTTCGTCGGAGGAATCCACGGCCACGCGGGTGTTCCAGTTTCCCGCCGCCACCTCCCGCGCCGCCGCCGCCAGTTGTTCAACCGGACGCGTGACCCGGGAGGAGGCCCATCCGCTGAACAGGATGGCGAGAATAATGCCGACGCTCCCTGCCAGCAGGGCCGCCGAGCGAATGCGATTGCGCAGCTCGACATAGGGACGCCGCGTGTTGCCCACCAGCAGAATGCCCAGTAACTGGTTATCCTGGCCGTTCAGCGGGATGGCATGGACGCTCTCATCGTCGGCCGCGTCGCCTGACCAGTGCAGGAGAGCGGTGGCTTCCTGCCGCTGTTGCTGGACTTGCTCAATCAGGGGCGCCAGCCGGGCTAGTTCCCGTGGGTCGCCCGCCGGGGCGATCAGAAGCGGCGCGGAGAAGCCCTTGGCCAGATTGCGATAAAGCATGGCCCGCATGCCAGCTGGGAGTTCGAGGCTGGCCATGAAATCCTGGTCGAGGCGACGGCCGCCAATCACGAAGATGGGCTTGTCGCCGACCTCTACTCGCCGGATGGCGGAAAGACTCAGCGCCGCTCCGTCCGGAAGTTCCTCCTGCCGGAGAAAGGCGGCATGAGAGGGCTCTCCTGTCGGCAGGGAGCTTTCCTTATAACCAAACTTCGCGGGCCACTGCGCCGACGAGAGAATGGTACCGCTGCCGTCAACGAATTCCAGAAAGTCCAGTTGCTGGTTGTCGGCGAGCGTCCTGGCCTCATTCACGTAAGCGCTGTAGTCCGTGGAACCACGGCTCACCGCCAGCGCCATGCGGGTGGCGGCGTCGCTGCCTGCAATGGTTTCCACGCGGTGCGCCACCTCGTCGCCCCGCCGGCTGAACTCGCGGCGAAATTGCGCAATCAACGCCGTCGTCTGCGCTTCGTTGGCCCGCTCGAAGGCGCGCCGGGTCACGCTGGATACGATTCCGGTGACCGCACCCACGCAAAGAAAAACCGTCAGCGCGAACACCAGCAGAAGTTTGCGGCGGAAGCTCAAGGTTTCTCCGTTTCCAGCCAGACGTCCGGCAAACGCCAGCTGCCATCCGGATCTTCCCGCCAACCCATCACGTTTGCCCCGAGTGCAACCGCACTTCGCAAATGCAGCAGGGGAATTATCCGCTGTGATTGCAGTAATAAACTCTCCGCGGCGTACGTCGTGGACGCGTCTGCGCTCTCCTGCAGCGAGTTCCCGTCGAAGTTGGGCTGCGGCACTCCCAGGCTGCCGGCCAACTCGGCCAGCGCAACCCAGGCATCGAGCGAGGGCAGCGGCAAGCGGACCAGACGAATGTCGGCGGCGGAGGTCGCGGTTTGGAACGTCAGGGTTCGCAGCGTAATTCCCAGCGTCGCGCGCGTTCAGTGCGATGCGCTCGGCGATGACTCGGGCCAGCGGATCGGATGCATCGTAGCCCAGCGTCCAAAACGGTGCCTGTTGCGCCTGGTCCCGCGCCTGGCGCGCCCGCTGCAGATCGATGGCGGTGGGAAAAAGGAAAGCATAGCCGCTCATCCAGCCAGGCAGTAGCGTGCCTGCGGCTTCGCCTCCACCCTGCAGCAGAACGCCGTTCATGGAGTCTCGATCGATGCTCAGTGCCAGGGCCTCGCGTAATTTCCCGTCTTCCGGCGATTGAATGTCTCGGGTGAAGACCAGGCCCATCCACTCCGCCGGAGGCGAACTCACCACGCGGCGGCCTTCCAGGACCGCGTGACGCGCCTGATCCGGCGCGATCTCCACCAGGTCGGCCTTGCCCAGATCGAGCGCGATCATCTGCTCGCGAAAGCTCTTGCCCATCTCGATATCGATTGCGTCCAGAAACGCCCGGCCGCCCCAGTAATCGTCACGCGCGGACAACGCCAGTTTCTTTCCCGGCTCCCAGCGGTTGATGGCGAAGGCGCCGCTGCCGATAACCTTTCCGCCCGTGCGTTTGGCGATGCCGTAGCGTGGCAGTGCCAGCAGCGCAGGCAGGTCCGGAGTCGGAGCGCTGCACTCGATGACGACCGCTTCTCCAGTAGCGAACACTTTCCAGCCGGGATTGGCGGCGCGCAGGGAAGCCGCGACCGCATCGGAGCTCACTGTCGTGCCATCATGAAATGCAACTCCCCGGCGGATCCCGAACTGCCAGCGTTGATAGCCGGGATCGGCTTGCCATGAAGTTGAGAGCGCGGGCTGGGCCTGGCCGCGCTCGTCCAGGGTGACCAGGGTGTCAAAAATCAGGCGCGAGAGACTGGGCGGGATGGTGCTTCCGCTCCGTGTGGATTCGGCGGGATCAAGTGATGCAGGAGCCTCCCCAATGGCCACGCGCAGCGTCCCGCCATAATGTGGTCGGGTACGGGCGGGCGACGCCACCGTCAGAGACAGACTAACGGCCGCAAGTAAGAGTAAGCCGGAAGGCTTCATATCTCCCCGTTTCCGAATTGTGCACCACCGCCACCACGCTGCTTCCGTCGGAACCTGTCCATAAAGCGGTCACCGCGCCGCTTACCTCGAGGGGCATGCTCGCGGCAACCGGCTGCCGGCCAGGAACTTCGAAGGCTTGCACCGCATCATTCCGGCCGGCACCGGCTCCAGTTGCCAGAACCTGCCAGCCCGACCCGCAGCCGCTCCGTAAGCTGGCGATGTCACTGCCCCATTTCACCTTCTCCACCACCTGATCGGTGACACCGTCGAGCAGATGGACACTCCCATCCACGGCGGCCAGCAGCCACCACGTGGATGGATCGCGCGGAACCGCTGCCGCGGAATAAAAAGCCGGCGCCCGCGTTTGAGTGCCTGCTCCGGGAGAGAAGGCTCCACTAAAGAAATTTCGCGAGGAAGTAAAAGTCGCACTCTGGTTGAAGCCGTCCGCCTCGATGGGCCAGGGATCGTTACTCTCGAAACACGTCATGGCCGGAGACTCGCCGCCGGAACTTCGACAATAGACGCCGGGCAGGTAGGCATCAAAAAGATGGTCTGTATCTTTGTCCCCGACACTGCGCAATAGCAGCCTTCCGCGCAGATCGCGTGGCCACGGCCGCGAATGCGCAATGGGAAGAGATTGCTCGACCATCCATCGACTTTCTTGCATCCGGTAAAAGGTCACGCCGTTCGCCTCCAGCACCAGCATGTGTGCGGGATTGCTACCGATGAGCGCAACATCCAGAATGCGTTCCGGCTGCGACCACAGCGAAACTTCGCGAAGCACCATCGCCGCGACTGCGGGCTCTATGGCGACGACGGCAGAGCGCGGCAGCGAAACCATCACGACCGCTGGCGCATTTTCACCCTGGCGAATTTCTGCCACCCAGACGTAGTTTCTCAGGTCCTCCGACAGTGTGACTCGCACGCTCACGGCAGCCTGTTCGGCGGAAACGAAACGCACGCCGGTGACGGCAAGTTGGGTCAGAAGATTGCGCCGGATGTCGTCGCTCAGGGCGGCGCTGAGCGATGAGCGATTCAACACTTCGAGGGCCATGCTTTTCAGGCCACTGGCCGATACGATCTTTCCTGCCAGAAGCCCTTCCGCGCTGGCCCAGTTCTGCGCGTTTCCCGAGGCTGCGAAGAGCAACGCAAATACAAGGAAGCTGAAAAACCTCGAAGAACGCCACGTGAGCATGCCTGGAATGCGAAAATTGAGACGGAAATTAACCCGCAAAGAGTTACGAGAATTGAGGCGCGGATGAATGGGCGAATTATAAACCGCATCCCGCATAGCTCTGGACTCTGCGCCTGGTACTCTCTGGGTTCGTCGCTTCAACGTCCAACATCCGGGCACTCGATACAAACCGGCCCCATTCAAACATTGACCTGCGCCAGCCTGCAAAGGTTCCAATGCATCCCCATTTTTGGGAGCTAGCGCTGGATGGCGGTTTTGGGTTGGGCTGCTCGCGGAGCAAAAAATACCCCCAGTACCTTGCCGAAGATCAGTTCCTCCACCAGGATTGCAACGGCCAGCGAGAAGGTCATGCCCCCGACGACTGCGACGGTCGTGAATACGAGTTCCATAGATGCCTCCATTCGGACAGGCCGGATGTAGCGATTGAATGACCAGTGGTATGTGATTGATTGATAGGTGCTTACGAGGCATTGCAGGGTTGGTAATTGTGCCTCTTGAACGACGCTGTGTCAGGCCTGACACAGCCGAGACCGTGTGGGTCGGACACTCCTGTCCGACGCTTTTGGGGTTGCTTCTAGGTTTGTACCTGGGCAGTGAGTGGCAGGTGGTGCGCCGCTTAAGGATTACAGTCTAAAAGTCGACGTCCTCAATCAACGCGCAAAAGCGAAGTCAAAAATGCAAATCAAAATCGTGGGCAAAATCAACGTCAAAAGCGTCGGACAAGAGTGTCCGACCTACACAAGGGGCTCTAGTATTCCGGCTCGGTAGCAACCCCGCACAATTCTTCTTCGGGCTCCGATTCCTGCCGCAATACTGGGTGCGCTTGGCTCCTGATCTCCTGACGCAGGGCGTCGAGCAGCGCATCCAGGACAACCTTCAGGGACTGCGGGTTCTCGGCCAGCACGCGCTCGATGCTTTCGCGATGGACCGCCAGTTCTCCCAGGGTCCGCGCGCCGCTGAGGTCAACCCGGCTGCCAGGTGTGATCGACCGGCGCCAGCCCGTCGCCCCCAATGCGGTTCGCGCGAAAGGATAGTCAAGACTTCCTGTCGTCATCCAGTGAATGACCAGTTCCTCGACATGATCGATGCCACAGGCCACCTGAATGCCCGCCCGGGAGGCCATCTGCTCATTCCATTGCAGAATCGTCAGTTTGTCCTCCCATGTGTTCTCGGCCACCAGGAAGCGCGGCTGGTTCGGAGAGCGCTCTTCGCCACAGATCGCACACAAATAAGTCCTGAAATGATTCATAAGGCACCCTTCAACTCCCTGGCAGACCCTCTCATCGTCGGCTGCATTGGCGTCAGATGCACCGAAGCCACCGCGCGGTTCCGCGCAGGAAGCGGAACCGTAACCATTCCGCGTCCTCGTTCAAATGTCAGGGTGAGCAAGGACGCACAATCGTCGCAGAGCCAGTAGCGTTCTATCCGCCGAAGCGAACGTTCTCTCCGACTTCGGGAAGCGATCGGGATTGTCAGTGCTTCGCCATTGTCAGTTTCCAGAAGGAAGAGCTTGCCCAGGCTGAGGCGGCGAAACAAACTGGTGCAGGCGGGATTGGCGCACTTATACAGCATCGAGGGTCTCCTGAGAACGTGAACCGATGACCGGGAGCGCTGGTTGATTCAGGACATGCACGCCACTGGCCGCAAGTGAGAGTTGAGGGAAGTTACGTAACTTACTGACGCCTTGATGACCTCGGCTCTCGGCCCAGTCCGCGGATGCCGACCTGAGGTCACTTCTGCCGATCCCCCGTCATTTCACCTCCTGGCTTGCGCTGCGGCAGCTCGGAATTGGAAGCAGACCCGGCCATGATTGCCCGCCCTGTGGCCCAGGAGTAAGATTGCCCAACGGCGGCCCCGCATAGCTGTCCCTAAAGCCTCGGGACGCTGTTCTCCATCCTGAATTGTGCAGGATCCTATGGCGGAATCTGAGCCCACGCTCGCGAGTTCGACACAGCCTCAGGACTCCTTGTGCGGCAAGGTTGTAGGACGCTTCCGTATCGGAGAACGGCTGGGCAAGGGTGGCATGGGCGAGGTGTACAGCGCCGAGGACACCAAGCTCAAACGCACCGTTGCCCTCAAACGCCTGGCGCCGGCCTTGCGGGCAGACTCGCTTTATCGCCATCGCTTTCTGGAAGAAGCGGAACGCGCCTCCCGTTTCGGCGATGCCCACGTCGCGGCTGTTTACGACGTGCTGGAGGAACACGGCGAGATATTCCTGATCCTGGAATATGTGGAAGGCCAGAACCTGCGCCAGCGGCTGCGGGAGCCTTTATCGCTGGACGAGTTCTTCACCATTGCATTTCAGTGCAGCGAAGCCCTGGTGTCAGCGCACAAGCACGGCATCGTTCATTGCGACATCAAGCCGGAGAACATCATGATGACCAGCGCCGGCCGGGTCAAAATACTGGACTTCGGCGTGGCCAAGCACCTGCCGCGTTCGGACCAGAGTTCGACGGTGGATCGCGCCGGCACCTTTGCCGGCACGCCCGCTTACATGTCTCCGGAAGTTTTGCTGGAGCAGGCCCCGGACGGCCGGGCGGATATCTTTTCGCTGGGCGTGGTCTTCTACGAGGTCCTGACCGGACAGCATCCGTTTATGGCGGGCAGTTTCGTCGCCACGACGGATCGCATCCGGGGCGAGACCCCGGCATCCATTCGCATTTTCAATCGTTCCGTCTCCCGCGATCTGGAGCTCTTGGTCAACAAGGCGATGGCCAAGGACGCGGGAAAGCGCTATGCCAGCGCGGAAGAGCTGCTGGAGGCGCTGCGCGAGGTGCACCATGGATTGTCCTCGAGCGGACTGGCGCGGCCGGTGCCGCTGCCGCAACCGCGTCCGCGACGCAAGAAATGGCTCTGGGCTGTGGGCCTAGCCGGCGCCCTGTTGCTTTCGGTTCCCGTGTATCTCCATTACAGGCTCCGCCCGGGCGTGATTCTGTCCAAATCTTCCGCGCCGGTGCAATTGGCGGTGCTGCCTTTTGCGCCCACCACCAACGATCCCAGCAGCAAGGCCTTTGGGGACGGCCTGACCGAGACTCTGACCGCCAAGCTGGCCCAGCTCAGCGGCAATTATCCCCTGCAGGTTGTGGCCACCAGCGAGATACGCGCCGAAGGCGTTACCAGCGTCGAACAGGCTCGCAAGAATTTCGGAGTGGGCCTGGTCCTGGAGGGAAACCTGCACAGCTCCGGCAACCAGGTGCGCGTGAATTACTCGCTGGTTGACGCCCAGACTAACCGGCAGTTAAGCGCCGACACCGTGGACGCCGACGTCAGCGATGCCTTCGCGGTTGAAGACCAGGTAGTCGATGGCGTTCTTCACATGCTGGGCCTCTCCATCCCGGGCAACGAGCGTGTAGTGCTGGCCGCGCACGGGACCGGCGATCCCACGGCTTACGATCAGTACCTGCGCGGCCGCGGATATCTGCTGGATTATCACAAGCACGAAAACATCGAGAATGCCATTTCCGCCTTCAATCGGGCGCTTACCCTCGATCCCAAATACGGCCAGGCCTACGCCGGCCTCGGAAAAGCCTACTGGCTGGGTTACCAGGAAGGCTATAGGTGGCAGCGAGTGGATGGAGAAGGCGAGGGCAGCTTGCGATCAGGCTGTGGCCAACTCTCCGGATTTGTCGGAAGGTCATGCCTGCCTGGGCAACGTCTATCGAGGGACGGGAAAGTACGAGAACGCAGTTGCCGAGTTTCAGAAGGCTGTGACTCTTGATCCGACCAGCGACGAGGCCTTCCGCGGACTCGCCGACGTTTACCAGAAGTTAAACAAGTCGGGTGAAGCGGAAGCCACCTATCGAAAAGCAATCAGCCTGCGGCCGCAATACTGGGCCGGCTACAATTGGCTCGGCTCCCTCTACTGGGAGCAAGGACGCTATGATGACGCGACCAAGATGTTTAAAGATGTCATCAATTTGACGCCAGACAATTTTCGGGGATACTCCAACCTGGGTGGAATCTATGTCCTGCAAGGGCGTTACCAGGAAGCGATCCCTGTGCTCCAGAAATCCGTTTCCCTTCGCCCAACGGCAGAGGTTTACAACAACTTGGGCACAGCGTACTTCTCGATGCGAAAGTTCAACGAGGCCGCGCGCAGTTTTGAGGAAGGCTTGAAGCTTGATAACCACAGTTGGCTGGGTTGGGGGAATCTCGGAGATGCATACTACTGGGCACGGGAAAGCCCACAGCAATTCGGCGATGCCTATCGAGAGGCTCTCCGGCTCACTGAAGAGAAGCTGCGAGTAAACCCGCGAGACGGACGCGTTTTAGCCTATCAGGCGACCTACCTGGCAATGCTGGACAAGAGACCCGAAGCCTTCGCGTCGCTGCAGCAGGCTCTGTCCGACTCACCCAGGGACCCCGACGTGCAGTTTCGGGCAGCGCTGGTGTACAACCACTTCGGCGATACCGGGCACAGCTTGCAACGGCTCCAGGACGCACTGGCCTCTGGCGCCGCCGCCAGTTGGGTGCGCGATACACCAGATTTCGATCATCTGCGGACGGACGCGCGATTTCAGGCTATACTACGCCGCACTAAGCAGTGAGGGGGCTTAGAAAATCAAAAAAGTGTAATTAAAGGAGGCAATATGAGCGAAGAAATGAGGCCAAAGCTCCCGGTACATATCCGCAAGAACGCTGAGGTGGACAACGAAATCGTGAACTTAAGAAGGTCGTTCGCGGAGGAAATTGAGTGGAAGTCAGACGGCGACGAGTTCACGATCGAATTTCCGATCACGCCGTTTGCGGAACAGACTTTTGTGGTTCCGGCGGGAGGAAGCGTGAGTTCCGGGCCGGCCCGGCCGGATGCCCCAATTACCCGCTATTACTACAACGTCACCAATGTCGCTCTGGCTATGAGTGCCGATCCAGGTGTGGACATAAAAAAGTAAAGACTGATGTGTCCCGCCCGGAGCAACTTTAAAAGCTCCGGGCGGGATGGTTGTGCTAAGGACGGCTGCCGCCAGAAGCAGTCGAAATGGGTGCGACGGTCATTCCTCCAGCCTCGCACCCTTAATATTTCTGCTTTGGTGTTCATCCCAACGTCCAGCGGCTAGCAAGCAAGAGGGCGGCAGATTTTTGGCCGCAAAAGGTCTCGAGCTCTCTACTCACCCATCACTTTCACGATCACCCTCTTATCGCGCTGGCCGTCGAATTCCGCATAGAAGATTCGCTGCCAGGTTCCCAGATCAAGTTTGCCAGCGGTGACCGGGACTATGACCTCGTGGTGGATCAGCAGCGCCTTCAAATGCGAGTCGCCGTTGTCTTCTCCGGTGTCGTGATGTTTGTAGTCTTTGCGGAAGGGCGCCAGCTTTTCCAGCCACTGATCGATGTCTTCGATCAGTCCGCTCTCGTTGTCGTTCACGTAGACTCCCGCGGTGATGTGCATGGCCGAAACCAGCACCATGCCCTCCTGAACGCCGCTTTTGCTGACGATCTGCTCCACCTGGGGAGTGATGTGCACGTACGCCCGGTGGGAGCGGGTGTGAAATTTCAGATATTCGGTGAGACACTTCATGGTTCGTCCCCTTAATAGTTCGTGAAAGCCAGACCAGTTTCGCAGATAATGCTACCGAAATCAGTTTCCCGGAGGTGGGGTGGATACTTCTGGCGACGAACTGCAGGAATTGCGGCGACTGGTAGGCGAACTCACCGCCCGGGTGTTTCGCATTGAGCGCGCATTGAACCTGCCGCCGGCAGTCGCTGCCGAAGCGCCGCCAACCCAGGCTCCCTCGCCGCCTTCATCCGCGGCAGAAGCAAAGCCGGCTCCCCCGGCGACGCCGAGTATTCCGCCCAGGCCGGCTGCAGTCGCATCGGGAAAGCAGAGCGGCGACCTCGAATCCCGAATCGGCTCGCACTGGCTGAACCGGATCGGCATCGCAGCGGTGTTGATCGGCGTTTCCTATTTTCTTAAATTTGCCTTCGACAACAACTGGATCGGTCCCGCCGGACGTGTCGCCATCGGGCTGCTGGCCGGCATCGCCATCGTGGTCTGGAGCGAAAAGTTTCGCCACCGCGGATACGTCATCTTTTCCTACTCGCTGAAAGCCGTCGGCATCGGCGTGCTTTATCTCTCGCTGTACGCAGCCTTCCAGGTGTACAGCCTGATACCCGGCAGTGTGGCTTTCACCATGATGTTCGCGGTGACCGCGGCGACAGCCCTGATGGCCTGGACCCAGGATGCGGAAATCCTGGCGGCATTCGCGCTGGTCGGCGGATTCACCACACCTCTGCTGCTCTCCACCGGCCAGAATCGTGAAGTGGCGCTGTTCACCTACGTTGTCCTCCTCGACGCGGGCGCGCTCGCGCTGGTGATCCTGAAACCGTGGCGGCGCCTGTTGCTGTTGAGCTACGCCGGAACTCTGTTGCTTTACGTCGGCTGGTACGCCAGCTTCTACGACGTGACCCAGGTCCGGATGACGGTCGGATTCGCCACGCTGTTCTTCGCCATTTTTGCGGTAGCGCCCTTGCTGGCGCGCCCCGCGCAAAAGGGATGGCTGTCGGACTCGGTTCCGCCCCTGGTCGCGGTGGTGAACGCCGCCGGATATTTTCTCGAAATCTACCTCATCTTCGAAGAGATCGGTACGAAGGACACGGCGTGGTTTGCCCTGGCACTGGCTGCCCTTTACATCTTCCTCAGCCGCCAGGCCCGGGGACGAGCGGGCACTCCCGAGGCGGCGCGAATCGTCGATCTGCTGCACCTTGCGCTGGCCATCGGATTTATCACGGTTGCGATTCCCATACGCCTGGACGCCCACTGGATCACGATGGGATGGTTTGTGGAAGTGGCGGTGCTGCTGTGGGTCGCCGATCGGATTCACTCTGACCTGCTAAACGTCTTCGCCATCGGAGCCCTGCTACTGGGAGTGGGCCGGCTTCTCCTGATTGATAACTTTTATGTCACGCGTCCCATCTTCAATACGCGAATGGCGACTTACTCGGTGGCGATTGCGGTCCTGGGCGCCGTGGCATGGTACGGCAGCCGCCGCAAGGATGAATCGGCACGCACCGTGGCCGCGCTTGCGGTTGTCGCTTTGAATCTGCTCGCGTTGAGAGGGTTGAGCCTGGAAGTGTCCAGTTACTACGCGCAACAGATGACGAGAGTTCGGCCCGGGGCAACTCAGTGGAATCAGGATGATTTGATAGACGTGTCAAACCGGCACCACCTGAAAATCGCCCGTGACTTCACCTACTCCGCTCTGTGGATGGCTTACGGCGCCATGTTGATGGTGGTGGGCTTCTGGCGCCGATCAGCTTTTGTGCGTTGGCAGGCGCTGGTCCTGATCGCGTTCACCATCGGAAAAGTGTTCCTGTACGATGTGTCGGAACTGGATCGCGGTTACCGCATCGTGAGTTTCATCGTGCTGGGCGTGCTGCTGCTGGCGATTTCATTTATGTATCAACGCGACTGGCTCAAGCTTTCGAGCCGCAGTAATTCCACCGAAAGCCCTGACGGCACATGAAGCCTGGTCCATACCTTGTCGCGGTGATTGTGGCTCTCGGTGCGCCTTTGGCGCTGGGACCGTCGATTTCCTATTTCACCAACGTCCGCGATGCCCACGTCTCTCAGCCGGAGCAGCAGAATTACTTCATGGTCGATGAAGAAATATGGGCCCGGGCGCGTCCTGATCTGGCCGACCTCCGAATCTACGATGGCGAGAACCAGGTGCAATACGCGCTCAGCGAGCAGCGCGGCGGAACGTCCAGCCATGAGGAGCCAGCGAGGATCCTCAACCTGGGGAACGTGGATGGACGCACTGAGTTCGATCTGGATCTGGGGGAGGTCGGCGAGTACGATCGCATCCGGCTGCAACTGGACGCCAAGGACTTCGTCGTGACCGCATCGCTGGCGGGCAGCAACCAGGTGGATGCAAAGTCCGCGACCCATTTGCCGCAGGCGACGCTCTATGACTTTAGCCGCGAAGACCTGGGCTCCAACGCAGTACTGAAGTTACGGCCTGCAAGTTTTCGCTATCTGCACGTCACTCTTTCCGCTGGAATCGCTCCCGCCCAGGTCAAGGGCGCATCGGTTTATAACCTGCAGGAGACCAAAGCCAACTGGACCGAGGTTGGATCATGCGGCGCGCCGTCGCAAGTCGCGCGCACTACGGTGATCATCTGCAATTCGCCCGCACGGGTTCCGGTGGACCGGGTCCGCTTTCGGGTCGATCCGAAGCAGGTAAATTTCCGGCGGGCGGTGGTTCTTTCGGATGCAAGCGACCGCCACTACGGAAGTGGCGGCGAGATCACGCGGGTGCGGATGAATCGCGGAGGCGCGACTGTCATCTCCGAAGAGATGGATGTGCCGATCGGGGGAGAAAGCTCCGGCCGGATGAAAGTGACAGTGGACAATGGTGACAATCCGCCCTTGTCGATATCCGGAGTTGAGCTGCTGTCGGTTGAGCGGCGAGTATATTTTGATCCGCAGGGCAAATCTCTACTCAAGGTTTACTACGGCGACGATAAACTTGGCGCGCCGGTTTATGACTACGCCCGCTTCTTCAAGGCCGATCCGGCCGCCGCCAAAGCTGAGCTGTCAGCCGGTGCCCACAATCAGGCATACAGCGGTCGCCCGGATGACAGGCCCTGGTCGGAGCGTCACAAAGCAGTGCTGTGGCTGGCGATGCTGCTGGCAGTGATAGTTCTGGCAGCGCTGGCGATTCGAGGATTAAAAACTCTGTCATCCTGAGCGAAGGCGACCCATTCGTTTACGAATGGGCCGGCGCAGTCGAAGAGCCTGCCCCGAGCGAAGTCGAGGGTACCCCTGTTCCCGCGATGCAGCGTTGTGATAAGGGTCCTTCGACTCCGCAAGAATTTCGCTGTGCGAAATTCTTGCTCCGCTCAGGATGACACGAGGAAATTCAGCGCATCGATTCTTCGACTTCGGAAAGCCAGTTGGGTCGCTTCAGCACTTCGCGCGGCTTGGGGCCATCTGCCGCGCCCACGATGCCGTCGCGTTCCATGAGATCGATCAGATGGGCGGCGCGTCCGTAGCCGATCCGCAGGCGGCGTTGCAGCAGGGAAGTGGAAGCCTTGCCGAATTCGACCACCAGCCGCACCGCGTCGTTGTAGAGGGGATCGTTTTCTTCGTCTCCGTCTTCGCCGGCTTCTCCGGCCTCACCAGTGGCGCGTTCTTCTTTGGGCACCTGCAGAAATTTCTCTTCGTACTCGGCCAGACCTTGCGCCTTCCAGAACTCGACTACGGCGGCGATTTCTTTCTCGGTGACAAATGGCGCGTGCAACCGGTGCACCCGGGCCGATCCGGAAGGCAGGTACAACATGTCGCCTTTGCCCAGCAGCGCTTCGGCGCCGTTGGCGTCGAGAATGGTGCGCGAATCCACCTTGGTGGCGACGCGGAACGAAATGCGGGCAGGGAAGTTGGCTTTGATGAGCCCGGTGATTACATCCACGGATGGGCGCTGCGTGGCCAGCACTAGGTGAATGCCAACGGCCCGCGCCATCTGGGCCAGGCGCGTGACCGATTCCTCCACGTTGCCCGAGTCCAACATCATGAGGTCGGCCAACTCGTCGATGATGATCACGATGTACGGTAGCGGCCGGTCTTCGGAATCCTCGCCAAACAGGCTGCGCGTGCTTTCGTCATCGAAGAGCTTGTTGTACTGCTCCATATTGCGCACGCCTTTTTCGGCCAGCAGTTTCAGGCGGCGTTCCATCTCACGCACGGCGTTACGCAGCGCATTGGCGGCGAGCTTGGGTTCGGTGATGATCGGAGTGAAGAGATGCGGCACGCCTTCGTAATTCCCCAATTCCAGCCGCTTGGGATCCACCAGGATCAGCCTTACCTGGTCGGGCGTGGCCTTGTACAAAATGGACATGATCATGGCGTTGATGGCCACGCTCTTGCCCGCGCCGGTTGAGCCCGCGATCAGCAGGTGCGGCATGCCGGCGAGATCGGCGGTGACGATGCGCCCGTTGATGTCTTTGCCCAGCGCCAGCGTGAGCTTTGATTTGGTGCCGATGAACTCGGAGGATTCAATGTTCTCGCGCAGCCAGATGATTTCGCGCTCGCGGTTCGGCACCTGAATCCCGACCGTGGACTTGCCCGCCATGCGCTCGATCAGAATGCTCTCGGCTTTGAGCGCCAGGCACAGGTCATCAGTGAGATTGGTGATGCGGCTGTACTTGATGCCGGCCTCGGGCTTGTATTCGAAGGTCGTGACCACCGGCCCAGGATTAATCTGCGTCACCTGGCCATGGACGTCGAACTCCGCGTATTTTTCCGTGAGTACCTGGGCCAGCAGCTTCAATTCGTCAGCATCGATCGCCTGTTGCTCATCGGGACGATGCAGCAGGCTGCTGGGCGGCAGCTTGAAGCCGCCGGCTGCGATGCGCGGCATGGTCGTCTTGGGCTTAGCTCCAGTGTCGGCGCGCTCGGTGACTTCAACATCCGGAATGATGGCTTCCGGAGCCGCGCGGATGGGTGCCGGTTCGAGATCGTGTTCCTCGGTACGGATGGCCGCGGTCATGCGGTCAATACCGGTTGTCCGGACGGGTTCGGGAGTGCGGGACCGAGGCTTGAAGTGGAACAGAACGCGCCGGAACCAGCTGAGCCGTGATCGTTGGCCGGGCAGCGCGCCGCTTCTCCAATTCCTTCTGCATCTTCCTTTTCGCGCGCTCTTCCTGCCAGTCTTTGTAGCGGTTCCAGATCGCGACCAAAAAAGCAAAGCGGGTCGGCGCCCAGACTCGCAGAGAAGCGAAAGAGAATGCGGTGGTCAGATACAGCGCAACCGCCAGAATCGTAGCGCACACAATATATGCGCCCGCCAGATTCAGGTAGTGGATGAGAACATCGCCGACAATGCGCCCGGCCAGGCCCTCCATGGGAATCACGCCCATCCAGCGCACGTGTCCGGGCATGAGGCCCAATAATGCGGGGACAAATATCAGGAGCCACGCTGCTCCCAGGGATTTCGCCACCGGAGACGTGATCTTGCGCGAGCGGAACCAGCGCGAGCCCAGCGCTCCCAGGAAAACAGGAACCAGAAAGGCCCCGATGCCGAAGCCCTGCAGCATCAAGTCGGAAATGATGGCGCCCACCAGTCCGACCCAGTTGCGTGCCGCCCGCGAACCGGTCAGCACCGAGGCGCTGTTGAATGAAGGGTCGAGCGGAGAATAAGAGGCCAGCGCCAGGAACAGGAGCAGTGCTGAAACGCAAAGCACGAACCCGATCAGCTCGTTAAGGCGCCGGTTGTTCGTGGGGGCGAATATCTGTGAGAACTTCATTGGCCTTTTTGGCGGTCGGGCAACAGGCGCACATAACTCCTGCGCGCCAGACCATCCAGAGCCCAACAATTATGACAAGAAGCGTGGCGCGCGACAATGAAGGAATTCGGCAAGAGTATCGAGTTAGTAGCGCCGGGCCCGCTCAACCTGCCAGCCTGGCCGCATACACCAGCACCAGAATTCCCACCACAATCCGGTACACCGCGAAGGGAACGAACCCATGTTTCCGCACCCAGGCAATGAACCACGCCACCGCGGCATAGGCCACCAGAAATGAAACCACGAAGCCAATCGCGAGCACCACCCATCCGTGAGGGTCGATCTGCGAGACCCCAATGGGATTCGCGCCCTTGCCGCGAAGCGACTTGAGCAGGTCATACAGAGTGGCGGCTGCCATGGTAGGGATGGAAAGAAAAAACGAAAACTCGAGCGCCGAAGCCCGCGACATGCCGGCCACCTGCCCAGCCGCAATAGTTGCCATGGATCGTGACGTGCCCGGGAAAACCGCCGACAGAATCTGGCAGGCTCCAATCCAGACCGCCTGTCCCACGCTCATGGCTTCCATCTTCCAGGTGTGGATGCGGCTTCCGGCCACAGGCCCGGCCGCTTCAGCCGGGGCATTCACGGCATCGACAATCCACATCACCACGCCACCGATCAGCAAGGAAGCCCCGATGATGTGCAGGTTCTCCAGATGTTTGCCGATGACCTTGGTCAGGAGGAAAGCTGGAATCGCGGTGACGACAAACGCTATGGCCGTCAGTCCCAGAGGATGGGTCAGTACGTTGCGGTCGCCACGCTCGCCCTGTGGAAACGTGGAGAGAAATTTGGCGATGCGGCTGCGAAAGTACACCGGCAGGCAAAGAATGGCGCCGAGCTGAATGACAATGGTGTACATCTTCCAGTAGCCGTCGGACAGGCTGATATGAAAGAGCGCCTCGGAGATGCGCAAGTGCGCGGTGGAACTGACGGGAAGAAATTCCGTGAGTCCCTCGATGATCCCCAGGACCGCGGACAACAGGTAGTCGTTCAATCGTCCTCCCGAAGGGCTGAAGGAAAAGTATTACAGAAAAATCCAATGTATGAACTGAAACTTCGCGAGAGTGCTCACTGGGTTGCGTTTCCGTAAGTCGGGATGCCTTGCTCCATCAGGTAGAGCAGGCGCTGGGCGCGGGCCCCCCAGTCCTGTGAGGTGGTTTGCGACGCCGCCCTCTGGGCCAGCGCGACTGCTTTGGCCCTTGCCTCCTCCGACTTCTTGGGCTCTTCTTCCGTTTTGTAGATTTCGATCAATGTGGACCAGCGCCAGGCGGCGTCGTACAGCGCCTCGGTTAGCGCTGGAGACTGGGGATGCTCGGTAGCATATTTTTCGTAAATGTCTGCTTCTTTCACCGGACACTTCGAGCTGCCCTGCCAATCGCCGCAAAGCTTGTTGTCGATCAGGTGGAAAGCCGCCAGGTCGGCCCACTTGGTCCCGGGAAATTTCTTGATGACCTCTTTCATGTACTTTTCCTCCATGCCTTCGCGCAGGAAGGATTCCCGTTCGCGGGAAGATGGACGCGACGCTACGTCCGCTTTCTCCAGCTGCCAGCGGATGTCGGCGGAGCGGTACATGGCCTCGCCGGCCAGCGGCGAGGTCGGGAAATAATCGGCGACGCAGTAGTAGAGCCGCATGGCATCCTGGGCGGCGCCGTTGCGCCCGTGCCGCCGGCTGGCCTGGTCTTCGGAGTCAACGGCTTCGCCAAACAATATCTTGTCGCCGTTCGGAGTGGAGGCCCGCACCACTCCCTTGTCCAATACCCATCCCGTGACGGTGCGTTCTTCCGTGAGGTTGGCTTCGACGTGCGCCCACTCGCGACTGGTTTCGAGGACAATGATTTCGCGGCCGCGATCCATATCAGCAAGCTTCGCCGAGCTGGTATCCGGCGAAAGGTAGATTTGAGCCACGCGCACCACTGCACCGCGCTCGTATGTGGCCGCCGTAACCGCGGAGGTGAGGGCGAGCAAGCTGCCGATAATTAGAAATGTCCTCAACAAAGTAGCGCCGCCGTCTCGGCGGCTGTCCGGGGGGCGTCTCGCCCGCCGGGTGCGAGGGCGAGACGCCCTCGAGACAGCCGGCGGGACGCCGGCGCTACACAGAGAGCTCTGCCTGTCATCCCGAGCGCAGTCGCACATTGGCTGGCCAATGTGCGGCGGAGTCGAGGGACCCCTACCCTCAGAACTTTGCTCCGGCGCGAGGGGTCCTTCGACTCCGCAACTTCTTCGCGAAGCGAAGAAGTTGCTGCGCTCAGGATGACAGACCTTCATCAGTTCTTGTTCCTCAATTCTGCCAGCATATCGGCTTCAACATTTCCGCCGCTGATCACTGCTACGTTCATAGTCGTCTGGGGAAGTTGGTCCTGGTGGAACAGAAACGCGGCGACGGCCACGGCCCCGCTCGGTTCCGCCAGCGTCTTGGGATCCCCCGCCAGATGCTGCATAGCCTTCCGGATTTCGTCCTCGCTCACGGTCACGATGTCATCCACGTAGCGCCGGATATGTTCAAAGTTAAGCGGGCCGATGCTCTGCGTGCGCAGCCCGTCGGCCAGCGTCCGCGTGACCTGCTCGGCCGATGACTCTACGATCTTGCCGGAGCGCAGGCTGGCCTGCGCGTCGGCCGCGAGCTCCGGCTCGGCCCCGATTACCTTCACCGTGGGCTTGCTCAGCTTTATGGCGGTGGCGATTCCGCTCAGCATCCCGCCGCCGCCGACCGGCGCGATCACGGTTTCCACTTCCGGCAAGTCTTCCAGTATCTCCAGTCCCATGGTGCCCTGGCCCGCGATGATCATTTCGTCGTTGTATGGAGGAACAATCGCGTATCCGTGCTGGGCTGCAAGTTCTTCCGCCTTGGCCTGGCGCTCCGAACTTCCCGGGCCCACCAGTATGATCTCCGCGCCCAGGGCAAGGGTTGCCTCGCGCTTGACCGCGGGCGCATTTCCCGGCATCACGATGACCGCTTTCACTCCCAGGGCGCGGGCGGCGTAGGCCACGCCCTGGGCATGATTGCCGCTGGAATAGGTAATCACGCCGCGCTTGAGCTCGTCTTTGGGAAGGGAGGCGATCTTGTTGTAGGCGCCCCGCAGCTTGAACGACCCGATGGGCTGCAGGTTTTCCGGCTTGAGGAAGAGCTGACGGCTGTCTTTGTGTTTGCCCGATTCGTGGATGTGGGAAGGGATCAGCTTGGTGCGCACGGCTACACCGCGCAGGCGAGATTGCGCTTCGCGAATGTTGTTGAGCGTGACGATGAGATTATCTCCATACTGTCATCCTTCGACTTCGTGGCTGCTTCGCGAAGCGAAGCAGCCACTTCGCTCAGGATGACAAGAACACTCAGGATGACGCGACCGCTTAAATTTCCAGGATCACCGGCATGATCAGCGGGCGTTTCTGCGTCTGCTTGGAAACGTAGCGCTTCAGATCGGCGCGGATTTTTTCCTTGATCACGCCATAGTCGGCTTTTTCCTCGGCGCTGGAAGCATCCAGGGTCTGCATCACGATCTGCCGGGCGCCGTCGTCAAAGCCGTCTTCTCCCGGAGAAAAGCCGCGGGTCACGATTTCCGGAGAAGTCTCCACCTTGCCGGTGAGTTTGTTGATGGCGATGATGGGCAGCACGATGCCGTCTTCACTGAGATGCCGGCGATCTTTGACAATCAGGTCTTCGACCACGTCGGTCCGCGATCCCGAGTCAATGCAAACCCTGCCCACGTTGACCCGGCCGGCTTTGCGCGCTCCCAGTTCGTCGAACTCGAGCACGTCGCCGCTCTCGATCAGAATCACGTTTCCGACTGACCCTTTCATTGCCGCCGCCATCTCCGCGTGCAGCTTCAGTTGCCGGTACTCGCCGTGGATGGGAATGAAATACTTGGGCTTCACCAGGTTGATGATCAGCTTTAATTCCTCCTGGCTGGCGTGGCCGCTGACATGCACCGGCGGTGACGAACCGTCGTCGTAGATGACATGCGCCTCGCGCCGGAACAGGTGATCGATCATGCGATAGATGGCTTTCTCGTTGCCGGGAATGATCCGGGACGAGAGCATCACGGTGTCGCCCTTTTCGATCTTGGCGTGCTTGTGGTTGTCCACCGCGGCGCGGGAGAGCGCCGACATGGGTTCGCCCTGGGTCCCGCTGATCAGCACGCAAACCTTCTCCGGCGGAAAATTCTTCATCTCGCCGGGATGGATCAGCAGGCCCTCCGGAATCTCGATGTAACCGAGGTCTTCGGCAATCTCGGCGGAGTTGTTCATCGAACGCCCGGCGAACGCCACCTTCCGCCCGTGCTGCCACGCCATCTCCACCACCAGCTTGATGCGGTGGATCGAAGATGAAAAGCAGGAGATGAAGAGCCGCCGCTTGGTGTGCGCGAAGACTTCGTCGAATTTGCGGCGCACGGCGCGTTCACTCGGCGTGTAGCCCTTGCGCTCCACGTTGGTCGAGTCCTGGAACAGGGCCAGCACTCCAGTCTTGCCATACTCGGCGAAGGCATGCAGATCGAACAGGCGGTTGTCCGTCGGCGTGGGATCGACCTTGAAATCGCCGGTATGAATGATCACGCCCAGCGGAGTATGGACGGCCAGAGCCACGCAATCCACCAGGCTATGCGTGACCTGAATGGGGTGGATGGTAAAGGGTCCTATCTTGAAACCCTCGCCGGGACGGATCTCGCGCAGGTCGGCATCGTCGAGCAGACCATGCTCCTCGAGTTTGTCCTCCACGTAGGCCAGGGTAAACTCGGTGCCCCAGACTGGTACATTCAACTCGCTGAGAATCCAGGGCAGCGCGCCGATGTGGTCTTCGTGGCCATGGGTGAGAATGATGCCCTTCACCCGCTGGCGGTTTTCGGTCAGGTAGGAAATATCAGGGACCACAATATCGACGCCCAGCAGTTCGGCTTCAGGAAACATCAGGCCGCCGTCGATGACGATGATGTCGTCACCCCAGCGTACGGCCATGCAGTTCATCCCGAACTCGCCCAGGCCCCCGAGGGGTACGATGTGCAATTTTCCAGTTGGCATGCGGTGTATTGATCGTAGCACACGGAATGTAGGCGCGAGCGTCCCGCTCGTGCCAGGTCTGGAGATGCCGCTGGCCACGTGGGCTCTGTTAGCCTGACCCATCATCCGTAATCTTCCCACCAGCCATCATCTGCGATAAGGTTGAACTCTATGGCCGAGCCGGAGCGAAAAACATGGTTGCGACGGCGGGTGGAGGACGGCTTGCGTCGCGGCTTCCAGCGTGCCTATGAAACCGTCAGGGTGGATCCATCGAAATTCCTGCTGCAGGTGCGGGCCGCCTATGGCCTTCCCATCAGTAACTTTCAGGGCGTCTATTCGGTCGAAGTCGGCCAGCTTGATGACCTGGCACACCGGGTGATTCGGAGCGGGATGAAAGTGGCCGCGGCTGAAGGCGCCGGATTTGGCCTGGGCGGCCTCATCACCATCGTTCCTGATCTGGGTATCCTGTCGGGCGTGACCTTGCGGACCATTCAGAAACTCAGCCTGCTCTACGGCTTCGAATTCAACACCGAAGAGGAAACCGCGGAGCTATGGATTGCGGCTGCCAGCGCAGCCGGAGTGGACATCAGCCGCGAGCTGGTGGAGAAAGAAGTGATCGCCAAATTCGTGCCTCGCGTGATCCAGCGCATCGCCGCGCAGGCCAGCAGGGAAGTGGTGGAGAAGTGGTCGGGAAGGCTTATTCCTCTCGCCAGCTCGGTGATCGGCGCAGGATTGAATTATTATTTCGTGCGCGCCTGGGGCGAGCGCGCCCGCTCGCACTTCCGCAAACGACACATGGAGATACGGGAACAGATGGCCTCAGGGAAGCTGATCGTCGTGTCCGAGGCCCCAAAAGTATTGCCGTCCTGAGCCATTGGAGGTTCCTTCGCGTCCTTTGCGTTCTCCCTTTGCGTCCTTTGCGGTTAAAGGGTTTACTGGTGAAGAGCTTCACCGCAAAGGACGCAAAGTTCGCAAAGAACCCCATGAAAACGTTCAATTGCGCTGCCATTCTCTTCGATCTCGATGGTGTTCTGGTGGACTCGACGGGCTCGGTCACGCGCCAGTGGCGACGCTGGGCGGAAGAACAGAACCTCGATCCCGACAAAGTAGTAGAGATAGCGCACGGCGTTCGCACCATTGAAATCGTGCGCCGTCTGGCGCCCCATCTCGACGCCAAAGCGGAAACGCTGAGGCTGGAAAAGCGGGAGGCGGACGACCAGGAAGGCGTTTCGGTCATGCCGGGCGCCGCGGACTTGCTCAGAACGATCCCTGAAGGCCGCTGGTGCGTAGTGACTTCGGGCACGCGCTATCTGGCGACTTCTCGGCTGAAGCTCGGGAAGCTGCCCGTTCCGAAAGTGCTGGTGTCGGCGGATGATGTGTCGAAAGGAAAGCCTGATCCCGAACCGTACCTCATGGGGGCAAGGCTGCTCGGAGTGGATCCCACGGAGTGCCTGGTGATCGAAGATGCCCCGGCGGGGATTCGCGCTGCGCACGCCGGAGAAATGAAGGCGATTGGAATTACCAGCACGTATCCGGCATCGGAGTTGCAGGAGGCTGACGCGGTGGTCCAGAGGCTGGCGCAGATAAAAGTTAAAGACACTGGTGGCGCGGGAAGATTAAGGGTAACTGTCGAAGAGATCGCGTCGCAATCACGGACTGTTAAGTAGCCCGACGGACAGCCGCGAAGCGGCGCCAGAATGCAGCCCCGGGCGCAAGCCCGGGGACAACGTGCCGGAAATGACAGAGCCCTGAAAGGGCGAAAGAATCGTCGCGACAGGCTCAGCGCAACCACTCCTCCAACTCAATCCTCTGGTCGGTCTTCTCGTCGCGATACTTTACGATAACCGGGGTGTAGAGCGAGAGGTTCCATTCCGCGGCGTGTCCCTTTTTCACGGCCCGCGATCCGGGCACGACCACGGCGTTTTCCGGAACTTCGAGCGGTTTCTCTTCGGATGCCGTGTAAACCCGGCCGCGCACGATGTCGTAGAGGGGCGTGGACCGAGTCAAAATTGTGCCGGCCCCGAGCACCGCCCTCGCCCGCACCAGTGTGCCTTCATAAACGCCGCAGTTGCCGCCTACCAGCACGTCGTCTTCAATGATGACCGGAGCGGCATTGACCGGCTCGAGCACGCCGCCAATCTGGGCGGCCGCGCTTAGATGCACCCGCTTGCCCACCTGCGCGCACGAGCCGACCAGCGCGTGCGAATCCACCATCGTGCCTTCGTCCACATACGCGCCGACGTTGATGAACATGGGCGGCATGCAGATGACCGAGGGCGCGACGTAAGCGCCTTCGCGCACTGACGATCCGCCCGGCACCACGCGCACTTTGTCGGCCACGGCGAACTGGCGGGCAGGGAAGGTGTCCTTGTCCACGAAGGCGAGCGTGGAATCCCCCATCTTAGTGAGTTCGCCCAGCCGGAAGCCCAGCAGGATGCCCTGCTTTACCCAGGCATTCACTTTCCATTCACCGTTGAGCTTTTCGGCGGCGCGAATCCTGCCCTGCGTGAGCTGCTCGCGGAATTCAAGAAAAGTTTTACGGGCGTCGGGATTGCGTTCTACCTCGCCCAGTGTCGCCAGGCGCTCGATCGCAGATTGCAGGGAGGGCATGAGAAGGGAAGTATAGAAGAAAGGATTTCAGATTGCAGATTTTAGATTGAAAAGCAATCGCGGAGCCGTCCGGAATCTGATATGTGAGGGTCTTCAATCTGCAATCTAAAATCTGAAATCTCAAATACATTTACACTCGCTGCGGATCAGCACACCCGCAATGTGTTGCGAGGCCTCGCGGGCCTCGGAGAGCGAGGCGTAGGGGCCATGCCAGCGGGCATGGTTGGCATCATGTCCGGCCGGGCGCCCTTTGCCGTGGTTGCATTGGCCGCAACTGGAGCGATGCAGCACGATCTTGTGCGGTCCGGCCAGCCAGTTTTCATAGACGTAGAAGTCGGCGGCTTCGGGCGCGGCGGCGGCCGGTTTGCTGATCAATCCCACTTCGGCGGCGATCTTTTGCAGCCTGGACCGGGTATCGCGGCGCATGGGCAGCATGGGCAGACGGTACACTTCTTCGATCCTGCCCATCATGGACAGTACGGCCTTTACCGGCAGCGGGTTGGATTCGATAAAGTTCGCCAGCATCAAGGGCAGATATTTGCGATGAATGCGGCGGGCCGTCTCCCAGTCGTTGGCCAGCGCGGCGCGGGTCATCTCCGACATCTCGCGCGGAATCTCGTTCGATGCCACGGAAATGATTCCCACGCCGCCGAGGGCGATCAAAGGGAGGGTGACGGCGTCATCGCCTGATAGCACTGCGAAAGTTTCTGGAACGGCATTGCAGACTTCAGCCATCTGGCTGATGTTGCCGCTGGCTTCCTTGACGCCGGCGATGTTCGGGACCTCAGCCAGTCGCGCCAGGGTACCAGGCTCAATGTTCGCGCCGGTGCGGCCCGGGACGTTATAAAGAATGATCGGCTTGTCCACGGCCTCCGCGATGGCGCGGAAGTGGCGGTACTGTCCTTCCTGCGTCGGCTTGTTGTAGTAAGGCGACGCGGTGAGGATGCCATTGACTCCGGGCCGCGCCGCCAGTTCCTTCGCTTTATTGACCGCATCGTGGGTCGAGTTCGAGGTAGCGCCGGCCACAATCGGCACCCGTCCCGCCACTACTTCGATGGTGATATCGACGACCTGCAACCATTCATCGTGAGAGAGAGTGGGCGTTTCGCCGGTGGTGCCGCAGGGAACCAGAAAATCGATGCCTGATTCCACCTGCCACGCGACCAGGTTGCGCAGGGCACTCTCGTCGATAGAGCCGTCCTGGTGAAATGGTGTGACCAAAGCTGTACCGCAGCCACGGAATTGCATGAGATAAAGATAACGCTAATTGGGGTGTGGGCGAAACAGCAGATGTGCAAGCAAGAACCACGTAGGGGCGGGTGCCCTCACCCGCCCGGACGAACAAAGCTCGGCTCGGTTACGTTTCTCGCCATATATCCTTGAAGTCGAAGAATCCCTTTTTCCCGTCCAGCCATTCCGTGGCCCGCACCGCGCCCTCGGCAAAGCCCCGACGCGATTTGGAGTCGTGGCACAGATAAATGGTGTCGTTGGGTGAATCCAGTACGATCTCGTGCATGCCCACCACATCACCCTCGCGGAACGAAGTGACTTCCAGGTCCTTGCCTGAGGCATCGCGGATGATTTTCTGCAGAGTGACCGCCGTTCCCGAAGGTGCGTCCTTCTTCTGGGCGTGATGGCGCTCGAAGATTTGTCCGGAATATTGATGCTGCAGGATTCCTGCCGCAGTGCGTGCAGCCTCGAAAAGCAGGTTGATGCCGATGGAAAAGTTCGCGCCATACAGGAAACCGGTGCCGTTCTTCTCGACTAACTGGCGGACTTTGTCCAGATCGCCATACCAGCCGGTCGTCCCGACCACCATGTTCTTGCCGGCGCTGACGCAGGCCTCGATATTTCCCAGGACCGCCTGCGGGATTGTGAAATCGATCACGGCATCGATAGCGCGCAGTTTTTCGGCGGTGAGCGCTGTCGCGCCGGGATTTTCCGCGGCGCATAGAAATGTGATGTCGTGGCCCCGTTCGCGCGCGACTTCCGCGACCAGAGAGCCGGTTTTGCCACGTCCTAAGATGAGCAGCTTCACAAACGGTTCCTCAAGACTCTGTACTCCCGTCCGGAACAGCGAACCCCAGCGGCTGAAGCCGCTCCCTTCCGGCTATTTATGGCACGACTGAAGTCGTGCCCTTCCACAAAGGCGCTCCCTTCCCCAAAGTCTGGTCGAAAACGCAAAATCTGCTCGGATCGCGCTCATTTCTCCAACTCTTAGGCAAACACTTCCGGATCCAGATCTGAGAAGAACGTTTTGTGAAGCCGCTGCACTACGTCGGAGACTACGTCCTCTTCTACCACAAACGTCAGATTGATCTCGGAAGCTCCCTGCGAAATCATGCGGATTTTGACGTCGGCCAGTTCACCGAAGACGCGCGCCGCGATGCCGGGAGTGTCGCGCAAATTCTCGCCGACCAGGCAGACGATGGCCTTGCGTCCTTCATATTTTACGTCCGCCAGTTTGGCCAGGTCCGCGGCCAGCGGCGGAATAGATTCGTTCGAGTCCACGGTGAGCGAAACGCTTACTTCCGAAGTGGAGACTACGTCCACGGCCACGCGATGCCGGTCGAAAGCGGAGAAAATCGAACTGAGAAAACCATGCGCCAGCTGCATGCGGGGAGCGGCCACATCCACAATGGTGATGCGTTTTTTTACCGCGATGGCCTTGAAAGAGTTGCGGCACTGGGGCGCCCGGGCGGTAATACGCGTGCCCTCGCAGCCGGGATTGCAGGAGTTCAGAATGTACACCGGAATATTTTTCTGCACCGCGGGCAAGCACCGTGGCCGGGTGCAGGACCTTCGCTCCGAAGTAGGCGAGTTCGGCGGCCTCATCGAAGCTGATGACCTTGATGCGGCGGGCGTCCGCGCTCAGGCGCGGGTCGGTGGTCATCATGCCGTCCACGTCGGTCCATATCTCGATGCGCTCGGCACCGAGGCCGGCGCCGGCGATGGCGGCAGAATAGTCTGACCCGCCGCGGCCGATGGTGGTGGTGATCCCGGCTTTCGATGAGCCGATGAACCCTCCCATCACTGGAACTTTGCCTGCCGCCACCAGTGGCGCCACTCTCGATTGCAAGCGCTGGTTGGTTTCTTCGAACAGGGGCGCGGCCCGCATGTGCGCGCTGTCGGTGACCAGCCATTCGCGCGAATCCACGAGCGCGGACGGCATGCCCAGTGCGGAGAAGGCCGCGGCGACGATCTTGCTCGACAATATTTCCCCGAAGGCGGAGACATAGTCGGTGGTGCGGGGAGTCAGTTCGCCCACCGCCGCGATGCCGCGCAACAACTCCTCCAGAGTTTCGAAATCGGCGCCCAGGTCGGAATGAAACTGGGTGAAGAGCGCCGTGCCCAACAATTCTCCGGCAGTGTTGTAATGGCGCTCTTGAAGGGTCCGGCAGAGTTTGAGCGCGGTCTTGCGATCGCCGGCACCGGCGGCTCGGGCCATGGCCAGCAGTTGGTCGGTCACCTTGGCCATGGCGCTGACGACCACCACTGGCTTTTGCTCCAGACGGCCTTTCACGATCGCGCCGGCGCGCTCGATCGCCTTGGCGTCCTGCACCGAGGTGCCGCCGAACTTCATGACGATCATCGGGGTAGATTCCTCTGGCAGAGAAAGGAGACCAGCGCGTGAGTGATATGCCAGGGCGTCATCAATTCTTAAGAGCGCCAACCACGAAGGACACGAAGGTACACGAAGGAGCTCCCGGCGGAATCATTGGAGAGCCGGTGTTCACCCCAGATAGCCCTGCACCTTCAGCAACTCTGCGTTCAGCAGCGCCGCCCCCGCCGCTCCGCGAATCGTGTTGTGCGAAAGCACGGTGAACTTCCAGTCCAGCACGCCACAGGGACGCAGCCGGCCTACCGTCGTCGTCATTCCATTTCCGGCTTCAACATCCAGGCGCGGCTGGGGGCGATCGCTGGGCGTGACATAGTGCACTGGCTGCTCCGGCGCGCTGGGCAGTTTCAACTCTTGCGGCAGGCTGCGAAAATCATTCCAGACTGCAATGATCTCCTCCGGCCTGGCTTTCTTTGTGAGCTTCACCGAGACTGACTCCGTATGGCCATCCTCCACCGCTACGCGGTTGCACTGGGCGCTCATGCCGAAGGAGCCCATGACGATGCCCGCGCCGTTCAGCTTGCCCAGCAGCTTGCGGGTTTCTTCTTCCATCTTTTCTTCTTCTTTGGAGATGTAGGGAATCACGTTGCCCAGAATGTCGAGCGAAGCCACGCCGGGATAGCCCGCGCCGCTCACGGCCTGCATGGTGACGGCCATCACGGTATCCAGGCCAAACGCTTGCTGGAGCGGGGCCAGCGCGATGACCAGGCCAATCGCCGAACAATTTGGGTTCGTGACCACGAAGCCGCCCGACTTCTTGCGCCACGCCTGGCATTCGAGCAGCTTGACGTGATCATGGTTCACTTCCGGAATTACGAGGGGCACATCCTTCTGCATGCGCAGCGCGCTGGAGTTGGTGATGACGGCGCAACCGGCATCGGCGAAGCGAGGTTCCATCTCGGCCGCGATGGAGGCATCGAGCGCGGCAAAAATAACTTTGGGCGCGCCTTGGGGCGTGGCGGGCGCAACTTGCATTCCCGCGACCCGCGCGGGGATTGCTGTCTTCAACTTCCAGCGCGCGGCCTCGGCGTAGGGACGGCCTTCGGAGCGGTCCGAGGCCGCCAGCCACGCTATCTCGAACCAGGGATGATGCTCCAGCATCTGCACAAAGCGCTGCCCGACGATACCGGTAGCGCCCAGGATTCCGACAGGAATTTTCTCAGCCATAAGGGTTTCTTGGGATTTTACAACACAGGTGGCTTACACCCTCGGATCGAAGCCGAAAGTGTTGACTTACAGGTGTCAATGCCCAGTTCACTTCGCTGAAATCACGTGGGGACGGCCGCCCCCGGCTGTCCAGTCGAGCGCAGCTCGACAAGGTTTTACGCGATGCCGAATTGCGGAGCTTCGCTCCGCCGCACAGCCGAGGGCGGCTGTCCCCACATGGCTAGCTTCTGGGAGTGATCTCGGAGCCGAAGGAATATTCGTTCAGCGGGCCGAAGCGTTTCTTCTCGGCATAGAGGCGCCAGCGCCGCCACACAATGCGCAGGCTGGCCATGATGGGGATGGAAAGGTAAATGCCGAGCACCCCCGCGATCTCGCCTCCGGCCAGCACCCCAAAGATGGCCGCCAGGGGGTGCAGTTCCATACTTTGTCCCATGATCCGGGGTGAGATTACATAGTCCTGCACCAGGCGCCAGGTGGCGAGAAAAATCAGCAGGATGAGCCAGTGGGGGTAGCTCATCAGCAACGCGACCCCGAAAATAACGGCGGCGGCCACCAGAGGTCCTACCACTGGGACGAATTCGAGTAGTCCGCCGGCGGTGCCGAGCACCAGCGCGTAGGGAACACCTGCCACTTCCAGAAATGCGATATAGATGACGAACGAAAATACCGCCAGGGTCAACTGGGCACGGATGAATTGCGCCAGCATTTGGTTCAAATCGCCCAGCACGCCCTCCAGAAATTCGCGCTGGGGGCGGGAATGCACGAAGGCGAGCACCACTTCGCCGAAGGCGCGCCCATCCTTGAGGAAGAATGCCGCCAGAATCGGGACCACGATCAGCAACCAGGCTTGCTTGGCGACCTCGGCCACGCGCAAGCCAATGCGCTGGGCCAGGCCGAGCAGGTCATTGCGGTGGTTGGCCAGCAGGGTGGAAAGTTGCGCCCGGGTATGCACGCTCCAGCCCTGCTCCTTGCCGATCTGTTCGGCGATCTGGCCGGAACTGACCGTTTCCAGAAGCTTGGGCAGAGACTCGCTCAAACGCTGTCCCTGGCGCCCGATCTGCGGTCCGACGAAGAAGAAGAACGTGATCAGGAGGACCAGCAGCAGTAAATAAATCAGGGCAATCGCCCGTCCCCGGCCGCGTACCAGTTTTTCTACGCGGGAGACAGCCGGATCCACCAGATAGGCAAAGAAAACCGCAAACAGGAACGCAATCAGAGTGTGACGGGCGATGTAGAGAAAGCCGAACGCCAGCGCGAACAGTAGCACCGTGAACAAGACCCGCGACGTACGTGCGTCGATCAGGGACATGAAAACTGTTTTGTATTTAGTCGCGCACTACTTCCGTATTGTCGCCGGGCACCAGAATGCGCACCACTTTGAACTGATCGTCAAGCCACAGCGACCAGTCTCCAGCATCGCTTTTGAGCAGAAAGTGATTGAGTTCCCGCTCCACGCCATTGACCGGGGTCTTCTCTTTCCCGGTGAAGGCCAGGCTCACCAGCAGCGAAGAACGCTGGTGCGGATTGATGGCGCCGAATTTTACCTGCTGGTTCTGCGGGCAGGTGACCTGTCCTTTGTCCTGGCGGCAACCCGTGGCCAGATATTTCCACACCAGAATTTCCCGGTGGATGAAGAAGTAGTCGTCGAGAACACTGGTGGAAAGCGGCAGGAGGAAAGGATGCTCCTCCTCCTTGTCCTGCGGGTTGTTGGTAGAGCGCTCGACCAGCAGATTGTCGTTGGGCGTGATCACGGCCCGTGCTTTTCCCGGACTCACTTCTTTCCACTCGTACTTCCGCAGGTCGCCGTTTGGCGCCAGGTCCAGTTCTGAAGACTGTACAGCGGGCGCGGTAGCCACTTCGGTCTTGAATTCGGAAGTGGCAACGCTGCCCGAGGCGTTCTGCTGGATGGAAAACTTTTCGGTAGCGACTCTGTGTCCGTTCATGAAGACGCCGAATGAGCCCGCGTCCACACTCTGGTATGCCGGTTCCTTGTCCTTGGCCGGGCTTGCCACCGCCGCCAAAAGCAGCAGGAGCCACCCGATCCCCACCATCCGAGCCGTTCTTACCTTCACGTTCGCACTCCTTCAAAATGCGGTCAAAGAAATTCCAGCCAGCCGGCCACGGGCCTAACGCGGCTCTCGAACCCCAAGGCTGTCGATCACTTCCGCCACCACCCGATCCACATCTTTGCCCGCAGTGTCGATGCGCAAGGCGGCCTTCAGATAGCAGGGCCGGCGAGTCTCATACAAGCGGCGAAATTCATCCAGATCGCCGCGCAAGGGACGATCCACCGGCTGCTGGCGACAGCGGCGGAACAGCTCTTCCACCGGAGCGTCCAGGAAAATGGTTGAGAGTCTCTCCGCCTGGAGCAACGCGGCATTGTTCGCCTGGACGAAGGCCCCGCCCCCCACCGCCACCACTTTGGCGGAAACGCCCAGTTCCGCAACCAGTGAAGCCAGAGCGGCATGCTCCAGTTGGCGAAACGCGACTTCTCCGGAATGCCGAAAAATATCCTCAATGGAGCGTTTTTCCCCGGCCTGAATGCGCTCGTCCAGATCCTCGAAAGGCCAGCCCAGCCTGCGACCCAAAGCGGCCCCGACACTGCTCTTGCCGGCGCCCATGAAGCCCACCAGCACGACGGCCCGCACCCCCGGGACGGACGCAGGCTTGGTGCTGTCGGACGGCCCGCCTGGTCGAGTGCTCATGTAGGGCAAATCGCGGGCGCGATGAAACCGCTCCCGCCAGCCTCTCAGTGTCGCTTGATTTTTTTAACGCTTCTTGAGGTGGATTTTACCACTGAAGGAAAACAACCGGACCGAAGATGCTGCCTTGTTCATCGTACCTGCGAAGGCACTCCCTGCCCGGACCACAAAGGGAGTGTGCTTGGGTTCCAGGAGAAAGTCGTTCTCCACCTTGCCCCGCACCGAACGCGCAGTCACGTCAAAGGACGCATCGGTCGGAGCGCTAGCTTCGATATCTCCGCTGTGACTGGTCAGCATGTACTCGCCGCTGCTGCCAAAATCGCCTTCGTAGCGGATCTTTCCACTGGTCGAGTTTACCTGCACCAGCGGGCCCGTCACCGAATTGAGAGTAACGTCACCGCCCACGGATGTGACTTCCACGTGCCCGTTGCGGATATTGGTCAGCGCCACCGAACCGTTCAGGGTCCGGACGTGCACGTGGGCATTGCTGATGTCACGCACTTCCACATTAGCCTGGCTGCCTTCCAGGGTCACATCGCCGTGCAGGCCCTCGGCATGCAGCACGCCGGTGGAGGAGCGCAGGGCAACGCTGGCGTCGGCCGGAACCGATACTTCGTAGTCCACGCGTCCGGCATCGGCATCGGTCTGGGAAAGGAGGTGGGTGAGAATATCCACGCGGCTCCCGCTCTGGGTGTGGTCAACTTCAACCTGATCAGAATGAAGAATGGCAGTCACGATCACCTGCGTGCCCGCTCCTGGCTTCACGAAAATGGGTCCGTACTGATTTGTGATCGAGATGACTGGCCGGGGGCCAACGGTGAAGCGGAATTCCTTTCGGACCTCGGCGGAAGCGCAAATTGCCATCGCCAGAATTACGACCGAACCCAGTTGTATGCGCCGTGCTCTCGCCATAGGTTTCTCTCTCACACGTGCGCTGCCAGGTTGGCCGCGACTGTGAGTCCATCCTGCCACACACCACTAAGGCAGGGAGCGGTCCAAAGCCATCTCGTAAACCGCCGCGCGTTGCTCGTATGCGTCCATCACGATCTGCTGAGCTTCCTCATCGTTGGGATCAGCCTGGGCCGATTCCTCGGCGTCGCGAATGTAGGCATTCACATTCTGCAAATTCGAAGCATACTCCGCCCGCATGGCCGGGGAGCGCGAAGCCACCGCGGCCAGCAATTGCTGGTCTTCGCTGTTGGGGGACGGGCTTTTAGCCGTCTTCGGGCTGGAAACCTGGGCAGGAGCCGCGGCCGTCAACTGCGGCGTCGATTGCGGGCCGTGCGAGCCTCTCTGATACACGCCGATCCCAAATGCGACCAACGCCAGGGCCGCCACCGGGGCCAGCCATGCTCCGAGGTTCCAGCGTCGCGCCGCCGGCGCCACCAGCGAGGGTCCGCGCTGGAACTCAAGTCCGCGCTGGAGTTCGTGCGGGAGTTCATGGATGACGCCTTCGCGCCGCAATTCGATTTCAATCGAGTTCCACACCCGCGGGCTGGGCTCCGCCAGCTCTTGCAACTGCCTCGCCTCACGAGCAATGAGATCGAGGTCGGCCAGCAGGCCGGAACACCTGGGACAGGACTTCAAATGCGCTGCCTGGTCCGGCGTCCTGCCGCCCTCAAACACCTCCGGCAAAATTTCCTGAAACTCGGTGCAGTTCATACTTCATCTCCCCAAATACCACTCTTTACCGCTTGCCCATCGCTCACCACGGCTTGGTGGCCTTTTCGGCTCTGCTCGTCTTGAGCGATTCGCGCAATTTCATGCGCGCCTTGTGCAGCTGAGATTTGCTGTTGCCGATGGAGCATCCCACCATCGCGGCAATCTCATTGTGTTCGTACCCTTCTACATCGTGCAGTACAAAAATCCTGCGATATCCGGGCGGCAGCGCATCGACTGCACGCTGCAGCCGCAGCCGGTCAATCGAGCCTGAAAGGACTGGATCTTGCGCACCTAGTTCCTTCTTCGGGGCCTCTTCCTCGCTCTCCAGGGTTTCATCCAGCGGAACCACGGGGAGGCTCTTTTTGCGCAACTGCATCAGGACAACGTTTACCGCCATCCGGTGCAGCCACGTGGAAAAAGCTGATTCGCCTCGAAAGGTGGCAATCTTGCGAAACAACTGCAGAAAAGCTTCCTGAGTGAGATCCTCAGCTTCCGCCGTGTTTGCGGTCATGCGGAGGCACAGCGAGTAAACCCGCCTCTTATGCAGGCTGTACAGAAGCTGAAAGGCTTCCGCATCTCCCTGCTTGGCGCGTTCGATCGCATCTGCTTCCGAAAGCTTGTCGCCCTGTAGTTTTTTCGCGTCCGTCAAGTCGCCTTTTCCGGCCGCACTAATTCAGATGCGGCGTAACTGTCTTTTCGTTGTACTGCTTGCAGTGTTTGCCTTGCCCTGAAGCCGGTTCCAGCCAAACCCGGTTTTCTGCAGCAGTGCTCGGGGATGACCTTGGTAACTGCTAGCAGCCTATCGGGGTCGGGCAAACCTCGTCAACTATGGTTCTTTGTACCTATGATTCTTTGTAGCCCTTTTGGTTTCAGTCGAATTTGGAGATTGTGTGGGACGGACGCTCTTGTCCGTCGCCTTTGACTTTAGATTTTGACTCTCAGATTTTGACTTTAGATTTTGACCTCCGAAATTCGACCTGGGTATTGCTTGGAAACGAGCAACCCACACTCCGACAATCCAAGTCCAAGTCAAAAGCGTCGGACAGGAGTGTCCGACCCACACAGAAACACCCACACTGCAACCACCGAACCTGGATACCCAACCCCAGCCCGTTCCGCTGGCATCTTACGCCCTGCTTACCCGCCTGCACCGCTCCTGCAGCAGTTCTTTCCCGTGGCCAATGCTCTCGGGGAAGAGTGTGTGAGCAAGAGACCGAACCAGGAGGAAATACAACGGATGAAACGCATTATTCTTATGCTTGTGCTAGGCTGCGGTTTGGCCTTGCCGTCGGCGCTGATGGCGCAAGATTCGGACCACGTCGAAGTGGGAGTCTTCGCCGACTATCTGAACCTCAGTATAACGTCCCCCCACATCAATTTCGTCGGAGTAGGGGGGCGCGCCGCTTTCAACGTGCATCCCAACATTCAGCTCGAGGGCGAGATGTCCTACGACTTCGAGCGCAACTTCACCAGCGTGTTTTCCGATGGGATTACGACCCAGTTTGTGCAAACGCGCCTGCGCCCGCTCACCGCTCTGTTCGGGCCTAAATTCCAGACCAGTTCGGGACCCTTCCGGGCTTATGTGACCGGCAAACTTGGGTTCGTGAACTTCACCGTTACCGATCAGAACGCCTCCTCGGGTTTTGTGGGAGCTTTGGGGGCGGTCCAGACCGGGGACACACGCTTCGCGATGTATCCCGGCGGCGGGATTGAGGGCTTCTGGGGACCCATCGGATTGCGGCTGGAGGCGGGTGACGAAATCTACTTTGATAACGGCACTCATAATAACCTCAAAGTAACCTTTGGTCCGGCTTTCCGTTTTTAGGAAGGAAGCTGGAGCAGTGCCCGCGGCAGCCATCCCAGGCTGCCGCTTTATTCTTCCCAAAACCCTCACAAAGGATAGATACCAAACCGCATACGTGGTAGAGTGGTGCCCTTTGCTGCCCCCTGAGGGCAGCTCCAGTTGACGCCGGGAGGAGTCGTCCATGTCGCCGATCTATGATCTCGTAAAGGACCGCCGGGTTTACTCGATCGAAGCCGACCGTAGCGTCCTGGAAGGTGCGCGCTTCATGATGGAGCATCGCATCGGGGCGCTGCCCGTCCTGCGCAACGGCGAACTAGTGGGCATCTTCTCCGAGCGCGACATCATGAACCGGGTGGTGGCTGCCGGACGCCTGCCTGGAAGCACCAGAATCTCTGAAGTGATGACCGCCAACCCCAAAGCGGTCAGCGTTGAAGAAACCATAGAAAATTGCCTGTACCTGATGAGGGAATTCGGTTTTCGTCATCTGCCCATCGTGGATGGCAAGGAACTGAAAGGACTGGTTTCTTCCCGCGACTTGCTGTTGCAGTACATCGCCCAGAAAGAAGCCGAGCAGGGCCGCATGGCAGTATGACGCAGATATGTGGTGTGGGTCGGACACTCATGTCCGACGCCTTTGACTTTGACTTCAATTAGCCATTGCCAACCAGCGACCAAAACCAACTTCAAGAGCGTCGGACAAGAGTGTCCGACCCACACTTGCAAACCTCATGACCGACTCAAACGCAGTCTTGAAAATCAAACCATCCAGTCGTGCTCTTGTGATTGTTCTTTTAGTCCTGGGGCTGGGCACGGCTAGCGTCACGACTTACGCCGCCGATGCCGCCAAATCCGCGCCGGATTCGGGTCTCGCCCCCATCCTCACCTACATATCCTCGGGTTGGGACACACTGACCCGCTCCATGGCGGATTGCCAGACCGTGGTTGATCCCAAACTGACCGAGGCGTCGGTGCTGTACCTGCCGGCTGATTTCCCCGCAACCCCAGCGGTGCAGGACCTGCAAAAGCGCTGCAAGGTGCAGGTGCGGGCACTGCCTGCCGTTATCACCGCCCCCGGACAGATTGATTCCGGCAAGATCGCTCCCGGCTTGTTGTACCTCCAGAACAAATATGTGGTTCCCGGCGGCCGCTTCAATGAGATGTACGGCTGGGACAGCTACTTCATCATTCTCGGGCTGGTACGCGCCGGACGCCTTGATCTGGCCCGGGGCATGGTGGACAACTTCTTCTTCGAGATTGAGCACTACGGCACCATCCTGAATGCGAATCGCGCCTACTACCTCACGCGCTCGCAGCCGCCCTTTCTGACCTCAATGATCATGGAGGTGTACCAGGCCGACAAAGCGGCTGGTCATGAAAACCGCGGCTGGCTGGAGAAGGCGTACGCCTATGCCGGCAAGGATTATGAAACCTGGAACCGTGATCCTCACCTCGCCGGATCCACCGGGCTTTCGCGCTACTACGACTTCGGAAATGGCCCGGCTCCGGAGAGCCTGAAAGACGAAGCCGGAAGCTATCGCAAAGTTGCAGGTTACTTCCTGCTGCACCCGCAGACGGGACGGAATTATCTGGTGGAGAATACCGACGACGCAGATTCTGCCGTCGGCTTCCGCTTCTCGATGCAGGTCTGCGATGCCGCGACCACCATGGCAAGACCGGAGTGCGAGCCGGCGAGAAAGATCTCGCTCACTCCCGATTACTACAAGGGCGATCGCTCCATGCGGGAATCGGGATTCGACATCTCTTTTCGCTTTGGCCCGTATGGTGCTGCGACTCATCACTACGCCCCCATCTGTCTGAACAGCCTGCTCTATAAAACCGAGAAAGACCTGCAGGCGATGGCGGAGATTCTCGGGCGCAAGGACGAGTCGCAGAAATGGCTGCAGCGGGCGGAGCTGAGAAAGGAAAGGATCCAGAAGTATCTGTGGGACCCCGGCCGCCGGTTGTTCTTCGACTACAACTTCGAAACTGGGGTGCGTTCTTCCTACGAATACATAACCACCTTTTATCCACTGTGGGCCGGACTGGCCACCCCGGAACAGGCGCAGGAACTGGTCCACAACCTGGGCATTTTCGAGCAGCCCGGCGGGCTGGCCATGAGCAGTAACTTCGCTGACGTGCAGTGGGACTATCCCTACGGCTGGGCGCCCACCCAGATTGTCGCCATCGAAGGCCTGAGGCGGTATGGATTCAACGACGATGCCAATCGGATTTCTTACAATTTTCTGGCTACCATCGTGGAAAACTTTCGCCGCGATGGTACTATCCGCGAGAAGTACAACGTGGTCACTCGTTCTTCCGAGTCAGGCGTGCACGCGGGATATCAGCAGAACGTGATCGGCTTCGGCTGGACCAATGCCGCCTTCCTGGTGTTCCTGCACGAACTGCCAAAAGACATGGCGGAGCGCCTGGCCAAAGAGCAGCAGTAAAAAGTGTGGGTCGGACACTCCTGTCCGACGCCTTTGAAGTTGATTTTGGTTTTGTTCGAAAATTGCTATCAAGAAAGTCTGAGTCAAAGGCATCGGACAGGAGTGTCCGACCCACACCAGTGCCTAGGGTTTCCCTCCTCCGCTTTCCTGCAACTGCTGGGCGATTCTTAACTCCCGCTCCGCGTCCTCGTTTCGGCCCATATCGCGATAGGCCTGGCCCAGCAGATGGTGGGTGACAGAATTGTTTGGATCCATGCCCAAAGCGTGTTGCAGGGCCCTTACCGACAGTTCGGCCTCTCCCTTTTTCTGCAGCACTTTACCCATCAAGAATGTAAGGTCCGGTTGAAGTTGAATCCAGCCAGATGGAGCGCTGCAGCAGCCGCTCCGCGTCGTCGAATTTCTGAATACGGGAGTAGGCGTCGGCCAGTTTGTAGTAGGTCGGCGCGTGGCCGGGGTTGAGGGCAAGTTCCTGCTGGAAATCGTTGATGGCCTCCGGAATCCGCGATTTGTACATGTGAAGCTCTCCCAGAAAGAAGTGGGCCAGGGGCAATTTAGGATCGAGAGCGATGGCTTTCTGGGCGTACTCCTCGGCGATCGGATCAAATTCCTGGCGCAGCAGCATGCGCGCCGTGAACAAATAGCTGGCGGCGGAGTCCGGCGGGACCGCAAACATTCTGGCGAAGGCGGTTCGCGCATGCGGGTAGTCTTTCGCCTGGATGTAGCACAATCCCAAAATATAGGTGGCATCCACATTGGCCCGCGGATACCAGCCCTGGACCTTTTCCAGCAGCGGGATGGCTTCACTGGGCCGTCCCGAAAGGTAGTAGGAGAGCCCCAGCAACTGGATCGCTTCCTTGTCCTGCGGATCTTCGGCCAGGGCCTGCTTGAACGATTCAATCGCCTTGATGTAGTCGCCTTTCTTGTAATAGGCCGTGCCCAGTTCGTGGGACAAACCTTTCAGCCCGGGATTCTTCGCCGCTAAATCCGAGAGTTGGGCCACCGCTTCCTCGTACTTGCCGTGCTGTAGCAGAGTTTGGGCTGCGGCAAATTCGGGATTCCGAGGTTGGGGGGAAACGGATTGTGCCCCTTCAGCCGCCGGATGGGGCGAGGAATCTGGCGGGGTCTGTGGCCAGGCTGAGACGCAGCAGGCCAGCAGGGACACGATCACACATCTCGTCGAAATCTTGCGGTGAGCAGCATTCATGCGCAAATTGATGGCACCTGAAATGTGAAGCACTTGGAATTAGAACACAAGCTTGCGTTTGCAGAAATCAGTTGATGATCGACAACCAAACTCTGGATAAGTGGATAAAGGTTTGTGTTCCGGGAAGAATTGCGACCATGGAAGATAGAAAAAAAGGAGGGAGTCGGAGACTCCCTCCTCCAAGGCAAGCCTCGCTTCTATCTAGAAGTCGAAGCGGATGGCGAACTGCAACTGCCGCATCGTGGTACCGCTTTCGAGCGCTGTGATCTTGCCGTTGTTGCCACCCTGGCAATCGATACAGCCGTTAGCTCCGTTGTTCTGGCTGAAAGCATAGACCGGATGGTTGAAGATATTGAAAGCATCCATGCGGAACTGCGCGCTCAGTTTCTCGAAGACCTGGAACTTCTTCACCACCGAGAGGTCGGAGTAGAAGCCCGATGGGCCATGGTAGGTGTTGCGGCCAAGGTTGCCCAGATTGCCGACGCCGGGATCGGTGAAGACTCCAGGATTGGTGGTGATGTCTGCAACCGGGGTGAAGTAGGTGATGGTGTGCGAGATCGGATCCAGGGATCCGGCCCCGGTATGGAGGGTGCCCTTGCCTTTGTTCGGACGGCAAATCCCTACGTCTTGCTCGGGACCGCATTCGTTGAAGCTGGGTGTCCAGGGCAGACCGCTGCTCCAGTTTGTGGTGTTAGCCAGTTGCCATCCGCCAACAGCGTAATCCAGCGCCCGGCTTGCGTTGCCCATGTATTTCTTGCCTCTACCGAACGGCAACTCATACACCGTGCTGAACACGAACACGTGGTTGCGATTGAAATCAACGGGCCCGTATGCAATGGGATGACTGATCGCATAGTAGTTGCTGTCATAGCCATCAGCATGCGAGAAGGTGTAGTGGGAAACAAACTGCAGTCCGTTGGTGAAGCGCTTTTCAATTTTCGCTTCAAACGCCTTGTACGAGCTCGAGGCATCGTTGCCGTAGAAGTTACCCAAATCGAACGGGATCCCCGTGCAAGTGTCGGTGGTAAAGTCAGGCCGGCACAGAGGTCGCCGCAAGTTCTGCGCGTAGTTCAATCCGGTTAAGGGATCGATGACGCCGAAGAGGTTCATGGAAACGGGGTTTACATCGTAGTTCGGCCCATCGCCGGCGAAGCCATGCGTCCCTTTGCTGCCAACGAAGGCGGCTTCCACCGTAATGCTGTTGGTGAGCTGATGCTGCACGGTGGCATTCCACGAGTCCACCAGCGGCAGGACTTGGCCCGTTGGACGAATGTGAACTCCGGAAACCTGACCGCCGAGCGCGCTGAACGGAATGATGCCGTCCGAGGGGACCGCCGGGAAGGTGGCCGCCACCGGCCCGTCGTCCAGAAGGAATACGGGGACCCTGCTACCGGAAGCGTTGGGATTGAAGGCCGTCGCATCCACGTTCTGTTTCAACAGCACTGGCAGGTTCTGGGTCACGGTGTGTCCGAAATTTGACCCGAACACGCCGATATCGTAGCTCCGTCCGTATCCCATCCTTATGACGGTCTTGGGTGTGATCTGGTACGCAATACCCAGGCGTGGAGCAAACGCTTTGTAGTAGTTATCCACGTTGCCGTTCAAGCCGACCTTTCCGAAGCCGGCCACGCGGATCGCGCCCGTTCCGTTGAGGTCCTTGATGTTGGCAAATCCACCGTTGCCCTTGGCGTTAACCGTCTCGGGGAAGTAGATTTCCCAGCGCAGCCCGAAGTTGACAGTCAACTTATTCGTTGCGCGCCAGGTGTCCTGACCGTAAAAGAACCAGCGCTTCTGGCGCTCCGCCGCGTTGTTCGCGGAAGCGATGTCCGGGTTGTTGACGTAGCGTGCGAAGGATGTGACCTGGCCGAGGAGGAACGAAGCCAAATCGAGGCCTCCAGCCCCGTCTTGCGCCGTTGCCTGAGGACTGAAGTTATATTCGCCAGTCCGGTTGTTGTCGCTGGGGATGCGCAAGTTCATGGCATAACGAATGTCAGCGCCAAACTTGATCTGATGATTTCCCCGGATTTTTGTCCAGTTGTTGACAAACTGGAATTGCTGCTCGCTCTCGGTGAGCGGGCAGTTGCAGCGCGCTACACCCAGGCCGTCTCCGAAGCTCGAAATCACGCAGCCCTGACCGCCGTTGTTGGTGGTGCAACCCTGACCACTGATCGGATCCGATCCGAGGAGGAATGCTCCCAGACCCGCCGTCTTGGGATCACTCGTGTTGGCATTCGGAATTCCGAAATCGCTCATCGGAGAGCCGCCATCCGGCTTCTGCGTCTGTGGGTTGTATTTGAACCAGCCAAAACGGAAGTCAGTCAGCAACGAACTGCTGAGCGTCTTGGTGAAGCCCGTCGCCAGACTGTAGTTATGGGTGATTGAACTTCCAGCCAGACCGAGAAGGCCGTTGCCTGGGCCTCCGACTGCACCCAGCAACCCTTTACCTGACAAGGTGAAATAGTCGAGACTGAACCGGCCGAAAACACTCAAGCTCTGACTCGCAGCGTAATCAATCCGGGTATCAAAGCTGTTCTGGCTGAATGGGCCCGAACCCGACCCGATGAGGTTGTTCAGCACGGTATTGGTCTGCGGAGCAGGAAATGCTCCCAGGATGTTTCCGGCTGCCGGGGAAATTCGGTCGATCGGAATCAGATTTCCGGCAAAAGCAGTGCGGCCGGCTCCAGTGTTGAGATTGCCGGTTAGGGGATCGTAAACCTGGCCGTCGCCCGTGATGCCTGCCGTCAGATACTCGCTCAGGTCGCAGAACCCGGGAGTAGCGCTGGCAGCATTCGTTGCCGGATTGCAACTCTGGGCCACTCGCGTTGTCGGCACGGTGAACGTTCCGCTCACGCCGTTGGTCTGGCGGGTGCCCTGGTAGTCGCCGAAGAAGAACAACTTGTCCTTGATAATGGCGCCACCGATGGTGCCGCCGAACTGGGCCCAACGCGAGGGCGGGATGAAACGATGAGTAATCGGATCAGGAGCGTACTGGGTAAACGGATCGCGCGCCTGCTGCGCGTCGGAGCGGCGGAAGAGAAAACCGCTGCCATGGAATTCGTTGGAGCCCGACTTGGTCTGCGCCGTCACGACGCTGGAGACCGCCTTACCGAACTCGGCATCGTAATTCTGCAACGACACTTTGGCTTCGGTCACGGCGTCGAGGTTCGGATTCACCACGATGATTCCCAGGATCGGGTCTTGATTGTCGGTTCCGTCCAGTTCAAACGCGGTGCCGCTGAAATGCTGGCCCTGGGTAAAGATCTGCAGGCTGCCTTGCGGATTCTCCGTGGCGGCATGGCTCCAGCCCACCATCTTTTGTGAGCCCGGCGCCATCAGTTGCAGGTTGGTAAAGTTGCGGTTCAGAATCGGAACATCCTGAACATACTTATCGTTAAAGGTGGTAGCGACGTCGGCACGGTCAGTCTTCAGCTGAGGAGCCTCGCCGGTGACTTCGACTGTTTCCGAAGATCCGCCCACCTGGAATTGTCCATCGACGCGGGCGCCGGCGTCCGCGGAGACGATAATGCCCTTATTCTCGAACGCCTTGAATCCGGGGCCTTCCGCTCTCAAGTTATACGTATCGGGAATCAGGTGGGTCACGCTGTAGTTGCCGTCTGTGTTGGTCGTGGTTTCAACGGTCGTGCCCTTGGTGGCTGAGGTTACTGTCACCTTCGCACCCGGAACCGCCGCACCCGAAGGGTCAGTGATCGTGCCGAAAATACTGCCGTAGACCGCCTGGGCGGCCGCTTGCGGTACATACAATGCGCAGCTTAACGCGAGCAGAGCCAGGGCGCCTAAAGTTACAGAGAACTTCTTCATTGTTGCCTCCCCACACTGAGTACTCATCTTGGCGAATGGTTTCGACGTGGAAGACCTGGAAACAGGGATGAACCCGCTCGCATCAATCAATCGCAGTGATCGAGCCTCGTTTGAAGATGTGACTGGCAGATTCAAGCCTCTTCCGTGAAGACACCTAGCTTGTTAGTACAAAAGCACTAGTTGTGGTCGATGCGAGCAGTTCGTCTTCCCAACGATCAAGGGCTGTAGATCGTTGATAGCGTTGAGTAATGGCAAAGCTGCCAGCAAAATCGGGTATGACAATCGGGATTTCGCGAACCTCGCCATATGAAAAAAAATAATTCTCCAGATTCATTTCTCATCTTCTTACGGCCGCAAAATCTTGGTAAACAATTGATTCTAATGCGATAACTCCATTGCTCTTCGCTGCGGAAGAGCGGTCCGCAAGCAATTCTTCGCGAGGGGCGACGGCCCGAAACGCGGACAAAATCTGGGCTCAAAGCCATCATCTTTTAAGTTTCATGAGGTTTGATACCGTGACCGGAACGCTAAGTCTTCCGCTTGCCGCCTCATACGGCGGCTTGTTACCCTACGTTAAATGTCTGTTACGCGCGCGCAGAGTTCCGAAAGAGAGCGGTGCCTGGGGCAAATTGACAAGCTCGTCAACAGCCAGGTGCTTCACGGGTCGGAATCTCTTTGCAAATTGCTGCGCTATCTGGCTGAGCATGCGCTCGATCATCCCGGATCGTCGCTGAAGGAATATCAGATCGCGACCGAAGTTTTTGGGCGCCCGCATGACTTCGATCCGCAGCATGATTCGACAATCCGGGTCCAGGCCGGCCGGCTTCGCCTCAAGCTGGCTGAGTATTACAGCACCGAAGGGGCAGAAGACAACCTGGTGGTCGAGGTGCCGAAGGGCACTTACGTGGTCTCATTCCACCAGCGGGCTGCCGGGCCGGTCAGAGTGCGCTCCGCGAGGGGACGCGATCTTGAGAGCGAGGGAAAGGGGCCGCGCCAGTGGCCCATGGTGCCGGTGATTTTGTCCGTATTGCTCGCCGCCGCTCTTGCGACCATTGGGCTGCTGGTAGTGAACCAGAACGCCGCTCGACGACAAGCGGAGGGAAATGAACCAGCCCCGGCCGCATTCTCCGCGTTCTGGAAAGGATTTGTTGTCGGTCCGGAAGAGCCCTGGGTGATTTTCAGCAACGGTGCTTTCGTGGGGCGGCCGGAAACCGGCATGCGCTACTTCGATTCTGCCCGCGATTCCCGCGAAGCCATTCTGGACCACTACACCGGCGTGGGAGAAGTGCTGGCGGTGCATGCTCTCGACCGCACGTTTGGTTTGCTGCACCGGCAAATTCGGGTCAAGCGCGGAAGTTTGCTTTCGCTCGACGATGTGAAGAACAATGACATGATTTTTGTCGGTTCGCCGGCGGAGAACCTGACCCTGCGCGAAATTCCCAGCACCCAGGATTTTGTGTTTCGCCGCCTCGACTCCGGCCCGCGCAAGGGCGATTTGTCGATCAAGAACGTCCATCCTCAGGCGGGGGAGGCGGAGTACTGGGTGGGCAGCCCGTCCAACGGCGTCTTGAGCGAAGATTATTCCGTTATTGCGCTGGTGCGGGGATTGAATCCCGCGAAGTCGGTCCTGATTCTGGGTGGCACCACCACCATTGGCACGCAGGCCGCGGTCGAGTATGTGTGTCAGCAGAATTCGCTCGAGGAATTATTGCGACGACTCCCGGTTGAGAACACGGGAGAATTGAAACCGTTTGAAGCCGTGCTGCGAGTCAAGGTGACGCGCGGCGTTCCGGTGGAGTCGGAGATCGTGGCCTTGCGCAGCCCGAAGCCCTAGGCGGCGGAAAAGCGAACCTCAGGCGCTAAAGCGCGACGATTTTCGATGGCTGGTTGGCACTACCAAGGTCGTGCCCTTCCCAAGCGCGAGCGAGCCTCGCATCTTCCCAAACCCGCTCTTCTTCGACTGGCGATCTCCACCAAATCTGAGCAGGGCCAAGTTTTTCCATAGGCTGCGAATTCGCATCGGCGATCACGGAAGCTGCGGCTTCAATTGCGGATCGAGTTCGGCGGCGCGCTGAAATTCCTCCCGCGCTTCTTTGGCTTGACCCTTTCGTTGCAGCGCCTCCGCCAGATGAAAATGGGCCGGAGCGTAGGTCGGGACCAGGGCGATGGCGGCGCGGAACTGGGAAATGGCTCCGTCGGAATCTCCCAGGCCGAGCAGTCTCTTTCCGGAGTTGGTATCGAAAGTCGCAGCTTGCAGGTTGGTCTTGTCTTTGCTGATCTGCGCTCCCAGAAGGCGCTCCCGGGCGGCGCCTTCTTCATCTCCCAACTGGCGCAAGATGGTGGCGAGAGTGGTATGCGCGCCGGCAAAATCGGGCTGCAGGCGGATGGCCTCGCGCAGCGACGCTGCGGCTTCCGGTAGTTTTCCCTGCTGTTTGAGGACTGTGCCGAGGGTGTAGTGCGCCTCGGCGTAATCGGGCTTGGACTGGATCGCGGCGCGCAGTTCATTGGCGGCCTGATCAAACTCACCCTGCTGCCAGAAAGTTACGCCCAGGGTGTAGTGAACGTCAGGCTGGCTGGGATCGAGCGCGGCGGCCTTCTTGAGTTCGACAATCGCCTCCGCCAACTGGTCTTTCAATTTCAGGGCCAGGCCAAGATCGTAGTGCAGAGTTGCGTCCTGCGGCGTGGCCTTGAGGGCGGTTTGAAATTGTGCGATGGCAGCGTCGAAATCTGCCTTCTGCAGATAAGCCGTTCCCAGGTTGGTGCGGTAGCCAGTGTCAGCGGGACGAAGCCGGAGCGCCGCTTCGAACTCGAGAATGGAAGTGGTCGCGTCACCGCTTTGGATGAGGGCCAGGCCCAGATTGTTGTGCGCGTCGGGATCGTCAGGCCGCAACTGCACCAACTGACGGAAGGCTGCGACCGCCCCTGGCGCATCACCAGAACGCTGCAGCATCTTTCCGAGCTGGGTCTGGGCTTCGATGAACCCGGGCTGAAGCTTGACCGCGGTTTGCATTTCCTCGATGGCGTTTGCCGGCTGCCCGATTTCTTCCAGCACGCGTCCCAGATAGAAGTGGGCCTGCGCGTTTTGCGGAGAACTTTGAACGGCGCGCTGCAGCAGGCTGAGAGCTTCGTCCATCTGCTTCTGCTGCCAGCGCACCACGCCGAGATGCAAGGTGGCCAGGGTGAATCCGGGCTGCAGGCGCAACGCCTCGGAGAATTGTTTGGCGGCCTCGTCCGATTGTGAACTTTGGGCCAGCACCGAACCCAACTCGTCACGCAGCTCAGCCCTTCGCGGCTGCAGCTCCACCGCTTTTCGCAGTTCAGTGGCGGCCATCGCCAGGTCGGAACGAAAGCTGGCGATTCGTCCCAGGGTTCGATGTGCTTCGGCATCGTTGGGGGCCAGACGCAGGGCGGTTCGAGCCTCGGACTCAGCCTCCGCCAGGGACCCATTTTTCACCAGTGCATTGGCAAGATTGACATGGGCCGCTGCCAGATCGGGTTTCAGACGCAGCGCGGTCTTGAATTGGGAAATCGCGTCAGAGGTCTGGCCCTGCGAAAAAAGCACCCAGCCCAGCAGGTAGTGTCCCTCAGCGCTGCCGGGCTCGAGCTTGAGCACCTGCTCGAAGGCAGCGCGGGCCTGGGCCAGATCGCCGGCTTGCACTGCCGCCACTCCCTGGCGATAGAGTGACTCGACTTGTGCCGCAGCAGGCTGCTTCTGAGCGGTTACGGAAAGTGCAAAGGTGAACAGACATGCCGCCAGTGCGACCAGCCACCGGAGAATCAAACACCCGCGGTTCCGGAGGGCTGGATGAAATGATGCGAGGGCCACTCAGAAATACTACTATGCTCCGCCGGGCGGAATTTGCGCGGGATGCCCAGGTCCAGGGGGCATTGTTCGTCGGTTCCGGCGCGGAGGGCGTCATTATAGTATTGTAGTAAGTATGTACACCGCTGATGTGCTGAGAAATGTTGTTGCCCTGCGAAGCGAGATTGCCAGCATCCGTGACATGAACGACCGTTACGCCGCACAAGAGGCCCCGGCCCCGATGGCTTCCCGCGCCAACAAGGAGCGCCGCTCCCGCCTTCAGGAAATAGTCCGTGAGCTGGCCGTGATGGCCAAAGAGCAGCATCCCTAAAAAAGAACTGGGTCGCCAGCCCAGGTCTTTTAGAAATTGGGAGCGGCGTCCATGCGTCCGGCTTGACCCTCTCAATCCAGCGCCCTAGTATTCAGGCTGGGCCATGATTCTAGTTTTTTCGCCGCAGTCTCGTACGCTCCCAGCCGCCGCCAGACTGGCGGTCCTCCTCGTCTTTGTCACCGTGTCTGTCGCTGAAACCGGAAAAACCCCGCCCCTAGCCAATTTCGTTGACACGGCAGAAAAAGCCGGCCTGACCATGACCCAGGTTTTTGGCGGGAAAGAGACGAAGAAATACATCATCGAGACCACCGGAACCGGCGTAGCCATTTTCGATTACGACAACGATGGCTGGCCAGACATTTTTCTGGTGAATGGAACCACGCTCGAGGGATTTCCGGCCGGAACGGCGCCCACCAATCACCTGTATCGCAACCAGCATGACGGAACTTTTATCGACGTGACCGCGAAAGCCGGGCTGACCGCGAACGGCTGGGGTCAAGGCGTCTGCGTCGGCGACTACGATAACGACGGATGGGAAGACCTGTATGTCACCTATTACGGAAAAAACCGGCTCTATCACAATCAGAGTGGAGTCTTCGCGGAAGTAGGGGCGCAGGCCGGCGTTGCCGGAAGCGGGAAGGCCTGGGGGACGGGATGCGCTTTCGTTGATTACGATCGCGACGGCCGTCTTGATTTGATGGTTGCGAACTACGTGGACTTCGACCTGTCCACCGCCCCGGCGCCGGGAGAGAGAGCGTCGTGCGTGTGGAAGGGCGTGCCCGTGATGTGCGGGCCGCGCGGTTTGCCCGCCGCCAAGAATATTCTTTACCACAATGAGGGCAACGGCAAGTTTGACGACGTCACCGCGAAAGCGAAAATCGATCAGACCAGCGGCCACTATGCTTTCAGCGTCTCGACTCTCGACTTCGACGACGATGGCTGGCCCGACATCTACGTGGCCTGCGACAGCACGCCCAGCATTCTTTACCACAACAATCGCGATGGAACTTTCAGCGATGTCGCGGTGGTGGCCGGCGCCGCCTACAACGAGGACGGCCGCGAGCAGGCCGGGATGGGATCGACCATTGCCGATTACGATGGCGATGGCCGGCTGGATATTTTCAAGACCAACTTTTCCGACGACACCTCGACCCTCTATCGCAACAACGGCAACGGCACCTTCGATGATGTGACCTTCGCCGCCGGCCTCGGCCTCTACACCCGCTATCTGGGTTGGGGAACGATGTTTCTGGATTTCGACAACGACGGCTGGCCCGACCTTCTGCTGGTGAATGGACACGTCTATCCCGAAGTCGATAAACAGAACCTGGGCAGCAGTTACGAGGAGCCGCGCATCCTGTATCACAACAATGGCAACAAGACATTCACCGACATTTCGGCCGACGCCGGGCCGGGCATCACGGCAGTCCACGCCGGACGCGGGTTGGCCATCGGCGATCTGTGGAACGACGGCCGCATTTCAGCAGTGATCAGCAACATGAACGCAGCTCCCAGCCTGCTGGTGAACCAGGTGCGCTCGCCGAATCACTGGATCGGAATCAAGACCGTGGGAACAAAATCCAACCGCGATGGAATTGGCGCGCGAGTCACGCTGAAAGTGGGAGCACGATTGCTGGTCGATGAAGTCCGCAGCGGTTCCAGTTACGATTCAAACAACGACATGCGCATTCATTTCGGACTGGGAGCGGCAACGAAAGTCGATTGGATCCAGATTCGCTGGCCGAGCGGGCTCACCGAGCGCTTCGAGAACAACATTTCCGCCGACGCGATTCATGCCCTGAAAGAAGGCTCGGGTGCGGACGTGAAATCGGCAGCGAAGGGCCCCTGACGCATCCTCCGACCCCTTTGCGTCCTTGGCGTTCAACTTTGCGACCTTTGCGGTCAAAAGCTTTTTACCGCCAAGGCCGCAAAGAAAACCTGCAAAGGACGCTAAGAACTGCGCCTCCGAATTCAGAAACTTGAGCGCGCGGCGAGGGCTACCGGTTGATGAGCTCGGTTCAGTTTCCCGAGCATCTGTTCGGCCTGCTCATCCGTGAACCGCAAGTTGCCTCGCGACAGTTGTTGCAGTTCTTCCTCTTGCCAGTGTGCTCGCGTGACTCCCGCGCGGGAATGGGAATTCGGTCCCAGCAGGAGGTGTCCCAGTTCGTGCGCCATCACATTTCCCAGTAGATCCGAAAGGCCGACGTGCCAATCGGCGTGCAGCGCTATCTGGCGATGTGGCAAGCCAGCGGCAACGCCAACGTCTGGATGGTGGAAAACTTCTAGTCACCAACGAGCCCTGTCACCCTGAGCGAGTTGGGATCGTCCGCTTGCGGACGATCCCGAGGAGTCGAAGGGCCCCTATCGAATACGGGCATGGGTGCTCCGCGTGCTTTCTCCTGCGACAGAAGAAATCTCTGATACCAGGCGCTGACGTTGCTATAGGGGCCCTTCGACTGCATAGCTGCTTCGCGAAGCGAAGCAGCGACTCCGCTCAGGGTGACAGCGCAGGGGCAGGGAAGTGCATGGTGCGCACAATGCCTTCGCCTTCCTTCACAAAAATCAGTTGATTGACTTTGACGTCTTTCAAGGTGTCCAACTGCCCGCTGGGCCAGCGGATTTCGAGTAGCTGGACTTTTTCGGCCTTGCCCAGACCAAAGTGAACCCGCAGATCATTTTGCGAGAAGTAGCCACCGCCACTGCGGACCTCATCGATCTGGGAATGCAGCTTGGTTTCGCCGGGCACCTGCGTCACACAGCGCAGGCGGGCGCCGATGCCGCTGCGATTCGATTTGGTGCCGATGGTCCGCACCTTGATCCAGTTGTTGCCGGGGGCGAGATCGCAGCGCAGCAGCTGCGGATAATCATTCACCGTATTTACCACGAGGTCGATGTCGCCGTCGTTGTCAAAGTCTCCGAAGGCGCATCCCCGCGACGCCACCGGCACCGAAATGCCTGGGCCTGACTCCATGGAAACATCTTCAAAACGGCCGTTGCGCAGGTTGCGATAGAGCAGTTTGCGTTGCGGATAGCCGGCCTCGGTTTTGAGCTGCTCAACCTCGGGATAGACGTGGCCGTTGCAGATCAGAATGTCGGGCCAGCCGTCGTTGTCCATGTCGAAAAATCCGCAGCCCCAGCCCAGATACTGCGTATGCGCGCCCAGGCCGGCGGCAAAGGTGGCATCTTCAAAATTGCCGTCGCCCAGATTGTGATAGAGCGACGGCGTATCGCCGGCGAAGTTTGTTTTTACAATGTCCAGGTTGCCATCCATATCGTAATCGGCCGCCGACACTCCCATGCCGGCTTGCGGTTTGCCGTCGGGGCTGAGCGCGCAACCGGCTTCCATCGCGATGTCCACAAATTTCCCATTCTTTTTGTTCTGGTAGAGAGCGCTGGCGGTGGAATCGTTGGCGACGTAGATGTCGGGCCAGCCGTCGTTGTCGAAATCGGCGGTCAATACTCCCAGCCCGAAAGTCCCGTTGGCCTGCAGAATTCCGGAGGCTTCGGAGACATCGGTGAAGGTGCCGTTTCCATTGTTGTGGTAAAGAATGTTTTTCCCACCCTTGAGGCCGGGCGGCCCACAAGCCACCATCACACTCTTGTAGAGACAAGGACCGGACTCCGGGACCGGCGCTGTCGCCAGATCGAGATCGATGTAGTTGGCGACAAAGAGATCGAGTTTGCCGTCGCGATCGTAGTCCACAAAGGCGCACCCGGTGTTCCAGCGCTTGCCGTTTCCGGCGATGCCTGCTTTTTCGCTTACATCGGAAAACGTACCATCCCCGTTGTTGTGGTAGAGAACGTTCTTGCCAAAGTAGGTGACAAAGAGGTCCTCGAAGCCGTCGTTGTCATAGTCGCCGATGCAGACGCCCTGTCCCCAGCCGGAGTGCGCCACGCCGGCTTTGGCGGTGACGTCAGTAAAAGTGCCGTCGCGATTGTTCCTGAAAAGATGGGAAGCGGGTTCCTGTCCGGCAGGGAAGCCTTCCAGGCGCCAGCCGTTGACCAAAAAAATATCCAGCCAGCCGTCGTTGTCGTAGTCGTAAAAAGCAACGCCGCAACCGGTGGTCTCTAACAGATATTTGTTCTTGTGCTCGCCGCCGTAGATGGTTTTCGCGTTGAGTCCAGACGCGCGGGCGATATTTATGAAACTCAGGCCCAGCCCAGCAGCAGGTTTTGCCGGCCCTGCGGCTGCCTGAAAGAAGGCATGCGGCCGCAGCGGACGGGCCAGTGCCAAAACACTGTCGAGCGACAGCACGAGCGCCGACTTGCTCAGGGAGTGGAGAAACGTACGGCGCGAAGGAGACAAAAGGGCAGTACCTTCCCGGAGTTGGCTCGTGCTAGAATTCGCCCCTACCATATTCAGTGCATTGCTACTTTGCAAGTCAGGCACGGACGCAAATTCCACGTATCGAGCTTCATGCAAGTGTGCTCGTCCGTTTTTATATATGATACGCGCAACCCTCTGCTGGCTCCGTGAAATGTCCTCGTGGGTGATCATCATTGCCGCCCTGTTCATGGGGCTGGCGTTTCCTGTCAATGCGATTGAGCCGTCTCGTCCCCTTGAACTCTCGCGCCCGGTTCGTCCCTGGGAGTTTCTCCCGTCTGTGGGCGAGCGCGCCGCACTGCTCGGAAACGAGGCGGGGGACTTTGAGGCCTGGGTCTATCCCCTGAAAATTCTGCGCGACTTCCACCTGCGATTCCTGGTGGATGGCCACGTGGTCCCGGCGGAGGCATTAGCGCGCACCCTGACCGTGCGGCCGGAGTCCTGCACGATTCTCTACGCCGGCGACACCTTCTCGGTGAGGGAGACCTTTTTCGTTCCGGTGCACGAATCCGGAGCCGTGATCATCGTCGAGGTTGAGAGCGCCGATCCACTCGATGTGCAGGTTAGTTTCGAGCGGGATTTCCAACTGGAGTGGCCGGCTGCGATGGGCGGAACCTACTCTTATTGGGATACGAAGCTGAATGCCTTTTACTTCGGCGAAGAGCAGAAGAAATTCTCTGCTTTTGTGGGATCCCCGACCGCTGGCGAAATTCACGAGGAATACGACACCAACTATTCCAGCGCAAAGGAAAATTCGTTTCATCTCGGCAACGTCAGCAAGGGTAAAGAAACCAAGGTGGTCGTGATTGCGGGCTCAGTCCATGGACAGGCAGAAGCGGAGGCGGCCTACCATCATCTCGAAAGCAACTATGCAGCGCTGCTGAAAGAGTCCGCCGCCTATTACCGCGCGTACCTGGATAAAACCGTGAGCGTCGAGTTACCCGATCGCCAGCTGCAACAGTCGTACGACTGGGCGCGTGTAAGTGTGCTGCAGGGAGTGGTGAGTAATCCCTACCTGGGCACCGGGTTGGTCGCCGGGTACCGCACCTCGGGCGGCAGCCAGCGTCCGGGTTTTGCCTGGTTTTTCGGCCGCGATGCGCTCTGGACCTCGTTTGCGCTCGACGCCGAAGGCGACTTTGGCACCACGCGCACGGCGCTGGATTTTCTGAGCAAATATCAGCGCGCCGATGGCAAGGTCCCGCACGAAATTTCCCAGGGCGCGAACTTCGTTCCCTGGTTCACCGACTATCCTTATCCTTACGCTTCCGCCGATGCGACACCGCTGTACATCATCACCATGAACGACTACGTGACGGCGAGCGGCGACGTGGCCTTTGCTCAACAGAAGTGGGAGAGCTTGTGGAAGGCGTATCAATTCCTGCTTTCTACTTACGATGCTCAGGGGCTGCCACGGAATTTCGGCATCGGCCACGGCTGGGTGGAAGGTGGCCCGCTGCTGCCGGTCCAGACTGAGCTTTACCAGAGCGCGCTGGGGGCCGAGGCCTTGCGGGCGCTCTCCAGTCTGGCGCATCTTACCGGGAAGGAAGACGTCAGCAGGCAGCTGAACGAAGATTTCTCCCGCCAGCAATCCCTGGTGAACCAGACCTTCTGGTCGGCGGAGAAAAATCGGTTCGCCTTTGCACTCGATCAAAAGAACCAGCAGGTGGATGAGCCCAGCGTGCTGGCCACGGTGCCGATGTGGTTTGGCTTGCTCGACCAGGAGAAGGCGGGAGCAATGATCGCTGAACTCGCCGAGCCCGAGCACCAGGCCGATTGGGGAATGCGGATTATTTCCTCCCGCTCGGCAAAATACGGCGCCGGCGGCTACCACTTCGGCTCAGTCTGGCCGCTGTTTACGGGATGGGCGGCGGTCGGCGAATACCGGTACCACCGCGCCCTGCCAGGCTTTTCGAATCTCATGGCTAACGCGCAACTGGCGCTCGACGGATCACTGGGCCACGTCACCGAGGTGCTGTCAGGCGACTACTATCAGCCGCTGTCCACCAGTTCTCCGCACCAGATATGGTCCGCGGCCATGGTCATCAGTCCGCTGCTGCGCGGACTCTTTGGCTTGCAGACTGACGCCGGCGCGCGCCGGGTTACGCTGGCGCCGCACGTTCCGGCCGACTGGACATGGTTCACGCTGGACCATGTGCGCGTGGGCCAGGCTTCATTGCAACTGGCGTATCGCAAGAGTGCCAGCGAGATCTCGCTGGTTGTGACCCGGAACGGCAGCGGCGATTGTATTCTGGAATTTTCTCCCGCGCTAAGCCTGCGGGCACGGGTTCTCGGCGCGGAGGTGAATGGCAGGAAGGTGCCATTCCAGGTGAACAAGAGCGACGTGGACCAGCACGTCATCGTGGGATTTCCCGTTGGGAGCGGAACCAGCACCTTGCGTCTTCGCACCAGGGATGATTTCGGCGTCAGCATCTCGCCCGTCTTGCCGCCTCTGGGAAGCGCCAGCCAGGGTTTGCGCGTGCTCTCGCAATCCTGGACGCCGGCGCTGGACGCTCTCACCCTTGACCTTTCCGGAGCCGAAGGCAGACAGTATGAAATTGGCTTATGGAATGCGGCCCAGGTGACATCGGTTGAGGGCGCAGAAGTGGTAAAGATCGATGCCGACAGCAGCAGAATCAACCTCACCATCCCGGCCAGCGCGTCTGAACCAAATCCTCATGAGAAACTCGTCATTCATTTCGCCGGCAAGCCGCACTAGAGTTGGGGCGCGAACGCCATCCTCTATGGAGAGGGCCATAATGCATTCATCCTGTAAATTTCTTGCTTTCGGCTTCTGCGTTGCCATCGCGCTGATTCCTGCGCAAGCGCAGAGGCGGGTGGCGTCACAGCCCGCGATCGCGCTCGAGGCCGTCACCAGTTCCCAGCCGCGACACGACGGCATTGATGTCAAGGCGGGCCCGGCGAGTCTTCGCATCACCGCGTTGCGGGACGATATCCTTCGGGTGCGCATCACCCTGGGGGACAAGTTCCCGGAAGACGCGTCATGGGCGGTCCTTCCTGCACCGCGCGGCAAGTCGGTTGAGGTACAGGCGACGCAGGATGCCGCGTCCGTCGGCTTTCGCACCGCGGCGCTTGATGTCCGGGTTGAACGCACACCTCTGCGGCTTGTGGTCCGCGATCTCTCCGGCAACATCGTCTCCGCCGACGCGGTAGGCCGCCCCACCGAATTCCAGTTGGGTGGCTTCTCGGTCCATAAGACCATGCCGGGCGACGAACACTATTTCGGCCTGGGCGACAAGGCGGGCACCTTCGACCGCCGAAGCCAGGCTTACACCCTGTGGAATACCGACATCGGCACCCAGGAATCAATCGATCCTATTTACAAGAGCATTCCATTTTTCCTCGGGATCGGCGGCGGCCACAGCTACGGGCTCTTCCTCGACAACACCTGGCGCACCTGGTTCGATTTCGGCAAGCAGGCGCGTGATGCATACTCCTTCGGAGCCGAAGGCGGTCCGCTCGACTACTATCTGATTTATGGTCCTGCACCCAAGCAGGTGGTCGAGGGCTATGCTTACCTCACTGGGACCCATCCCCTTCCTCCCATGTGGTCTTTGGGTTTCCAGCAGTCGCGCTACAGCTATACGCCGGAGTCTCAGATCAGGGAAATTGCCGACCGCATGCGCGCGGACAAGATTCCCTCCGATGTGCTCTATCTGGACATCGACTACCAGGACAGAAATCGACCCTTCACCGTCGATGAGAAAACCTTCCCCAATTTTCCCGGGCTGGTCTCAGATCTTCGCAAACAAAACTTCCATCTCGTCCTGATAACAGATTTGCACATCGCTCACATCGCCAACCAGGGCTATGCGCCTTACGATTCCGGAGAAGCGGGCAACAACTTTGTGAAGAAGGCTGACGGCAGCGAGTATGTTGGCGTTGTCTGGCCGGGCCCGGCGGTCTTTCCTGACTTCACTCGCGCTCAGACGCGCGCCTGGTGGGGCGGCCTGTATAAGGGCTTTGTCAAAGACGGCGTTGCCGGATTCTGGAATGACATGAACGAGCCCGCGGTCTTCGATGGACCCGGCAAGACCATGCCTCTCGACAACATTCATCGCATCGAAGAGGCTGGTTTCGCCACCCGCAACGCCACTCACGCTGAGATCCACAACATCGTCGGACTGGAAAACGCCCGCGCCACTTACGAGGGACTGCTCAAGCTGCGTCCGGACGAACGTCCCTTTGTCCTTACCCGCGCCACCTTCGCCGGCGGACAGCGTTACGGTTTCACCTGGACCGGCGACAATTCCGCCACCTGGAACCATGTTCGCCTGGCTACCCAGCAACTGCTCAATCTCGGCATCAGCGGAATCTCTTTTGTGGGCGCCGACATTGGAGGTTTCAACGGTTCTCCCGAGCCCGACCTGCTCACGCGGTGGATTGAGATCGGGGCTTTCAATCCGCTCTTCCGCGACCACACCACCAAGGGATCGCTGATGCAGGAAGTCTGGGTGCACGGCCCGGAGCATGAGGCGATTCGCCGGCGCTATATCGAGACCCGCTATCGCCTGATGCCTTACATTTACAGCCTCGCCGAAGAGTCCTCCCGCACCGGCCTTCCCATGGTCCGTCCCATCTTTCTCGAGTTCCCGGAAGTTTTCACGCCTCCTTCAAACGGTTTCGGCAATCTCGATACCGAGTTCCTGTTGGGAGCGAGCCTGCTGGTCGCCCCCCAGCCTTTCGGCGAGACTCTCGACAACTACGTGGTTTCGTTTCCCAACGGTAACTGGTACGACTTCTGGACTGGCCTCAAGGCGCCGACCCCTCCGGCAGAGCCGTCTATTGTGCAGATTTCCACGGACATCGCCAAAAACGGACCAGGAACGCCGTACCCGTTCCGGCCTTTCATTCATCCCACGCTGGACACGCTGCCGGTGTACGTCCGGGGCGGAAGCATTCTGCCCATGCAACCGCTCATCCAGAGCACAGATGAAACGCCCAGCGGTCCGCTGGAACTCCGCGTCTATCCCGGCCAGTCGTGCAGCGGCTCGCTCTATCTGGATGACGGACACACTCTCCGCTACCAGCACGGCGAGTTTCTTCGCCAGGCGTTTACTTGCCAGTCCGATGGAAATTCGGTAGCCGTCAAATTCGGCGCACGCCAGGGAATCTACACGCCCTGGTGGAAGAGTGTCGAGGTCGTGATCTACGACTGGCCGTCGGCGCAGGCCAATGCCAGGCTGTCTAACAGCGCGGCTCCACTCCAGACGTCGTATGACGCCACCCAGCACGCGCTCCACGTCGTGATCCCAGACGTTGCCGGCGAGGCCGAACTTCGCGTGGGAAACTAGCTCGGCTGCATCTGGCATGCCGGTGCAGGGGCAGTAAGTCCAGGGTCGTACTGCTGTGTTAAATTGGAAGAGAGTGGGCGCGTAGCTCAGTTGGCAGAGCAATGCCCTTTTAAGGCATGGGTCGATGGTTCGAGTCCATCCGCGCTCACCATATGAGAATCAGCAGAAAATGGCCCTCCGAGCGAGGGCCAAACTTTTTGCGACTTCGAGACGCCAGCTTCCCACAGCCGCGAAATCATCGACCGACGGGCGCAAACCAGACCAGCACAGTTAAATCCGGGCACCGACGACTTGCGCCCGCCGACCCTGGGGGCGGGGATTTGTTATCATGGCGGCGTTATTTCGGCCTAAACATTCTGCCCGGCGCATGGACGTCCCTGCCTGGCAAGAAACTCTGAATTGAGGAAAGCCTATGAAGAAGGTCATCATCAGTTTCTGTTTGCTCGCCCTGCTGGTATTGCCCGCGCTCGGTCAGGATAAGGAAGAGGAGCGGGTAGCGAACGCGGGAAAAGTCATCAAAGAGATCATGAACATTCCGGACGATGTGCCGCAGGACGTCATCGATAAAGCGGACTGCGTTGTGGTGTTGCCTTCGGTGATCAAGTTTGCCTTCGGGATTGGTGGCAGCTACGGCCGGGGAGTGATGACCTGCCGCAGCGGCAAGAATTTCCACGGCCCCTGGAGCGCTCCCGCCATGATGGCGCTGGAAGGCGGCAGTTTCGGATTGCAACTCGGGGGGCAGGCAACGGACTTTGTGCTGCTGCTCATGAGTCCAAGATCAGCCTCGAGCATCCTGAGCAGCAAGGTGAAGCTGGGGGGTGACGTTTCCGCGGCCGCCGGGCCGGTGGGACGCAACGCTTCGGCCGAGACCGACGTCAGCTTGCGGGCGGAAATTCTTTCCTACTCGCGCGCCCGGGGATTGTTCGCAGGAATATCGCTGGCCGGATCAACCCTGCGTCCCGACAACGACGCCAACAAGAAGCTCTACGGTAAAGAGGTAAGCGCGAAAGACATTGTGTTTAACAAAGCCGTAGCTGCCCCGAAATCCGCCAGTGTGTTGCTGGCCACGCTGCGCAAGCGGTCGCCCAAAAACCTGGCGAAATAGTGAAGGCTATACGCTCCTCGAGGGGAACGCCGGGCCGACTCTGAAACAGGAAAGTTCTCCTGATTTCCAGCCCGTCCCTGCCTGGCGTTCCTCCCGACTTTGCCTTCGGGCAATGCTTGCCAGGAAGCCTGGCTTGAGCCTAGCGCATGCCGTACAGAGTGACCTTGGGGCGCCTGCTCCAGTGGTCCTTGCTGTACCAGAGATCCAAGCTCTGGATCATGCGGCGCTCACCCGGCAGATCGATGGCGCGGGTTTGTCCACCGTTAGGAATGCGGGAGCGTATCGGAATCTCTTCCTGGGTGCCATTTCCGAAGCGCACAACGACACGCTCAAAATTAATCGCGCCACCACTTACGCGCAATCGGATTGCCCGAAACGATCCGTCCGACCTGCCTACCTTGATGCTGTCATGGTCCACGGAGCCGTCCACATGGGAGTCTCCAAGGTATGTCCAGCGTCCTCTTTGAGCATAGAGGGAGGTGCAGAAGGCTAGAACAAGCACGCAACTGAGTGCCAACTTACGGTGGTTCTTTGACATTCGCTTTATTCCTTTCTCGACGATTGAGAATCAAAATGAGGCTATGACGGGTTGGGATGCGGAGCGCTCAGGGCAGAGTGGACCGGCCCAGCCCGATTTGCGACGGTTGCACAGCTTTCGCGATTCTATTTCAGCTTTCCGTCGCGCCTCCCAGATTAATTCAAGGCTGAGAGGCTTCCTAGTTTCAAAGTAGGACACTCCCAAATTCAGCAGCCCGGTGTCGTTTAACGCTTCGGGACCTTGAACCACGCTGCGGTGAAACTAAAAGACCCGGCCCAACTGGAAGAACCACTTGCGATGTCCACTGTCGCCGATGCTTCCCCCAAAAACCAGCGGCCCGACGGCAGTCTCCGCCAGGACGCCGAGGGCAACATCATTGGGAAACTTGCTGGCGCCGGGAAATCCGTACATCTTGCCAAATTCATAGGCGGCGATGGCATAGACTTTTTTTCCGGCGAGCGGAGGCAGGGTAAGCAGATCGTGCAAATATCCCGCCCGGAAGAAGTAGAACTGGTCGCCAAAGAGTTCGTTGGTGCCGTAGGCGCTGAGGCGGTTTGAGCCGCCGAGGAAGAATTGCGGATAGCCGCTGGTGGAACCGAAGGTGGTCCCGCCTTCACCGACCGCGAACAACGATGCCGGTTTGGTGATGGGCTGGAAGTATGCGACACGCGCCTGGCCAACCGGAAAGCTGTTGGTCTGCCCGGGGCTGGTGTCGTACCACTCGAAGTTCGACTCCGCGCTCACTCCCCGGCGCGGGATTACGGGATCGTCGGTGTGGTCGAGCAGCCAGCGAAAGTGCGCCGCCCCGGTCCGTCCGTTGATGGAGGAGAACTCCGGCGTGCCCAGGCGCAGCCTGGCGTCCAGGGTGCCCACTTCGTAACCGAAACGGAGTTCGCTGAAGCGGCTGAATCCGTATCCGATATCGCCGCCGATCTCGGTGCGGTTGAAACGGTACTCAGCCAGGGGATCGCTCTTGCGGTAGATCTTGAAAGCCGAGCTGTTGGCGGCAGCGTGGGGAGCGAAGAACCACTTGCTGGCGGGCGAAAATGGACGGTAAAGTTCGCTCTCGATCCCGTAAGTGTTGCCAAAAATAAAGTCGGTGCGCCACTCCGACCGGTAGCCGGCCACATCGAGGAAGGTCAAGCGGGTGGCGAGCGTGAAATCGACGTCGTTGCTCTCCGATCCATCCACTTCAAAGCCCAACTGTAGTGTGGGCGGGGCGTAAAGCTTTTCGTGCATGGTCACCAGCAGTCCATCCTGTCCATTCTTCTGGGTCAGTTGGTAACTCGCGGTATCGTAGCGCCCGATTCCGGTCAGCCGGGTGAGCAGACCTTCCAATTCGTCGGTGTTGATCGGTTTCCCGGCCTGGGGTTGCAGGAAGCGCTCGATGTTCTTCTCCGCTACCGGATTCGCGCCCTGCACCTTCACAAACTGCGGCACCGCGATATCGCTTTTGCGATGGGAGTGTCGGCGCTCCATGTATTGCCCCCAGGCTGCATCATCCAGGGCGTAGGTTTCCAGCACCCGCGATTTCTGGGCCGCGGCCTCAGAGCCTTTCCCGATGATCTCCTTCGATTTCGGATAGTCCAGCGAGTTGAAATCCTGCAATGCGATGTTTACCACCAGGTCCGCGCCGGCTAGACCGCGAATCTCATTACCTGCAACCACGACATCGATGGAGCGGCCCAGAATGGCGAAGAGAGACTGGATTTTGTCGGCCTCGGCCGGCGAGGTCTGCAGGTGGACGCCGATGACGACGTCGGCGCCCATGGCGCGCACCACGTCGGTCGGCAGGTTGCCCACCAGGCCGCCATCGACATAGACATGCTCCCCTTCGCGGATGGGAGAGAATAGTCCGGGTATCGCCATGGTTGCGCGCATGGCGGTGGAAAGTGATCCATCTTTGAATACGGCTTGTTTTCCGCTCACCAGATCGGTGGCCACACAGCGGAAGGGAATCGGAAGATCGTCGAACGATTGCACACTCGAATAGGCCAGGGTCTCGCGGTCGATCAGGAGGCTGATCTGCTGACCCGCGTTCAGTCCTCCGGGCAGCACCAGACCTCGCCGCAGGCCCAGCACAATCGAATTGGGGAATGCGACCTTGTCCTCTTTTCTTCGGAAGGAGAGGTCTTCATAGGGTAAGGCGCCGCCCAGGATCACATCCCAATTCTGGTCTTCGACCACCTGGCGAAGCTCTTGTGGACTCTTGCCGGTGGCGTAGAGCCCGCCCACCAGACCTCCCATGCTTGTACCCGCGATATAGTCGATGGGAATGTGATGGTCTTCAAACCACTGCAGCACTCCGATGTGCGCCAGTCCAAGCGCTCCGCCACCTTCAAGGGCGACGCCAATTTTCAGCCGCGGTTTGGAGGCGGGCGTGGCCTGCTCCGCTGGGGTCGGAGCCGGCGCTTCCTGGGCTGGCGAAACCGGGAAGAGCAGCAAGAGGCAAAAGAGTGCGTGCAGGCTACCGCGCATTGAAAACTCCCTTCGAACGAATCGCGAGGATGCAATTGTGGATGATGACCAGTTTCCTCCAGCCTGACCATTCGCACAAGGCACCGGTTTTTTGCGTTCTTTGCGGCTTATCTTTGCGTCCTTTGCGGTTAAAGGCTTTGATCTCTCGCGCGTCACCCAAAGAACCTTAACCGCAAAGGACGCGAAGAAGGATCGCAAAGAACGCAAAAGGGCTGTTGGGAATGACGCGGCATCTTCATCCGGTGTAAATTAACTGACGAATATTTGACGAGGGTCAAAGTCGGGTGATGAAAACTATCAAGGGTCCGGCAATCTTTCTGGCGCAGTTCGCGGGCGATGCTGCTCCGTTCAACAGTCTGCAACATATCGCGCATTGGGCGGGCACTCTGGGCTACAAGGGGGTACAGATTCCCTCCTGGGACGGCCGCCTGTTCGATCTGAAACTCGCCGCCGAGAGCAAGACTTATTGCGATGAGGTCCTCGGCACGCTGGCCACGCACGGTCTGCAATTGACTGAGCTCTCCACCCATCTTCAAGGCCAGTTGGTGGCGGTGCATCCTGCCTACGACGCGATGTTTGACGGGTTTGCGCCCGAAGCGGTCCGGGGAAACCGCCAGGCGCGGCAGGAGTGGGCAGTGGAACAACTGCGGTTTGCGGCCAGGGCGTCGGCCAATCTTGGAGTCACGGCGCATGCCACCTTTTCCGGTGCGCTGGCGTGGCCTTACGTTTACCCGTGGCCGCAACGCCCGGCTGGACTGATCGAGACTGCCTTCGAGGAACTCTCCGCTCGCTGGTTGCCCATTCTGAATGCGTTTGACGAGGCGGGAGTGGATTTATGTTTTGAAATCCATCCCGGAGAGGATCTGCACGACGGGGTCACCTTCGAGATGTTTCTCGACCGGGTGAAGGACCATCCCCGATGCAACATGCTGTTCGATCCCAGCCACTTTGTACTGCAGCAGCTCAATTATTTGCAGTTTATCGACCTCTATCATCAGCGCATCAAGATGTTTCATGTGAAGGACGCGGAATTTAATTCGTCCGGGCGGCAAGGCGTGTACGGGGGCTACCAGCCGTGGATCGAGCGGGCAGGGCGCTTTCGTTCACTGGGGGACGGGCAGGTTGATTTCGCCGGCATTTTCTCCAAACTCACGCAATACGGTTTTGCGGGCTGGGCGGTGATGGAATGGGAGTGTTGTATAAAGAGCAGCGAGCAGGGAGCGGCTGAAGGGGCTCCTTTTATCGCCCGCCATATTATTCAGGCCGCCAGTCAATCGTTCGACGATTTTGCAAGTGCCGGTTCCGATGAGGCGGCGAATCGGCGAATGATGGGGCTGGAGTAAGCTGTCAGCTGTCAACTCTCAGCTGTCAGCCCCCTGGTGCCGCCATAGCATCTGCGCGCAACTTGTAGCGCCGGCATCCATTCGACTTCGCTCAGGGCAGGCTTTGCCGGCTGTCCCGAGGGCGTCTCGCCCTCGGCAAGTTTGGGCGGGAACGCCCCCACGACAGCCGCCGGGACGGCGGCGCTACTTTACGAATCGGGCTGTCAGCTGAGAGCTGACAGCTGAAAGCTGAGACTATGAGCCTTGAAATAAAGCGGGACGATACCCCGGGCCGCCGTTTGCGCCTGGGCATGGTGGGCGGTGGTCCGGGTGGATTTATCGGGGCAGTGCATCGCATCGCGGCCCGGCTTGATGATCGCTTTGAGCTGGTGGCGGCGGCTTTATCGTCTGATCCGGCGCGGGCGCGAGCGGCTGCGCTCGACCTTCATATTGTTCCGGAGCGAGCATACGGCAGTTTTACGGAGATGGCTGCGGCGGAAGCGGCCCGCAAAGATCGCATTGATGCGGTCGCTATCGTGACCCCGAACCACCTCCACTACGCGCCGGCAAAAGCGTTTCTCGAAGCCGGCATCAACGTCATCTGCGACAAGCCGCTGACCACAACGCTTGAGGATGCCCAGGACCTGGCCCGGACCGTGAGCCGTACGGGTCTGCTCTTCGCGGTGACGCACAACTACACCGGCTACCCTATGGTGCGGCAGGCCCGGGAGATGGTGGCCGGCGGAGAGCTGGGAGCACTTCGTGTAGTCCAGGTCGAGTACGCGCAGGACTGGTTGGCCACGCCGCTCGAGCAGACCGGACAGAAGCAGGCCGTCTGGCGCACCGATCCAGCCCAGAGCGGCCCCGCCGGTTCGCTGGGAGACATCGGAACTCATGCCTACAATCTCGCCTGCTTTGTTACCGGGCTGAATTGCCGGGAGCTGGCCGCGGAACTCTCCACCTTCGTGCCCGGCCGGCGTCTGGACGACCACGTGCAAATCATGTTGCGTTTCGCGGAAGGCGCGCGTGGTCTGCTCTGGGCCAGCCAGGTCGCGACTGGAAACCGGAACAATCTGCGCTTGCGGATCTACGGGGAAAAGGGCGGCATGGAATGGCGGCAGGAAGATCCGAACGGCCTGTGGTTTGCCCAGTTGGGCAAGGCTCCCACACTGATCCATCGCGGTGCGCCAGGCGCGACTGCGGTGGCAGCGCACGCCAGCCGTGTTCCGGCGGGCCATCCCGAGGGCTATCTCGAAGCCTTCGCCCAGCTCTACACCGATATAGCCGAGCAGATCAGCGCCCGCCTGGAGAAGCGTCCTGCAGCGGCCTCTTCTTTACTGGTGCCGACGGTCGAGGACGGCGTGGCCGGAATGCAATTCATCTCCGCGGTTCTCGCATCCTCGAATCGCAATGCGGCCTGGACTGCGGTCGCTGGTCGAAGCTGACCCTCACAGCTTCATCCCGTTGCATGGCCATGATTATTGCCTAGTAAACATCTCCGCCAGCGCGTACTGTTAAAGAGGTCTTATAACGCATCTTCCCGCCGCGCCCTGACGGTGACGGTTCCCTGCGAAATCAGACGTCAAACTCTTTCTCGCAAGGATCCGCCATGCCTGATAAGCCCTCTCGTCTTCGTGTGAAGTCCGACGGTCAAGGCCCGCCCTCGATCGATGCCCAGCCCGTAGAGAATGACATCCTGCTCAGCCTGCCGGCGAAGGAACGCGATGTGCTGTTTCCGCAGCTAACTTTCATTGCGATGCGAACCCACGACGTGTTGCATGAACCAGGTGAGCCGATTCAGTTCGGCTATTTTATGAATAGCGGGATGACTTCCATTCTGACCGTGCTCGCCGAGGGGAAGAGCGTGGAAGTAGGATTGACCGGCAAAGACGGTTTTGTAGGACTGCCTCTGCTCGTGGGCTTCAGCAGTAGTCCCACCCAGGCGGTGGTACAGATTGCAGGCAGCGCATTCCGAATCGGCGCGCGTGCCATTACCCAAACGCTGAGCCAATGTCCAACCCTGGCGAATCGACTGCAACGGTATGTGCAGATGCTGGCGATGCAGGGCACCCAGGTGGCGGCCTGCAACCGGCTGCACGAAGTGGATGAAAGGTTGGCGCGCTGGCTGCTCATGTGTCAGGACCGCATCGGTTCCAGCATGGTGCCTTTGACTCAGGAATTTCTCGCCCACATGCTGGGCACGCGCCGGGCCAGCGTCACGGTCGCGGCCGGTATTCTGCAGAAAGCCGGGCTGATCACCTATTCGCGCGGCCACGTCAACATCGTCGATCGAAGCCGTCTCGAAGGCGCCTGCTGCGAATGCTATGAAATCATGCAGGAGCAGGATAGGAAATGGCGCACCGAAGCGTCCTGACCCCTCAGTCGGTAGAAATGCTCAAGACCAGGTAGCCCCGCCCGCCACGGTGAAAAGCCCTCGACACAGCCGGTCATGCACGCCGGTGCTACATTTTGTCGGACAGGCTGACCCACACGGGCGGGTGCTCGCTTACAATAGCGGGCATGCAGACCAGCGGACAAACGGGGACCAGAATGATCCGGGACTGGAAACAGTGGGAGGGCCAGATTGTGAATGGCACCTTCCCGCTCCGCCAATATCTGGGCGGCTCCGCAAACAGCGCGGTTTTTTTGACGGAACGCCGCGGGCGGGAGCCGCAGAGGGCTGTCATCAAACTTATTCCAGCTGATCCGGCAACCGCCGAAGTTCAGCTTTCGCGCTGGGAAGCGACTGCGAAGTTGTCCCATCCCCACTTGCTGCGGCTGTTCGAATCGGGCAGTTGCCAACTGGACAAAGTCGTCCTCCTTTATGTAGTGATGGAGTACGCCGAGGACAACCTGGCGCAAATTCTGCCCCATCGCGCGCTCACGCCGGCAGAGGTGCGCGACTTGCTGGAGCCGGCACTGGATGCGTTGACTTTTGTTCACGGCAAGGGGCTGGTTCACAGCCGGCTGAAGCCCTCGAATGTTTTGGCGGCGCAGGACCAGCTGAAGCTCTCGAGCGACAGCCTGCTGCGGACCGGCGAGATGGCAGGCGTCATCGCTCCTCCCAGCGCCTACGACGCGCCCGAGATCGCGAACGGCCACATCTTTCCGGCATCCGACGCCTGGTCACTGGGTATGACCGTAATGGAAGCGCTCACCCAGCGCCTGCCCGCCTGCGAGGGCATCGCGGAACCGCTGCCGGAGACAGTGCCGGCGCCGTTCATGGGAATCGCCCACTGCTGCCTGCGCCTCGACCCGCAGCGCCGCTGCACGGTGGCGGACATTGCTACGCGCCTGCAGTCTGCTCCATCGAGTTCGCCGCAACCTTCGACGGTCCGGATACCGGCGGGATCGGCCAAGTGGCGGAACATTCTTCTTATCGCGCTGGTGGTATTGGCTGTGGCTGCGGTATGGCTTGGTCCGAAGCTGCTGAACCGTGGTCCACGCAATCAGCCGGCGGCTTCTGTTTCCTCCACTCCACCGGCGGTCTCGGAACCAGCGGCCACGCATGAAACGCAGAGCGCTGCTCCAGAGACCGAACTGGCAGCGACGGATGCAGCTAAACCTTCCGCGACCAAAACGCGCAGTGAGCGCTCGAGTCCTCGACCGGCCCCTCCGCCGCCTGCTCCGGCAGCGGTATCCACCACAACATCGGGTGCGGGCTCCGCTCAAGGCAGTGTTCTGCAGCAGGTTTCGCCGGTCATTTCGAGGTCAGCGCAGAACACGATCAGTGGCACCATTCGGATCCGGATAAAAGTTTTGGTGGATGCCTCGGGGAACGTGCAGAATGCCAGCATCATTTCCGCCGGCCCCAGTAAATATTTTTCCCGGCAGGCGATGCAGGCAGCACAACAGTGGAAGTTTTCTCCAGGTCAGGCAGCTGCGCGGGCCTGGGTTCTGCATTTCGGCTTCCGGCGATCAGGGATTGAAGTCGCTTCCGAGCCGGCGAAGCCGTAACCGCTACTTCGCTCGCAAGAGACGCTTGGGCGCTCTTCTTTGCCACGCCGTACGCAAGGCGGCGGCCAGAATGTCCCGCGGCACCTTCTTCAGGCAGACTCTCGTAGCGCCCATCCGCCCCCAGCCTTTGGGGACAGGCGAAAAAATCTCCGGCCCGTCTTCGACCATCCCCGCCTGCTGCTCCGGAGTCAGCAGCAGCACTCCGTAACCTTCTGATTCGAGCGCCAGCGTGGCGAAGATTCTGCCGCCCACCCGGAAGTCGGCCTTGCCAAAATGGGAGGCTTCGACAGCTTCCGGCAGAGCCAGAGCGATGCGACGAAAATCGGCGGCAGTCAAGGCGTCACCTCTCCTCATGCAAGTCAAAACCAGAGCCCTCAAAGAACGGCCCCGCGCCTCGATATTGAGCATACAATAGGCTGCCTTTGCGGGGAGGCCCGCAGCAAACCCCAGGGCACTTCCGTTCTCCTGCGGCAAAGCGCGCATCGCGATTGCGGCTCCGGAACGGCTGGGCAGCGCGCTGGTGCTGGAACTCAGGCGGTCGGGATATCGCGTCAGCGAATCGTATAAGAGCGCGCTTGCAGCGCGGAATGCAGAACGAATTTTGTAGCGCCGCCGTCCCGGCGGCCGCTGGAGGGCAGGATGCCCTCCAGGACAGCCGGCGAGACGCCGGCGCTACAAGGAGTGACAGATGCTACGCTCCGGCGATGGCTGTCAGACGCACAGAGCGCGCATTCGAAAAGCTTCCTGAAAGGGAGTCATGCGATCCAGAACTATTTTCGTGATTTTTTTCCTGTGTTGCGGGCTGAGTGCTGAAAATCTCGAGAAGGCCCAGAAGAAGGAACTTGAAGCTCAAGTCAAGACCATGACTGCGGAGGCCCAAAGCCTGGAGCGCGCCGGACAGCTGGCCGAGGCACGCACCAAGTACGCCGAGTCCCAGGCGCTCATCGAAGTGAACGAGGTCACCGACGCCATCAAGCGCCTGGATGAACAGATTCACAAGCAGGTAAAGGATGCTCTGAACGAATCCCGCAAACTTTACGAGTTGCACAAATACAAGGAGTCGGCCGCGGTATTGGACCAGGCCATGAAGCTCGAGGCCTTCCAGCCGGTGCTAGCCTACAATCTTGCGCTCTGCTATCACCAGCTCGGCGATCGCGTTCAGGCTCTCGAATACCTGCGCAAGGCCAAGGCGGGCATGCCGGACCCAAAGCAAAAGCAGAAACTGCTGCAGCTTCAGACTTTCTTTACCACGGAAGAGAATGGACTGGCGGTGAGTGACATTGACCGCGACCGAATCCTCCGGGTCAATACCCTCGCCGACAGCGTCGGACTGGAAGCATCGCTCGAAGACCAGGGTGGAGCCGAGGAGTCGTTCTCGGAAAGTGGCTCCTTATCTCCTGAATCTTCCCCGCAAGCGGCGGCTCAGCCCTTCCTGAAGACAGACCGGCCGGTGGTCACGCATAGCGACACTCGCGCCAGCCACAGATCGAGCTTGTGCAATGCGCTGATCGAGCTCAAGGGTCCTTTGGCCGGCAGCCCGTCCGCGACCTTCGATCTGGCCAATTGCGCCGAATCGAACGGACGAACCAGGGAGGCGGTGCAGATGCTGGAGAAGTATCTGGAAATGTCTCCGGCCGCGCTCGATAGCGGAGAATCGCGCGTCCGCATCGCCGACCTGAAATCGCTGCTGACCCTGCCCGGCCAGAGCGGGGTGGAAGTGCGCCGTCTCTATGCAGCGGCGTATGGCGACCTGGCGGAGCGTAAATATGATCGGGCGTTGACCGCATTCACCAAGGCGGGTGACCTCGCCCCGGAATTTGCCCTCACCAAATGGAAGCTGGCGCTTTTCTATGAAGCCATGGGCGACATCGGCCGGGCCCGGGAGAATTTCACCCGCTACCAGCAGTTGGTTTCCGACCAGAGTGCCAAAGACGAAGCCGAGCTCCACCTCGGTACCCTGGATCCGAAGAAGACCAAGTATGACGAGGAGGTGGACGAAGCCGAGGACATCGTCGCCGATCTGTTCAACCGGGCGCTGAACCTCACTTTCAACGGCCCCGAAAATCGCAGCGCCTTGCGGGCCAAACGCGCTCGCGTAAAGAAGAAGGAAGACAAAGGCAAGGCAAAGTATAGAGTCGGTGGCTTTGCCATTCCGTACCCTTACGCGCAACAGCAACTGGCGCGGGCCAGTGGGCATCTGCAGATCGCTCTCGCTCTGTTTCCCCTGGGCGCAGAGGCCAACCAGTTGATGGGACTGGTTTTCATGCAGGCCAACGACGGTCAATCCGCCACCAGGAGTTTTGACGTAGTTGCCAGCCAGGGATTGCCGGTCGCATTCTATGCCGAATTGCGCGACCGCAAGCATGACCAGGCGGTGAAGTGCGAGTTGAGTCACGACCGGGTGCGGCTGATTTATCTCTCGTCGTATGACAAGAAAGGAAACCCGGCGCCGCCCAGCAAGCCGGCCGGCGAAGATGGCCTGGGAGACATGGTGATCGATCCTTCGACCCCGCGGCAGCAGGGCTTCGATTCGCTCGACGTCAGCCTGAACGAAATAAAAAAGGTGGAGACCGATAAAGGGATGCTGAAGCTGAAGCTGGCCAGGCAGGATGTCTGGCTGGCCCCGATTTACCTGCCGTCGTTTACGCCCATTGAGGGTCCCCAGGCGCGCCGCTTCGCCAACACTTACACCCGGCTGTTCATTCGCTATCCGGGCCTCGAGGATTCGAAGCTTGGGACCGAGGGCATGAGCGGCGGCGAGAAGTTCATGATGGGATACAACATCGCTAATGCCGGCGCGGACATTGCGATGTCGGGCTTCGGAGGAATCGGCGCGATCTCAAGCGTGCAGGACATCATCTCGATTACCCGAACCATTCGGGCCGCCATGGTCTCGCTCAACGTAAGCTTTGCCTCATGGGAGAAGAGCGTAGAGGATCAACAGCAACTCCTTGCCGGGAAAGCATTTAAGTCGATCCCGATCCAGCCGGCGAACCTGGCATTTGTGCAGGAGGCAAAGTAGCTTGGGTCGGCGGTGCAAGTTTTTTGATGCTCCCCATTCAAACTTTTCATCTAAGGTACCCAGAAGAAGATTGACAGGCTTCGGCCTGCTATCTAGGATAAACGAGTTCATGTCAGCTTCCTGCCTAACGCGCTGCCAGTGTTGTACTTGTTGTTGTATGTGTGTGTCCACTGGCGCCCGGGGGTTGCTGACCTAAGAATAATTTAGAAATCGGCACTTATACCCACCGCCAGTGCAACTCACTGGCGGTGGGTTTTTTTGTGGGCCAAATCCTATGGCAAATGCAGTGACCGAAACGAAAGCACAGCGGGTCGAGCGGCTGAAGCGGGAGAAAAATCCCTGGGAAGGGCTTGACGACATTCGCAAGTTCGCCCGCGAAGGCTTCGATTCCATCACCCCCGAATGGCTGGGCACATACTTCCGCTGGTGGGGAGTGTACACGCAAGGGGACGGCGTCGGAGTCATCGGCGGTAAGAACGGAGAAGGCAAAGCGCTGCCGTTCTTCATGGTGCGTATCCGCATTCCCAATGGCCTGCTTCACTCTCACCAGCTGCGAACCATTGCCAATGTTACCGAGAAGTACGCTCGTGGAAGCGCTGACCTCACCGTCCGCCAGAACATCCAACTGCACTGGGTAACGATTCAAGACCTGCCCGAACTGCTGGACGGATTGTGGCGCGCCGGCCTGACCACCATGGGCTCCTGCGGGGACGATACCCGAAACATTACCGGCTGCCCCCTCGCAGGCGTGGATGCCGATGAGATCTGCGATGCCTCGTCGCTGGCGCTCGAAGCGAACCGCTTTTTCGTGGGCAACGGCGATTTCTACAACCTGCCGCGCAAGTTCAAAGTCTGCATTACTGGCTGCCGCGTGTGGTGCGCCTATCCGGAAATCAACGATGTAGGTTTCACCGCCATTCGCCGCGATGCCGAAGTTGGATTCTCACTGCGCGTCGGCGGGGGGCTTTCGACCGATCCTCACCTCGCGCTTCGGCTGAACGCGTTTGTGCAGCGGCACCAGGTGATTCCGGTGCTTAAGGGCGTCGCCGAGATTTTCCGGGAGAGCGAAAAGCTGCGTGAGAGCCGCGAACGCGCCCGGCTCAAATTCCTGTTCCTGAAGCACGGCTGGACCGCCGAGAGTTTTCAGGAAGAGCTGGAGCGCCGCATCGGCTTTCATCTTGATCCGGCGGCGGAAGAAAAACCACCCGAGGACATTTATCGCGATCACGTCGGAGTCCATCCTCAGAAGCAGGCCGGATATTCCTACGTAGGAGCGGCGGTGCTGCGCGGGCGCATCTCGGCCCAGCAGATGCGCGCCGCGGCCGACGCCGCCGACCGCTATGCCGCGGGCGAGTTGCGCACCACCAACATGCAGAACCTGCTGATCGTCAACGTGCCCAATCGTAACGCCGCCGCGCTGGCCGGCGAATTCGAAGCCAACAAAATGCCGGTGGGCGGTTCGCCGTTCTGGCGGGGCGTGGTGGCGTGCAGCGGTTCTGAATTCTGCAAGATTGCGATTACCGAAACCAAGAGTTTTTCCCGCTGGCTGGTGGAAGAACTCGAAGAGCGCTTGCCCGGCTTCGAGCAGCACCTGAAATTACACGTGACCGGATGTCCCAACAGTTGCGGCCAGCACTGGATCGCCGACATCGGCATTGAGGGCAAGAAGATCAAGGTGGATGGCCGCCAGCAGGATGCTTACTACTTCTGCGTGGGCGGCGCGGTTGGTTTGCACCAATCGGTAGCGCGTCCCATCGGCTACCGCTGCCTGGCCAGCGAGGTCCCGGACGCGATCGAGCGGCTATTGCTTCGTTATCGGGAAGAAAGATTACCCGAGGAAAATCTGCGCCACTACTTCTCGCGCCATAGCGATGAAGAATTGCGCGAGTGCCTGGCAGGAAAGTTTCTGCCCGCAGTCGAGCGCGACGCTTCGCCAGGAAAGGTGCCGCATGCGGTCGAGGGTTAGAGGAACGCGCGAATTGGGAAATCGCGTAAAAACCGGCAATGTCATCCTGAGCGCAGCGCCCACTTCGCTCAGGATGACAATATTCGGACTGACAAGGTCTTGATGCCATGACTTTATTCCCCATGTTCATGAAACTCGAAGGCCGCTCCTGCCTGGTCGTAGGCGCCGGCAGCATTGGCGAACCCAAGATCAGCAGCCTGCTGGGATCGGGCGCTTCGGTACGCGTGGTTGCGTTCACGGCTACGGCGGCGGTTGCCGAATGGGCGAAGAGTGGAGCGATCACGTGGGAAGCGCGGGCTTTCAATAGCGCCGATCTGGACGGTGTTTTTCTGGTCATTGCGGCGACTAATTCCCGCGATGTGAATGCCGCGATTTTCCGGGAAGCCGGGCAGCGGAACATTTTGTGCAACGTCGTGGATGATCCCGAGTACTGCGACTTTTACTATCCCGCAGTGGTGCGGCGGGGAGAGCTTCAGTTGGCCATCTCGACCAACGGCCACAGTCCGGCGCTGGCGCAAAGGATCCGGCGCGAACTGGAAGTCCAGTTTGGCCCGGAGTATGGCGAGTGGTTGGAGCAATTGGGCACGGTAAGGCAGCAATTATTTGCCAGCAATATGGATCCGGAAGAACGGCGTCAACTGCTGCATGAACTGGCCAGCCGCGAGGCCTTCGAACGGGCGCGGTCCGAGGGATTCAATATCGAAGCAATCAGTCTGGAGAAAATATCATGACCGGTAAGGTGTACCTGGTGGGAGCGGGTCCGGGCGATCCCGAACTGCTGACGCTCAAAGCTTTCAAACTTTTGAAGTCGGCTGACGTCGTGTTGCATGACGACCTTATCAGCGCAGAAATTCTGGCGTTCATTCCGTCCTCGACCGAGGTTCATAACGTGGGCAAGCGCTTCGGACAAAAGCGCATCAGTCAGGCGGAAATTCATTCTCTGATGATTCGGAATGCGCTGCTGGGCCTGCAGGTCGTCCGTCTGAAGAGCGGCGACCCGCTGATCTTTGGTCGCGCCGGCGAAGAGATGGAAGCGTTGCGCGGGGCCGGCATCGAATTTGAAATCGTTCCCGGCGTGACCGCCGCTTTTGGCGCTGCCGCCAATGCTCAGATTCCACTCACGCATCGCCAGGTTTCGTCAGCGGTTGTTCTGGTGACCGGCCACAATGCCGGCGCTGAAGAATTCGCGGACTGGCCAGCGAAGATTCCAACCGATGCGACGGTTGTGGTTTACATGCCCGGCTACGACTATCGCAGCACATCGCAACAGTTGCAGCGGGCGGGCGTTGCGGGCACGACGCCCTGCGCCATCGTTTCGCAAGCCACGTCGGCGAACGAGCGGATTCATGTGACCACGGTGGACGATCTGCATACCTCTCCACGCTTGCCTTCGCCTACGTTGCTGGTGGTGGGCGAGGTGGTGCGGCTGGCCAAACCTGCCGCGCTGCTGCAGCAGTTCGCATGGCAGAGTGATTTTGTCGCGAATGGTTCAGTGTCGTCGGTTCCACAGGAGCGTGCGGAGTGAGAGATCACGTCGAGCTGATACCGGCCGAAGCGGAGAAATGGCGGCCGGAAGAAGTGCTGAGCTGGGCCTTTGCCACCTACGGAAACGATGTGGCCATCGCGTCGGGCTTCGGGGTTGAAGGCATGGTGCTGCTCGACCTGGCCGCGCGGGTGCGCACGGACTTTCGAGTGTTCACGCTGGATACGGAATTCCTGTTTCCTGAAACCTACGATCTGATGGACCGGGTCGAGAAGCGGTATGGAATCAAGATTGAGAGGGTTTACAGCACGCTGACTCCGGAAGAGCAGGAGCGCGAGCACGGCGAAGCTTTGTGGAAACGTGATCCTGACCTGTGCTGCGGCCTGCGCAAGGTGGAGCCGCTGCGGACCAAGCTCACCGAGCTGCGCGCCTGGATCACCGCCATCCGCCGTGAGCAGACTTCGTCGCGCGCTTCCGCCCGCAAGGTGGAGTGGGATGCGAAGTTTCAACTGCTGAAGGTCAATCCCATCGCCGACTGGACTTCGGCAATGGTGTGGGGCCACGCGCTCAAGCACAATGTCCCCTACAATTCGCTGCATGACAAGAATTATCCCAGCATCGGATGCACTCACTGCACCCGATCCATTCGTCCGGGAGAAGGCGCCCGGGCCGGACGTTGGGCCGGATCGGAAAAGACCGAGTGCGGGCTGCACGTCGGAGAGACCGCGGAAATCGCACCCCTGGTGGGGATCAAGAATCTCCAGGCCAAAACCTCGTTCAGCGTTGAAGATTAGCGAAAATCATTAACCACCAAGGACACGAAGGTTCACGAAGGAAACCAGGTTAAGCCCAAGGTTTTCCTTCGTGTACCTTCGTGTCCTTGGTGGTTAAGGCCTTTCGACGCCCACGGAAACGCACCCCTGGTGGCGATCAAGAATCTCCCTGCAAAAACCTCATTCAGCGTTGAAGATTAGCAAAATCGTCAACCACGCAGGACACGAAGGTTCACGAAGGAAGTCAACCTAAGTTCAAGGTTTTCCTTCGTGTACCTTCGTGTCCTTGGTGGTCAAGGGCTTTCCCGGCTGCCCAAAAAATCCATCAGCCTCATCGAAATTCTCGATTGTACTTCCACGGTCGAATGACGATAAACACTATAAAGATGAATCCGAGTCACCTAACCACAGACCACGACGCCTGCGGTGTCGGCCTGGTCGCCCACATTGACGGGGCGGCTTCGCGCGAGATCCTGGATCGCGCCCTAGAGGCGCTGGTTCGGCTGGCGCATCGTGGTGGTGTGGATGCCGACGGACGAAGCGGTGACGGCGCCGGTCTGCTGACTCGCATCCCTGAAAAACTGATTCGCAAGCATGCGCTTGCGGCTGGAATCGAAGTGCCGGCGTCGTTCGGCCTGGGCATGGTCTTCATGCCGCCGGGGCAGGAAGAGGCGGCGCGCAACGTTATCGAGGCCCAGGCGAAGCAGAGTGGCCTGAAGTGCCTGGGCTGGCGTTCAGTCCCCATCAATCCGGAGGTTGTCGGCCCTCGTGCCCACGATGCTCTGCCGGTGATCGAGCAGTGCTTCTTCGCTCCTCAAGCGGAAACACCTGACCTTGAAATGCTGCTGTACCGTCTCCGCAAGGAAGCGGAGGTCAAGGCGCCGGGCGGAACTTATTTTTGTTCGTTGTCCAGCCGGACCGTGGTTTACAAGGGACTGCTGACGCCTTTTCAGCTGCCGGCGTTTTATTCCGACTTGCGCGATCCGGATTTTGAAAGTGCTTTTGCCATCTTTCACCAACGCTACTCCACCAACACCCAGCCCAGTTGGTCGATGGCTCAACCCTTCCGGTTTGTGGCGCACAACGGCGAGATCAATACCATCAGCGGGAACCGGCGCTGGCTGCGCGCCAAGGCGCCGGCGGTGCGTCACGAACTGGGACTGTCGGACCAGGCCCGCCTGCTGGAAGCGCGGGTCAGCGACTCGGCCAGCTTCGACAATGGATTTGAACTCTTGCTGCGCCGCGACTACAGCCCGGCCGAGGCCATGCTCTCGATGGTCCCTCCAGCGTGGGAGCGTTCGCCCGAGGCAGCGCCGGAGCTGCGAAGTTTCCTGGAAGAGCAAGCCCGCGTGCAGGAGCCTTGGGACGGACCCGCGGCGCTGATCTTTACCGACGGCTGCACGATCGGCGCAAAGCTTGACCGCAACGGGCTGCGTCCGCTGCGCTATACCCTGACCACTGACGGGTTGCTGGTGGTGGGCTCCGAGGTGGGTATCGCTGACCTGCACGACAAGGAGATCGCCGAGAGGCAGCGGCTCGGGCCCGGAGAAGTTCTGCTCGTGAATCCGGCGAACGGAGAGTTTGTTCGTCCCCTGCATTCGCTGCAGTTGCGCCAGGGCATCCGCGCCGTCTCATCCGAGCCCGCTGTGCTCGTAGATGCCACCGATCAACCCTATTTCGAGATCACGCCGGAGCCCAAGCAGGCCATGGCGGCATTGGGCTGGAGCGAAGATCAGTTTCGCCTGCTCTTCCAACCTTTGGTCGAACAAGGGCAGGAAGCGGTCTGGAGCATGGGAGATGATGCGCCGCCGGCTACGATGTCGAGCTTCCGCCGGCCCTTGTGGGACTATTGCAAACAGCGCTTCGCGCAAGTCACGAATCCTCCTATTGATTCTCTGCGTGAGAGTCATGTGATGTCGCTGAAAGTCTATCTGGGCAAAGCCGCAGTCAATTCCCCCTTGCTCGATGCCGGGCAATTGCGGCTGCTGCAAAAAGAGCTGGGCGCGACCGAACGATTACGCTTCACGTTTGCGGCAGAGGACGGAGTGGAAGCGGCGAAGGCCACGCTGGCGCGCATGCGGGACGTCATCAAGGCGGCCTCGGCCAATCCTCCCGGCATGATTCTGTTGACCGACCGCGGTGTAGGCACGCAGCAGGTAGCGCTGCCGGCCCTGCTGGCATTGGCCGCGGCCTGGAAGGCGATGGTCGAGGCCGGCCTGCAGGAGACGCCGCTGGTGATCGAAAGCGGGCAGGTCATCGATACCCATCACGTGGCCCTGCTGGTGGCGGCGGGCGCGAGCGCGGTCTTCCCCTACCTGGCACTGGAACAGGCGGCCCACCTCAAGCCGGGGGGCGCGACTGCTTATCGCGGCGCGGTGGAAAAAGGGCTGCGTAAGGTGATGGCGCGGATGGGCATTTCAACTATTGCCAGCTACCGCAACAGTCATCTCTTCGAGATCATCGGTCTAGATCCCGATGTGTGCGAACAGTTTTTTGAGGATGCGAGCTGCTCGCTTGCTGGCAAGGGCCTGACCGAGCTCTTGCAGGATTGTCTCGACCGGCACGATTCGGTTTTTGCCCTGACTTTTCCCACCATGACGGTGAGCGCGAAACTGCAGGACCACGGGCTCTATCGCTTCCGCCACCAGGGAGAGTTGCACGCCACATCGCCGGAGCTGGTGCGGCGCATGCATCGCTACATCAAATTTCCCACCGAGGAAAATCATCGGGCCTTCCGGGAACTCAACGAGCAGCGGGAGCCTGTGGCAGTCCGGGACTTGCTCGAGGTAGTGCCCGCCCCGGCCCTGCCCCTCGAGGAGGTGGAAAGCGACGCTTCCATCCTGGGCCGCTTCAGCACGCAAGCCATGTCGCTGGGCGCGATTTCGCCCGAGACCCACAGCACTCTCGCCGTCGCCATGAATCGCCTGGGCGGTCGCAGCAATACCGGGGAGGGCGGAGAAGACCCCGAGGTTTACCGCAACGGCAATGAGGCCAATAATCGGGTCAAGCAGGTGGCATCGGCACGCTTCGGAGTGACGGCGGAGTATCTGGTGCACGCCGACGAGCTCGAAATCAAGATTGCGCAGGGCGCCAAGCCCGGCGAGGGTGGCCAGCTCCCGGCCAGCAAAGTTTCCGTCTACATTGCGCGTTTGCGGCATGCGGTGCCGGGAATGATGCTGATCTCGCCGCCACCGCATCATGACATCTACAGCATCGAGGACCTGGCCCAACTGATCTACGACCTGCGGGCGATCAATCCCCGGGCGCGGATCGGAGTAAAACTGGTGGCCAGCGCCGGGGTGGGAATCATCGCCACTGGAGTGGCCAAGGCGGGAGCTGACGTCATTACCATCAGCGGCCATGACGGCGGCACCGGGGCATCACCGATTACTTCCATCAAGAACACCGGGCTGCCCTGGGAAGTCGGTCTGCGCGATGCTCACGCCGCACTGGTGCGGGCCGGGTTGCGCGGCCGCGTCCGCCTGCGGGTGGATGGCGGTTTCAAGTTCGCCAGCGATGTGATTATCGGCGCGCTTCTGGGGGCGGAGGAATTCGGTTTTGGCACCGCCTCTTTGCTGGCGCTGGGATGCGTCATGGCGCGGCAATGCCATCTCAATACCTGTCCCGTAGGCATTGCCACCCAGGACGAAAAACTGCGCACCCGCTTTACCGGCAAGCCGGAGATGGTCGAGACCTACTTCCGGGCCGTGGTTGCGGACGTGCGCGAGTTGCTGGCCGCGATGGGCGCCCATTCGATTGATGACATCGTAGGCCGGGCCGAGAGGCTGCGACCCCGCACTCCGCAGGCGGAGCGAACGCTGGGCGGATTGCTGGATGACATCGTTTCTCCCAGCCATCCCGCTCGTCCGGTCGAGGACCGGAGCACACTGTATCGCGAGTTGAACCAGACCATCCTGGGCGATCCCGATACCCGGGTCGCGCGCCGCCGCCGCTTCCGGATTACCAACGCGGATCGCTCCATTGGAGCCCATTTGAGCGGAGAAAGACTGCGCCAGAGCGGAGCGAATGTCGATGGGTCTTCGAAATATGAGTTTGTCGGCAGCGCGGGACAGACTTTCGGCGGATTCCTGGTCAATGGCCTGAACTTCAGGCTGGTGGGCGAGGCCAACGATTACGTGGGCAAGAGTTTGTCGGGAGGCACGATTGCCATCACCGGCGGAGAGAAAGCGTCTCTGCGCGGCGATGTCCTCGCCGGCAACACCCTGCTCTACGGCGCGACCAGCGGAGAATTGTATGTCGCGGGCCGGGTAGGGGAACGCTTTGCGGTGCGTAACAGCGGCGCTCTCGCGGTGGTGGAAGGCGTGGGACAACACGGTTGCGAATACATGACCGCGGGAGTGGCCGTCATTCTGGGTCCGGCGGGAATGAACCTGGGCGCGGGCATGACCGGCGGCTTGGCCTACGTCCTGCGTGATTCGATTGGAGGCTACGGATATAACCAGCAGTCGGTCCGCCTGGCGCCAGTCGAGGTCAGGGAAGAGGTGTGGCTGCGCCGGGTGTTGCGCAAGCATTTGCGTCTCACCGGCAGCCCGCGTGCGATGGTCTTATTGAATTCCACTGCCCCGCTGCCGTTCCTGCGGGTGGAGCCTCTGGTCCTGCCCTGCACGGTCGCGGAGACCTGGGCCGCCATTCTCACCCGGTTCAAGCGGCAGCCGGCATCTGCGCCACGGCGGACGGCGGTGTACGTACCCCGCGCCGCGGACGCGCCTTCCATCGCCGTGGTGTGAAAAGAAATCTCTGACCACTTGTCCACACTCCCTCGTCCGGCAAAATTTATCAATCTATTAGGTTGTCCGCTATAATCTTCCACTACTCATGGACTTTGATCAGCTAGTAACTTTTCTGGAAGTGGCCAAGCTGGGAAGCTTTTCCCGGGCTGGGCAAAAGGTTTTTCGCTCCCAGTCCGCGGTCAGCGCCCAGATTCGTCAACTGGAACAGGAGTACGGCGACCGCCTGCTCGATCGTTCCGGTAAAGACGTAACCCTCACTCCGGCCGGCAGGGTGCTCTTCGCTTATGCCGAGCGCCTGCTGCAGATGCGGGATGAGTCCCTGCTGGCCGTGGCCGATCAGGGCACCAGTCCTCGCGGCACGCTGGTCATCGGCGCCAATGAGGCCACCTGCCTTTACGTGCTGCCCGACGTCTTCGCCAAGTACTGCCATTTGTATCCCGGGGTGCAGATCAGCATTTACCGCAACTTCAGCTACAAAATTGTCGAGAAGCTGGAAAATGGAAGCATCGACGTGGGCATCGTGACCCTGCCTGTGAAGTCCGCCAGCCTGAAAACCCACTCCATTTTCCGCGATCAGCTGATGCTGATGGTGAGTCCGCAAAACGCTCTGGCCAAGCTTGACGTGGTGCCGGTGAGCGAGGTCGCCAAGCAACCCTTGCTGCTGCCCAAGACCGGGTATAGCCGCCGAGTGATGGACAAGCTGTTCCGTCCCTATGCCTCTCACCTACAGATTCGAATGGAACTGCCCAGCGTGGGCATGATCAAGAGCTTTGTGGCGGCCGGGCTGGGAGTTTCGCTGATCAGCTCAAGTTTTGCCAAGGACCAGGTGCTGGCGGGCCGGGTCAAACTGATTCCTATCCGGGACCAGGAGCTTTGGCGAGAGTTGGGCATTGCCTACCGGCGCGACCGTACTCACACCCGCGCCACCACCACCTTCATCAGCACGGTTCGACAGCTGGCCACCGCCTCCAAGTGATCCCAGCAGACGCGTAGATTCATCTTCTTCTGTCATCCTGAGCGCAGCAGGCACTTCGCAACGCGAAGTGTCCGCGGAGTCGAAGGACCCCTATGAGCGGATAAGAGCCGGGTGCCTTGTTCTCCCGTGGCAGCGCAACAATCTGATTCAAACGACCTCGCGACGTTCGTGGGAAAATTAGGGGTCCTTCGACTGCGCCTCTGCTTCGCGATGCGAAGCGGAGGCTCCGTTCAGGATGACAACGGACGTCTCCAGGAAATGGGCGCCGGATCGTGATCGAATTTGTCGATGAGGCCAATCATAATTTCAAATTTCTTTTTATCTTGAGGAATTGCTATTCTTCGGGCAGAAGCCTCAGAAGCTTAGGTCTTGGTACCACGTGGTTATCAAAACTAACTTGAACCCAGCTGAGGGGGTGTGGCATGAGAGAACTGGAAAGTGGATTGAACAAAATCCTGGAAGAGCATCAGCATGAGAGCGGCCTTCACGTCATCGGAGGCAGGCGCAGGTTGGTTGACCGGCTGATGCAATTCTTTGAAGAATTCAAACCGGAAGAGACTCCGGACACCAGATTGAGCCGGGAGCAGCACAACTAGATCGTGTTACACGGACAGCAACCCATGAAAGCAACTTCCCAGAAGGCTAAGCGAATTACATCGATGGGCACAGGCACGTCGAAGCGAATTAGCGTGCTTCTGGGGGAGGGCGTCAGGTGAGCTGAGAAACACAAAGCTTTAACGGCTGACAAAGACCCACCGCCAGAAGCAACTGGCCGGTGGGTTTTTTATTTGTCCGCTGTTTCTCGGAAAGACAAACGTCAGATTACTAAGAACACAGGGAGAGATGAAATGGACGATCCAGCGCAAGAGGGCAGGGAAGCAGCGGGCCGGAGCGGCGCATGTGTGGTGATGAAATTCGGAGGCACGTCGGTGGAGGATGCGGCCGCGATTCGCCGGTTGTGTCAACTGGTGGGGCGGCCATCGCAACAACCGCGGGTGGTGGTGGTCAGCGCGTTGGCCGGAGTCACCGACCAGCTCATGAGCGCCGGCGGGGCGGCCGCCGCCGGAAGCCTCGATTCCGCCGGGGAGATGCTTCAGGTTCTCCACCAGCGGCATGAAAACGTGGCCAGGGGTCTGGTGAGGGACGACGAACGCATCCGGCTCTTCGGCGACTTCGACTATGAATTTGAGGCGCTGGACAATCTGCTGCGAAGGATTGCCTCGGAGAAAGCGCTGCTTGCGTGCTTGCAGGACAGCCTATTGGGAGCGGGAGAATCACTCTCCTCCAAATTGATTCACTCCGCCCTGCGTTCGTACGGAGTGAATGCCGCGCTGGTCGATGCCCGCGAGTGCATCGTCACCGACGCCGCGCATACCCGGGCGACGCCCTTGTGGGACGAGACCAACCAGCGCCTGCAGGCGGTTGTGCTGCCGCTGCTGGAAGCGGGGCAAGTGCCGGTGATGGGCGGATTTGTCGGCGCGACCCGGGACGGCATTCCGACCACGCTGGGTCGTGGCGGCTCCGATTTCAGCGCCTCCATCGTGGCTGCGGGCCTGCACGCCAGCCGGATTGAAATCTGGACTGACGTGGATGGAATCCTGACCACCGATCCGAACCTGTGTCCGGATGCCCGGCGAGTTGCTCGCATGAGTTTCGACGAGGCGGCCGATCTGTCTTACTTCGGCGCTAAAGTATTGCATCCGGCCACCCTGGTGCCGGCGATGCGCGGCGATATTCCGGTGTGGGTGCTCAATTCGAGAAACCCGGAATGTCCTGGCACCGAAATCGTGGCGTGCTGCGAACCGGTCGATGGGGTCAAGGCCATTACGACCAGGCGAGGCGTGGCCATTGTGGACGTTGAGCCGGTGCGCTGGTTCGCGCCCGAACTGCTGCGCGAAGTCTTTGACGTGTTCGAGCGGCATGAGCACAGCCTGGATCTGCTGTCAGCCTCGCGCGGCAGTCTGGCATTGCTGGTCAGTTCGGTCTCGGGTCTGCCGGCGATCGCCGACGAACTGAAGGGGATGGCCAACGTGCGCTGGGAAAACCACAAGGCGCTGGTCTGCCTGGTGGGAGAGCAAGTCCGGCGGCGTCCGGAGATCGCTGGCCAGGCATTCCGCGCCATGGGCGATATCGAGGTGCGCATGATCTGCCAGGGCGCTTCGGAGCGCAACATCAGTTTCCTGGTGGAAGAATCGCGCGCGGAAGAGGCAGTGCAGCGCCTGCATCGTGTTTTTTTCCCCGCCTCTGCACCTGTACTGGAACCAGAGTCGTTGCTGGCCATGTGCCAGGCCGAATGGGTATGGCATGGCGCCGACTAACCGCCAACCACGTGGGGACAGCCGCCCTCGGCTGTCCAGTCGAGCCAAGCTCGACAGGTTTTGGTTGGCAGACATCATGCAGAGTGCATAGCGGAGCTTCGCTCCGCCGGACAGCCGAGGGCGGCTGTCCCCACGCAGTCTGCATTCGCGATTAGCCGTATCGAAATTTCTACTTGACACCCGCCGCATACCAATTACCATAGATGAATAATTATTCAGCAGTATGAATAGTCATTCATGAGCAAGCCGCTGCGACAAAAGGTCATTCTGGAGGTGCTGGAGCGCAGTTCAGTTGGCAGCCAGGAAGACCTGCAGCGTGCTTTGAGGAAACGCGGCTTGAAGGTTGGGCAGGCAACGCTCTCGCGAGATCTTCACGAGCTCGGCCTGATCAAGACCGGAAGCGGCTACATGCTGCCGGGGGAAGCGGTATCGGAGCCGGCCTTGCCGCCGGTTTCGCGGCTGGTGAGGGAGTTTGTGCTGGAAGTGAAAGCGGCGCAAAACTTGTTGGTGATCAAGACCACCGTCGGCAGCGCACAGCCCGTGGCCGCCGCGCTCGATGGACAGGATTGGGAGGAAGCTATCGGAACCATCGCCGGCGACGACACAATATTGATGGTGTGCTCGGACAACCGAGGCGCGAAAGTCCTGGCCGCGCGCATTCAGGAGATGCTCGCCTGATGGCCTCGAAACTCAAAACCGCGATTCTGGGCGCATCCGGCTACTCCGGCTTCGAACTTGCCCGCCTCTTGCTGCGCCACCCCGGCGTGGAAACTCCGGTGATGCTTCAGCGTTCCGGCGACGCAGCGACAGGAGTGAATCTCGCGGAAATGTATCCCGCCATTTCCGGCAACGGCGGATATCCCCTGCAGCCCTGGTCGTGGTCTGAACTGAAAAAGCGGGAGATCAAATTACTATTTTTGGCGACGCCCCACGAAGTGTCCCGCGCCCTGGTGCCGGAGGCCATCGCGCACGGAATGCGCGTGGTGGATCTCAGCGGCGCATGGCGATTGCGAGAGGCGCAAAATCGCGCCGTCTATGGCTTTCACGACCAGAATGCCGTCACCGCCGCCGATCTCATGGAAAAAGCGGTGTACGGCCTTCCCGAGCTGAATGGCGACCGTCTTCCCGGTGCGGCGCTGGTGGCGAATCCCGGCTGCTATGCCACGTCCGTGATTCTTGCCCTGGCTCCGCTGCGGGCTGCCGACATCATCGATCGCGAAAAGGGAATCATTTCCGATTCCAAATCAGGCGTGTCGGGCGCGGGCAAGGAGGCCACCGCACGCACCCACTTTGTTTCGGTGGCGGACAATCTCTCCGCCTACGCGGTCTTCGGGCATCGCCATGTAGGAGAGATTCTTGAGCAGTTGAAACTGGATTCGGCTGAGTTGATCTTTACTCCGCACCTGCTGCCCATTCCGCGGGGAATTCTTTCGACCATCTACGTCCATCTGAAACAGGAGACGAAGCCGGCGGAAGTGGAATCCTGTTTCAGGGAATTTTACAAAGGCAAGCCGTGGGTTCGGATTTTCGCGACGCCGAAGCTGCCGGAAATCCAGTTTTCGCTGCACACCAATTACTGCGACTTGGGCTTTTGCCTGGCCAAGGACGGACGCCGCCTGGTGCTGGTGTCTTGCATCGACAACCTGCTTAAGGGCGCAGCTGGACAGGCAGTTCAAAACATGAACCTCATGTATGGGTTCACGGAACAGGAAGGCTTGCAGTGAAAATCGTTATCAAGCTCGGCGGCGCGGCCCTCGAAAACAAGGACACGCTGCACAAGTGCGCTCGCGCCATCGTGGACTTGGCGGAAGATGGCCACAGAATCACCGTGGTGCATGGCGGCGGCGCGGCCCTCACTCGCACGCTCAAGTTGCTGGGCAAGGAAAGCGATTTCGTAAACGGCTTGCGCATAACCGATGCCGAGACTCGCGACGTCGCCCTGATGGTTCTGGCCGGAATCGTGAACAAGAGTCTGGTCGCGGCCATTGTTGCCGCGGGACGTCCGGCGATCGGTCTCTGCGGAGGCGACGGCATGGCGTTTCGCGCCCGCAAGAAACAGACGCAAGGCTACGACCTGGGATACGTGGGCGAAATCTGTTCGGTGGAGCCGCGCTGGCTCGAAGCGATCTGGGGACTCGGCGGGATTCCCGTGCTTTCCTCGGTGGCGCTGGCTTCAGATGGCGAGTATTACAACGTGAATGCGGACCAGATGGCATCCGCCTGCGCCGTCGCCTGTCACGCCGACACCCTCATCTTCCTCACCGACGTGGCCGGGGTAAAAGATGCCGAAGGCGCGGTCATGCCCTGGCTGAATACCAAACAGATTGCCGGGATGGTCGAGAGCGCCGTGATTGCCGGCGGCATGCTGCCCAAACTGGAGGCCTGCGGACAGGCCCTGCGCAAGGGCGTGGGCCGGGTACGAATCCTGCCCGCGGCGCAGGCTGAAACCCTGCCGCAGTTCTACCTCACCAAACTCGATGGTGGCACGGAGGTGATCGTCGCATGAGCCTCGCCACCGTAGCGCGTTCCGAATCCAAGCTGTTGCTTCCCACTTACGATCGCCAGCGCGTGCTCTTCGAGCGCGGGCGCGGCGTCTATTTGTGGGATTCAAAAGGCAAACGCTATCTGGATTTCCTCAGCGGCATCGGGGTCAACGCCCTGGGACACGCGCATCCTGTCATTCAGGCGACGTTAAAGCGCCAGGCGGGACGGCTGATTCACGTCTCGAACCTGTTCTTCCATGAGTACCAGGCGGAACTGGCGAAGCGGCTGACTAAGATTTCTGGACTGGACAAGGCATTTTTCTGTAATAGCGGGACCGAGGCCTGGGAAGGCGCGCTCAAGCTGGCTCGAGCTTTCGCTCGCACCCAGAACAACAATGGCCACAAGGCCAAGTGGCGTTTGCTGGCACTGGAGAATTCCTTTCACGGTCGGACCTTCGGCTCGCTGGCCACCACGGGGCAGGAGAAGTACCGGCATCCCTTTGCGCCGCTGGTGCCGGGAGTCGGGTTTGTCGCCTTTAACGATGTTGACGACCTGAAACGGCAATTCGACGGGAGCGTCTGCGCCATCTGCCTGGAGACCATTCAGGGTGAAGGCGGAATCCGTCCCCTCACTCCTGAATTTTTACAGACCGCGCGACAACTCTGCGATCGTACCGGCGCGCTGCTGATTCTCGACGAGATTCAATGCGGACTGGGTCGCACCGGACGTTACTTTGCCTACCAGCATTACGGCGTTCAGCCCGACATCGTCACCGTTGCCAAGCCGCTCGCGGCCGGCCTTCCGCTGGGAGCGCTGCTGACGACTGATCGCGTGGCCGGCGGCATGCATCCCGGAATGCATGGGACGACTTTCGGCGGCGGGCCGCTGGCCTGCGCGGTGGCGATCGAGTTTCTGCGCGCGCTCGATCGCATGTTGGGACACATCCGGCAGACTGGCGACTACTTCCACGCCAAACTCGAAGGCCTCAAGGCCAGGCATGACGGCGTGCGCGAAATTCGCGGCATGGGTCTGATGCTGGGGATGAATCTCGATTCGGCCGAGCGGGCCAAGGCGGTGGTCGCGCAACTGCTCGATCGCGGCATCCTCATCAACCGCACCCAGGACACGGTGCTGCGTTTCCTGCCGCCCTACATCATTCAGAAAGCCCATGTGGACCTGGTGGTGCGCGCGCTCGATGCGGCGCTGGCCTCCACCCAGCCAAAAAAGCATCTGACCAAGCATCTGACCACTGACGCGAAGTCCAAAAGAAGGAGCCAACTACGTTGAGCAGCCAGCCATTTCAATCCACTCAGGTCGCAACTCCTCCGGCAACCACGACTTTTCCGGGGCGCGATCTTATTTCGATCCGTGATCTCAGCCCGATCGAGATTGAGACTATTTTCCATCTTGCGGGACTGCTCAAGGCGCGTCCCTCGAATTTCCGCAGCGCGCTTGCCGGCAAGCAGATGGTGATGTTTTTCGAAAAGCAATCGTTGCGCACCCGCCTCACCTTCGAAGCCGGCATGGCTAGCATGGGCGGAAACGCCTTCTTCATGGACCAGACCGCCGGCCGCCTCGACGCGCGCGAAAAGCTGAGCGACATTGCGCACAACGTCGAGCGCTGGGTGGATGCCATTGTGCTGCGCACCTACTCTCACGGCACAGTCGAGGGAATGGCTGAGCACGCCTGCATTCCGGTGATCAACGCGCTCAGCGATCTGGAGCATCCCTGCCAGGCGCTGGCCGATTACTTCACCCTGCTGGAGCGCTTCGGCGACCTGAAGAAGATCTGTCTCGCCTATGTTGGCGATGGCAATAACGTGGCGCACTCTCTCTTACTGACTGCGGCAACCCTGGGTTCCCGCATTCGCATTGCGACACCCGAGGGCTATGGCTGCGACACGCAAATAGTAAGTGATGCCCGCGACCTGGCGCGGCAGACCGGCGCGGTCATCGAAATCCTCAACGATCCAAAGCAGGCCGTCGACGGGGTGGACGCGATTTATACTGACGCCTGGACCAGCATGGGTCACGAGCATGAGGAGGAGGAGCGGAACCGGATTTTTCCGTCCTACCAGGTGAACGAAAAACTCGCGGCCGGCGCGGCGCCTCACGCCGTCTTCATGCACTGCCTGCCCGCGCATCGCGGAATGGAGATCACGGACGCCATCATGGATTGCGATCGTTCCGTGGTATTCGACCAGGCGGAAAGCCGCCTGCACGTGCAGAAGGCCATCCTGCTTTTACTTCTTGGCGGCAAGGTGGGCCGCACGAATTCGAGGAATGTTAATGGCTGAGAAAGTTGTGCTCGCATACTCCGGAGGTCTGGACACCTCCATCATCATTCCCTGGTTGAAGGAAAACTACGCCTACGACGTGATTGCCATGGTCGGAGACGTCGGCCAGGGAGATGACATTGAAGCCGTGGTCGAGAAGGCATACAAGACCGGCGCCAGCAAAGTTGTCGTTGAGGACATGCGTGAGGAATTTCTTACCGGCTATGTCTTCCCCGCGCTCCGGGCGGGCGCAGTGTACGAACATAAGTATTTGCTGGGGACCTCGCTGGCGCGTCCGGTCATTGCCAAGCACCAGGTGGAAGTGGCCCTCCGCGAGGGCGCGACCGCGGTGGCGCACGGTTGCACCGGAAAGGGTAACGATCAGGTGCGCTTCGAACTCGCCTACCAGGCGCTGGCCCCCGAGCTCAAGGTGATTGCGCCCTGGCGGGAGTGGACATTGAAATCGCGCGAAGACTGCCTTGACTATGCGGAGAAGCGGGGAATTTCCGTGACCGCGAGCCGGGAGAAGATCCACAGCCGCGATCGCAATTTGTGGCACATCAGCCACGAGGGCGGGGAGCTGGAAGACGCCGGCAACGCGCCTTTCCCCAGCACCTGGCAGTTGACCCGTTCACCGCAGGAGGCCCCCGACCGCGAAGAGCAGGTCGTCATCGGATTTGAAAAGGGAACTCCGGTTTCCGTGAACGGCATGAAGCTTGACCCGGTTTCGCTGGTCGAGTTGCTGAACGAGATCGGCGGACGCAATGCCATCGGGCGCATTGATCTGGTGGAGAACCGATTCGTCGGCATCAAGTCGCGCGGTTGTTACGAGACGCCGGGTGGAACGCTGCTGATTGCCGCACACCGCGAGCTCGAGGCCCTTTGCCTGGAGCGCGACCTCATGCACTTCAAGCAGCACATTGGGCTGAAATATGCCGAGCTCGCATATTTCGGGCTGTGGTTCACCCCGCTGCGCGAAGCGCTGGACGCATTCGTCGATAACACACAGCAGGACATCACGGGCACGACCACGCTCGCTCTCTACAAGGGCAATGTGTCCGTGGTCAGCCGCCAGTCGGAAAACTCTCTTTATCGCACCGATCTCTCGTCTTTCACCATGGGCGAAAGCTACGACCAGAAAGATGCGGAAGGATTCATCCGCATCCTGGGGCTGCCGTCGCGCTCGCGCGCCCGTCTGCGCGCCGACGCGGCCAAGCCTGAGGTGACGCGATCAGGAGTGACACGATGAAGATGTGGTCAGGACGATTTCGCCAGCCGCTCGATGCCGACTTCGAGCGCTGGCAGCGGTCGTTCGACTTCGACCGGCGGTTGCTGCGGGAAGAACTGGCCGCCAGCCGCGCCCACGCGGCTGCGTTGAAGAATGCCGAAATCCTGACCTCGAGTGAACTGATCACCATTCTTCAGGGCCTCAAGCAGATTGGCGAGAAGGCCGCGACGTCCCCGGCGTTTCTGGACGACGGCGAAGCCGAGGACGTGCATCACTTTGTCGAAAAGCAGTTGGTCCTGTTGGTCGGAGACACGGGCTACAAGCTTCACAGCGGACGCAGCCGCAATGAGCAGATCGCGACCGACCTCCGTCTTTACGTGCGGGCCGCGATCGACCAGATACGCGCCGATCTGGCGGAATGGCTGAGCATTTCCCTCGACCGGGCTGAACAGGCGGGAAGTGCAGCCATGCCCGCCTACACCCATCTACAACGGGCAGAGCCGGTGCTGGTCGCACACTGGCTGCTGGCCTATGTGGAAATGTTTCTGCGTGATGCAGACCGCCTTGCCGACTGCCGAAAGCGGCTGAATTTTTCTCCCCTGGGCTCGGGGGCGGTTGCAGGCGCGACGCTGCCGCTCGACCGCCGCGCCATGGCCGATGAGTTGGGTTTCGATGCGCCAACCGCCAACAGCATCGACGCCACCAGTGATCGCGATTTCCTTCTGGAGTTTGTTGCAGCCCTCTCTCTTCTCGCTGTGCACCTCAGCCGCTGGGCGGAAGAAATGATCCTGTTTTCCTCACAGGAGTTTGGATTCGTCCGTTTGCCCGAAGCTTATTCGACGGGAAGCAGCGCCATGCCGCAGAAGATGAATCCAGACCTGCTCGAACTCACGCGCGGCAAGGCCGCCCGTATCATCGGAGACGCGACCGCGCTGCTGGTCACGGTGAAAGGCTTGCCCCTGGCGTACAACAAGGACTTGCAGGAAACTCAGCAGCCGCTTTTTGACGCTGCCGGCACCGTACTTTCGTTGCTGCCGCTGGCCTCCGGCTGGATGAAGGCCGTGGAATTCCATCACGAACGCATGCAGCAGGCCGCTGAGTCTGGTTTTATGAACGCCTGGGCCGGCGCAACTTACCTGGTGCGGCGCGGAGTTCCTTTCCGCCTGGCCCACGAAATAGTTGGCAAAGCGGTGCAGACCTGCATCGAAAGAAACTGTGAGTTGGCAGATTTGCCGTTGGAGGAACTGCGCCAGTTGAATCCCGCGTTTGATCAGGATTTCTATTCTTGTCTGAGTCTGCAGGCTGTACTCAATATCCACGACGTTCCGGGCGGGACCGCGCCGGCACGGGTTCGCCAGGCCCTCGCCGAGGCCAGGCACAAAGTGGAAGGCATGCGGGAGGACGTCCATGCGCACGCGTGAAGCCCTGTTGCCCGACGCTGAACAGATTCATGAACTGATCGCGACCTACTCTCACGACGGCACGCTGCTGCCGCGCACCTTCGCCGAAGTCTGCGAGAACGTGCGCGACTTCGTGGTGCTGGAAGATCACGGCCACATTATCGGATGCGGCGCGCTCCATCTTTACGGTCCCCACCTGGCCGAGATTCGCTCCATTACCGTCGATCCCGCGCGCCAGGGTTCCGGGGGCGGCGAGCGCCTGGTGAAAGCCCTGCTGGCGCAGGCCCGTAAGCACGATGTCAACTCCATCTGCCTGTTTACCCGCATCCCGGAATTTTTCGCTCGCTTGGGATTCGCCATGGCGCAGCGCGAGGATCTTCCCGACAAGATCCACAAAGATTGTTGCGTCTGCCCTCGATTCGATCACTGCGATGAAGTCGCCATGGTGCGCGGGGAACTGCCCAAATTCGCCATGCTTCCTCAGCCCACCAACTGGCTGGTGAAGATCGAGGTATGAAAGTTCGCGGTCTTCCTCAGAAAAACATTTGCCTGCCTGCGGGTTTCGCCTTCGCAGCGGCGCGTGCGGGAATCAAGGCCAGCGGGCGACCTGATCTGGCGCTGGTCGAGGCCTCTGCGGGCACGACGGCGGCAGCCGTATTCACGAGAAATCGCGTCGTAGCCGCACCTCTCGAGGTCGGGCGCGTGTCGCTGGCGACCACTGGTGGACGGGTGCGGGCCGTGATCGTGAACTCAGGCAATGCCAACTGCGCCACCGGCAAGGCTGGAATACGGGCCTGCCAAAATGTTTGCCGGGAGTTGGCCCGGCTCCTGGGAGTGCATGCCAACGAGGTTTTCTCCTCTTCCACCGGCATCATTGGTGTTCCTCTGCCGGTAGAGAAAATAGTTTCGACGTTGCCCGAGTTGGTGGCGTCGCGCGCCGCGACCAAGCGGGGAATTGCCGACTTCGCCCGCGCCATCATGACCACCGACACCCGTCCCAAGCTGGCTTGCGCAACCTTTCGATCCGGCAAGTCGGCGGTGAACCTGCTGGGCATAGCCAAAGGCGCGGGCATGATTCATCCTCAACTGGCCACCATGCTGGTGTATATATTCACCGACATCGCGGCGACATCTACCGATGTAAAGAGCTCCTTATTAGATTGTTGCGAACAAACCTTCAACTGTATCTCTATCGATGGAGATACCTCCACCAACGACACCGTGCTTCTCCTGGCGAGCGGACGGAGCGGGGTGCGCCTGAAGCAGGCCAGGAAAGTTTTCTCGGAAGCGCTCTTGAAGGTCTGTCAGTCTCTGGCCGAGCAGATCGTCTTTGACGGCGAAGGCGTGCAGCACGTCATTCATCTATCCGTCGAACAGGCGAGGAGCCGCGAGGAAGCCCGGCAAGTGGCGCAGACCGTCGCGCATTCATTGCTGGTGAAGACCGCGTGGGCTGGGGCGGACCCGAATTGGGGACGGATTCTGGCCGCAGTGGGAAGGTCGGGCATTACCGTTGATCCATCCCGGGTCAGTATCCAGATCGGCGAGCAAATGGTCTGTCGGAACGGCATGGGCTGCGCCTTTGACCAGAAGCGGGCGCATAAAGCCCTGTCCCAGCCGCACTCCCAGGTGCGCATCCTGCTGGGCCGAGGCAATGGCTCTATTCAGTTTTTAACCACCGACCTCACGGCTGAATACGTACGCATCAACGCGGACTACTCCACATAGGCGGCTACCGCCCGGCCATTAAGATGTTGTACGCCATTTTTTCATCCGGCCTACAGCATCTTCCCGATAGCCGACAGCAGCCCCACCGACGTATTAATGAAAGTACCCCAACGCGAAGGAGCGAACGGCAGGCGCTGGTAACTCCCCATAACCGGCCAGCGCCTGCCCCTCCTATAATCCTTCCCCAAAATCTTGAATCAGCTCGAAGTGGTTTTCCGGCCGGGAAAGAATGTTCCGCCGGCCAATACGGTTTCTACCGCCAGCACCAGATCTCGCGCCGCATCTCCCTTGGCGACAGCGCCGCGAATTCCGTCGGTCTTGAAGTGGCGAAACAGGTCGTCGGAGAGGTGCAGGGAGAACAGAATGACGGGAATTTCCGGTTTTTTCCGTGTAATCTCGCTGGCCGCTTCCAGACCGTTCATCACCGGCATGGTGATGTCCATGATGATCACGTCAGGGTGAAACTGCAGCGTCTTTTCCACCGCTTCCTGACCGTTATTGGCCTCCGCGCAAATGCTCCAACCGGGATGAACTTCCAGTAGATTGCGAATTCCCAGGCGCATCACTTCATGATCGTCAGCCACCAGGACCCTGACTCGGGGCTGCGGGGAATCATAGACGGTCGATGATGCCATATGCATACTTCGAATCCTGTCAGCCGGGTGGACCAAAAGCGCAAGGCCGCTCTCCGACGCTTCCACGCTGCGTCCAAGCCGGCCAGATCATATGTAAATTGCGTTGGCCGAGAGTAACTGCGTGGATGGTCGAAGGCAATGGCTCGGTCGTGCCGAAGGTGGCACAAAAGTGTTAAGGAAAACCCTGAGTTGGTTCCGGTGCCGTCCACGGCAACTTTCATCCCCGGCGCCAATCTTGTATGTTTGGTGCCTATGTTCACTGCGCCTATGAGATCAAACTTCGACTCCAACCCTGTGGCACTAAGCGCAAGGCCAAATCAGACGAAGGCCTCGTCTGGTTGTGCTGAGGGCCGTACTCTAGCGCTGGTCACGCTACTCGCATCCTTTATTGTGACGCCTTGTCTGCGGGCACAGTCGCCGCCTGCCGCCGATCTCATTATTCGCAACGCTAAAATCTGGACGGTGGACCAGAATCACCCCACGGCCCAGGCCGTGGCCGTGCTCGGCGACCGCATTGTGGCGGTTGGTTCCAACCAGGAGGTCGATGCCTGGCACGGCGACCGTACCCAAACCATCGATGCTGCCGGCAAACTTCTGCTGCCGGGGTTCAACGACTCTCATGTGCATTTTGTGGACGGCGGCCTGGCTCTTGACCGGGTGCAATTGAACGACGCCACCAGCGCCGAGGAATTCGCGCGCCGCATTCGCGAACGGGTCAAGCAGACGCCCAAGGGCGAATGGGTGACGGGCGGGGATTGGGATGAGACCAAGTGGACTCCCTCGGCCATGCCCACCAGGGAGTTGATCGATCCGTTTACTCCGGACACCCCCGTATTCGTGGGCCGTTACGACGGCCACATGGCGCTGGCCAACTCGGTCGCGCTGCGGCTGGCAGGCATTACCGCCCAAACCCCGGACCCTCCGGGCGGCGTGATTGTCCGCGACGCGCAAGGCAATCCCACCGGCGCGTTGAAAGACGCGGCCATGGACTATGTGTACAAGATCGCCCCGCCGCTCTCGCACGATGAGCGTTTGCGGGCAGCCAAGCGTGCCCTCGCGCATGCGGCTTCGCTCGGCGTGACCAGCGTGCAGCACATGAATCCGGAATACGCCGACATTGCGGTTTACTCCGAGTTGCTGGAGCAGGGAGAACTGACCACGCGTATTTACGCCGCGCCTCTTATTACCGGCGTGGATGATCAGGTCAAGATCGGTATCCGGCACGCCTTTGGCGGCCCCTATCTTCGTATCGGTGCCGTCAAAGCTTACGCCGACGGCTCCCTGGGATCTTCCACCGCGTACTTCTTCGAACCCTTCAGCAACCAGCCCAACAACCACGGCCTGCTCTCCGACGAAATGCATCCGGTTTCCCTGATGCGGGACCGCATGATGAAAGCCGACGCCGCCGGTTTGCAGATTTGTACTCACGCTATCGGCGACCAGGGAATTTCCATCATTCTCGATCTGTATAGCGAAATCGTGAAGGCCCATGGCGAGCGGGACCGGCGCTTCCGCATTGAACACGCGCAGCATATGGCGGCAAAAGACTTTGATCGCTTCGCCCAACTGCACGTAATCGCCTCCATGCAGCCCTACCATGCCATCGATGACGGGCGCTGGGCCGAAGGGCGTATCGGCCACGACCGCGCCAGCCGCACTTATGCCTTTCGTACCTTCCTGAATCACGGTGTGCGCCTCGCCTTCGGCACGGATTGGAATGTCGCTCCCCTCAACCCGATGTTCGGCCTTTACGCCGCGGTGACTCGAGCCACGCTCGACGGCAAGAATCCCCAGGGCTGGTTTCCCGAGCAGAAACTCACCGTGGCGGAAGCGGTTGAGGCCTACACCATGGGTTCCGCGTATGCTGAATTTCAGGAAAAAGACAAGGGCTCGATCACGCCGGGTAAGCTGGCCGACATGGTCTTGCTCAGCGACGACATCTTTACCATCGCCCCGGCAAAAATCAGGGACGTTCGAGTGCTGAAGACCTTCGTAGGCGGGAAAATGGTGTGGGATAGCGGAAAAATCCGGGCCAATGATCCCGCCGGAGGCGCGAATCCGCCAATTCCGCTGTGACTGGATTCTCCCGCCGGCAAAGGGTCTTGCACATGTCAGGATGTACTAACGGCCATCTTGACAGGTTTCCAGTTGCGGCGTAGCTTCCATTAACGTTTTCTAATGCTCAGCACGGTACGTGGAAAGCCGTGCCTGTAGCCACTTCCAGACCGTCGCGACTGCAAGCAGCGACGCCAAACCATTTGGCGTAGTCGAAACGGCTGAATCAATAAAATCGCGCCTCTCCCAAGTAGTGAACAAACTGGCTGAGCCAGGGGTGTGTCTTCACGTGCACGGAGGTGCAGTTTGAAATCAGTTCATTTGTTTACGGTTGCCGGTCTCGCCTTGAGCGTGATCTTGAACACGGGGACTATTGCGGCCCAGCACGATCCCGGGCCGCGCGCGGGAGCTGCAGGAGCCGGGGGAGCGATGCCCGGGCTAAGTCCGGACCTGCAATCCTTTTTTGACGCTGCCAGGATCGACTTCATGGAAATCGATTCGGTGAGCGGGAGCATATCAGGCGAGGAAGGATCGGGTTTGGGGCCGACCTTCAATGGGTCCGGATGCGGGCAGTGTCATGCCTCTCCGGCCATCGGTGGGAGCAGTCCAATTACGAATCCGCAGGTCGCTCTGGCGAACCTCGATGGCGCCACCAACACGGTTCCTTCCTTCATTACCACTGATGGACCGGTGCGGGAAGCCCGGTTCATCCGCAATCCCGACGGCTCGCCTGATGGCGGGGTGCATGGGTTGTACACCATAAGCGGTCGGACCGATGCCGAGGGGTGCGTTCTGGCGCAGCCTGACTTCGCCCGGCAACTGGCCAATCACAATGTGATTTTCCGTATCCCAACTCCAACCTTTGGGCTGGGCCTGGTGGAAGCCACACCGGACTCGACCCTGCAAGCCAACCTGGCCGCCAATCGCGGGATCAAGTCGCAGCTTGGTATTCGCGGCACTCTCAACACCAGCGGCAACGACGGCACGGTTACCCGCTTCGGCTGGAAAGCGCAAAACAAATCGCTGATGGTCTTCGCCGGTGAAGCCTACAACGTCGAACAGGGAGTGTCGAACGAAGCCTTCGGCAACGAGCGCTCGGCGGTGCCGGGCTGCGTGTACAACGGATCTCCGGAGGATGCTACCAAGATGGTGGATGACAATGGCAGCCCAGTGGGCACAGCAGCGGCATTGTCATCGGACCTGGTGAACTTCTCCGCCTTCATGCGGCTCTCGGCGCCGCCTGCACCAGCAGCCATGACAGCCTCGGCTAAGAACGGGTTTAACCTGTTCGGCAGCGTGGGCTGTGCCTTGTGTCACACCTCTACTCTGACCACCGGCATGTCGAAATTTGCCGGCATGTCCAACACAACTTATCACCCGTTCTCCGATTTCGCCGTCCATCACATGGGATCGCGTTTGTCGGATGGCATCAATCAGGGAGCGGCTGGTCCGGACCAGTTCCGCACCGCTCCGCTTTGGGGTATCGGCCAGCGCCTGTTTTTCCTGCATGACGGAAGGACCTCCGACCTGCTGCAGGCTATCCAGGCCCATTCGTCGAACGGATCAGAAGCCAACAACGTGGTCCGCAGATTCAACTCTCTTAACCGCTCGCAGCAGCAGGATGTGCTGAACTTCCTGCGCTCACTGTAACGTGATGGCTGGTGTGTCCCCGGATCGCGGAGGGAGTCTGTGAAGCTCTTCGCGATCCGCTCCGTTCTTCGTTCCACGCCGATTCAGGCCGGCGTTACCTGGCTCCTGCTACTGACATCCGCCTGGGCCCAGGGGGAGGCCTGTGGTCCGTCACCCGAAATCCGCGCCCAACTGGAAAGAATCAAAGTGGTCGTGACCGGCGCCGCGGATTTCGATCGCGGCCTGGCCCCGCTGCTGGCTCTCCGCCATCAGCATCCGCAAGATCTGTGGGTCAATCAGCGCTATCAGGACGCAGTCCAGCAATACGGAATTGAAGGCCACTTGAGGAAGCTGACTGAGGAGTACCAGGTGCTTTCCATGCAGCACCCGGAGCAGGTGGCCTACAGCTATCTCTATGCGCGCAGCCTGATGGGACGTAATACTCCCTCCGCAATTCAGCAAATGACGGAAATTATTGCCGGTCATCCTGACTTCGCACCGGCGCATGGCTCTCTGGCGGAAATCTACGCTTCGACGGCGTTCCACGATGAGTCCAGGGAAAAAGCCGAGCGGGAGCGCTGGCTGACGCTCTGTCCCGGATATTCTCTGCAGCAGCCTCCGGCGGGCCTGCCAGATCCGAGTCCGCTGGTCGATCAAGCGGAGCGCCTGCTTGCCCAGCATGGGGACCCCGACCGCATTGCAGCCCTGGCTCTGCAGGGCGTTCGAGGTGACGAATGGCGATTGCAGCGCATCCGGCCTTTCGACTGGTACAGCGTTGAGTTCAAACGTCAGGCCCAGCGCGAACTCCAGGCCAAATACTGGAGGGTGTGGAGCCTGCAGGTTCGTTGCGAGCGCCTCGCCGGGCGACCGCAAAAAGCGGCTGAGTTACTGACAGTGATGGAGCAGCGCGCCGCGTCTCTGCGCTCTCCGGATCCGCGCTATTGGGAAGCCCTGAACACTCTCGTCCGCTTGTATGAAGAGGGAAGTCAGCAGGACCTGGCAAATCGAAAGCTGAGATTGATGCAGGATTTCCTGGCCGCACATCCCGATCCGACACGAGCCGCGCAGCTGGAAGAATTACGCAACGTGGTTACCACGGGTGGCAAGTGAGCCTGGCTCACGTGGGGACAGCCGCCCCGGCTGTCCAGCGGAGCAAAGCTCCGACGTCTTGATCCTTCTTAAGAATCGACGTCAGCGCAACTGCAACTCCGGCCGCAGCAGATCGTCCATGGTTTCCCGCCGCCGGATGAGCTTCACCGACTTGCCATCGACCAGCGCCTCCGCCGGGCGGCGCCGCGTGTTGTAGTTGGAGGCCAGCGCCATGCCGTAAGCTCCGGCATCCAGGATGGCCAGCAGGTCGCCTTCGTTGACCACCGGCAACTCCCGGCCGCGCGCAAAAAAATCTCCGCTCTCGCAGATGGGTCCGACCACATCCACGGTCTCGTGGCGCGCAATGTTCTCATCCAGGCGCGCCGGAATGATCTCGTGATGCGCGCCATAAAGCGAAGGCCGTAGCAGATCGTTCATCGCCGCATCCACCACCAGGAACTGTTTGGGGCCGTTCGTCTTCCGGTACAACACCCGAGTCAGCAGAAGGCCCGCCGGCCCTACGATGGAGCGGCCGGGTTCAAGCAGAAGGTGTACCTTCAATCCCCGCAAGGGACGCAGCAAGGCGGCCGCATAGGCGGCAGCCTGCTCGGCGAAGCTGTCTGCCGCGGCATCCTGGTAATCGATGCCCAGGCCGCCCCCCGCGTCCACGTACTCGATGCGGTGGCCGTCGCTTTGCAGCACCCGCACCAGTTCGGCCACCCGTTCCATGGCCAGCGTGAAGGGCTGCACGTCCGTGATCTGCGAACCAATGTGCACGCTGACGCCCGCAATCTTCAGATACTTTGTCCCCGAGGCCTGGGCGTATAACTTTCTGGCCTTACCGATGGGAATGCCGAACTTGTGCTGCTGCAGACCGGTCGAGATGTAAGGGTGGGTGTTGGCGGGAACGTCAGGATTCACACGCAGAGCGATCCGCGCTTTTTCCCGGGCACGGGCGGCGCACTCGGCCAGGCGCCAGAGCTCGGCCTCGCTTTCCACGTTGAAGAGCATCACGCCGGCTCTGAGGGCTGCATGCATCTCGTCCACGGTCTTGCCCACGCCGGAGAATACAACTTTCCTCGCCGCGCGCCGGTCAACCTTCAGGACGCGTTCCAGCTCTCCGCCCGAAACCACATCGAAGCCGCATCCCGCTCCCGCCAGCAGGCGAAGAATGCCCAGACTGGAATTTGCTTTCACGGAATAACAGACGGTGTGGGGGACTTTGCGAAACGCATGTTCGAAGCTGGCCATGCGTTCGCGGATGGTCGATGCCGAGTAAACGTAAAGCGGAGTTCCAAAGCGCTCCGCCAGGCGTTCTGCCGCGACCTCGTCACACAGTAGCTCGGACCCGGCCGGACGGCGGCGAAGGAAGCCCTGGCGCACTTCGCGATAGGAAAAGGCCGGCGGACGGCCCGCGTTCCGGTTTGCGGTGCGGTTCACTTGCGCTTGGGCTCGCCTTTCACCTTGATGGCAACCACGGTCTCATCGTCGAAGGCTTCTTCTCCCGCCGCATGTTCGGTCGCGGCCTTGAACAGGGACTTGACCACGCAATCAGCCGAGATATCGGCGCAGCCTGCAATAATGGCTTCGGTCCGGGTGCGTCCAAACATTTCGCCGGCGCGGTTGCGGGCATCCATAATGCCGTCGCTGAAGAACACAAACATATCGCCGGGTTTGGCCTTGAAGGTGAGCTCGTCGTACTCGGCGTCATCGAACAAGCCGAGCGGCAGGCCGGTGGCTTCGATGACTTCAATCTTGCCGTCATGAACGTAAAGCGGGCGCGGCAGCCCGGAATTGGCAATCCTCACGGAACGGTTGCGATCATCCCACACGGCGTAAATCAGCGAGACAAACTGGCCCTCGATGCGCCGCTCTCCCAGAGAAAAATTGACCGCGCGCAGCATCTCGGCCGGCCCCGGCTCGATGGGAGCGTGCGACCGCAGAATGCCGCTGACCAGCGCGGCATAAATTGCTGCCGGGGCGCCTTTGCCGCTGACGTCTCCGATCACCATCCCCAGGTGGTCGAGGGAGTAATTGACAAAGTCGTACAGATCGCCGCCAATGGCGCGCGCCGGCCTAAACTTGGCGGCAACCTCCAGGTTCTTCAGCGTGGGCAGGGATTGTGGCAGCAGACGAAACTGCAATTCACGGGCCAGCGAAAGGTCGCGTTCCAGACGCTTCTCCTGGCGCGCGATTTCCTCGTAGAGCCTGGCATTTTCAATCGCGATCGCAACCTGGGCGGCCAGCGTCGTGACCGTGCGCTTATGGTCGTCGGTAAAGAATCCGCGCCGGGTGTGTTCCAGGTCCAGTACCCCGATGACGTTGTCTTTGTAAATCAGGGGCACGGCCAGTTCGGATCGGGTCTCCGGATTTAACGAGATGTAGCGCGGATCTTTGCTCACGTCGGGCACCAGCACAGCCTCGCGGTGGCGGGCGGCATAGCCCACCAGGCCGTCGCCCAGCGGCACGTCGTGCTTAAGCTGGATGTTTTCCTGAAAGCGCAGGGAAAACCGGTGCTGCAATTTCTCGCCCGCCGCGTCCACCAGCAGGATGCTGAACATCTGGTAATCGATCAGGCGGCTGAGCAGCTCGGCGATGCGCTTGAGCAATTCGTCCACGTTGAGGATGGAGGTGAGCTCGCGCGCGATCTCGTTCAGCAGGACCAGGGTGCGGGCCTGGCGCGTAGTGCGCGTGTGCAGCCGGGCATTCTCGATTCCCACCGCCATGCGCGAGCCGATCAGCGTCAGCAGCCGCTTGTGTTCCTCCTTGAAGCGCCCGGCTTCGTGGGTCTCGAGATTCAGCACCCCGATCACCCGGTTCTTCACGATCAGCGGAATGGCCAGCTCCGAGCGCACATTGGGAGCAGCGGAGATGTACTCCGGATGCTTTGAAACGTCGTCCACCAGGATGGCCTCGCGGCGCTGCGCTGCCTGCCCGGTGACGCCCTCGCCAATCTTGATCTTCACCCGCTCGGCAACTTCGCGCGCATATCCCACCTGGAAGCGGATTCTCAGGTCCTGCGCCTTTTCGTTCACCAGCAGGATGGCAAAGATTTCGTAGTCGATCACGCGACGCACCAGCTCCGCCACGCGGCGCAACGTGGTGTCCAGGTCCAGGGTGGTATTGACCACGTCCGCCACCTCAAGCAGCAGCGGCTCGACCTTCAACTGATCGGATTGGGGGGCAGCGGTTTCCACGGATTCCGTTTCGAAACTCAATGATATCAGCCGGGATAGCGTGATCCGCTAGCGACTGAGGTGCCTGGCACGAAAATGTAGGCGCGAGCGTCCTCGCTCGTGCGGAGGCCACCACAAGCTACGCCTTGCACGAGCGGGGACGCTCGCGTCCACATTTGCCTGGGCATTCATCCTTCCCGCGGCACGATGCAGATGTCGGGAAGATTGCGGTACTTCTCGGCGTAGTCCAGGCCATAGCCGACCACGAACTCATCCGGAATACTGAAACCCACGTAGTCAGCCTGGATGGGCTGCTTCCTGCGCGACGGTTTGTCCAGCAGTGCGGCAATGCGAAGAGATTTTGGTTGCCGCGCCATCAAGAGCTTCTTCAGGTAAGTCAATGTCAGCCCGGTATCGAGAATGTCTTCCACCAGGATTACGTTCTTTCCAATCATGGATTGGTCCATGTCCTTGGTCAGCCGCACTTCGCCCGTCGAGTCCCATCCAGATTTGAGCTCCTGGGCCGGGCTTGGCCGGTTGCCGTAACTGGAGACGCCGATGAAATCGAAGGTGGAATCAATTTGCAGTTGGCGGGACAAATCGCTGAGAAAGATGGCCGCGCCCTTCAACACCCCAAGCAGGATTACGGATTGACCGGAGTAGTCCCGGTTGATTTCGGCGCCCATCTCAGCCACACGTTGGGCGATTTTTTCGCGCGGAATGAGGACCTTCAACTCAACCATGGCGATTCATATTAAACTAAAGCTCCTGGCAATTGGCACCTGGCAATCAGCAAATCCTCTTAGGGATTGGAAGGCTCAGGCCCAGTGTCAGCTGCCAGCTTACCGAAGGCCTGGAATGAATCTGAACGGAATCAAACTTACCTGGTTAGGCCATGCGACCTTTCGCGTGGAGACTCCGGCCGGCAAGAGCATCATCGTGGACCCGTGGATCATGGGCAACCCCGCCTGTCCGGCGAAGGAGAAAGACCTCAAGAAAGTGGATGTGATGCTGTGCACCCACGGCCACTTCGACCACATCGGCGATGCAGTCGAAATCGGCAAGCAGCACAACCCGGTGGTGGTGGCAATTCCCGAGCTTGCATACTGGCTGAAAAAGAAAGGTGTAAAGCAGGTCGCGGAGATGAATAAAGGCGGCACTCAAACTGTCGGCGATATTAAGGTCACCATGGTGCACGCCGACCACTCTTGTGGAATTACCGACGGCGACCAGATCGTTTACGGCGGCGAGGCTTGCGGCTACGTGATCGAGTTTTCCAATGGAGTGAAGATCTACCACGCCGGCGATACCAATGTATTCGGTGACATGGCCATCATTCGCGACCTCTATGCGCCGCAGATTGCCATGATTCCAATCGGCGACCACTACACCATGTCGCCGCGCGAAGCTGCATTCGCCTGCAGCCTGCTCAAGCCAGATACGGTCATCCCCATGCACTTTGGAACTTTCCCGGTCCTCACCGGCCGGCCCGCCGAGTTGCAGAGGCTGCTGCCGGGTGTGGAGATAGTAGAAATGACACCAGGTGTAACGCTGTCGTAAGAAAAAGGAGAGCACTTGCCAGCACAAAACGATATCAATGCCGCCTGGCGCATGGGCGGAATCACCGCTGACGCCGTCGATGATTACATCTACTCACTACTGCCTCCCCGCGACGAAGTATTGACCGAGATCGAAGCGCAGGCTGCGCAGCGCAAGATTCCCATCGTCGGTCCCGCCGTGGGCCGCATCCTGTATCAGCTGGCTACCATGATCAACGCCAAGACTGTGTTCGAGCTGGGCTCGGCGGTCGGCTACTCCACCATCTGGTGGGCCCGCGCCGTGGGCGAAGGCGGCCGGGTGATCTATACCGACGGCGACCGCAAGAAAGCTGACGAGGCCCGGGGATACTTCGACCGCGCCGGAGTGACCAGACAAATTACGCTCAAGACCGGGGACGCTCTCGAACTCCTCTCCGAAGAGAAGCAGCAGTTCGACATCATTTTCAACGACGTGGACAAAGAAGACTATCCGCGCGTTTTTAAGCTGGTCCCACCACGGCTGCGCAAAGGCGGCCTGTTCGTTACCGACAACGTTTTGTGGAGCGGGAAGGTAGCTCAGAGCAATCCCTCCGAGGCCTCGACCAGGGCGATTCTGGAGTTCAATCGCCTGCTCTACGGCTCGGCAGATTTTTTCACCACCATCCTCCCCATTCGTGACGGCGTTGCCGTAGCAGTAAAGAAGTAAACCAACTGACAACCGGGAACTCCCAACTGGAAACTGGTTGGTTCCCAATATCTGTGACTGCGAAAACTAGATCGATTTGACGGGAATCAGCGTCAGGTCTTCTACCAGCCCAACTTCCTTCTGAAGGAAGGGCTCAGCGTAGGTCACGCCGCCCATCATGCCGTAGAAGCGTGCCATGGCCTCGACCCGGGACCTTATCTCGTCCCGTGCAGGAAAGATGCCTTTGCCGGCTTCCTGATCGCTGAACTGAGTTTTGTAGGCCATGAGCGACTCCAGGCGGGCTTCGAATTGTTGCGTGATATCGACCACAAAGGTAGGCCGTACGTCGTAGTAGAGAGTGGCATAGATGATCTTGAAGGGGCGGTGGGGTTTCGTCGCAACATCCAGCTTTGCCAGCCCCGATAGAAAGCAGGCTTCGTATCCCAGCACGGACGCCGTGTAGTGGTCCGGATGCCGCCCCTTCCAGTAGGGAAGGATCACTACTCGCGGCCGCTGCTCCCGCAGCACGCGCACAACTCTCAGCCGGTTCTCAAATGTGTTTTCGACCCGCCCGTCGGGGATGTCGAGCGCCTGCCGCCAAGACGTGCACAATATTTTTGCCGCCTCGGCAGCCTCGCGGGCGCGATCTTCTGCGCTGCCTCGGGTTCCCATCTCACCCTGGGTCAAGTCGAGAATCCCGGTGCGATGTCCACACTGCGCCATCTTGAGCAGGGTGCCGCCGCAGGTCTGCTCTACATCGTCGCGGTGGGCAGCGAGGGCCAGGATGTCGAGGGGAGGCGTCATCACTTTTTTCGCTCCACGAGAAATCGCGCCAGATCCTTAAGCGCTTCCGCCCGCGAGCCGAAAGCGTCCAGCGAGGCCAAGGCTGAATCTACCAGCACGCCGGCCCTTCTCAACGACTCATCAACTCCGAACAACGCCGGATAGGTCGCCTTCCCCGCGGTGGTGTCTTTGCCTGCCGTCTTGCCCAACTGCTCCGAGGTCTGGGTCACGTCGAGCACATCATCGACAATCTGGAAAGCTAAGCCGATGGATTGCCCGAAAGTTCGCAGGGCACCGACAGCTTTATCGTCCGCCCCCGCGTAAAGTCCGCCACTGACCACGCTGGCGCCAATCAGGGCTGCAGTCTTCGATCGATGAATATACTCCAGCGTCGCCAGATCGGGCTTGGTGTGTTCCGCTTCGAGGTCCACGACCTGGCCTCCAATCATGCCTTCGACGGTGCCGGTTCCGTGCGCGATCTCTTGAATGATTCGCACCCGCGATTCGGCGGAGCAACGCAGCCGGGAGAGGACCTCGTAGGCCTGGGTCTGGAGTGCATCGCCCGCCAGGATGGCGATGGCCTCGCCAAAAGCCTTGTGGCAGGTGGGCCGGCCCCGCCGTAGATCATCGTTGTCGAGCGCCGGCAGATCGTCATGAATCAGGGAATAGGTGTGCAGCATTTCGAGCGCGGCGCCCAGGTCTTCAATACCGGCGGGAAGAGAACCGCTGACCATGCGCCCGGCTTCCATGCAAAGAATGGGTCGCAGTCGCTTGCCCCCGGCGAACACGCTATGGCGCATCGCCTGGTGGATCGACGCCGGACGCTGCGCGGCCGCCGGCAGCAGACGTTCCAATGCCGCGTCGGTCATCGCCTGGCCCTGCTCCAAAGTCTGTTTGAGCATGCGGGTGAGTATAACAATCGCCCGTGTGGGTCGGACACTCCTGTCCGACGCCTTTGAATTTGATTTTGATTTGGATGGTGGGATTTGGTTGGAGAGGCAAAAAATCAACGGCCAACGTCAAAGGTGTCGGACAGGAGTGTCCGACCCACACAGAAGCCCTTAAGGTTTGCGTTTGATTTTGATTTGGATGGTGGGATTTGGTTGGAGAGGCAAAAATCAACAACCAACGTCAAAGGCGTCGGACAGGAGTGTCCGACCCACACAGAAGCCCTTAAGGTTTGCGCGCGGGCGGTTCGAAGGCTTCGGCCTGGAGCTTTCCGTTTTGCTTCAGCAGGATCTCCACCTTCCCCTCGGCCTCTTCCAGTTCCTTGCGGCAAGTGGCGGAGAGCTGCATCCCCTCTTCGAACAGGGTCAGGGATTTCTCCAGAGGCACTTCGCCCTTTTCCAGCTCCTGCACAATTTTTTCCAGGCGCTGGAGGCAATCTTCAAATTTGGCCAACGGATTTACTCCTCTGACTATTTTAATATCACGACAAAGGTCAGGAGCCCAGGGCCTCGAGCACGTCCGCCGCCGAGGAATACCGGCCCAGGGGTGCGCTGATCTGTGCCCCCTGCACCATGCCCCGCACCGCAACCAGCATCTCCCGGGCGATGGCGATGCCTTCTTCGCGCGCGGCCTCAGGCGTCTTCGCTCCAGCCATGCGCTCCAGGATCGAGTCCGGCACCGAGACTCGCAACTCGTTCTTCATGAATTCGGCGTTGCGCACACTCACCAGGGGCCAGATTCCCGCAATGACGGGTATCTTGCAGTGCTCGATGCGGCGCAGGAAGGCCTCCAGCAGTTTGAGATCGAAGACCGGTTGGGTCACCGCGCATTCAGCTCCGGCCTCCACCTTGTATTCGAAGCGCTTGATTTCTTCGTCGATATTAGGCACGCCGGGATTGGCCCCTACGCCGATCACAAACGAAGTGCCCGTGCCCAACGGGTTGCCGCCGATATCCAGGCCCCGGTTGAGGTTGTGCACAATGTTGACTAGGCCGATTGCGTCCACGTCAAACACCGCCGTGGCGTCCGGATAGTTGCCCATCTTCGGTGGATCGCCCGTAATGCAGATCAGATTGTGAATGCCCAGCGCGGCCGCGCCCAGCAGGTCCGACTGCATGCTCAGCACATTGCGGTCGCGGCAGGTGTAATGCAGGATCGCTTCGATCCCCACTTCCTGCTGCACCAGCAGGGATAAGGCCTGGTTGCTCATCCGCGCCGACGCCCGTGGGCTGTCCGGAATATTGATAGCGTCCACGCCCACGGACTTCAGAAAACGCGCGCCCTCGACTTCCTTGCGGACGTCGATCCCCTTGGGCGGAACAATTTCCACCATGGTCAGGAATTCGCCGGCGGCGATCTTTGCCCCCAGCTTCGACCGTTTCGCCAGCGGCACGATGGGAGCGGCCTTGAGCGCGATCTCACCCTGAGCCTTCGACGGATTGTTCCTGGTCCGCGCCTCGCCTGCCCGCAAGGCCGATTTCATCACCCGGATGTGCTCCGGAGTCGTACCGCAGCATCCGCCCACCAGGCGGACTCCCGCGGCCACGAACTTGCGCGCGTAACTTGCCATGTACTCGGGCGAGCACAGGTAAATATTCCGGCCCTCGACCGATCGCGGCATGCCGGCGTTGGGTTGGGCGGCCAGGGGCAGGGAAGTGAGTGCACGGACGCGTTCGATCACGTCCAGCATCGCCACCGGACCCACGCTGCAGTTACAACCGATCACATCGGCACCCCAGCTCTCAATCCGTGGGGTAAAGCTTTCCGGAGTCGAGCCGTCGAGGCAGTTTCCGTCTTCGTCGATGGTGACGTGGGCCACCACTGGAATTTTCGGATTCACGTCCCGGGCAGCCAGAATCGCCTGGTGTAGCTCTTCGACGTAGCCGAAGGTTTCCAGCATAAGCAGGTCAACCCCGCCTTCGACCAGAGCGGCAATCTGTTCCCGGAAGGCGGCCCGGGCCTCTTCGAAAGAGGTTTTGCCCAGCGGTTCAATGCGTACTCCCAGCGGCCCCACCGAGCCGGCCACCCACACATCGAAACTCTTGGCCGCTTCGCGGGCCAGAGTTGCCCCTGCCAGATTGATTTCGCGGACCCGGCTTTCCAGGCTATGACGCCCCAGACGGAAAGAATTTCCTCCAAAAGTATTGGTTTCAATGATCTCCGCACCCGCCTGCAAATATTCATGATGCAGCTGGCGGATGAGGTCAGGCTGAGAGACGTTCAATTCGTCATAGCAGCGATTGATAAAGATGCCTTTGGCATAGAGCAAGGTCCCGGTAGCGCCGTCGCACAGGACGGGGGACTGTTTGAGGCGAGCTAGCAGATCAGCCATCTGTCTGAGAATACAAGATGAAGCTTAGTTTTGCATCACGGCCCCGGGTAGTGGGTCAGTTTCGTGATAAGACACGGCAATGCATAAACCACGAAGGACACGAAGTATCACGAGGGCTTTTGTTTTCCAGGGTTTCCTTCGTGTACCTTCGTGCCCTTCGTGGTTCATGGTCTGCAAACGTTCCCAGCTACCTTTCGGCGCACTCCGCCCTCCTGCCCCGAAACTCTCTGCTATAATCCCGATTCTTGCATCTAACTCTCCATTCCTCAGGTTCGTGGGAGTTTCTGGTTTGAGGCAATCCGCATTCGCCATTCTGTTTCTAGCCGCGGCCACTGCCGTGCTCGTCTCTTGCGGGAATAACTACAACAACAACCAACTCGGGCAAACGCCAGGGGCGAACCCGGCCACCATCAAGGTGCACGTTTTCGTTTCCAACCCGTTATTCCCCAATGTGACGAGTACCGCGCCCGTCCTGAACGTGGTGGATGGACAGCGCGATCTGCTCTCACCCAGAGTAATTTCCGTAGGCGCGACCAGCCCGTCCCCGGGAATGATGGTCCTGTTTCCCAACAAAAGATTCACCCTGGTTTTCAGCGCCTCGAACAACTCCATCACTGTGGTCAACAATGCCAGCCAGAATGTGGCCCAGACCTCCGGCGGGACGTCGGCATCGATCACGCTGCCCGGCTTCAGCGAGAGTATCGTTGTGGCGCCGGACAACGTGACCGGCTTTGCCGCGGTTCCCAACGCAACCGTCACCGGTCTGCCTCCCGGCGTGGTTGGCGTGCTGGATCTGGCCAACGATGTCATTGCGGCTGCCGTTCCGGTTCCCGGGGCTCGCTACCTGGCGCAGAGCCACAACGGCAACCGTATCCTGGTCTTTGGCGGACGCTCCGATACGGTGACCGTTCTATCGCCAAGTTCCCTTGGGACGGGCACGGACCCGCGTACCGATGTTCAGAGTTCGCTCTTCGATCATCCGGTTTGGGGAGCTTTCAGCAGCGATGATTCGACGGCTTACATCCTGAACTGCGGCCCGGAATGTGGGGGCACGACGGCCAGCATTACGCTCCTGGACATGAACAGCAATCTGCCCGGCCCGACGATTCCGATCGACGCTGGCACCACCGGGCTGCTCTCCGGCAATATCCTCTATGTTGCAGGGACGAAACCGGGGGCGAACACCTGCGCAGGTTCCTCGACCGCAACTCTGGCCACCACTTGCGGAGAAGTTTCCACGGTCGATCTGGGCTTGATGACGGTCACCGCCACGGCGACGATTACAGACGGCTTCCACAACCACTTGGCGATGGGAGCCAACAACCGGCTGTTCGTCGGCGCCCGCACATGTACGAACATCAAAGCTCCATCCAGCGGCAGCACCCCCGGTGAAGTGAGGGGCTGCCTGTCCATCCTCAACACCGCCAAGTCAACCGTGGTTGTGCCGCCGCTGCAGGGCGACGTCACCGGAATTCAACCCATCGACCGCAGGAACGTGGTGTACGTCGTCCAGAACGGCGAGCTGGGCATCTACGACACCACCACCGACAAGCTCCAGACTACTCAGGTGGACGTCATCGGCCAGGCTGTGGATGTGAAAGAGGTAGATTGACGTCGGACCTCGGACGTCGGCCTTCGGACCTCAGCGTCCAGTCTGTCAGCTCTCAGCTTTTATTTCTCGGCTGTCAGTAATCCGCTCTCAATCTCAGGCCTCGCGCATCAGCCGCGAAGCGGCGCCAGAATGTAGCCCAGGGCGTAAGCCCTGGGTCCGCGTAGAAATGACCAAAGCCCCGAAGGGGCGAAAGAACTGTTTCCGCTGTAGTGCGCCTCATGGGGAGATTTGACTTAGCTCGGAGGGTACACCGTTCGGGGCCTGAAAACCGAATGCTGAGAGCTGACAGCTGAAAGCTATTCCATCACCAACTCATGCCGCTTTGTCCCCGCCACTTCCTTTTCGGAATAGGGCAGAGCAAACGTATAGCCTTCGTACCACGCCTTCCACTGGTCCATGTAATAGGGACTGAGAAAATTTCCGGCCTCGCCGGTCACCAGGTTCAACGTGCTCTGGTCCAGATCGGACAGGTCCACGGTCAGCCGCTCCGACGGCCCATGGCTGCGCGACACCGCTTTCACGGTATAGCCACTACCCGATTGCGGCAGGGTTCCGGGACCGGTCCAGCGCCGCAGCAATGGAACCCTGCCCAGGATTGGGTGCTGGATCTCAACCGAATGAAACGTCCCCCACTTCCACGCGCCCAGGTCTTTCGACGCGTCCGGGCCATTGACAGCGGCCTCAACCGCTGCGGTCAGCAGTTGGTCGTAACTGGCATAGGCCTGCGGAAGCCAACGCGCAGGCTGATGATGGACCACATTCTCCAGCCACACCGACTGCATTCCCCAGGAATAAGTCTTCCAGCTCAACGTGGCCGTGGCCTGTCCGGGATCCGGGGGCGCGGCGCCCAGCTTGGGCTCGAGCAGCAGACGCGTCAGCTCGGCCCGGGCCTGATAAGCGATGGTAGGGGCGGCTGAATCGGCGGTCATGCGGCCATCCCAACCGCGCAGGAGTTCGGTCGCTTGTTTGGTCCGCGCCGAAGCATTGCTCGCATGGTCCACGCTGTACACGAAGCGTTCCGCAAAATAACGGTCGGCTTCGGAGTAAATGTCCATCTGCAGCGCCAGCATGTCGGCTCCGGAAAATTTCTTGCCCGATTCCAGCACGCGATAAATCCGCGCCGATCGCCAGGGAGCCTCCCATCCGGTGCTGATCGAATAGGGATATCCGTCCGGCGTAATGCGGCTGTTGGCGGTCGCGATGATGCCCGAGGGCGGATTGTAAACGCTGGGCAGCTTGTCGTATGGAATGTATCCCGTCCACTCATGCGCGTTGTCGCTGCCGTTTTCGGGCAGGCTGCCGTCACCCGACGCGCGGACGGGAATCTTTCCCGTAGCCTGGTAGCCGATGTTGCCATCCACATCGGCGTACACCACGTTTTGCCCGGGTGCGTCGAAGGCCGAAAAAGCGCTACGGAACTCCTGCCAGTTCTGTGCCGAATCCACTTCGAAAAACGGATCGTGGGTGCCGTCGTAAAGCGTCCAGCGCAGAGCCAGCTTACGGGTTTCGCCGGGAATCAGTTCGGTGACGACGGGTCCGTGGCGAGTCACGGAAACATCCACCACGACGTCCGGTTTGCCCTTTACGTGAATCACTTCGCCACGATGTTCGGGAGCCTTCCATCCTTCGGGCGTCAGATATTGGCCCTCTGGATTGAAGGTCTCGATATACACGTCCTCCACGGTCGGGCCAATATTGGTGAAGCCCCAGGCGATGCGCCGGTTGTGTCCCACGATCACGTAAGGCAGGCCGGGCAGTGTGACGCCGGCGGCGTCAAAGCTGCCACAGCGCAGATGGGCTTCGTACCAGAGATTGGGCATCTGGTGGCCGAGGTGCATATCGTTCGAGAGCAGCGGCTTGCCCGAGACTGTGTGCGCGCCCGAGACAACCCAGTTGTTGGAACCGACCACCATGCGTTCATCGGGATCCGATTCGAGCGCGTTCGCCAGATTCTGTAAATACCCCTTCGCCGGGCTCTCCGCCACGGAAGTGCCAATCGAACGCCGGGGATGGTCATCCTCGTCCGTATCCTGATCAGGCCCAGGGCGTGTCATGGTGGGCGGCCGGTCGTGCCAGGAAGAGTTTACGTAGAGATCGGCCGTCAATTCCGGCCCGACCTTGGCCAGGATCTTCTCGCGCTCCAGAGCGTCGCGATAGGGATAATGGTTCAGGTCTTTCACCATCTGGGAGGCGATTAAAGTTGAATCTTCCGGCGCCCAGGGACGCGGCGAGTAGCGCAGGATGCGAAACTCGAGAGGCAGCCGGTCGCGGTGAGATTCGATGAACGCGTTCACCCCGCGTGCGTAGGCTTCGAAGTGAGCGCGATTTTGCGGGGAGGAAACCTCAAGCGCCTTGCGCGCGGCCACTCTCAGGCCAAGAATCCTTTGCTCGCGGTCGTGCTTGAGAAAGGCATCGCCAAGAAGTTCGGACACTTCGCCGGCGGCGAAGCGCCGCATCATGTCCATCTGCCACAGACGATCCTGCGCGGTCACAAATCCCTGCGCAAAGAAGAGGTCGTTGAGATTTGCGGCCTCGATTGTGGGTACGCCATGATCGTCGCGAATGACAGTGACCCGGGCGGAGAGGCCAGGAATCTTCAGGCTTCCGTCCAACTGGGGCAGGGCAGAGCGCGCCATGGAATAGAACCAGGCCACCGCCCCCAGGATCACGAGTAAGACAGCGATCAGCAAGAGCGAGAGAACGCGCCCCGCTCCGAAGCGGGTGCGAGGCGAAATCGAAGTGGTCGTGGCGGCCATGCTCTGTCGTTTGTAGCGCCGGCATCTTGCCGGCTGGCTCGGGGGCATCCTGCCCCCGGGGGCGGGCAAGATGCCCGCCCGACAGCCGGCGAGACGCCGGCGCTACGAGAGGCGAGGCTGCTGCCCGTGAGCTTCCGATTCTATGGTGTGCCCCCCGGGTAAAACAAATACACCAAGGAGTGAAGGAAGAAGGACGAGCGTCCCAACACCCGCCTCTCCAGTACGAGCGAGGACGCTCGCGCCTCCATCCCGGACGAATATCTTTGGGTTGCGCCGGCAAATCTTTTTTGATAATGTCCGCCGCACTCGGCCAATCCTCCCCAGGCCGGGCATAGCCTTCCCGGGCCGCAGGCCGAACAGGCCCGCTGCCACTTCTCCCGCAGGAGACAGATGCATGATCTTCGTCCTGGTGTCGGAAGCTGCAAGAGCGCACGGGGCGATACTGCCCGCCAGCTTCCTGTTGTGGCAACGCCAACCTGATGCCAGCCCCTTTGTGGCCTGCGGTTGCCTGGGTTTCTTCGGCGTCATCATGGTGGGCATCATCGCCCTCAACATCGCCCTGCTGATCTGGGTGGCGCGCGACGCCAAAAGCCGTGGCATGGACAATGCCGTCATCTGGATGATCCTGGTCATGCTGACTGGAATCATCGGGCTCATCATCTATCTCTTTACCCGGCCGCCGGGCAATCTCGTGGCCTGTCCGCATTGCGGCAACAAGCGGTTGCAAGTGAGCGCAAAATGTCCCCACTGCGGAAACTCCTGAAGCATCCCGCGACTTACCTCGCGATTCTGGGCCTGCTGGCGGGGAGCGCGTTTGCAGACAGCTTTCGGCCGCCCGAGTATCAGCTGGCGGCCCGGGCTTATGTCGTCCTGGTGCGTGGTTACCAACGAATCGGCAACCCTCTTCTTGCCGGATACGTTCAGTGCCGCTACCGTCCCACCTGCTCCCGCTATTCGATAGAAACCGTGCAGCGCTACGGTCTGCGCAAGGGCCTGGCTTTGACTGCAGCCCGTCTCTGGCGCTGCCGCTCAAGCGTTCCCCTAGGCACCAGCGATCCCGTTCCGTAGCTTGCTCAGGAGTCTCTCGATGATCGGGATCGTATTGATAGGGAAGGCCCTGCCGGCTCCAGTTGCAAGCTGGCGGCGTGCGGGCGGCCAGCCTCCGCTTGCGATTCTGTTTGCCTTGGAAGGCCGATTCTGGTAACTTTCGCGGGTTCAGGCAGGGCCGGACAAACTCGCGTCCGGGGGCCGAGTTGCACAATCACGGGAGGGAAAGTCAATGGCTTTTTGTAGCGGGTGTGGAACGCAGATCGCGGACGGCACGACCATGTGTCCGGCCTGTAGTAGTCGCACCGCAGCGCCGCCGGCCCCAGCCGCCCAGGCCACCACCGGCGGAATGACCGACAATGTCGTCGGCATGTTGTGCTACATCACCATCGTTCCGGCGATCATTTTTCTGGTGATGGAGCCCTATAACAAGAGCCGCTTCGTGCGGTTCCATGCATTTCAGATGATCTTCTTTTGCGTGGCCATGATTGCCATCTGGATCGGGCTGACCATTATTGGTTTTGTGCCGGGGCTGATCTTTATCACTTTCCCGCTGCACATGATCATTTGGCTGGGGTCTTTCATCATATGGATCATCCTGCTGATCAAAGCCAATCAGGGACTCATGTTCAAGCTGCCGGTCATTGGCGACCTGGCGGAAAAACAGGCCAACGCCGTCTAGTTTGCGGGCGCGGCGGCAACTCCGCCGGCGCTCTTTACTCTTGACTCTTGCGAATCACCGGTCTCCGCCTTCACTGGGCTGGAGACCGGGTCAAAACTTCCTCGCTTGACAGGTCTTCTTCGGGATGTCATTCCTATTAGCTTTCGGTTCGCATCCTCGTTGTGACGCTACCGGCGCGGAAAGCGGGACCTTTGAAGGGATCGATTGAAAGTTCGGGTCTTCTATCACGACAAGTGCTTCGACGGGGCATGCTCGGCTGCCCTGTTCTCGCGTTTTTATCGGGAGCGGATCCGAAACGATGCCACCTTCGTTTTCTCCGGCCTGCTGCACCGCGCCGGGTCGTTGTTCGATGAAAAGCAATTTGATGGCGACGAAAACGCCATCGTGGACTTCAAGTATTCCAGCTCCCCCCAGATTACCTGGTGGTTTGACCATCATCTCAGCGCATTCCTCACGCCCGAGGATGCGGCCCACTTCGAGCAGGACCAGAGCAATCGCAAGTTTTACGACCCTGATTTCAAGTCCTGCACCAATTTCATCGCCACCATAGCCGAACAGCGCTTTGGCTTCGATCCCGCCCCGGTGGCCGACCTGGTGCACTGGACGGACATCGTCGATGGCGCGATGTATCCGGATGCCAGGACGGCGGTGGAAATGCAAGCGCCGGCCATGAAGCTCACGCTGATCATCGAGTCGGCGCAGAGCTACACTTTCATTCCCCAGCTCATTCCCCTGCTGGCCACCCGGCCCCTGGCTGAAATCCTGGAAGAACCTTTCGTGGCCCCCCTGCTGCCGCCGTTGCTGGAGCGGCACCAGCGCTCGATCGCGGTGTTGAAAGAGCGCATCGAGTCGAAAGACCACACCCTCTTTTTCGATATCACCGACCATGATCTCGAGGGCTACAACAAATTCGTGCCCTACTATCTCCATCCGGAATCGATTTACAGCGTGGGCCTGAGCAAGAGCAGCTTCCGGGTGAAAGTTTCGGTCGGCTCGAATCCCTGGGCGCCCTCGGAGCCCACGGTGAACCTGGCCAAGGTCTGTGAACGTTACGGAGGCGGCGGGCATGCCCGGGTGGGCGCGATCTCCTTCGGCGTCACCGAAGAAGTGGCGGCCCGCAAGGCTGCCCGCGAGATTGCAGACGAACTGCGTGCCAGTGTGCGCGGCAACGTAAAGTAGCGCCGGCGTCTCGCCGGCTGTCGTGAGGGCATCTTGCCCTCACCGCTGGCGGGCGGGACGCCCGCCGGGACGGCGGCGCTACAAAATCCCAGTCATGAGCCCTTCGTCAATTCCCGCTCCCGTTATCCTGCGGGCCGAGCACCTGGGACGAACCGTCCGCGACAAGATTCTGGTTCAGGATGCGAATTTTGAATTGCAGAAAGGCGAAGTTCTGGCCATCACCGGCCCCAGCGGCTCGGGCAAGACTTCATTGCTGCGCCTGCTCAACCGGCTCGACGAGCCCACGTCTGGAAGTGTGTTTGTCGAGGGTCGGGACTATCACGATATCGAGCCCCGCGAACTGCGTCGCAAACTCGGCATGGTGACCCAACGCCCCTACCTGTTTCCTGGCAGCGTAAGTGATAATCTCCGTTTCGGTCCGGCGCAGCGGGGCGAGACCCTGGAGCCAGACGCCATCGATGCGCTTTTGGCCCAGGTCGGCCTCAAGAATTATGCCGGGCGCGATGTAGCCAATCTCTCCGGCGGCGAAGCCCAGCGCGTGTCAGTGGCCCGCACCCTGGCCAACTCGCCTCTGGTTATTTTGCTCGACGAACCCACTTCGGCGTTGGACGAGGCCGCTAAACTCGAGGTTGAGGCTGCCATTCAGAGAGTCGTGCATGATAGGGGACTGACTTGTGTGGTGGTCACCCACGACGTCGCCCAGGCGGCCCGACTGGCCGGGCGGGCACTGGTGCTCGAATCGGGACGCATCGTGCGCGCTGGTCCGGTAGAGGAGGTCCTTCGTGCTTAGACTGTGGTTCCACTCGCAACTACAATTAGGCCTGGCGCAGGCATTGGTTGCCGGGCTGGCGGCGTTGGCGGTGGTGGTGCTGGCGAGTCGCCGGAGAATTCATCTGGAAGGCGAGACCGTGATCGCGATGGTTCGCGGATTGGTGCAAATCGTCGCTGTGGGCTCGATTCTGGTTGTCCTTTTACGCGCTCCGCGGTGGACCAGCGGTTTCCTGCTGGCCGGCATGATGGTGGCCGCGGGAGCAACCTCGGCGCGCCGCGCCAAAGGGATGCCTGGCGCGTTTCACGTTTCCGCCTGGGCCATTGCCTTCGGCGCGGGCTCCGTTATTGCCCTGATGACGTCGATGGGAGTAATTGATACCGCCATCACATCGCTGGTTCCAGTGGGCAGTATGCTGATCGCCAATGCCATGAACACCAACGGACTGGCCCTGAACCGCTTCCGCTCCGATGTGCTGGCGCACGCCGGCGAGATTGAGACCGCTCTGGCTTTGGGCGCGGAGGCCCGCAACAGCGTTTCGCCCTACGTGCAGGCAGCGTTCGAGGCCAGCCTCATTCCTGCCATCGACTCCATGCGCTCCCTGGGCATAGTTTGGATTCCCGGGCTGATGGCGGGCATGTTACTCTCCGGCGCTCGTCCGCTCTATGCGGCCATCTATCAGTTTGTGGTCCTGGCCATGATTTTCGCCGCCTCAGGCCTGACCTCGCTGATCAGCACCACGCTGATCCGCGGCAGGGTATTCTCGCCTGCGGAACAGCTTTTGCTGCAGCCCGGCAGATAATCGCAATTCTTATGGAACATGTGGCCGCAACCATCGTGGAGCATGCCAGGGCGGCGGAGCGGCACCGCCGCCGGGCCGCGCTGCGCGCCGTGGCCTCGCTCGAATTGCTCAAGGGAGTGGTCGTGCTTGTGCTGGGCTTTGGCGCGGTCTCCTTGGTTCACAAGGACGCCTGGGACATTGCCGAAGCCCTGTTGAGGTTTCTGCGGGTTGATCCCGATCGCCACCACTTCGCCCAGGTCTTCCTCGATCTGGCAGACAATGTCACCGACAGAAAGTTGTGGCTCCTGGCGGGCGGAGCTGCGGCCTATTCGATCGTCCGCTTCGTCGAAGCCTACGGACTATGGCGGGAGCGGCCCTGGGCAGAATGGTTTGCCATGATCTCGGGAGCGCTGTATGTTCCCTTCGAGACTTATGAACTGATCCGGCGGCAGACCGTGATTCACGTGGCCGTGCTGCTCATCAATCTTGCCATCGTGTTTTACATGCTGTATTTGAGATTGACCGCGAAGGCGGAAGTCGCAGGGAGCGGGCGGCCGCCGGAGTAGGCGGCCCGCGACGCCATTTGAATCGTAGCGGTGAGACTGGACCCCGCGTTTCCCAATCTTTCATGGTTAACGCGGGGTCTTTCTGGGGGGGGAAGAACTGCATTGTGCCAGCAGCGAGCGCCTCTCGATCAACAAAATACGCAGGGTCGGTTTTCCGACGAGGAAATGCGGTCTGCCCAACGCAGAAACACTCTTTCGCCCGACTGGCCGTTGATGGGATTATCAGACCTATGATCGATTTCGAGAGTCGAAGTCAAAGGCGGCGGACAGGAGTGTCCGCCCCACACATTCTGATGGTACTCGCGGCCCTGTTCTTGATCGTGCCCCTGCGGGCACAGCAGGTTCCGCTTCAGGCCCTCGTCACGCCCTCGACCACGATCATGAAAGACGGGCGGCCCGTAACTTTCGCCCTGCATGGTTTCATCGAGTTCAAGACGCTGGCGGAGATGTTCCCTTATATCGATTCCCAGAAGCAGCGTTGGAGCGCCCGCCTCGACGACGACGCCCGGCAACGCCTGGCGAGCGAGCTGCTGCGGCGCGGAATTGAGAGCCGCGTAATCTCCATGATTGACGAGCGCCCGCTCGAAGCCCTGGTGACCCACACCAGCGGTGAACTGCGGCAGGCCCTGGCGCAGGTAAAAGAACCGGTGCCGCCGGGATACGCCGAGGCCTTTCTGGCAGTGCAGGAGAAGTGGAAACATTCGCTGAACTGCTGGAGCGCCGCGCCATCGATCCCGGCGCGAGTGCTCTCCAACTGGTATCCGATTGAGGAGGGCATCGAGCTCTACGGTTCAACCTACGATTCCACCGAGCATTTCTGGCAGGCGGTGAAATATCATCCCGACGTCACCGTCGTCCAACTTCAGGAGCTGCTCGGCGTGCTGGAGCACAAGGACTGGCGCCCCTGGATCGAGCGCCTCGATGCCGATCCCAAGCTGTATTTGCCGAATGCATATGCCATCGAGTTTCTGCGCCACAACCTCGCGCCGGAACGGATCGCGTGGTTTCGCGGCGAACTGGCTGGACACGGACTCCGCCCCGCCGACCATGCCCGGACGGCGCAACAGCGCGGCGCCGCTGCGTTTCGTTTCAGCGCCTTCGAAGAAAAAGTGCTGTGGGGTGACCTGGCCGATCTGTTCCACCTGGTCTATCACTTCTCCACGCCGGAAGATCCCATTCGGAAGAGCCTGGCGGAACGTCACTTTGACGCAATCTACCTGGGCGAGCGCAGAATGGGTTTCATCAGCGAAGAATTCCGCTCTCTGATGCTCGAAATCTGGCACGTAAAATATCTCCAGATGGCACGCTTCCGCGAGGTCATCAGCTCCATTCCAATGGAGATCAGGCTTTCCCACTTCCTCAACGACGGCGACTCTCCTGACATACCCATCCCGACCTATATCGAATATCTGAACCAGATTCGCGACCTGGCCCGCCGCCCCATGTAGGCGCGAGCGTCCCGCTCGTGCAAAGGCGCGCAGCAAAACGAACCCAGGCTCCCGCAGCGAGCCAAGTCCACCGAAAAGAAAACCAATCCCAGCTCAGTCGCAGAGAAATGCGTACTCGCGCGACGCAAGCGCAATCAATTAAAATTCCCGCTGCCGACGAAGCGGACGCAAAATCACTAATTCTTCGAGAAAAATCCAACAACGCTGCCTTGGCGCACTCGTTCTGGGCTACGATGACACCTTGGACTGAGATTCGTTATGAAGACAGATAAGGATGTGATTTTAGTCTCGAACCGGCTCCCCGCGACCGTCGAGCTCGGGCCGGATGGACCGCGTCTGAAACCAAGTTCAGGCGGGCTGGTGACGGCGCTACGTCCTGTTCTCGAGGCTGGAAGTGGATGCTGGATCGGCTGGCCCGGCGAGCAATGCGAGGAAGACATTGAGCGTTTACTGACGAACAGCCGGTACGATTCGCCGTGCCGCCTCATTCCCATCTCCCTCACTCAGGACGAGAGGCGGGATTTTTACTCGGGTTTTTCCAACGAGATCATCTGGCCGCTCTTTCATGACCTGCAGTCGCGATGCAATTTCGATCCTGCCTACTGGAAGGCTTATGTCGAGGTGAATCGCAAGTTTGCCGAAGCCGTCGCGCGGGTGGCGAAGAGCGATTCCGTGGTCTGGATTCATGACTACCATCTCATGCTGGTCGGGGATTTTTTGCGGAAGTTGGGCCTGAAATGCAGGCTGGGCTTCTTTCTCCATATTCCGTTTCCGGCGCTCGACATATTTGAAAAACTGCCCTGGCGCAGCCAGGTCCTGCGGGCGCTCTTCGAATTTGACGTGGTTGGGTTCCAGACACCGCGCGATCAACGTAACTTTGCCGGCTGCGTTCGCCGCTTCCTGCCTGAGCTGGAATTACATCGCTCGCGAGAACAATTGCACGCTCAGGTGGATGGCCGGGACACGTTGATCGGAAGTTTTCCCATCGGCATCGACTTCGATGAATTCGCCAGTGGGGCGGAAGCTCCGGATGTAGCCGAACGGGCGGCGGAAATTCGCCGCAACGTAGTGGGCCGCCAGATTGTGCTTGGAGTTGACCGCCTCGATTACACCAAGGGGGTCCCGGAACGGCTGCGGGCATTTCAGCATCTGTTGACATCGCACGAGGTGCTGCGGCGGCAGATTACGCTGGTCCAGATCGTGGTTCCCAGCCGGGAGGACATCCCCGGGTATCAGGAATTGAAGCTTGAGATCGAGACCCTGGTCAGTCAGATCAACGGCCGGTACGGCGATTCGGGATGGGTCCCGATTCATTACATTCACCGCCACCTGGAGCGGCCCGATTTGCTGGCTCACTATCGCATCGCCGACATCGCCCTGATCACACCTCTGAAGGACGGGATGAATCTGGTGGCCAAGGAATTCTGCGCGGCCCAGGCGGGAGACCACGGGGCCCTGATCCTCAGTGAGTTCGCAGGCGCCGCCGACCAGCTCCGCAACGGGGCGATTCTGGTCAACCCCTACGACATCGAGGGAGTTGCCGATGCCCTGCATCAGGCGTATCTCATGACCGCGAAGGAACGGCGCACACGGATGCGGAAGCTTCGCCGCAACGTGCGCGATGAGAATGTGTTCGGCTGGTGTGAACACTTTTGCTCGCACCTGGAAGATGCCGACCCGCAAGACGAAGGTGCCGCGAGAAAAAATGTCCGCCGGCCAGTTTCTGCGGGAGCATGACCCGAGAGCTTGCCCCACGACTAGGTGAGTGCGTTCTCCTTTGAGGATTTCAGGGGAACCCTGACTGGAAAGCTCGTCGGCGGTGATGTGGGTTAGGCTTGACTTATCGCGCCTCGGTTGATATACTTAAGTTATAGAAAATAAGGTAAATAGGTCATAATAAGGGCGCCGAACCCCTGCCTTCGCCCTGGTGGAAATGTCGTCAAAAGGCCTTCAATTCGCAGGGAGATTCGAGACACAAATTGAAAATCACTCGCAATGTGCATATCCAGCTGAAGGATGGGAAACAGAAGGAGTTTATTCAGTTGTTTGAATCGCAGATTCTGCCTGTCCTGCGGCAGCAAAAGGGCTTTCAGGATGAGATTACCCTGGTGGACAACGACCGGGTGCTCGCAATCAGCTTCTGGGATGACCGCAAGAACGCCGAGATGTATCACACCTCCGTGTTCCCGAAGCTGGTGGAGAAACTGAATCCGATGATTCAGGGTCCCCCGAAGGTCGAGACCTACGAGGTCGCAACCAGCACTCTGGCAGTAGCAGCCTAAAGGCCGATTCCTCCGATTGAAGAATATGAAGCGAGAGGCCCCGTCCCGGGGCCTCTTTTCTTGGTCCGGACGGCCGGCGGGAGCACTTCATAGGGTGGTGCCTGCGGGCGGACGGCCGCGGGCGATATTGAGAGCTGTGTTGACCAGGCCCACGTGAGAGAACGCCTGGGGAAAATTACCTAACAGGCGTTTGGCCTGGGGATCATATTCCTCGGAAAGGAGGCCGACGTCGTTGCGAATATCGAGCAGCCGCTCAAATATCTGTACCGCCTCCGCATGGCGGCCTTGAAAAACGTAGTTGTCCGCCAGCCAGAACGTGCAAGCCAGGAATTTGCCTTCTCCGTGAGGCATGCCGTCAACCGCGGGGTCCTGCGTATAACGTCCTACGAAGCCGTCTTCCATGAGGTGGGTTTCAATGGCTTTCACCGTGCCCAGGACCCGAGGATCATTTGCGGGAAGAAAGCCGACAAGCGGCATCATGAGTATGCTGGCGTCCAGATGTTTGGAACCGTAGTACTGCACAAAAGAATTGAGGTCCGCGTCGAAACCCTGGCTGCACACCTGGTCGAAGATGGTGCTTCGCAGGGCTTTCCATCGCTTGGTGTCTCCCACGAGCCAGCCCCGCTCAGCCGACTTTATCGCGCGATCGATGGCCACCCACGCCATCATCTTGGAGTGGACGAAATGCCGGCGCGGGCCACGCATTTCCCAAATGCCTTCGTCAGGCTGTTTCCATCCGGTCTCGAGGAACTCCAGCAAAGCCAGGGCGACGTCCTGGCCGGCATCCTCCGCGGGCGGATCGAGTCCGGCCTCGCGACATTGAAAAAGAGTGTTGGCCACCTCTCCAAAGATGTCCAGCTGAAACTGGCTGTAAGCAGCGTTGCCGGTCCGGACCGGCGCGGATCCCTCATATCCCTTCAGCCACGGCAGTTCCAGCTCAGTGAGCCTGCGTTGACCGTGAATGCCATACACAATATTGAGCTCTGACGGGCTGCCCGCAACGGCCCGCAACAGCCACTCGCGCCACTCCCGCGCCTCGTCAAGATATCCGGCATCGAGCAGCGAGTGCAGAGTCAGGGTCGCATCCCGCACCCAGCAGAAACGGTAGTCCCAGTTTCGTACGCCGCCGAGCAGCTCGGGGAGTGAAGTGGTCGGCGCAGCCACGATTCCGCCGGTGGGCAGAAAGGTAAGGGCCTTCAGGGTGATCAGCGAGCGCCGTACTGCATCGCCCCACTTGCCTTGATAAGAACAGCGGCCGGACCATTCCCTCCACCACTCCTCGGTATCTTGAATCGATTCGTCAATGTTAATGGGCAGCGGTTCCGGGCGGTGCGAGGGATACCAGGTCAGATCGAATGAAACCTTCTGTTCCGCGGCCACGGTAAACGATGCCACAGTCTTGAGGTTCTCGCCGCGAAGAGGTACGTCCGTACGCAGACCCAGCATGTCGGGACCGGCTATGGCGGAGATGCCATTTTCGGTACGCCGGACCCAGGGCACGACCGATCCATAATCGAAGCGAATCACAAGCTCCAGTTCCATCTGGACTCGTCCGCGTTTACCGACGATGGTGCGCAACAGTTCGGGCATTCCATTGCGCGGCGTCATGCAATCGACCAGCAGCACCGATCCGGAATCAGTTTCAAATTCAGTTTCAAGAATGAGGGTTCCGTCGCGATAACGGCGGCGAATGGCCCGGACCGGGTCTGCGGGAAAGATGGACCAGTGACCGTTCTCAGCCGTGCCCAGAAGCGCCGCGAAACAGGCTGGAGAATCAAAGTCTGGAAAACAGAGCCAATCAATCGATCCCTGTTTTGAGATCAGGGCGGCCGTCTGGCAGTCGCCGATCATTGCGTAATCTTCTATGGGTAAGGACAAGAATGACCTCTAATTAGTGAGCTAGCCTAGGAACGGGAATGGTCATGGGATCTTGCCCCGAGGATTGATCACGGGCGGGGCATCTACCTCTGAAGCGGCTGATAACCCGGCGGCTTCCGTTCCACGATCAGGCTAGCACAGTTGTCCGGCGCACTTTGAGACGCGGTCACGTGCTCTATCGCACGGCTGGTCGCGACCCGAGCGGCCCGAACTAGACTCTTGTGAGAGACTCGTGTGAGCTACCCGTGTTTAGGAAGGAGCCTCCGCCGTGAAAGCATCTCGCCGAGGAGTGATGTTCTTGCTCGCCGTGTCGCTATTGCTCTTGATCTCCGTCGGTGTATTCGGAAACTGGTACGCTCCGGCCTTTGGCGATGCGGGAATGAGAGTGCAGCGATTTCTGGTGCAGCCCCTGTTCAGTCTGGGCGGCCTGCCAGTCACGATCTTCTTCATTCTCAAGGCCCTGATTTTCATTGTGGCGCTGGTGATTTTCTCCCATTTCACCATGCTCGTCCTGCAGAAACGGGTACTCAAGCACACGCCGCTTCCCATCGGGCAACAGTATGCCGCCGCCAAGGTGATCTCATACCTGGTCTTTGTCCTGGGGTTGACGATAGGGTTGCAGTCGCTGGGCGTGAATCTGAACAGTCTGGTGGTGGTGGGCGGAGCGCTTGGAATTGGCGTTGGCCTGGGATTGCAGGCAATTGTCAGTAATTTCGTCGCCGGGTTGATTCTGCTCCTGGAGCAGCCCATCAAACTGGGAGACCGCATCCAGGTGGGCGACACCTACGGAGATGTGGTCCGGCTTCGGGGACGCAGCACCTGGATACAGACTAACGAGAACGTGGTGATTATCGTTCCCAACTCTGAGTTTATTAATCAGAGTGTCACGAATTGGACCGCCAATGACCGGCAGGTGCGCCTCTCCCTCCCGCTGGGTGTCTCTTACGGCAGCGATCCCGCAGTGGTGCGGGACGTTCTGGTCGCCGTGGCGCGAAACCATCCTGATGTTCTCGCCGAGCCCAGCCCGGAAGTGATCTTTACCGAATTTGGTGACAGCTCTCTCAACTTCCACCTTCGGGTCTGGACCATTCAGCAGGTGCAGACGCCGGCGCGCTTGAAGAGCGACCTCTACTTCGCGATCTTCGCCGCATTCCGAAAAGAAGGCATCGAGATACCATTCCCTCAGCGCGACCTGCACATCCGTTCAATATCCGAGCCGGTGGCGACCGCTCTGCGCCCCGAGTCGGGAGTTCGGTCCGCAATCCCGAGGTCTAAAGAGTCGGCGTAAAGAATTGGTGTAAAGAATAATCGACGTGGCTGAAGAAATAGATGACGCCCAGTACCACTATCGAGTTTCTGATCTGGCTGCTGATCGCGGCTTCGGTCATCGCGGTAATAGCCGCGCGGCTTCGAATTCCTTATACCGTCGCCCTGGTCGTGGGAGGTCTCCTCCTCGGCTCATTTCATCTGCCCGTCCTGCAAAAACTCTTCTCTCACTCGCCAGACTGGCTGACGCCAGATGTCAGCCTGATCATTTTCCTGCCCGCGCTTTTGTTCGAAGGAAGCCTGAAAATTCAATTGCGGCAGTTGCGGGAGAACCTCGTTCCGATCTTCCTGCTCGCGACCGTGGGAGTGTTCGCGGCCACCCTGATCTCCGGCCTGGCAGTGCACTATGCGCTTGGGATCCCGGTTCTTGTCGCCCTGGTTTTCGGTTCGATTGTGGCGGCGACCGACCCGATTTCGGTCCTCGCCATTTTCAAGGACATGGCGGTGGATAAACGACTCTCGATCACGGTCGAAGGAGAAAGTCTGTTCAACGACGGAACCGCCGTCGTTTTGTACGGGATTCTCTTTGGAGCGGTGGCCAGCTCTCACTTGCAAATCACCGCCGGTATTCGGGATTTTGTGGTGGACGTCGCCGGTGGCGCTGCGGTGGGCCTGGTCCTGGGCTATGTATTCAGCCAGCTTACCCACAGAGTGGACGACCCGGGAATTGAGATTACTCTCACCACCATATTGGCGTACGGCTCCTATCTTCTGGCCCAGTCGCTGCATTTATCGGGCGTCATTGCCACGGTCGGCGCCGGCCTGATGGTGGGCAATTTTGGCGTGCGCACCGGAATGAGCTCGCGCACGCGCATCGCGCTGTGGTCGTTCTGGGAGTATGCGTCATTTCTTATCAATTCCATTCTGTTCCTGCTAATTGGACTTCAGGTGCGGATGGGTGATCTGCTGGGAATGTGGCGGGCGATTCTGCTGACCATCGCGGCGGTCCTTGCCGGGCGCGTGCTGACCGTGTACGGGCTTGTGCCTGTCAGCAACCTCTTCTCGCCCAAAATCCCCTTGCGTTGGCAGCACATCATGGTGTGGGGAGGCATGCGCGGCGCTCTTTCCCTCGCGCTCGTTCTCAGTATTGGGACCGCCTTCCCTTATCGGGCCCAGCTGTTGACCATGACCTTCGGAGTGGTTGCCTTCACCATCGTCGTTCAGGGCATCACGATGAAGCCTTTGATTCGCCTGCTTGGCATTGGACAGAGCGAGGACGACGACTACTCCCGTGCTCGCGTCCGTCAGGTGGCGGTCGCATCCGCCCTTTCCGAACTGGAGATCATGGCCGGCGGGCAGCTGATTTCGCACCCGGTGTACGAACAACTCCGCCACGAACTGGAGGCGAGACAGGAAGATGCCAATAAAACCGTCGATACCATCTTCGGAGAAAATAAAGGTCGCCTCACAGAGGAGTTTGAAGTCGCGCGACGGCGATTGAAAACCGCGGAAAGGAGTGCCATCGAACAGGCCATGCACGACGGCTGGGTCTCAGCCAACACCGCTGCCAGGTTGATTGAAGAAACCGATGTTCATCCCGACGGCTCCAGTGCAACTCCGCCCCGCTCCGCACCGCCGGAGGGCAATTCCACTCAGCCAGATTCTTCCGGGTAAGTGAATCATGGAAACATCGAGCCCCGATCCTCTTTCTCTTCCCGCGCGGCGCACGGCACCGCCCACGACTGTGTTGGGCAGGTTCTTCCTTTGCGGTACGCCGCTCGATAAACCCGCCACCAGCGGCGAGCACACCCGGCCGTGGTATCTGGTGCTGTGGCTGACCGGGGTGGACTACTTTTCCACCCTGGGATACCAGCCGGGAATTGCCCTGCTGGCCGTCGGGATACTTTCCCTGCCGGCAACGGTCATCCTGGTTGTGGTTACTTTGTTTGGCGCCGTTCCCGTTTACTCTGAGGTCGCCCGACGCTCCTACGCCGGACTGGGCTCCATCGCACTGCTGGAAAATCTCTTTTCGGGGTGGAAGAGCAAGCTGTTTGTGCTGGTGCTGCTCGGTTTCGCGGGCACCGATTTTGTCATTACCATGACGCTCTCCGCGGCCGATGCGGCGAGGCATGCCATTGCGAACCCTTTCCTTCACCCCTATCTCGGCGACGCCCATATTGCGACCACTCTTTTGTTCCTGGGGTTGCTCGCGGTCGTCTTTTTGCTGGGATTTCGGGAAGCCATCGGACTGGCCGCAGCGGTGGCAATTCCGTACCTCGCTCTGAACGCGTTCGTACTGGCGTGGGGTTTGGGGGTGATTTTTAAGCACCCGGGATTGTTGTCGCAATGGCATGGAAGCCTGCATTCGTTTGGTGACTGGACCGCCATATTCGTGGCGTCCGCAATTGTCTTCCCGAAACTTGCCCTGGGATTGAGTGGATTCGAAACCGGCGTTTCCGTGATGCCTCTGGTTTCGGGAGACTCCGACAAGGAAACTGGAGGCAGGCCCGAGGGAAGGATTCGCGCCACCCGGAAGCTCCTGATCGCTGCCGCCCTCATCATGAGCGTCATGCTGCTCACCTCGAGCCTGGTGGCGACCCTGCTCATTCCCGAAAGCGCATACCGCGCCGGGGGCGTGGCCGATGGCCGTGCCCTGGCTTATCTGGCACACGAAATGTTGGGCAGTGCATTCGGAACGATCTACGATCTGTCCACCATTCTGGTGTTGTGGTTTGCCGGCGCCTCGGCGATGACCGGATTGCTGGCCCTCATCCCCCGCTATCTTCCTCGATTCGGCATGGCGCCGCGCTGGGTGGCTTATCGGCGGCCGCTGGTCTTGTTGCTGCTGGCCATCGACATCGTGATCACCCTGATATTTCGAGCCAACGTGGAGGCGCAGGGAAGCGCCTACGCTACCGGCGTCCTCGTACTCATGTTTTCGGCGGCGGTGGCGGTAGCGCTCGCCCTCTCACGCGAAGGCGCTCTCCAGGGACTCAAACGAGTCTTGCTGCCAGGCTATTTTTGGATCGTCACCGCGGTCTTCGCTTACACCCTGATCGCGAACGTCATCGAGCGGCCCTCTGGCGTCATTATTGCCGCTACATTCATTTTGTTGCTGATCCTCTCCAGCGCCATCAGCCGTTATTACCGCTCCACGGAAATGCGGGTAGCGGATGTTCGGTTTGTAGATGACGCCTCCGCCCGTCTCTGGACTTCGATTGCTGAAAAACAAGTGAATCTGGTCCCCCATCACGCCAATGATTCCGCCCAGCGCAAGAACCTGGTTCGCAAAATCGAAGAGAGTTTCAAAGTCGAAGGACCGATCGCTTTTCTGCATGTAAATCTCCTGGACAACCGCAGTGAGTTTCTATCGTCGTTACGGGTAGAAGTGAAGTCGGAGGGCAGCAATTCGGTGATCGAAGTCTGGGGTGCGGTTGCGATCGCGAATTCGATTGCCTATCTCAGTGAGTTGCTCGATCCCAAGACCATCGTGCTGGGGCTGACGCGCCGCAATCTGATGCAACAGTCTCTCGCCTATGCCCTGTGGGGAGAGGGCGAGATAGGCTTGAGTGTCTATTCAATCCTGGTACGATATTGGGAGTTTACCGGCCGAGATTCAGGCCTGCCGCGCATTCTGCTCATGAGCGAGTAGCCGGCGAGGGCGTATAGAATAGGACGGACCCTCCACCCCGCTGTCTCGCTCTTTTCAGGGGTCCGAACGATAACGTGGTTAGCCAATTACAGCTTGGAGCATGAAAGATGAAGATCATGGGACATCGACTGCATTCGCTTCTATACGTGGCGGTGATGGTTGGCATTTGCGCCATCGCGCCGACCATGTTTGCTCAGGGGCCCGCCAAGGGCAAGTACGATGGTTCGTATCATGGGACGTACGATGGCGCCTTTGCGGGCAACCCCGCGACGGGATCCGTCGCATTTTCCGTGGCGAATGGCGTCATTACCGTGACAGATCCCGGTCAGGGCGCGGGAAGCGTGGATTCTTCCGGCTCGGCGACTTTCAGCGGTTCACTCGGGGTGGCGGATGTCACCTGCAAGTTTATTGGCGCCTTCCGGTCGTCAAGCGGCGAGAGCGCTCGCGCTACCGGTTCGTGGTCTTGTGCTGGGTCTGGGCAAACCGGAAAGGGCACGTGGAGTGCAGATCGACAGTAAGTGAGTTCGGTGCCCTCTATTATTCGCGACCGAAAGTGGTACAGGGTTGGAGTTCCTGCTGTGCAACCGCAAGAGATTCGTCCCGCCGAGCCCCCACGAAAGATGCAGTAAACTGAGGGCAGTCCGAGACATGGCCCCGTAGCTCAGATGGATAGAGCAGCGGTTTCCTAAACCGAAGGTCGCGTGTTCGACTCACGCCGGGGCCACCACGACGCCTTCAAGTCAGCAGCGCATCCACGATGGCTTCGACGTGAATCACAGTCGTGTCGAGAAATTCGATGCCTGTGTCGCCCGAGTCGCGCAAAAGCAATGGCAGCTCTGTGCCCGCCAGGACCAACGCTTCCACACCGTCCTCCGTCTTCATCCGGTGAGCAATACGCAGAATTTCGGTCCGTGTTTCCGGCAGGAATTGATTCTTCAGCAGTTCACCGATGTACTTTCGATGAATGAATTCCCGCTCTGGTTCTTGCGGTATGACTAGGGCGATTCCGGCCCGCTGGAATTCCTCCGGGTAGAAGCTCGCGCGCATGGTAAAGCCGGTTCCAAACAGGCCCACCTTCTTCAGGCCGAGGGTCTTTGCGTGGTCAGAGGTAGCGCGCACGATGCTGAGGAGAGGGATGGCTGACTGGCGCTGGAGCTTGTCGAATACGAGGTGCGGCGTATTCGCGGCAATGAAACCAAGATCCGCGCCGGCACGCACCAGCGCTTCCAGCCCTTCGGCAAGATAGTCGGCGAGTTCGTCAAGGCGCCCGGCATCGAGCATGGCGATGCCCTTATCGACGTCGAGGCTGTTGAGGAGCAGGTGCGGATATCCTCCATCAGGCCGCCGGGCGCGATAGCGCGCAATGATGGAGCGATAGTAATCGATGGTGGATTCAGGCCCAAGGCCGCCGATCATCCCTAGGGTTCGCATGTTATCGAGAAGAGATGCACCCCGGGCGGTGTAGGATTCGGCCAGCAACTTCCCTGAGCAGGGCATTCCCTGATATCGAAAACGTGAATTCCCTGATTGATAGTCGGCGTGCCCTTGATTATTTCTCGTGTGAACATGAATCCGGAACGGATACGCGAGATAAGCGCCACCATCACCTGTCTTCTGGAAGAGCAAGACGGCATATTGAAGCGACAAGCCAGGATGGCAGACATGGGCGCGGACGTTCTAAAGCGGTATGCGCAAATCACCGATGAACTTCGTCAACTGGCGAAAGAGTTGGACCGACTATCCCAAAGCCTCGATGTCCAACCCTCCAACGGTTAGGAGAATCTTCTTCAAGGGCAGGGAATTTCCTTCAGCGGGCCTCAGTGATTTCTGTGTTTACCCTAGGTCGCGCCTCCGACTCACGCGTGGCTGCCGGTTCCTCCCTGCTCGAAACGCCCTATTGCGGATACACTAGTCCGACGCGGATTCTTCTTTCCCAGGGGGCAAGGCATGACTTGGTACATGATCACCCTTATTCTGCTGTTCAACGTTTTCCTCGGAATCACCCAGGCGCAGGCCGGTCCGCACGCGGGCGACGTGACCGGGTCGCGAAATCTTTTGCTGGTGGTAAATCAGGGCGACCAGAGCATGAGCCTGGTAGATCCCGAGGCCGGGGTGCAGATCGGCAAGGTGAAGACCAACGAACTACGCGCCCACGAAGTCACGGCTTCGGCGGACGGGCGTCTCGCCTACCTTCCCATCTACGGCAACTCAGGTGTGGGAAAGCCCGGGACCGATGGGCACTCGGTCGAGATTGTCGATCTCGATAAACGGGCCATCGTGGCCAGCATGGATGTCGGCGCGGTGCGGCCGCATTGGGTCAAGTTCGGACCGGACGGCATGCTTTACGTTTCCGCCGAGCTCGATAATGCCGTGGATGTGCTCGATCCTCATCTGCGAAAGAAGGTTGGCTCCATTCCCACCGAGCAGGCCGAGTCGCACATGGTGGTGATTTCACCCGACGGGCACCGTGCTTATACGGCCAATGTCGATGCCGGAACGGTCTCCGCGCTCGACCTCGAGTACCGCAAACTGATCAAGGTGATCCCGGTGGCCGAAACGGTGCAGCGCATTTCCATGTCGTTGGATGGACGCTGGGTGTTCACCGCCGACCAGAAGCGTCCCCGCTTGGCCATCATCGATACCAAGAGCAACGAAGTCACAAACTGGATCGCACTGCCGGCCGTCGGCTACGGAACCACGCCCACGCCGGATGGCAAATGGCTGCTGGTGAGCATGCAGACCGCCAATGCTGTCGCCGTGGTGGATCTGGCGCAGATGAAGGTGGTCCGGACGGTTCCCGTGGGCAAGGATCCGGTGCAGATTCTGGCACGCCACGATCGCCCCGTGGCCTACGTTTCCTGCAGCGGCGATGGAAAGGTCGCGGTACTCAACCTGACGGACTGGAAAGTAGAAAAACAAATTGAGACCGGCCCCGGAGCGGACGGCTTGGCCTGGGTGGAAAGAAAACCCTAACCGGTGCACGTGTGGGCGGTTGGGTCGTGTGGGGACGGGCTGGATTGTGTGGGGACGGGTCTCTGACCCGTCCGGACGAGCGCAGCTCGTCTTGCTTGTTGATCGAGAATTGTTTCGGCTGTCCTCTATTTTTGCGCGCCCGAAAGTTGATGGGACGAAATACAAAAGCAACACCCGGCCGAGCTTTGCTCGGCTGGACGGGTCAGAAACCCGTCCCCACACCGGCCTTCCTCACGCGAGCTGTTTCCATATGAACCGTGGGCAGGAACTTCGGCGGCTTTCTCGCCTTGGTTGCCTGCTCAAAGCCATAGGCGATCTTAAGCAAGACATCCTCGCTCCAGGCGCGCCCGAAAAACGACACGCCCACCGGCAGCCCGGCGATGAAACCCGCCGGCACGGTGATGTCGGGATAACCCGCCACCGCTGCGGCATTCGAACTCCCGCCGCCCGAGTGATCGCCGTTGACCAGGTCGGTAAGCCAGGCCGGACTGCCGGTCGGCGCCATGATTGCGTCGAGGTGAAATTTGTCCATCAGGGCATCGATGCCCTCGGCGCGCGACAGGCGATGATTGCCTTCGAGCGCATCCAGATATTCCTTGCTGGTCAGCGGGCCCTTGGCCTCGGCCTTGATGAAAATGTCCTGCAGGAAGTAGGGCATCTCTTTTTCTTTATTCCGTTCGTTGAATTCGATGATGTCTTTGAGGGAGTGAACGGCGGCGTCGGGACGGGTCGCGAGATAGGCGTTGAGATCTGCTTTCAATTCATAGAGCAGCACCAGAAATTCGGTGTCGTCGAACTTGCCGTAAGTTTCGAGATCGGCGGGATCCACTAGCACCGCGCCCTGGCCCTTCATCTCTTCCATCACGCTGCTCATCAGCGCGTCCACGCTGTCGCTGAAACCGAAATACTTGCGGGCCACTCCGATGCGGGCGCCGCGCAAGCCATGCGGATCCAGAAAACCGGTGTAGTCGCGGGCGATTTTGCCGTTACTGGCCGCGGTCGCGGCGTCACGAGGATCGGCGCCCGCCAGTGCGTTGAGTAAAATTGCCGCGTCGCGCACGCTTCGCGCCATGGGGCCGGCCGTGTCCTGGCTGTGCGCGATGGGGATGATGCCGGCGCGGCTGATCAGGCCCAGTGTCGGCTTGATCCCCACAATGCCATTGGCGGATGACGGGCACACCACCGAGCCGTCGGTTTCGGTGCCCACGGCCAGCCCGCAGAGATTGGCCGCCGTGGCCGCTCCCGAGCCCGAACTCGAGCCGCAGGGATTGCGATCGAGGGCATAAGGGTTCCGGGTCAGCCCGCCGCGACCGCTCCATCCGCTCACCGAATGGCTGGAACGAATATTCGCCCACTCGCTCAGGTTGGTCTTGCCCAGGATGACCGCGCCGGCCTCTCGCAGTTTCTGCGCCACGAAAGAATCTTTCGCGGGACGCGAGCCCATCAGTGCCAGCGAGCCGGCGGTGGTCTGCATGCGGTCGGCAGTGTCGATGTTGTCCTTGATCAGGACAGGAACCCCGTGCAGCGGGCCGCGCGCGCCCTTGGCCTTGCGCTCCTGGTCGAGGGCTTTAGCAATGGCCATGGCGTCGGGATTGAGTTCCATCACGCTGTTCACCGCAGGCCCGCCGCCGTCGCTTTTTCGGCGATCGACTTCGTCGATCCGGGCAATATATTTTTCGGCGAGGGATTGAGCGGTAAATTTCCCGGAGGTCATGCCCGCCTGCAGATCAGCGATGGTGAGTTCGTCGAGTTCGAAGCGCCCAACTTCCGGAGGGAGCGGTGATGCGGCCGCCATCTCGCGGGCACCGGCCAACGCAGGCATGACAGCGGCTGCGACTCCGCCGAGTACAGTGGTCTGCAGGAATTTGCGTCGGGGCGGCACTGGATCGGCAGTGACCAGGCTTTTCAGTTTGCGCAAAGCGGTCCTCCTTATAGGCGCGGAACAAGAAGCGGAATTATAGGCGATCCGTCAATGCTTCCCTGTGGGTTTTGCCTTTTGCCTTTGCGTTCTTTGCGGGTTTCTTGGCGACCTTTGCGGTATAGCCTTTAACCGCTAAGTGCGCAAAGGATTCGCAAAGGTCGCAAAGGATGGCTTCAGGATGAGCCCAGCTTTCACTTTCGTGACACCCCGCTTTCCTTTCTCCGATACGCCCGTCCAAGACACGGAAGCGTTGTGATGATTTCGAGCTGCATGGGCTGTTACAATCGCAAGTTCTTTTCGTGATGAAAGATCATTCCAGTTTCCCGCCGGCAGAACTCGTCAAAAAGGAGCATTGATGCCTTATCCCAAGAGATTGCTGCTGCTCGTCATGCTGGCCTTCGCCTGTACAGGATCGGGCCAGGAGATGTCGGAAGGCCGGCTGATGCGCTTCCCCGATATCTACAAGGACAAGATCGTCTTCATGTATGGCGGCGATCTTTGGCTGGCATCCAGCGCGGGGGGAGAGGCGCGGCGCATCACCGCTGACGCCGGGCGCGAACTTTTTCCGAAATTCTCACCCGACGGTAAATGGATTGCCTTCACCGGACAATATGACGGCAACTTCAACGTGTACGTAATGCCCGCCCAGGGCGGCCAGCCCCGGCAGTTGACGTTTTACCAGGGAGCGGCGGCGCCGCTCAGCGATCGCATGGGCATCCACAACGAAGTGGTCACCTGGTTTCCCGACAGCAAGCGCATTCTGTTTCTCTCTCGTCGCGATGCCACGAACGGCTGGACCAAGCGCCCGTTCAGCGTCAGCATCGACGGAGGTTTGCCCGAGGCGTTGCCGGTTGACCAGGGCGGCCTTACTTCGTTTTCCGCCGACGGCACCAAGATCGCTTATAACCCCATCTTCCGCAACTTCCGCACCTGGAAGCGCTATACCGGAGGCCTGGCCCAGGCCATCGCCATTTACGATCTGAAAAATAATTCGGTCGAGGACGTGCCGCACACCGACTGGACAGACACTTTTCCCATGTGGCACGGCAACGCCATCTACTTCACCTCCGACCGCGGCCCGGAGCACCACCTCAATCTTTACAGTTACGATCTAAGCAGCAAGCAGATCGAACAGCTCACCCATTTTACTGACTTCGACGTGATGTGGCCGAGCCTGGGCCCGGATTCCATCATTTTCGAAAACGGCGGCTACCTGTACACCTTTGACTTTGAATCGAAGCAGCCGAAGAAGTTGACGGTGTACCTGCCTGGCGACCGCGACCAGACCCTTAAGCACTGGACCAGCGTGGCCAAAAACATTACTGACTTCGACATCTCGCCGGAAGGGAAGCGGGCGGTGTTCGGCGCCCGGGGAGATGTTTTCACCGTCCCGGCAAAAGAGGGAAGTGTCCGCAACCTGACTCGCACTCCGGGCATTCGCGAGAAATCGGTGGCCTGGTCGCCCGACGGCCGCTGGATCCTCTACGTTTCCGACCGCAGCGGCGAAGACGAACTCTACATCACTCCCCAGGACGGGATGGGCAAGGAGCTGCAAATCACCAGCGGGTATAAGGGTTTCAAATACGCGCCGGCGTGGTCGCCCGATGGCAAAAAAGTCGCGTGGTCCGACAAAGACTGCCGGCTCTGGTATGTGGACATCAATCAGAAGAAGCAGGTCGAAGTCGATCGGGGAAAGTATGGAGAAATTCTGAATTACTCGTGGTCGCCCGACAGCAAGTGGCTGGCCTACGACAAGAATGACGAAAACTCTTACTCGGTGGTGCATCTCTACTCATTGACCGACAGCAAGAGCACTCCGGTCACCACCAGCATGACCAACAGCTATGCTCCCGTCTTCGATCCGGAAGGGAAGTATCTGTACTTCCTCTCCGACCGCGACTTCAATGAAGTCCTGGGCAACATCGATTTCGAGTTCTCCAATCCCAAAACGACCAGAATTTATGTCGCGACCTTGCGCCAGGATGAGGCCTCGCCCTTTCAACCCTTGAGCGACGAGACCCAGATCAAAAAGGAAGAGAACAAAGACGAGCTGCTGACTCCGCCGGGCAAGGCCCCCGGCAAAACCGGAGGCAAGGCCGAAACTAAGGGTAAGAAGAAGAATGAAAAAGAACCACCCGCGGAAGCGAAGGCAAGCGATAAGGACAAAGGCGACAAAGACAGGAAAGAGGACAAGGAAAAACCTAAGGACTTTCGCATTGACCTGGCCGGCATCACGGGCCGCGTGGTGGCATTGCCGATTGAGCCCGCGGTCATCGGCTCCTATTTAGCGGCCAAGAGTTTTATCTACTATTCCACAACACCTATCCAGGGGCTCTCCGGACCGATTCCGGGTGAGGGGCCCGCAATCCACGTTTACGATCTGAAAGAGCGCAAGGACAAAGTCCTGATCGAAGGCGTGCAACGTTTCGCCCTTTCCTTCGACGGGTCGAAGTTGCTCTATCAGGCCGATGGCGGACGCGACGGCCACACCTACGGCATCATCGACGCCAAGCCCGATGGTCCCAAAAAAGTTGGTGATGGCGCGCTCAACCTGGGCGGGATGAAAGCGCAGGTCGATCCTCCCGCTGAGTGGAAAGAGATGTTCAACGAGGTCTGGCGGCAGGAGCGCGATTATTTCTACGCCGCGGCCATGAACGGCGTGGACTGGGAAAAGATGCGCGACAAGTATGCCCAGCTGCTGCCTGCGGTCTCCGACCGCTACAGCCTGACCTACGTCATGGGGGAGATGATTGGCGAACTTTCGAACTCGCACACCTACGTGGGTGGCGGAGATTATCCCGACCTGCATCCCGTGAACGTCGGCCTGCTCGGAGTGGACTTCGAGGCCGATCCGGCCGCCGGCATGTACCGCTTCAAAAAAATCTACGCGGGAGAAAACTGGGACCCGCAGACCCGTTCGCCCTTGACCGAACCCGGGGTGACGGTGAAAGAGGGCGATTACCTGATTGCGGTCAACGGCCGGCCGCTGCGCACGTCGCAAAATCCTTATGAGCTCTTTGTCAACACGGCCAACGAAAATGTCACTCTGACCGTCAATGCAAAGCCTTCGGAGGATGGTGCCCACACCGTACAGGTAAAGCCGGTGGCGGATGAAAATGGTCTCCGCGAACTGGCCTGGATCGAGAGCAACCGCAAAAAGGTTGACGCTGCCAGCAACGGGCGCATCGGCTACGTTTATCTCCCTGATATGGGAGGTCCGGGTCTCAACGAATTCGTCAAGCAGTACTTCCCGCAGATTCGCAAGGAGGGCATGATTATCGACGTGCGCTATAACGGCGGCGGCTTTGTGGACCAACTCATCTTCGCCAGGCTGCGGCGAGTGTTGGCGGGCATGGGCTCGATGCGCAACTGGGAGAGTGGCACCGTCCCTCCGGTCGTATTCAATGGCGCCATGGCTTGCGTAACCAACCGCTACGCCGCCTCTGACGGAGATATATTCAGTTATTACTTTAAGTACTACAAGCTGGGCCCGCTGATCGGCGAACGCACCTGGGGCGGAGTGCGTGGTATTCGTGGCCAAATGCCGCTGCTGGATGGCGGGTACATCACCCGTCCCGAGGCGGCGCGTTACGACCTCAACAGCAAGTGGGTGGTCGAGAACCGTGGCGTGCAGCCCGACATCGTGGTGGAGAACCGCCCAGACCTGGTGGTGAAAGGACAGGATCCGCAACTGGAGAAGGCCATTGAGGTGGTAATGAAGGAGATCCAGGCTAATCCGAAGAAGCTGCCGCCCCGTCCCCCGGATCTGCCGGCCTATCCCCAGGGCCCAGGGCTGTAGCAGCGTTGCTCACGTAGGGGCAGGTGTCTCACCTGCCCAGCCGGGCAAGGCCCGGCTGGTTCTTAGACTGTCCCAAAATTAAAAACCCTCAGGCGAGCTTCGCTCGCCCGCCCGGACGAGGGCGTCCGGGCCTACGTGGTTGGTAGTGGCACGGTGGTTACTATTGGGGTTTCACCGGCGCACAAATAGTGCTGCATCAATGGTTCAAAATCGGGCATCTAATCGTATAATCAGACAGCTCATGCCCAAGTATTCCATCGTGGTTCCGCTGCACAACGAGCAGGAGAATGTCACCGACCTCTACGACCGCCTCAAGGCTGTCATGGAGGCCAACGGTGAAACCTTCGAGATTGTGCTGGTGGACGATGGCTCGACCGACCGCAGTTTCCACATGCTGCGCGAGATCGCGGCCGTGGATAGCCGCGTGACCGTCGTGAAGCTGCGCCGCAACTTCGGCCAGACTTCGGCGCTGGCTGCCGGCTTCGATCATGCGCGCGGCGAATACATCATCGCTATGGATGGCGACCTGCAGCACGATCCCGCGGACATCCCCATTTTTCTGGAGAAGATTTCCGAGGGCTACGACATTGTCAGCGGCTGGCGCAAGCGCCGGATCGACAACTTCTGGCTCCGCCGACTGCCTTCCCGCTGCGCCAACTGGCTGATGGCCAAACTGAGTGGGGTGGACATTCACGACTTCGGCACTACTTTTAAAGCGTATCGCCGGGAAATTCTGGACCAGGTCCCGCTCTACGGCGAGTTACACCGCTTTATTCCGGCGCTGGCTTCGTGGCATGGAGCCTCCATCTGCGAAGTGCCCATCCAGAACGTGAACCGCGAGCGCGGAGTTTCGCACTACGGCATCTCGCGCACCTTCCGGGTATTTTTCGACCTGATCACGATTCGTTTCCTGCTGCGCTACCTGTCGCGCCCGCTGCATTTCTTCGGCACCTTCGGCATGCTGAGCATTCTGGGGGGATCGAGCGTCACGCTCTGGCTGGTAGTCGAGAAGTTTTGGCACCATACGCCCATCATGGCCGACCACGGGCCGCTGATGATCTTCACCGCCGTTCTGCTTCTGGCCGGCCTGAATATGCTGGCGGTAGGGCTGCTGGGCGAAATGCAGGTACGGCACTACCACGAGCCCACCCGGCGCGCGCCGTACTCAGTGGACCGCGTCCTCCGCGCCCAGAGCGAAGAGCACACCATCTCCGAGTAGAACCATCGTCCCAGATTCGCAGGCTTCACCACACCAGTGCTCGCGTAGGGGCGGGTGCCCTCACCCGCCCAGCCGGGCGAGGCCCGGCTAGGGTTTTGGGGAATCCCAATGCGAAACCCCAGGCGAGCTTTGCTCGCCCGCCCGGACGAGGCGTCCGGGCCTACGTGTTCATCTATATCGACCCGACTTCTTTGTTCACCACATACGGCATCCTGGTCACATCGCCGCCGTAGTTGCCCTCGAGCACATCGATCAACCCTTGCACCGTCCGCCCCGCCATGCCTTTTTCGGGATCGGAAGAGAGCCGCGTGATGCGTCCGGCGCTGGCAAAATGGGGATACAGCCGGCAGCGGTCTTCAATCGCAGGATCACGCAACGGCGAGTCCGCCGGCAGCGGTTCTTTCTCGTACACATCGAGCGCGGCGCCGGCGATCCACTTCTCGCGCAGTGCTTTGGCCAGAGCGGCCTCTTCCACCACGGGTCCGCGCGAAGTGTTTACCAGGAACGCGGTCGGCTTCATCTGGCGCAGGGTGCGGTCGTTGAACAGATGGAAAGTGGGAGCCGAACTCTCTCCCTCGCGGAGCAGCGGCACATGCACGCTGACGAAATCGGCCTGCCCCAGGGCCTCGTCCACGCTCACGTACTTGATCCAGTTCTTCTCTTTTGAAATGCCTCGCGCGTGGCGCAGGTCCATATTTTCCTGGATGGCGTTCACGTAATCGTGGTTTTGATAGGCGGGGTCGTAGCACAGGATATTCATGTCGAAGCCGGCACATTTCTTGATCATGGCCAGGCCGATTCGCCCGGTGCCGATGATGGCGATGGTCTTTCCGGTCACTTCGTCGCCGAGGAAGGGCAGGTAGGGATGCCAATAACTCCACTGGTTGTCCCGGGTCAGATGTTCGGCTGACCACATTCTTCGCGCCAGGGCGCCCATCATGAAAAAGGCGAATTCCGCGGTGGCTTCGGTGAGTACGTCAGCGGTATTGGTGAAGGGAACCTTGTAGCGGTTGGCATCGGCGCGGTTGATGTTGTCGAAGCCCACGGCAAACTGGGCCACAACCTTCAATTTGCCCTTGCCGGCCTCGAATATTTCCGCGTCAATAGAATCGCGGAGGGTGGTGATCAGTCCGTCGATGCCGGACTTCACTTTCTCGATGATCAGGGCCTTCGGAGGCGCTTCCGGTTTGGGATAGATTTCGACTTCGTAGCCGCGCTGGCGCAGCAGTTCGGTGGCATCGCCGATGTCGCAGGTCGCAAAGACGCGAAATTTATTTGGCATCTGGGAATCTTACCGTACCACGAACCGCGTGGGGACAGCCGCCCCCGGCTGTCCGGTCGAGCGCAGCTCGACGAATGTTGTCGATCGAAAAGCTAGCGGAGCGTTGCTCCGCCGGGCGGGTGAGGGCACCCGCCCTACGTGGTTTTCTATGATTTGAATTTCCAGCGCGTGGCGCTGCCCATGAAGTTCTTTTCATACAACCCGAACACGAGCAGCGGGCGAACCGCGAATACCGGCTCTTTCATGGCGAGGATGTCTTTTTCCATGCCGGCCATGTCAAAGTGGTATTTCGGCTGGTATTTCTTGAGGAATACCCGCCGCGCCGGCACATCGACGATCTCCGCCACGCCTTCAACAACGACCGCCTCCTCCGCGTGTTCGGTACACACGATGCAGCGTTTATACTTCGCCAGATTCCGGGCCTTGCGCGACTTCCTCCCCGTGCTGAACAGGAATGCTCCGTTGAGCCACAATCCCCAGACCACCATGGTGTGGGGCGAGCCGTCCGGCTTTACGGTCGTGATCCAGTAGTTGTGGCTTTTGCGCAGGCGCTGCTCGGCCCACTTCCAGGGCAGCAGGCCTTTCTTGCTCTCTGGCAACCCGTAGCCAGGCATGAGCGGACGGCTGGGCTTGGGTACGGCGTTCTTGGAGGCTTTTGCCATGATGATCTCCCGTCTAGGGTTTTTGCGTGGGCCGGAGCAGCACCTCGCTGACGAATGACTGTGGCTCCTGCGTCACCAGCATCGCCACCACGTGAGCTACGTCTTCCGGTTGCAGCATCTTCTTGGGATCCTTGCCCTGGTGCGGACTCAGGTCGGTATTCACCGATCCCGGACAAACCACCGACACCCGGATGTTATGGCCGCGCAGCTCTTCCGCCGCCGAATAGCTTAGGCCGTTCAGCCCCCATTTTGAAGCGGCGTAGGCGGCGCCGTTGGGCAGCGCGTTCTTTCCCGCCAGGGAAGAGATGTTGACGATATGTCCATAGCGCGCGCGGATCATCAAGGGGGCAAAACTGCGCATACAGTAAAAAACGCCCCGCAGATTAGTGTTCATCACCTGCTCCCAGGATTGGGGAGACATCTGGTGCAGGGGGCCGGCAAAGCTGCCGACTCCGGCGTTGTTGACCAGAATGTCGGCGCGGCCCGACTTGCCCTCAACCACGGCGGCCAGGGCCTCCACCGAGCCCAAATCGGTTACGTCGCACTCGGCGATTTCCGCGCGCCCGCCCGCCTCGACGACTGCTGCCGCCGTGCCTTCGAGGGCTGAGCGCCGCCGCCCGCAAAGAAAGGTGAGCGCTCCCATCCGGGCCAGGCGGCGGGCGATTGCAGCTCCGATTCCCCCGCCTGCACCGGTCACGATGGCCACCTGCCCTGCCAATTCAGCTTCGGTTAATCTGGTCATGAAAGATGCTCCCTGGCACTTTCGGGCCCCTATTTGGGCCTACGCCGGTGCCCTCGCTCGCATCTTACAAGAGGATGTGAGGAGGCGTTGTAAAGACGAACTTGCCTTAGGCGAGTCACATACTTATAATCCGCCTCACCGGAAATGGTGTCATGTCGGTGCAGACGTTTACCGGAGTGCCGAGTATTTCCGGAAGCCCGTCGGCACAGTGGATGTGCCGCCTGTTCCAGTAAGACCTGGGTGGGCCAGCTTGGGTGATACCTGGGTGCGGTCGCCGTTTTTCCCGAAAATCTAAGGAGCGATTCGAATGAAGACGAGTCTAGTGACGCTATTGCTGGTGATGGCTAACCTGGCATCGGGTCAGGACGCTGCTGCGCCGCAACCTCAGGCGTCGCAACCGCAGGCATCCCCGGCACAGCCGCAAACCCAGAAGAAGGAAATCAAGGATCCCGCCGAATACAACGCCTACGTCGGGGCGGTGCAGCAGTCGGACCCGGCTGCCAAGATCAGCGGACTGGAAGCTTTCCTCACCCAGTATCCCAACAGCGTGATGAAAGAAGATGCCCTGGAACTCCTGATGGGAACCTACCAGCAGGCCAACAACCAGGCCAAGGTGATCGACACCGCGAACCGGCTCCTGTCTGCCAACCCGAACAACGCTCGCGCTCTGGTGCTGCTGGCGTACAACGAACGCGCCACCCAGAAGTGGGCGGATGCCAAGCAACATGCCGAACGCGGTTTACAGGCCCTGGACAAGATGCCCAAGGCGGACAATGTTTCCGAGGCCGATTTCGCCAAGCAGAAGACCCAGCTGGCCGGATTGCTGAACAGCGTCGCCGGTTTCTCGGCCCTGCAGCTTAAGGATTATCCCGAGGCGGAGAAGTATTTGCGCCCCGCGGTCGAGGGTGACCCCAACAACGTTGAGAACGTCTATCCCCTGGCCCTCGCCTATCTGACAGCCACTCCTGCCGATGAGGTGAACGGGCTCTTTTTCATCGCCCGTGCTGCCAATCTGGTCAGCGATCCGAAAGGGAAGGACTCGATCATCAAGTTCGGTCGCAGCCGCTACATGCAGTTTCACGGCACCGACCAGGGTTGGGACGACTTGCTGGCTCAAACCAAGACCACACCGCTGCCGCCCGCCGGCTTTACCATTACCAAGTACGTTCCTCCCACGCCGCAGCAGCAAGCTGCCGAGCTGGTCAAAAACAAGAAGCCGGAAGAGATGAGTTTTGCCGAATGGGAGCTGGTTCTGTCCGTCGGAACCCAGGCTGACCAGGACACCGTGTGGAATGCGCTCAAGGGCAAGAACCTGCAAATGGCGGAAGTGCAGGTCATAACGGCTTCGCCGACCAAGCTGGGCCTCGCAGCCAGCGTGGACGATATAGAACAGAAGCGCGCTGACATCGACCTTTCGTTCCCGGGGCCCATTCCCACCAGGATGGTTCCCAAAGAGGGAGACAAGATCAATTTCGAAGGTACGCCGGTGTCCTACACGCCCAGCCCGTTTGTGATGGTCATGGAAAAGGGAGCTCTCTTGACCAGGGCTGCTCCGGCGAAAGCACCCGTGCACAGAAAACCCAAATAAGCCTCGAAAGACACATTGACGCGACTAAGGCAGCCCGAAGGGGCTGCCTTAGTTTTTGCGCGTCACTTGGAAGAGAAGAATGGAGGACCGGCGTCCCGCCCGTCCCGGATTCGAGCTTGTCGGAACGCAATCGCCCGTTCCGGCTCCATGGGGAGCAAAAACTGCTCACACTTCACTAGAGGGCTACTGCGGAATAGCGGACGTCGTTCTAGCGCACGGCCTTCTTCTCATAGCCGACCGGCCGGGCGCTGCGTGGCGGTCGTTTGACGCCGTCGCGCAGTTGCCGCACGTCAATCTTGAGTTCTGAAATGGTGCGACTCAGGGTGTTGCGGTGCATGCCAAGTTCGCGCGCGGCGCGGCATTGGTTCCCCTTGTTTTCCTGCAGAACGGTGAGGATGAACTTCTTTTTGAATTCGCGCACCGCCTCGGAATAAAGAATATTACTCCGGTACATCTGCATAATAAGGGCTTCGAGCTGATCTCTCACGGCATCTCTCTTTCTGCGCGAACCATCGCTGGCCCGGCAGGGCCTGTCTTCAATAATGTTTGCCGAACTCCCTACTTCGCCGGGGCTGGAGGGGGCAGGGCGCCGGCGGGGACGGACTGCGGCATACGGCGCAGCAAATCAAGTCCCTGATAAAACCTGGCCCGCAGTTCCGCAGGCGCGACCCAGATGACGGCCCGTCCTGCCACCTGAAAATACGGGGCCCACTCCGAATTCGCCAGCCACCTCGATGTGGGTGTAAATACGGTCATGCTGACCGCAATCACCGCCACAATGAGGCAGCCCCGCAGAACACCCAGCGCTCCACCCAGAAGCCGGTCCACGAAACTGAGACCGGACTTCTTCATGATCCAGCGCGCGCTCTGGCCGGCGATCCCGGCGGCCACCGCGACCGCAAAAAAAATAATCAGGAAGCCCGCACTCTCGGCCAGCCAAACCGACTTCAGATACCTCTCCAGCCAGCCCGCAAGACTTTGATACTGCCATGCCGCCAGCAGGTATCCAGCCACCAGGCCGGCCAGATGAAACGCTTCCTGGAAAAACCCTGCGTACGCCGCCTGCACGGTGGATAGCAGCACCACCGCAAGAATGGCCCAATCCGCGCCGTTCATACCTTCTTCCTGCAGTTCACGGTACGCTTAAACATCCAGCTCGCGTCCGGTGAGCTGACGGTACGCTTCGACGTACTTCTCGCTGGTCCGTTGCGCCACTTCAGCCGGAAGACCTGGCGCCGGCGGCTGCTTGTTCCAGCGAATTTCCTCCAGATAGTCGCGAACGTACTGCTTGTCGAAAGACTCCTGGGCCCGGCCGGGAGAGTATTTGTCCGCCGGCCAAAAACGGGAAGAGTCCGGTGTAAGCACCTCGTCTGCCAGAGTGATTCCCCGCGCCGTGCGCCCGAACTCGAACTTGGTGTCGGCAATGATAATGCCTTTTTGCAGGGCGTAGTCGGCGGCCTTTATATAAATTGCCAAAGTAAGGTCGCGCAACTGCCCGCTCAACTCGGGACCCACCAGCTTGGTCATCTCCGCCAGCGAAATATTCTCGTCGTGACCGCTGGTGGCCTTGGTTGAAGGGGTGAAGATCGGCTCAGGCAGGCGCTCGGACTCGCGCAACCCCGCGGGCAACTCGATGCCGCAGACCCGGCCGGTCGATTTGTACTCCTTCCAGGCTGATCCGGAAATGTAACCTCGCACCACGCACTCCACCGGAAACATCTCCGCCCGCGCCACGATCATGGAGCGGCCGCGTAGCTGGTCGGCGTACTTTTGCAGCGGCGCCGGATACTGCCCCACGTCGGCGGTAAGAAGATGGTTGGGCACCAGCTCGCGAAGAAAATCAAACCAGAACAAAGAGAGCTGCGTCAGCACCCGCCCCTTGTGCGGGATGCCGGTGGCCAGCACGTAATCAAAGGCGGAAATGCGGTCGGTGGCCACGAACAGCAGCCGGTCTTCATCCAGATGGTAAACGTCGCGCACCTTGCCGCTGGCGTGCAGTTTCAGTTCGGGGAAGTCGGTTTGCAACAGAACGGAGTCGAGAAGTTGAGAGCTCATGAGTGAAATTCTACAGGCAGAAATCGTCGCGTATTCTAGTCCTAAAGAAATTTTTGTCAACGGCTTGTCTCGCGCTCCTGCAAGATCGCCCGAAATTGTCGAATGCAATTTGATTGACAGGACTTACGGCCCTTGAGATTGCCCGCCAGACAAGGCTTTCGGGAGCATCCGGTTGTGGAAAAACTGAGGACGCCTGTGCAAAGGCGGGAAGCAGGGAAGTGCGCGGCGCCGGGCGCGGGTCTGACTGCGCTATACTTTAAGTGCGATGTCGGCGGATCCCCAGAAGACGTTCTACCTGGAAGTCTTTGGTTGCCAGATGAACGTTCACGATTCAGAGAAGGTCGTCGGCACGCTCCTGGCCCAGGGATACCGGCAGGTCCCCACCGTCGAAGAGGCCGGGCTGATCCTGTACAACACCTGCTCCATTCGGGATAAAGCCGAGCAGAAGGTCTTCCACCGGCTGGCCGACTACAAGAAGCTGCAGAAACAGGGCAAGCGCTTCGGCGTGCTGGGCTGCGTAGCGCAACAGGAAGGCGAGAAGATCTTCGAGCGCGCTCCCCATGTGTCGCTGGTCTGCGGCTCGGCTTCGTATCGCAACCTGCCGCAGATGCTGGTGCAGCTTGAGGCAGGGAAGCGGGTCACCGGACTGGACGACCGCGAGACCGAGGAATGTTTTGAGACCGAGTTCACCGCCCGCACCAACCCGCACCGCGGCTATCTGACCATTATCGAAGGCTGCGACAAATTTTGCTCTTATTGTGTCGTGCCCTTCACCCGCGGCAAGGAGCGCAGCCGGAGCTCTGATTCAGTTCTGGCGGAAGCGCAAAAGATGGCCGACCTCGGTTATACCGAGGTGCAGCTTCTGGGTCAGAACGTCAACTCCTACAAGGATCCCTCGGGAAAGAAAACTTTCGCTGAACTTCTGGCGGGGGTGGGCGAGATCGGCGGAGTACGCCGGGTGCGCTTCACCACCTCGCATCCCAGAGATTTCGGCCGCGACATCGTCGACGCCATTGACGCCGTCCCAACTCTTTGCGATCACGTGCATCTGCCGGTGCAGAGCGGTTCCGACCGCGTCCTCGACGCCATGCAGCGTCTCTATACCCGCGAGCAGTATCTGGAACGCATTGCCTGGATCAAAGCGGCCCGTCGGGAAATCAGTATTACGTCCGACATGATCGTCGGCTTTCCCGGCGAAACCGAGGCGGATTTTGAGCAGACACTGGAACTGCTGGATGAAGTTGAGTACGACAGCATCTTCTGCTTCAAGTATTCGCCCCGTCCCAATACGCCCTCGCTGCAACTGGAAGACGCGATCCCGGACGTCGAAAAATCCCGCCGGCTGATCATCCTGCAGGAGAAGCAGCGCGAGATCCAGAGACGACGCTATCAACGGCATGTGGGCCAGATCCAGGAAGTCATGGTGGAAGGGAAGAACGAGGCCCGGCACCAGTGGATCGGACGCACTTCACAGAACAAGACCTTGAATTTCACCGCGCCCCAGGAAGTTGTTCCGGAGGTAGGCAGCTATATCCCCGTGGTTACCACCGGCAGTTTTCCCAACAGCCTGTTGGGCGAAATGGTGATATAAGGAGCAAAGGAAAGATGATTTCAGATTGTAGATTTCAGATTTAAGATTTGAAACTTCGATCGAACCTGAAATTGCAATCTGAAATCTTTAATCTGAAATCGGTATGTTCGCCCCGGGAGCCACGATGGAAGTTGAAATGAAAATTCGGGGGCTCATGATGGACCCGGTCACCAACATGCCCATCGTGATCCTGAAAGACACCAGCGGCGATGCCGTACTGCCCATCTGGGTGGGGATTTACGAGGCCAACGCCATCGCTCTCGAAATCGAGAAGGTCAGCACCCCGCGTCCCATGACCCACGATTTGATCAAGAATGTGCTGGTGGGGCTGGACACCCAGGTGCACAAAGTCGTGGTCACCGAGCTGCGAGAAGATACTTTTTATGCCGTCATCTGGATGGAGCGGCAGGGAAACGTGATCAGCATCGATTCCCGTCCCTCCGACGCGCTGGCCCTGGCTTTGCGCGTGGACTGCCCCATATTCGTCGAAGACGATGTCCTCAAGAACTCCAAACTGGCCGCCAATGTCTCCGACCGAGTCACCAGCGAGGAACTGCGCAAGTGGCTGGAAGGCCTGAACGACGAGGACCTGGGCCGATACAAGATGTAACGCGGCTGCTGGCTCCTTAGCCCGAACAATAACTCTCAGCTGTTCACTGTGACCAAGAAGTAAGTGGCTAGAAACCAGCAGCGTTCTCATGCCTGATCCCGCCGAACAGCTTCAGCGTATTTATCTGGCCGGCTTTGAGCTCCAGACCTTTGATCGCTTTCCCAAGTGTGTAGGGGTGGTGCGCGACCATTGCATTGCGCTGCTGGTGCCATCGGTCGGTGGTCTGCAGATGCTTGGCACTCCGGGCTGGCGGATGGGAGAAGCCATCGGCGTCCTCACCGAAAAGGAAGGCCGCCCCGTCTTTCAGGCCAAACAGGAGTTGGTTGAAGCTACCCCGGAGAGGCTGGAGCAGTTGCGCTGCTTTCGCGCCGACCTGCAGGCCATCCTGGCCGGTCCAAGCTGACTTCAACGGTCGGACCTCAGGTCAGGCCACGATGGTAAAGCTGGCCAGATGCTGGCGAAGCTGGTCCACACTCTGCCTTTGGGCACTGTCAACAGCCAGAAACTCCACTCCGTAGTGATAGCCGGTTCGATTGCAGATTCTGGCAGCCACCCTTATCGGAGGTGATGAAAAGGGCGGAGTAAATTCGACCGCTACCTGATCGCCCGGCCGCAATTCCGCCCCCGCGAACAGGGCCATCCCGCCTTCGCTGAGAGACGTTCCTCTACCGTCAAAAATAGAAGCTTTCATGGCGCGGGAAACGATCACTCGAATGGGGACATTCACTCTGTACCGCTCCCAACGACGCATCGACGTGAAATCCGGTGAATGATTGATTGCCGCGGCTTCGGACATGAGTTGGCCTCAACTTAACTATCGGCGGCTGGCTCCGAAGACTTGAGATACACGGGAACCACGTAGGGGCGGGCGCCCCCGCCCGCCCAGCCGGGCCAAGCCCGGCCAGGTTTAGAGCCGTGACGCAGTGAAACACAAGGCGAGCTGCGCTCGCCCACCCGAGTCCTGAGCGAAGTCCAAGGCGTCCGGGACTACGTCGCAATGGTACATAATATCTGTTATCGGACACTGCATCATCGTGCCCTCCAGCCTTGACAGTTTGCCCCTGCAGTCGCACTATCTCAGTCCATGAATGCCAACCTGCGCCGTTGCATGCTCCTTGCTGCTGCCCTGCTGACCGTCACCTCCCTGACCCAGGCTGCGGACCCGGCCTCTCCCCAGGCGGCGGCCCCGGTGGCGCGACCCGCCATTGTCGGCGTCGCCCACATTGGATTAAAAACCGACAATCTGGAGGCAGCCCGCAAGTTCTATACCGGAGTTTTGGGCTTCCAGGAACCTTTCAGCCTGGACAAGACGCCCGACGAAGGCACCGGTCTGCTGCTTACCTATTTCAAGGTCAACGACCACCAATACATTGAAATGTTTCCCGAGCTGACCGATCCCAAGATGGACCGGCTCTCCCATATATCCTTCGAAACCACTGATGCCGAGCAGATGCGTGCCTACCTGGCCAGCCGCGGCGTCAAGGTGCCGGAGAAACTCGAACCCATGCAGGACGGCAACCGAGGCTTTGACGTCATCGATCCCGATGGCCACGACGTTGAGTTCGTGGAGTATCGGCCCGGGTCGCTGCACAGCCGCAACTTTGGCAAGTTTCTGCCCGATACCCGCATTTCAACCCGCATCATCCATGTGGGCGTGACCGTCAAGGATCGTGCGGCGGCGGACCGTTTCTATAAGGACATTCTGGGATTCAAATTGCAGTGGCAAGGCGGCATGAAGGATGCGAACACTGATTGGGTCGCCATGCGCGTTCCCGACGGCACCGACTGGCTGGAGTACATGCTGAACGTGCACAACCCGGACCCGCACACCCTTGGAGTGATGCATCACCTGTCGTTGGGAGTGCCAAGCATCCAAGCCGGATATAAGCTAGCCCTCGCACGCGGGTACACCGCAAAAGAAAAGCCCCAGATAGGCCGCGACGGCAAGTGGCAGTACAACCTTTATGATCCGAACTTCACCCGGGTTGAACTGATGGAGCCGAAGCCCGTCCAGAAACCCTGCTGCTCCCCGATCATCGAGTAGCACCACAAAACACGTAGGGGCGGGTGCCTCACCCGCCCAGCCGGGCAAGGCCCGGCAAGGGTTTCGGAGGGAAGCCTTGAGATTCGGGGCATTAGGCGAACCCCCGAAGGCGAGCTTGGCTCGCCCACCCGGACGAGGGCGTCCGGGCCTACGTAGTTCGTGGGGTGTCAGCGGCTAGGACGATCCTGGGATGAAATAGCGTTCCTGCAATTCGGGTTGCGATGGCGATCAGTTCCCTTTGCCCGGCAAACACCTTCACTTGCCGGGATTGAGACAGCTCCGGCAGATTTACCGCGCGCCCGTTCCGAATCAGCGCGGCGGTCTCTTCCGTGGCCGTAACGCATGGAAACTCGGGCAGGAGCAGGCGGGGATGAATGAAAAATTCCTCGCTCTTGCCGGCCTGGCCAGCGGCGTCGAGGTCCTCCAGGGTATGGGCCTGGCTAAGATCGAACTCCCCCAGACTGGTGCGACGCAGCGATTGTAAGTGCGCGCCACACCCCAACTGCTCGCCCATATCGTGGGCGACGGAACGCATGTAGGTTCCCGATGCCACCCGGGCCCGAAAACTGGCCTGCTCGCCATCGACCGCCAGAATCTCGAATTGCTTGATTTCGACCTGCACCGGTTTCAGTGCAACCTCCTGATGCCTGCGGGCCAGTTTGTAGGCCGGTACCCCCTTGATCTTTTTGGCCGAAAATGGAGGAGGCATCTGTTCCAGCAAGCCTACGAACCTCGTCGCCAGCTCGCGCAATTGCTCAAGTGACACTTTAACTGCCTGAGATGGGCCGCGGGCATCCCCATCGGAATCGTAGGTGTCGGTGGCGAAGCCGAAGCGGATGACACCTTCGTAGGTCTTCTCTGATGCGCCATAAAACTGGGCCAGCCGGGTCAAGTTGCCGGTGACCAGCGGAAGGACCCCCGTCGCCAGGGGATCGAGCGTGCCCAGGTGCCCCACTGCAGGTTGCTGCAGAATCCGGCGCACCCGATTGACCACGTCATGCGAGGTCATGCCGCCAGGCTTGTCGATGATGAGCACGCCGTTCATTCAGGAGATTGGGTAATTTGTTAATTTAGTAATCGGGTAATTGAAAATCCAATTGCTCAATTACCAAATTACCAGATTGCCGAATCCCCCATGATCCCTCTTCGCGATGACCAGCCCCGATTCAGCACTCCCTACGTCACTTATTTTCTGATCGGTCTCAACCTGGTCATTTTCCTCTTCGAAGCGACCCTCACGCCGCAAAGCTTCAGGGGCTTGCTCTACCAGTTGGGCATGGTGCCTGCCAACATCACGGGATTTCTCGCCGGAAGCGGCAGGATTGGGCTGATGGCGGCATTTCTTCCCACCCTCACTTCCATGTTTCTTCATGGCTCATGGATGCATGTGATCGGCAATATGTGGTTCTTATGGATCTTCGGGGACAATATCGAAGACCACCTGGGGCACTTCAAGTATCTGCTCTTTTACCTTCTCACCGGACTGGGAGCGGCGTTTGCCCAGGTTGTTCTCAATCCCCATTCCGTCGTCCCGACGGTCGGGGCCAGTGGCGCGATTGCCGGCGTTCTGGGCGCGTACTTTGTGTTGTATCCCCGTGCCAAGGTGTTGATCTGGTTCCCCATCCTGTTTCTCTTTTATTTGCCGGCGTGGGTCACGCTGGGCTACTGGTTTGCCTTGCAATTCGTGAGCGGAGCTGCAACCTCACTGGCGAACTACAGCGATACCGGCGGCGGGGTAGCCTTCTGGGCGCACGTGGGAGGCTTTGTCGCAGGCATTATCCTGATCAAAATCATTCCCGAACGGCCACGGCGCTATCGCTACGGAACCTGGTGAAGCACGGCGTCGGCCCTCGGGCGTCAGACTTCGGCAGAACCAATCCCTCTAGCGAACGCGGTAAGAATTCGCCTTTGTAGCGCCGGCATCTTGCCGGCTGTCCCGAGGGCGTCTCGCCCTCGCCCCGGCGAGCAAAACTCAACCTGCATAGCCTGAGCGCCGCGAACTTGTCGCGGCCGAGGTCTGAAGCCCGAGGTCCGAAGTCTGACGCCCGCCTTTAGACTCCGCTTTTCGGGAAGGGCCCGACTTGAGTCGGACCGCTAAGTCGCCTGGATTTGCTCGCGCTTCAGCGCCTGCGGTGAGCTTTCCGGTCGATGCGCCGACCTCAGGCGCTAAAGCGCCAACAAACTTTCGGTGCAGTGGCACGCCTTCCACATCCTTGTGGCGTGACGCCCGAGGTCCGACGGCTGACGTCCGACGTCCGCAGTCTAGATTCCGTTGGTCCGGTTCCGGATCAGCGACAAGAACTCCGTACGCGTTTCCTGCTCGTTGCGGAAGCATCCCAGCATGGAAGAAGTCACCGCCGCGGAGTGCTGTTTTTCGACCCCCCGCATCATCATGCAGAGATGGCGAGCTTCGATCACTACCCCCACGCCCTGCGGCTCGATCGCTTTCTGAATGGTCTCCGCGATTTGCGTGGTCAGGCGTTCCTGGATCTGCAGCCGCCGGGAAAAAATCTCAATCAGGCGCGGGATCTTGCTCAGCCCGATCACTTTGCCTTTTGGAATATAAGCCACGTGGACCTTGCCGAAGAAGGGCAGCATGTGATGCTCGCACAGGCTGAACATTTCGATGTCCTTTACGATGACCATTTCGTCATACGTGACCGTAAACAGGGCTTTGCGCAGCATGGCATCGGGATCTTCCTTGTAGCCGCGGGAGAGAAATTCCCAGGAGCGCCGTACCCGTTCCGGAGTGCGCACAAGGCCCTCGCGTTCGGGGTCTTCGCCGATGCGTACGATCATTTCTCGCACCAGCTCTTCGAAGCTGGCGCTGGTCAGCGAAGGTACTTCAGTGGTCGGATTCATGGTTGACCCCAATTGAGCAATTTGGAAATTGAGTAATTATGAAATTGAAAGCCTGCTCCAATTGCTGAAATTACAAAATTACTCAATTACGCAATCGGCTTCTCCGGCGTACTCGAACGAATTCATCATGGTTTCTTCGATGCGCACCTTATCCAGATGTGCCAGGGTGAAACCTCGCTGCAAAATATCGTAGATGGCGGTGCACAGGTTTTCGGTGGTCGGAACCGCCCGCACGAATTCCTGGCGCATATTCAGGTTCTCCAGATCGAAGCGTTGCAGAATCTCGCGCTGCACGAAACCGTCCAGATCCACCAGGTTGCAGACCATGCCTGTGCTCTCATCCACCGGCCCACTGACCGTGACTTCGAGGGTGTAGTTATGCCCGTGGCCGTATGGGTTATTGCATTTGCCATAGGTGGCCGCATTCTCCGTCTCGGACATGGCATCGCTGTGCAGCCGGTGCGAGGCCGAGAACATGTAGCGGCGGGTGAGATGCGCTTTCATGCTTCACCGTAGAAATCAACAAAGAGGTCGGGTGTTTCATACACCCGCACACGGTGCAGTTGTGCCTGGTCCAGCTTCGAGACCAGGCGCTGCCAGATGGCGATGGCCAGGTTCTCCGTGGTCGGAATCCGGACGGAGAATTCCGGCACTTCCTTGTTCAGAAAGCGATGGTCCATGGCGTCGAGCACCTCGCGGTTGAGCACTTCCTTTAACTGCTTCAGGTCAACCACGAAACCGGAGCGCGGATCCACTTCCCCTTTGACCGTGACCTCCAGGGTGTAGTTGTGGCCGTGGCCGTTCGGGTTATTACATTTCCCGAAAATCCGCTGGTTCTCCTCCGGAGTGAGATCCGGATTGTGGTAGTAGTGCGAAGCGGCAAATTCGGCTTTGCGAGTGAGATAGACCATTCGTGGTGCTCGTTCTGCTCCGTTTTCCTAGGCCGAGCTGCGCTCGGCGGGGCCCTGTCCTTCTAAGATGGCGGCATCCGTCCCTGGGTGGGTTGCGCCTCCGTAGGCCCGTCCTTTCCACACTACCCTGCCCTCCCTATGACAGAGTTTGGAGCGCACCAAAAGATACGCAAAGAGGAGAAGACCCGCCGGAGACAAGGCGGTTGCCTGCCAGGAAAAATGCGCCTGGCGAATTCGATTCAGAAGAAAACCGTACATCGTGACGGCCAAAAGAGCTGCTGCCGCGGCCGGCCAGGCGTGGCCTCGCACCATGGCCGTAACGGCTGCGGCGGCAGCGCCGGCAATCAGCACGAACTCGGTCAGCCTCAGCAGGGCGAGGCGTGCCGGCGAGCGAAACAGCAGGGCCAGGTTCTTGGTCCAGCCTTCGCGCAGTTGCGCAAAGCTGCGATACATTCGGGTGCGAACGGCATCGCCGCCATAGCGGAAGAAAATTCTGCGCCCCGATGCCTTTACCACTCTCGCCAGCGCCACGTCTTCGAGCAGGCTGTCACTCACTGCCGCGTGTCCACCGACCGCGTCGTAGGCCTCACGAGCGATCAGGATGTATTGACCGTTGGCAGCGGCCGCCGGAGAGCTGGGATCACTGACGCGGGAGGGTCGATAAGTCGCGGCCAGTTCGGCAAAAATGACCGGCATCACCGCCATTTCCCAGAATCCCCGGACGTCCTGTTCAGGCGAGTACGAGAGCACACTCGCGTCCTGCCGTCCGGCCTCCGCGACCGCGCGCGCCAGGGAGCCCGGCAAATGGACTGTGTCGGCATCGGTGAAGAGCAGCCATTCGCCAGCAGCAACCGCCGCACCCGCAACCATCGCATTGTTCTTACCCGTCCAACCGGCGGGCGGCAGGCCGGCGTCCACCACGCGCACGGAAGGAAATGACTGTGCTATTTCGCGCGTCCGGTCAGTCGAGGCGTCGTCCACGACGATAATTTCAGAGCTGACACCCGACTGTGCCCTCAGTGATTCCAGGCAGGCGCCCAGGCTGGCCTCCTCATCGCGCGCCGGCACGATCACCGACACGGTTGGCCTGCCCGATACTCTCTCTGCCGCCGTCATAGGCCGAATCAGCTATTATAACTTTGTGCGACGGTCTTCGTTATTGTCCAACATGTTTCTGTCCGGCATCGCAGTCCTCTTCCTGAGCCTGACCGGCTGTTACGGCGGGAGCCGCCCGCCCCGCATTGGGACGCCGGCCCCGGACTTCACGGTCCAGGACAGCGACCGCAAGGTCAGCCTCGACGAATTCCGCGGCAAAGTGGTGGTGCTGAATTTCTGGGCGACCTGGTGCCCGCCCTGCATTGAAGAGATGCCGTCCCTGGTGGAGATGCAGCAGAAGATGAAGGCCCGCGGCATCGAGGTTTTTGCCGTCAGCGTCGATGCCGACCAGAGCGCGTACCAGAGTTTCCTGAAGGCCCACAACGTAAACCTGCTCACCGTGCGCGATCCCGATCAGAAGAGCAACAATCTCTACGGGACGTTCAAGTTTCCCGAGACCTACATCATCGACCGCCAGGGCGTTTTGCGCAGGAAATTTATCGGCGCCGTGGACTGGGGCCAGCCTGAAATCGTGGAGTACCTCAGCAAACTCTAGTTTTATTTTCCGGAGTACTTCAGGGAAGAGTAAGAGCCAAAGCTGCGCGGAAGCCGGCCTCTGGATCCTGCGGCCGCTTTGCCGATTGTTTGGCCAACTTCTTTTCCAGGTCCTCGCGAGCCTGGACAACGGAGTTGAATTCAGGCGTAGCGTCGGACTTCTGCAACAGGGACTGGGCCTTCACCAGACAGGCATAGGCCAATTCAGGGGAAAGGCCTGAATCGCGCAGGAAGAGTCCGTAGCTGTATGAATCGATGGCGGTAGTTTGCGCGTCGCCCAGCTGGCCGTCGAGCTTGAGGGCATGCTGATAGAGCTGAAGCGCCTGCCGGGTCTTTCCCTGCGCGGCTTCGAGTTCCGCGGCAGAGACGCTGGCCGCGCTTTCCATTTTTGTTTCGCCCGCCTCAGCGGAAATTTTCCGGGCCAGCTCGTACGTCTGTTCAGCCTGATCCGGATGCCCGGCCTGCACCTGGCACTGCGCCAGCCGCAGCACAATCGCGACCAGATTATGGGCCGGAGGACGAGCGTCTGCCCCGGCTTGCGCCACCTTGTTCAGAAACATCACGTAATAGGGGATGGCAGCCTCGGGCTTCCCTTCCCGATCCAGTTCGCCGGCGGTGTAGAGATATGCAGTGACCTGTGAACCATCCAGGGCGATTGCCTGTTTCCAACTCCGGATGGCCTCTTCGCCGTGTCCCAGTTGATTTGCCAGGATGCCGTGGTTCACCAGCAAGTTCACTTCTTTGGGTGCGTATTGCAGCGACCGGCGCGTCAGCGCATAGGCCTCATCGAAGCGCTTCTCTTGGGTGAGATAGCGAAGCAGCCCATCCCGGGGAGCAGGGCTGGCGGGATTCGCCTTTAACGCCTGCTTCCATGCCAACACTGCTTCCTCCGAATTCCCCTGCTTCAGTTCCTGCAAGCCGAGATGAGTTTGCAGAGTGCTGTCGTAGGAATCCAGAGAGACCGCGCGTTGCAGATCAGTCAGGTTCTCCTGGTGCAATGCCAGGTAATAACGCACCTGGTCTATGCTTCCCCAGGCCAGCAGGATGATGGCCGCGCCAATGCGCAGCGTCCGGGCAGGAGTTGAGTTCCCCACCAGCCAGCGAAGCCGGTTGCGCAGCTGGCGTCCCGCGTCAACCGTAGCCTGGGACAATCGCTCCGGCGAATTCAGCAACAATCCGGCCACCCGGCTGTCCCGCAGTTTCCAGATGGCGCCATCCAGAATGAAGTGGTGAATGTTGATCAATGCGGTGAAGAGCAGGAAGCTGGCGCTGAAATCGTAATGAAAAAGTCGGCTGGCCAGCCAGGGTCCGGGGACGAAGAGCGCGATCCCACCGGCCACCAGCACGGCGAAGTAGGCAAATGGGCGCCAGCCGGCAGCGCCTTTTCCGCTGGCTTCACGGCGCGCGTAATAGCTGGTGATCCAGAGATACTGGGCGGAGTGCATGATGGCGAACACTCCGCTGCTGTAGCGGCTCTGCGGCAGCCGCAATCTCTCCACCGCGGACAACACCGTGGGCAGAAGAAACCACAGGAATTGCGTGGAGAAGAGCGTGACGGACGGAAGCAGTCGCCGCCAGCCTATCTGTTCGGCCAGTCCCGACCAGCCGTACACCGAACAGGCAATGAACGCCACGCCCAGCAGCAGCGCCGCAATCGAACTAATGTGCGCCGGGATTGCCGGCGACACGAACAAGGGATCGTTCGAGGGGCCGGTCAAAAAACTCAGAAGCAAAATCAGGTAGGAAATCAGAAAGGCCCAATACAAAGCTCGTCGCCGCGCGGCCGAAGGAGTGGCGCCCCCGCGCCGGGCGAACATCATGAACAGGCCATAATTCTGGCCGCTGTAATGCCAGGGACTCCAGATGAGATAAAGAGTGAAAATCCAGGGGAGGGCGCGAAACCAGAAGTGCGACAAGATCAGAGTCAACGCAATCAGAGCGGTGATGTGGACGGTAAAAATGCGGTACTTATGAAAATCCTCAGCGGTGTGATAGGCGCGGTAAATTGTCGCCATGTAATGGGGATAGTTAAAGACCAGGGCCAATCCGTAAAACGCAATGGACCACCCCAGGGCGCTCGAACTCGAAGCCAGATAGGCGAGCAGAAGCAGGGGAGCAGACCAGGCGCCGCATCCGACAATCAGATCGAGCCAGGGGTTATAAATCCAAAGCGGGGCGGCGGACCGGGGTAGCTGTCCGCCGATGGATTTTTCCGGTGCGCTGGCAAAAGGCGGCATGGCAGTTGCACTCTGCGGAAATTATAAGTTGGCAGTGCGGGGCCCGGCATATCCAGAAGGGTTCGGCTGAAGGTAACTTTGGTGCTCCGCTATTTGTGTGACGGTTCGGTGGTTGCGCAAGTCATGTTTTTCCGCCGCTCGCGAGGAAGGGCCGGGCTCCTGCACTGCTTTACAATCGAGAAGTGAAGCAGTGGGACGTGATCATCATCGGCGGCGGGATCATCGGGCTCTCGCTCGCGATCGCATTGCGCAAGCGCGGGGCGACCGTGCTGATCTTAGAACGCGGGGAACCGGGGCGGGAGGCATCGCACGCCGCCGCCGGCATGCTGGCCGACTTCCCGCTCGAAATACCGCCTGTGCTTCAATCCCTCGCCAGCGCGAGCGCGCGTATGTATCCCGAGTTCGTGCATGAACTGCAGGACGAATCCGGTATGAACGTCGATCTGCGCGACCAGGGGACGATTTTTTTCCTCTCGCCAGAACAGTTCAAAGAATTCCCCGGCCCGATGAAGGAGTGTCCGCTTCCCGCACCGTTGGCCGAACTCGAGCCCGCGCTTGGTCCGATAAACCTGCCTGCAATTTATCTGAGGGAACGCAGCGTGGATCCCCGCGCTCTCACGGCGGCGGCGCTCGAAGCCGCGCGCCATCGCGGCGTGGACATCTCATCCGGAACCGCCGCCAGCGAAGTGCTTCTGGCAGATGGACGGGTGATCGGTGTCGGCACAGACAGGAGCAGTTATTCGGCTCCTGTGGTCGTGAATTGTGCGGGCGCATGGTCCGGGCAATTGCCTCCGCTGCCCTTCCCGACTCGCCCGGTCAAGGGACAGATGCTGTCGCTGGCGGGGGCGTCGCGCAACCTGGTTCGTCACGTCATTCGCACTCCCGAAATCTATCTGGTGCCGCGCAGCGACGGCCGCATACTAGTGGGCGCGACTGTCGAAGAAGCCGGATACGACAAGCGCACCGACGCCGCCACGATCCAGCGCATGCGGCAGGCGGCGATCCACCTCGTCCCCGCTCTGGCCCAGGCGCGCATGCTGGAAGCCTGGGCGGGACTGCGGCCAGGCTCTCCCGACAACTTGCCCATGCTTGGGGCCACGCGAATACCTGGCTACTTCGTCGCCACTGGTCACTTCCGCGATGGCATCCTGCTCACCCCGATTACCGCGCAGGTCATGGCGCAGATGGTGACCGGCGGCCAGCCCGAATATGATGTGGCTCCCTTTTCTCCGGCACGCTTTCAGAACTGATGAGCCCGGCCCTGCCCATCACGGCGGATGAAATCAGAGAGCACTATGACTCTCTCGCCTTCATCTATCGCACCTTTTGGGGCGACCACATTCATCACGGACTGTTTTCGGACAAAAACGAAACCCCCGAGCGGGCTCAGCTTCGGATGCTTGAGTACTGCATCAACCTGCTCAGCCTTTCTCCTGGCGCTCGGGTCCTCGATGTGGGTTGTGGGCACGGGGGCACGCTGATTCACCTGGCGCGATCGCTCGCATGCTCGGGAATCGGGCTTACCCTCAGTTCCAAGCAGGCCAGTTTGGCACGCGAGCATGCGGCCAGGGCAGGAGTCGAAGGCCTCTTGCAATTTGAAGTCGGGAACGCCGACTCGTTCCACTTCCCTGCTGCAGCCTTCGACCTGGTGTGGACCATGGAATCTTCCGAACACTTTGCCGACAAGAAACGCTACTTCGCGAATGTGGCAGGTGCGCTGCGGCCCGGCGGCCAGCTGCTGGTAGCGGCATGGACAGGCGCCATGGATCGTTCTCGCGTTCGTGAAGTAGCCCGGGCATTTCTCTGCCCGGAATTGTGGACAGCGGATCAATACCAATCCGCGATTGAGTCTGCAGGAATGCGCGTGCGGCATCGCGAAGACCTGACCGCAAGAATCGTACGCACATGGGAGATCTGTCAGGAGAGCGCCCGCGCGGCGGCCGTTGCGGTAAAGCTATTGCCCCGTCCGGCGCGGGAATTCGTGCAAGGCATCGACATCATTCTCGATGCCTACCGCTCCGGCGATCTGACCTACACGGTTCTGGTCGCGGCGAACAGCATTTCGTAGCGCCGGCATCTTGCCGGCTGTCCTGAGGGCATCCTGCCCTCAGCGCAAACTGATTGGAAAATGCAGGTGTGAATTGACGTTCACTCCGGTGCGGGCGGGACGCCCCCACGACAGCCGGCGAGACGCCGGCGCTACACCGGATCGGAGTCCGAGCAGCCAGCCGCGAAGCGGCGCGAGAGTGCAGCCCAAGGCGCAAGCCTTGGGTTAAGCGCGAACGTGATCAAGCCCTGAAAGGGCGAAAGAGACTGACTCCGAAAACTCCAACCCGCATTTGCATTGCGCGCTCTCGGTTATACTTGGAGCGTTTTCTCCTCAGAAAGGCACCGACCATGGCCTCTCCCGCAGTCGATTACGCTCGCGGCAATCAGCAGCGTTTCCTTAACGAACTGAAAGACCTGCTGCGCATTCCCAGCATCAGCACGCTTCACGAGCACAAGTCCGACGTACAGAAGGCAGCAGAATTTGTGGCCGCCGAACTTCGCCGCATCGGGTTGGAGCACGTCGAAGTAATTCCCACCAAGGGCCATCCTTTGGTCTATGCCGACTGGCTTCATGCTCCGGGCAAGCCGACCGCGCTGTGCTACGCGCACTACGACGTGCAGCCTCCCGATCCGCTCAACGAGTGGGTTTCCCCGCCATTTGAGCCTACTGAGCGCAACAACAACCTCTACGCTCGCGGCGCAGTCGATGACAAAGGCCAGCTCTGGATGGAAGTCAAGGCTATCGAGGCCCTGATGAAGGGTCACAATGGAGCCTTGCCTCTGAACGTCAAGTTCATCATCGAGGGCGAAGAAGAGGTCGGCGGCGAATCCATCGCAGCCTATGTGCGCAAGGAAAAAGCGAGGCTGAAGGCTGATTTTGCACTGGTCTGCGACACTGAACTGTTTGCGCCCGATCTCCCCACCCTCTGCGTCGGCCTGCGCGGTCTGGTCTATACCGAAATTGAAGCGGTGGGAGCAAAGACCGACCTGCACTCTGGTATGTATGGCGGCGCGGCGCCTAATCCATTTTTTGGCCTGATTGAAATCATCAGCAAACTGAAAGACGCGAAGGGCAAGGTCTTGGTTCCAGGCTTCTACAAGAACGTAAAAGCGCCCAGCAAAGATGAACTCAAGGCGTGGAAGCGCCTGCCCTTCAACGTGGAGCACTATCGCAAGACGGAAGTCGGTTCGACTGTGCTCACGGGCGAGCCGGGCTATTCAGTTCTGTATCGCACCTGGGCACGCCCCACCCTTGAAGTCCACGGCATGCCCGGAGGATTCGTCGCTCCCGGCGCCAAGACGGTGATTCCAGCCAAAGCCTCGGCCAAGGTTTCCATGCGCCTGGTGCCGAACCAGAATCCCAACGATATTCTCGAGCGCTACAAGAACTACGTGAAGAAGCTGACGCCCAAAGGCATTCAGACCAGCATCAAGGTGTGGAGCAAGGGTCCGGCGTGCGTGGTGGGTACCGACAACAAATACATCAAGGCCGCCACGGAAGCTCTGCACGACGTCTTCAAAAAAGAGACGGTCTTCATCCGCTCCGGCGGCTCGATTCCCATCGTCACCGATTTTCAGGACGTGCTGAAGATCCCGTCGGTGATGATGGGCTTTGGCCTGCCCGACGATAACCTGCACGCACCCAACGAGAAATTTCACATCCCGAATTTCTATCGTGGAATCGAATCGATCTGCCTCTTCTTCGAAAAGCTCGGCGGATAGTTTGAGCTGAAACCACGTAGGGGCGGGTGCCCCCACCCGCCCGGCCGGGCAAAGCCCGGCAAGTCTTTCCGCCTACGCTCCACACTCTTGAGGCGAGCTGTGCTCACCCGCCCGGGTCCTGAGCGAAGTCGAAGGAGGCGTCCGGGCCTACCTGTTTTACGCTGATATGGCGCTGGGAAAACGGGTCTGAAAATCCAGAAGCCCAACCCATTCGGGCGTGATCGTAATCCGCACCATGGTTGTGACGCGGGTACGAAGCTGGGCCATCCAGGCCTCTCTCACCGCGGGTTCGAAGTAGCGCTCTGCGGCCGCAGCGTACTCGGGCACGATCCCATTCACCGTTTCCAGGCGTGCGCTACCGCGTATGAGCAGCACCTTGTGGGGAAAATCATTGTCGTCGATGGTGAGCGACACTTTCGGATTCTTCGCCAGCGCCTTCAACTTGGGAGCTTTGGGCGGTGTTCCCATCACGATCTCTCGCCCGTTCCAGTGAAACCAGATGGGCACGACTCTGGGTGTGCCGTCAGTCCAGACATAGGCCAGGCGAGCAGGAATCTTCGAATGCAAGAGTTCCTGCGACGCGGGATGCTGCAGAAGCGAGAGGTCTCCCTGTTTGACGGTCATGAGCTACTCCTTGCCACCGACGGCACTACGGCACCGGACATTTGCGAGCATACCGGATTCTCAGGCACGGGGATTCTGAGCTTATCGGCCGACGAGGTCAAGTGCTGTGGTCGCTGATTTTGCGAATCCTGACGGTGGGCCTTGCCGCGGCAGGCGTGATCGCGGCGTTGTCTTGTGCTCCCGTTGGGTGTAGGCTGGTTCTGCTCTCGCGCTTCTCCCCTCCTTCGTCACTTCCTCACCCGATTCACAGTCAGATGCTGCATTATGTGTTCAATCTGGCGCGGTTGGTCGCAAGGCCATACCAGATATAGTGTTTTGGTGCTTGACCCCGGTACGATTTCGCCGTTACAGTAGCTCTAATTTGTGCCTCGCCGACTCCAGCCTGGGCGGCGCTCACCAGAGCGATGTATTGGAGGAATCCAATTAATCAACCCGGCTGATGATGCTTTCATACAGCATCGATAGCAATGGCAATGACGCGGGCGAGTCGCCCTCGACCACACAAACTCGGCGATCTTAATCGGCAGCCCCAAGGAGTGGAAGTTGCTCAAACTTAAAAGACTCCAGATTCTCGGTTTCAAATCGTTCTGCGACCGCACCGAACTCAAGTTTCACGGGGACGGCGTGGCCGCCATCATCGGCCCTAACGGCTGCGGCAAGTCCAACATCGCCGATGCCATCTCCTGGGTGCTGGGTGAGCAGTCGGCCAAGACCCTGCGCGGTTCGCGCATGGAGGACGTCATCTTTGCCGGCACTCGCGACCGCAAGCCTACCGGCATGGCCGAGGTGTCGCTCACGCTGATCGATCCCGAGGTGTATGACGGCGCCGATGCCCACGAACCCACCGAGGTCGAAATCCAGGACGAGATGCCCCGCCCTGCCGAAGACTGGGATGAAGCCGAAGTTCGCGCCGAAGCCGCGGAAGAGACCGAGCGCCTGACCGAAGAGGCGCGACCGGGAAGAGTGGAAGAGATTGAAGGCGTGGCGGTCATTTCTAATGGAGAGACGGGCGTCCCGTCCGTCCCGCCGGGCGAGGACGCCCGGACCTCCATTGAGCCGGTGAGTGTAATCGCCGGACCCCAAGTTATTCTCAAGATTCGCCGCCGACAGTTCAAGCAACAGTTTAAGGCTGGGGAGATCGTGGTCAACCGCCGCCTCTTTCGCAGCGGCGAAAGCGAATATCTGCTGAATGGAAAGCTCTGCCGCCTGCGCGATATTCAGGAACTGTTCATGGGGACCGGACTGGGGCCGGAGTCCTATGCCTTGATCGAGCAGGGACGCATCGGGCAAATCCTGAGCAGCCGTCCCACCGATCGCCGAGCCATCATCGAAGAAGCCGCCGGCATCACCAAGTTCAAGACCAAGAAGCGCCTCGCCGAAGCGCGTCTCGAAGATGCCAAGCAAAATCTGGCCCGCGTGAATGACATCTTCGACGAAGTTACGCGGCAGATGAATTCGCTCAAGCGGCAGGCCTCGAAAGCCGAACGCTATGCCAGGTTGCGGGAAGAGATGCGGGCCAAGTTGCGCCTGGTACTGGCCAGCAAGTTCGCTCACCTCGAGCAGGAGAGCGCGGCACTCGACGCCCAAATCACTTCGATCTCGGAAGAAATGCGCCAACAGTCCGAGAGCGTTCAGGGGGCCGAATCCGAGCATGCCGAACGCACCCAGCGCGGTTACGCCATCGAGACCGAAGTGCGCGAGAACCGCGAGCGCCTGAGCCAGCTCAAGCTGGAATCGGACCGCGCTCTCGCCCAGCGGCGTCATAACGAGGAGCGCTGCGAGGAACTGGTGGCGCGGGCGGCCGCCTCCGAAGCCGAACTGTCGCAGGCCCAGCAGCGGCTGGCGGCGCTGGCGGCGGAACGGGACGCCAACCGTCAGATTCTGGACTCGGCCGCCGGCGACCTGGCTGCCGCGCAACAAGAACTGGCCCAGAGCCAACAGGAATCCAGTGCCACGGCTCAGGCTTTGGCTGAACTGGAGCGTCAGCAGGAACAATCGCGGATTGCGATTGTCGAGGCCGTCGCGGCCGCCTCCGCTCTGCGCAATCAGCATACCCAGATAGAAGAGCGGCTGGCCGGAGTCGATCGCGAGGCACAGCGACTGCAGGCTGAAATGACCGCGGCCAACTCTCAGATGGAAGCCTTTGGAGGACAACGCGGCCAGTTGGGCCTGGAATTTGAAAGCGTGTCTCATCGTGTTTCCGGCCTGACCGAGGAGCTACGCCAGACCCGGCAGGCCCTTGATTCCCGCCGCCACGAAGAATCCGAGGCCAAGAACCACCTGGACAGCCTGCGCGCCGAGTATGCCTCAGCCATCGGCAAGAAGGGTTCGCTCGAAGCGGTCATCGCCGAGCACGGATATTCCACCGAGTCAGTGCGCCGTCTTTTTCAATCGGGAGTCATGCAAGGCGGAATGGCACCAGCCGGTGTGCTGGCTGATTTTCTCGAAGTGGAAACGCGCTATGAAGGCGTGGTCGAAGACTTCCTGCGCGACGAACTGAACTACATCGTGGTGAAATCGTGGGATGCGGCAGACGAAGGCCTGCGCCTGCTCCGCACCGACGTGGATGGCCGGGCCACCTTCCTGGTGCATCCCGAAGATTCGCAGGCGAAGTTCTCTTTTGCGATTGATGAAAACGCGCACCAGGTGCAGCCCGAGCGGCCGATTGTTCCACTGAAAAATGCCATCCGTGTGCTCAATGGCTTTGGCCGGTCGCTTGAAGTCATCCTGCCCAAACTGCGCGACGGCTATATCGTTCCCGATCCCACCTTCGCCCGCGAGCTGGCTCTCGAAAATCCCGATGCGTTCTTCCTCTCGCAGTCAGGTGAATGCTTCCACAACGTGACCGTGACCGGCGGCAGGCAGCGTGCAGAAGGCCCGCTCTCCATGAAACGCGAGCTGCGCGATGTGCTGCGCCAGCTGGGAGAACTGGAGCAGGGGCTGCGCCACGAAGAAATGCGCGTCCTGACTCTGGGCCGCGAAATCAAGGACCTCACTTCCCTGCTGGACCGTCTCGAAAGCGAAAAGCGCGAGGCGGAAAAGCAGGCCATGACGTCGGGCCACCTGCTGCAACAACTGGAATCCGAGTTCAGTCGCGCCAGCGAACGCCTGCAGACGTCGCAGCAGGAGTTGCACCGGCTGGAGGCGGAGCGCACGGAAAAAGGATCGCTGCTCGACCAGCTGCGGATGCAGATTGCCGCCGCTGAACAACAGCGCGTGGAGCGGGAGCATTTCGCGGCCGCCGGACAGGAACAACTCTCCGGGCTGCGCGAGCGTCGCGACCAGGCGGCCCAGAATGCGTCACAACGACTGGCTCGGGTGGCTACGCTCGAAGAACGGCATCGCAGCGCCACAGTTGGCCTTGAGCGAATCGAATTGCTGGTTACTGAAATGATCGAGCGGGTGGTGGCGCTGCGCCTGCAAATCGAATCCTCGGCCGCGGAGAAACTGCAGCGCGAGAACGAGAACCAGGAGATCGCCGTCCGTCTGGTCGATTTTGACTCTGAGCGCAACGCCTGTGAGACCCGCGACGGCCTGCTGCAAGTCGAGTCGGAACAGGTCCGCGCCCGGCTGTCGGAGATTGACCAGGCCCTTCACCAGGCCCGCCAGCTGCTCGACCAGTCGCGCGACCGGCGCGCCGACCTTTCCGCATCCGCGGCCAAATTGCAGTCGGACGCGCAGTACATGGCTGAAAGCTGCCTCAACGAACTCGGCGTTCAGCGCGATGAACTGATGGCGGACATCACCATCTCCATCGTCCGCGACGAGCAGCTTACCGTCGAAGACCAGATCTACCGCGACATGCGCACCCGTCTGGATGCCATGGGCCCGGTCAACATGATGGCCCTCGAGGAATACAAGGAAACCTCCGAACGGCACGCGTTTCTCGAAACTCAGAGAAAAGATCTCTACGACTCCATCGAGAACACGCAGGCCACCATCAAGGAAATTGACGCATTCTCACGGCAGAAGTTCGAAGAGGCCTTCCACAAGATCAACGAGAACTTCCAGGCCACCTTCCGCAAGCTTTTTGGCGGAGGCCAGGGCTTCATGCGCCTGACTGACGAGGAGAACAGCGCGGAGAGCGGCATTGATGTGGTGGCTTCGCCCCCGGGAAAGAGGCTGCAGAGCGTGTTACTGCTCTCCGGCGGCGAGAAGGCCCTGACCGCGCTGGCGCTACTGGTGGGCATCTTCCAGTATCAGCCCAGCCCCTTCTGCATCCTCGACGAAGTGGATGCGCCGCTCGACGAAGCCAACATCGGCCGTTTCACAGAACTGGTGAAAGAGATGAGCATTCAGACCCAGTTCGTGCTCATTACCCACAGCAAAAAGACCATGAGCATCGCGCCGGTACTCTACGGCGTCACGATGCAGGAGCCGGGAGTCTCGAAGCTGGTGTCCGTAAGGTTCGGCGCGACCGCATAACATGTGTGGGTCGGACACTCTTGTCCGACGCTTTTGACTTGGCTTGTGACTTTGATCTGGACAGGCACCGATAGCAAATTTCAAGATCAAATTCAAAGGCCAGGTCAAAAGCGTCGGACAAGAGTGTCCGACCCACACAACAGAGGGCGCAATGCCGGTGCTACACAGCTCCGGCAACGTTGCGCGTGTCGATCGTCTTTCCCTCTTCGACAAAGGCCTGCATCCAGCCGAGCACTCGTACCCAACCCTCGCCGTGGCTCTTAGCCTGCCCCAGGTTGCCGGCAAATCCTTCATGGCGGATTTTAACGAATGTGCCGGTCCCGACTCTCTTGGGCCCCGGGCCCTGTAAGCCGTGAACCTCGCGAGGCTCCAGTTCCCAACGCACCACCGTTTTCAACACTCCCGAATAGCTTGCGATCCAGGTGTGGACCAGCAGGCGAGGCCGGTCAATTTCCAGATACTCGCCTTCCACCCGGAAGGTTGTGCCGTCGGCCCCCACCCCGTCGCTTTGCCACTTGCCGCCGGGACGCAGATCGGCCTTCCACTCGGTGACGCGATATAGACCTTGTTGTCCCCACCATAAAGGCATCTGGTGCGGATCCGTGATGGCCTGGAAGACGCGCTCCGGTGGCGCCGCGATGAATACTTCCGCTACAACTGTGTCGTGATCGGGAGTCACTGCACTGGTAGCCATGGCTGCTTTCTCCTCTTTCTCATTCGCGATATTTTCTGCAGGAATGGAGGACGGACGCCCCCGCCCGTCCCCGCGATAGCTGTTACTGCTTGCGCCGCAAATCAAAGACTTCCTTCATCTCTTTGCCGTGGTCGTTGTACACCCACTCTTCGGTGTGATGATTGGCGTCCGGCATCGAAATGACCAGATGATTCATATGAGGGGCGTCCGGAGTCGCAAGGTTGGTGGCATCGAGAAAGGAAAATGTAAACGTCTTGCCGTCGGGCGAAGCGCTGGCCACCATGCGAGGCTGGTTCCCCGTACCACAATAGTGGGTCATCAGCAGGCGTTCACCGTCGAGATGGAACATGGTGATCATGTCTTCCTTACCTTTGATTTCGCTCATCAGTGCGGATCCGCCCGACGTCAGTCGATAATCCACCTCGACCGGCTGGCCGTTCTTCACTGTTCCCTCCCAGGCCCCATTCAGCGCCTTGAGTTCCTCGAAAGACTTCTGCGCCGCCGATGCGGCAAAGGCGGCAGATGTGAGCAGCACAAAAAGCAGCGTAATTGCGATACGGATTGCTTTCATTTTCAATTCCTCCTGGTTTGATCGGTCGCGAGGACCGGTATTGGTGTCACAAAGTCCCATTACCCATTTGGTTTTGAACGTTTAGAGCCGTCTTTTCTCCCGCCTCCCAGGCCGGCGGTTTCCCGCGCGTGCTCGGCCTCGACAAACGCCTTCAAGCTGTTCAGATTGGCCTGCCAGAAGACGCGGTACTGTTCCAGCCACGAGTCCACTGCCTTCAGTGGTTCAGGATTGAGCTGGTACAGCCGATGCCGCCCTTCGCGTTTTTCCTGCACCAGGTGGGCGCGGCGCAGCAAGCGCAGATGTTTCGAAATCGCAGGCCGCGATACCGGAAAAGCCCGCGCAATCTGCCCCGCCGGCTGAATCCCCTGGCGCAACAGATCGAGCACGGCCCGACGCGTGGGATCGGCCAGGGCGTGAAAGGCGGCCTCAGATGAATATGTAACCGAACGGTTCCGCATCATGCGTAACCATAGCGTTACGGATTTACGTTGTCAACAGAAAATTGCGGCCCGATCATGTCTTACTTTATGGTACGATGTAAGCTATGCTTCGTCGGATCACTACTGTAAGCAGTAAAGGGCAGTTCGTCATTCCCGCAGAAATTCGGGCTTCCCTCCGGATTGAGCCGGGAACTCGAATCTCGGTCGCCGTGGAAGACTCCCGAATCGTTCTCGAGCCGGTTTCCAAGGCCCTGGTCGAGAGGACACGAGGGATGTTGAAAGGCGGGCCTTCGCTCTCGGCAGCATTGAAGAAAGAACGCCAGAAGGACAAATGGTAGCCTACGTCCTCGATGCCAGCGCGTTGCTGCGCTATCTGGACGACGAGGCTGGCTCGGGCCGGGTGGCTGAAATCATAGAGTCACACCTGGCCGGAAGCTGCTCGGCGATCATATCGGCGGTTCACTGGGGCGAGATCGCGGGAGTGACTTGCAAGTTTCATGGCAAGTCAACCATGGAGCAGGTTCTGGCGCGCCTCGAAGCCTTCGCATTTGAGATCGTACCGGTAAGCCCGGAACGCGCGCTTCGGGCTTCGCTCATCAAGCTCAACAGAAAGATTTCTTACGTAGATGCTTTCGGAGTGGAGCTGGCAGCCGAATCTTCCGATCGCATTCTTGTAACCGCTGATTTTGATTTGAAACCCGCGATCAAAGACGTCAAGGTCGAGTTCCTGCCCCGCAAGTGACCATACGTTCGATTGAGGTTCCCGCCGGCTGTGCAAACGAGAACTACTTTTCGTGTCCGTTGTTCACAAGATCCAGAAACGCCCGGTGCACGCGGGTATCCTCGGAGAGCTCGGGGTGAAAGGTCGCCGCCATCGCTTTTCCCTGGCGGACGGCCACAGGATCGTCGCCCTCGGTCGCGATTACTTCGACTCCGGGGCCAATGCGCTCGATCCTGGGCGCGCGGATAAACACCATCTCAATCGGTGACTCGCCGAGCTTTCCCTGGCGGATCGAGCTGTCCAGCTGGCGCCCGTAGGCATTCCTGCGAATACCGATATCGATAGCGCCCAGACCCGCCTGCCTGGGGTTCTCAACCTCACCGGCCAGCAGGATGGCTCCGGCACAAGTTCCAAAGGTGGGTTTGGTGCGCGCAAACTGCTTCAGCTTGTCGAAGCCGGCTTCGCCCAGCAGCTTGAGAAATGTCCCGGACTCACCTCCGGGGATGACCAGCCCGTCGATGTCATCCAACTGCTCGGGCTTTTTGACCAGAACGACTTCGGCGCCCAGCTCTTCGAGGCGGCGACGGTGGGCGTCGAAGTCCCCCTGGAGGGCGAGGACGCCGATTTTCGGGGGTTTATGGTCCTTGCTCATTGATCGTTTTAGCGGCGAGGCTGCTGCCACGGCCTGCTGTGATTTTACTAGAATCGGCGTGGAGTCCTTGGTCTGGGGGGCATTCAGCCCCGAAGCATTCGACTCAAGGTCGCCCACCGACGGACTCGATCCGCCCGGAACTTTCTTTCTTCCGCTTGCGTATCTCTCCCAGGACGCTCAAGGCCATCCCCCAACCGGGATGCCCAACGCCATCCGTCCTGAGAGGACAACATGAAAACTACTGGAAAAGGTTTCACCGGCCTGGTGGTATTCTCCGCCCTTCTTTTGGCGACTTTCGCGGTAGCGGCGACAACCACGCGTTATATCCATGTCAGGGTCAGCAGCCCCGGTACGCACGAACTGGTTCGCGTCAACCTTCCCCTCACCTTGGCCGCGCAGGTAATCCCGGCGATCAATCATGGCCAGCTGCGGGATGGAAAGGTTTGCATCGGCCACCTCGACGCCAACAACGTTAATGTACGAGCCATTCTCGAGGCTCTCAAGACTGCCCCGGAAGGCGAGTTTGTGAGTGTGCAGGACGTGGGCAACGATGTTCGAGTGGCCAAAGAGCACGGACTGATGGTGGTGCACGCGGTAGATAAGGAAAATAATCAGAACGTCGAAGTGACGATTCCCTGGGATGTCGCGCAGGCCCTGATCTCCGAGACCAGCGAGAACCAACTGAACATCGAAGCCGCGGTCAAGGCGCTTGAAAATATCGGAGATATGAACCTGGTGAAGGTGACGGGCCAGGACGAGAACGTCCGGGTTTGGGTGGACTCGCGTAGCTCGGGCGAATAAGCCAACGGTCCAAAAAGCGGGAACAAAGAAACGAAAACAAACACGAGGAAACTCTCATGATCTTTCTTGCCAAGCTTGGAGTGGGCGTGATGGGAACCGCACTGATCGGCGCAGCCGCGCTTTCCAGCGAGGGATTCATCCACGTCAAGGTGCACGAGAAGCAGGTGGGCGGCACCAGTTTCAATGTGATCGTTCCCGCCGCCCTGGTACCAGCCGCGTTGGAGTTTGTACCAGATCGCCATCTGGCTAAGGCATCAAAACAGCTGCGTCCGTACCTGTCCGTCATTGACTCAGCGGTTCCCGCTCTCGAGGCCTGTCCCGACGGAGTCCTGGTCGAGGTAATCGACGAGGCCGATCATGTGCGCATAAAAAAGGTCGGCGGCTCACTCGTGGTGGACGTGAACGAACCTGACAACGTGGTGCACGTATCGGTGCCGTTGCGCGCGGCCCAGAGCTCCATCCATGAGATTGCGGAAGCAAACGGGTTCGATTGAACGGGCGGTAGGGATGATGGATCGGCTGGCGCGGAGCCAAGCGTCCGCGTTGCCCCTGATCACCAGCCCCGGGTTTGCAGCATGTTCGCCTGATCGAGACCGGCCACGGCCAGTCCCTTCATCGCCCCAGTCAGGTTCTCGCTGACTTCAAGTAATACTTTAGGGTCATTGAAGTGGGTGGCGGCCAGCACGATCGCCTTGGCCCGCTTCTCGGCTTCGTCAGGATCGGCAAAGTTAGTCGCATCCTGCATGAAGATGCCGGAGCCGACGAAGACTGATTCCGCGCCCAGCTGCATCACCAGCGCAGCGTCCGCTGGGGTGGCGATTCCGCCCGCCGAGAAATTCGGCACCGGCAGCTTCCCTGCCTTGGCCACCATCCGCACCAGTTCATAAGGGGCCTGGTGCTCTTTGGCTTTGGCGTAGAGCTCTTCTTCGCTGAGGACGGTCAGGATTCTCATCTCCTGCACAATCTGCCGCATGTGCTTGACGGCATGGACCACGTCGCCGGTGCCGGCTTCTCCCTTGGTGCGAATCATGGCCGCACCTTCGGCGATGCGGCGCAGCGCCTCGCCCAGATTACGCGCGCCGCACACGAACGGGACGGTGAAGGCGTGCTTGTCCACGTGATGGGCCTCGTCGGCGGGGGTCAGGACTTCGGATTCATCGATGTAGTCCACGCCCAGTTCTTGCAGGATTTGCGCTTCCACAAAGTGCCCGATGCGGCATTTGGCCATCACGGGAATGGATACCGCGGCCATGATCTCGCGAATTTTTTTGGGCGAAGCCATGCGGGCCACGCCGCCCTCGGCGCGAATCTGAGACGGAACCCGTTCCAGGGCCATCACCGAAACCGCGCCCGCCTTTTCCGCGATGACAGCTTGTTCGGAGTTGGTGACGTCCATGATGACGCCGCCCTTGAGCATTTCCGCGAGCCCGGTTTTCAGGCGCAAGCTGGTTGAACTGCCATTGTTCTGCGACATGAGTTTCTCCTCTTTGCCTACCTCGACCCGCGTAGGCCCGGACGCCCTCGTCCGGGTGGGCGAGCGCAGCTCGCCGGTTCGAGTGTATAGGCCCAACAAAAAGCGGCCTATGTTTCTGGACAGCAGAACGAAGAAAATCGCCGGGCTTCGCCCAGCCAGGCGGGTGAGGGCACCCGCCCCTACGTGATTCCTAGTTTAGACTACCTGTGCATTGGACTTGTCATAAGGTCCATTTACGCTATTCTGTACATACCATTGGAAGCGTCCTTGGTCTTTGGTCGTTGGCCCTTGGCCAGAATCAAATCAAAGGCCCGCAAATAGGCCGACGACCAAGGACCGACGACCGACGACGGGTTCACACCCCAATGCCCAAACACGCCACATCTTTGCCTTTGAGCCTTCCCGGCCCTCCTTCCGGAACCCCTCTCTACCGCTGGTTCTATGACGAACTGCGATCCGCCATCCTCGAAGGCCGGATCGCTCCCGGAGCTCGTCTGCCAGCCACACGCGACCTGGCCCGTGAATACAGGCTCTCGCGCGCCACTGTGGTGGCGGCATTCGAGCAACTGAAGTCCGAGGGCTACGTCGAAGGCAGAGTGGGTGCAGGCACCTACGTCAGCCAGGTGCTTCCTGACGATCTGCTCCAGGTGGCCCGGACCAGTGAAGGCAAGGCCGCCGGACGCCGGCGCGTTGACTGGTCGGCCTACGCCCGGCGCCTGCAGTCGGTTCAAGGCGGCAAACCGCGCATCACCCGCGCCTTCCGGGCCAACCAGGCTGCCCTCGATGTCTTTCCCGCCACGCTCTGGGCCCAGGTGGTCGCCCGCCGTCTGCGTCGCGCTTCGGCCCAATTGCTGGCCGGCGGCGAGGCATTGGGATACCTTCCCCTGCGCCAGGCGGTCGCCGCATACCTGAATGCCTCCCGCGGGGTGAAGTGCTCGTCGGAGCAGGTGCTGATCATTTCGGGCGTGCAGGAGGCCCTTGAACGCGCGGCCCACCTGTTGCTGGATCCCGGAGATCCGGTATGGACCGAAGATCCAGGCTATCCCGGCGCTGCCATTGTTTTCCGGGCGGTCGGCGCTCAGGTTCACCCCGTCCCGCTAGATGCTGAAGGCCTGGATCTGGAGTGGGGACAGCGGCGATGGAACCGGGCCAAGCTGGTCTATGTAACCCCGGCCCACCAGTTCCCGCTGGGAGTGACCATGAGTCTGCGCCGCCGGCTGGCGCTGCTCGAATGGGCGCGGCGCTCGCGCACCTTGATTTTCGAAGACGACTACGACAGCGAATATCGCTACCAGGGACGCCCCATCCCCGCGCTTCAGGGCCTCGATCGCGCGGGCGTGGTGATCTATGCCGGCACCTTCAACGAGGTTTTGTTTCCCGCGCTGCGCCTGGCTTATCTGGTGGTGCCGCCGGGGATGGTCGACCGCTTTGCCGCCGCGCAGGCGGTCAGCATGCGCCATGCACCATTGCTTGACCAGGCCGCGCTCTGCGACTTCATCACCGAGGGACACTTCGCGCGGCACATTCGACGCATGCGCGAGCTGTATTCCGAAAGGCTGGCCGTATTTCAGGAAGCATCGCGCTCCCGGCTCGAAGGGCTGCTGGAGATTCCCGAAATCGAAGCCGGATTGCAGACTGTGGGCTGGCTAGGGCCGGGAATCTCAGCCGATCGCGCTGCCGAAGAGGCGGACAGCCGCGAGGTCGAAGTGATACCGCTCAGCCGCTACTCCTCCCGTCGCTTCACCCGGCAAGGGTTGCTCCTTGGTTTTGCGGCGGTGGACGCGCGAGAGTTGCGGCGAGGCGTGGAGCAGCTGGGGCGCGCGCTGGAGGCGTGCCGACGCGAGAGCCGGTAGGTCGAGAACAGATGATAAGTTTAGGAAATCTTGCGGAGCTTTGCTCCGCCGCACGGGCGGGACGCCCGCGCCCAGATTTACTTCATGAATTTTGCGAACCTTAGCGGATCGATGGCGATGAACAGCGCCCGGCCGCGGGCCAGCACCTCGCCTTTCTGATTCAGGATCTCGCCCATGTTTACGTGTCTGCGTCCGCGCACGCTGACCTCGCGCGATTCCACCCGCAACGGTTTATTCAGCGGGACGGGTCGCAGATAGTCCACCTTCATCTGCGAAGTCAGCGCAATCACCTGGCGCAGCTTGTTCACTTTGCCCATGGCTTCATCGAGAATTGTGGCAATGATGCCGCCGTGGCAGTGTCCCGGAGGGCCGCTGTAGCGCTCGTCCAGGCGGAAGCGGCAGACGAACACCCGGCGTTGCTCGTCGAAGATAAATTTCAGGTGCATGCCGGCGGCATTGTCGGGTCCGCACGCAAAACATTGGTTCTTCGGCATACGAAGTCCGCGAATATCGTGGCCGCGACCATGAGATTTCCTGGGCATAGGCACGAGATTTTATACCCGCGCGCACGCAGTCTTGTCTTTCTCTGTGTCCTCCGTGTCCTCCGTGGTTAGCGCGCTCTCTCAGGCTTGCGTCTCTTACGTGGAGCTGTGATAGACTTCCGGCGATCCGCAGAAGTATTTTTGATTCATCCGAATCGCTGTCCGTATTCCATGACCTTCGGGAGGTCTGGTAGATGGGTCTCGCTCTGCTCGCGATTATCTGGCTGATCACCTTCTTTAGCACCTACTTCTTTGTGGCCAAAACCTGGTGGCTACCGCACGGTGCGTCCACCGCAGCCGCCTTCATCGACAATCAGTTCGCCTTGACTTACGTGTTGATGGGAATCGTATTTGTGGCCGCGCAAGGCGCCCTGGGACTCTTCGTTTGGCAATATCGGGAACGGCCCGAGTCCAAAAAAGTGGAATATTCCCACGGCAATACCAAGCTCGAAGTCCTGTGGACGGTGCTCACCGCCATTCTCTTCGTAGGATTGAACCTGATGGGCAGCAATGTCTGGGCGCGCGAGCGTTTTGCGCCGGCCGAGGCCGGATCGGTGCCGGTGGAAGTGACAGGCATGCAGTTTGCCTGGTACTTCCGCTATCCCGGCGCGGACGGAAAATTCGGCGCCACCAGTCCTACCTTGATGGACCCTTCCGCCGGAAACGAAGCCGCAGTTGGCCTGGACACAACCGATCCCGCCTCGAAAGACGATGTGGTCGCCGGCACCATGTATCTGCCCGTCAGCCGCCAGGTGGACCTGAGGCTGCGCGCCGTGGATGTGATCCACAGCTTCTTCGTGCCCAACATGCGCTTCAAGCAGGACGCGGTCCCCGGCCTCGAGATCCACATGCACTTCACCCCAACCGAGATCGGAGACTATGAAATTGCCTGCGCCGAGCTTTGCGGTCTCGGCCACTACAAAATGCACGGCATGCTGAAAGTCGTCAGCCAGGAAGATTTTGATAAATGGCTGGCGGCGCGGGAGGCGGAGAAACAATAATGGTTGCCCAGGATTCTCACGACCACGACGGACACGGAAACGACCCTCACGCGCACGCCATTCACGCGCACGCGGCCCCAACCGGCTTTATTCGCAAGTACATTTTCAGCCTGGACCACAAGGTCATCGGGCTGCAATATTATTTTTTGGCGCTGACGGCGGTGTTTATCGGCATGTTCCTGTCGCTGCTGATGCGCATCCACATGATCTGGCCGACGGCGAATCTGCCGCTGCTGGGCGAAATCAAGCCCGAAACCTACCTCAGCCTGCTGACCATGCACGGCACCATCATGGTGTTCTTCGTGCTGACCACGGCGCCCCAGGGCGGATTCGGTAATTACTTTCTGCCCATCCAGATCGGCGCGCCGGACATGGCGTTTCCCGTCCTGAACATGCTTTCGTTCTGGACTACCTTCATCGCCTTCGTGGTTATTCTGGCCGCTTTTTTCGTCACCGGCGGTGCTCCGCTGCACGGCTGGACGGGATACGCTCCGCTCAGCGCTTTGCCGAGCGCTGGTCCCGGTGAGCAACTGGGCGCAGATTTGTGGATCACCAGCATCGCCATTTTCTGTGTGGCATCGCTGATGGGTGCGCTGAACTTCATCACCACTACGCTCGACTTGCGCGCCAAAGGCATGACCATGATGCGCATGCCGCTGACCGTCTGGGCGTGGTTTGTTACTGCTATTCTCGGCCTGCTGGCCTTCGGCGTCCTGCTCTCGGCGGGAATCCTGCTGCTGCTCGACCGCAATCTCGGCACCAGCTTCTATGTCCCACTGGTGGTAGTGAATGGCCAGATCATGGGACACAAGGGCGGCTCGCCGCTGCTCTGGCAGCACCTGTTCTGGTTCTTCGGACACCCCGAGGTGTACATCGCCATCCTGCCCGGCATGGGCGTGGCTTCGCAGCTGATATCCACTTTCTCGCGCAAGCCCATCTTCGGATACAAGGCGATGGTGTACGCCATCTTGGGCATCGGCTTCCTCGGCTTCATGGTCTGGGGCCATCACATGTTCATGAGCGGCATGAGTCCATACTCGGCCTTTGCCTTTTCCATCATGACCATGGCCATCGGCGTGCCGTCGGCCATCAAGACCTTTAACTGGCTGGGCACGATTCGCGGCGGGCGGGTACGTTTTCAGACTCCGATGCTCTATGCCATCGGATTTGTTTCGCTCTTCGTTTCTGGCGGTCTGAGCGGCCCGTTCCTGGCGCAGCCGGTGCTCGATATTCCGCTGCACGATACCGCATTCGTGGTCGGACACTTCCATCTGATCATGGGTGTGGCCGCCATCTTCGGTATGTTCGCCGGGACCTATTACTGGTTCCCCAAAATGTTCGGCCGCATGATGAACGAGACCTGGGGACGAGTGCACTTCTTCATTACCCTGGCCGGCACCTACGCCATCTTCATGCCGATGCATTATCTGGGCATGGCGGGCCAGCCTCGGCGATATTCTCAGTTCACCGAACTGGCCTACCTGCAGCATCTGATTCCGTTGAACCGGTTCATCACTTATGCGGCGATCATCACCATCTCCGCCCAGTTCATTTTTGTGATCAACCTTTTCTGGAGCATGTTCAAGGGACCGAAGGCGAGCGACAATCCCTGGGAAGCGACCACGCTGGAGTGGACGACAGCCACACCGCCACCGCACGACAACTTTGGCGGGAAGACTCCAGTGGTTTATCACGGACCGTATGAGTACAGCGTTCCCGGCGCTCCGAAGGATTACGTAATGCAGACGGACCCGGCAACAGTGACATCGCATTAAGGTAGCGCCGGCATCTTGCCCTCCCCGGCACGGGCCAATCGCCCGCGCGACAGCCGCCGGGACGGCGGCGCTACAAAAACCCGCGGGCGAGTCGCCCGCGGCCACATGGTTCGCATATGGCAACGTTCAGTTCAACAGCAACGATCACGGATCAGGCCGTCAAGGATCCCAAGACCGGCCGCGGCAGCGGCGGCACGCGCCCCCCTCTCCCCGGCGGCGGGGGCGGCGATCGCGGTGGCGGTGGCTCATCCGATTATGGCGGGCGCTTGCGCCGTACCCGGCTGGGACTGATTGTCGGCCTGGTGGCGAGCTCGATGCTGTTTGTTTCCTTCACCAGCGTTTACATCATGCGCCGAGGTCTGCCTTCGCTGGACGATCGCACGGGAGCTTATGTCAGCGACTGGCTGCAGGTGAATCTCCCTACTACCCTGCTCCTGGTTAATACTTTTCTGCTGCTGCTCAGCAGCCTTACCGTGGAACTTGCGCGCCGCCAGATCACACGGCAGGCGGCGCTGGCGCCGGTCCGCTCCATCCCGGGCGTTTCGATCGGGAAGGAACACAACTTCCCATGGCTGGGCGCTACCGTCGCCCTTGGCTTGGCCTTTCTGGCGGGCCAATGGATGGCCTGGCGCGAACTGGCGAATCGCGGCTTCTACGTCGCGACCAGCCCCAGCAGCTCCATGGTCTATGTGCTCACCGCAGCGCACGCCATTCACCTGGCCGGAGGCTTGCTGGTATTGCTGTACGCGGGCGTCACGGCATTGCAACATAAAGCGGTGGAAGATCGCCGCATTGTCGTGGACGTGACCGCATGGTACTGGCACTTCATGGCGCTGGTGTGGCTTTACATCTTTGCCCTTTTGGAGTTTGTGCGTTAGCGGGAACTCGCAACAAGGTTTGACAAGACTAAGCTCGGGAGATCAATCCATGTCTGATGTGGCCTTGCAGCAGGTGCCAGGGGTTTACGAGCCTTCCCTATTTGGCACCTATTCCAAGAAGATCGGGATGTGGCTGTTCCTGCTCTCCGATTCTCTGACCTTCGGAGCCTTGCTCTACGCCTACACCTACGGACGAATCTCCACGCCGAACTGGCCGACTCCGTTTCACTCCGAGAGCATCCGGAATGCGACGTTCATGACGGCGTTCCTCCTCACCAGTTCGCTGACCATGGTGTTTGCCGTGCGCTCCGCGGTCATGGGCAATCAGAAGGCACAGCGTCTGTGGCTGTTTGCCACCATGGCGTGCGGTCTGGGATTCGTGATTCTTCACGGCCGCGAGTGGACCAATCTTATCGCCGAGGGTTTGACTCTACCGGTCTTTCCGGTTCCTCCGGGGGAAGCGGGCAATGCGGAATTTGTGAACGTCACTAAAACGGCACCGCAATTTGCCGCGACTTTCTTTGGCCTCACCGGAATGCACATGCTGCACGTCACCCTGGGAGTGGTTTACCTGGGTGTCGTGGCCCTGCGCAGATGGTTTATTCCGGTGCTGCTGGGATTGTGGCTGGTGGCCTGGCTCGGAACTCCGGCCTATAGCCCGTTTCACTACGGCGCACACGTGCTGCTGTTGGCCGCAGTCGTGATCTCAATCATTCTCTGGTTGAAGCCCAAGGTTTACGATGCCTCGGATGTCGAAGTCGCCGGTCTCTACTGGCACTTCGTGGATCTGGTCTGGATGTTCATTTTTCCGCTGGTGTACCTGATGTCAACGCGGATTGTGTAACCAAACTTTTCAGGAGCTCTACTTCAAATGAATGACTCAACCCAGTTAGCACTGGAACAGAATGCCGCCGCGGAGCAGCGGCACCATGCCAAGGGACAGTTTCTATGGGTCTGGGCTGCCCTGCTGATCATGACCGGCATCGAGGTCTGGCTGGCCTATCAGAACATGGAACTGGTCCGGATGTTGTCCATCCTGATGGGCCTGTCTCTCCTGAAGGCCGGCCTCATCATCGGCTACTTCATGCACCTGAAGTTTGAGATCTCGGCCATGAAATGGATTACTATGAGTTCGCTGGTCTTTTGCCTGGCCATGATGCTGGTCTTTTTGCCCGATGCTTACCGGATCCTGCACCTGGGAGTGGGAGTGAAATGAAGCTGCGTTTCTGCGCCATCGCAGTATTTTTGCTGCTGTGGGCGGCGCCCGCCTTCAGCCAGGGCTGCGCCATGTGCTACAGCAGCGCTAAAGGCACCACCAAGGAAGGCCAGAAAGCAATTAGCCGGGGTGTCCTGGTACTGCTTATCCCCCCTGTCGCTTTCATGAGCCTGGGCGCCGGCATGGCCGTCCGCTACAGTAAAAAACGCGACGACGAAAATAAGTAGCGACTTGAACGTGTAGGGACGGGTCTCCGACCCGTCCAGGCCGAGCGAAGCTCGGCTGGATTTTCCGGACGCCCCCGCAGTCTCCACCTGCCTTATAATAGAAAGATTCGCTAGTCGCTCCTGAAGCCTTCTGAGCACCCTCGGCAGGTCCAATGCGGCTCGGACGGGTCCTTCTTATCTGATGTCCACGGAAACGATAGTGGTTCGCGGTGCCCGGGTTCACAACCTCAAGAACGTGGACTTCGAAATCCCGCACAATTCATTGACGGTGGTTACCGGCGTCTCCGGCTCCGGCAAATCGTCGCTTGCCTTCGATACCATCTACGCCGAAGGCCAGCGCCGCTACGTCGAATCGCTCTCTGCCTACGCCCGCCAGTTCCTGGAGCGCATCGAAAAGCCGGATGCCGATTCCATCGACGGCATTGCCCCGGCCGTAGCCATCCGTCAGAAAAACACTACCCGCAACCCGCGATCGACGGTCGGCACTGCTACCGAGATCTACGACTATCTGAGGCTCCTCTTTGCCCGGGTCGGGCGGACGTATTGCCTGCAATGCGGCAAGGAAGTCAAGAAAGACACGGTTGATGAAGTAACTGCCAGCGTTCTCGCTCTGGGCGAAGGAACCCGCCTGAACGCATTGTTCCCGCTGCAAAGCGGAGTTCCCACACTCGCCAGCACCGAGAAGGAACCGCGAGCGAAGAAACGAACCCCCGACCGTAGCGCCGGCGTCCCGCAGGCTGTCGCGGGGCCGTCCCGCCCGCGCCGCAAGAGCGATCCCGAATCCATCCTCTCTGATCACCTGCGGACCCGCCTCTTCGAGCTCCGCCAGCGCGGCTTCAATCGCCTCTACCAGAACGGCCAGATCTTCGAATTCTCCACTCCGGAATCGCTGCTCGACGTTGACTTCAACCAGCCAGTTTTCCTGCTGGTGGACCGTCTGGTGGTTTCTCCCGACGCCCGTGCCCGCATCGTGGACGCCATCGAGATCAGCTACCGCGAGGCCGGCGAGGTTATCTTCGAAACCGCGCCGCGCGACGGCCAGCCCGCCCAGCGCCTCCGTTTTTCCCAGCGCTTTGAGTGCAAGCAGTGCAACCTGCGTTACGAGGAGCCGGAACCGCGCCTGTTCTCTTTCAATAACCCGTACGGCGCCTGTCCCCGCTGCCAGGGTTTCGGCAACACCATTGACTTCGATCTCGACCTGGTCATTCCCGACAAGTCGAAGTCGCTGGACCAGGGCGCGATTGATCCCTGGACCAAGCCCAAATATCGATCCCTCTTCAACGACCTCAAGCGCTTCGCCAAGCAGGCCAGGATTCCGCTCTATGCCCCGTGGGCTGAGCTTGACCCCGAGCAGCGCCGCATGGTGGTCGAGGGCGATGGTAAGTTCCCCGGCATACGCGGCTTCTTCAATTATCTCGAACGCAAAAAATACAAGCTGCATGTGCGCGTCTTCCTCAGCCGCTATCGCGGGTATTCGACCTGCTCAGCCTGCGGCGGCGCCCGGCTCCGCATCGAGGCGCAGCAGGTCAGGATCAACGGCAGAAACATCTGCCAGGTCACCAGCATGACCGTCGAAGAGGCGTCAAAGTTCTTTTCCCAGGTCAAGCTCACCGAACAGGAGTCCGCCATCGCGGACAAATTGCTGCAGGAGATTCACGAGCGCCTGCAATTCCTGATCGATGTCGGGCTGGAATACCTGACGCTGGACCGGCTTGCCTCCACTCTTTCCGGAGGCGAAGCCCAGCGCATTCAACTGGCAACCTCGCTGGGCTCGCGGCTGGTGGGAACGCTTTATGTGCTGGATGAGCCCTCCATCGGATTGCACAGCCGCGACACTCATCGCCTGATCAAGATTCTGCACGACCTGCGCGACCTGGGAAACACCATCCTGGTGGTCGAGCACGATCCCGATGTCATGCGCGCCTCCGACCGCATTCTCGATCTTGGCCCGGGCGCGGGCGAGAGCGGAGGTCAGGTAATCGCGGTGGGAAGTTACGACGAAATATTGAAAGCGCCGGGTTCCCTGACCGGACGATACCTCTCCGGCGAGCTGCGGATACAGCTTCCCCAGGCGCGCCGCCAGCCGGGCTCGCGTCAGATCAAAATCTCAGGAGCGCGGGCGCACAATCTCAAAAATATCGACTTCGCCGTGCCCCTGGGAATGCTGGTCGCCATCACCGGCGTCTCCGGCTCGGGAAAATCAACCCTGCTGCATGACGTGCTCTTTCAGGCCTTGTCCGCCGCCAAGCGGCAGGCCAACGGCGAGCCCCTGCCTTCGCCTGATTGGAAAGAACTGGAGGGCGACGACCTGATCGACGACGTTATCCTGGTTGACCAGTCGCCGATCGGGCGGACACCGCGCTCGAATCCGGTTACTTACATCAAGGCCTTCGACGGAATTCGTGACCTTTTTGCTTCGCTGCCTGAGTCCAAAAAGCGAGGCTTCAGCGCCGGGCACTTTTCTTTCAATATCCCCGGGGGACGCTGCGAAACCTGCCAGGGCGACGGCACCGTCACCGTGGAGATGCAATTTCTCGCCGACGTCGAACTGATCTGCGAAGAGTGCAAAGGCGCACGCTACAAGCCGCAGGTCCTCGAAGTGCGCTATCGCGGCAAGAACATCCACGAAGTTCTGGATCTCACGGTGAGAGAAGCCCTGCATTTCTTCTCCGGCGTGCCCAAGGTGGTGGAGAAACTGCGCGTGCTGGAGGAAGTCGGCCTGGGCTATCTGCGTCTCGGCCAGTCTGCGACTACGCTTTCCGGCGGCGAGGCGCAGCGTATGAAGCTGGCGGCTCACCTGCAACCGGCCTCGCGGGACATTGGACGTCCGTCGAGTTCGGCGGGATCGACCCGCCGCCGCAATCGCATGCTTTACATTTTTGACGAGCCCACCACCGGACTGCATTTCGACGATGTAAGCAAACTACTTTCTGCCTTCCGGCGTCTAATTGAAGCAGGGGGCTCGATTCTGGTCATCGAGCACAATCTGGAAGTGATCAAGACAGCTGATTGGGTCATCGACCTCGGCCCCGAAGGCGGCGAACGGGGCGGCTACGTAGTGGGCGCCGGGCCGCCGGAGGCCATCGCCAAGCTGCCGAATTCGTACACCGGAAAATTTCTGGCGCGAGTCCTGAATGGAAACGGACAACCAACCAACGGCCGGAAGTAGCACCGCCCACGTAGGGGCGGGCGCCCCCGCCCGCCCAGCCGAGCGCAGCTCGGCCATCAGCAGTAGTTGCGGAATCAGGCGCAAGCCCCTCGGCGAGCTGCGCTCGCCCGCCCGGACGAGGGCGTCCGGGCCTACGTGTGATCGCACTGCTGATTGTCCTTGTCGGAACCATCCACGGGCAGACCGGCAAAACCGTGCGACACCAAAAAGTCGCGGTCGATGACCCCTCTTCCCCGCCTGAACTCATCCAGGCCGAGAGCGCCATCGAAAAACAGGATTACGTAACCGCCGAACCACTGCTTAAAAAAGTGGTCGCGCAGGATCCCGATAATTTCGCCGCCTGGTTTGACCTCGGATTTCTCTACAACGCGCTGGGCAAGACCGACGACTCGATCGCCGCCTACCGCAAGTCGGTCGCGGCCAAGCCCGGCGTGTTCGAGTCCAATCTGAATCTTGGCCTGATGCTGGTGAAAGCGGGTCAGCCCGGCGCCGAACAGTTTCTGCGGGCGGCTACAAAGCTGAAACCCACTTCGCACGTTGCCGAGGGCCAGGCCCGCGCCTGGTTATCGCTGGGACATGTATTAGAAACCGGCAATCCTGACGGGGCCATCGAAGCCTACAAGCAAGCCGCGCTGCTCGAGCCCAAGGATCCTGAACCGCATCTTTCTGCCGGCCCCTTGCTGGAAAATCAAAACCGCTTTGCCGACGCCGAGCAGGAGTACAAACAGGCGTTCGCTCTCGACCCCTCGTCCACCGACGCGCTGACCGGCATGGCCAATATCTACATGCGCGGCCATCGCTACACCGAGGCTGAGGAGATTCTGCGCAAACTCGTCGCGCTCCATCCCGGGGATGCCGGCGCCCACATGCAACTGGGCCGGATGCTGGCCGCCGATGGCCAGAACGACCCGGCCATCGCGGAGTTGCAGCAGGCTCTCAAGCTCGCCCCCGGCGACGCCTCGGCGCAGCTCGACCTGGCCGATCTATATCTCAATGCGAAGAAATACGATCTAGCCGAACCCCTGTATCGTTCCCTGCTGGCGGCCAAGCCCAACGATCCCGAGTTGCGCTACGGCCTGGGGAGACTGCTCCTGCAGCAACGAAAATTCCCCGAGGCCCAGCATGAATTGCTGGCCGCACTTCAGCTTAAGCCCAGCATGGGGACCGCCTACGGCGATCTGGCGGCCGCCGCCAATGAAAACAAGAATTACGAACTGGTGATCAAGGCGCTGGACGCCCGCGCCAAGCTGCTGCCCGAGCTTCCGATCGGATATTTTCTGCGGGCCACAGCCTATGACCACTTGCGCCTGTTCAAGCCGGCAGCGGAAAATTATCACCGCTTCCTCGAAACAGCGACCGGGAACTTTCCCGACCAGGAATGGCAGGCCCGCCATCGCCTGATCACGATCGAGCCCCGAAAATGACCACCATGCGGACCCTGATATTTATTCTCGCGTTCCTGGCGGCGGCTTCACTGACCGCATTCGCCGCCGCGGAAGAAAGCGTGGACGTGCTCATCGCCCGGGCCGAATCCGCTCCGCCGAACGACCGTCCGGCCCTCTATCTCAAAATCGCCGATTTGAAGGCCAAGGCAGCCGATCAGCTTTACAACGACGGCAATGCGGACGCAGGCAGAGCTGCTCTCAAAGATGTCGTGGCCTATTCCAAAAAAGCGACGGATGCGTCCGTCGCGACCGGAAAGAAGTTGAAGAACGTGGAAATCACCTTGCGGAAAATGGCGGAGAAGTTTCGCGATATCAAACGCACGGTGGCTTTCGACGATCAAGCCCCCCTGCAACAGGCAGTGGATGACCTGGAGAAGATGCGCACCGACCTGCTCTCCGCCATGTTCGGGAAAAAGAAGGGTAAATGACTCGCCTTCAGGTCAGCTTCGCCGGGTTGGCCCTGTTTCTGCTGTTACTGTCCCCTGCTCTCGCCCAGCGCCAGCGCGATCCGCTCACCGATCCGGAAATCGATCAGCTGCGCGACACGGCTCTCGAACCATTTCTCCGGCTCAAACTCTATGTGGGCTTTGCCCGGGCCCGGCTGGCGGCACTCGAGCAGGCGCGCTCCGATCCCAAAACCACCGACCGCGCCCTGGCCACTCATGATCGCTTGCAGGACTTCCTCGATGTTTACGACGAGTTGAATGACAACATCGATACCTACGTCGAACGCAAATCGGACTTGCGCAAGGCGCTGAAAGCGGTCATCGAAGGCGACACCGAATTCCAGTCCAAGCTGCGCGCCCTGCGAGACGACGCCACCGCCAAAAAAGAAGAAAGCGGGCAATACGAATTCCTGCTCTCCAATGCACTTGATACCCTGGACAGCAGCGTGCAGGACCACCGCCAGCTCCTGACCGAACAGGAAGAGGCAGCCAGGAACAAGAAACCGGCGAAGCATTGAACCCAGGTTTGTTCTCCCTTGGCAGCAGGAAGTTTTGTCGTGCTAATCTAGCCGCACGTGAGGCACAACCCTCTCCAAATCTTCGAGCAGGCGTATCGCGAACTTCTTCCAGACGCCGCCTTGCCCGATTTGAGGGTGGAATTCTTCGCTTTCACCAGCATCAAGAACACCATTCGGATGCGCCAGGGCCGGCTGCTGGTGCGCCTCTCCGACCTACTGGAAGGCGCTCCCGCTCCCGTGTTGCAGGCCATCGCCCACATCCTGCTGGCCAAGATGTACCGCCGTCCGATTGACCGCGAAGCCGCGGCGCGATACCGCAAATACGTTTCCAGCCGACATGTGAGCCGAAAGGCCCACCTGGTGCGCCAGATGCGCGGACGGAAACGTCTCGACTCCGCCCAGGGACGCACCTATGACCTGGAGGCTCTGTTCGAGGACCTCAACCAGAGGTTTTTCCATGGCCTCATGGCCCGCCCGCAGATGACCTGGAGCCGCGACCATGCCCGCAACAGCCTCGGCCACTACGACCCGGCGCACAATGCAATCGTGGTGAGCCGCATCTTCGATCATCCCCGCGTTCCCCGCTCCGCTGTTGAATACATCGTGTATCACGAGATGCTCCACCTTAAACATCCGGTCAGATTGCGCGGCAGCCGCCGATGTGTGCACTCCGCCGAATTTCAGGCAGAAGAAAAACTCTTCCCCCAACTGGATGAAGCAAGGCAGTTCCTGAGACGCCTGTAGTTGTGCTCCGTCCTCGGTCTCCCGCGCAGCTCCGTTGACGCCTGTACCAGGGGGAGACTATGCTTAAGCGAGTGAGAATCGCGTTATTAGTTGCAACCGAGTTGCAATAAGAGGGTTTTCCCACAAGATGCTGCAGGCATTCATCGTTACTTTGCGCGAAGGGGTCGAGGCTGCGCTCATTGTCGGCATTACCCTGGCCTATCTGGCGAAAATTGGCCGCCCCGAACTGCGCAAACCCGTCTTTGCCGCCCTGATTTCCGCCTTCGTGGGGAGCATCGGGATCGCCATCCTGCTGTCGCGTACCCATTGGAACCAGGACATTTTTGAAGGCTGGATCATGCTCGTCGCCGCCTTTTTCGTCATCACCATGATCATTTTCATGATGAAGACCGGGCGCGCGCTCAAGGGACAAATCGAGGGCAAAGTCGGCCTTCTGGCCGGTCGTAACGCGGCCTTCGGCCTGTTTCTCTTCGTCTTTCTCATGGTCCTGCGTGAAGGCGTGGAAACGGTCCTTATCCTGGGAGCGGTGTCGCTGAACTCCACCGAACTGCTGAGCTTCCTGGGCACATTGTCGGGCGTGATCGTAGCCATTGTGTTTGGCGTGATGTTCGTCAAGGGCAGTGTCCGCGTCAACCTTCAGAAATTCTTCCGCGTGACCACGGTCATTCTGTTCTTTGTGGCGGCGCAGTTGATCATCTCCGGCCTGCACGAGCTTTCTGAAAATGGGGTGCTTCCGTCTTCGCGCGAGGAGATGGCTCTGATCGGACCCATCGTGCGCAACGATTTGTTCTTCTTTGTCACCATCGTCGCCCTGGCTGCTCTGATGGTGCTGTTCGAAGTCAAACGCCGGCAGCCCACTGCGCTTCCCGATTCTCCCGCGGAGCGCCGCAAGGCGCAGTGGAGCGCCCGCCGCGAACGCCTGTGGATGGTCTCGGTTTACGCCAGTTCCTTCCTGTTCATTCTGATGGTGACGGCTGAGTTCATCTATGCCAAGAGCGTGAGCGCCCTGTCGCCGGCGACTGCCGTTACTTTCAGGAATGGACAGGTAAGCATTCCGCTGGGCCAGGTCTCCGACGGTGATCTGCATCGCTTTGCAGCCCGGGAAAACGGCGTCGAGATACGCTTCTGGCTCTACCAGAAGCCCGACGGCAAAGTTGCCACGGTCTTCGACGCTTGCCAGATTTGCGGCCCGGTCGGATTCTACAAAGGGCCGAACGGCGTGATCTGTAAAAATTGCGCCGCACCGATCAACGGACAATCGGTGGGGATGACCGGCGGCTGCAACCCGATTCCGCTGCACGCCGAACAGACCGCCGATGCAGTCGTCATTCGGGAGAGCGACGTGGCGGCCGGCGCCCACATTTTCCAACCCTGACCCATGTTCCTGCGCCTACTTTATGAGTCCTTCCGGCGGCAGAAGCGCCGCAAGCTGCTGGCCGGAGTGGCCATCATGCTGGGCGTGGGCGTCGCCACCGCCATGATTGCCGTGGCTACGGACATCGGTGACAAAATCAGCCGCGAGCTGCGCACCTACGGCGCCAATCTCATCGTCACGCCCCAGGAAGACACGCTGGATGTCGAGATTGGCGGCGTCAACCTCAAGCCGCCCAGCGACGGCGCCTACCTGAACGAAGCCGATCTGCCCAAAATCAAAGGCATGTTCTGGGGCAACAATATCGTGGGTTTTGCTCCCATGCTTCCGGTGAGCGTGGCGCTTGGCGACCAAAAGAATGTGACCCTGCTGGGGACATACTTCGCGCGGCATCTGGTACTGGGCAAACGGGATTTCGTAACCGGCGTGCGCTCTACGCATCCCTGGTGGAAAGTGCTGGGCAGCTGGCCGGATGACGCTTCGGAAGACGTCCTGGTCGGTGATCACCTGGCGGCCGGGCTGAACCGAGCGCCCGGGCAGGAGATCGAGATTGCGGGCCGTTCCCACCGCATCGCCGGCATTCTCTCTACCGGCGGTCCGGAAGACAATCAGATCGTCGCGCCTCTCCTCCTGGCGCAGCAAGTCCTGGGCAAGCCGGGCGCGGTGCGCCGCGTTTATGTGAGCGCCGTGACCAAACCTGAGGACGCGTTTGCTCGCCGCGATCCCAAAAGCATGTCGCCCGAGATGTACGATCGCTGGTACTGCTCGCCTTATGCGCAGTCGATCGCATTCCAGTTGCAGGAGGCCATCCCACACTCTCACGCGGAACAGATTCGCCAGGTGGCCCAGAATGAGGGCACTGTGCTCTCACGTATCCAGGGGCTCATGCTTCTGATCACGCTGGCAGCGTTGCTGGCGTCCGCGCTGGCGGTTTCCGCTTCGATGGCCACCGCAGTGGTGGAGCGGCGCAGCGAAGTTGGCTTGATGAAGGCGCTGGGCGCCGGCAATCTGGCGGTGGCGGTCCTGTTCTTTGCCGAGGCTACGCTGCTGGCATTGCTGGCAGGATCTGCCGGATTCGCCGGGGGCGCGCTCCTGGCCCGGCAGATTGGGCACTCCATCTTCGATTCGCAGATTGCCATCCAGCCGGTGCTGCTGCCTGTCATCCTGTCCATTGCAGTGCTGGTGACTTTTGCGGGCAGCGCGGCCGCCATCCGGCGCGCGGTAAAGTTTGATCCGGTGTACGCCCTGCGAGGTGATGCTTGAGCTCTGCCTGACAGCACTCGCGTCGCCCGGCGTCGTTCGGCCGCGCCCCACACGTCGATGTTCCTGCGCATGCTGTGGCGCGCCGCCGTCCTGCGCCGTGGCCGGGCCGCATCGGCTGTGCTGGCCATGGTCGTTGCTGCCGCCGTGGCCACCGCGATGCTTAACCTCTACGTGGACGTGCAGGCCAAACTGCGCCGCGAATTTCGCAAATATGGCGCTAACATCGTTGTCGTCGCCAGAGACGGCCAGAGCCTGCCTGACGATGCTCTGGCCACTGTCCGCTCGGTGCTGGGCGAGGGAGGCACCGCGGTTCCCTTTGCGTATGCGGTTGCCCGCACCGCTGATGGGCACTCTGTAGTCGTTGCCGGAACGGACCTGGAACAGGTGCAAAAGCTGAATGGCAGCTGGTGGTCGGTAACCGCCTGGCCGAAGGCCTCGCACGATGCTCTGGTCGGCGCCCATGCCGCGAGCGTTGTCGGCGGATCGGGAAAGCCGTTCGAGCTCAGCTTTCAGGGCCGCACCATTCGACTCAATCCCGTCGGCGGTTTGCAGACCGGCGCTGCCGAAGATAGTCGCATTTACATCTCTCTCGCCGATTTTGCGGAGTGGACCCATCTCTCCGTACTCGACGGTTGAGATCTCAGCTTCAGGCACCGCGGAGGAGGTGAGCGCCGTCATCCAACGCATCGCGCATGCCCTTCCCGCAGCGATCGTGCATCCGGTACGCCAGGTAACCGAGGCGGAGGCCAATGTACTGGGCAAGATGCGCTCCACACTTTTGGTGGCCTCCATCCTGATCATTCTCACCGCCGCGGTATGCGTGCTCTCCACTTTGACGGGCTGGGTCTCGGACCGCCGCCGCGACTTTGCCCTGATGAAAGCCCTGGGCGCCTCTGGAAAGATGCTGCAGGGGTTCTTTGCCGCAGAGGCTGCCGCACTGGGCGCGATCGGCGCGATTTTTGGTTTTGCCATTGGAGTAGGAGTGGCGATCTGGATCGGCCGCGCCAATTTTCATGCCCCGGTCACTCCTCGCCTGAGTGTGTTACCCGTCGTGCTGGCTGGCGGAATAGCCATTTCGCTCATCGCCGCGATCCTGCCAATATCTCTGCTGCGGCGGGTGCAACCTGCTACCATCCTGAGGGGAGAATGACATGATCAAGCTCAGCCATGTCAGCCGCCTTTACCCGGCCCGGGCCGAGACCAATGGCGGCGTTATCCGTGCGCTGGATGACGTGTCTCTTGAGGTTGCACCTGGCGAGTGGCTCGCCATCATGGGCCCCTCTGGCTCCGGCAAGTCCACGCTGGTCAATCTGATCGGCTGCCTTGATCGCCCCACTTCGGGTGAAATCTGGCTCGACGGCGAAGACGTGGCCCGCATTTCCACCCAGGATTTGAACCGCGCCCGGGCAGAAAAAGTCGGTTTCATCTTCCAGCAGTTCCACCTGATCCCATACCTCACCGCGCTCGAAAACGTCATGCTGGCCCAGTACTTTCACAGCATGACCGATGAGCAGGAAGCGCTGGCGGCCCTGGCCCATGTGGGATTGAAGGACCGCGCCGGGCATCTGCCTGCCCACCTTTCCGGCGGGGAGCAGCAGCGGGTATGCATCGCGCGCGCCCTGATCAACGATCCCAAGATCGTTCTGGCCGACGAGCCCACCGGCAATCTGGATGCGGTCAACGAAGAGATTGTCCTGCGACTGCTGCGCGAACTGCATCGCCAGGGACGCACCATCGTGATGGTCACGCACGACCCTGTCGTCGCCCGCCTGGCCGACCGCCGCATCGAGCTGCACCACGGCAAGATTGCCGAGCAGGAAGTATTCGCCATGGCCGACGAAGAGCAGTTCGACGAAGTCCTCGAAGAACTATGGGCAGTCGAGGAACACGGAGAAATCGCCGAAATCGAGCGCATGGAAGTGCACGGCGCCCTGCCGGTAAGCATTGCGGTGGAGAAGATGACGGCCCTGGGCCTGCTCACTACGAAACCTCACCCGCCGCTAGCGCACAATCACAAACCCTTCGTGAATCCGTGCCATGATGCGCTCAAGCCTTCCGGCGTATCCACCGGCGACGGCAGCATGATCGTGGAATTCACTCCCCGCGGCCGTCTGCGCGCCGCCGACATCATCCGCCGCCATCGCCTGGCTGAGCGCCTCTTCACCGACAGCCTCGCCCTCGACAGCGAATCGGAAATCGAGCAGCAAGCCTGCAAGTTCGAACACATCCTCTCGCCCGAAGCCACGGATAAGATTTGCACCTTCCTCGGTCACCCTCGCACCTGCCCGCACGGCGCGCCCATCCCGCTTGGGCCCTGCTGCGAACGCAATCTGCCTGCCCGAGAGCATGAACAGGTGCAAGTCTCGCGCTTCAAGTAAACATCGTCCTTCGAACCAATGTTAGGAGCCAATATTGGGAACCGATGGTGCCCCATTCATTTCGCGTTTTCGCGAAATGAGTGGGGGTCCGTTCTACCCAACTTTTTTCCACACCACGTCCTCATTGTTCCGGCGGTCGATCATGGCATCGACCTTGCCGTTAGCAGCCCGCCGGAACAACCGCCGGCCCTCCACGCCCTTGCGAAAAAATATGTCGCTTGATTCTGGCGCCAGCTCTACTTCCGGGCTGCTCCCGCGCTGCGCGTATAACTTGCCGTCGCGGACGGAAACCGTCTGCGTCACTCCAGGCGCCAGTCCGTAAGTCCCAACATACTCGCCATATTTCTTCGCGTCCGCCTTGCCCGGCGCAGGGTCTTCGTAATAACGGAACATTTGCCCGGCCGCGATCTGCCACTTTCCATTACGAAACATCCAGGTGTCGGTACCGTGATAGCGGGCGGTCAGCTCCTGACCGAAAATCGTCTCGCTTTCGTCGAGGTCGTAGGAGAGGATTGCAGTGTCCCCCTGGATGTTGCTTTTAGGATTCACCAGTTTGATGCTACCGGAGTAGCCCGCGGGAAGCGGAGTCACGTCCTTGATCAGTGCGAGCTTATCCATGGCTCTTCCCTTTTCGTCGAAGTACATGCTGTCATCAGCGAAGTATTTCTGCCAGGGCGCCTGGTCGCCGGCAGCCACGGCATCGAACATTTCCTGGGTGTTGCGGACGAGCTCGCCTTGAGTGATCGCAGCTTGCCTGCGCGGCATGCAGGAGGCCGTCATCACGCCAACCAGCAGTAAAATCGTGAATCGGATCATTGATGTTCTCTCTATCCGCTTGAAGTCAGTTTCACAATAAAGCGCGCAAAACCATGAACCACGAAGGACACAAAGGATCACGAAGGCCGCACTCTCGACGCTCTCCTTCGTGTACCTTCGTGTCCTTTGTGGTTAACGGTTCTCGCGTTGTTATCCTAAATCCCGCCGCGAATTGTCCGCGCAAAAACTCAACCCGCCCGTTATGATGTCTCTTCGCACACTTCAAGATGAACGCTCGGCGGCCCTGCATCGGCGTATTCGATTCCGGCTTTGGCGGACTGACCGTCCTCAAGGAACTGGTCGCGCTCGCCCCCGACGCCGATTACCTCTACTTCGGCGACACGGCGCGTCTTCCCTACGGTTCGAAGTCAGCCGAGACCGTTGCCCGGTACGCAATCGGCGCGGCGCAATACCTTGAACAACACGGCGCCCAGATGCTGGTCATTGCCTGCAACACGGCCACCGCGCTGGCTCTCGACCAGATCACGCAGGCCGCCGGCGTCCCCGTAGTCGGCGTCATCGAGCCCGGCGCAGCGCGGGCCGCAGCCGCCACCCAGACGCGCAACGTGGTGGTTATCGCCACCGAGGCTACCGTAAGCAGCCATGCCTATGCCAGGGCGCTGCAGGAGCGGGGAATCCAGGCCACGGAGAAAGCTTGCCCGCTATTGGTGCCACTGGTCGAAGAGGGATGGGCGGAGCACCCGGTGACGGAGCAGGTGGCTCGCATCTATCTCGACCAGGCTTTTACCGGAGACTTCGAGGCTGCGGACGTGCTGGTGCTGGGATGCACCCACTATCCCCTGCTCAAGCCGCTGTTGCACCGCCTGGTGCCGGCCCCAGTGACTATTGTGGATTCAGCGGACTCGACGGCTCGCGTGGTCAGCCAGTTGCTGCGCAAAGGCCTGCCCAAGCGCTCGTCCGAAGCCGAACGCCGTGGAACGCCTCGCCTGAAATTCTTCGTCACCGATTCGGTAGATAAATTTCGCCGGATGGGCGCGCAGTTTCTGGGGAGCCTTATCGAAGACGTCCTGCACGTCGAACTAAAAGAGTAACTGTCACCCTGAGCGGAGTAGCTGCTTCGCTTCGCGAAGCAGCTACGCAGTCGAAGGGCTCCTATAGCAAGATTAATGCGTGGGTTCTTTACCGGAACCAGAGAAAAGCTCGTGATCAGAACGATCACGACTGGTTTAGGGCCCTTCGACTCGCCGGGATCGTCCGCAAGCGGACGATCCCGACTCGCTCAGGGTGACAGATGTGGGGGAGTTTGCGCACAAACAAAAGCGGCCGCGAGTTTATCGCGGCCGCTTTCTCAGCAAATTGAATTTCAGTACAGCCGGAAGCTGACTTCCACGTTGATCTGCACTGCCACCGGCTTCCCATCTTTCATGGCCGGCTCAAACTTCCATGTCTTGACCGCTTCGATCGCCTTCTCGTCCAGGCCCAGGCCAAGGCTGCGAGCCACGCGAATGTCGCGCGGCCGTCCATCTGGTCCTACCACCAGCCAGAGGACGCAGGTGCCCTGATACTTCGCCTTGCGCGCTTCTTCCGAGTACTCAGGATCGGGCTGATACACCACTCGCGGCGCGCTCACTCCGCCGCCTACACGAAATACTCCCCCACCCACGCCGCCGCCGCGCCCCTCGCCTACGCCGGGGCCGGTGCCCACACCCACGCCGCCGCCTGAGCCTGAACCGATGCCTCCGCCTGAACCGGTCCCATTGGAGGGCGGGCCCGAAGGTAAATGCGACATCGGATCCCCCAGGTTGGGCAGATTGTTCGTGGCCAGCTTCACCTGCGGTGGGACCACAACCGTGGGCTCAGCCGTCAGCTTCGGATTTTCATTCCGCACCACCATCATCGGGGGCGTGATCTGCTCCATCGACTGCTTGGGCAATTTACCTTTTGGCGCCTGGAACTTGTCCCGATCGCCGCCGCCGCCACCGCCACCCGAAAGCGTCTTCGAGGGCTCAAGCGGAGGAATATCGTCGGGAGATACCAGGGTAATCGCTTCATGCGGCTTCACAATCTGCTGCACCACTCTTCGACCCAGCAGGGTGATGCCGATGATGGCTGCGATCGCCACCATGTGCACGACTGTCGAACCCAGCACTCCGTTTTTCTTGTAATCGTAGAAGCCCCAAATGTCCTTGACCGGGACCGGCTTCGAGGTCAACACCAGCGGGGGCAATTTCTTGGGAAAGAAAAAATCATCCAGGTTCTGAAAAAGCGACTTCCACAGCGGCTCTTCCAGAGTACTCTTCGAAAGCAGCAAATTGAGTTCGGGTTCGGCTTCGCCGCGGGGTTTCATCTCGAGTGTTGGCATAGTTGACCCGACTTCGATTACTTTAGCGCCGGGGCCCATCAGCAACCGGCTTTAGCCCAATCTATCCTAAGCTTGATGAGCACATGAGCTGCCAAGTTGCTTTCGGGGTGCCAAATACTTCAAGCTCCTTTGCGAAAGCGCAACCAGACCCCTGCCGCTATGCTTCCCTGATTCTTTTAGATGCCAGCTTGCGGCAAACGTTACTCTGGCAAAATTGTACACGTTTCCCTGGACTTTCCGACAGTGCTTTTGGGGCTCCGGCTCGCACCCCCGGCCCGGTCTGGGGGCATCCCTTCCGGACCCTGATCCGGCGCTCAATGGACGTTCCTTCCTCCGCTCCCTATAATGAAAAAAATCAATCATTTGGGAGAAATCAACCGAGTGCCGCTGGAGCTGAAATCCACCATCAATCTGCCTAAGACCGGCTTCCCCATGAAGGCCAACCTGCCCCAAAATGAGCCCAAAGCCCTGGCTCGCTGGGAAGAAATGGGCATTTACGGCCGGATTCGCGAGGCCAGGCGGGGGGCTCCGAGCTACATCCTGCACGATGGTCCGCCCTACGCCAACGGTCCCATTCATCTCGGCCACGCGCTGAACAAGTGCCTGAAGGATTTCATCGTCAAATCCAAAACCATGTCCGGATTTGACTCGCCCTACGTCCCGGGATGGGATTGTCACGGCCTGCCCATTGAGATCAAGGTCGATCAACAACTGGGCGGCAAAAAACTTCAGATGGAAAAACTGGAGGTCCGGGAAGCGTGCAGAAAGTACGCGCAAAAATTTCTCGATCTGCAGCGCGAGCAGTTCAAACGCATCGGCGTCTTCGGACGCTGGGACAACCCATACTCCACCATGACGCCGCAGTACGAGTCGGTAGTGCTGGCCACGTTCTACGACTTCCTGGAAAAAGAGTTCGTCTATAAGGGGCTGCGCTCAGTGTACTGGTGCATCTTCGACAAGACTGCTCTCGCCGAAGCCGAGGTGGAGTACGAAAACCATACCAGCCCGACGATCTGGGTAAAGTACGCCCTGGCCGAGGACCCGGCGCGGCTCGATCCCGCGCTCGCCGGGAAAAAAGTTTTCACCGTGATCTGGACGACCACTCCCTGGACCCTGCCCGCCTCCATGGCGGTGGCCTTTCACCCCGACGCCGAATATGTCGCTCTGGAATCCGGCGGAGAGGTGTACATCGTGGCCCAGCAGTTGGCCGCAGAATTCACCGGCAAAGTCGGGCTGAAGGAGACCCAGGCCCTCGCCCGCTTCCCCGGCAAGAAATTGGAGTACTCGAAGTTCGCCCACCCTTTCCTTGATCGCACCGTGCTTGGCGTGCTCGCCGACTACGTCACCATGGATCAGGGCACCGGCGTAGTGCACACCGCGCCTTCGCACGGCGCCGACGACTTCAACACCGGCGTCAAATACAAGCTGGACTTGACCACCAACGTGGATGCCGCCGGAATCATGCGTAACGGCTTGCCCGAATATGACGGCAAGAAAGTCTTCGATGCCAACCAGCCGATTCTTGAATTGCTGAAAAAGCGCGGCGTGCTGATGCATTCTGAAAAGCTCGAGCATTCCTATCCGCATTGCTGGCGCTGCCACAATCCCATCATCTTTCGCGCCACCGAGCAGTGGTTCATATCCATGGAAACGCCCATGCCGGGCGGAACGCTGCGCACCCGCGCCCTGGAAGAAATCAAAAAAGTGAAATGGGACCCGGCGTGGGGCGAAGAGCGCATCTCGAACATGATCGCCACCCGCCCCGATTGGTGCATCTCCCGCCAGCGCATCTGGGGCGTGCCTATCGCCGTGTTCCTGTGCGAAGGCTGCGGCAAGCCCTTGAACGATCCCGCGCTGAACCGCAAGGTGATCGAACTGTTTGCTCGCGGCGGAGCCGACGCCTGGTACACACCGCAGGCTGACGCCCTGGTCCCGGCAGGAACAAAGTGCACCAAGTGCGGCCATACGAAGTTCACAAAAGAGACGGACATTCTGGACGTGTGGTTCGAATCGGGATGCAGCCACGCCGCCGTGCTCGGCCACGAACCCGGCCTGCCCTGGCCCGCCGATCTTTATCTCGAAGGCGGCGACCAGCACCGAGGATGGTTCCACTCTTCCCTGCTGTGCGCCGTCGGTACCCGCAACCAGGCTCCCTATCGTGCCGTCGCAACCAATGGCTGGACGCTCGACGAACAGGGCCGAGCTCTGTCGAAATCGCGCGGCAATGATGTCGATCCCGTGGACATCGCCAACCGCTTGGGCGGCGAGATCGTGCGTCTGTGGGTGGCTTCCGTCGATTTTCGCGAAGACGTAGTCGGCTCCGAGCAGCTGATGCAGCGCGTCGCGGAAAGCTATCGTAAGATTCGCAACAGTCTGTTTCGTTATGTCCTGAGCAATCTCTACGATTTTGATCCGCAAAAAAACGCGGTCTCATTCGAGGAGATGGACCTCCTCGATCAGTACATGCTGCGCCAGACCGTGGCCATGGCGGCGGACGTGACCCGCTGGTACGACGAGTTCGCTTTCCACAAAATCTATCACCGCATCAATGACTTTTGCGTGGTGGAGTTGAGCGCGTTTTACTTCGATGTGCTGAAAGACCGGCTCTACACCTCCGCCCCCAACTCACGCGGACGGCGAGCGGCGCAAACCGCGATCTGGCGCATTGGCGAGGCCCTTGTCCGCCTGCTTGCGCCCATCACCAGTTTCACTTGCGAGGAAGTATGGCAGTATCTGCCCACGGTGCCCGATCGTCCGGCCAGCGTGCATCTGGCAACCTTCCCCGGCGCATCTGACATTCTGGGCGCTTCGGTGCCCGCGGATGACCCCAAGCAGCGTGAAGACTGGAGCACATTGCTGGCAGTCCGCACCGAGGTATTGAAGGCGCTCGAAGAAGCCCGGCAGAGCAAGCTGATCGGCGGCGCTAATCTTGAAGCACAAGTCACGGTGACAGCGGCCGAGCCCGTGTTCTCCGTTCTGAAGCGCTACCAGGAGCGACTGCGCTACCTGTTCATTGTTTCGGCGGTCACGCTGGTTCAGGGCTCGTCAGGCAACGGCACGGGTGGAGTGAGCGTCCAGGTTAGCAAAGCCGACGGCACCAAATGCGAGCGCTGCTGGAATTACTCCACCCACGTGGGCGAGGACAGCGTCTATCCCACGGTATGCGAGCGCTGCAGCGCGGTGCTGAAAGAAATCGGTGAATGAGCGCGGGATAGATGTGCGCAGCCCCGGCCGGGCACAACGGTCGCTGTGGCTGGAGAGCCTGAAAAGATCCGAATGACGACCCATACCACGCGCGGCTTCCACTTCACCATCGCCCTCCTGGTGATTGTCCTTGACCGCGCGGCCAAGTGGGCGGTCACGAAAAACATTTCCCTGCATGACAACATCCAGGTGATTCCGGGATTCTTCCGTCTCACCCACGTGGAGAATCGCGGCGCAGCCTTCGGCATCTTCGCCGACTCGCCTTCGGAGTGGAAGATTGCGGCGCTGGTCCTGTTCTCGATCGTGGCCCTGGCCATCGTCTCCGTTCTGCTCTGGCGCAACAGTCATGCCATGCACACTACGGGAATCGGGTTAGCGTTGATACTGGGAGGCGCGGTCGGCAATCTCTGGGACCGCCTGCTCAGCGGCCGGGTGGTTGATTTTCTTCTGTTCTACGTCGGCCCATACCAGTGGCCCGCATTTAACGTGGCGGATAGCGCGATTGTGGTGGGCGCCGGCCTGCTGGTCATCGAAATCCTCCTCGGAAAACCTTCGGCACCGCCAAAGCCGGCCTGAAAAGCCTAACCGCAAAGGTCGCAAAGAAAGCCGCAAAGGTCGTCAAGAAATTCTTAGCGTCCTTTGCGGCAGTTCCTTTGCGTTCTTTGCGGTTTAAGTGTTTTCCGTAAGCTACGCCGATTTCTTTTGTTCCATCTGGGCGTAAAATTCTTTGGCGCCCTTTTCCATTTCCTGCTCCGTCAGATCGGCCACGTGCGTGGCTACGGTCCAGGCGTGCCCGAAGGGGTCCACGAAGTGGCCCAGGCGGTCACCCCAAAACATTTCGTTCACCCCACCCGAGGCTTTGCCGCCGGCGTCCACTGCCCGTTTGAAGACCTCGTCCACGTTGGGCACGTAAAGATAAAATCCTCCGGTATACGCACCCGCGGTTTGCGGCGACTTGCCCCCCATGCCGGGAATTTCATCCGACAGGAAGATGATCGAATCGCCGATCTTTCATTTCAGCATGAATGATTTTTCCACCCGGACCCGGCATCCGCATGCGTTCCTCGGCGCCGAATGCTTTCTTGTAGTATTCGATGGCCTTGGCGGCGTCGTGCACCACCAGGGACGGGGTTGCGGTGTGGAAGCCCTCAGGAACTGGTTTAACATTAGCTGGCATTAGATTCTCTCCTCTGTATTTCTTACTGGTTAGCTGGGTAATAGTCCGACTTGCGGTAAACCCAATTTTTGCGCAAATTCCCACCTATCCTACCCCTCACCCGGTTGTGCGAAATAACAAAAAATTGTAAAAAGTCGTAACCGGGGGGCCGGAGACCTGGGACAGCCCGTTGAACCTGAAAGGCCGTCTTGCTTGACTGGGAAATGCGCCCGACTCAGCCAGCGAAATGGCTACGTCCTGAGCGAAACTTCTTCTCCCAACTGAACTCGCCGTGCGGCCATCACCTTGCGTAAAGACGAAACGATTGTCATCATGGGAGGCATGCAAACTGTCTTCGAAGCGGTGGGTGGCAACGACGGCCTGCGGCGCCTGGCCGATGCCTGGCATCGTCGGGTGATGACCGACGACGTGGTTGGCCATGCCTTCAGCCACGGCTTCCACCCCCAGCATGTCGAGCGACTCGCCGCTTACTGGGCCGAGGCCCTCGGTGGCCCCAGCACGTATTCCGACTCCTATGGTGACGAGACCACCGTGGTCAGGATGCACAGCGGCAACGGAGAGCACGATGAAATGGATCGCCGCGCGATTGCCTGCTTCGACCAGGCTCTGGCCGACGTCGGACTAGCCGACGACCCTGCGCTGCGACAAGTGCTGCACGACTACTTCGCTTGGGCGACCACCACAACCATGTCCCGCTACCACCATTCCGCTGATGATGTGCCGAACGGCCTAGGCATCCCACATTGGTCATGGGACGGGCTCCAGGGATAAACTGCGCCTGCGCTACGGTGCCCCATACAGCTGCCGGTACACATTGGCGTTGCGCAGAATGGCCTGCACATATTCCCGGGTCTCGGTGAACGGGATGGACTCGACAAACTCCTGCGGGTCGCGATACTTCCCCTGGCCCAACCAGTCATCCACCCGGTTCGACCCCGCGTTGTAGGCGGCCAGTGCGTATTCGAAGGTGCCGAACTTGTCCACCATTTCGCGGAAATAGCGCGTGCCCAGCTGCAGGTTGATTTCGGGCGTAAACAATTGCGACGAGGAAAAATGGCGCAGCTTTTCCTGCCGCGCGACCGAGCTGCCTACCTTGGGCAGCAACTGCATCAGTCCCAGCGCGTTGGCCCGAGACACGGCGCTGGGATTGAACTCCGACTCCTGCCGTATCAGGGACGCCACCAGATAGGGATCGAGCGCGTTCTGCGAAGAAAACCTTTTGAGGTCGGGCCAGTAGGGCTTGGGAAACAGGGCCTCCCAATAAGGACGCGGCAGCGTGGGCAAATCCACCGCGAAATAATTGGGCACGGCGCGCTTGAACACCCGGATGGCCCCGTCATACCGTCCCGCGTCTTCATAGAGTTTTGCGGTCGCGGCGGTCACCCAGTTCCCTTTGTCTTCCTCTCCGGCGGCCTGCAGTTCGCCCACCGCAAGGTCCACCAGCGCGCCGTTCTCCAGCACTTGCGCCTTCTGATAACGCAGATTGTCGGTGGGCGGGTCGCCGGCAGTAATGTTCGTTCCGGCGTTGATAGCGGGGACCCGGTCCAGCAACGCATAGTGCTGAGGACTTGCGCCCGTCTTGATCTCCCGCAGGCGGTGGCGCGCCAGTTCTCCATAATAGAAATTGCGGAAGCGCTCGGAAATCTTCTGGTAATACGCGCGCGCCATGGCGGGATCCTTGTCTTCTTCCGCCAGGCGTCCGCGCCAGTAGAGTGCGGCGGGGACCTCCGCCGATGTTGAATAGAGCCCGATCTGCTGCTCGAAGCCGGCTTTGGCCTCGGCCGTTCTGCCCTGGCGCAGGCTCAGCCAGGCCACCTTCCAATGCGCGTACGAAGCGCGGCTGGCGTTGGGAAAGCGCTGCTCCAATTCCCGATAGGCGTCAATCGCCTTGTCATAGTCGGGCTTAAGCAGGTAGTAATTGCCCGCCGAAAGCAGGGCCTGCTGAAAAGAGAAACTGGTGGGCGCGGCCTGACGCAGTTGTCCCAGATACTGCAGGAAGCCCGGTTCGTCGTTGTCGGATCGAGCGATTTCTCCCAGATTGAAAATGCGTTGAATATTGATTTCACTCCCCGCCGGGCTCTGCATCGCGTCCAAGACTTTCTTTGCTTCCTTGTCGTCGCCGGAGCGCCGCAAGGCCACCGCCAGCGCCAATTTGAATCTCGGGACGCTCGCTCGGGCTTACCACGCTGAGCAGGTCGCGATACTCCCCGGCCGCATCGCTGAATCGTCTGCCCTTGGCCAGCAGATCGGCGCGCGTTCTGCGTCCGTTCAGGCCCACGGGCGGCAACTTCGTTGCGGAAGCCAGTTGCTTCAGTTCGACATCGGCCTGGTCGGCCTCCGCGCTGAGCGGCATGGTGACGTACAGGTTACGCAGGATTTCCGCGGCCTTCGCCGGCTCTCCCTCTGCCGCGTAGGCCTTCCCCAGCGCTAGCTCCAGGTCGGCCCGCTGCGGCTGCCGGTCTTTCTCCAGCACCGCAATCGCATCTTTCGCCCGGTTCCCCGCCAGCAGCGCGCTGCCATACAAAACCCTGGCATCGCGCAGCAGCAACGAGTCCGGATACTGCTTGTCGAAATCAGCCAGGGTGGTGACGGCCTCCGCCGTCCGGCCGCTTTGAAAGTAGGCGGTGCCCAGATAGAAATCGACATAGTCTCCCAGGTCTCCCGCCCGGGTTTTGGCCTGGCTGAGAGGCTCCACCGCGTTGGCATAATCCTTATCAAGAATGTGGGCATAGCCCAGCACCAGGTATGCCAGAGCGCCCGCGTCCTGCTGGGCATGGCGCCGCGCATAGGCCTCTACCCCCGCGTAGGCGGCCGGAGTCCGGTCCTGCAGAAGCTGGCTCGCCATCGGCTTCAGGCTGGTGGAGGCGACGAAAGCGGCGTGCATCCGGCGCGAACGCGGCGTGGCAACACTACGGTGCCTGGCCGTGGCTTTGCCATGCTTCTTTTTGGCAGGCTGGCTTTTGCCAGGCGGGGTTTTCCTGCTGGAAGACTGCGCCGCAAGGGGGGCCAGATCGCAGCACAGCACAGCCGCGATCAAAAAGACTCTAATCAGTATTGAAGGCCAACGATAAAAGACCACTATGATTAATTTCGCCGAAAGTTGGCGCCCATGATGGAAGTGTCATCTTCGGCCAGACTACGAACCAGTTCCTGGCTGAAGTAATCGGCTCCGCCAGCCGCCGTGTTGCCATATCGTTTCTGGTATGTGATGCGGCTCTTCTCGATATCTTCCTTGAGCCGGTCATACAAATCGTGGTTTTTGCGTCCCTCGGAAACTTTCACCTGGTTGTAGAGCTTGATCTCATCCACCAGCAGACGCGCGAAGCGGTGCGCCTTGCGATGGACGTCAGCGTCCTCTGGTGAAAGATTGGCAAAGGCATCGGTTGCCGGGGCGGGTGCCGCCGCCGCTGCCGCGACCACCGGCTCGGCCTGGGCTACGGCTACAGGCTGCTCCACCACGGCTGGTGCAACCGGAACCGGCTCGGGATCGGGCTCGGGAGCAATATGTTTTGGCGCGTGGGCCGCGAAGGGATCGGAGTGGGCTGGAGCGCTGGGCGACGACGACGCGCTTTCCGCCTTCTCGCCCGCCCCCTCGGCGGATTCTTCCTTATGCGCCTGTTTGCGCAGCGACGCCACTTCCAGCCAGGCACTGGTTGCCAGCACCAGTAATTCGACCGCGCTGGCGTCCAGCTTTCCACCGTCAGAGCCGGCATCGGCATAGACCAGCGCCGCCACCTTTTCTTTTAACAACAACGGCAGCACCAGCACCTGGTCATCGGCCGGCGCTCCGAATTTTGCCACGAATTCGGGATCGATATCGCGAGTCGCGCCACTGAATGGCATGCGTGAGCGCAAGGCTTGTTCCGGCACTCCGGTGGTCACGTTGAGGGGAAAATCCTTGATCGTGTCGTCGCCGTCCTTGTCGAAGCCGCGTCCCTGCCAGCCTGTGGCCGCGCCCGCCTTGACAACGAAGAGCGCTCCGCGCCCACTGTAACGCACCGCATTGTCGAGCAGCGTCCGCAGAATCTCCCGTTGGGTCGTACCTGACTGGATGGCTGAAATCGCCTTCAGCAGGTTGGCCGAGCCACCTTCTCCGGAAGCGCCGGCACTCGCCGCACCCGTGGTTTGCGGCAGCTCCTCAAGAACGCGGCGCACCAATTCCTCCCGCAACTGCGGGACGTGGCTGTCCAACACCTGGGACACCACCTTCTCCACGATTTGTTCCACTCCGCTTCTCTCCGCCATGGTCGGGTCAGATGTTCGGCCGCTGGATCCGGCTTTTTTGCCCTTCATGCTGGTTAAACCTTGATTATAGGGTCACTTGCCCGCTGTTTCCGGTCACCTAAGGACGTGTTCTACCGCGGAAGGGCCGCTCCTTGGAATTTATCGCAAACCGCACCGCCATAGATACGTCAAAACAAATAAGCCGAAACCCGGGTTACCAAGTAAAATAACATTTCTGCCGCCGCTCTCAGGGCGCGAAAATTGTTGCATCGGAAGGTAGATGACAGCCATCCAACAAAATGTAAGTGAACCGGTCAGCGACGAGCTGGCGCTGGTTCAGGCCGCTAAAGGCGGAGACGTAAGTTCTTTCGAGGAACTGGTCCGGCGTTATGACCGGAACGTGTTTCGCATCGCACAGCACATCACCCAGAACCGCGAAGACGCGGAAGATGTTGTGCAGGATGCCTTCCTCAAGGCTTACACCAACCTGAAACAGTTTCAGGGCCAGTCGAAGTTCTATACCTGGCTGGTGCGCATAGCGGTCAACGAAGCGCTGATGAAATTGCGGCGCCGGCGTCCTGAGCGCATGGTCTCGCTGGACGAGGATGTAAAGACCGAGGAAGATTCCGTCCCCCGCGAAGTCGCGGACTGGAGTCCGAATCCGGAGCAGCAGTACAACCAGGCCGAGCTTAAGGAAATCCTGAGCAAGACGATCCAGGGACTTCCTCCCAGCTTCCGCACGGTTTTTGTGCTGCGGGACGTAGAAGGGCTTTCGACCGAGGAAACAGCAGACGCGCTGGAACTAAGCATTCCCGCGGTCAAGTCGCGCTTGCTGCGGGCCCGGTTGCAGTTGCGGGAGCGGCTCAGCCGTTACTTTCAGAAACGTGAGAGCGGAGATGGCAAACAGTGAAGTGCGCTGAATTCCTGCAGGAACTGACAAACTACCTGGACGGCGTCCTGGACGACCGCACCAAGGCTGAACTGGAAGACCATCTGGCCTGGTGCCACAACTGCTACGTGGTTTGCGACACCACCAAGAAAACCATCGAGATTTATCGCGACTCCCAGCTCTACGAACTGCCTGACGATTTGCGCAACCGTTTGCGCTCCGCCATTGTGGCCAAATGCGAGGCCCACAAGAAGACCGGCCCGCGCGAAGCCTGACCCGGCTCCTCCGCCCTTTTCCCATTATGGCCTTCGTTCCGGTCGAAGCATAACTTCTTCATCCGCAGGGCCTTTCCGCCGATCCGCCCGGCCGCCATGCCGCGTATCCTGCTTGAGTGTCCCGGCTTAAGTATCCCGGGTAGAACCTTTTTGCATCGATCTGAATCTAAATATCTGGTTGGGAGCTGTCAGGCCCTGAGTGGAGACGGTTGGGGAGGGAGTATGATCGCGGAACTGATGGATGCTTTCTTCGGTTGCAAACATTCTCATTATAGTTTTCCTATCTCGGTTCGTCCGGTCGCGCGCCGTACTTCAGCGGCCAAGCTGACCGGTACCTATGTGGCATGTCTGGACTGCGGCAAGGAATTTCCCTACGACTGGCAGGAGATGAAAGTTATCGACTCGCCTTCGGAGCAGCGCGACTACGTGGCCTCGCTGGCCCACAAAGCGGCGGCGTAGCTGGAGGACGGGCGTCCCGCCCGTCCCGCGCACTATAGAAAAAATCTCGAAGCAAACAAACCAGGCAATGTACGTCAGCCAGGGACCCAACTGGGAACCGGGAACTGAGAAATTGACCACTGATTTCTCCTCCAAATAAAAACCGGCGGCCGAGGCCGCCGGTCGTATTCACGGACAAACTGGATCAGTTGCTGCTGCTGTCGTCCCGCCGCTTCAGGGTGGGCCGATCATCGTCGTTGGTCTTGTCGTCGCTGCCATTCTTGTCAGTCGTCGATGTCCGCCGCAGGCTGGGCCGGTTGCGATCTTCCTTCTTGTCCAGAACCTTGTGCCGGTTTTCAATCGCCGCCAGCCGCGCCTTGACGTCGTCAAACTCTGAGGTCGAAACTGTGTACTGCGCCCGCGCCGGCAGAATGGTGGCAATCTCTTCCTGTGACTTCTCAATCCGGTCCGGCGTCTGCGGATGCGTCGAGAAGGCCTTGGCCAGACTGCCTGGCTTTTTCTTCTCTTGCGCCTGCACTTTTTCGAAGAAGCTGATGAAGGCCTGCGGGTCGTATCCTGACTTGTACATATACTGCAATCCGAGATAGTCGGCCTCAGCCTCGAAGCCGCGCGAGAAGTGCAGGAAGGTCAGGGGAAGCGCCAGACCGGCGGCCTCATAACCGGCATAGCCGATCGCCCCGCCCACAAAAATCAGCGGGATCGAGGCCATCTGCATCAGATTGCCGCGGGTATTTTCACGCGCCGCATGGCAGGCTGCCACGTGCGCAATTTCGTGCGCCATCACTCCAGCCAGCTCCGCTTCTTCATCGGCCGCCAGGATCAGTCCGGAATTGACGTAGAAAAATCCCCCGGGCAGGGCGAACGCATTGATCTCGTCGGAATCAATCACCTTGATGGTAAACGGGACCTGGGCATCGGAGTTGCGCACCAGGTTCTGTCCCACCCGGTTCACGTATTCGGTGACCACCGGGTCCTGGATCAGCTTGACGCTCGACTCCACCTGCTGGGCATACTGTTTGCCCATGGCGATCTGTTTCTCCACCCCGTACCAGTTGCCCATGCCGGTCTTGCAACCTACGTTCCGGTTGCCGATGGCATCGACATCTTCCTTGCCGCCATCGTGTTTGACCTTCTCCGGGTCGGCAGCCTGGATGGGCGTCGGCGCGGTGCTCTTGGCCGCCGTATCGGAGGTCGGATTTGCGGCTCCGTCTTTGTCCTGCGCCCAGCTTCGCGGCGCTGCATAACTCAAGGCCAACAATACAGCCGACAGTGCTAAGAGCCGTAACTTCATGATGGACTCCTGAATTCTGTCCCCCGCCCCAGAGGACTCTTTCGTGATTATACGCCCGGGCGGAAACACCGATTCCTGGGGATCTGACTATATATAGAGTTGGACGCAGGAATCCTCAGCCGGGTTACCCGGACCCGTATTGCCCCGGCCGATTCATGCGCCGAAATCGTGTTTCTGTGTGGAGCGGACACTCCTGTCCGCTCCATACATCCTGGGACTTGGTAGAATTCTCCACAAAGATCCGGTTGCGAGGACTGCCAAGTGAATGAAAACGAAGTGGAACGCTATGCCCCAGGCTGGCCGGGGATTTCGCCGCGCTGGACCTCGAGCGCCAAGACCGGCATAGGCACCGCGCTCAACCTGCACAGCCGGGTATGGTTCACCCTGAGCCACGGAATCCTCAACGAAGTTTACTACCCGCGAGTGGACCAGGCCTGTACCCGAGACCAGGGCCTGATTGTTACCGACGGTTCCAGCTACTTTTCCGAAGAGAAACGCCACTGTAAATTTGAAAACCACGCCATCCAGCCCGGCGTTCCCGTTTACAAGCTTACGAATACCGAATTGCAGGGCCGCTACCGGATCGAAAAGGAAGTCTTTTCCGATCCCTACCGCAATGTCGTGCTGCAGAGAATACGCTTCGTCCCCCTCCAGGGTACGCTTGCCGACTACCGTCTCTACGCGTTGCTGGCGCCCCATCTGGCGAACTGCGGCCGGGAAAATACGGGCTGGGTCGGAGATTACAAAGGCATGCCCGCCCTCTTCGCCCACCGCGACGGGGTCGCCCTGGCCTTTGCCTGCTCGGTTCCCTGGCGGAAGATGGCAGCGGGCTTTGCCGGCATCTCCGATGGCTGGCAGGACCTCGCGCAGCATCACCAGCTGACCTGGGAGTACACTCGCGCGGAAAACGGAAACGTGGCCCTCACCGGCGAGATCGACCTGGTGGCCTGCCAGGGCGAGTTCACTCTGGTCCTGGGTTTCGGCGGTATCTGGTCGGAGGCGGGGCAAGAAGCGCGCTCCACTCTGCTCGAGCCCCACGACGAACTGCGCCAGCACTACGTCTGGCATTGGAAAAATTGGCAGGACAACCTTTTAAAGCTGGACGAACCCAGCCGCGAGGGTGATCTCTACCGTCCCAGCGTAGCCGTGCTGCGCTCGCACGAATCCAAGGATTTTCTGGGAGGCGTAATCGCCAGCCTCTCCATTCCTTGGGGATTCAACAAGGGCGACGAAGACCTGGGCGGATACCATCTGGTCTGGCCCCGGGACTTGGTGGAAACCGCGTTTGGCTTCCTGGCCGCAGGCGCCGAGCCCGATGCCATGCGCGTCCTGCGCTATCTGGAAGTCACTCAGGAGCCGGCCGGTAATTGGGCGCAGAACATGTGGCTCGACGGGCGTCCCTACTGGGACGGCATGCAGATGGACGAAGCCGCATTTCCCATCCTGCTGGTGGATATGCTGCGCCGGCTCTCTCCTTTTGTTCTAGGCGATCTGCAACGCTGGTGGGCAATGGTCAGCCGCGCCGCCGGTTACATCCTTCGCAACGGTCCCGTGACCCAGCAGGATCGCTGGGAGGAAGACGCCGGCTATTCGCCCTTTACCCTGGCCGTGGAAATATCGGGACTGCTGGCCGCCGCCGATCTGGCCGATGCGGTGGGAGAACAAAACGTCGCGACCCATCTGCGCGAGACGGCGGATTACTGGAATGACAACATCGAACGCTGGACCTACGCCCAGGACAGCGATCTGGCCCGGCAGCTCGGGGTGGAAGGCTACTACGTGCGGATCGCGCCGCCGGACTCGGACTGTGCGGCGTCGCCGCTGGAGGGATTTGTCCCTATCAAAAACCGGCCGCCGGGGCAGAGTGAATCGCGTGCCGTACACCTGATCAGTCCGGACTCGCTCGCCCTGGTGCGATTTGGTTTGCGCGCGCCCGATGATCCCCGAATCCTGAGCACAATAAAAGTGATTGACGCCCTGCTCAAGGTGAACCTGCCCCAGGGTCCGTGCTGGTACCGCTATAACGGCGACGGCTACGGCGAGCACGAAGACGGTTCGCCCTTCGACGGGACCGGCGTGGGGCGGCCGTGGCCTCTGCTGGCCGGCGAGCGAGCGCACTACGAGCTGGCGGCGGGACGCCCCCAGGTCGCCGAGGATTTGCTCAAAGTGATGGAGCTTTCAACCGAGGGCGGCCGCCTGATCCCTGAGCAGGTTTGGGATGCGGATGATATTCCGGCGCTGGAGTTGTTTCGGGGAAAGCCCTCCGGCTCGGCCTGTCCCCTAGTGTGGGCGCATTCGGAGTACATCAAACTGCGAAGATCGCTGCGCGACGGCAAAATATTCGATCAACCGCCGCAGCCGGTGCAGCGCTACCAGGTGGAAGGCAAGAAATCCTCCTTCTGCGAATGGCGATTCAACAACAAATGCCGCACCATTCCTCAGGGAAAGAAGCTGCGCCTGCTGTTGTCCTCGCCGGCCACAGTGCACTGGAGCTTCGATGGATGGCAGACCGCGCAGGATACAAACACGCGCGACCCGCTCGGAGTCTTCGTAGCCGACCTGCCCTCTGCCTCGCTGGCGGTGGGCCGCGAGATTGTTTTTACCTTTTACTGGCCGCAGGAACAACGCTGGGAAGGCGTGAACTACACCATAGTCGTGGAGTAATGGTCGTAGAGCAGCGGTGACAGTCATTCCTGGTTTCTTCCTTTGCGACCTTGGCGACACTTTGCGTCCTTTGCGGTTTAAGCTTTTCCGTAAACACCTAAACCGCAAAGATCGCAAAGAAATTCCGCAAAGGACGCAAAGAAAACTACTCGCTCCAATTGCTGCGCAGGATGTTGGAGTACAGAGCGCCGGCGCAGATCGCGGACGCCGTCAACAGCCCAATCCCTTCCCAGAACGGCCCCAGCAGCACATGCCCCAGCCCAAACAGCGCCATATAGACCATCACGCAACCCAGCACCCACGAAAGCAGGTTCTGCCCCAGGTCATGGCTCTGAGGTACCTCAGAGGCGATCGCGGCAATCGGCCGCCATCCCGTAATTTGCGGCCGAACACTGCGGTAAAACTTGAGTAATATTTCCTCCGGCTCGGGCCCCGTGGCAAACGTCACCACCAGCCAAACCACCGTGGTCACTCCGGTGACGAGCAGGGCCCGCATGGCGGTGTCCACGGCCGAGCCAGAGGGATGAAAAGTGGTGAAGCGCAGACCCAGACTCATCGCCAGCGCCGACGTCATGGCCGAGATTTCGCTCCACGCATTGATCCGCCACCAGTACCAGCGCAACAGGTAAACCGCTCCCGTCCCGGCGCCGGTCTCGAGCACGATCTTCCAGCCTTCACCCACCGACTGCAGCAGCGCAGCCACCAGGGCCGACGCAATTACGAGCAGGACCGTGACCAGGCGCGAGGCGACGACGTAGTGGTGTTCGCTGGCCTGGCGCTTGATAAAGCGGCGGTAGAAATCCGACACCAGGTAGGACGCGCCCCAGTTAAGCTGCGTCGCAATGGTGGACATGAACGCGGCCATGAATCCGGCGATCACGATGCCGCGCAGCGCCGGGGGCACATGCTGGCTCACAACCAGCATGTAGCCAGTCTCCGGATGCTCCAGGTGTGGGTACAGAACGATCGCCGCTAGCGCGGTCAGGATCCATGGCCAGGGGCGCAAAGCGTAATGCGCCACGTTGAACCAGAGCACCGAGAGCAAACCGTTGCGCTCGTCCTTGGCGCTGAAGATGCGTTGCGCGATGTATCCACCGCCGCCGGGCTCCGCGCCCGGATACCAGAACGCCCACCACTGCACCCCAATGTTCACCAGGAAGGCCAACACCGGAAGCACCCAGATCGCTTCCTGCGTCAGAGGCCGCGACAAGTCAGGAAAGAAAGCGGTGGCATCTCCCGCGCCCGGGCCGGCGGCGGTCTTCATTTCGGCAAGACGGGCCAGCATGGTGCTCATGCCGCCGGCAGCCGCAACCGCGTACCAGGCCACTCCGATGACGATCGCCATCTTGAGCGCGAACTGAAACAGATCGGTCCACAACACGCCCCACAACCCGCCCAGCGCCACGTAGAGCCCGGTGAATGGAATCAGAAACAGGACGCAGATGGCCAGCGCCTTGCCGTCGCTCACCCCCAGAGTGACCGCCACAATGCTGGTCATGGCCTTGGTCACCCAACCCAGAATCAGGCAGTTCATCAGCAGCCCGAGGTAAACCGCACGGAAGCCTCGGAGAAACGCGGCGGGCTTTCCGCTATAGCGCATCTCGGCAAACTGCACGTCGGTCAGAAGTCCCGACCGGCGCCACAGGCGGGCAAACAGAAACACTGTCATCATGCCGGAAGGCAGGAAGGCCCACCATAACCAGTTCCCTGCTATGCCCTGGGTATAGACCAGTCCGGTCACCACCAGCGGCGTGTCGGCGGCGAACGTAGTCGCCACCATCGACGTGCCCGCCAGCCACCAGGAAACGTTGCGTCCGGAGACAAAGTAGTCGTCCACGCTCTTGCCCGAACGCGAGCGGAAATAAAGCCCCAGCGCCAGGGTGATCCCGAGATAGAGGATGATCGCCGACCAGTCCAGCAAGGTGAAGTTCATGGCGGGAAAGAATACAACAGGGTTTGCCGGGTTGGAACAAAAAAGTGTTATATAGCGGTGGCGCGAAGGCTTCCCGGCCACGGCCTAGGGCATGGGGCGCGGACAGTGTTCGGGAACGTTGAGCGATCAGATGGTTGGCTAGTGACTCCCTGATTCCATCACGAATGTCAGCCAGGTTGGCGTGCCATCGCATTTCACTCATCAACCTTGGCTTTTGGCGAACAAACGGCGCAAGCTTGTGCTAACGCCTGCTTACGCGAATCAGGGTAGAAGCACGACACTTGAGACTCTTGACAGCGCCAAAGCAACCAGCCTAGCGTGTCGGAGTGCAATCAGGCGCCCTAGCACAGCACTACTTCCTCAAGACTGACGATGAACTGCTGGCGCTAGCCGCCGACTATGGTTCTCTTGCCGATGAAGCGCAATCCGTACTTGCAGCCGAGCTTCGTCGCCGAAACCTAGAGGCCCCCACTTCGACTTCGATTGAAACCAAAACTCATCGGCTTCGGGACATGCCGATTGCCAGGTTCTTTCGCGTAGTGGGGACACTTCTGCTGAACTTAGGCGTTGCCATCTTTGGCACGGCAAGCATTGGGTCGTTCATATGGTCCCGAATTGGTCCCTCACGTTCGTTGTTTGAAGTGGAAGCAAGAGCATGGCTCTTGAGTGTCTCAATAGCAGCTCTACTGGGCTTTTTGGTTTCTAGACGCTGGCAGAATAAGGAGGCGATGTGGGTATGGGTAGTGCCAGTCGCCTTTCTCGCATTCCGGGCTTTGCTATACGCGACAAACAAGGGCAGCATCAGCGTATGGGAGCACTTTTTTGCTCCGAACTGCTTGAACGATAGGGCTGAGTGCCGAGACTTCTTGGTGTTTACGACGAGCGCCGCCCGAACCGTTGCCTATTCTCTAGTGATATGGGTTTCGGCGCGTCTCGAGACTTTGCCGAAGAAGACTGACGTACCTTAATGGCGTAACATCGCGATTACACTCATTGACCAGGATTTTGGTGAAACAAGGCGCAAGCTTCTGCTAACGCACGATTACAACAGTGATCTACATAGCTGGCGGCGGCTAGCATACGATAGAGGATGCCATGCGACTTTGTAGGCTCTTGTGGCTTCTCGGTGGGTTGGGGTTCTGTGTGTCCAGTGCTGCCTTTGCGCAGTGTTCTCATGCTTCTGCAGAAGCAGACAATGCGGTGTCGAATACAGCTTCTCCTTCTGCAACCTCGACAAGAGATCAAACCGACGTGGAGAATCGCACGATCGTTCTGACGCTGCTGTTGAGCAGATCGGGGGCTGTCCGCGATGCAAGAGTGCTCCAGGGTCCCGTAGCGCTGCGAGCGGCGGCGATTAAGGCTGTGAGAGAGCAGAACAATAAGCACCGGATTTTGCCCGATTCGCCCGGTACGAACCGGGTGATGGTGGAAATAAAGTTTCCTCAGGACCAAGGTGCGCCAGAGATTCGGCAGGTTCGCTCAGCCGGTGTATCGAGTTGTGTGACTGCTCCCACCGCGGTGCGAGCGTTGCCACCTACGTTGACGAGATTGCTCAATGTGCAACCAATGATTCCCGTGTTGGTTTCAGAACCCAAAGAGTGACCCAAGGAAGATTGGTCGGTTGGCGTAACATCGTCATAACACAAGTTTGCGCTTTTCCCTTCGCCTACTGGCGAACAAACGGCGCAAACTAGTGGGAATGGCTGATAGTGTCAACGGTGCTGCGCGCCCTCATTTATTCATTGGGATACAAGAGCGGCAGGTATTACGCATGAAATTGCTCCCACTCCTTGCGATTCCACTCGGATTCATGTGCGTGTTCTACGGCTTGCGAGGGAAGAGCATATTGCTGGACGGTGAGCGAACTGCTGGTCTCGAACGCGCTTTAACTGTCGGTAGCGGCCTCCTATTGATCGCATGCGGATTGGGTTTTGGGTTCCTTGCGTTCCGATTGTTTATCAAATAGATGGCGAAAATCGCGCCGTGAGTCGCCTGTTTCCGCGTGTGAAGCTCCCTTCCTCCCAACTGCACCGACGATTATCGCAGCCGGGGTCAGCTTCACTTCTGGTCCGCCCCGGACAAATACATTCCAGCCACGTGCTCCGCAATCTTCCCCGGGTCCGCCTCGGCCAGATTGGCCAGCACGACTACGGTCAGCTTGTCATCCACGTAGCGGGAAATCTGGGTCTTGAAGCCTTGCCACGACCCACCATGCCCGATCATCCGATGCCCGTGGACGTTTTCGATCTCCCAGCCAAAGCCGTAGTGACCGGAATTCGGTTTACCGTCGTTCAATCTGGCCACGGTCCACATCTGCTCCAGGCTGGAGCGTTTCAAAAGCTTTTCGGTGTAGAGTGCCGCGTCCCACTTCGCCAGATCGAGAATCGAAAAATAGAGGCTGCCGTCTGCCGTAGTATTCAGCGTGGGCGAAACCCACTCCTGGTTTTTCAACTCCCCCTTGACCAGCCGATAGCCCGAAGCGCGATTGGGAATGATGTCAGCTTCGCTCATGATGCGCGTGGTCGTCATCCCCAGCGGCCGGAAGATGCGTTCCTGCAGCATGTCGCCATAAAAGTTGCCGGTCACGCGGTGAATCAGTACGCCCAGCGTCAGGTACCCGAGATTGCTGTAGCTCCAGTTCGTTCCCGGCGGGAAGGCCAGGGGAATTCCAGTCACGATCCTGAACAGGTCCGCTTCGCTGTAGTCCTTGCGGTAATCGAAGTCTTTCGGATAATCCGTGAACCCCCCGGTGTGAGTCAGCAGATGGCGAATCGTGACCGGCTTCCAGCTGGCCGGAGCCTCGGGGAAATATTTCGTAATCGAATCATCCAATCCGATTTTTCCCTCCTCCACCAGCATCATGATGGCGGTGGCGGTGAACTGCTTGCCCACCGAACCCGACTGGAACAGAGTCTCAGCCTTGACCGGCACCTGAAGCTCGACATTGGCCAGGCCAAATCCCTGCGCCCGGACAATCTCTCCATTACGCGCCACCAGCAGCGCGACTCCCGGAATATGCTGCCGCGCCATCTCAGCATTCACATACTGCGCGACCGCATCGGATTGCGCAGTCGTAGCTTGTCCCAAGGCCGCACTGGTCGCTATCAGGACGACCGCCGTGACTTGCATAAAAGGGATCTTCACCGAATGGCTCCCACATTGCACAAGAATGAACCACTTTTACGACAGGAGGCGCCAGGCAGGATGTTGAAGATTCTACTGACCGCTGAGAACTGACAGCTGACAGCTTCTAACCCGAATACACCAGTTCGACCACGGTGCAATCATCGCTGAGCGGCGTGCCGCCGCAGAAGTTAGCCACGGCGGCAAAAATATCTTCGAGCGTCGCGCTCTTCGCAGCTACGGCTTCAAGGCGCGAATCCTCAAAGAAGTCCCCGCGGGCATTCTCCGCTTCGGTGACGCCGTCGGTGACCAGGATCAGGCGATCGCCGGCGTGCAGGCTGACATGGTCGCTTTCGTACGTAGCATCCCCCAGCAGCCCGACCGGCAGGTTGCCGTGAGGCGGACGTATGACCTCTTTGTTGCAAACCAGCAGCGGAGGCACATGGCCGCAGTTGACGTACTCCAGTTCCCCGTCTCGCCGGATCCGTGCAATGATCAGCGTGGCGTACTTCTCTCCAATGTGTTTATGGGTAAAGAAGCGGTTGGCGGCCACCACAATATCGATCAGAGGCATGCCGGCGGAAAGCTGGGAATAGATCATCCCCTGCAGCGTCGAAGCCAGCAGCGCCGCCGAAACTCCCTTCCCGCTCACGTCGGCCAGCACCACCGCCAAACCTTCGTCGGTATTGACCGCGTCAAAAAAATCACCCCCGATTTCCTTACAGGAAAGATTCCGGCCCCGCAGGGTCGCGAAGGGGACCTCGGGAATGGTCACCGCCATCAATCGCTGCTGAATCGACGCGGCGATCGAAAGTTCTTGCTGGTAACGGCGCGACGCTTCTTCGGCCTGGACCAGGCGGGCGTTCTCAATCAAGGATGCCGCTTCAGTCGCGATGGCCCGCAGGATGTCATTGCTCACGCTCGAGATGTCACGCGAAGCGAAGCGCGAATCCACGTAGAGGGCGCCCATCACCTCGGCTGAGCTTTCGAGCGGTACCACCCCTGTGTCGCGCGTCGTCTGCACCTGCGGCTTGCGCAAGGGAATGCAGATCACGGTGCGCAGATCATAGGCCACGATGCTGTGCCGGCCCGCCAGGTCGAGTGACTGGCTGGTGTCCGTGATCACGAACTCCGAATTCGACTTCACTCCTTCATCCAGGATGGAGTGCGAGATCGTGGTGTCATCGAGCAGCGGCTCGCCTTTGGAGTTGCGTCCCGCGGCCAGCCGCAGGTTGTTCTCCTCGTCCCGCATGAAGACGTAGCCGCGCTCGGCGCGCGTGAGCTTCAGCGTGGCGTCCAGCAGGGTCACCAGGATTTCGTCGAGCACGCCGGTCGTATTCAACTTGCGCGCGGCTTCGAGAAACAAGGTCAGTTTCTCCAGATCGGTGGTGTCGGTTGAGATCTGGATCCCTGAAATCTGGCTCAGGAATTCGCGGGCGGTGTTGGAGCTGGCATGATGAGGATGAAAAATGACGTAGGAAACGTCGCGCACGCCAAACTCGACGCGATCATTGCGCTCGAGCGTCTTGCGCTGCACCCTCTCGCCATTGACGAAAGTTCCGTGCTTGCTGCCCTGATCGACCACGCAGAATTGTCCGTCTTCGGAGGTGATCAAGGCGTGGTCGCGGGAGACACGAGGATCAGCGATGACCAGGTCCTTGTCCACCTTGCGGCCCACCGTGAACGGCGTGTGGTCAAGGTTGATGGTGCGCTGGTCGTTCCCCTGCACAAAAACCAGGGTGGGAAAAATTCCCGACCCCGGGGATGAAACCGGGCCCGTGATGGGTTGAAATGCCATGTGGCGCTGGCCTGCCTATGTTTCCGCTCTGGAGCACCCCGGCAGGCAGGAGTGCGATTCCCCGGCCTTCCTCAGACTCAGGAAGGCTACTTCAAGCGCTCAAGCAGCCCCTCGACCCAGGGCGGTGAGCGCCTCCTGTTCACTGTCAAAAACCTCAAAAACCGTTGCCAGCTTGGTAATCTGCAGCACGTCGCGCAGGCGCTGCCCCAGGCCGGTGAGCTTGATATCGGCCCCGGCCCCGCGAGCCGAGGAATATACCCCAACCAGCGTCCCCAGGCCGCCGCTATCAATATAGGTCACGCCCGAAAGGTTCAGGACCAGGCGCGGGGTCTCGGTCAGCACCTGTTTCAGGAAGTCGCGTAAGGCGTTGGCCTCATCTCCAAACATGATGCGGCCCTGGCACGAAACAATGGTGACCCCGTCCACCCGGCGTTTCTCTACTTTGAGGTTCATACCGTCCTCCCGAAACGCTTTCGTGGCCGCAGCGTGGGAGAAGACTAACCTGTGATCGCGGCCCAATGCAAGGCCGCGCCGCTTGAGGGAGGGGGCGAGGCAGGAGTTTCGGATTGCAGCAATCGCACCCAAAACACCCCTTGTCGCAAGCTACAAGCCTATTTGATTTCGCGCAAGCGGCCGCTACTCACGTCATAGACGAATCCTCGCACCGAGACTTCTTCCGGAATCCAGGGATGGGTACGCAGTTTCTGTAGTTGGTGACGCACGTTCTCCTCGATATTCTTGAAGGCAAAGAAGAATGCCGGAGCGATGGCCGCGGTCCCGGTGCGGTTCTGGATCCTGGTTCGTAACTCCTCCTCGCTGGCATGCATCAGGCCGCAATCGGTGTGGTTGATGACCATGAATTCCTCGGTGTCCAGCAGGTAGTGCGATACCAGCAGGGAGCGCAAGCTATCGTCGGTCACAATGCCGCCCGCGTTGCGGATGATGTGCGCGTCTCCGGTCGTCAACCCCAAAGTGCGGATGGAAAGTCGCGTGTCCATGCAAGTCAGAATGGCGAGCTTGCGCGCCGGGCGCGGAGTAAGGCGGCGCAACTCGTGGGTGCGCGAGTAGATTTCGTTGGCTTCCAGAACTTCATCGATTACGCTCATGGCCAGCCCAGTCTAGCAAAACCTGAGGACACTACGTGGCGGCTCCGATTCCAAAATCTTTAACTACGAAGGGCACCAGGGTACACAAAGGAAAACCATTCCAGGCCTTCGTGATATTTCGTGTCCTTCGTGGTTAATGCATTTTGCAGGTCGTATAGTGAATTGAACCACGGCTGTCTTGAAAAGCAATGATCAGATCGTAGAAGAGTCTTTTAGTCGATCCCGGGCGCAGAGACTCAACAATCCCAAAACCACCAGCGGAATACCGAGGCTCGTATAAAGAGGCGCGGCCCAGGCTTTTTGAATCGAGCTCGCCGGCAAAAAGCGCGAAGCCAACATCAGTCCGCAGGACGCCATCCAGGGCCACGCGACCACCAGCAACGCAACTCCGCACGCCAGGCGACTGAGCCCGCCCCGGCCCCACAACTTTCTCCACGAAATCGCTATCAGAAATACAGCGGGCAACAAAAGCACCTGATTGTATGGAGCGAAACTGGGCACGATCACCAGGGTCACAGCCAGAACAAGCGCGACCATGGTGCTGAATGCCTCTGAATCGTGGGAGGCGCGCCGGACCTTCCATCCCGCGATGACGACCGCGAGCACGACGACTACGCTCAGGATTTTCCCCAGCGCCGGCGTGGCCAGCACTTCGAGCAGCGAACCCGCGCCTCCGGTGTATTGGCGATAGGCGGCAACCGCGTCGCGAAACTGTCCGATCCATCCCGGCAAGACGTACTCCGACGCGGCCAGAAAAATTGCAGTTGTGAGCGCGAAGCTCCAGACAAACTGCCGACGCCGTCGCCAGTCGCTCACCGCCCACAGCAGCAACCAGCCTGCGATGGGCACGGCAAGTTGAGGCTTGATGGTTGCCAGGGCCAGCAAAAAGCCCGCGAGAGAAAAGTTCCCCGCGACCAGCGCGGCGCCGCACCCTGCCAGCAGCGCGCTTACTACCAGGCTCAACTGCTGCAGCTTGATTCCCTGCACCACGGCGTAGCTGCCAAGCGTGAGCAGGATAAGGATCGCGGTCGTTGCAACTGAAGGCCGCCAACGCAACGCCCGCAGCCACAGCAGCACACTCGCCAGCGTCAGGATGACCAACAGCCAGCGAAATCCGGTCTGCACCAGGGGAAAGGGTAAGCCGACGGTTGGCGCCAGCAGGAAAATCACGTGCAGGGGTAAGCAAAGCCCTGCTGATCCCTGGGTTCGTTGAAGCGGGGATCGTCCATGCGCTGGGGATCGAGCGGGCGTCCGTAGTATCCGCGCTGGATCTCGCGCGTAACTTCAGGGCTGTAAGGGTCGCGATGGTGCAGCAGCAATTCCCGGGTCCCCAGCCAGCGGGGATACAAATCCGAGAGATTGCCGCGCGGCCGTGCGTGGGCCGCGGCATCGGCCTTCTGGTAAGGCACCAGCACCCACTGGACGTAGAACCACATGCTGGCGGCGGACAGCAATGCCAGCAGCAGCCCGAGTCTGGAATCTTTGAGCAAGCGGGTGACGGAAGTGGAACCGCTCCATGTTACAACTTATGCGAGCGAGCCTCGATTGCGATTGCGAATCTGCATCTCCGCGATGATTGGCATGGCGAGCGCGGCCTTCTGCCATTTCCTGCTGTTGCACTTCCACCAGGGAGCGGCGGATTTCGGCTGGGCCGTGCGCGCCGCCCGGCACGTGCTGGCGGGCCAAAACCCGTACGACACTCCGCTCGAACAATATCCGCTGACGGCCGCATTCTTCGGCGTGCCCTTCGTCTGGCTGCGCCCGGAAATGGCGGCCGCGCTCTTCTACGGCATCAGTTCCGCCCTGCTGGCCTTTGGGATCAGCCGCTCACGGCTATCATCGCCTGCTGGTATTTCTCGCTTATCCCTACTGGGGAGGTCTGCTGGCGGTACAGTGGTCAACGCTTATTTTCGCCAGCGCATTCTTCCCTCTCTTGTTGCCGGTCACCATGGCCAAGCCCCAGCTCGGCTTGCCCGTGGCGCTTACGCAATTTAAGCCGGCGCGGAGTTGTGGCGTGCGTGCTGGTGGTGCTGCTGACGCTCGCCGCCATGCCGCGCTGGCCGCTGCTATGGCTGGGACAACTGCAGCACTACGAACACTTCATCCCCCTGCTGGTTCTGCCAGGACCACTACTCGTCCTGGCATTGTGGCGGTATCGCGACAAGGATGCCTGGTTTCTCCTGTTGACCGCGCTGATGCCGCAACGCTGGTTCTTCGACGCTTTCATCCTGTGGCTCATTCCAAAATCTCGCCGCGAAGTTCTCTTCACTGCCGCACTGAGTTGGGGAGCCGGCATCTGGCGCTGGTATCACATCCCCCACAGCTTCACCGAGGTCGGAAGGTTCACGGTGCTGTTCATGTACCTGCCGATGCTGGCGGTAATCCTGCTGCGCCAGTTTCAGCGCGAAGAGAACTGATCAGACTGGCCTGGTTGTGTGGGTCGGACACTCCTGTCCGACGCCTTTGACTTTGGTTTTGCCTTTGGTTCCCTGTTCTGACCTTGGGTTTTGCGTTTTGCCTCTTCCTGAAGTTCGAAAGCAAAAGCAAAACCGTCGGACAGGAGTGTCCGACCCACACTAAGCGGCCGGGCAGCAACCACCGGGCTATACTCCACCTATGTTTTTGGCCCGTCGCGCGCTCGATCGTTCATCGCTCAGACCTGTTCTTGTCTCCTTTCTTGCAGGTATGCTCGTCGTGCACGCGTGGATGTTTTTCAGCCTTCGGAGAGAAATCGTATCTGGCTACCCGGACTTTACAATTTTCTACACCGCGGGCAAATGCGTTCTCCGAGGCCAGGGCAGGCAACTCTATGACCTGGAAACGCAATTCGCCATCCAGCGTGAGTTTGCTTCCGCGGTCAAGCACCGCGAGAACCCTCTTCCCTATAACCATCCGCCATTCGAAGCCTTGCTGTTTGCGCCGCTGGCTCGCCTGCCCTATGTTGCGGCGTACCTGGTTTGGGCGGCATTTAACCTTGCCCTGATCCTGGGCTTCTGGATCCTGCTTCGTTCGCGCCTGCCCAGCCTGCAAGGTTTTTTGCCCGCCCTGCCGCTGCTGGCAATGTTCGCCTTTTTTCCTCTGATCGTGGCCTTGCTGCAGGGCCAGGATTCAATTCTGCTGCTCTTTCTCTATGGCTTGGTCTTCTGCGCCTTGTCAACGGGACGTACTTTTCTCGCGGGAGTGTGTCTGGGCCTGGCTCTTTTCAAGTTTCAGCTGGTGCTGCCTTTTGTGCTTGTGCTTTTGGTCAGACGTCAATGGAGAACTGTGGCTGGGTTCGTCACTACCGCTTTCGCGTTGCTTCTGGTCTCAGCGACAGTAGTCGGTTGGAGCGGCGTGATGGCTTATCCCGAATTTGTGCTGCGCTTGAATCGCAGCGGCGCCGAGGCGGGCATTTATCCTCGGGAAATGCCGAACCTGCGTGGCCTGTTTGCCGGATTGCTGCGCTTCGAAGGTCTGCCGGCTACGCTGTTGATCATCGCGGCGTCCATTGCGCTCCTGACGTTGGTCGCGTATTGGTGGCGTGTACAACCAGGGCGCCAATTCCCCCTCGGCTTTTCGCTGTGCCTGGCGGTCACGAGCATTACCAGCTACCACCTGCTCGTACACGACCTTAGCGTGCTCATTCTTCCTATCCTGCTGGTCGGGGAGCAACTCGTGTCTGGTGAAATCGCCGGGGCCGCGCGACGCCTCCTGATAGCCTCTCTCGCGGCTCTGTTCTTAACCCCTTTGTATGTGGTCCTTCAGTTCTGGTGGCGGGAGACGAATCTGATGGTGGTTGCGGTTGCCATATTTGCGGCAGGGATCGCAATCGCTCTGACCTCAAAAAGAGTCGGCGAGCAGACCGCACAACGCGCGATGTAGGTCTCGTCCAACCCGTTAACCACAAAGGACACGAAGGTACACGAAGGAACCCCTTGGGACTGGAGCCTTCGTAATACTTCGTGATCTTCGTGGTTAAGGATTTTTTCTCACGATTAACCACCGCCGCCAAACCGAACGCTATCTGCTGGGTCGGACGAGCGGTATAATGCGCCCGTCGCAAATCGCAAGACTCGAATCTCCAAGGCCGACGGTCACATTGCCACTGATAGCGTCCGCACTTCTCCGCTGCCGGCAAAACCTGAACCTCCTGGCGCGAAAACGCAAGCTCTCGGTCATCCTGGTTGGCGTGCTTACGCTCGCGATCCGTGCAGCTCTCCTGCCTCTTCTGCCGATACCCAAGCCGCATTTTCAGGACGAGTTCAGTTACCTACTGGCCTCGGACACTTTCGCCTCCGGCCGCCTGACCAATTCTTCCCACCCCATGTGGGCGCATTTTGAAAGTGAACACATCCTGCAGCAGCCGACTTACATGTCGATGTACCCGCCCGCGCAAGGTCTGGTACTGGGCGCGGGTCAGGTCATGGCCGGCGTCCCCTGGCTCGGAGTCTGGTTCAGCGTGGGTGCGATGTGCGCCGCGGTCACCTGGATGCTGCAGGCATGGTTCCCTCCAGGGTGGGCATGGTTCGGAGGGCTGTTATGCCTGATGGGACAGGGCATCTCCAGCTATTGGATGAATTCATATTGGGGCGGCGCAGTGGCGGCAACCGGGGGAGCCATGGTGATGGGCGCATTCCCGCGCATCCTGAGACGGAAAAAAACGCGCGACGCTCTGATCATGGGATTCGGCCTGGCCGTACTGGCGAATAGCCGGCCCTTTGAAGGGTTCCTGTTCAGCCTTCCCGTGGGATTTTCGCTGGCCTTCTGGTTGTGGAGGCACCGAACAACCCGAGGCTGTTTGACGCGGATTGCGCTGCCCCTGGTTCTCGTTCTTGGCATCGCCGCAGTTGCGACTGGCTACTACAATTGGCGCATCACCGGCGACGCTTTGGAGATGCCGGAATTGCTGAATCGCAGAACGTACGCGATGGCACCGCTGTTTCTCGGCCAGCAACTGCGCCCGGCGCCGCAGTACCGCAACGACGAGATGCGAAGATTTTATGCGGACTGGGAACTTTCAAAATATCTGAAGACTCGCACACTTCAAGGATTGGCAGGGGAAGAATGGGCCAAGCTGGCAACCCTATGGTGGTTTTTTCTTGGTCCTGTGCTGCCGCTTTCACTGCTTGCCCTGCCTCGCATGGTTCGCGATCAGCGCATGAGACTTCTGCTGATTACGGCAATCGTTACCCTGGCGGGTTTAGCGGTTGAGGCCTGGCACCAACCTCATTATTTTGCTCCCTTGACCTGCGTCGTTTATGCCGTCGTGATTCAAGGACTGCGCCACCTGCGGCAATGGCGGCGAAACGGTACTGGACAAGCACTCGTCCCGATCATTGGCATCTTGACTGTGGCGGTGTTTCTCGCCGGCATCCGTAGCGAATATCTTCGGGTGCCACGGGATCCCGCTAATTATCCCTGGCATTGGCAACGTGCTGAAATTCTCGAGAGTCTCCGGCAGGATGGTGGTCAACACCTCATTATTGTCCGTTACCCTGCCGGCCACGACCCGATTCACGAATGGGTTTACAATCGGGCTGACATTAATGCTGCCAACGTGATCTGGGCGCAAGACATGGGTGATAGGAATCTGGAATTGATAAGGTATTTTGACCGGCGGCGGGCCTGGTTGCTCGAACCGAATGAACCAGGAACGGCGAGATTGTCGCCTTATCACTGAAACGCGACAGGGTTAGGGAAATCGAGCTGTCGCCTGGGCGAGGCTGGGTCGATCACCGCGATGCAACGTCCCATGGCCATCAGGTCGAAAAACAAGTTGGGACAAGGCCACTCCGGCAAGGGCGTAGAGCACAGGATCGATCGGATGCCGGTATCTGGAAACGACTTGCGATGCGTAATAGATCAACGGATACACAACCAGCACCGCCGCAACTGGCACAATCAAAGGACTGGATTTCTTAAAAAGAACCATCAACCCAACCAACGCGCCCACATCGATCAGCACCGACAAAAACCAGAAGTTGACTGGGTATATCCAAAACAACAGCGCGCGCCACAGCGAGTCGCGGATGAACTTCACGGGATGGGTTCGCACATACTCGATAGCGCGGTGGCCCATTTGCGCTGTGAACGCGGCCTCGCCCAGATTTTGATATTCCATGCTCGGTCCAAGAGGATGGTTTTCAAAGCCAGCATTGGCGAAATAAATCTCGGCCAATCCGTTGCTGCGAACCGGCATGATCTCATCGAAGATAGCGTAATTCCGAACCGTCCAGGGCATGATCACGACGATTGTGACCGCAGCCATGGCGCATACGAGTTTCCATTTCCGCCCGCCGTCCGAAAGCAGCCACGCCAGAACTGGCAGGGGGGTCAGCAGTGCTGGATTGACCAGTGCCGTCACGCCCCATAGAGCTCCGCACGCAGTCCAATCTCCAGCCTTGCTCGACTCCCTCAAATGCAAGGTCAGCAGCAACGCTCCGCTGAAGCACAGAGCCGACAAGGCGGTGTCCCACAGAACGTACGGCAAAATC
>CAVWSP010000010.1:0-236464 GCA_963757835.1 Terriglobia bacterium | reverse complement strand
AGCAGGAGGTCGCGTGTTCGAATCACGCACTGCCCACCATCTACACATACCCGGTCCATTTGTAGTCCCATGGTTTTCGCTGGTGCGGCGACACAAGCCCCGGGAATCTGCGTTCCGGTGGTGGTCGCTCTGCTTAACCGAATGAACTCCCGTCGATGGATCCTACTGATTTCCTTATTTTCCATCCGATGCGGGTTCTCTTCCGTAAGGATCACGCTGACCCGAGGGTCCTTTGCTGCCGATTTTTCACGGAAAAGGACACCGCAAAGGTTCTGCAGCGCCCTTTTGATGCACGCCAGGGAAGGGTTACGCGGGTTTGATTATTCTGTGACGACTAACTCAGTATGCAGGCTCGCGGTTGAGTCCTCTCCTGCCCATACGTCGAAAGCGCCCGGTTCCACACCCCAAGCCCTGGTCTGCGGGCTCCAGAAGCTCAGTTCATCCTTACCGAGCGGGAACTTCAGAGTCTGGGTCTCGCCGGGGCGCAACGTGATCCGGCGGAATCCCTTGAGCTGTCGTACCGGCCGGGATGCCGAGCCAGCTCGCTGGTGGATGTAGATCTGCGCCACTGCGTCGCCCGCGACCGTGCTGGTGTTGGTCACATCGACCTGCACTTCGGTAGTCTGCTCCGAGTTCATGCGCGTTTTGCTCAGACGCAGATTGGCGAACTTGAAGGTGGAGTAGCTGAGTCCGTAGCCGAAGGGATAAAGGGGCTTGGTGGAAATGTCCCAGTAACGCGAAGTGAAGTTGGGACGGTCCTCCGGCTCATGGGTCAAGTTGTGGTTGTAGTAGAGAGGTTCCTGCCCGACCGTGAGAGGCCAGGTTACGGGCAGTTTACCCCCGGGGTTTACATCGCCGAAGAGCACATCCGCCACGGCGTTGCCGCCTTCCGTGCCGGGATACCAGGCTTCGAGAATCGCGGCCACATGCGCGGCGGCCCAGCGTATATCGAGTGGACGCCCGTTTTCCAGCACCAGAACAATCGGCTTGCCGGTGGCGGCCGCGGCCTCAAGCATCTGTTCCTGCATGCCGGGCAAATCCAGCGCGGCTCGCGAGGCTCCTTCTCCGCTCATGGAGGCCGTTTCGCCGAGGACGGCAACCACCAAATCCGCATCGTTCGCGGCGATCCTGACCTTCGTAATCCAATCGGCGACCTCTTCCGCTGTAGGCGGTGACGGATTCTTTGCGCCAGTTATGGCATCGAGCATCGACGGGTATTCCCGCGTCGGCGCAGCGCCGGCCACGTAGCTGATTTGCACATTCGGCCCCAGTTTGTTCTTCAATCCAGCCAGCACTGTAACCGGATGGCTCTTGCTCGGGCCGCCGAAGAGGCCCTCCACCGTCCATCCGCCTTCAATGTCCTTGGTGGAGTCCGCCAGGCTTCCGATCACCGCTACCTTTTTCAGATTTTTAGTCAGGGGCAGGGTATGGTCGTCGTTCTTCAGCAACACCATCGAACGGGCTGCCAGCTTGCGGTCCAGGGCCAGGCCCTCGGGACCGCTCAGGGCGGCGTCCACCTTTGACTCATCCACGTACGGGTTATCGAACAGGCCCAACCGGTACTTGGCTTCAAGAATCGGCATGACTGCTGCGTCGAGTTGCGCCTCGGAAATTTTGCCGGAGGCAATCAGTTTTGGGAGCTCGTGAATATAAGTCAGGCTGGCCATGTCCATGTTTAGCCCCGCGGTGAACGCTTTAAGGGCGGCATCTTCGGGATCGCGAGCATACCCGTGAGTCTCGAGCTTGCCCACGGCCAATGCGTCAGAAACCACAAAGCCCTTGAAACCCCACTCCTGCCGCAGAACGTCGTGCAGCAGCCAGCGATTGCCGGTCGCCGGCACATCGTTCAAATCCATATAGGCACTCATAAAGGTGGCGGCCCCCGCCTTTTCTGCCGCATGAAAAGGAACGAGGTACACGTTGCGAAGCAGAACTTCCGGAATATACGACGAGTCGTAGTCACGGCCTCCTTCGGCTGCGCCATAGCCGGCAAAATGTTTAACGCAGGCCAGAACGCTGTCGGGACCGATCGACCCGCCCTGAAAACCGCGTACTTGCGCTGCCGCCATGGCGGCGCCCAGATAAGGATCTTCGCCGGCGCCTTCCACAATGCGGCCCCAGCGGGCATCGCGAGCGATATCAACCATCGGAGTGAAGGTCCATTGCACTCCGGCAGCGCGGGCATCCCGCCTTGCCTGATGTTGGGCTGCTTCCTCTACTGCCGGGTCCCAGGACGAAGCCATGGCCAGGGGCACGGGAAAAATTGTCCGGTAACCGTGGATCACATCGAAACCAATGAGCAGAGGAATGTGCAGGCGGGACTTTTCCACGGCCAGATGCTGCATGCGGTTCAGCTCTTTCACCTCGAATTGCCACAGCACCGAACCGACCTGGCCCTTGACGATCGCGTCATCCGGTTTTTCGTCTGCCAGTCCCGGGATCACCTTGCCCGCCGCCTGATTCAGCTGGCCGACCTTCTCCTCCACCGTCATCTGCTTCAGCAGGGCTTCGGCGCGGCGGTGCGCATCGTCATGAGTGAGCGGTACGGTTTGGGCAGCCATAGCGCCGGTCATGGCCAGTAACATCCACGTCGAAGCAAGGAATGCGCGGGACGAAAGATAAACTCGCAATCTGTTCATGGCACCGTCTTTGAAATTCCGGTTGATCACAACTCTCGGCGGGCCCGCTCCATTTGAAACACAGTGACTCGGAGCGAGCGATCCGCAAAATGATTGCTGATATTCGACCTTAAATGAAAGCTCAATTTGGCCGACACCTGGGAGGTGTGGGAATCCGGAAGTCATTATGCTCTTGCCTGTCGGAATTAGTCACGAAGAGTCGGCCGGCGGGTAGCGGGTCAATTTGGAAACCATGAACCACGAAGGGCACGAAGGTACACGAAGGAAACCTCAGAAAGCAAAGCCATCGTGATACTTCGTGGCTTTCCCGTCAGGCGGCCATTGAGGGAGAAAGATCGACGGCGCCGGGATCCTGATCTTTTGGCCGCTCGCGTAACCAGGCCACCGCGTACAAGCCGCCGAGAGAGAGCGTCACAATCAAGATCTGGTAAATCGCAGGAACTCCCACACCGTCACCGACCAGGGACAACGCCGCAAAGCAGAAGAGCACCTGAACGCAGAAGATTTCCAGAGAAGATTTGCCCATCAGCACCAGGGGACGCCACGCCAGCCGGTGGACGATATAGGGTCGCAGGGCGGTGAACAGCACGCCGAGAACGGCGAAGTTCAGCAAGCGCAGCCCTCCGAGTTGCCACTTGTCGAAGAGCACCCAGGCGTCTCCCTGGTCCACGGGATGAAGGGCAAAATAGGCCGGCCACTGATAGCGGAGAAACAGGAACGCCGTCGCCAGCAGCGCAGCCAGGGCGATCACCCATCGCGACTCGAACCATTTCAGCAGGCGAGACGCGCCTCCCACGCCCGCCCACAGCCCGAATGCCCACAGGAATTGCCATGCCAGCAGGTTGAAGGCGCCCAGGTTTTCGACAGGAATCGGGAAGCCGGCGTGCTGAACCAGCCAGCCGTGCACCCATCCCCGCACCCCGAACTGGGCCGCCAGCCAGAGCAGCCCCGAGGGTACGAGTACAAACTTCCAGCCCCGGCGTCGCCCAACCCCCAGAAGAAATGGTGTGAGCAGCAGCAAGACAATGTACATGGGCAAAATATCCAGCAGGGGCGGACAGTACAGCAGCAGCAGGGAAGTGACAACGCCCAGCGCACGGTGCGCGAGATAGAAATCCAGAAGCCCAAGCAGCGCCGGCTTCTGGGTGTGCACCGCTACGGCTGCAACGGCGGTGAAGGCCACCGCCAGCAAAGCGAGATGGTAGCCGTACAATTTCGCGCTGCGACGCCAAAGCCGGTTGAACACGGCACGCCAGGAGCTCCTTTGGAGAAGGCTGCCATAAACCCGGCCGGTAAGCAGCGCCGACAGCAGCACGAAGCCCTCCGCCCAGGAAACGAAGCCCAGACACTGGTTGGAATAGTGACTCGCCTGAGTCGGCAGATGGGTGAGCGTCATGCCAACCAGCATCAATCCGCGCAGGGCATCCAGTTCCGGCAGGCGGGAAGAATGAAGCCGGGGCTGAAGCGTCGCGGCTGCGGTTATCGGGTTTGATGGCATCCCTGCCCGCGATCGCCCCCCCGATGGTTGTCTGGTTATGGCCACTTCGTATGTTGGATGCCGAGTCCGATTCCGCAGGTTACCGGACGGTCACAATATTACTACCGCTCAGCCAGGACCCTTGTCATGATTTGCCTGAGAACGGATTGAAGCCCTCTGTTCCGGGCTGCGAGCGTTCAGGACTAGACTGGTCATGGCGCAACGATGCAAATCTGGAGCAACTCTCGGTCAATTACCTGGTGCGGTCTTGCTCTGATGGTGGGCGCAAGCCTCCTGGCGCAACAGCCGGGAGAAACTCAATCTCCAGGCGGCACTTATACCTTCAAGAGCAATGTCAACGTGGTGTTGGTGCCGGTGCTGGTCCGCGACCGGCAGGGGCTCGAGGTGGGCAATCTCAAGAAAGAAGATTTCCAGCTCTGGGACAATGGCAAGCCGCAAATTATTTCCGGATTTATGATTCAAAAGCGCGAGCGGATCAATGCCGACATGCGTGTCGCGGCAGCTCCAATCGCGCCCGGGCTGAACCCGCCACCACGAACGGCCATCGTCCCCAACCGTTTCATCGTCTTTCTGTTTGATGACATGCACTTGAGCATTGGTGATCTGGCGCAAGCCCAAAAAGCAGGTGCCCACGTCCTGGCCACATCGCTCGCGAACACGGACATGGCTGCCATCGTCTCCATGTCCGGCAAGGTCAACAGCGGGCTGACCACCGATCGCTCCCAGTTGCAGGCCGCCATCATGAAGCTGCAACCGGTAAATCTATATCGCATGACCGGTAGCGAGTGCCCGAACATCGATTATTATCACGCCGACCTGATCGCGAATAAGCACAATAGCGCTGCGCTGGAGGCCGCGATCGAGGAAGTGATGAGCTGTTCGCCAAATATCCCGCTGCGCAATATAGCCGAGCATCTGGCCGAAGCCGCAGCCTCACAAACTTTGGCCGCCGGCGACCAGGATGTTCAAATCGCGCTTGCCACAATTAAAGAATATGTGCACAGAATGGCGAAGTTGCCTGGCATGGGGATCCTGATTCTAGTGTCGCCCGGTTTCCTGACCCTGACCAACCGGGACCTCTCCGAGGAATCGCAGATCATGGACGATGCGGTTGAGTCTAACGTAACCATCAGCGCCCTGGATGCCCGCGGCTTGTACGTCAGTGAGATGGATGCCAGCGAGCGGGGTGGCAGTTCGGAGTTGTCCACGCGGCTTAAATCCGAGTACCGCCGCAGCTCAATGTCGCTCAATGAAGGTGTCATGGCTTCACTGGCCGCCGGCACCGGCGGAACGTACTTTCACAACAGCAATGATCTGAACGCCGGTTTCGAACGACTGGCTGCCGCACCGGAGAATCTGTACCTGCTGGAGTTTTCGATCACGGACCGGAAACAGGATGGACGCTACCATCGCCTGAAGGTAAAAGTGAATCACGACGGCCTGAGCGTGCAATCGCGCCGCGGATATTTCGCCCCGAAGGCTTCGAGGAAGAAATAGGCCTTCGCGAAATTTAGAGTGCGGATGTTCCTCAGGTCTTCGGCTTGCCCTTGAGATTGAGGGCCACGGCAGCCCTAATGAGATTCTTCAAGGCCGCCTCATTGACCTTCTCGCCTTCGTGGATGTCGATGGCGCGCCTGACATTTCCCTCGAGGCTGGAGTTGAATAGACCAGAGGGGTCCGGCAACGCAGCTCCCCTGGCAAATGTCAGCTTGACGACGCTCTTGTACGTCTCTCCCGTGCAGACGATGCCGCCGTGGGAAAAGACAGGAGTCCCCGGCGATGTCGCCTTGGCCCACTTCCACTCTTCGACGATCTCAGGGTCCGCCCGGTGTATTATTTGGCGCACTTTTGCGAGCGTCTTCCCGCGCCAGTCCCCAAGTTCCTTGATCTTGTGGTCGATTGAGGAAGAAGCAGATTCCATCGGAGGGTCCTTTTATGTCTCGGACCTAATTTAGCCGCGCTCAGCCTAACCTGCAACCCCACAAGTGGATGAAGGTGGCCCATTCTAAATTTCGCGTTCTTGGCGAAATTTAGAGTGGGGACGTTGGAGGCTGATCCACAATTAGCAACGGATCGAGTTGGAATAGACGGCACGAAAACGTCGAACCCCAGCGGGAGTTCTATCCAGGCATCGAACTGCCCCACTCAAGCCAAAACCGGGCTTGAGTGGGCCACCCTCTATTCTCTTTTCCACTGACCTTAAGCTACCTCGAAGCGATCGTGGTTCATCACTTTGCTCCAGGCTGCGGCGAAGTCTTTCACGAACTTTTCCTTGGAGTCCGCGCTCGCATAAACTTCCGCGAGGGCACGCAGCTGCGAGTGCGAACCGAAGATCAGGTCCACGCGGGTGCCGGTCCACTTGACCTGGTTGGTCTTGCGGTCACGTCCCTCGTACACGGCGCCGGAGCCGTTGGATTCAGCGGACAGCTGCCATTGCGTGCGCATATCCAGCAAGTTTACGAAGAAGTCATTGGTCAGCGTGCCCGGCTTCTGGGTGAAGACACCGTGCTTCGAGTTGCCGGCATTTGCGCCGAGGACGCGCAGGCCACCGACCAGGACTGTCATCTCCGGCGCCGTCAGCCTCAGCAGCTGCGCCTTATCGACCAGCATTTCTTCCGGCGACAGGCGCTGCTTGCCGCGCAGATAGTTGCGGAATCCATCTGCTTTGGGTTCAAGCGGCTCGAAGGATTCAACATCGGTGTGCTCCTGTGCGGCGTCCATGCGCCCCGGCTTGAAGGGAATCTTCACCTCGGTTCCGGCGTCTTTCGCGGCTTTCTCGATCGCCGCGTCGCCGGCGAGAACGATCAGGTCCGCCAGCGAGACTTTCTTTCCTCCAGAGGCAGAAGCGTTGAACTCTTTCTGGATTGCTTCCAGCTTCGCCAGCACTTTCTCTAATTCCGTGGGCTGGTTAACCTCCCAGAACCTTTGCGGCACCAGGCGAATGCGCGCGCCGTTCGCTCCCCCGCGCTTATCCGAGCCGCGGAAGGTCGATGCCGACGCCCAGGCGGTCGAGACCAGTTGGGAAGTGGACAGGCCGGACGCGAGGATTTTCGCTTTCAGAGCGGCAACGTCCTGCTCGTTGACCAGGGGATGGTTCACGGCGGGGATCGGATCTTGCCAGGGCAGTTGTTCCTTCGGAACCAGCGGGCCGAGATAACGGACGATCGGACCCATGTCACGGTGCGTCAGCTTGAACCATGCCCGGGAAAACGCATCGGCGAACTGGTCGGGATGTTCGTAGAAGCGCCGCGAAATCTTCTCGTATGCAGGATCGAAGCGCAAGGCGAGGTCCGTGGTCAGCATGGAGGGTGCGTGGCGCTTGGAGGGATCGTGTGCGTCGGGCACGGTGCCGTTGCCGGCGCCGTTTTTCGGCGTCCACTGATGCGCACCCGCCGGGCTTTTGGTCAGTTCCCAGTCGTACTTAAACAAGTTGTCGAAGAAGTTGTTGCTCCACTTGGTCGGCGTCGTGGTCCAGGTGACTTCGAGACCGCTGCCAATGGTGTCAGCACCACAACCTTTTCCAAATTTATTCTTCCAGCCCAAGCCCTGCTCCTGAATGTCGGCGCCTTCTGGTTCGGGGCCCACGTAGTCAGCAGGAATGGCAGCGCCGTGGGTCTTCCCGAAGCTGTGCCCGCCGGCAATCAGTGCGACGGTTTCTTCGTCGTTCATGGCCATGCGCTTGAAGGTTTCGCGAATGTCCCTGCCCGCGGCAATGGGATCGGGCTTTCCGTTGGGACCTTCCGGGTTTACGTAAATCAGACCCATCTGGACCGCAGCCAGCGGATTCGAAAGATCACGGTCGCCGCTGTAGCGTTCGTCCGCCAGCCACTTGCCTTCGGGCCCCCAGAAGATGTCCTCTTCGGGCTCCCATGTCGTCCGCGCGCCCACCGCCGAAACCGAATGTCTTGAAGCCCATCGAATCGAGGGCGACGTTGCCGGCGAGAATCATCAAGTCAGCCCAGGAGATTTTGCGGCCGTACTTCTGCTTGATGGGCCACAGCAGGCGGCGCGCCTTGTCGAGGTTCACGTTGTCCGGCCAGCTGTTGAGCGGTGCGAAGCGCTGCTGCCCGGCTCCGGCTCCGCCGCGGCCATCGCCGATGCGGTAAGTGCCTGCGCTGTGCCACGCCATGCGGATGAACAGCCCTCCGTAGTGCCCGAAGTCGGCCGGCCACCACTCCTGCGAGTCGGTCATGAGCGCATGCAGGTCTTTGATCACGGCATTCAGATCAAGACTCTTGAATTCCTTGGCGTAGTCGAACTCCTCGCCCATCGGGTTGGACAGTTGTGAGTGTTGGTGCAGGACCTTCAGATTCACCTGGTTCGGCCACCAGTCGCGGTTCGCGGGAGCGGAGGCGCCGTGGTTGAACGGGCACTTGGATTCGGTTGACTTGTTTTGGCTCTGATCTTTGACCGGAACTTCGGGGGAAACGGTCCCCGATGAAGAAGCCAGTGTGTTTTTCATATGCTTTGAATTTTCCATGTTCTTTTCCTTTTTGTATTAGTTCAAACTAGTGATGATCACGAACCGCGGTTCGCACGATCAGGTGCCGACGCGCCTTCCTGGCCGGGTTGCAACAAGTGTCCACACATCTCCAGACTTAACGGGAAGCACGCCGAGCGCACTTCGCGCAAAGCCCGCGGAAAATCAGCTGGCATTCGCGAACCACTCGCTTCGCGAGAGAACGCGAGGCCGGCCGGGGCACGTTGTACCACTCGACATCCTCCACGTTGCCGCAGCGGTCACAGATGAAGTGGTGGTGGCGCATGCCTTCCAGATCGAATCGCCCGGCGCGGCCCTCGACGGCGACTTCCCGCACCAAACCGGCCTTCACCAGGTCCCGCAGATTGTTATAAGTCGTGGCCCTTGAAGAGCGCGGATCGACGCGATTCACGGCTTCGAAGATTTCCGCCGCCGTGGGGTGTCCCTTGTGGTCCATCAGGAATGCCACGACGGCATAGCGCTGCGCGGTGCACCGCAGCCCGCGGCTCTCGAGGGAATTCTTAATGGCGTCGGTTTCCATTCGAAAGATTAGATTATATCTAATCTGATAGTTTGTCTAGATTGTCGTGCTCGATGGGCGGGTGCGGCGTTCAGCATGACCTGCAAACCGCAAGGGGATGGGCCACTCGTCCCGGTGGTATGAGAGGAGATTGATCTGGCTAGACCTTTAGCCATCCGCGGAATCCCCTGGCGGCATAGTAAGATTCGGCGCCATTGTGATAAACGAAAACGGTGTTGAAGCGGCGATCACAAAAGAGGGCGCCGCCGAGTTTTCTGATAGCAGAAGGTGTTTTCACCCAGCTCGACGTTTTCGTGTCGAAATTTCCAAGGTTCTGTAATTCCCGATATTGTTCTTCCGTCAAAACTTCAATGCCCATGGCAGCTGCCATATCCAGAGCGTTGTCTTTGGGTTTATTTTCTTTTCTTTGCTGCAACGCTTCACGGTCGTAGCAAACACTTCTGCGGTCTTTAGGACTCTCGGGTGAACAATCATAGAAAATGTATTCGCCTGTCTTCTTATCATGACCAACAACATCCGGTTCACCGCCGGTCCTTTCCATTTCATGGAGTGACCACAGTTTTTCAGAACCAGCTTCCAGCCTGGCTTGCACTTCAGGCCATTCCAAAGTTTTGTGGCGGTTCCTGTTGTTTTCGAAACGGGCTTGCAATGCTTTCAGCAGGTCGTCACGGTGCTTTTTAGAAAAGGTTACGTTCGACATTTTATTTTGGCGATCCTTTCGAAGATAAGTCGTCACTTACTCCACAACCGCGTTCGCGGTGACGATGGCCGCCGCCATTGCGAGCTTGTGGTCATGGTTCCAGGGCGGCCCAACCGCCCTCCGCACTTTGAGGAAGTGCGCATCGAGGTTCTCTACACCCAGCGCCTGGCGCGCCGCTCCCAATACGCTCTTTGCGTCGTACCAGTGGATGGGCCAACCCCGTGCCGCGGCTGCGGAGGCGAGGGCCTCACGGTACATCACCCAATCGGCATTGTTCTGCGCACGGTAGTCCATGATTCGCTCGGCAATCGTGGGTGGAAGCGGTGGGCACTTGCGAAGAGCGACACCAAGGATTCGCGGCACCGCGGTCGTGACCGCGTCCCAGGCAAGCACCGCGTGCTTCTCCGCCGACGCTCGCACGCGCTCTACCAGTTCCACGGCCTGGTCGAGCGGGAGCCGCTGGCCTTCGCTGTGGTGCGGAAGCTTCGGCAGGCCCTCGCCCACCAGTTCCACCCGGCGACGGTCGAGCAGCGTCCCATCACGCGCCACCGTGACCAGAACCGCCCAGCCTCCATGATCTGAAACCCCGATGATGCCACCGTTCTTCGACATGATGTTCACCCAACACCGAACATACCTCTGACGGACTGGGATCTGCTTGATCAGCTCCGATACAACAACTCAATCAAGAACGGGGGCCTCTTTATTTCCGCCATATTTCAAGGCTTCGGGTCACGTGGCGGCCAGTTGGGTGCCTTAACGCCGAACTGTTGAGCGTACTCGGAGTTCAGCCGCTGCCAACCGGCAAACTTCATGGCGTCGCCACCTGCGATGCGGCCGATGGGAGTTCCGCTGAGCAGGTGGTCGAGAACATCGAAAGCAACGTGCCACCCGGCAGCGCCCATGGACACGAAGCGGCGATCGATCCTGGTCCACAGCGTCAGGCGCGTGCCCCCGCCAGAGGCTTCGAGTTCCCACCGCATATCGCCGTACTCCAGCGCCTTGGGAGCTTCAACTCGCGTCACTTTTGTTTCGATCGGCGTGGGCGCTCCCACCCATGTGAGCTTCACGGTTCCAACCGCGGACAGGTCTCCGTCGGTAATAAAGGGCGCCCACTCGCGCAGATGCGCCGGATCGGTAAGCGCCAGCCAGACCTTTTCCGGGGAGTGGCGCAGTTCTCGGACGAGAACGAGGGTCCACTTCTCTCCGTCTTTTTCTACTCGCGCCAGGTTGGCCGGACCCGGTGCGTACTGCTCAGGGTCGATCATCGTATGCCCCTTACTATTGCGCGCCCGAGGCGGCGGCTTACCAGCGCTTCAGCTGGGTGAGCTGGATGAGGTTGCCGCAGGTGTCGTTCAGCATCGCGATGCTCGAGCCAGTCACGTCGGTGGGCGGCATGGTGAACTCGGCGCCGCCGGCCTTGATCCGCTCGTAATCGCCCTTGACGTCGTCGGTGAAAAACATGGCTGCGGGCTGGCGCTGTTGAAACATTGCCTGCTGATACGCTTTGGCCGCGGGGTTGTTGTTCAGCGCCAGCTGCAGCTCAGTGCCGGCCGGCTCCTCGGACGAGGTCACGGTCAGCCAGCGATATGGACCCTGCGAAAAATCGGCCTTCTTGGCAAACCCCAGCAATTCCGTGTAGAAGCGCAGGGCCTTCTCCTGGTCGTCCACGTACAGGCTGGTCACTTTGATTTTCATTTCGTTTCTCCTTTGTCACGCTCGCGGTTTGGGCCGCGTCGCCTTCTGCTTGTGTTTCTTCTTCTTTGGGGTTGATGATCCGTGTGGACGCTGATCCATGCGGTCATGATCCATTCGATCAAGGTGGCGTTCGAGCGCATCCAGGTGAGCCGACCAGAAGCGGCGGAACTGGGCCAGCCAGAGATCCAACTCCTGAAAGGGTCCAGGTTTCAGCCGGTAGAGACGGCGCTGCGCGTCCACCGTGGATTCCACGAAACCGGCCTCGCGCAACACCCGCAGATGCTTTGACACGGTAGGCTGCGGCATTCGAAGCCGCCGCTCGATCTCTCCCACCGACTGTTGGGACGAGACCAAAAGACCCAATATCGCGCGGCGGTTGGGCTCGGCGATGATCTCGAACAGAGATTCCATTCGCTTGATATACTCTAAAGAGCATATACGTGTCAAGGCATATAATAGGGGGTGGGACAGGCGCTGGCTGCCGGCGTTCCCTTGGAATCAGAAATAGCCCAAGCTGCCTTGGGATGAGCGCTACGATGAATCAGGCGCTGTGGGTTGGAGTTCCCGGTGTCACGACCGGTGACTCCTTAAGAAAGAATGGCGGGGACGACGGGACTCGAACCCGCGACCTCTGCCGTGACAGGGCAACAATGAGATGTAACTACTTGATATCAAACGGTGTCGGCGGACTTCGTTTGGTACGGACTGATACCGGACAGCTTCCGTTATCGTCCCCTTAACGTCCCCAGAATCGAAGCGCTCAAACTTCAATCAGCACAAGGGCGTTTCTCGAGCCCAATATCCGGGAAGAGGGATTTCCAAGACGCGTCGTGAGCTTCCTGAACCAGTCGGAAAAACCTCATGACGCCCATCATCAAGACTATTCCGCCAGAGCAGTGGCGTCCGCTCGGCATACCTACGTCTCGGTCACTGGACATATTCGCAAACCTCCAGATCTTGGTTACTCTGCCGAAGAGTTTCGAGCGGCCGGGCGTCGGCCATCTGTGTCAGTTCGCCGCACTTGCTATAGCAATCGTGTTTTCTGTTCCCCTGTGCATCTCTTTTCATTTCTCAGCCATCTCTGGAACGTCCTTAATCTTTCCCCAAATAATGGGCACGGGGACACGAGAAAGAGCAATGACCGCCAGCGCGTCTACTGTCCAGCAGCATCTGCAAGAAATCTGGGAGACACCAAAGACCGTATACGGATGGTTCCCCACAGTCGATCATAAAGAGATCGGGCACCGTTATCTCGCCACCGCTTTCATCTTTCTCATCCTTGGCGGCGTGGAGGCGCTGATCATGCGCATCCAGTTGGCGCGCTCCGATCAGTCCTGGCTGACCCCTGAGACCTACAATGAGCTCTTCACCATGCATGGCATGACCATGATCTTCTGGTATGCCGCGCCCATCCTGTCCGGTTTCGCAAACTACCTGATCCCACTGATGATCGGCGCGCGGGACATGGCATTCCCTCGGTTGAATACCTTTTCCTACTGGACCTTCCTGCTTTCCGGCGTCCTGTTGTATGTGAGCGCGTTTATGGGGGAATCGCCACATGGCGGTTGGTTTGCTTACGTGCCTTACACCAGCATTCGATATTCGCCGGGATTTGGCATGGATCTGCTGGGCGTGGAGCCAGTACCCATATTGTGTTCGCTTGAAGGAAGGGGGCCGGCAACGCTCGGAATCTGCAATCCAGTTCTCGTTTTGCCAGAATGGTTCTTCTCGAAAGCATCGGAGGATGAACTCTCTTCTACCTTAGGTCATGAACTGGCACACGTCCGACGACACGATTTCATATTGAATCTGGCCTACGAAATCCTAATGTTGCCCCTCTGCTTTCACCCTGCCGCTGCTCTCATTAAGAATCGCATCGATCAAACACGAGAATTCGCCTGCGACGAGATCGCAGCGGAATCTTTGCCCACAGGTACGCAATATGCTCGCTCTCTTTTGCGCATCGCTCAGTCCATGGCCTCAAAACAGCGTCCGACAACTGTCGGGTATGCATTGGGACTGTTCGACACAAACACATTAGGGATCGCATCATGAATGTAATCGCAAAAGCCAATGGCTTCCGCAAGTCTTGGGCACGGGCCTCAGCGCTTGGTGCCTCGGGATGCTTACTCGCAACCTGCCTCGGAGTGTCGGGTCTTTCAATTCAGGTCTCTCAAGCCCAGAGCAGGGGCGCTGATCTGCAGCCATTTGTCGGAACCTGGCAGGCAAAGTTCAAAGGGAAGGTCTTCGAGACGATAAAGTTGGAGAAAAAGCAGGACAAGTTAACAGGTACCGTCAGTCACGCCGATGTGAATGTGGACCCGAAAACCGGCGAATCAGCAGATGTCACGGTCCTTGATGGTAGCGACAATATCGTGGAAGCCAAACTTATGGGCGGGATCCTTCGGATCACCGAAGAGGATGACGTTCAATTTGACATGAAGATCACAGGGGCCGATCAGGCGCAACTACAAGTAGTGATGCCGCCGGACGGCCCAACGGTTAAGCCCTGGAAACGGGAGCGAGTGACGAATCAATAACTGTTGCAAAATCGCGTCTCTGACAATGTCGGCGGTGTCAAGCAGATTTCGAACACACTTCAGCATGCACTCTTAGAGGAGCGCCATTTCGCTCTCGTAGAAGCGGTTGCTTTTGCTCTACCAACCCAGGCTCGCTCGTAATCAATATTCAGGTCTGGAACTCGGCCCGACCCATGCATCTCTTCGGTCTCTTACTGCGATCATGATTACTACTTCGGACTCCTCGGTGAAGAGGATCGGGACGCCCAATCAATTACTCGGTGTTCTATTGCACACCATCGCGATTTCCGGACTGTCCCGCGTGCGAACCGAACTTTTTCAGCTGCTCGTAATCCCATCCCTGGCGCCACATCCAGTACAGACAAACGGCGAGTTTCCGCGCCATCGCGACCTTGGCGATCTTCCGTCCCCGCCGCATCGCTAGGTGAAAGTACTTGCTGCGCCACTCCGGCAAGCTGCGCACCGTCACCTGCGCTGCTTCCACCAGCAGGAAACGCAACATCGAGCTCCCCTGTTTGGTGATGTGCCCCAACCGTCGCCGGTTGCCGCTGGATTCTTCCAGCGGTACCAGCCCCAGATAGCTCGCCACCTGCTTACCGCAGTGAAAGCGCTCGCTCCGGCCGATGATCAGCACGAAGGCCAGCGCGGTCAAGGCACCCACCCCCGGATGTGTCCTTAGTCGCTGCGCCTCCGGACACTTCTCGACTTCCTGCTCGATCGCCTGACTCAGTTCTGCGATGGTCGGGTTCAGTCGATCCAGGAACTCCAGCAGATCACGTCGTCGCCGGCTGGCCCACGGTGCCAACCGGAACGATTCCAGTTGCTGCCGTCCCTGTTCCCGCCACAACCGCTTCTTGCAGCGCAGTCCTTCGTTGAGGGCCACGGCTTGCAGTTGATTCATGATCCGGGTACGCGCCTGCACCATGCGGTGGCGATGCCACAGCAGTTGCCGCAGATCCCGGCTCTCCCAGCTCGGCACCCAGATCTGCGGGAAGCGGTCTTCCAGCAGCAAACGTAGGATCAGCTGCGCGTCCTGGCCATCCGTCTTCTGCTTTCGCACTCGCTTCGTGCGGATCTCGGCCGCGTCTCCAATCCACAACTCAAACTGCAACTCGGCCACGAGTCGTTCGAACCAGCGTGCATGCCCGCTGGCTTCCATCCCAACCCGTACCTTCTGGCCCGCCAGCGCGCGGTAGAACGTTTCCGCCTCCTCGCGATGGCCTAGCCGCCTTTCCTGGAACTCTCCGGTCTCGGTATCCACCGAAGCAATTTGCTGAAACTCGGGGTGGAAATCTACTCCTATAATGATCATCGTTCGGCTCCTTTCTCCCGAGCCTGTTGGTTGGCTTTAGCACCACCAACTTTACTCGGGCTTCGGAGCCGACATTGTCATGGAATCAATTTCACTCACGACCCCGGAGAAGTTGTCCTGTGCGGACGCTCCGCGGCGTAGTGGGAGCTGGCCCGCTCTGTCCATTTCAGGGGTGCGGTCGGGTGTAGACTCCCTTCGGCCTTCACCTCCATCACGCGGAAAGGGCCGTCCAGCGGTTTTTCTGGACGACTCGAAGACGGCGAAAGCGGAGTCGGAGAACAAGTCTTGGCTAGACAGTCCGATAGTTTCAAACTCTGATTTTACGGCGCACCGGCGGCGCACCGGACACTTTGCGGGATTCTAAATACTTAACCAGCGACGTAAGTTGTTGAAAGAATGGTGCGCCCTGAGAGATTCGAACTCCCGACCTTCTGGTTCGTAGCCAATTAAACTTTCGTTGATCTGGCGCAACTTACGAACCAAAATGGGCTGAAAAAGACCCTCCAATTGGACCCAACTTTGGACCCAAGTTGGAGCGTCTGCCCAACGGATTCTCTCGTCGGGGTCCATTCGGTGATTTGTCGCGCAATCCGGCGGAACGACGGCCCCAGCGACGATTGCGGCTAGGCAGAGCAGACCATACCTAAACTGACCAGCGTGGGCCAGCGAAGTATGACGCCAACTTTGCGGGCATGAGAGGATTGCAGATGCCTTAGGAAGAACTACGTCTCGTCCATAACCTGGGACACCTAGTCGATGGATGTCAAGGTGATAACTAACACCTTAGGGTTGGCTGGTCGTCACAGGCGGACCCCTCGTCCACCGCTATCTTGACGCAAGACATCGTACCGCGAGACACGAGTAAGGAATTCGCTGAATTCCTTTCGAGGACGATTATTCGCGTCCACTGTCGCATGCGGTGTGGAAATCCAGGCTTTCTGTGCAAAACCATGTACTGGATACTAGGTGACACGCAACCCGACAACCAGTATGGTGACTCTAACGCGAAGTCGTTTTGGTTGGAACCAAGCTTCCCCCAAAGCGAAGGTTCAAGCAGTATGACCGTCTCAGTTGTGCGTACGTCTGTATTTTTGCTCGCCGAGAATCGCCTTCTCCGAGAAGCTCTCGCACGGATTTTGAGTAAGAAGGCCGACATCGAAGTAGTCGGAGCGAGATCCTATTCTGCGACCGTCCTAAGCACCATTATGACGGCCCCTCCTGATGTAGTTCTGTTCAACCCTGTCGAGGCCCGTTCTTGTTTGAGTTTCCTCGCGGCGCTGCGAGAAGCGCTGCCCGGAGCGAGGGTAGTACTGATCGGGATGGAACTGAACAGCGAACTGTTCATCCAGTCGGTTCGTGAGGGCATCGCCGGATACATGCTCGTGGATGCCACGGCGGCGGAAATCGTGGCTGTGGTGCGCTCAGTGATCAGGGGCGGTACGGTGTGCCCGCCGGAACTCTGCCAGATATTGTTCCGGTATGTTGCAGGTCGGCGAGGATCGTTCCCCAATTTTGCGGCAAAACATGAGCTCGGCTTGACGCGCCGTGAGCAGCAGTTGGTAGGAATGGTCAGCCGCGGATCCACGAACAAAGAGATTGCGCAGGAACTGGGTCTTTCTGAGCAAACCGTGAAAAACCACATTCACCGCATGCTTCGCAAGGTCGGCGTAAGCGATCGCCTGGAAGCCGTCGAGATTTGCCGTACCCACGGTTTCCCTCTGACATAACTTCATTGACTCGCTTGTTCTCTCCATAGCCCGTCGGATATCCGACGCCAGATTGGTACTTTGATGGTACTTCCCTGGATTCCGACCGCCCCCTGTTGAACCTTCAGTTGGTACCGCAGCGCCTAACTTCCAATCTCGCTTGCTGATGCCAAATTGAACCTTACGTGTTTTTCCCATTGAGCAGAAACTACCGCGGAGGTTGGGGCGTGCGAAAAATCACAGTGTTGGTCGCGAATCAACCCCGTCTGATGCGGGAACTGGTGATGGCCACCATATTGGACCAGCCGGACCTCGAAATCGTCGGGGTGCTGGAGGACGAGGCCTCGATTGTGGGCACGGTCGAACAAGCGCGTCCCGACTTTCTGATCGTCTCATTGGGCGGTTCGGGGGAACGGCCACACCTCTGCGACGTATTGCTGGACCAATTTCCCCATATGCGGGTGCTTGCGCTGGCCGCGGAGAGCAACAACACGGCTATTTATTGGGCGAACATCGACGTTCGATCGAGTCGGATCGAGAATTCGGAAGAAAGCATCTTGAGCGCGCTGCGTGGCAAGCTGGTGGCAACCCCCGTACCCCAGGAAAATAATTCGCGCGCCAATTGACGTTGTTCGGGGGCAGGTCGTAGATCCGATTAGTTATTAATGGGTTACCTCACATGGCCCTGTAAGTGAGGTGGCGAAGCTGCACGTAGGACAAGGGCCAACAGGATACATGCTATGCATCAGCAAACCACCTTACCGTTAAATTCGGATACAACTCCCCGCCCTAGGCCCGATGGGCAAGCTCCACTGGCATGGCTCGCGGCGTACACCTGCGCACATCACGAAAAACAGGTTGCGAGGCAGCTGGAAGACCGACGCATTGAATGTTTCTTACCCTTCTATCGCGCTGTCCATCGCTGGAAAGATCGGCGTAAGGAACTGGACGTACCCTTGTTTCCCGGATATGTCTTCGTTCAGCTTCCTGCCGAGGATCGTCTGCGGGTGCTGCAGGTCCCGGGTGTGGTGCGATTTGTGAGTTTCGGCGGTCGACCTGCTCCGGTGGACAATGCTGATATCGAGTCGCTCAGAAACGGAATCGTCAACGGGGTTCGTGCCGAGCCCCATCCCTACTTGAAGATCGGTCGACGAGTTCATGTGAAGCATGGCCCGCTGGCCGGTACAGAGGGAATTCTCGTGCGTAAAAAAGACAAGCTCAGAGTAGTCATTTCGGTTGACCTGATCATGCGCTCGGTCGCGGTCGAAATCGAAGCCGCCGACTTAGGTTGAATCGAGCTGTTACGCCGCGTCCGGTTTCTGATCTCAAAGTCCCCCTTTCGACAGTCAGGGAACGTGGCGAAATTCTGGAGGTTGTTGTGACGGTCCATCGCTCAAAATTCGTCCTGAAAATGCTGGCGTGCGTCTGCGTAGCGCTAAGTAGCGCTGCCTTCAATTTGGCCGCGCAAGAGAGGTCGGAGTACGGCAGTGTGCCGAGGCAAAAGACGTTGCAAAGCCAGGCCGAGATGGAGGCCGATCAACTTGTTTCATTGTCCGCGGACAAGATCATTCAACTTCTTCGCGACGAACCTGGACTGCTGCTGCAGGTCAAGAAGCGCCTGGTACGCAGGGCATATGACCAAGGTCGATTGCTTGATCCGGTGGATTTAAACGACGAGGCCTTGTTCCGATTGTTGAGGGAGGACGACAATGTCCGCATTCTTGCTACCCAGGAAATCGAAGACCGCGCTTACATCCGGCCCAAACCCAGCAAGGAGGAGTTGGCGCAGGAGGCGTACCGGCAGATGCAGCGCTTGCCGTTACGCACACAGCAGGATGAGAATCAATCGCCTGTTTCTACTCCTGACCTGCGGACGACAGCTCAAAGCCAGGAGGAGAAATACTGGTCGCGCCGCGACGATCAGAGAACTCCTTCGGAGCAGAATTCGCTGCCTTACTCGCTTCCTCCAGATTTCTCTCCCTATCCTCCCGACGCTCCGCAGGCGCAGCCGCGCAATCCTGCTCGCGAACTCAACCGCACGCAGATGGAGGCGCCGCCGGACTCGACTGATAACCCGTTCGACCCTCTTATCACTGATTCAGGCCAGATGCCGCGTGTGCGCCCTGATGAGCTGCCGGGCCTGCTGCGGGCCTCGGTCAGCGAAAATCCCATGGCGCCGCCAGTAGGTGATGTGCCGCGCTCGCTCCTGGACCGCGGAGCCTCCAGCCAGCCTCGAACCCAGCAGCCTGACTCGAGGAGCAATTCCGCCCCGGTCGGAGAAGGGTTTGCCCGGCGGGCCAGTCCCGAGCCGCGTGACCGGATGACAGAGCCAATCCCGGACCTGAATCAATCTCGAACCGTTATTCGGCACCGCCCCAATCCGTACGCGAACGTGCCTTCACTCTACGATCTCTATTCCCAGGTATCGCGACGCTCGCCGGTACTGGAGCGATTTGGCGCCGATGTGTTCCGCACCGGCATGGGCAACATGGATGACCTTCCGATGGATTTGCCCGTAGGTCCGGACTACGTTCTGGGACCTGGGGATGGACTTAACATCGAGCTCTGGGGAAGCATTGCGCAACGCTTACAGCGAGTTGTGGATCGGACCGGACAAGTCGCCCTGCCCGAAGCCGGCCCAGTGCTGGTCTCGGGACACACGCTGGGCGATGTACAGCGGGTCATGCAGGGCGTAATGCGCAGCCAGTATCGGGATGTTGAAGTGGATGTTTCGCTTGCCCGGTTACGCACGGTGCGGGTTTACGTGGTGGGCGACGTGCAGAGTCCGGGCGCCTACGACATCAGCTCTCTTTCCACGCCACTGAACGCACTGTACGCCGGCGGCGGTCCCACCGCAGGAGGTTCACTGCGCACGCTACAGCACTACCGGGGCAAACAGCTGGTACAGGAGATCGATATTTACGATTTGCTGCTGCGGGGCGTCAGCGGCGATCTGCAAAGGATCCAGCCCGGCGACATCATTAAGGTTCCGCCCATCGGACCGCAGGTTACCGTCGAAGGCATGGTGCGGCGTCCCGCAATTTACGAGCTTGACGGGAAAGCCAACCTGGCTGAGGTTCTGGAACTGGCCGGTGGTGTTCTGCCTTCCGGCGCGCTTCGCCATATCGATGTGGAACGGGTAATGGCGCACGAGAGCCGAACGATGCTGCGCCTTGATCTTCCCGAGGGCAACGACCCGAAGGCGGTGGACAAGGCCCTCGAGGATTTCAATGTGCAGGGAGACGACAAAATCAGAATCTCTCCCATCCTTTCCTACAGCGAGAAGACCATTTATCTCGACGGACATGTTTTCCGTCCCGGCAAGTATCCCTACAAGGAAGGGATGACGGTCACTGACCTCATCCACTCCTATAACGATCTGTTGCCGGAGCCCTCGCGGCGCCACGCCGAGATCATCCGCCTGCAACCGCCGGACTACACGCCGGTGGTGCTGACATTCAATCTCGGGGATGCACTGGACGGGCAGAACAAGAACCTGCTTCTGAAGCCCTTCGACACGGTGCGGGTTTTCGGGCGTTATGACTTCGAGGACCCCCCTATCGTGAGCGTGAGCGGTGAAGTCCGAGACCCGGGTGATCACGTCACCAACGGCGTGACGCACCTGCGGGACGCAGTATTTCTCGCAGGCGGTGTGTCTCCCGATGCCGAACTGAACGATGCACAGGTCTTTCGCCATACCAGTGACGGCCAGGTACACGTGATGAGTGTGAATCTTGCCAAGGCACTATCCGGCGATGCGGTTCAGAATGTCCTCCTTGAACCGAAAGATCGTGTGTTTATTCATCGGAGCCTGGCTAGGACCGACCCGCCGGCGGTCATTGTCCAAGGGGAAGTTTCCCGGCCCGGCAAGTATCCGCTGGGCGAGGGTATGACCGCCTCGGAACTGGTACGGCTCGCGGGCGGCCTCAAGCGGAGTGCGGACAGCCAGATGGCTGATTTGACCCGGTATCTCGAGCAAGACGGGGAGAAGCTGATCTCCGAGCAACGTACCGTGAATGTGGCGAAGGCAATGTCTGGTATAGCGGACCATGACCCCACCCTGCGTGCCGGCGATGTACTCACTATTCCCCAAATCACAGGCTGGAATGACATAGGAGCATCAATCGCCATCAAGGGCGAGGTCATGCGTCCTGGGACCTATGGAATTCAGGAGGGAGAAAAGCTGAGCTCGGTCCTGGCTCGCGCGGGAGGTTTCCGCTCCGGCGCCTATCCCTATGGAGCCATCCTGGAGCGCGCACAGGTGCGGGAACTCGAAGAGAAAACGCGGGCGGAGTTGATCCGCAGGGTGCAGGCCGAAGGCACTTCCCTCAAGCTGGTTCCGGACCTCGATCCGGATCAGAAGATCGCCAAGGAAGCTTCCCTGGCACAGTGGCAAACCGCGCTGGAAAGACTGCAGAACACTCCTCCGGCAGGACGGTTAGTGGTGCACATTTCGAACGACGTCGGCCACTGGGCCAACACGCCGGCTGATCTGCAAATTCGCGCCGGAGATGTGTTGATCATTCCCAAGCAGCCAAATTTCGTGATGGTGGAAGGAGCCGTGTACAACCCCACCGCAATCACGTTCAAGCCTGGCCAGAGCGCAGAATGGTATTTGAAGCAGGCCGGCGGCCCCACGCAGATGGCAAACAAGAAAGCAATCTTCGTGATTCGCGCCAACGGTTCGGTGGTTGGCGGCTCGGGCGGGATGTGGGGAGGCGGAGCTACAAGCGCGGAACTGCGGCCCGGAGACATGGTAGTAATGCCGGAAAAAGCCATCGGTGGAACCAGCAAATGGAAAACCATATTGCAGGTCTCGCAGTTGACGTCGGCAATTGGAATTGGAGTTCAGGTAGCTCGCGGATTCTAAGTTATGCGGCTGGATGAGCTGGTCACACGACGAGGGACGACAGACGAGGCGGCGACCGCTTGAGGCCGGTGCTTGCCAATGCGGATCTGGATCGGATTCCGGCGCGTCCACAGGCCGAACTTCCACCAGAAGCCGACCCCGATCGCCGGGAGATTGTCGCAAAGCTTGGCGCGCTTTGGGAGCATCGCCAATCTCTCTTTCGCGCTGCCATCTGTGGGCTGGTCATCGCAACGTTGATCGCATTCCTCATTCCCAAGCAGTTTGAATCGACCACCCGCTTGATGCCACCGGACGATTCTTCCGGCGCCGGGATGGCAGTTCTGGCCACGATAAGCGGCAAGGCAGGAGGACTGGGATCCCTGGCGGGAGACATGCTCGGAGTCAAGAGCACTGGAGACCTCTTTGTCGGCGTTCTGAAAAGCCGGGCCGTACAGGACGGTGTGATCCAGAAGCTTGATCTGAGAAAAGTCTACGGACAAACGCGTTGGGAGGATGCGCGCCGCGAGCTCGCCTCCAATACCTCGATCTCGCAGGATCGCAAAAGCGGAATCATCACGATCGCGGTCGCTGATCGGGACGCTCGGAGGGCCGCAGCGTTGGCACAGCAGTATCTTGAGTCCCTCAACGCGGTAGTCAACCAGGTGAGCACTTCCTCCGCGCGCCGCGAGCGAATCTTTCTGGAAGAACGGTTGCAGGAAGTGAAGCAGGACCTGGAACTCGCCGAAAAGGACTTCAGCGAGTACGCGAGCAGGACCGGCGCCATTGACGTCAAGGAGCAAGGGAAAGCGATGTTGACCGCCGCTGCCGGTCTGCAGGGCGAGATGATCGCCGCCCAGTCCCAGTTGGAAGGTCTGCGGCAGATCTATACCGACAACAACGTCCGTGTGCGCTCCCTGAAGGCGCGGGTGGCGGAGTTGCGGGCGCAGCTTGACAAGGTAAGTGGAAAGCAGGACCTAGTCAGCGATGCTGTGAATCCTGATGCCGCAAATTCAGATGCGGCAAAAGCCAAGGACGACTCCCTCTATCCCTCCATTCGCAAGCTGCCTTTGCTGGGAGTTACCTACGCTGATCTCTACCGCCGCTCCAAGGTGCAGGAGGCGGTATTTGAGACCCTTACCCAGGAATATGAGATGGCGAAAGTGAGAGAGGCCAGGGAGATTCCCAGCGTGAAGGTGCTGGATTCTCCAAATGTCCCGGAGCGAAAGTCGTTTCCACCGAGGCTGGCGATTATTTTCCTCGGCTTGGTATTTGCGCTCCTGCTCGCCGGGGCCTGGGTGCTTGGCAGAGAACGATGGCAAGCGACCGATCCGCTGGACCCACGAAAGCAGCTTGCAGCCGAGGTTTTCCACGCCACCAACGCCGCCATGCCCTGGGCGCAGCCTAACGGATCGCGCTTTCAGGCGGCCACGCATCGAGTCTGGACACGCTACGTGGTCCGCAATGGCTCCTCGGGAAAGACAGGATCTGCCGCGACACTGGGATCGTGATCCTTCCCCAGGCATCCGACAGTGAAGCTGAAGTTTCCAACATTCGTGTTATTTCTTCTCTGCCTTACTCAGGTGGCTCCAGCCTTCGCGCAGCACTCAGATGGGACCCAGGACATCGCAGTGCAGCAGAGCGAACCGGAGTGGAGCGGTACGGCACAGAATCCAGCCGTCGCGCCTGGCAGTCAATCGCGAACAAAGAAGTTCGTGCCTGGGCAGTTCACTCTGGACTTGTTGAAGGACCAGAAGCAGCTGTGGTCGGCACCCTTCCGGCTGCATTTCTCCGACACCGCGTGGCTGGTGCCCCTCAGCGGAATCACCGCTGGATTGCTGGTAACGGACACTGACGTCAGCAACAACGTGTCGCGAGATCCCAAGAAGTTGTCGCATTACACCACGCTTTCGAACGCGGGAGTGGCTGCCCTCGCGGGCAGCGCCGGAGCCATGTGGCTCTTCAGTTACCACAATTCAAACGAGCACTGGCGGGAGACTGGTTTGCTCTCCGGCGAAGCCGCAGTGCAGAGCCTGATCATGACCCAGGCATTGAAATACTCGTTCGGCCGCGAACGGCCAGAGCAGGGAACGGGCAGCGGGCGCTTTTTTCAGGGCGGACGGTCTTTCCCCTCGCAACATTCGGCTGCGGCATGGTCTATCGCCACTGTGATTGCTCATGAGTATCCCGGGCCGCTTCCTACTCTGCTGGCCTACAGCTCGGCGGCGATGGTGAGCTATTCGCGTGTTCATGGCCGCACACATTTCCCCACGGATGTCCTGATCGGAGCGCTTATCGGTGAACTGACCGCGCACCAGGTATATTCCCGTCATCACGATCCCGAAATCAGTCCTGCATGGGTGAGCTGGACCAGCAATCTTCGGCAGTCGCTGGCGGAGCCGTCGGTCGGAAATCTGGGCTCTCCCTACGTGCCGCTCGATAGCTGGGTCTACCCTGCGTTGGACCGTCTTGCGGCCCTGCGACTGGTCGACAGCGGCTTCGCTGGAATGCGCCCCTGGACGCGGCGTGAGTGTGCTCGGCTGGTGAATGAAGCCGGCGAAAGGATTGGCGATACTGCGTTCGATGTCAGCGGCCTTTACCGGGAGCTAGCCAAAGAATTCAGCCCTGAGCTCGCCCAGGCTTCCGGACCGCGGGCCGCGCTGGAATCCATTTACACCCGCGTGCTGAACATCTCCGGTCCCACGCTCACCAATGGATATTACTTCGGCCAAACGAATATCAATGATTTCGGGCGTCCTTATGCTGAGGGATGGAACACCGCCACCGGATTGTCGTTCTACCTTACAAGCGGGCCCTGGGTTGGATATTTTCGCGGCGAGATACAAACGGCGCCCAGCGATCCCGGACTTCCGCTGGCTGCAAGACAGTTCATCAGTGACATCGACCACTTGCCCGGTATTGCTCCAGGAACTCCCACGCCCACCGTCCAGCAACTGCGCCTGTTGGACGCTTACGTTGGCCTCACTTTCTCCAACTGGGAACTGAGTTTCGGTCCGCAAAGTCTTTCGTGGGGACCGGGCGCGGGTGGGGCACTGCTATTCAGCGACAACGCGCCGCCGATCAATATGTTTCGCGTCAACCGCGTGGCACCGATGACGATTCCGCTGGTGTCGCGATTTCTCGGCCCCATGCGGCTGGAGTTTTTCTTCGGGCAACTGACCGGCCATCACTTTGTTGGGGAGCCGAATTCCTCCGCTGAGGGCAGCTACGGGCAGGAGCTTCGCTCCCAGCCCTACATTCACGGACAGCGCTTCAGCTTCAAGCCCACACGAAACTTCGAGTTCGGATTCTCACGCACCACCATCATGGGCGGCCCCGGAGTGCCGCTCACTCTGGGCACGTTCAAGAGCAGTCTTATCAACCTGGGGAATGGTCTTCCGGGCTCGACTTCGGATCCTGGCGATCGCCGGTCCGGAATGGACTGGTCGTATCGTCTGCCGCGGTTGCGCAACTGGCTGACCTTCTACGGTGATGCGTTTACCGACGATGAGTTTTCGCCCATCGCCTACTGGGACCGCTCGGCCTTCCGCGCCGGTCTGTATCTTTCGCATTTCCCCAGCGTTCCAAAACTTGACTGCAGAGTCGAGGGGGTTTACACCGACTTGCCGGTTGGCGGTCCCATCGGTCACGGTTTCTTTTATTCCAATACCCGCTTTCGCGACGGTTACACAAATTATGGATCACTGATGGGCAGCTGGATCGGGCGCGACGGGCAAGGCGCGCAGGCCTGGGCAAACTACTGGTTGAGCGCCAGGAACCGCCTGCAATTCTCTTTTCGTCACCAGAAAGTGAGCCAGCAATTCGATCCGGGTGGCGGCACCACCACGGATTTCGGGGCACATGCTGATCTCTGGGCGAATCCGCAATGGGAGATTTCGACCGGTGTGCAGTACGAAGCTTGGACATATCCTGTGCTACGGCCGGGTCAACAAAAGAATGTCAGTACTTCAGTCCAGGTGACCTTCTGGCCGAAGTCGTTGACCCGGCACTCCACAGGCGACTAAAGCACCCTTCGAGACAGTCATAGACGTGGTCAGCACATCAGTAACGCAGCCCGGTTTAGCCTCGGACGGAGCTCTTCCTTTCGACCCGGCGAAGAGTGGAGAGGTGAAGACTGCGGGCATGCTCGCAGGCCGGGCACGCCTGGTGGCCTACAGCATCGCAGACCAGGGTTTCGCCGTGGGCGGAATGTTCCTGGCCAACGTCGCGCTGGCCCGGGTCCGCAGCAAGGAAGAATACGGAGCGTTCGCACTATGCTATTCCGTTTTCACTTTTCTGGCGGGCCTGCATAATGCGATTATCCTCGAGCCCTTTACGGTTTTCGGGTCAGGACGCTATCACCAACATTTTCAGTCCTACGCGCGCCTGATGCGGAAGAGAAATGCGGCCCTGTGCGTCGGCCTCTCGATCTTGCTCCTTGGCGTCTGGTTGATGCTGCAATGGATCGCTCCGCAGTATGCCCTGCCGGTTTTTCTGGGAATGGCGCTCTGTAGTGGATTCCTGATGACGGGCACGTTTATCCGGCGCGCCTTCTATATCGAGAACCGGCCAGATCTGGCCGCGGGGTTCTCGGTTAGTTTTGTTGTCGTGCTGGCGATACTGCTGGGCGTGGCGATTCGAAATCACCGGCTCACCGGTTTTATCACCTTCACCATCGTTGCCCTGGGTTGGAGCGCAGGCGCGCTCGTGATGCGGAAAGTAATTCCAGGGCGCGACGTTTCGCAGGACTTCCGCACTATAGAGGCAGGATATTGGAGCGAACACTGGAAGTATTCGCGTTGGGTTCTGGGGACAGCTCTGGTGTTTCAGTTCATGACCCAGGGCTACTACTGGCTTGTGGCGGGATTTCTCTCGGTCAGAGATCTGGCCGGACTCCGCGCCATGCACCTGCTGGTCACGCCCGTGGATCAGTTATTCATTGCGTTCACGCTGCTGATTCTGCCCATGATGGCGCACCGCTACGCCACCGGACAGCCTGGAGCGCTGATTTCCCTGTGGGCAAAGTATTCGCTCCTGTTTCTGGCGATCACCGCAGCCTTCGCTCTTGCGGTCCGGGCGCTGAGCCTGCCGTTACTACATTTGATTTACGGCGGGAAGTTTGACGAACTCTCCCGCCTTCTCGCCCTGCTGGTATTCGTGCCGCTGATCATGGGAGTCGGTAATGCCACCAATGCCGCGCTGAAAGCGATCGAACGGCCCAGCGCCGTGTTTTATGCCTATGTCGCGAGCGGCCTGGTCACATTCCTTGCCGGAGCTCCGCTGGTGATGAGTTACGGACTGCGCGGCGCAGTGTACGGCATGCTGCTCTCCGCCGCCGCTTATACATTGATGTTGCTTGCGTTCTGGTTACCGTTCCAGTTCTGGACGGCAAGGGAGAGTAGAACCAAGGAAGTTATTTCATGTTGAGCCCAGATGCAGGGGTGGGGGCAAGACATGGCACGCAGGGACGCCAGCGGGGATTCGTCTTTCTGGTCATGGCATTTTACGTCATGGGCTTCCACTGGATGTACGTTCACTTCCTATACCCCTCGTTCGAATACCTGGGTTACAACTACGATCCTCCAGCTTTCGGCTATTTCGTTTTGGCCATCGTCCTGAGCTTGAGTCCTTGCCTGTGGATGCCCTTGAAGCTCACAAGGCCCTCGCAATTGGCCTACTGGGTCCTGTACGTAACGGTGCTGGTTCCTTCGATGTTTGTGCCACTCTACGCGGGATACGAGTCAACACGGGAAGTTGCCGTGATGATGGCCATGTTCTTCCTCGCCTTTCTGTTGACCGGACTTGGCTACCTGTTTCCCTTGTGGAAACTGGATCGGACCAGGCTCCGGCCACGCACGTTCTGGAGGGTGTTTGCTTTCACCACTACAGGACTGACAGTCTGGTTGGTCATAGTTTTCCGTCACAGCCTCCAAATTGTTTCCTTTAATGACATCTATGATCTGCGCTTTGCCGCGAACGATGTAGCGGACGGCACTCTCGTGAACTACGCGTTCATGCCTCTTACCGGCGCGATCAACCCTTTTTTGATGGGATATGGACTCTTTTACCACAGGCGATGGATTTTCCTGGTGGGCGTGACTGGTCAATTACTCGTCTATAGCGTTCTCGGCACGAAGGGGTCCGTGCTGTCCATCGTGTTTATTCCCGGAATTTACATTCTCCTTAAAATCAAGAAGTTTTCCTTTGGACTCAATCTGGCTCTGGCATCTTTGGCCCTGATAGGAACGGCCTGTCTGCTGCTTTCGCGGCTTGACCCCGAACCGGGAACCATCGGCGACATCGTGCTGTTTGTAGTGTTTGCCCGCACGCTTAGCATGGGTGGCCTGTTGACCGCGCAGTACTTCGATTTTTTCCTGCGCAATCCCTACACATACTGGTCCCACTTGAAGGTAGTGGATTGGTTCGTACACTACCCGTATCAATATGGCGTCGGCCAGGAGGTGGGCATTGCCTACGGAGGTACGACAGCCCTCAATGCTACGACTCACTTCTACGCCACCGATGGCATTGGGGCAGCCGGCCTGGCAGGCCTTGTGGTCATAGGGCTGGTGTCGGCTGCTGTTTTCTGGATGCTGGATTCGGCAGCGCAGCATCGCGACCCGCGGCTGGCAGTTTTGATTACCAGCTACGCTGCGTTCAATCTGGCTAACATTTCCATGTTCACCAGCCTGCTCTCCGGTGGTCTCGGTATGCTGATGCTTTGTCTTTATCTCATGCCCCCTGGTGCACCGAAGTCTGCTGGAGAGTTTCGGATCGATGCTCAAACAGGGCCGGGCGTTAACGGTTCGTTGAGGTTTGGGGATATCCCTACGTAGCGTTGTCGATGGCCGTGCACGATGAGTGGCGAGTATAAAAATGGAACTGGCTGAATGTCTGACCAACAGCTTCTGGGGCACGGTGATTCGCTCTCCTTTGCGACTCCTTCCCAGGAATGCAAATGTTCCCATCTTAAGGGGCCCTCTTCGTGGCAAGCGCTGGATTATTGGTTCGCACCGGCATGCCTGCTGGTTAGGAATCTACGAAACGGCTCTGCAGAAATTGATCATGCGGAGACTGGTTCGAGGATCCATCTTCTACGACATCGGCGCCAATGCTGGCCTGTACACCCTGTTGGCAGCCAGCTGTGTCGGAGAGGGGCGCATTATTGCCTTTGAGCCGGTTCCAGCGAATGTCGCCAGCCTGCGCAAGCACATCGGGCTCAACCACCTGGACAACGTAACGGTTTTCGATGTTGCGGTCTCAGATCGTAGCGGTTCAACCGGCTTCGCAATTGGGATCACCTGCGCCGATGGACACATATCGTCTCAGGGAAACCTTCAGGTTCAGACCGTGACTCTCGATGGACTCATTCACGAACAAGATGTCCCGCCGCCGGACTTTATCAAAATGGACATTGAAGGCGAAGAGTTCCGGGCGCTGCAGGGAGCCAGAGAGTGCTTTGCCCGGTTTCGTCCAGAACTGTTTCTGGCCACGCACGGCAAGACTGTCCACGAAGAGTGTTGCCGCCTGCTGCGGTCATGGCACTACGAGATCACTGTCCTCGAAAATTGGGAAGCTGAGCGTGCCACGCTGCACGCAACTCCAACCGCGACCATTGGCGAGAGCCGGTCTTAAGACATGAGGCGCAACTGATTCTCACACCCATGCGGATCGTTTTCATTTCCGAGATCTCTTGTGACGGGATGGGGTATCTCGAGAACGTGCTGCCAAAGTATCTTGCCCAGCAAGGGGCTCGGGTGGAAGTCGTGGCCTCATCCCTTCCGCCGGAACACCGGCAGGCCGCTTCCGAATCCATTTATCAAGACTTCGTCGACAAGAGGCCGCCTGGAATTTACCAGACATCGGGTGGCTTTCGGGTTCACATCCTCCCGGCAACCAAAGTTGCTGGGCATATTCGCCTGACGGGGCTGGGCAGGAAATTGGCCAGTCTCCGGCCCGGCGTGGTTCAGACCATGACCCCGATCGGCTGGATCGCCGTAGATGCTGCCTGGTACCGGCTGGCTCTTGGATATCGCCTGTTTTCCGGATGTCACTATCACGCCTCCGTTTTTCCTCTGGCGCAACGGCCTTCCAACATGCTCAGCCCCGCCTACCTGACGTGCTTTTTGCAGAGGACAGTCCCCGGAAGAATTGCCAGCGCGGTAACGGAGAAGTACTACGCCATTTCACCGGACTGCGCCGATGTTGCAACGAGGTTCTTCGGGGTGCCAAAAGAAAAGCTTGTTATTGCTCCGCTGGGCGTTGATACCGATGTTTTCCATCCAGCGGCGGCGATGGGGGAGGAATCCGCCCGGCCCCGGTTACGAACGCAGTTGGGATTTTCTGAACGCGATGTTGTCTGCATTTACACCGGACGATTCAGTGAAGAAAAGAACCCTCTTCTCCTGGCACAGGCAATCGCCCGGCTGGCAAACAAGGGGTGCGACTTCAAGGCGGTGTTCGTGGGAAATGGCCCACAGGCAGCCTTGATTGCAGAGTGTCCCGGCTGTGTGACCCATCCCTTCGTGCCCCTCGGCGAACTCGCGGATTTCTACCGGTCTGCGGACATCGGGGTTTGGCCCGCCCAGGAGTCCATGTCCATGCTGGATGCAGCGGCTTGCGGTCTGCCGGTGATCGCGAACGACCAGATGCAAGCCATGGAGCGCATCGCAGGGAATGGCGTGGCCTATCGCTTGCACGATCTGGACGATCTGGAGCGAGCCCTCCTTGTCCTGGAGGACGGTGACACCCGAAGACGACTGGGTTCTGTCGGGGCGCGGAAAATGGCAGGAGCGTACAGTTGGCGCTCGATTGCTATCCGGCGCCTGCAGGACTACGAAAGTGCTCTTCGCGGGAAAGACGTTCCGGCGGAAGCTAACGCGCTGCGAACACCGTAGGGCAAACCTTTGAAGATATCCACCAACACGAACGGCCCTACCTCATTGCGTACAAACAACTCCCTCGTGGAGCATTACGCCGAATACTACTCCGGGAACGAGGGCCTGGCGGAGTGGCGGCGATTGACCTATGCGACGAAAGATCTCAGCCTCAAGTGCTCTTCCCGGCTGGCTACCCATCTTTTGACTTACCACTATGCACTCGCCTTTAGCGGGAGTCCAACTTGACTGCCAACCCCCAGGCTTTACAGGCAACCATCAAAATAAGAGCTACAGAGCGATTGGTGGCGCACAAGGAGTATTGACATGAAGAGCCTTTGTGATAATACGCAAATCGACATTCTTCAAGAAGGAATCCCTCCGGACGAAGCCGTCTTTTATGATGCTGTGGCCGCGAGTGAGGTTGAGCAATTGCGCGCTCTCTCTTCAATCGCGGAGGTCGGAACAATTAGCTCTTCCGTCTCATTTGCGACTCTGGCAAACATATTTGCCGCCCGTGACCGAGGCCGTTTTCCGGACCCTAAAAGATTGTGGCTCGCCTCCGCTTTTGAATGTGCCGCTGAATACGAAGCATTCAAGTTCCTTGCCCCGATCGAGGGCAAGACCGTGCTTCAGTTGGGCGGCAAGGGAACAGAGGCAGTGAGAATGATGCTGGCCGGCGCAAAGTCCGCGAATTTAGTTTCTCCCGTGAAATCTGAGCTGGAGTGCGGCCACGAACTTGGCCGACTGTGCGGAGTTGCCATTGAGTCGAGGGTAGGATTGGCCGAAAGAATACCTTATGCTGATGAAAGCTTTGACGTTGTCTACTCGTCGGGATCTGCTCACCACTTCAAAACGAATGAAGCGTTTCCTGAAATTCGGCGCGTCTTGAAATCCAAAGGAAGATTTGCAGCAATCGAACCTTGGCGTGCACCGTTCTACAAATTGGGGATTCGCGTGTTCGGGAAACGAGAGAAGGATGTACACTGCCGGCCATTGGACCGGCAAAGGGTTTCAACCTTTCAACGGGTATTCCGTGTGGCCGAGGTTCGCCAATCCGGAACCCTCTTGCGATATCCAATGATTGCCGCCGGCCAAATGGGTTTGCCGATCTCAGTCGGCGTTGCTTGGCGCTTGATGAGGGCGGACGACTTCATTTGCACTGTCTTACGATTGCGCTCATTGGGAAGCTGTGTGGCGATTTTAGCGGAACGATGAGTTGCGCCAGGCGATACCGATGAAGCGCATGATCCACGATTCAGTGGCGCTCGATAGCTTGCGCAACAACTTGCGCGCGGTAAGGCGCACCTGGCGCGCCTGGCGTGGGCAAGACTTGCTGCAGCGCCCCCAGGTGAGATGCCAGATCTTGACCCTGGGGAACAGTGGATCCGCCTGGAGTATCTGCCGGAATTCTTTGTCGGCGCAAAGCATCGTGTATTCCGTTGGAGTCGGCGAGGAGATCTCCTTCGACCTCGAATTGATCCACCGGTTAGGAGTGACCGTGCATGCGTTTGATCCGACTCCGCGCTCGATCGCCTGGGTTCAGGCCAAAACATTGCCTCCGGAATTCGTTTTCCACGCATACGGCATCGCTGGGCAGGATGGCATGCGAAGGTTTGCCCCCCCCGCGAACCTGAATTTCGTATCGCACACGCTTCTGGAACGCGAGACTCCCTGGCCGACGGTTGAGGTGCAAGTGCGCCGCATTTCCAGCGTGCAGCAGATCTTGGGTCATGCCCACATCGACCTGCTCAAGATGGACATCGAAGGCGCGGAATATGAGGTCATCGACGATCTGCTGGCCAACCCGGTTCCGGTTCGTCAATTGCTTGTTGAGTTTCATCACCGCTGGCCCGAAGTTGGCATCGCGAAGACACGGACTGCGATCTGCAAGCTCAATGCGGCCGGGTACAAGATTTTCAGCATCTCGCCATCGGGAGAGGAATATGGCTTTCTTGAAGCTGGCATAGGCTGACCCTCACTTGCCGGCGAGGCGTTCACTCACCGTCGTCCACGAGAGCCCCAGAGAGTCGCGATAAGTTCCCGGCAGATGGATGCCGATCTTGGGGAAAGGCAGCCACAGGCCGCGAGTGGAGATCTCCCGTATCTGGAAGGTGTCGGACAACAAGCCGTTCACCGTCTCTCGGTCGAACGTTTGACGCTGGATCGCCGGTAACTCCTGCAGCCGGTACTTGAAGCTGCCGCCGTTGGGGACGGTCAGAAGAAAATGTCCGCCCGGTTTGAGCACACGAGCAATCTGCCGGATTGCGGCCGCCGGATGGTCAAGGTACTGGAACGACTGCAGGGAGACCACAACATCGAAGCTTGCATCCGCGAATGGAAGATGGTTCAGATCGCCACGGTAGTAGTCAGCAGGATAGTAGCGGGCGGCTCGGACCAGGGGACGAATAGAAAAATCGACGCCGACATAATGATGCTGGCTGGCAATATGACGCCGCAGCATGCCGTCCCCACAGGCGGCGTCAAGAATAGCCAGCGGCTCGCCTCTTGCGATGTCGGCGATACGCCGCGCCGCCCAGGAATAAAGATATCGATTTCCTAGCTCAGCGATCAGGACTCGAAGGGGTTGTAGCCAGGTCCGATCCGGACGTCCCGAGTAGGTGGCGTTATAGCTCTGCAGTCTTTTCACTTCAGTTGAGTCCGATCGCAGGGCTTGCGATGGAAGAAGATCAGAAATTCCGTCTGAGACAGAAAACTCGCGATGGCAAATGGCACAGCGTAATCGGCTGTCAACAAGATCAAGGGTCCCTAGGTCATCGGGGCACGCGATCATCGTTCCGATGACGTCTTTCATCGCTGGAATTCTACATCGAACGACTTCGGCGCGATTTGTGGCTCCCCGGCTTTCGGGTGGCCCCGTGGGATTCATGACATGTTTCGCCAATCTTTATTTTGCCGACCGATGCTTCGCTAACCATGGTTCACCAATCTATGATCAAGTTGTTGGAGGCCTGTGACAATAGCATTGCCGGGGCCTGCGCGCGGCTCTTCCGGAATTCCCCCGCGCTGCTGATATTTACGTTTCACAGCCTGTTCGCATCTCCGGAGGAGATTGCTCGGGGCCTGCTTGATCCACAGCAAGGAATCACCACTCAGATCTTCAGCCAATTCGTCCGCGACTTCACGCAGCACGGCTACCGTTTTGTGTCTCCGCGGGAGATCCTGGATGGCCCGGAAACCGAGGCCAAGGCAGCGATCATCACTTTCGACGACGGCTACTACAACAATGTGAGGGCTGTGCCGGTGCTGGAAGAGTTTCAGATACCTGCCGTGTTCTGCATCTCCACAAGCCACGTTGCTACCGGGAAAGCCTTCTGGTGGGACACTCTGTACCGCGAATCTCGAACCCGCGGATGGTCATCCTTGCGCACGGACCACGTTCGCGCCGCGCTCAAACTGATTCGCTCCCGCGATGCCGAACGTCATCTCTGCAGCGAGTTTGGCGAGGCGTCCCTTCGGCCCGTTTCTGACCTTGACCGGCCCTTGACTTCGAAAGAACTGGTTCAGTTGGCCAGTCATCCTCTCGTGCACATTGGGAACCACACCGTGGACCACGCGATTCTTAGCAACTATTCTCCAACGGAGATAAAGGAACAGATTGCCGGCGCTCAGGACTTCATTCGGGGACTGACGGGCAAGAGTCCAGAACTGATCGCTTATCCCAATGGAAACGTGTCTGCGGAAATTGTTCGGATGGCGCGAGATGGAGGATTGCGGCTGGGCGTGACCGTTCAGCCGGGGAGAAATCTGATAGCCGACGCTCGTTCTTTCCATCAGTCAATGCAACTCAAACGTTTCACGCTTTGGGCACAGCGCAACCTGGAATCGCAATGCCGCATCGCACGCTCGCGCTTCAGCTTGCAGGCAACGATTTCCGAGATGCGAGGGAGATCCAAGGTTGCGTTCGCCTGACACAACCATGTTTCCCGCGGATCGAAGTCTTCGCGTCCTGCAGGTACACAATCGCCACGCACCCGGATGGGGCGGAGAAGAGACGGTGGTGGACCTGGAAGCGCGGTTGCTGGAGAAATGGGGCCACACAGTGGAGCTATTTCAGGTGTCGAATGCTTCCCTGAAGCATGCATCTGTCGTCCGCCAAATGCTGGCCGCCCCCGGGTTCCTCTGGTCTCAGGGCAGCTATCGAACACTCCGGCAAACCATCTCGCGTTTCACGCCCGACGTGGTTCACGTGCACAATTCTTTTCCCCTACTCAGCCCTAGCGTGTTTTGGGCGGCGGGGCACGAGGGGGTACCGGCGGTGCAGACCCTGCACAACTTTCGTCATGCCTGCGCCAACAACGTACTGCTGCGCGATGACAGGCCCTGTGAAGACTGCGTTGGAAGCTCATCCTGGCCCGGACTGCGCCACCGCTGCTATGCAAACAGCTTCGTGCGCACGGCTACCGTTTTGGCGATGAACGCCCTCCATTGGAAGCTCGGCACCTACACTGGCAAAGTCGCAGGCTACATCGCGCTGAACGAGTTCAGCCGGGACATTCTGATTCGAGCCGGTCTGCCCGGTGGAAAGATGACCGTCAAACCGAATTTTGTTCTGGCATCGAGTCTGGTTCCTGCCGCCAGGTCTTTGCGAGTTGTATTTGCCGGAAGCATGACGCGCCATAAAGGCTTGCATGTCTTGTTGGACGCCTGGCGCCACGTTCATGTAGACGGCAGTGAACTGATCTTGATCGGGGACGGGCCGGAGCGCGAAGCGCTACAAACCCAATTCCGAGGCTCCCACAGAGTTTCGTGGACCGGCAGTCTAAGCCACCCAGAAGTATTGCGCTGCATCGGCGAAAGCCGCGCGCTGGTGCTGCCGACTCTGGCATATGAGAATTGCCCCATGGTGCTGCTGGAAGCTTTCTCCGCAGCGACTCCCGTGATCGTGCCCGACCTTGGCAGCATGAAGACGATGGTCAGCGATGAGAGTAATGGCTTGATCTTTGAGGCGGCAAATTCAGCCGCACTGGCCAATGTGCTACAGAAGGTGCTGCGGGCGCCGAGCGATGTCTGGTCGCTATGGTCTGCCGCCGCTCAACGGGCTCACGAACGGCTCTACAGTGAAACCACCAATTACCGGCAGCTCATTGCGATCTATCGGTCGGTCATAGAAGCCCATGCCGAAGCGTATCGCCTGAAAGACCCGAAAAGAGTCCCAGCTCTCACGGATGCCCGCCCCTCCAGTGTTCCTTTCGAAGCGGATTGATTTTTCAGCAGAACTCTAACTCGACTCTCAACCAAGAGGTGCACATTTATGAACCAGCGAATGCGTGTTCTAGTTACGGGTGCGGGAGGTTTTATTGGACATCATTTGATCAACCGCCTGAGTGCAGAAGGCCACTGGGTGCGGGGCGTGGATATCAAGGAGCCGGAATACGAAGCCACCCATGCGGACGAATTCGAGCTTCTGGATCTGCGCAAGTTCGACAACTGTCTGATGGCTACCCGGGGAGGCATTGATCAGGTTTACAACCTAGCGGCCGACATGGGCGGCATCGGTTTTATTTCCTCAAATCACGCAGATATCGCTCGCAACAATACGCTGATCAACGTGCACATGCTGGAAGCCAGCCGACTTCAGGACGTAAAGCGATTTCTTTTTTCTTCCTCTGCTTGTGTTTACGCTCAGTCGAAGCAGACGAATGCCGAAGTCGATCCGCTGCGCGAGGAAGATGCCTTTCCCGCTGAGCCTGAGCCTGGTTATGGCTGGGAGAAGCTCTACACCGAGCAACTCTGTCTTTACTTTGCGCAGGACTACGGCCTGGATACCCGTGTGGTGCGGTTCCACAATGTGTACGGCCCGCTGGGAACCTACGACGGAGGCCGGGAAAAGGCGCCAGCAGCGGTGTGCCGAAAGGTTGCACTGGCCGAGGACGATGGAACCATCCAGATCTGGGGCGACGGGGAACAGACACGGTCCTTTATGTATATCCAGGATTGCGTGGAGGGCCTTTTGCGCATCATGACTTCTGGTTTTGACAAGCCTCTCAACCTCGGAACCGACCGCCTGATCACGATCAACGGCCTAGTCGATCTGGTGGCGGAGATCGCTGGGAAAAAACTGACCCGACAGCACGATCTCACCAAACCGCAGGGAGTTCGCGGCCGGAACAGCGACAACAGCCTGCTGCGGGGGGTGCTGGGATGGGAGCCTTCGATCTCTCTGGAAAAGGGTCTCGCCGTCACCTATGCCTGGATCGAGCAGGAACTTGCGCACGCGGGTAGGGGTCGCCATCTCATCCTCCAAAATGCGCGTCGAATCGCCTAGCCACAAGCCTGCGCCCGCAAATATTGAACGCAAAGGGATTTCCGAACCAATGCGAATCCTGATTCTTGGAATTAACTACTACCCGGAGCACACCTCCGTCTCTCCCTTCACCACTGGGCTGAGCGAACATCTTGCCGCGCAGGGCCATAGCGTCAAGGTGATCACAGCATTTCCCTATTATCCTGACTGGAGGACTTGGGATGGCTATCGGGGAAGAATCACTCAGAAGGAGTATCTGAACGGCGTTCACATACGGCGGGTGCTCCACTTCATTCCATGGAAGCCGAGCCGTTTGATTGAGAGGTTGCTTCACGATTTTTCGTTTGCAGTCGCTGCGTTCGTCGGAGGCCTGGTCGAAGGCAAGTGCGACGTCATTTACTGTTCGTCTCCTCCTCCGGCGGTTTCCCTGGCTGCTTATGCGCTCTCGCGCTTGAAGCGCGTTCCATACACCATCAAGCTTACGGACCTGGCTTCCGAGGCCGCTCTCGCTACCGGAATTCTGCGACCAGGCACACTGGTTGGATTGGCAAGGAAACTCGAAGGCTTTCTTTACCGGAATGCTGAGGCTGTATTTTGTCTCTGCGGTGCATTCATTGATAGCCTTCGCGCTCGTGGGATCGCCGCGACGCGACTCCATCGCATACCAGACTGGGGCGACACCGAAAACATCCAGCCACGTCCGGGCGACTCTAGTTTTCGTGCCGCGAACAATATCTCTCCCGACCAGTTCCTGCTTCTGCATACCGGCAACATGGGCAAGAAGCAGGATTTGGTGAACCTAGTACGCGCCGCCGAACTGACGCGCCATGATGAGCAGTTGGTCTGGGTCATTGTGGGAGAAGGAGAGGATCGCGAGCTGGTTGAATCGGAAATTCAGGCCCGGGAGCTTGGGAACGTCCGCCTGCTGCCGCTACAGCCGCGTGAAGCCTTATGCCGGATGTACGCGGACGCCGATGCCTTGCTCTTGAATCAGAAGGCGTCGGTTAAAGATGCCGTGATCCCTTCTAAGCTCCTGACTTACATGTCTTCGGGACGCCCTGTCATCGCGTCGGTCGACACCGGAAGTGAAGCGGCACGTGAGATTCGCAGGGCAAATTGTGGCCTGATCGTCGCACCAGAAGATCCCGCCGCCCTGGTCGAAGGAGTTGCTTCGGTCCGCACCGATTCTGTCTTGCGAGCTTGGCGGGGAGCAAATGGGCGCGCTCACGCGGAGGCATATTTCACGAAGGCCTCTGTCTTGGGTGCCTATGACCGATACTTCGAATCTCGTTTTGCCACCCAACCCACTGAAGGGCTACTCCCCGGCGGCTCAGCCACCGCTGACTAGCAATCACTTTATTCGGCTTCGGTCATGGCTCCACAAGCATTCTTTCAAGCAGGACCTTTGCGCCGCCCTCCTAATTAGTCGATTTAGGAAGAGAGTTTTCCTACCATGTTTCTGGCGCTACGCCTCTACCGCCTCGTCCTGGTGACTGTCACCTGTCTGTTACCTTTCGTAGCCTTTGACCTGGGCTATCGGTTGTGGGCGGTCCTCGTCTCCTACCTCGGACGTCCGGTCCTGTACCCCTCGACCGGACACTTCAATCTCATCCTTTTGTGCTCGTTCGTCTGGTCTTTCATGGCAGAACACTATCGAGTGACCCGCATCGACGAGCTCTTCCGGGAAAGAACCGGAGGGAAAGCTGCCACTTCTGCCGTGCTCGCAACCGGAGTAGTCTTGCTGGCCCTTCTCTTCTTCAGTCGCGATGACGTCGTCCCTCGGGGTCTCTTCGTCTGCGGCTTATTCACCCTGTTCGTTCTCTCTCTGTCGGTGCACGCTGTATTCCGGGCATACATCAGGAAGAATAAGGAATGGGGGCATCCCGCGCGCATCCTGATCGTCGGCAGCGATGCGTTCGCGCATCGGGCGGCAGAGCGTCTGGAGAGGCTTTCCTGTGCTCCTTGCCGTGTTGCCGGATACGTCTGTCTGCCGGGACAGGAGCCGGTCGTCAGTGAAAGTCCGGTCTATCGCTTCGAAGAAATCGGCGGTCTGAATGCCAACGGCCGTTTCAGTGAAGCAGTGATTGCCATCCATCCTGCTCAGTTCGCTCAAATTCCACAGATCGTGGAGGCCATGGAAAGGCTTTCCCTTCCCGCCCGTGCCATCGTCGATCTTGGCGAGGGCATTGTGGTTCGTGAAAGGTTGTTCCAGCTTGGGCGGATGCAAATGGTGGATCTTACCAAGTCGCCGGCTGACTCGTTAGACTATGCATTGCTGAAGCGGACCTTCGATGTCGCTTTTTCTCTAACGGTGCTGGTCCTGACGGCGCCTTTGTTAATTCTGATTGCAGCGGTGGTTCGGCTGACTTCGCCGGGTCCAATCTGGTTCGACCAGGATCGAGTAGGAATGAATGGAGAAACTTTCAAGATGTACAAATTCCGAACCATGCGGGTCTCGCCGGTCAAGGAGAGTGATACGGTTTGGACCACAGAGAAGGATTCGCGCCGGACACCCATCGGTGCGTTCCTGCGGAAGACGAGTCTGGATGAGCTACCCCAGTTTTACAACGTTCTCCGGGGCAATATGAGCGTGGTCGGACCGCGGCCGGAACGCCCATACTTTGCCCAAAAGTTCCTGCAGCATGTCGCACGCTACAACAACCGTCACTGCCTGAAAGTCGGCATTACCGGATGGGCCCAGGTCAACGGCTGGCGTGGTGATACGTCCATTGAGAAACGGATAGAACATGATCTCTACTACCTTCAAAACTGGAGCATGAGTCTGGATCTGCGGATCATCGCAATCACAGTCATATCCACCCTGATGCACAGAAATGCGTATTGACGCCAGGCGTCGCCGCCCTGAACTATTGCACCAAATGAGCCTTGCAAGATGATGGCAGGTCCGCGCGCCGTTATTCTAACCTATCAGTGGTTGGGGTAATCACTCAGGCCGTGGTCAGTTTGGTAGTGAAATGCGCACGCGAAGCGCAGTGTGATCGGACCCTCCTCTGAGTCACAACCGCCCTGCCCGCGAAACAATCTGTGATGAACTTCGAGATTTGACCTAGCGCCACAGCATCGGCATTGCCAGCCCGGGATCTGGGTGTTTGCACAGTTTGAAGTAGATGATCTGATGGTCTACCATCGTTCTGTCTCCCGCTCTGTCAGTTCCTTCTCTACCTCCCACTTAAACTGATCCTTCGGCAGCGACCGGGCTTTGTACAGCCAGGTTGCGCAATCGGTACTCCTGCTTATCCCTCCTGGTCACCTTCGCCAATTCCAGTCTCTTCGTCCATCCCACTCCCGCCTGACCCGCGTCTGTAGGTCCTCATGGATCGACATCAGGTAGTAAGCCTTCCGCCTGGATTTCGGAAACCGCCTCTTCGTTGGCCACTCCGTGGCCAAGCGGACGCCCCGAGCTCTTCCGGGATCGCCCGGACTCCGCCCATCACGTAACAATGTTGCCAGCCGGTATGGAGATCTCTGGCAGGCAATGCCCTGCAGAGTTCAGTGCCGGGGTCCTTCTCCCCTCAAGCTCGCGGTCTGGAACGATGACCGGATTGTCCGCCATCGGATTCATGCCCCGCTATTATGACCTGCGCCCTGATCCCTCAGGCATGGTGCGGTTCACGATCAGCCCAACATCCGACACGAAAACAGAAAAGCTGCAAGGCACCGATAATATATCTCACGTTTGAACACCCTACTGTGCCACACATCACTGAAGTTGGTGACGCGAGCGAGCATTCAATTATCAACTTCGCATGGCGGAGATCGTGGATACTAAGAGGCGGGGTGCTGAGATGCCCAAAACTGCAAAGAGAATCGTCCTCGTCGTCGCCGCCTTCATCGTAGTTGTATTCGGTATTTTCCTGTTCAACCAGACGACGCAGATCGTCCAGTCGGCGCGAGCGGTCAATATCGTTTTCGGCAACGGAGTGATGTGGGGTCTCATTTTCACCTATTGCCTACTGCTAACGACTCCGTTGGTGCTTTGGTTCCGGTTGCCGAAACGGATACTGCCGCCAGCAACGAGCGAGGGTGAGGTTTATGACCGCTTTCTCCTCGATTTCAAGAAACGGCTGTCACGCCATCCTCGTCTTCGTGGACTCCCTCTGAATTCCACGACGGAAATCGAAACCGCCCTTCAGACACTCGATAAGCGCGCTGACGATGTGCTCACGTCCACCGCGTCAGCAGTATTCCTCAGCACCGCGGTTTTACAGAGTGGTCGTTTAGATGTTCTGGTATTATTTGCGGCTCAAACACGGCTCATTTGGCAGGTTGCCCATGCGTACTACCAAAGACCGTCGCTTCGGGACTTTGCGCAGCTATACGCAAACGTGGCTTCCACAGCCTTTATCGCTGCCGGCATTGAGGACATTGATCTCGATGTGCTGGTTGGAACGATTTTCGGCTCGACCGTTGCTGCAATTCCGGGAATGCATCTTCTCGCCAGTTCTGTCCTGTCTGGTTCAGCGAATGCCTTCCTGACGCTCCGCGTCGGAATGATCACTAAGGAATACTGTCGCTGTACGGTGCGAGTTGAGAAGGCAGGGCTGAGGAGAGCTGCCACAGTGAAAGCCGCGAAGCTGCTTGGCTCTATTGTTCGGGAGGGAACTGTGAAGCTCTCGAAGGCTACGGTGAAAGCATCGAAAATGAAGCTGGGCCAAGCGTTCCAAGTCGTGACCGGACGACGTGGAAAGATGGAAACTTCGTAGCGTTCGTCAGTGGATTCTGCCTTCCTCGCCGAGGCTGCTTCGGTTATCCAAGACAAAGCCGCTTCATTTGGGTCGTCTCGAAGAGCGTCGTGCGATTCCACAACCGTTCGATCCGATCTTCACGGCGACGACGCTCGGCGTATTGCTCTTCCGTTTCCTTGCTGGCATCTCGCCAGTTCTTCGGGTCGGAGACCATGAAGATCAGATTTGTATGTGGTGGCATAAGGTTCTCCAGTCAGTCGCTCGTTGCCCATCATAAGCCTGCCCCAGAACCCAAAGCTGCCCATGCAGAGGCATCACTGACCTTCAGATAATATCCCGTGCTCGCAATGCTCGCGTGACCGCACAGTTGGCGGACGTTCTCAATCCCCGCCGTCTTGATCGTGTGCATCGCACGGCTCAGCAGATTTTGGTTCTCGACCGCTCGCCTCACGACTCAATCCTCCACGGGCTTCTGCTGATTCTGTTTGCATTTCGCCCACGACTTCTGCGCGAGGACGCTTCCCTCTCTCATCCCGCTGTGGTCCAGAGAGCGATGCTGAACCACCAGATTCAGTGCGGGTGAGGATGCGTTCCACGTTACTGCCGGCATTTCTCTCCTTCGCGATCCGGCGAGCAATTCTTTGTGCGGTTTGAATACCAGTTCTAGGGCTTGACTGGTGGTGTAATTCCGGCTGTCATCGATGAATCGGCCATACTTGTCAGCATGGCGAACTGGTCCTGGTAAAGCTTCACCGTGATCTGCTGCTTGGCTCGCCTAATTCTTCGGGGAATGAATGATGATGTCATCGTTTCTAGCTCCTAACTTCACCGCGTTTCGATCTGCGCTTTCTAAGTTCTCATCACTAGAGGAACGCATCAATGACGGCAGTTCCTCAAGGGCGGGAGCGACCCCCTGAGTGACGGTAGGAACGAAGCGAGTTTGTGGCGGCTCAAGAGCCGCACAGACCGGGGCCGCTCCCGCCCTTGAATTGTTTTGCAGAGTGTTTCTCGAAGCATCCCTGTTCAGCAAACCCGTTGTATCGTTACGCGCGAAGCCGGCCACGAGGCCGTTCAGACCCGGATCTTTGTGTGGATCCTGCCGTCTACGGAGATGATCCGTCCGCTTCAAGCCGGGCCCCCCTGGGAAGTCGTCCGAAGAACGTACTCGTGGTCGAGCCGATACTTCGGCAGGGGTGCCAATCCGGTGCTTAGACCTTGCATTCCACAAAGCACGGCCCCGTCTCCGTGCTCCCGCCATATCTTAATGAAGTTCCTCGTGTTCTGGGCATGGGAACTCCCGCAGCTCACCCCGCAATCGGTCAAGCTCCTATTTGTCGAAACACGCGATCCCCCGCCTTTCGAGGAGAATGCGAGCCCGGAAGTGCCTTAGTAAGCGATCCAAATTTGGATCCGACGTCACCCTCGCAGATTTTGCTGCCAGCGTCCCGCAGCGACGTCGAAAGATGCGTTCCGCCTGCGCGAACGTCCTTTGGTCAGTCGACCTATACCGTCTCGACGGAATCCAGCCGCGCGAAAGGCTCTCGGTATTCGAGCAGTGTGGGTGTCGAAACCGGCTGGCTTGCCGAGGGTGCCGTCTACGCAGCAAAACGCGACCACAGGCGGTGGCGCGATGGACGCGCCAGAGAGAAACAGCGGGAAATTGTCCACGAAATACCCGTTAGTCTGGGGTGCGACCATCCGCGAGCGATAGATTCGCAGGGGAAGCCATTCACGCTTCAAACCAAGAACGCCCACTAAGAACTCAAGTTGTTCGTTTCAGTGACGAGGTAACGATGTTCCGGATGGGCAAGGACGAAATCCAGGCCCATGAACTTGAGCTTCACGAGGGGCGCGTAGGTGCTTTTCTTGAGTTCGTAGTCGATGACGATGCGGCGGATGGTACCGCTCCCCTCTCGATTTCAGCCGGCTCAGCCTGATACATCCGATAGAGGGCGGCTTCCTGTACAACCTCCTTCGGTTTCGCGAAACCGGCACAGAACTGCTCCTCGTTTTGGATCTTCTCCAGCAGTGGACTTTCGACTCGTTGCGGCGCCTTTTGGTAACGATCTGAGTCTTTCTCATTGAATTCGATACCGCCTTTATTCCTGCGGAAGATTGTCAAAGCATGCAGAACGGATGATCAAAGACCATGGTGCTTCCAAGCGATCTCTTAAACCACTGACGCTCATCGCTACGCTCTGGGTGGCTGGTACCGCACATGAGCCCGCAGCTTCATGAGCGCTAACATGTTGACCTTTCGCGAGGGAGGTGGTTTTCCGATGCCAGAGGATGGAAATCAAGAATATGCTCAGGCGCCCGACGACCGAGAACAAAAGGGCGTCCAGAACGGTCGAGACTTTGAACCTCTGTTAGACACTGAAGAAACGGCAAGGCTTCTCAGAATGCACCCTAGGACCCTTCGGGTGAAGGCGCGTACAGGCGCAATCCCTGGTGTTCAGGTCGGAAGGAGGTGGCGCTTTCGCGCCTCCACACTAGATCGTTGGCTGGGAAAACTCGCCAGCTAAACAAATCGCAAGTCAGGACAAAAAGATCTCGACCGAAACCCACAAGCGATCTATTCTGGCGGTGTCCGCCGACACCGTTTAAACAAAGGAGAAACTTTGTTTAGACGGACACGTTACCAACACGGAAGCGTCGAACGAGAAGAGCGGAAGAAGGGGCCGGCAGTCTGGGTCTACCGATGGTGGGAAGAAGACATCAACGGGAAACTGGTGCATCGCAAAGCCCAGGTCGGGGACGTCAAGAAATACCCGACCGAATCCGCGGCACACTCAGCCGCAGACGCTCTTCGGCTAACTATCAACAATCGCTGCGAACACAGAAACCTGCGGCGAACCACAATCAACACGCTCTGGGAGCATTACTCTCAAGAGGAACTGCCTCTGAAAGCGTTATCCACACAGGATGCGTACATAATTTACGCAAAGAATTGGATTGTCCCACGCTGGGGCAATCTTGCACTGGAACAAGTCAAAACTGTCGAGGTGGAGCGCTGGTTACGGGCGACCGGAGTGGCCGATGGAACCAAAGCCAAAATCAAGTGCGTGATGTCGGCTTTGTTTTCGCATGCCGTTCGGTGGGAGTTCTGTGGCCACAATCCCATCTCTTCAGGGATACCGGTGGGAACTGGGGGCAAGCGAGGCCCGAGCACCGGCGTGCGGATCAGCGCCAAACGTCGGAGATCCCCGTTGGTTCTGTCATCGGAGCAGGTCAAGCTCGGTTTGGCAGAGCTGGAATTTCGGGATCAGTTGCTCGTATTTCTAGAAGGGGCCTTGGGTATACGTCAAGGCGAGCTCGGGGCGCTACGCTGGTTGTCGTGCGATTTCGACAACATGAGCATCAGCGTCCAACACTCGTATTACTGGCGCCGAGGTGGAAACCTGAAGAGCACAAAAACGGAAGCGTCTGCAAAACTGCTGCCGATGCATCCAAGCCTGAAGCGTTCCTTGCAGGAGTGGAGATTACAAAGCCTCTACAACAAACCGGAAGATTTCGTTTTCGCTTCCGAAAGACTGCGAGGGAGCAAGCCGTTAGATCTAGCTTCAGTCCTGAAGAAGAAAATTCAGCCTGCATTCAGACGGATCGGAATCACGGGCGTGGGCTGGCACACCTTTCGGCATTCGGTTGGAACCATGCTGGCGGAGATGGGCGAACATCAGCTCACGATCCGCGACTACTTGCGGCACAGCAACCTTCATGTCACGAACAAGTACCTGCAGGCAACATCGAAGACCAAACGCTTGGCACAGGACAAATTGGTCGACGCTATTTTGCCGACAGGTATCTTGCCGAAGACAAACCTAATCCAATGAGCGCTGTTTGGAATCGTTCTCGAATGGGACCATTCTCGTTCGGCGCTTATCGTCCCCTAACATCCCCTGATTTGCTGGACGTTAGGGTTGCAAGTGCTTGAAAAGAATGGCGGGGACGACGGGACTCGAACCCGCGACCTCTGCCGTGACAGGGCAGCGTTCTAACCAACTGAACTACGTCCCCCGGTTGAACCGGAATCACCGAAATGGCGGGTGGTGGCAGGCGTGAACCAGCAATCTTCGGTGCAGTAATGATTGCACGAAAGTTCGGGAACTGGCAAGGAATGACCGCGGGAAAGAAACCCTCGAAGCCGGGATCTGGAACTTCTACGAGCACATCCGGGCAAGAGGTGCCGGCACGTGGATCAGCATGGTTATGGGGAAAGGAAGTCCCGGTCAGCTTGCGCAAGATCAGCGGCAACTTTGTTCCATCAGGCATCAGCGCCGGCGTCGGGTTGGCCCCATTTGCGGGCAGGATGCGCTGGCATCTGGCGGGAGGCTGGCGCTACCTGGCAGCGCGATCCAAGCTTGCCGGTGGCATGCTCACTCCGGTAAGCTTCGTTGGCTGAATCCTTCAATCGCCCGGGTTAATCCAAGCGTACATGAAAGCCATTCAGATAAAGAAAACCGGTGGTCCGGAAGCTCTCGAATTCGTGGAGATTCCGGTTCCGCAAGCCAAGCCCAACGAAGCGGTGGTGAAGGTGGCCGCCTCGGGGGTCAATTTCATTGATGTTTACCATCGCGAGGGCAGATATCCCGTCGCGCTGCCGTTCGTAATTGGCCAAGAGGGAGCCGGCGTGATTTCAGCGGTGGGGGCGGAGGTCAAGTCGCTCCGAGCCGGGGACCGGGTGGCGTGGACCAGCGTGATGGGTTCGTACGCCGAGTACGCCGCTGTCCCGGCCGACCGTCTGGTCAAGATTCCGCAGGGCGTGAGCGAGCGCGAGGCCGCAGCCGTCATGCTGCAGGGCATGACCGCGCATTATCTGGCATACACCACGTTCCCGCTGAAGCGCGGGGACACGGCCCTGGTGCATGCAGCGGCAGGCGGAGTTGGGCTGCTGCTGGTGCAACTGGCGCACAATATCGGGGTCCGCGTGATCGGCACGGTTTCTACCGAGGAGAAGGCCAAATTGGCGCGGGAGGCAGGCGCGGACGAAATTATTTTTTATACACAGTCAGATTTTGAAAGCGAAACCAAGCGCCTGACCGGCGGCAAGGGCGTGGACGTGGTCTATGACTCGGTGGGCAAGACCACGTTTGAAAAAGGCCTGAACGTCCTGCGGCCGCGCGGAATGATGGCGCTGTTTGGAGGTTCGAGCGGCGCCGTGCCGCCTTTTGATCCGATCATGCTCAGCCAGAAGGGTTCGCTGTTTCTAACCCGTCCTTCGCTGAATCACTACATCGCTAATCGAGAGGAGCTCGAGATGCGGGCCGGGGCGCTCTTCGGCATGATCTTGGCAAAGAAGCTTAAGCTGCGCGTTGAACACATCTATCCCCTGCAGGAGGCGCAGCAGGCTCACCGTGATCTGGAAGGGCGCAAGACCACGGGGAAGCTGCTGTTGATTCCCTGACGGGACACAGCCAACCTCAGGCGCTAAAGCGCGAATCAATCTCGACGATGGGCGGCCCGACTGAAGTCGGGCCCTTCCCGAGAAGTGCTTGAAGTAAAGTTTCCGTGGCCTCTGACGTCGGACCCTTCCGGAGAAGTGCTTGAGGTGAAGTTTCCGTAGCCTCTGAAGTCGTGCCCTTACACAATTCTTCCAGCCTTGCATTCGAGCTCCGCGGCCCGTCAAAAGATCTGGAAGGGCGCAAGACCACGGGGAAGCTGCTGTTGATTCTGTAAGAGTGTGGATTGCGACTCTCAACGTCTTCACTGTCTGAAGAGACCGTGTCACAACCCTTCTTTCGCCCCTTCGGGGCTCGCTCGCGGTCCGCTATTTACCCACGGCTTGCGCCGTGGGCTTAATTCTGGCGCCAGCTTCGCGGCTCTTTGTGGACACGCTACTCCATTTTTGCTCGCGACACAGTCTCTGAAGCTCGCCCGTTCTGGAAACTTATTGCAGGCCAAGGCCCTGCTCCACCCAAAACCTGGTGCGGCAACCTGACGCGAGCGCTCCACCTCTAATTAAGAGGCAGGAGGATTCTCATGGCAGGCAGAAAGAGTTCGCGCAAGAAGTCCAGCAGGAAATATGGCAAGGCCGCGGGCATGAGCGTGGAGAGCGCCATGCGCCGGGAAAAACGCGGTACCCTGCGCTCCGGCAAAGGCGGCAAGGGCGGCAAGGTCACCAGCCGCAAGCAGGCCATCGCTATTGGCCTTTCGGAAGCCCGCAAGAAGGGCGCCAAGGTTCCGATGAAAAAGGCCAGCTAGCGATTAAGGTGTCACGCTGCCGGGGGCTGAACTTCGCGCAGGCGCCGCTGCAGATAGCGGCGCTCGCTTTCGTTTGTCACCAGTTCGAGGGCGCGCGCGTAGCTCTTGGCGGCTTCATCCCGAGATCCAAGGCGGCGCAGCAGATCGGCGCGGGCGGCGTGCAGAAGGTGGTAATTTTCAAGATCGTTGCTTGCGGCCAGGGCCTCCAGTAATTCCAGTCCGGGCCTGGGGCCATCGGCCATCGCAACGGCCACGGCGCGGTTGAGCGATACCACCGGCGACGGCTGCACGCTCTCGAGCAGATCGTAAAGTTGGACAATCTGCTTCCAGTCGGTATCTTCGGGGCGAGCTGACTCACAGTGCACCGCCGCGATCGCCGCCTGCAGCGCATAGGGGCCGACGGCGCCGCGAAAGGCCTCGCGGACCAGCGGCAAGGCCTCGGCAATCTGCGCGTGATTCCAGCGGCTGCGATCCTGCTCTTCGAGGATAATCAGATCACCGCGTTCGTCGAGCCGAGCTTCGCGCCGTGCGTCCTGCAACAGCATCAGGGCGAGCAGCGCGGTCAATTCCGCCGGAGACTCGGTCCCCAGCAATGTTCTCAGCAGACGCCCCAGGCGGATGGCCTCCACGCAGAGGTCGGTCCGCACCAGCGGCCCGCCACGAGTCGCAGCGTAGCCTTCGTTGAAGACCAGATAGATCACAGTCAGGACGGCATCGAGTCGCGCGGTCATGTCACCGGTTTCGGGCACGACGTATGGAATGCCGGCGTCGCGAATCTTGCGCTTGGCGCGGACCAGGCGCTGCGCCATGGTCGTATCGGGCACCAGGAAGGCCCGCGCGATTTCGTCGGTCTCAAGGCCGCACAGGGTGCGCAGCGTCAGGCCGACTTGTGCCTCCAGCGCGAGCGCCGGGTGGCAGCAGGTGAAGATCAGACGAAGCCGGTCGTCGGGAATCTGGGTAGAATCGTAATCCGGCTCGGTGAAGGATGGGCCTAACTCGTCGGCTGCGTAGGATTCGAGTTTTTCCTCGAAGCGCTTCTGGCGGCGGATGCGGTCAATGGCCTTGTGCCGGGCGGTCTGAATGATCCAGGCCCGGGGGAAGTCGGGTACGCCGGACTCTTCCCACTGGCGTACGGCCGTGGCAAAGGCTTCCTGGGCACACTCCTCGGCCAGGTCGAAGTCGCCGACCAGGCTGATGAGAGTGGCCACGATTCGTCCCCAGTCGGAGCGGTACACTGCTTCGACGGCCGCAGCGGCGTCGGAGGGCATAGCCGATTGTAAGGTTTTTGTCGGCGGGGTGTCGATCTGGAGATCGGCTATTCGATTCACCTCAGAGGAGACAGACATGAAGTACATGTTATTGATCTACATGGATGAGAAAGGCTTGAGCCAAGAGGAGCGGGAACACTGTTACCGGGAATCGGCGCAGTTTGCCCAGCAATTGAACGATAAAGGGCAATACCTCGGCGCCGGGCCCCTGCATCCGACCGCAACCGCGACCAGCGTCCGCACCCGCGACGGCAAACGGGTCGTGACTGACGGCCCATTTGCGGAGACCCGCGAGCAGCTTGGTGGCTACTTCCTGATCGATGCCCGGAACCTCGATGAGGCCATCGATGTCGCCGGCAAGATTCCAGCCGGACGCTATGGCACGGTGGAAATCCGGCCAATTGTAGAAGTTCCCAGCCTGCCCGCAATTTAGTTGTTTCGGGATGTCGATTTGGCTGGCGCTGGTTCGACTTACTGATAGAAGGCAGGCTGGGCGGGGAGTAACCGTCCGGAAATTCTGCCGTCAAACCTAAAGATAAAGAACGGAGAAATCACCATGCAAATGAATTCCTATCTTCTTTTCGACGGTCAGTGCGAGAACGCCTTCAAGTTTTACGCCAAGGGTCTGGGCGGCAAGATTGAAGCCATGATCACGCACGAAGGCACGCCGGCGGCGGAACAGGTGTCGGCTGAGTGGCGCGGCAAGATCCTGCATGCCCGCCTTACCATCGGCGATCAGGTACTTATGGGTTCTGACGCTCCGCCTGCCCGCTTTCAAAAGCCGCAAGGCTTCTCGGTGAATATACAGGTGAAGGAACCGGCCGAGGCGGAACGCATCTTCAAGGCCCTGGGAGAAAACGCACAGGCCACGGTGATGCCCCTCCAGGAAACCTTCTGGGCCAAACGCTTTGGCATGCTGGTCGATCAGTTCGGGACGCCGTGGATGGTGAACTGCGAGAAGGCGGCCTAACTCTCAGCTCTCGAATCCCATAGACGAAATACTTAAGGGGAAACTTATGCCTTCAGGGACACAAACCGCGCCGGCCTCGAAGACCATGCTTTGGAGTGGACGCGTCATCAGCGCATTGATGATCGTGTTCATGCTTTTCGACGCCGGCATAAAGATTCTGAAGCTGCCCGCCGCCGTGGAGGGAACGGTCCGCCTGGGATATCCCGCGAGCACGGTTCAGCTGATCGGAATCATTGCGCTGGTTTGTGCCCTGCTTTACGCCATTCCGCGTACCTCGATTCTGGGCGCGATCCTGCTGACCGGGTATTTGGGTGGCGCGACTGCCACCCAGGTTCGCGTACAGGACGCGTGGTCCATCTTTCCCCCGTTTCTTGGTGTATTGATCTGGACTGGACTTTATTTGCGCGATGGACGGTTGCGCGAGCTCATCCCGCTGAATCAATGAAGCAGAACTTTTTAGAGCAGGCAAAGCAGGGTTCCGTCTGGAGCAATCGTTTCGATGAAGATGGACAAAAGCAAACAAGACTCGAAAGGCCGACCGAAGGACGGCATCTTCAAGGAATACTTTAAGGATGGCACGCTCTCGAGTGTCGGGAAATACAGCACAGGTGAGAAGACCGGCGAGTGGAAGTACTACCTGCGCAACGGGCTGCTGAAGGCGGTGGGCAAATTCTCCCAGGGCAAGATGACGGGGGAGTGGACCTGGTATCGCGAAAACGGCGAGGTGATGCAGATCGGTGCTTTTGATGACGAGAAGAAGGTCGGCGCCTGGCAGAGATATCATCCCAACGGCGCGCTGTATGACGAAGGCAAGTACATCGACGACAGGAAAGTTGGAGAGTGGCGCACCTACGACGCCGAGGGGAAGTTAGTGAAGACCATTTGCCACAAGCCGCTGTAACCATTCATCAGGAGGAAGGAATGAGTAAAGTACGAGTACTGGTGGGCACACGCAAAGGCGCGTTCATACTGACGTCGGACGGCAAGCGCGACAAATGGGAGGTCAGCGGTCCGCATTTTGCGGGCTGGGAGCTTTACCACCTCAAGGGGTCGCCGGTTGATCCGAATCGAATTTATGCCTCGCAGACCAGCGGATGGTTCGGCCAGATCATCCAGCGCTCCGACGATGGCGGCAAGACCTGGCTTCAGCCCGGCACGCCTCCCGGCGAAACGAAGACGCCGGAAGGCATGCCCAAGGGCGAGAGCAACAAGTTCGCGTATGACGCCGTGGCCGCGCCGCTGACCACGCATCAGTGGTACGACGGCACGCAGCATCCCTGGGAGTTCAAGCGAGTCTGGCACCTGGAACCATCGCTCACCGATCCCGATACGGTTTATGCCGGAGTGGAAGACGCCGCCATCTTTCGCTCAACCGACGGCGGCCAGAACTGGAAGGAACTCCCCGGCCTGCGCGGACATGGTACCGGCCCCAAGTGGCAGCCGGGCGCGGGCGGCATGTGCCTGCACACGCTGATTCTTGATCCCAGCAATGCGAAGAGGATGTACATCGCCATCTCGGCGGCGGGCGCCTTCCGCAGCGACGACGGCGGCGCCAGCTGGAAGCCGATCAATCGCGGACTGCGCTCGCAATATATCCCGGACCAGGACGCCGAGGTCGGACACTGCGTGCACCACATCGCCATGCATCCCAAGCGTCCGGAGGTGCTCTTCATGCAGAAGCACTGGGACGTCATGCGCTCGGACGACGCCGGCGACAACTGGAAAGAGGTCAGCGGCAACCTGCCCACCGACTTCGGCTTCGTGGTCGACATCCACGCGCACGAGCCGGAGACGGTTTACGTGGTCCCCATCACCAGTGACTCGCTGCACTATCCGCCGGACGGCAAGCTGCGCGTCTTCCGCAGCCGCAGCGGCGGCAACGAGTGGGAGCCTTTGAGCAAGGGCCTGCCACAGAAAGACTGCTACGTAAATGTGCTGCGCGACGCCATGGCCGTGGACTCGCTGGATAAATGCGGAATCTACTTCGGCACAACCGGCGGCCAGGTGTATGCCTCGGCCGATGCGGGCGATAGCTGGAACCCGATTGTGCGGGACTTGCCGGCGGTACTGAGCGTGGAAGTGCAGACTCTGGGGTAAAGCAATTCTCGGATTGAGCTGCGGCTCCGCTTGACAAAAGATATACAATGCATATGTATATCATTTGGAGTGCAAGGGGGCCCATGCAAGTTTCAAAGTGGGGGAACAGTCTTGCGGTGCGGCTGCCGTCTGAGGTCGTGGAAGCTCTCGACTTAAAAGAGGGCGACCAAATCGAAATCAGGATTGCCGGCACGCGGGAATTTGCAGTGCGCCGCGATCCCGCCCGGCAGCGGGCCTTGGACCGTTTACGGCGTCTGCGTCGACCCTTACCGGCGGGGTTTGTATTCGACCGGGAAGAGGCCCATGCCCGCTAAGGACTTCTTCGATACCAGTGTGTTGATTTACGCGGTGGGGAAGGACGATCCCCGCGCGCCCAAAGCGGAGGCACTGCTTGCGGGCGGCGGGATGGTCAGTGTCCAGTCCTTGAACGAGTTTGTCTCGGTGGCGCGCCGCAAGCTGGGGATGTCGTGGAAGGAAGTAAAAGAGATGGTGGATATTGTTTGCGTTCTGTGCCCCGACCCGGTTCCGATCTCGCTCGAGTATACACCGGGGAGCTGTGGCCATTGCAGAAAGGTACGGATACGGCATCTACGATTCGCTGATAGCTTCCGCCGCTCTGGAGGCTGGCTGTAAAACGCTTTACTCCGAAGATTTGCAGGACGGGCAAACAATCAATCGGCAACTTACCATTCGGAATCCGTTTTGATTATGATTCGCATAGTTCTCCCTTTCCATCTCCGAACCCTGGCGCACCTCGGCAGCGAGGTATCGCTCGAAGTCGAAGCCCCGATTACGTAGCGCTCGGTGCTGGACGCGCTCGAGGCCCGCTATCCCATGTTGCGCGGAGCCATACGCGACCACGAGACGCAACAGCGCCGTCCCTTCCTTCGCTTCTTCGCCTGCGAAGAAGACCTTTCCCACGAGCCGCCCGACGCCCCGCTCCCCGCTGCTGTGGTGTCCGGGAAGGAGCCATTTATCGTGATTGGAGCGATTGCAGGCGGCTAGGCCAACACTTTCGAGGGAGTAGAAGCGAATTCCAAGGGCGCTGAGATTCGCGGGGGGCTAAGCGGCGCCTCGCAGCTCACGCCAGTGGCTCGCCTGCGAGCGGAGATGCCGGGCAAAGTCAGCGGCGTTCGAACCGGCCATCCGGAATGCGATATCTGAATACGAGTTCTGCATGCGAACTCGGGCGCGAGTGCTTATCGATCGTCCCAGGAATGTCGGCAGATCTTCAGACTACTTTGGGTTGGGCAATGCGTAATCACCAACAGGTTGCGGGCGCGTGCGAAGGGCGTCCCGAATCATTGTCCGCGCTTGTTCCAGCTCTTGACCGACCAGTTCCAGGCGCGGCGGACGCACCCGGCTGTTGCCCATCCCCACCTCAGCCTGCACAAGCTTGATGAGTTGCACGAAGTTGTACACCGTGTCCATGCGAAGCAGGGGAAGAAACCAGCGGTACAGTTCGAAGGCCTTATTGGCCTCTCCGCGAATTCCGAGGTTCAGGAGATCGACGGATTCGCGGGGAAGCGCGTTGGCCAAGCCAGCGACCCAGCCGGTAACGCCCACGCCGATAGCCTCGAGTATGGCGTCGTCCACGCCGACAGAAACCTGCAACCGGCGGTCCACCAAAGCCCGGATCGCCGACACCCGCCGGACATCCGTGCTCGATTCTTTTACCGCTTCGAAGTTCTCATGTTCCGCCGCCAGCTCGCTGATTTGTTCGGGCAGGAAGTCGGTGCCGTACGCGATCGGATTGTTGTACAACATGCAGGGCAGCGACGTAGCCCGGAACACCGCCGCCATGTGAGTTTTCATTTCCCGCCAGTCGCCTTTGTACACGTAAGGGGGCAGCACCATTAAGCCCGAGCATCCGCGGTCAACCGCCGCTTTCGCCAGGGCCACGGATTCCCATGTCGTCAAAGCCGAGATGGAAGCGATCACCGGTGCGAGACCCTTGGCTGCACGAACGCAGGTCTGCAGCACGTCCAGCTTCTCGTCGAAAGACAGGGTCGCACCCTCACCCAGCGATCCCAGCGCGACGATCCCCGAGCAGCCATTGTCCAGCAGCCAGCGGCAATGCTCCGCCATAAAGCCGTGGTCGATGCGAAGATCCTCGGTGAAGCAAGTTGTGATGGCGGGCATCACGCCTTTCCAGATCATTGGGACCCTCCTGTAGTCACTGGGTGCTCCAGTTCCGGGGCACACACGGCCATGGCCAGGCCTGCCACGCGAACGGGGAAGATGGGAGGCCGCACCGAATCCGGGCTCCACCTGAAAAGAAACTGGGTGGCGGGACCGCACACGCGGCCCTGACAGGAGCCCATACCGCAGCGCGTCTGCAATTTTGCGGCGCGCCAGTCCGGATACGAGCGCAGACGGGAATAAGGCACGTCTTCGCACCGACACACCACGGTTTCGGCGGACGGCAAATCGCGTAGTTCAGAGCGCAACTGAAAGGCATCCGCCAAGGCCGCCGCAAATTTCTTCAGCTTGTGTCGTTCCGCAAAAAGCTCGCGGGCTTGTGTCGTGCGTCCGGCCGAGGCCAAGCCTGCAATCTGACCTTCGACCAGCGCCAGTTCAGCACCGCCAATTCCCGTGGGTTCGCCGGCGCAGAATACTCCGGGGACGGTGGTCCGCTGGAATTCGTCAACGCGCACGTAGTCGTCCTCGATCTGGCAGCCTGCAAGAGCGGCGAGTTCGGTGTTGGGCACGAGATGAAAACCGCACGCCAGGTAATCGCAAGCCAGAGTTTCAGCCTTGCCCCGGTGCGAGAGGGTAACTCCCTCGAGCGCTGCTTTTCCGTGCGCCGCAACCGGCCAGCTGCTGCTCGCGAAGGGCACCCCCGCCAGTTCCTTTCTTAGCTGCAGAGCTTGAATCATCTTTGAGGGTTGAGCTGCCAGCGCAAGACCAAAACACACCAGCCTGTTCCATGAGGTTTGCTCGCAGAGCATCGGAATTTCCGCGCCCTGCTTGCGCAAACTGGCCGCGACCGCCGGCAACAGCGGCCCGGTGCCGGCCACCACAACGCGTTTCCCGCGAATGGAAAGGCCGCTCTTCACCAAAGCCTGCAGACCGCCCGCTCCCATCACATTGGGCAAGGTCCAGCCCGGAAAGGGCAGAAATCTTTCCCGCGCGCCGGTGGCGAGAATCAGTTTGTCGTAACGCAGTTCGCAAATCTCGCTTGTTGTTTCCCCGAGCAGCACGCCCGCTTCCGGCTGGTGAAAAATACGAAGGCCGCACAGCTTCGTCACCTGCGCCGCCTGCAATCGCTCCATCCAGCCCGCCGCATGCGGGTTCCCGCCTTCAACTCCACCGCGCCAGATTTGCCCACCCGAGCTGAAATTGTCATCCACCAGGCCCACATGCACGCCGCTCTCTCCCGCTCGAGCGGCGGCGGCCATCCCGGCCGGGCCCGCACCCACCACCAGGACCTCGAAGTTGTGGCGCGAAACGCTAGTCATTGCCGGTTACTCCGGTGGTCACGTCCATTCCCGGTTCGCAGAGGATCTGGCAAGTGCGGCAATGCGATATTCCGTTGATCGTCATGCGACACTCGAAACAGATGCCCATTCCGCACAACGGCCCGCGCGGCGTCCCGCTGACTGAGAAGCGGCAAGGTTGCCCCGCCTGCATGGCCGCGACCGCCACCGTCGTGCCCGGCGCGACCTCGACGGAGACGCCGTTGACCGTCAATGACACAATGCTAGGCATGGACGTGCTCCTGAACGCTTCTTGACGGCAGGTAGGGCTCGATCGGAATTTCCGGTTTGACGCCCGTCAATTGGTCCACCAGGATCCGCGCAGTTCCGAGAGAGGTCGTGATGCCAAGCCCCTCGTGTCCCGTGGCTGACCATACGGACTTGTCGCCCGGCCACGGTCCGATGAGCGGGAGCTTGTCGGGAGTCGCCGCTCGAAAGCCGGTCCACACGCGGACCGCCAACAATTGCCCCAGGCCCGGCATGTATTCCTGGGCGCGCCGCAACATGCGGACCAGCATGGGATGGTCCGCTTCCTTGTTCTCGGCGCCATACTGCCGCGAAGATCCGATCAGCAGTTGACCGGTGCGTCGCGGCTGCACGTTGAAGGCGACGGAGTCACTGCTCACCGAATGCGCGCTTTTCAAGTAGCCGAGTTCCACTAACTGATGGCGCACAAATCCAGGATAGCGATCGGTGATCACCAGGTGTCCCTTCCGCTTCCTGATCGCAAGTCCGGGAGTAAGGTCCGGCGCCGACGCTCCCGCTGCGTTCACTACGAACTCTGCCCGGATCTCCGAGCCATCCGCGAGCGTGACGCGGCCATCTCCGATATGGCCGACCGAAACCCCGAATAGAAGTCTGGTTCCGCGAGCCTGTGCGCTCTCCGTGAGGAAGCGGGCCGCACACGGGGGATACAGCACGCCATCTTCCGGGACCAGCAGGCCACCCATCATTCCGGAACGCAGGTTCGGTTCAAGAGTCCGCAGCCGTTTCTCGTCGAGCACATCCGCAGCGACGCCGCGTTCGCCGTAGTAGCCGCGTTTGCGTTCGACTTCCTGCATCTCCTCGTCGTCGGCTGCCACCCAGACCGTGCCACACTGTTCGTACTCCACATCGTCCGGCAATTCGGGTCTAAGCTCCTGCCACAATCTCTGTGAGTAGCGAGTGAGTGCAAACTGCGCTTCGGAATCGTCCATGGCGACAATGTGCCCCATGCCTGCCGCGGTGGCGCCCGCTCCGGTCGTGTCGCGATCCACGATAACAACCCGCAGCCCGCGTCGAGCGCACTCGCAGGCACAGGCGGCGCCGACAATACCCGCACCGACGATCGCGACATCATAGGCTGGGTTCATCCGCGAATACCCATGCAGAGCGGATCGCGAGGGTCGAGAATGAGCTCCGACTCCGCATTCACGAATGCGGAACCCTTGATACTGGGATAGAGTTTGCCCTCACGTACTGAGACCGTTCCTTCAAACACGCTGCCCACAATGCTTTCCTGTTTCCAGACCTGGCCCTCGCGAAGTTTCCCATCCGCATACAGACACGCCAGCTTGGCGCTGGTGCCGGTGCCGCACGGCGAGCGGTCGTAGGCCTTGCCCGGGCAGAGCACAAAATTCCTGCTGTCCACTCCCGGTTTGCCCGACGGAGAAAAGAGTTCAATGTGATCGATTTCCTTTCCGTCATCGCCTGCGATTCCATTGTCGCGGAGCGCTTTGCGGATGGCCCAGGTGAATTGAGTCAACTCGTCAACCTTGCCCAGGTTCAATTCCATTTTGTGATCTTGCACCAGGAAGAACCAGTTTCCTCCCCAGGCCACGTCGCCGCGCACCTGGCCATGTCGGGGAACGGTTACCGCGACGCCGACAGCGCTGCGATAGCTAGGAACGTTGTTGACAGTCACTTCGCCACTTTCATGCAAGACCGCGCTGACCACGCCCACGCTGGTCTCAATGCGATGCTCGCCCGGGCGAATCCGTCCCAGATAGGCGAGGCTCACGATCAGGCCGATCGTGCCATGGCCGCACATGCCCAGGTATCCAACATTATTAAAGAAGATGACTCCGGCGGCGCATGTCTGGTCCACCGGTTCACAGAGGAGAGCTCCCACCATCACGTCCGACCCTCGAGGCTCATTGACCACTGCCGATCGAAAGCTATCGTATTGGGATTGAAAGCGTTCCTGCCGTTCCGCGAGCGGGCCGGCGCCCAGGTCCGGGCCGCCGCTCACGACCAGCCGGGTGGGCTCGCCCCCGGTGTGGGAATCGATAACTCGGATCCGCTGGCTATCCTTAACAGTCATCCGGTATTTCGCCCTCCGGGGAGGAATGCCACTGGTATCAGAGCCTGCTCCATATTTCAATATGTTCCGTCAGAGCGGAAGCGCGGGCTGGCTGAGGGTGGTCGTGGTGATCCACTTTACAGTCTTGTTAATGTAGCGTATCTCGCCACCCTTCCCCTGCGCGGTATTCAAAGCGCACTTGCCGATCGATTGGGAACTGCCGGTCTCTGGCGACCTCCGGCTGGCACGAGCGAGGACGCTCACGCCCACATTTTTTGATCACTGGTTGAGCGAGCAGCCGCAGTCTGCCGGCGGGACGCGCGCCTTGAGGAACTCGGAGACCCGCTGGTAGGCGTCAATCTGGTTCCCGACCCGGGCGAAGCCGTGGCCCTCGTTTTCGTACACCTTGTATTCGGCCACACCACCGCGTTTCTTTATTGCGTCCACCACCTGCTGGGCTTCTTCCTTGGGACATCGCGGATCATTGCCGCCGGCCAGCAGGAGGAGCGGCGCCTTGATCTGGTCCACAAAAAAAATCGGGGAGCGATCGTGAAACAAATCTTTGTTTGTCTCCAGGTCACCCATAGTGGCGAGATCGGATTGCTGCAGCACTGGATCTTCGTTGGCGATTTCGGTGAACCAGTTAACGAACGGCACGATGGGAACGCCCGCCGCCCACACCTCCGGCGCCTTGGTCACGCCCATCATGGTCATGTAACCGCCGTAGCTTCCGCCCATCAGGACCAGTTTTTTGGGGTCGAGGTAGCCGGTCTGCTTGATCCAGTCGGCGGCGGCGAGCACATCCTGCAGATCGCCTCCGCCCATGTCAAACAGGTTGGCAGCCTGAAATTCTTTACCGTAGCCGGTGGAGCCGCGATAGTTGGGCGCGATCACCATGTAGCCCTGGTTGACCATGTGCTGAATGATGCGGCTGAACGAATTTACGGTTTGTGCGGTGGGGCCGCCGTGAACATAGACAATGGCAGCGTTCTGTCCGCTGCGCGCCATGTTGTAAGGCACGTACACGAAAGCTGAGATGGTCCACCTGCCGTCGCGGCTGGGATAGTGCACCAGGAACGGTTCGACCATGTCCTCGGAGTGCACGCCGGCCACCAGCGAATGCGTAATCTGTTGCGACTTGCCATCGGCCACGGAATAAACCCAGACATCTTTGGGTGAGGTCGGGCCATTGTGGGAGTACAACAGGCGCGAGCTATCGCGAGTGAAGGCGGACTCCGCGCCCGCCGGCTGGTTCACCCCTTTGGGCAGCGGCAGGGAAGTGGTCTTTCCGGAAGCCAGATCGTGGACGTAGATGTCGGTGTTGCCGTCCACATTGGCGGTCCAGGTGACGGATTTTCCGTCGGGAGAAAAATTGCCGCCTTCGATCTCCCATTTGTCCTGAGTAAGCCAGTCGATCTTCTTGGTGGCGATATCCAGCAGGCCGACGTTGTCATAGGCGTTGCCGGCATTCGAGGTAATCAGCAGGCGCTTTCCATCCGGAGAGAATTCGTTGGCGGTGTACAGCTGTTCGCCCTGGTGCGGGGTCAGCAGGGTGCTCCTGCCGCTGGCAACTTCGGCGACGAAGATATTGGAATCTGTTCCCTTGGCCTGTTGCTGGGTGTAAGCGATCAATTTGTTGTCGGCGGACCAGATGGGATTGACGTTCATCTTGTCCTTGGGCGTGCCGCTGGTCAGATGTTTAGTGTCGCGCATCAGCGTGTCGAAAATGTCGATTTCGAACACCGACGAAGTCTTCGGCTTCACCGTGTAGGCGAGATAGCGGCCGTTGGGCGACCAGGTCGGACTCTCTTCCGAAATCTCGCGCGTGTTGGTGATGTTGATGACCTGTCCGGTCTTTGGCGAGACGAAGAAGATGTCCCACTGCTCGTCGCCATCGTAGTCGGAGATGTAGGCAATCCACTTGCCGTCGGGCGACCAGGTGGGCGAAGTCTGGCGCTGGTCGCTGACCGTGAGTTGCGTGGGCCAGCCGCCCGTGGCGGGCACCAGCCAGATATTGTTGCGGCCGCTGATGTTCGAGACGAAGGCGATGCTCTTGCCGTCCGGCGACCAGGTGCTGGCCCCGACCGAGCGCGTCATGAACAGGCGTTCGATGGAAAGGCTCTGCTGGTTCTGTTCCACATTCGCATTCGGCTTGCTGCTGATCAGCTTGGGATCGGTGATCGCCGGGGGCTCCGGGAGCTTTTGAGGTGCGGCAAGTGTGCTCATAGAAATGACGATAGCCAACAGGATAAGAGTGCGCATACGGTAGAGAAAAGTGTAGCAGCTGTCATCCTGAGCGTAGCAGCTTCTTTGCGCAGCGAAGAAGGTACGGAGTCGAAGGATCCCTATAGTACCGCGATGCCCGGTTGCGCACGGCTCACCGCTCAAGTTGGGGGGTACATGGTTGCGCCAGGGGTCCTTCGACTCCATCTGTCCGATCGCAAGCGATCGGACAGCCTCCGCTCAGGATGACTCGACTCAGGACGGATATACTACTTCGCGTTCTTGTGGATCTCGACCGTACTCCAGGTCTTGTCGGCGGCGTGGCAGAGGTTTTCCAGCGGACAGTCGGCGCATTTGGGACGGCGTGCGATGCATAATTTGCGGCCATGCCAGATGATCTGGTGAGAGAACAGGGTCCACTTTTCGCGTGGGATAATCGGCATCAGGTCCTGCTCGATCTTCCTGGGGTCGTCATTGCGCGTGAGTTCAAGGCGGCGGGTGATGCGGTGGACGTGTGTATCCACGACCACGCCCTCGTTTTTCTTGAACCATGAGCCCAGGACGACGTTGGCGGTCTTGCGCGCTACACCCGGCAGAGTGAGCAGCGCATCCATCTGATCGGGGACCTGGCCACCGAAATCACGCATGATCTTTCTCGCAGCGCCGACAACCGACTTCGATTTGTTGCGGAAAAAGCCGGTGGAGCGGACGTCCGGCTGGAGCTGTTCGGGCGTGAGCGCCGCGAAATCCCCGACGGTGGGGTATTTTCTGAACAGCTCCGGCGTGACCATGTTCACACGGACGTCGGTGGACTGGGCGGAGAGAATGGTCGCGACCAGCAACTCCCACGCGCTGTGGTGATGCAAGGCGCAGGTGACGTCCGGATAGAGAGTGTTGAGCCGCTGCAGAATTTCCTGGACACGGGCGGGCGCGGTTGGATTGTAGCTATTCTTGCCGGCTGGCTTCTTCCGTGCAGCAGGGACAGTGTGGGGACGGGCACTCTTGCCCGTCCTGGGCGTCCGAAGGGCGCCTGGTTTTTCCCGAGGAGCGGCCTTGCGGATGCCTTCATGGCGTCCGGTCCTTGCGGGTTGGCGCGGGGTGATGCCGCGGGGCATGAAACTTCCTCCAAATCGCGGGACAATCTTAGCAAATTGTCTGAGGGAAGACGGTTGTGCGTGCTGAGAAGAGCCTAGCCGTCCTGCGGACGGCCTGGACGGGTCGGAGACCCGTCCCCACACTTTCTTTGCCTCCCACACGGTTCTTTGCCTAGCCTTTCGTAATGCCGCGGAACCAGCGGCCTAATTGACGGGCTGGGCCTGTCCCGGTACCCTGAAAGAGATTTCCAGCGATGCAGGAGTTTTGACGTGGCAGTGAAATCCATCCAGCTCGGTCAGGTGTGGCGGAACGACAGCGATGGCAAGGACTACCTTGTCACCAAGATGTACAGCGAAGTCTTTACCCAGTATGCTGTGTTGCGGCCGGCCGGCTTGTCGGCGCCCGATGTCGCCACGGTCCGGGTAAAAGTGAACAAGAACGCCAGCGGCGCATCGCTTCCCGGATACACCTTTACTCAGGAAGGCGCATTCTGATACCTGCTGTCGCAGGGGCGGGTTCCTTCGACCTCGCTCAAGACAGAGACAGGTTCCGGTCCATCTCCAGACCAGCATTTCCGTTTATCATGTTCCCGGCATGACCGAAAAAATTCTTGCCATTCTGTTCGTCTTCATCAAGTCGGTGGTGGCAGCCACGGGCTATTCCGGGATTGCGCTGCTGATGGCCATCGAATCGGCCTGTATCCCTCTGCCTTCGGAACTGATCATGCCCTTCGCGGGGTATCTGGTGTACGAAGGTTCGATGAAACTGCTGTGGGTGGCGACCGCGGGAGCGATCGGCTGTAATCTGGGATCGCTGGTGGCCTATGAAATTGGTCATTACGGCGGGCGGCCTCTGGTAGAGAAGTACGGCCACTGGATCCTGATGGGCCGGCGCGAACTGGATTGGGCTGATCGCTTCTTTCTGCGCTGGGGATACCTGGCGGTGCTGATCGCGCGCCTGCTGCCTGTCATCCGCACTTTCATTGCCTTGCCCGCGGGGATTGCCCGGATGCCCCGGGGACGCTTCCACATCTATACTTTTCTCGGCTCCTGGCCCTGGTGTTTTGGTCTGGCGTGGCTGGGCATGAAGCTGGGCGAGCACTGGCGCGAACTGGGGAAATACTTTCACCAGCTTGATCTGGTCATCGGAATCGCGCTGGCCGCCGGCATCATCTGGTTTGTGTGGTCGCACTGGCAGAACCGTATGCGGACGGAGTAGGCCGAAATCATTGCACATTTTCTGATTTTGGATTGCAGATTTTCCGTCTCAGGTCTGGAAATCTGCAATCTAAAATCTGCAATCTGAAATAGCTTCGTTACCAGGAGAACAACCGTGAAGCATCTTATTCTCTTGCTGCTGGTGTTGATCATGGGCGTTATAGGCAGCGTGGCGCAGAGCCCGACCCCCGCGCCGGGCCAGCCCTTTGTGGTCGAGTATTACTACAAGACCAAGTGGGGACACGCCGACGAGTTTCTGCGTCTGTTCAAAAAGAACCACTACCCTCTGCTCAAAAAAGAAGTCGAGATGGGGCGCATGCTCAAAGTCTGGATGGACCAGCCCCGCTATCACACCACCGAAGATGGACGCTGGGACTACCGTGTGACCATCGTGTTCAAGAACTCGACCGTGGCCAACGAACCCTTCGAAGAAGAAGCCTTGAAGAAACAGCTTTGGCCCGATCAGGCAGCCTATGAACGCGAGGAACAGCGCAGATTTGAGATTCTGGACGCGCACTGGGACTTGCCGGTGAAGACCCTCGACCTCGAGAAGTAGAAATTGTTTAACCACAGAGGACACTGAGGACACGGAAAAGACCTCTGAGTCCTCAGTGTCCTCCGTGGTTGAAGAACTCCGGGATACCGCCGTTCACCTTGCTTCCGCAGCCATTCGCTGGTCGCGTGGTTGCAAATGCTGACTCAATACGAGAACATAGCGGTTCGCCTCACATTCCCATAAGCCCTGAGGAAGCAGCTTAAACATGCCGACGCGGCCGAAGAACGCAAGAATAAAGACGGAGTCGAAGTCTTCCAGCAGTGAGATCCAGGCGCCCAAAGGCAAGCTGGGCATCATGATTCCCGGCATGGGGGCCGTGGCCACCACGTTTGTCGCCGGCGTGGAGGCGGTTCGCAAGGGCATCGCCAAGCCCATCGGATCGCTTACCCAGATGGGAACGATCCGGCTGGGCAAGCGCACGGATGCGCTCGCGCCCAAGATCAAGGAGTTTGTTCCGCTGGCGTCGCTCAACGACCTGGTCTTTACCGGCTGGGACATTTTTGACGACAACATGTATGCGGCGGCCTCGAAGGCCGGAGTGCTGGAGCGGGACCTGCTCGACCAGGTGAAGCCGTTTCTCACATCCATCAAGCCGCGCAAGGCAGTCTTCGATCACAACTACGTGAAGAAGCTGGACGGCCCCAACGTCAAAAAGGGCAAGAACAAGATGGACCTGGCGGAACAGGTGCGGGCCGACATCCAGGAATTCCGGAAGAGTTCGGGCGCCTCCCGGCTGGTGACGATCTGGTGCGGTTCGACCGAAACATTTATTGAGCAGACCGCGGCCCACCAGTCGCTGAAGTCGTTCGAGAAGGCGTTGACCCAGAACGACGAGATGATCGCGCCCTCGATGATTTACGCCTACGCCTCGCTGATGGAGGGCGTGCCCTTCGCCAACGGCGCCCCCAACCTGACCGTGGATCTTCCGGTAATGCAGGAATTGTCGCGCGAGAACTCGGCCCCGATCTGCGGCAAGGATTACAAGACCGGGCAGACCCTGATCAAGACCATCCTCGCGCCCGGATTCAAGGCGCGCATGATTGGGCTGAACGGCTGGTTCTCCACCAACATTCTGGGCAATCGCGACGGCGAAGTGCTGGAAGACCCAGGGTCATTCAAGACCAAGGAAGAGTCGAAGCTGTCGGTGTTGGAGCACATATTGCAGCCGGAACTTTATCCCGAGCTCTACGGCAAGTTCACGCACAAGGTCCGCATCAATTACTACCCGCCGCGCGGCGACAACAAAGAGGGCTGGGACAACATCGATATCTTCGGATGGCTGGGCTATCCCATGCAGATCAAAGTTGATTTCCTGTGCCGCGATTCGATTCTGGCTGCGCCTATCGTTCTCGACCTGGTGCTGTTCCTCGACCTGGCGCAGCGCAGCAAGCAGTTGCGCGGGCTGGGAATCCAGGAGTGGCTGAGCTTCTACTTCAAATCGCCCATGACGGCGCCCGGGCTTTATCCCGAGCATGATCTGTTTATTCAGCTGATGAAACTGAAAAACACGCTGCGGCACCTGAAGGGCGAAGAGCTGATCACGCACCTGGGATTGGAATATTACTGAGTTTAGACACGAGACATTGGACCGCAAGGCCTTAAGGAGATCAAGAAATGGCAGTCAAGATTGCGAAGACCGCAGACCGTAAGAAGGAAATGGATACTACCAAGAGCACGGACTGTCCCAAGTGCGGCAAGCCTACGCGCATCGTGAAGCGGGTGAAAGATCGCGAGCGCGGCGTTCCCGGCGGTATTTTTATTTCCTGCTCGGCCTGCGAATTCTACGAGAAGCTCTAGGGCCCTTTAACTGCTGCGATCACGAGTGGATTTTGAGCGCAACCGCAGAGCAGGAGGAGACCGGCGGAGGCCAGGCTCCAGTGTTCCATCACTGAAATCTATAGATCCGGGGCCGTGCCCTCCACCTGCTTTGCCAGCTCTTCTCTGGTTTCCTGGCTTATCTTCGCCAGTTGTGCCTTTGCTCTACCCCAATGGCCCAGCATCGAGTGCATGCGCTCGGGTCCGAGTACGACAAACGCCAGCGCAATTCCGATCAGTAGTTCTGTGCCCATCGCGCCTTCCCCTACGACCGATCGCCGGAAGTAGCATCCGGGGCGATTGCTGTCTTTTTTTCCTCGGGGCTCATTGCGTCCTTGAAGCCGCGAATGCCGTCGCCGATTCCTTTTCCCAGCTCGGGCAGTTTTTTGGGCCCAAACACGAGCAAAGCGATACCGAAAATCACCAGCAGGTGCATCGGTTGGAACAGTCCTTCAAACATACGGTCTCCTTTTTATGTTCTTCTAGCGAAATTGCCTGTCGCAACGGGCTGGTCCACCTCGCGAAAATCCATGAGGTGGACCAGGCCCGGCAGCGCTACTTGATGGTGCCGTTCAGTCCGGCGGGGAAAAATCCGCCGCTTCCCGAGCCACCGGCATAGACGATGGAGAGCACCTGGGCGGTGGTGCGACTGAACGCGATAGTGTTGGAGTCGGCATTGACGATGGTAGAAGCCGATCCCAGTGAGTTGGTGGTGACGCCGAGGCCTATGTCATCGTTGTTGGTGCCATCCAGCGCGGCGCGCGCATTTGAAATCTTGGTCGCGGTTGCGTTGATACCAGCAGCCGGGGTTGCCGCGTCCAGTCCGTACAGGACGGTGCGGACCAATCCGGCGTGGTAGGCTTCGACCGCCAGAATGCCGGCGGCCGCGTCGAGGTAGGCAGGGGTTGTGATCAGGCCGGCTGCTCCATGATAGGCAGTGACCCCCACATCCTCGAAAATGTACGCTCCCAGCAGGAAGTTGACTTGGTTGGCGAAGGGATCGAAGGAGGCGCCGATGCCCGCTGCCACGGCCAATCCGTTGAAGCTGTTCACCAGGTCGAGCGCCGGCTGAGCCACCGCAGCCGATCCCAGGGCATTGCGCAGGAATGAAACGTGCTTTCGTTCTTCTCCGGCGGTTTCCTGGGCATAGGACTGGAAGGCTGGAGTGGTAAATGTGACCATTGCGCTGGCCGCGGAATTGTTCTTGATAGTGACCCCGCCCTGAGTGCCGGTACCGTCGATTCCGAGTCCCATCTGATCGATTGTCATTCCCGAAGTCGCGATGGTGTAGTACTCCGCCTCGAGGTATTCCAGGTTCAGGGCAAAATTCAGAATGTCGTTGTCGGTGACGGCGGATTGGGCTTTGGCAATTCCGGAAAAGGCCAATCCGGCCAGGGCCGCTCCGCCAAGTCGGATGAGGGAGCGGCGATTGGAAATGATCGAATCGAGGACCTGGGTCTCGGTGCGGTTGGTGTTCTTCTCTTTGATTTCCATGATTGTTTTCCTTTTAGGCGGTAGTCGCTTTGACGGTGCCGTTCATTCCGTTCGGGAAAAAGCCACCCTTGGTGACTACGCCCGCTCCAGAGGCATAAACAATGTGCAGCACTTCATCGGTGGTGCGGTCGAAGGCGATCGCGTTGGTCGAATCCGCGGCCACGATGGTGGTTGCGCTGAGCGTGGTTTCGTTCCCGCCACCCAACATGGCTCTTAACGCCGACACCTTGTTGGCATCAGCAAGGTATGGAGCGGATGGGTTCGCGATGGAACCGGCAACGATCAGGGTGCGAATTTCGGCGGCATGGTAGGCCTCGACGGCCATGATTCCGGCGGCGGCACCCAGGTTCGCCTTGTCTTTGAGCAGGCCGGCGGCGCCATGATAGGCGGTGACACCGACATCTTCGAAGACAAAGGCGCCAAGCAGAAAACTGTTCGAGTCGGCGAATGGATTGAAAGTGCTGCCGATACCCGCAGCCATCGCCAGGCCATTGAAGCTGTTGCTCAGATCGATGGCTGGCCGGCTTACGGCTGCCGAACCCAAAGCCTGGCGCAGAAATCGCACGTGGTTGAGTTCATCCTGCGCGATCTCGAAGGCGTACTGTTGCAGTGTCGCAGTGGGAAAGCTGACCATCGCTCCACCGGTGACGGCGCCAGCGCCCGAACCGGCATCGCTGCTCGAGAGTCCCTGGCCGGTTGCCGCGCGCAGATAGAATTCGGCCTCGAGATATTCAAGATTAAGGGCGAAATTAAGGACGTCCGCGTCGGTAATGCCCGTGGGAGTTGGAGTAGGCATGGGCTTGGTGCTGCTGCCGCAACCGGCAATCACTGCCGTGGCACCAATCGCTCCAGCCCCGGCAATAAAACTTCGCCGCGAGTGCGCTTTATTGATGAGTTCTGTGAGTTTTTCCATATCGAGATCGAAAACACCCTTCCGGAAGAGTTTGAGTCATTTCTGTTGTGAGTACGCGGAAGGGTTGGTATCCGGATTGAATAAGCCCGGGACAATTTCACTGTAGGGGAAACCCTGTAGGCACTACGACCCGCCTTTTGATGAAAGGCGTGCACACTCACTAACGAGGAAGTAGGGAAAACCAGAGGCTAGGCGCTGACCGCGAGGCTCATCTGCTCGAGTATCGATCGCGCTTCAGCGGAGGGATCAGCGGCTGCGGTGATGGGGCGGCCAACTACGATATAAGTGGCGCCGGCGGCGATCGCCTCCGAGGGCGTCACCACGCGGCTTTGATCGCCGTGGTCCTGGCCAGCCGGACGCACGCCCGGAGTCACAATCAGAAAGTGGTCGCCCAGTTCCGAGCGCAGTTCGGAAGCTTCGAGCGCGGATGCGACCACGCCGTGACAGCCGCTGTTGATGGCCAGCGCCGCCAGGCGCAACACCTGGTCCACGACGCGCCCGCGCACCCCGACCTTGTCGAGATCCTGATCGTCCATGCTGGTGAGCACGGTGACTCCCAGCACCATCAGGGCAGGGCTGACGCTGCGAGCGGCTTCCGCTGCGGCGCGCAACATCTTGCCGCCACCGCCGGCGTGCACCGTGAGCATTCCCACCCCGAGCTCGCCCGCCTGCTGTACCGCGGCCGCGACCGTGTTCGGAATGTCGTGATATTTGAGGTCGAGGAAGACGCGGCGACCGGAAGCGATCAGGTCGCGCACCACCCTGGGACCTTCGGCGGTGTAGAGCTGCATCCCCACCTTGTAGGTCAAGGCGGATTCGCCCAGGGCCGCCACGATCTTCTGTGCGGCGGCCGCGGTGGACACGTCCAAAGCGACGATCAGATGCTGTCTCGGATCGTACATTCTAAGGAAGTGTAAGGGATTTGGAGCTGGCAGGCTAGTAGTGCAGGGAGGCCATCATTTCCGGAGTCTTGGCGTTGGTCTTGCTCCTGATCACGTCCAGCCGCACTCGTTGCAAGCCTTTCGACTGGAAATGGAGCACACGCGCCGTGTTGTAAGAAAGATCAATGATCCGTCCCGGTACGATCGGTCCGCGATCGTTGATACGCACCACCACCGCCCGACCGTTGTTCAGGTTGGTGACCCGCACCCAGCTGCCCAAGGGAAGCGTGGGATGCGCGGCAGTCAGGTCGTACATGTCGTAAGGCTCACCGCTGGCCGTGGCCCGGCCCTGAAAGTAGCTGCCGTACCACGATGCCGTCCCAATTTGATACGGCTTGCTCCGGGCTGCATTGCCCGGTACTGCCTTGTTTCCGGTCTTCACGGACTCTGAGTTGGTCGGTCGCTGAGCCGCCCCTAGGCTGACGACCATTAAAACCGTCGCCAGGATATGAGCTATATGTCCTCGCATTGTCACCTCCACATCTCTAAGTCGTTCGCAGTCTTTCTCTCACCCACCCTCGCCAAGGATTTGACAAGGCTACCGGGCCAGGGGTCGGCTGTCAATGCGGATTTGACCCTAGCAAGATGCTTATCTAGTAATAGATGTCTCACGTAACCTACTGTTAATCTTGACTAATGCTACTCATATTGCTGTAGTCAATGGCCTTAGATGTTTATATAATAGTAAATACAGTCCAGAGTGCAGGAGAGGGAATTTATTACCTTCCATTTGGATTCAATGGGTTACGAACATTACCTCAGTGTGCGCCGAGGTAATATCCGGCTCAAGATTTTGACCTGATGTGGGCGCGAGCGTCCCGCTCGTGCAAAGGATGGCACTGCCGCTGAGGCGCGAGCGTTTGAGCTTGGGGTGGCTTCCAACCCCGCACGAGCGAGGACGCTCGCGCCCACATGTGAAACTGTTACATTTCCCCTATGGCCCAGGCTCCACCCGTGGTTCTGACGATCGCCGGGTTTGACCCCTCTTGCGGGGCCGGGGTGACGGCCGACGTAAAGACCATCGCCGCCCACGGCTGTTACGGCGTGGCCTGTATCACGGCTTTGACCGTCCAATCCACTGCGGGAGTGAAGCGGGTAGAGCCGGTCGCTCCTGAGTTGATTGCGGAAACCCTCCAGGAACTGAGCGCCGATCTTGAAATTTCAGCTATCCACATCGGCATGCTGGGCTCGGGTAAGGTCGCCCGGGTGGTCGGCGATTTTCTGGAGAGATCGAAGGCGCGCAATGTGGTTCTCGATCCCATTATTAAATCGTCATCCGGCCATGAGCTGATCGATGCGACGGGATTGCGCCTTTTGCTCGAGCGCCTGCTGCCGAGGGCAACCGTCATTACCCCCAATGTGGACGAAGCCGCGGCCCTGACCGGGCTCGCGGTCACCAACCTGGAGCAGATGCGGGTGGCGGCCACCCGCCTGCATGAGATGGGTGCAAGCGCTGTGGTCATCACCGGCGGACACCTGGAAAAAGCGATCGATTTTCTGAGTTTCACTACTCGCCACGGGACGGAGCAGGAGGTGTTCAAATCCAACCGGCTGGAATCGAAATCCACCCATGGCACAGGTTGTGCATTCTCCACCGCGATGGCTTGCCACCTGGCCCGCAGTCGCGGCCTGCCGGAGGCGGTGCTGCTGTCCAAGGCCTACGTCGCCGCCGCGATTGCCAACGCCCATCCCCTGGGACGCGGCACTGGACCGGTCCATCATCTGTATCGCATGCATCAACAGAGGCGGGTCGTGATCAACGATCCCACGTAGGGGTGGGGCGTGTGTGGGTCGGACACTCTTGTCCGACGCCTTTGATTTTGATTAGATCCCAGATGGGAAGCAGCGCGAAACCCTTGGCGAGCTTCGCTCGCCTGCCCGGACGAGGGCGTCCGGGCCTACGTGGGCGGTTCATTTTTTAGCGCTTTGTGTCGGGAGATTTTTTGAGCAGCAAGCCGGCGGCGAAGGCCGCGATCGCTCCCAGGAGCCATTGCATGCGGTAGAGTTGTACGGCCTGAAAATCATTGAAAGTTTGAATGCTGTAGATCATGCCAACCGCGATCCCGGCCATGATCAGGCACGCCATTCCGATCAGGAAGGCGATCAACGAGGCGGTAGGCAGTCCAAGCGCGCGCTGAATGTTGTGGAACTCCAGGTAGAGCGTCCAACGAGAGGCGGAGGCTGGCCGGGTTTCACGAGACGCTCCGCAGACATGGCAGAAGAGCGACCCGACCATGAACTCGGCAGTGCAACCGTCGCAGACTTCCACCCTGACCGGGCGAGGCGCTTCGCCGGGAACTACGGGAGGCCGCCAGAACTCGTGTTGCGCGTCGTGGACCACGTTAGACATAAATCCTCGCCTTTCCCAGATCGCAAGTCGGTGACCAAAAGCCTAAAGTTGGTAAGTTATTGAAACACCGATTCTTTGGCGATTCGGCCCCAAGGTGCCCGTCTCAAATCGCGCAAGAATTACCGCTGCCACTAGGAAAGATGCGCTCGACTGATGATGAAAAGTTAATTCTGGACGGTGAGATTATAGGCACACTTTCGGTCCGTTTTCCGGGGCGAATCTTAACCTTCTTGGTTCGAGGCAGAAGCCTGTGGGCTTCAGGTAAACTAAAGTTCAGCGACTCCGACGAGAGAGAATTTGTTTTTTCCCCTTCCACGCCGCGCCCTTCTGCTTTTGATGTGTGTGCTGCTGGCTGCGCCGGCGATAGCTTCTTCCGACGCCAATCCCACCTCCCTTGCTTATCGTCCTCATGACCCGCTGAACCCGACCGCCTTCAACCATTTCTACAACCTCGACTACGACCGGGCGGTGCAGGAGTTCGGACAGGTGCTGGCGCGGCATCCCGACGATCCCTTTGCGGTCAATCATGTACTGACCTCGACCTTGTTCCGGGAGCTCTATCGCATGGGCGTGCTGAACACGGGAGAGTATGCCAACGACAGTTTTATTTCCGCGCCGCACCGTCCGGCGGATCCGAAGGTAAAGGAGCAGATCAAGAATCTGGTGGATCGGGCCCTGCAGCTGGAGGAAAAGAGCCTGGCGGCAAACCCGAATGACGTGGACGCGCTCTACGCCCGGGGAGTGACGCGGGCCCAGTTCTCCACCTATACGGCGCTGATCGAACGCGCCTGGTTTTCGGCCCTGCGGAATGCGGTGGGGGCGCGCCGCGATCACGAACGCGTGCTCGAACTCTCTCCTTCCACCGTGGAGGCGAAGCTGATCGTAGGGGCGCACAACTACGTGGTCGGAAGCCTGCCCTGGGGAGTGAAGGTTGCAGCGTCGATGGTGGGGCTGGGAGGAAACAAGGAAAAGGGACTGGAGTATCTGAAAGAGTGTGCCCAGGGAAACGGCGAGACCAGCATCGATGCGCAGATCCTGCTGGCGGTGTTTCTGCGCCGCGAGCATCGTTACGATGAAGCTTTGCCGATTGTGCGCTCGCTGGTTCCGCGCTTTCCGCAAGACATCCTGCTGGCGCTGGAGGAGGGCCACCTGTTGCGCGCAGCCGGGCATAACCAGGAGGCGGCGGCGGTTTATCAAAGAATCTGGCAGGCGGGGAGGGCAGGGCATTATCCGGGCCTGCACTACGAAATCGCCGCCCTCAGCCTGGGCGATTTGCTGCGCGCTCAGAAGGACTATAACGGGGCCGCCGCCGCATACGAACAGGTGGGGCAAGTCGCGCAGCCTGAAGAGGAGGCGCTGCAGAAGGCCAACCTGGGTGCCGGGGAGATGTACGATCTGCTGCAGAAGCGCGATCTGGCGCTGGCCAGATATGAGGCCGTGGTGGCCAAGAATGGCAGCTCGGCGCCGGCCGAGACTGCACGCAAGCGGATCAAAGAGGCTTACCGGGAGAACTAGATTCGGGAACCTTCCGGTGTCATGGCACGTACTGTTGAGTAGATATGTTGAGTGGTGTGGGTCGGACACTCCCTTCGACTTTGCTCAGGGCAAGCTTGTCCGACGCCTTTGAAGTTGATTTAGGGTTGGGTTTTTGTGTGGCGTCTGAGATTTTGTTCCTGCAGTTCAAAATCAAAAGCGTCGGACAGGAGCGTCCGACCCACACTGGAAATGGGCCCACACTGGAAATGGAGGAGCCATGTACTGCAACTATTGTGGCAAGGTGATTCAGGATGACGCCAGCCATTGCGCTTATTGCGGCAAGCGAATCGGGAGCGCGGTAGCACGCAGGCGTCTGGTGCGGCCTCGGGGCGATCGCAAGATTGCGGGAGTCTGTGCCGGGTTTGCCGAATACTTCGATCTCGATGTGACCCTGGTCCGCCTGGTGTGGCTGATTACGGCGGTGATGACGGGTATCGGTTTGCTCTCGTATCCCATCGCCTGGGTGGTGATGCCGGAAGAACCGCTCAGGAGTGAAGTGCCGCAGGGGCACCAGGCTGAGGCGTTGTAAATTGGTGTGTGTGTGTGTGTGTGGGTCGGACACTCCTGTCCGACGCCTTTGGGGTTGCGGTTGGATTTGAAGTTGGTTTTGGGGCTAGCTGGTTGAGTTTGTTTGACACTGGTTCCTCCAATTCAAAGTCGAAGTCAAGAGCGTCGGACAAGAGTGTCCGACCCACACAATCCGATGATGCACATCACGAGTGGCGACGCTGAGATTGCATACCGCGTGCTGGGAACCGGGCCACCGGTCGTGTTGCTCCATCCGTTCCCGGTTCACCATGAATTCTGGCTGCCTGCTGCGCAGGCTCTGTCGCGCTATCAGCTGATTCTTCCTGACTTGCGCGGACATGGTGAATCATCCGCCGGAGAAGGGCCGGCCACCATGGAGAAGCATGCGGCCGATATCGCCAGGATTCTCGATCACGCGGAATTGGGGCGGGTGCCGCTGGCGGGAGTCTCGATTGGCGGTTATGTGCTGTTCGAGTTCTGGCGGCGCTATCGCGGGCGAGTCGCGGCGCTGGCGCTGTGCAACACCAAGGCGCCGCCCGACTCTCCTGAAGCGAAAGCGGGACGCTTGCAGGCTGCCGCCGAGGTGCTGGAGCGCGGCACTGAGCCTTTCTTCGACAGCATGGTTCCAAAATTGATGGGGCAGAGTACGCGCCAGAGTCGTCCCGACCTGGTGGATGGCGCCTTGCGCATGATGCGAAAGATGTCCGCCGGAAACGTCGCCCAGGTGCAGCGCGGTATGGCGGAGCGGCCGGATTCGGTGCCCGAGCTGAAAGCGATCAATGTTCCAACTTTGATTGTGACTGGGGACGAAGACGTTATCACCGGGCCACCGGAAGCTGAGTTGATGCGGCAGAATATTGCCGGCAGCGAACTGAAGATCATCCGGCACGCCGGCCATTATTCGCCGTGGGAGCAGCCTGCGGAAGTCGGCAAACTCCTCCGCCAGTTCTTTGACGGAATGTAAACACGTGGGGACAGACGCCCCCCGGCTGTCCAGTCGAGTGAAGCTCGACAGATTCTTTGGGGATGGACGGGAACCATAGCGGAGCTCCGCTCCGCCAGACAGCCGGGGGCGGCTGTCCCCACGTGTTCTAGCTTCGGGGAGTAATCTCGGAGTTGAGAAGAATCCTGCCGGCGTTTGTTACAATTCTTTTGCATGCCTTCGATCAACACTCTCCTGGTTCCTGAAAAAACCGTGGCCAGCGCCAAGGGCGACGGCCCTGCGCTGGACCTTGGCGGAGCATCCAGCCGCGTTTTCCTGCTGACCCTGGACATCACCGGCATTATCGAGCAGGAAGCTTTGGACGTGAGCATCTACGGCTCCGCTGACGGCGCTGCCTGGGAGGCGAAAGCGCTGACTGCATTTCCCCAGAAGTTCTATCGCGGCCAGCATCCCCTGCTGCTCGATCTGAGCGCGCATGCGGAAGTGAAGTTCATCCGCGCCCATTGGGAAGTCAACCGCTGGGGCCGGGGCACGGAAACGCCTATGTTTGAATTTCACCTCACCATCCGGGAAGTGCCGCCGGAGATTTTGAAGGAAGCCGCGGCCGAGGCCAAGGCATTGGCTTAGCGATTGCAGATTTATGATTGTAGATTTCTGATTTCAGATCGAGCGCGCCTGCCGGCGCATCAAGACTTGCTCATCAAGCGATGAATTTGATTTCCACTGTCATCATGCGTCCCGCCCGTAGTGTCGCTGGATCGCTGCGGCTGCCCGGGGACAAGTCTGTGTCGCACCGCTATGCCATGCTGGCGGCCATTGCGGAAGGCGATACTCGGCTGGAGAATTTTTCCACGGGCGCGGATTGCGCCAGCACTCTGAGCTGTGTAGGCGCCCTGGGCGCCGAGGTGCAGCGCACCGGGAACAGCGTGGTCATTCACGGTCGCGGCCCGAAATTACAGGCGCCGCAGTCGCCTCTCGATTGCGGCAACTCCGGCTCCACCATGCGGATGTTGAGCGGCATTCTGGCGGGGCAGGATTTCGCGAGCCAGCTTACCGGCGATGAATCGCTTTCCCGCCGCCCCATGGCGCGCATTATCGCGCCGCTTGAAATGATGGGGGCGAAGATCACTTCGCAGAACGGTGGCCGGCCGCCTCTGCGAGTGCAAGGCGGAAAGCTGAAGGCGATCCGCTATGAAATGCCGGTGGCCAGCGCCCAGGTGAAATCATGTCTGCTGTTCGCCGGCCTGTTTGCCGGCGGAGAAACTTCAGTGATCGAACCGGTTCGCACCCGCGATCACAGCGAACTCGCGCTGCGCGCCTTTGGGGCGGAAGTTAGGCAGGCTGGTCATGAAACACGGATTGCGGGCGGACAAACCTTGCGGGCGATTGAAGCTGCGATTCCGGGTGATATTTCAAGCGCGGCTTTCTTCCTTTGTGCGGCGGGATTGTTTCCGGGCGCGGAGCTGACCATCGAGGACTTGCTGATGAATCCCACCCGGGCGCGGTTGCTGGATATCCTGATTCTGCTGGGCGTGGGAATTTCCGTGACCCAACTGGAAGAGCAGCACGGGGAATTGCGGGGCACGGTGAAGGTGGAAGGGCGTGAGCTGAAAGGGATCACCATCGCTGGAGCCGATACCGCTGCCCTGATCGACGAAATTCCGGTGCTGGCTGCGATCGCGCCCTACACCGCGGACGGAATCGAGATTCGTGACGCCCGCGAGTTGCGCGTGAAGGAGTCCGATCGCATCGCGGCCATCGCCACAAATCTCCGCGCCATGGGAGCGCAGGTGGAAGAACGGGAAGATGGTTTGAAAATTCCGGGCAAGCAGAAGCTGCGCGGAAGTGAAATCGACTCTCTGGGCGATCACCGTATCGCCATGGCGTTCGCGGTAGCTGCGCTGCGGGCGGAAGGGGAGACGCGGATTCGCGGCGCGGAGGCGGCGGTCATCTCCTATCCCGGATTCTTCGACGCGCTGGAGAAAGTAGCGCAGCGCTGAAAAGCAACCGGTGTTTCTCTGCGGCAACCGCCCTAGTTTACGTGTTCCTGCCTGCCGCGAAACTTGATCAGGCCGTTGGTGTCGTTGACGCTGGCAACGTCCTGGTTGGTATATAGCCTCTTGGCCTTCAGTCGAGCCGCCGTATCCACAAGCTGCGCGGCGCCGTAGCTGCTCTGAAACATGGCAGCTCCGAGTTCGATTCCGTTACCGGAGACTGCAGCGGTGATCGGTGCAGCGGAAGCTGTCGATTCCTCCAGCGGTCCATTGAAGCGCACTCCCGGTGCATACCCGGTGGGCTGGTTGACGTAAACGGGCAAGCCGGTCCGGCTGAGCGTCTCCGCGCTGGCCCCGACGGCAAGAGGCGGGGTGTCCAGAGTCAGGGACGGCGTCACCAACGCCTCCGGGGAAGCCGATGGTGTGGCGAGCCGCGGGGTGAAGGGCTGGGCATAGGCTCCCGGAAGGGTCTGGTTGCTCTGAGCCGCAGCGAAGCCGCAGGCACAAATCACGATCAAGAGAGTGACTAGCTGGCGCATGGTTTTCTCCTCTGCTTCGAACTTTACTTCAGATTCCAGACTGGGCGGGCAAGATGCCCGCCCGACAGCCGGCGGGACGCCGGCACTACTTAACTTCCTACGTATCGAGCATACAGGCTGCGGGCTACGGCCGTGTCGGTGGTGCCTTTGATGATGGCCCGGCCGTCGGGGAACAGAGTCATCTCGTAGGGCTCGGGCCAGAACTTCAGAACAAAATCGTTGTGCCGGACCGGGCCGTGGGGCTGCAGCCGGGTGCTGACTTCCGCGAAGTCAACCGGGCGGTGGCGCTCGTGGATCTGCACCGAGTTTCTTCCACACAGCGTGATGTGGGGACGGCCTTCGCCGGCAAGATGAATAAAGTCGCGCTGGCCGCAAGTGCGGCATCCCGGGCGTGGGCTTCCGGCGTTGACCTCGGCACGTTGGTTGCGCCACACATCGAAGGAGAGCAGGGTGCGCCGCACTTGTTGGTCGGCGCCTACGAGCAGCTTGATGGCTTCAGTTGCAGCAATCGAGGCTGCCAGGTTTACCGCTGAATTGAGCACTCCGGCGGTTTCACAAGTCTCGAAGGCACCCTGCGGCTGATCGGGAAAAAGACATGCCAGGCAGGCGGTGTTTCCCGGCAGCACGTTCATGGTGATGCCATAGCTGCCCACGGCAGCGGTGTAGATCCAGGGGAGAGAAGCCTTCACGGCGAAGTCATTGATGAGGTAGCGGGTCTCGAAGTTGTCGGTGCCGTCGAGCACCAGGTCGCTCCCCTGCAGCAGGGCCTGAACGTTGGCGGGGACGAGATCCTTGACCATTGGCTCAATGGCAATCTGAGAGTTGAAAGCCGCAATCCTGCGTGCGGCCGCGATGGCCTTGGGCATGGTTTCGGCGGCATCGGCTTCATCGAACAGGGACTGGCGCTGCAAATTGCTGGGCTCGACGTAGTCGCGATCGATGATGCGCAGGTTTCCCACGCCGGCGCGAGCCAGCAGGGAAGCCAAGGCCGAACCGGTGGCGCCGCATCCGACCAGGGCTACGCGGCTGCCGGCCAGCCGGTCCTGCCCCTCCCGTCCGATTCCCGAGAAGAGCACCTGCCGCGAGTATCTTTCTTCCAGTCCCAAAGAGGTCACCAGTTCCCGGCCTGCAAACCATTATTATAGGTGCCGCGCAGTATCCCAGACCAAATGCAACACTGTCTGCTAGCCATTCATCGAACCAACATCGCCTGCACCTGCGAGGAGCCAGTTTGCGTCTAGAGGGAGCGACAGGGAGGAGCCTGACAAGGCTGGCGCTTGCGGTCTTACTCTGCCTGAGTGCGGCAGCACAATCGAAGCCGGCGGCGGGGCCTTCCGCGGGAGCACCCGCGCGGCCCTCGCCGGTCCAGGAACCCACTCCGGCGCTGCCGACGGTGGGAGGAATGGCCGCCTACGAAGGGCTTATCGTTCAGAAAATTGACTTTGCCGACCTGCCCACGTCTGGCACGGTGGGACTGTCTGACTTGATTCCGCAACGGGTTGGTGCCCCTTTGGAACGCGAAAAGGTGCGGCAAAGCATCCAGGCGCTGCATGCCACCGGGCGTTTTGCCGATATTCAAGCCGAGGCCGAGCGCACCCCGGACGGCCAGGTGGTGTTGACCTTTCGCATGCGGGCCAACTTTTTTGTGGGCCAGATTTTCGTGGAAGGAGCTCCCACTCCCCCGGCCGCCAACCAGATCGTGAATGCATCCAAGCTGCAGCTGGGAGAATTGTTCACCCGGGAAAAGCTGGAGCGCGGTCTGGTCGGCATCAAACAGCTGATGGAGCAGAACGGCTACTACCAGTCGTCGGTCCGGGACGAAGAGCAGCCGCAGGCGGAGACCCAGCAGATGAATGTGCTCATCCGGATCGCGCCCGGGGACCACGCCAGGGTCGGCCGCGTCACGGTGAGCGGTCCGGCGGGATTTTCCGTGGGACAGATTCAGGACATTGCCAAGATGCACACTGCGGACTACGTGACCGTGCAACGCGTCAGCCGTGCCCTGGACCGGCTGCGAAAAAAGTATCAGAAGCAGGACCGCCTCTTGTCCCAGGTCGCGATCTCCAGCCGGACCTATCGTCCGGAAAGCAATACGGTGGACTACGCTTTTGAAATCGAGCCCGGACCCAAGGTTGAAATCGCGGTCGAAGGTCTCAAGATCAGCCGCAGCCAGATCAAGAGGAACGTCCCGGTGTACGAAGAAAATGCCCTCGACGATGACCTGCTGAACGAAGGCCGGCGCAACCTGCTCAACTATGTGCAGGGGCTGGGTTACTTCGATGCCAAAGTGACGGTGCAAAAGAACCCGGTCTCGACCGGCGAAATGAGGGTGACCTACAACATCGACGCGGGCGAGCGGCACAAGCTGGTGCGGCTGGCCATCACCGGCAACCATACCTTCAGCGAAGAGCAGATTCGGGCCCGCATGCAGATCCAGTCTGCCGGGCGCTTTCTGGCGCACGGCCGTTACAGCCAGGCCCTGTTGAACGCGGATGTCCGCAACCTGATCGCGAACCCATATCACGCCAATGGCTTTCTGGACGCCAAGATTACCCCCAAGGTGGAGGATAACTATCAAGGCAAGGAGAACGATCTGGGAATCACGCTGCAGATCGAGGAAGGTCCACAGGCCAGAGTGGGGACCCTGCATATCACAGGCAACGAAACCGCCCTGACCGCTGCATTCCCCGATCTCAACATTTCTCCCGGACAGGGGTTTTCGTATTCCAAGATCAACGAAGACCGCGAAATCATTCTGAATTACTACTTCAATAACGGTTTTCCCAGTGCCACCTTCGAGGCCTCGGCCAAGCCTTCGAGCAGCGATCCCCAGGTCCGGGACGTCACCTATACCATTCACCCCGGGGAACAGGTCATCGTGGACCATGTGTTCACGGCCGGGCTGAATCACACCCGCCCTTTTATCGTGCAGCGCGAAATCCAGATCAAGCCGGGCGATCCCCTCAGCCAGATCGATATGCTGAATACCCAGAAGCGGCTTTACGACCTGGGCATCTTCAGCCAGGTGGATACAGCGGTACAGAACCCGGAGAGCAGCGAGCGGAAGAAAGAATGTGCTGGTGAACGTGCAGGAAGCGAGGCGCTACACCTTCAATTACGGCGTGGGACTGGAATTCCAGACGGGACAGCCGAGTTCGAGCGATGCGCAGCCTCTGGGAAAGACGGGATTCAGCCCGCGGGTCTCATTTGGCATGACCCGTCTCAACTTTCGCGGCCGCAACCATACTGTGAACCTGAAGGCCAACGTGGGCGGCCTGCAGCAGCGTGGTCTGATGAGCTACGACGCTCCGCGCCTGTTCAACAACCCCAACTGGCGACTCACCTTTACCGCTTTTTACGACAATACGGTGGACGTGACCACGTTTACCTCACAGCGGCTGGAGGGATCGGTGCAGGCCGAACAGATCATCAACAAGGCCAGCATCATGACCTACCGACTTACCTACCGGCGGGTACGGGCGAACGACGTCCAGGTCAGTCCCGACCAGATTCCGCTGCTCTCCCTGCCCACCCGGGTGGCCATTCCCAACTTCACCTACATTCGCAACAAACGCGACAACGATCTGGAAACTACCAAGGGGAATTACACCACGGTGGACGGCGGCGTGGCCGACAGCCATTTTGGCTCGGAGACCGATTTCGGCCGCTTGCTGATCCAGAATTCCACCTATTATTCAATCGGGAGAAAACGGAACTCGGACCAGAAATTTGTTCTCGCCCGTTCTACTCGCATTGGAGTTGAAATTCCGTACGGGAATACGGTCATGCCGCAGCTGGTGACGAATCCCCAGCCGGGGGGTGATTGCCCATCGCCTCTGGTGTGTTTGCCCCTGGCTGAACGTTTTTTCGCCGGCGGCGGAAACTCGCATCGCGGGTTTGGACTGAACCAGGCCGGGCCGCGCGATCCCAACACCGGTTTTCCCCTGGGCGGCACGGCATTGTTTGTGAATAACATTGAACTGCGCATGCCCCCGCCGACGCTGCCTTTCTTTCAGGACAACATCAGTTTCGCCATCTTTCACGATATGGGAAACGTCTTTACCAACGTGCATGACATGTTCCACAGCCTGCCGCACTGGTCGCAGAAGGACCCTGGGGTGTGCCTGCAGGAGGCCACCAGGAAGCAGTGCGACTACAACTACATTTCGCACGCCATCGGCGTGGGTGTGCGTTACAAGACCCCGGTGGGCCCGGTGCGCTTCGATTTCGGGTACAATCTGAATCCGCCCGCGTTCCCGGGCCAGAAGACAACCACCGTTAACGGTGTGACGACTACCGTCTTCGAGCCCCAGCACGCCAGCCATTTCAACGTATTTTTCAGCATCGGACAGACTTTCTGATGGGTAAAAAGATTTCCATCCTGATCTGCGTCGCGGTGCTTCTCGGGCTCGGCGTCCGGCAGGGGTCGGCGGAGGTGATCGACCGCATTGTGGCCACCGTGAATGGCCGTGTCATTCTGCTGAGTGACTGGGAAGATTCGCTGCGTTACGAAGCCTTCAGCGGCGGACAACCCCTGGACCGCATCACCACGGAAGAGCGCAAGGCTGCTCTCGATCGCCTGATTGATCAGGAGTTGCTGCGCGAACAACAGCCCGCCGCGGACCCGCCCCACGCCTCGCCGGAGGAAGTGGCTCAGCGCGTGGCTGAGATTCGCAAACAGTACGCCGCTGCAGAAACCGAGCTGGGCTGGAAGGCCCTGCTGGACAAGTACCGGCTGAGCGAGGAAACCCTCAGGCACCACGTAGCGCTGGAACTTGATCTGATGCGCCTGGTGGACGCGCGCCTGCGGCCATCGGTCACGGTAGATTCCAAAAGCATCGAGAGCTATTACAAGCAGGAACTGCTGCCCCAGCTTCGTCAATCCGGGGCCCAGAGCGTTCCCCTGGCGGAAGTCACGGGGAAAATCAAGGAACTTCTCATTCAGAAGAAAATCAGCCAGCTGCTGACCACCTGGCTGCACAATCTGCGGGCCGGAAGCCAGATCCGCGGTGAAGCATTTGCACCCGCCTCCGAAGGCCGGAATCAATGAGTGAAACCGGCGCGAAGCCGGAAGGGCACAGGCTCTGGAAGTATCTGCTGTGGCTTATGCTGGCGGGCGCTCTGGTTCTGCTGGCCGTGGGCTGGTATAGCACTACGGAGTCTTTCCGCTCGCTGGTGCGCCAGCGCCTGATCGCTACCCTGGAGCGAACCACAGGCGGCCGGGTTGAGTTGGGCAGCATCCACGTCGTTCCCTTCCATTTCCAGGTGGAGGTCCGGGAGCTGACCATCCACGGCCGCGAAGGGCCGCGAGAAATTCCCTTTGCCCATGTGAACAGCCTGATGGCGCAGGTCAAGATCTGGTCGCTGCTGCGTAGTGAACTGGGGCTCAACTACGTGGTGCTCGATCATCCCGTGATCCACGTCATTCTTTATTCCGACGGCACCACCAACCAGCCGGAGCCGAAGGTGAAGGCGACGTCGCCCAGCAAGACAATGGAGCAGCTGTTCGCGCTTTCCATCAGCCGTTTCGAAGTGCGCCGGGGCGAATTGATCTGGGGAGACCAGAGAATGCCGCTGGATTTTGCCCTGCGCGACGTGTCGGCTGACCTGAGTTATTCCCTGTTTCGCCGCAGCTACGAAGGAAACATTCTGCTGGGTAAAGCGGACACTGCCTTCGGCGGATATCGCCCCTTTGCCTGGACCGCGGAGGCCCACTTCACCCTGAGCAGGAGCCGGATCCAATTGCGCTCGCTGAAGGCGACCTCGGGGCGCTCCCGCCTCCAGGCCACCGGTCAGCTGGAGAATTTCAAGGAGCCCAAAATCGTCGCGGACTACGAACTCAGCCTCGATCTGGCGGAGGCCGCCGCGATGATCCGGCATCCGGAGGTGCGGCGCGGCGTTCTGCAGCTGGCGGGGCATGGCTCCTGGTCAGTGAATGATTTTTCATCCACCGGCAACGCCCTGCTGTCGAATCTCGATTGGCGGGATGCTCCGATAGGGGTGCACAACGCGAGCTTGCGCGCGCAATATGCCATGACTCCGAGGCGGCTGCTGCTCTCCCAGATACAGGGTCACGCCCTGGGGGGGGATTTTTCAGGAGACGCAGATGTAGCGGAGTGGCTCAGCGGCCAACCCGCCAGCCTGAACGCCAGAGAAAAGCCAGCCAACCGGCAGACCGGGAGCGTGCGGCTTCGGGTTAAAGACTTGTCCGCGGCGGAGATCGCGGCCGCGTTGGCCACCGCTTCACGTCCCTTTCAACGGATTAAACCTGCCGGACTGGTGAGCGGAAAGGTGGATGCCAGCTGGAAGGACAGTATCCGTAACACAGAAGCCCAGTTCGTGGCCGATGTGCTGCCGCCGACGCCGTCAACCAACGCGCAATTCCCGCTCACCGGGCACGCTCAGGGCGCGTACCGCTTCGGTCCGGGCGAGTTGGAGCTTGCGGAATTGACTGCGTCCACCCGCGCCACCCAGGTGCGTGCTTCGGGCACGCTCTCGTCCACCGCAGCGCTCAAACTGGTAGTGACGACCACGAACCTCGGAGAATGGCAGCCGGTTTTCAGCGCGGCGGGATATGCCGGACAGATTCCGGTAACCCTGAAAGGGCACGCCTCGTTCACCGGTACCGCAACGGGAAAGCTCAGCCAGATCGCCATCGCGGGCAACTTGCTGTCGCAGGACTTCGAGACCACAATTCCAGCCACCGCTTATACCCCCGAAAGAAGGATCGATTGGAACGCATTGCAGGCGGACATTCAACTTTCACCCTCGGTTTTTGCCGTGCGGAACGGTAGGCTGAGCCGCGATCCCGATTCGCTGCTGTTTGGTTTTCACGCCCAGCTTACCGACAGGCAATTCACCGATAACAGCCCCATCCAGGCGTATCTGGATACGCAGAATGCGGATCTGGCCGGACTTCTTGCCCTGGCCGGTTATGCCTATCCGGTCAGTGGGAACGTGGATCTTCACCTGCAAGTCTCTGGAACGCGCTCCGTACCTGAAGGGCAAGGCAGCATGCAGCTGCGCAAGGGGAGTATCTACGGCGAACCGGTCGAGCTGTTGACGTCGGAGTTGAATTTCAAGGGAGAGGAAGTCGAGCTCAAGAATATTCAGCTGGCCTACCGCACGTCCAATGTCGCCGGCGGGGCCACCTATAATCTGTCCAGTCATGCCTATCACTTCAATCTGACCGGCAACAATTTTGACCTGGCGCGGGTCAGCACGCTGCAGAGGGCGCGCATCGCCGTCACCGGCCGCGCCGACTTCACCGCCGAAGGCTCCGGCACTCTGGAAGCCCCCAGACTCAACGCTGCGATCCATATCCACGATCTTACGTTCGACCAGGAACGCGCCGGCGACTTCACTATTAATGCCGTATCGCGGGGACCGGAACTGCGCATCACGGGAGAATCCCAATTCGAACAGGCGGACCTTAAGATCGATGGCAACGTGCATTTGCGCGAGGACTGGCCCGCGGATGTGTACTTCCGCTTTCACCAACTGGAGCTGGATGCCATCTTCAAAACCTACCTGCGCGGGGCGGTGAACGGACATTCGCGGGCGGATGGTGAAGTGCACATGGTCGGTCCGTTGCGGCGGCCCCGCGAATTGCAATTCACCGCCAATGTGGACAACCTGGACGCCGACGTCGAAGACGTAAAGATCAAGAACCAGGGCCCAATCCGTTTTTCGGTGGCCGAGCAGACGCTGCAGATTGACCAGTTCCATCTGGTGGGAGAGGACACGGACATTTCGGCGACCGGCAAGGTGCACCTGAGCGGAGAGCGTGAACTTGATTTGCGCGCCCAGGGCCGGGTGAATCTGAAGCTGATCGAGAGTCTCAATCCTGACTTCACTTCTTCCGGGGTAGTCTCGGTTGATCTGTCGGTGGCAGGCACGGTGGCCAAACCCCTTACCCAGGGCCAGCTGAGGGTGGACCACGGAGCCATCGCCTATATAGATTTACCCAGCGCGCTGAGCGATATCAACGGCTCGCTGATCTTCAACCAGGACCGTCTGCAGATCCAAAGTCTCACCGCCCACACCGGCGGAGGTCTGGTCACATTCGGCGGCTACGCCAACGCATACAACGGCAAGTTAAATTTCGACCTGACCGTGCGGGGAGAGGATGTGCGGCTGCGCTATCCCCCCGGGGTCAGCGCCACGGCCAATGCGGATGTGCATTTTGTCGGAACTTCTTCGGCGTCGATATTGAATGGCGAGATCATCGTCACCAAACTGGCCATGACACCGGGCTTCGATTTCGGGGCGTATCTGGAGCGCTCGCAAGCTTCGGCGATGCCGCCGACCAACCGGTTGCTGAACCGTATTCGCCTGGATGTTCATATTGCCACCACTCCCGAATTGCAGATGCAGACTGCCAGCCTGCGGCTTTCCGGGGACGCGGACTTGCATCTACGGGGCACGGCGGCCAAGCCCGTCATACTGGGGCGCGCCGACATCATCGAGGGCGAGGTGCAGTTTAACGGGACTAAATACCGCCTGGAGCGCGGCGACATCACCTTTATCAACCCGGTGACCACGACCGCGGTGCTGGATCTGCAGGCTTCCACCCGGGTGCGCGACTATGACATTACGCTGAACCTGAACGGCCAGATCGACCGGCCCAACGTCACTTACCGATCGGAGCCGCCGCTGCCCACTTCCGACATCATCGGGCTGCTGGCCTTCGGGCAGACCTCGGAGGAGTCGGCGCAGCTGAACCAGTCGCAGTCCGCCTTCAACTCTGAAACATCCAGCGCGATCCTGAGCGCGGCCCTGAATGCGACGGTCAGCAACCGGGTGCAGAAGCTGTTCGGCGTGAGCCGCATCAAGATTGATCCCCAGGGACTGAATACGGAAACCTCGTCCACGCAGACCGGTCCGGCAGTCACCATCGAGCAACAGGTGAAAAACAACCTGACGCTTACCTACACCACCAACGTCGCCCAGGCCTCGCAGCAGATTATTCAGGTTGAGTACAACATCACCCGCAACGTTTCTATTGTCGGGGTGCGGGACCAGAACGGTGTGGTCAGCATCGATGTGCGAGTGCGGCAGCGCAAGAAATAGTGCTGGTAAGCGCACCTTGCCGGTTTGTGTGGTCGCGGGCGACTCGCCCGCGCGGGAGTGCAGCCGACGTAAGAATAAATCCCCTCTCACAAGCGCAAGACCGTTGCGGATCGCGGCGGAAGAGTCTCGGGAGACCGCGGGCGAGTCGCCCGCGACCACACGAGCCAAGTCACCACAGCATTGCTGGTCCGTGGAGTATTCTGGAGCCGCGTTGGTTGCCGAGCTCCAGCCCGATCGCTTTGCGGTCGAACGCCAGCACATGGTGGAGACCCAGCTGCGCGCTCGCGGCATCCGCGACCAGCGTGTGCTGAACGCGATGGCGAAGATCCCGCGGCACGAATTCGTGGAATCGCGCTATCGGGACCAGGCGTACGAAGATCATCCCCTTCCCATCGCCGCGGGTCAGACGATTTCGCAACCCTACATCGTGGCCCTCATGCTGGACCTTCTGCAGCTGGACCCTTCCTCGAGAGTGCTCGAGATCGGAACCGGCTCCGGCTACCAGACTGCCGTGCTGACTCTGCTGGCAAAGCATGTTTACTCCGTGGAGCGTCATCCCGAGCTGGCGCGGCAGGCGGCAGAGATTCTCTCCCGCCTGGCTTTGACCAACCTCACCGTGGCGACTGGGGACGGAAGCAGGGGATTGCCTGAGTACGCTCCCTTCGATGCCATCATTGTGTCAGCGGCGGCGGCACAGGTTCCGCCGGCGCTGTTTGAGCAGCTGCGCGAGGGCGGTCGCATGATCATCCCCGTAGGTCCGCCGGAGCAGCAGGAGTTGCAACTGGTGCGCAAGCAGGATGGGAAGGCATTGACCGTTCTGAGGGAAGGCTGCCGGTTTGTGCCGTTGATCAGCGGCGGCAGCTCGATTTAAGTTGCGCATGTGTGGGGCGGACACTCCTGTCCGACGCCTTTGAAGTTGATTTTGGGTCGGAATTGGCTGGATTTCTGGTCTTCCATTTAGAAAGTCAAAATCCACGTCAAAGGCGTCGGACAGGAGTGTCCGACCCACACTCATGCTTTACAATTCTGGGGTGCCAGTGCTGCGCAATTTGCGGGTTACGCTCGAAATGATCAAGTGGGAGCATTCGATTTTTGCGCTCCCCTTTGCTTTGTGCGGCGCCATGCTGGCGGCGAATGGGCTGCCCGGGGGAGAGCAGTTGCTGTGGATTATCGTGGCCATGGTCGCCGCCCGCTCCGCCGCCATGGCGTTCAACCGGCTGGCCGACGCTTCGATTGATGCGGCCAATCCGCGTACCCAGACCCGGGCTTTACCGGCTGGAACGCTGACGCCTGCATTTGTCGCGACCTTTGTGGTCTGCTCCTGCGTAGTGTTTGTGCTGGCCGCCTCCCGCCTGACCCACCTGGCGCTGCTGCTCTCTCCGGTCGCGCTGGCTGTGGTGTTGCTTTACTCCTACACCAAGCGTTTTACGCGCTGGTCGCACGTGATCCTGGGTTTCGCCCTGGGTATTGCTCCATCCGCTGCCTGGATCGCGGTGCGCGGATCGTTTGATCCACGAATCTTGCTGCTGACCGCGGCGGTCACCTTCTGGGTGGCAGGTTTTGATGTGCTCTATGCCTGTCAGGATTACGAATTCGACCGCGAGGCGGGTTTGCATTCCATCCCGCGTTACTTCGGTATCGGGCGCGCGTTGTGGATCGCGCGCTTGTTCCACCTGTTGATGCTGGTCCTGCTGATGGGATTGGTCGTAGCTTTCGGACTGGGCAAACTGGCGGTGGTGGGTGTGATCGTGGTGGCGCTGCTTCTGGTTTACGAACACTCCCTGGTCTCGTCCGGCAATCTATCCCGGCTGAACGCGGCGTTCTTCACCATGAATGGAGTGATCTCGATTGTGTTCTTCCTTTTCATCGCCGGCGATCTGCTGCTGAAAAGTAGCCGGAGTCAGGTGTGGGTCGGACACTCTTGTCCGACGCCTTTGACCTTGATTTTAGCGATGCGTAACCGAACCGCCTTGCCCCAGGTCCCAAGCCGAAAATCAAATTCAAGGGCGTCGGACAAGAGTGTCCGACCCACACGGCCCGGGTGCTATCATTAAGGTGATGCCTGAAATTCATTCATTCCAGACTGACGATGCCCGGCTGCGACCCAGTTCACGACAGGGTTGTGGCGGGGGAGCGACTCAACGCGATGACGCTCTCGCCCTCTACCGTACCGGCGATATCCTGGCGGTAGGCTGGATGGCCAACTATGTTCGCGAACGCATGCATGGGGACAAGACATATTTCAATGTCAACCGTCATCTGAATCCCACCAACGTTTGCGTGGCGGCTTGCCGGTTGTGCGCTTTCGGCCGCAAGAAGGACACTCCGGGCGCCTACACCATGGCGCTGGAGGAAGCGTTCGAGACTGCGTCGTCGGGCTACACTGAGGCGGTTACGGAGTTTCACATCGTCGGCGGCCTGCATCCCGATCTTCCATTCCAGTATTTTCTCGACCTGATTTCAGGACTTAAGCAGCGTTTTCCGCAGGTGCACCTCAAGGCCTTCACCATGGTCGAGGTAGCGTATCTGTCGAAGCGGGCAAAGCTTTCAATACGGGAGACTCTGGAACAGCTGAAAGCCGCGGGCGTGGATTCATTGCCCGGGGGCGGCGCCGAGATTTTTGCCGATCGGGTGCGCCATATTATCTGCGACCACAAGATCGACGGCGATCAGTGGCTGGATACGGCCAAGCTGGCGCATCAGATCGGATTGAAGTCGAATGCCACCATGCTTTACGGCCACGTGGAAAATGATGAAGACCGGGTTGACCACCTGCTCAAGCTTCGGGCGCTGCAGGACGAGACTCACGGCTTCCAGACGTTTATTCCGCTGGCCTTCCATCCCGATAACACTCCGCTGCAACATCTGCCCAAGACCAGCGGCATGCTCGACATCAAGCAGATCGCGGTCAGCCGCCTGGTGCTGGATAATTTCCCCCACGTCAAAGCTTACTGGCAGATGATGACTCCGAAGATCGCGCAGATCGCGCTACGCTTTGGCGCCGACGACATCGATGGGACCGTGATCGAGGAAAAAATCTACCACGACGCCGGCGCCACCACTCCGCAAGGCATGCGCCGCCAGGACCTGGTTCGTCTGATCCGCGAAGCCGGCAGGGAACCGGTGGAGCGCGACACGTTGTATCGGCCGGTCACGAGAACGGAAACGTCGGTCACAGTCGCTGTGTAGGCCGGGGCTGCCCCTCTTCAATTATTCGGTCAGCACGTAGCAAAAATTAGATTGATTACCTTCCAATTTTGAAGTCGTACCCTTTCCTCGAGGGTGTAGAATCCGATTAGTAAGGACGACAAAGCTTCACGGGACCCGCTACCCGTGTTCTGAGGCTTGGCATGAATGTCCACATCAGCTATAAGCTGCGTAAAACACCTGATCTCGAAAAAGAAATTAATCACCTGGTCGAAAAACTGCGCAAGCGGCTACAGGTATTTCGACCCGAACTGCTGCACCTGAAGGCCGTGGTGGAGCAACCCTCTCCGCGCAAAGCGGTCACGGTGTCGTTGAACCTGCGTCTGCCCTCGGGGCAATTGGCGGCACAGCGCTCGGCCCCAACGGCGGTGGCGGCGATCAAGACTACGTTCGACGATCTGCTGCAACAGACCACTCGCCACAAAGACCTGTTGCGGAGTTCGCACAAGTGGACGCGGCGCCGGTCGGAAAGGTCCCGGTCCGAAGCGCAGGTCCCCTTCGAGCAGACCCTGGCGTCGGTTCGTCCATCGATCGTGTCCGCCGAAGATATACGCTGTTACGTGAATGCGAATCTCTCCCGGCTGGAGCTTTATGTCGAGCGCGAGTTGTATTTTCGCGAGGCTGCGGAGCAGATGGTCCCCGATTCCGTCACCAAGGATGAAGTGATCGACGAGGTGATCGCGGGCGCCCTGGGCGATGGCGGAGATAAGCCTGAGAAACTGGCTCTGGAACCGTGGTTGTACCGGCTGGCGATCCATGCCATCGGCGACTTGCAGGCCCGGAGCTCCGATAACGTGGTGTCCGTCCACCTCGAAGATTCGGCGCGCATGCCCAACGTGCGGGCCAGCGACGAGCCCGAACTTCAGTTTCATCAGCCGGATGAAACCCTGACCCGGGAAAGCGTGATCGCAGACCGCCGCACCTCCACGCCGGAGGACATCGCCTCGTCCGACGAGATGAACCGGCTGGTGGAGTTTGCCCTGGCAGCCGCCCGGCCGCGCGACCGCGAAGCCTTCATTCTGCACACGGTGGAGGGATTTTCGGTGGCCGAGATCTCTGCCATCACCGATCGCAAGCCGGAGTCAATCCACGCTTCGATCATCGCCGCCCGCGAACACTTGCGGCGCTCACCGCCGATCGCCGGTCGATTCAAGAAAAGAGCACTGCAGAGCACGGGCACCGACTGATTTCCGCGGCAGCAGAAGTTTCTGTCGCGCTCAGGAGAGAGTGAAATGATCACCCGCGAAGATATCCGTGAGTTGGCGGAATTTCAGGGCAGTGGAACGGATTGCGCCATCAGCTTCTATTTTCAGCCTACCCGGCCCAGCAACAAGGCGCACCGTGAGCAGGCCATCCTGGCCAAGGACCTGGTCCGCCAGGCGCTGCGCGAAGCTGAGAAAAACGGCCGCAACGGCTGCGCCCGGGCTGATCTGCAGCGCGTCCTCGACCTGACCGCGGACTTGCAGGGCAATCATGCCCGAGGCAAAGCGGTGTTTGCCTGTGGCGCCCGGAACATCTGGCGCGAATTCGATCTGCCCCCGCAATTCGCAAAGACCCAGCTGTTCGTTAACCGCCGCTTTCACCTCAACGAACTGGCGGTGGTACTGGGCCGGCAGCCGCGTCTGCGAGTGGCGCTTGTGGACCGTCACCGGGCGCGCTTCTTCGATCTGCACCTCGATGAAGTTACCGAACACGAAGCTCTTTTCCATACTTTGTCACGGCGCGGACGCGGCGACGGCTTCCTGGGCTACGATGCCGGCCACGCCGAACGCAGCGTGAGCGATGAAGTTCTCCACCACTTCAAGAACGTGGCGGAAGCGCTGAAGCAGGGCCTGGAGAAGGGAGCTTTCGATCAGTTCATCATCGGATGCCCGGACATCCACTGGCACGACTTCGAGGTCCAGCTGCACCCTTACGTCCGCCAGAGGCTTCTGGGCCACTTCACCGCCGATGTGGGCACCGTGAGCGAAGAGCAGGTGCGCGAACAAGGAGAACGGCTGTTGAAAGATTCGCTTACTCAACACCGCCATGAACTGGTGCATGAAGCCCTGGGCCAGGCCCGGAGCAACGGGCGCGGCGTGACGGGCCTGCGCCGGGTGCTGCGGTCGCTCGAAATGGGTGAAGTGCAAACCTTGCTGATGGCCGAAAATTATTCGGCGCACGCGGTGGAATGCCCCAGCTGCGGCCATCTTGACGCGCACATGGTGCGCTATTGTCCGGTGTGTGGGAGGGGCACGCAAAAGTTGGAGGATGTGTGCGAAGCCCTGGTCCCGGCGGCCATCCGTCGCGACGTTGAGTTGGTGTACGTCAAGGATGAGCCCGAGTTCGATCATGTGGGCGGCATCGCCGCGCTGTTACGTTTCCGCGCCGGAGTGAAAAAGGGCGGACTAGCTGTGGCGTCGTAAGAATTTCCTTTGGCCACGGATTTGCGCGGATATTCACGGATGTTTAGTCGTCGATCAGTTCGTGATTGACACGGCAAGTGCATAAACCACGAAGGGCACGAAGTATCACGAAGGCTTTTCCTGGGTTTCCTTCGTGTACCTTTACGCCCTTCGTGGTTCATGATCTCCAAGCTGACCCACTGCCTGAAAATCCGTGGCCGGCTCCGGCTCAGCGCGGACGTGGTATCCTTTCCGCTTTCTTACAACTTTCACCAAATCACGGAGGACCGCAATGGCATTTTCGCGCCGGGATTTTCTCTCTACCGCCGTGGTGGGAGCAGTGTCTTTGGGGTTGGAAGGGGAAGAGCGGAAGAAACCTGGCGCGGACAAGTCTGAGGCGGCCGCCGCGGCTGGCAAGCGTCCGATTATCATCAGCGCGGCCAACGGATTCGACTATCTCGACGATGCCTTCGCATTTCTGCAGGGTGGCGGCGATACGCTCGAGGCTGCGCTGAGAGTCGTTAAGGGTCCGGAGAACGATCCCAACGACGATAGCGTGGGATTCGGCGGTCTGCCCAATGAAGAAGGCGTGGTGGAACTCGATTCCTGCTGCATGCATGGTCCCACGCGACGGGCCGGATCGGTTGGCGGCGTGCGCAATATCAAGAATGTGTCGCAGGTGGCTCGAGCAGTGATGGAGCACACCGGTCATGTCATGCTGGTGGGGGAAGGCGCCGAACGCTTTGCCGTGGCCCAGGGTTTTCCCCGCGAAAACCTGCTGACCGAACACTCCCGCAAGATCTGGTTGCTGTGGAAGGAGACTCACTCCGACTGGTGGGGACCGGGATTGTCCAGTCCCGAGTGGCACAAGCGACTGCCGGCGGCGTCCCACGCCGATGATTTCGAGCGCCGCATCGAACGCATGAAGCAGGTTGCCGCGGACATCGGGATTGAGCCGGAACAGCGCATGGTGGCAATCCGCAAGGTCCTGTTTCCGCCAACCGGGACGATTCACTGTTCCGCGCTGAACGAAAAGGGGGAGATTTCCGGCAGCACCACCACCAGCGGCCTGGCGTGGAAGCTACCCGGCCGCGTCGGCGATTCTCCCATCATCGGGGCCGGTTGCTATACCGACCAGGACGTTGGTTCGGCCGGCGCTACGGGCAGCGGGGAAGAGAACATCAAGGTCGCGGGAGCGCATACGATTGTGGAGAACATGCGTCATGGCATGTCGCCCTTCGATGCCGGCATGGATGCCCTGAAGCGCATCGTGCGCAACTATAACGGAGATATGGATCGCCTCCGCTTCATGGACATGACGTTTTACGCCCTGCGCAAAGATGGTGTGTATGCCGGCGTTTCGCTCTGGGATGGATACGAGGTCGGCAAGCCGCACAAGATTGCGGTGCACGACGGGAGCAAGCGTCTGGAGAAGACAGTCAGCCTGTTCGCGGGGGTGTCGCAGGAGTGGCCTCCGACGCCGCAATAGGCTTGATATTACACTGAAATAGTGTACACTATTGTCGTATGAGGAACATAACTTTAAGCGCCGACGAAAGCCTCATCGAGCAGGCGCGGCTGGTGGCGAGGGCACAACACAAGACGCTGAATGCGGCTTTTCGAGAATGGCTGGAGCAGTACGCGGCACAAGCCGGAGGAGGGGCCGCCGTCGATGCCCTGATGCGCCGTCTTCGCCACGTGCGTTCGTCAGGGCCCTATACCCGGGACGAGATGAATGAGCGGTAGATTCTTCCTCGACACAAACATCTTTGTGTATGCTTTCGACACAAGATCGCCCGCCAAAGCGAAGCGAGCGAGTCAACTTATCCGACGGGCCGCGGACACCGGCGACGGACTCGTCAGCTACCAGGTGGTGCAGGAGTTCTTCAACGTTGCGTTCCGGCGTTTCCAGCACCCGATGAACGTGGCCGAGGCCGAGCAATATTTGATCACCGTGTTTCGCCCGCTACTGGCCGTTCACTCCTCGCCCGCTCTGTACGTCGAAGCGATGCGCATAGCGGGAAAATATCGCTTGTCCTGGTATGACTGTCTTATCGTCGCTGCCGCGCTGCAGAGCCAGTGTAGCGTGCTCTACAGCGAGGACCTACAGAACGGGCAGGAGATCGAAAACCTGCGCATCGACAATCCTTTCTCTTGATCTTCTCGACTGTTACACGAACCTCACCTTCACATCCGGCCCCTTTTCCAGATGGATGCTGTCGATGAAGCGTACTTTTGCGGTGCGCAGCGTCAGGACTACCGAGGATGTTCGCGTGCCTTCGCCGAAAAAGCGCACTCCCTTCAGCAAGGATCCTTCGGTGACTCCGGTGGCGGCGAAGATCAGTTGCTTGCCGGGCGCCAGGTCTTCGGCTTCGTAGATCTTGTTTTTGTCTTTGATTCCCATGCGCGCGACGCGTTCTTCCAGTTCGGGTTTATCGATAACCAGGCGTCCCAGCATGTAGCCATTCAGGCAGCGAATGGCGGCGGCGGTGATGACCCCTTCCGGAGCGCCGCCCGAACCCATGACCGCGTGGACCCCGGTCCCGATAACGGCCGCTGCGATGCCGGCCGACAGATCACCATCGCCGATCAACCGGATCCTCGCTCCCGCCTTGCGGATCTCGGCAATCAGTTTCTCGTGCCGCGGCCGGTCGAGCACAATGATGACCAGGTCTTCGACGTCGCGGTGCATGCGTTTGGCAATGTTCTTCAGGTTATCGACCACCGGGGCGTCGAGATCGACGGCGCCTTTACAGGATGGGCCGACCACGATCTTTTCCATGTAGCAGTCGGGTGCGTTCAGCAATCCGCCACCTTCGGAAGCGGCCAGCACCGTGATGGCGCCGGGCGCGCCGGTGGCGCACAGGTTCGTGCCCTCCAGGGGATCGACGGCGATGTCCACTTCGGGGACTTCGGTACCGTCAGGAAATTCGGCGCCGACTTTTTCCCCGATGTAAAGCATCGGCGCCTCATCGCGTTCGCCCTCGCCAATCACGATGGTGCCGCGCATGGGAATTGAATCCATGGTCTTGCGCATGGCTTCGGTTGCCACCTGGTCGGAAAGTTTGCGTTCGCCCTGGCCCATGGTGTGGGCGGAGGCGATGGCCGCCGTCTCCACCACCCGCAGGAACCTGGATGCCAGATCGCTTTCGATGTTTCGGCCGAAGGTCCTGGCCTTTGCTTCAGACTTGATTACAGCTGTCATGAGTGCCCCCACGATCAATTAAAAGTTGTACCCAAGCGCGGTCAACGAATATAACGCCGATCCGGTGGGGATGGGAAGTTACCAGCGAGGAAGGTGGCGGGTCAGTTTCGCAATATGACACGGCAAGTGCATAAACCACGAAGGACACGAAGTATCACGAAGGCTTTGTTTCCCATGGTTCCTTCCTGCCCTTCGTGGTTCATGGTGTCCAAACTGACCCACGACCTGCGGGGAAGGGGGTAGGACGGGGCCAAAGTCACAACCGCATCAATCTACGGAGCGGACGGAACTGGGAGGGAGCAGAACCAGAGTGCAGCCCGAAGAAGGATAGCAGGCCAGAATGCCGCGGCGGAGCAGGCGGGCGTTGCTTCCCGGCGGGAAGGCCACATGAAATGTCATTGCGGACAGCGTCTTTGTCGCCGTCCGAAGTTTCTCAGACCCGCTGATGAACTTTACCTCCTCCAGTTTCGGCCCGGGAGCAAACAGGAAAAAGAACTCGGCGCTGGCCGTGCCAGGCACAAGTCGAGCCAGCTTGATGGTTCGCATCTGACTGAGGTCTCCCCCCGGGGAGATGTTGGCGGGTTTCAACTTGCCTGGGGCGAGATGATCCAGCCGTTTCTGAGTCTCCGGCAGATCGGCATTTGCCGCCAGCGCCAGACGATATATGTGGATGGCCTCTTGCGGCTGGTGCTCCTGTTCGTACACCTGTCCCAGGTGGTCAGCGATGGTCGGGTCCTGCGATAGCTCCCAGGCGGAAGACAGATACTTTTCCGCCTGCGGGAGGTCGGACATTCTGAAGTACACCCAGCCCAGAGTGTCCCAATAAGCCGCGAGAAGGGGAGTGTGCGCCAGCCCCGACACTTCGAGAGTCTCGAGGTGGACATTTCTTGAAGCGTCTTCTTCGCCCTGGACGGCATCCTTGGCGTATTGCAAGGCCTCGGGCAGACTGACGCCGGCGTCAGCCAGCTCATAACCGATGTCGTTTTTCAATTCTGGACCTGGTTCGCTCTCCAGGGCCGCCGCCAATGCGGTCTTACCCTTTTCCTGTTTGCCCGATCGCAAGTAAGCGGAACCCAGCAGGAGCAGCAGCCGGGCGTCTTTAGAGTGCGCTTTGGCGGCTGTCTCCAGCGGGGGAATGGCTTCTGCATATCGCTTCTGACTTATGAGCATGTTGCCCAGCAGGATCGCTGCGCCGCGGTCGTCGGGCTTTATCTTGAGCAGATCCTGCAGGGCCTTGATGGCCTCATCCGAGCGACCCGAACTGCTCAGCGCCAGGGCGAGCATCTGGCGGGGAACGGGAGAGTGAGGGTCGGAATCAACGGCTTTGTGAAAAGCGTCCAGAGCGAGATCATTCCTGCGGGACACCATGTAGAACTGTCCCAGCGTGACCCAGGCGCGAGTGAATTTAGGGTCGGCTCTGACCGCATGCTTCAGTTCCTCAATGCTTCCCGGAACGTCGTGTGCCCGCGCTTTGTCCCGGGCCTGGCTTTCAGCGCGCATGGCGTCGGCGTTGTTGCTGTCGGGCAAGTTCCAGGCTGGGTTGCCCGTGGCGCCCTCCTGGTCGGAGAGGGGCGAGGAGTCATCCGACAACACGATGTACTGGTTCTGATCGTCCTCGATGGCCTTGCGGAAGGATTTGTATTCCTTGAATTCAGCCAGCGGAACTTCGGCCAGTTTCACCAGCAGGCGACGTCGCGCCTTCAGGACACCGTTTTTGGATTCGTAAGAGGCTTGATACTCTGCAAAGTCGCGTTTGACATCTACCGGCTTGGGCAGCAAAACGGTATATCCCTCGGGTAATTTGATGGCAGCCTCGAGGACGTTGTCACCGGGGGTTCCCAAGGGCAGCGGCCAGGCAAAACTGGTCTGATCATTTCTGAGGGCGGGCATCAGCATGGGAGGGAAGGGCGGGGTGATGCGATGGTTCTCCCAGTCGGAATAATCTTTGCGCGTGTAGTCGTAACTGTAATGAAACGGCGTGTCCGTGGCTTCGGGAGAACTTGCCACCACCCCGCTGACCGTCCCGCCGAAGCCCGAGCCAAAGGAGATCTGCTGGACCAGGTTGTTCCATTGCGGTTGTGGGACCCGCCGGAATACGGTGCGGAAGACGAGTTCGAGGTCGCTGCGGGAGCTTTGCTCCATGTGCGCATCGAGGACCCCGGCTTTGCTGAGCGTGCCTTCAGCCTTGAACAGGGAGGACCTGGGAAACGGAGGCTCCGCCGGAGTCGTGACAAATACCGGCGGCCCGTCGCCGGGAATCACCAGCGCCGGTTTGTCGCGCAGCTGGGGCAGAAGGTATGCCAGGGGCGCGAGTTCCGAAGTCGTGTCCAGCCAAAGGTAGCTGCTTCCCCGGGGCAAAACGGTGATCACGTGGTTAAAGGGCGAGATCGAGGGCACGTCGGGATCGATCCTGGTTCCTGAACTGATCAGTGCCGGGTATGCGGTAATTCCAACCGACTGGAGCAATGATGCCAGCAGGGTGTGCTTGTCCTTGCAGTCTCCATATTGATTGCTCAAAACATCGGTTGCCGAGTGCGGCTGAAACCGCCCCAGTCCGAAGGCGATCGCGATGTAGCGGTATTGCGTGCTCACGTAGTTATAGATGGCGCGAATCTTGGCGTCCTCATCGGCCGCGCCCTTGATGAGCTCGGCGGCTTTGGCGCGCACCTCAGGGCCGGGTTGCACTCTTTCCTTTTGCAGCGAGCCGTACCAGCGTCCAACTTCCTCCCAGCTCTGGAAGCTGGAGAGCTGGATCTCAGGGGTGGGGGCGAGGCCGCGGGCAGTCTGATACTGGATTCGTTCAGCATCCAGCTTTTCCTGCTCCGGAGTTTTGCTCTCGAGGTTGGAGCCGGACCAGGTGAAGACGCGCCGTCCGCCTTCCTCGGTGATCACAGGCTTCGATTCCGGGCTCTTCCATTTGACGGCTCGATCACCGGGAACGCTGATCTGGACTTTTTCCTGCAGGACGATTCCGTCATGCGAAAAGTTGTAGGCGTACCAGAACTGGCCGGGCACCAGTGGTTTGCTGTCTTTTGAGTGCACCTGGAATTCGAGTACGTCGCCGGTCCCCAGACCCTTTACGGCAACATGTTTTTCCCGTTGGTCGCTGTACATCGGGGCCTCGCGGGAGCTCTCGGTGGTCATGTCCTGGATGTTGTCCGCCGGAGTTTCCACGACCGTACCATCCGGTTTGTGGACGCGCACGTAGTCGATGTCCAGAGTCTCGCTGGAGCTTTGATAGGAGAAAACCAGCAGGCCGAAGCGCTGCACGCCGGCGTCCGACTGCAGGCGTACCCGGGTGTTGGATTCGCGGCTGCCAGTCCCATCGTTCTCAAAAGCGACTTTCGTGGAATACAACTCAACCACGGCCGCTTCCTTGGAGTAGTCAGGCGTGGCCGCAGGCTTCGGCGGAGACTGACCCCGTGCGGGAAGGGCAGGGGTCAAAAGTACGGCCAGGAAACAAATGGCGGGAAGGTACTTCGACATAGGATGCATGTATGTATCGTGATTCTGAACAAAAGACAAGTAACTACGGCGGGGATAGGGTTACCTTCGCCGCAGGGCAAGATGGCTATGCCGCCTGAATCCCGAACGTAGCGTTAGCGTCCTGTCCTGGAAATTCGTTGTATTAATATTGTCATCCCGACCGGAGCGAAGCGAGCGAAGTGGAGAGCCTGCCCTGAGCGAACTCCGAGTGCACACGAGGGGGAGTCGAATGGGGACCTGCTTTTTTCAGGCAACTCGACCCACCAGGACGCTAGAACGCATCAATTCCAGTTACGCTTTGTCCGATGATGAGGGTGTGGACGTCATGGGTGCCCTCGTAGGTCTTCACCGACTCAAGGTTCGCCATGTGGCGGAAGATGGGGTACTCGTCGGCGATTCCGTTGGCCCCCAGGATGTCGCGCGCCATGCGGGCGCACTCCAGCGCCATCCACACATTGTTGCGCTTGGCCATGGAAATATGCTGGGGAGCGGCTTTGCCTTTGTCCTTGAGGTGCCCCACTTGCAGGGCCAGCAGCTGGGCCTTGGTGATCTCGGAGATCATCCAGACAAGTTTTTCCTGCACCAGCTGGTGTGAGGCGATGGGCTGATCGCGAAACTGTTTGCGGAACAATGAATATTGCAAAGCGCAGTCGTAACAGGCCATGGCCGCGCCTACCGCGCCCCAGCCGATCCCGTAGCGCGCCTGGCTCAGGCACATCAGGGGAGACTTCAGGCCCCCGGTTTTAGGCAGCAGATTCGATTCCGGGATGTGAACATCCTGCAGGGAAAGACTCGATGTGACCGAGGCGCGCAGTGACCACTTGCCGTGAATGTCCTCGGCGCGGAAGCCGGGTCGATCGGTTTCGACCAGGAAGCCACGAATCTTGTTGTCCTCGTCTTCCACCTTGGCCCAGATGACAGCGACGTCGGCAATGGAGCCCGAGGTGATCCACATTTTTTCGCCGTTGAGGATGTATTCCTTGCCCGACTTCCGGGCGCGCGTGCGCATGCTGCCGGGGTTGGAACCGGAATCCGGCTCAGTGAGGCCAAAGCATCCCAGCTTGTCGCCCTTCTGCATCAGCGGGAGCCAGAATTGTTTCTGCTCATCGCTGCCAAAAGTGTAGATGGGATACATGACCAGTGAGGAGTGCACGCTGACGAACGAACGGACCCCGCTGTCGCCGCGCTCCAGTTCCTGCATCACCAGGCCGTATTCGACGTTCGACATCCCGGCGCAGCCATAACCGGTGAGGCTGGCGCCATAGAGGCCGAGTTCCGCCATGGGCTTGACCAGTTCGCGGGGGAAGCGGCCGGCGCGATTGCACTCCTCGATGATGGGGATGAGATTGTCTTCGATGAATTTACGCGTGGTATCGCGCACCAGGCGTTCGTCGTCTGTCAGCAGGGAATCGAATTCGAGGAAATCAACTCCCCGGAACTTGATGGCCATCAGCTTCTCTTTTCTGTTTCATCGCCGCGAACAGGCGCAGGCACTCAGGGAGTGGAAACTCTTGAAGGTAACAAAGGGTGGGAGGGCAGTCAAACCAGCTTACTGGGCGGTAGTTTCCTAATTTGCTTTTCTGGGTGTGGCTTGGGTCACGACATGCATGGTTGCCTATTTGGGGGCGACTAACAGTCGAAGCGGTGCTTGTCCCGGCTGTCCTGCTCCTTTGTCACCGCCCGTTTGGCCCTTCATCGACGCGAATGCCTCCGTCATGCGGCGTTGCTGGCCTGGTGCGATAACACGGTCAGCCAACCGTGCCTCTAGTTGGATTCTTGCCAGTTGTTCTCTTTCGGCTGTTTCATTAGCAGATGCCGTGCGCTGGTTCGCTTTGGCGATATCAAGACGGAATCCTTCACGCGGGCGAGGGCGCCCGCGCCACACGATTGGTCCCTGAGAGGTTGAACAATCGCTATAATCGTACGGCTCTTGCGCAGCGAATTTTCAGAATAGAGACATGCAGCCTACCCACAAACGCGAGTCCGGCAACTGGTTGACCAGCGTGCTGACTGATTTACATTTCTGGGTCCCGGTTGCAGTCCTCATTGGTGGGCTGCTGCTTCTGGAATACATACACTGAACAGCTGAATCGAGGGTCCAGGGGAATGCAATCTGTGGTTACGCCCGGGCACGAAAACACGCTTCAGACTTCACGCCCCCGGAAGCTGCAGGTGCTGGGCATCCTCTCCGGCTTTACCGCCGGTGCCTGGCTGGGCGCCGCCGAGGCGCCCACCAAGCTGGTTTCCGTGGGCGTATCCCCTCTGGTCATTTCGCTCATCATGGTGACCGGTGTTTTTCTGGCGCGCTGGAGTTTGCCGGCTCTGATCCTGGGCACGTCGTCTGTCCGCGCTGACCTGCGCCGCGCGCCCCACCTCATCATCTGGGCCCTGCTCGCGGGATGTCTCTGGGCCGTGGCCAATACACTGACCATCTTCGCCATCCGCGACATCGGATTGAGCATCGCTTTCCCCTTGTGGAATTCCAACAGCCTTCTCGGAATACTCTGGGGCTTTGTCTTCTTCAACGAGTTGCGCCAGGCCGGCTGGCGGCGTTGGACGGGGGTGCTGGGCGGAGCGCTGGTGATGTGTGTGGGCGCGACCCTGCTGGCGATTGCCTCTTCCACCCAGGCTCCGGCAGCCCATTCCATGCGCGGAGTGTGGGCCGCGCTGGGCGCGGGCGTTCTCTGGGGGACGATGTATATTCCCTACCGCAAGGCTTATCTGTCCGGAATGAACCCGCTTTCCTTTGTCACCTTCTTCACCTTCGGAGAACTGGGAATGATGTCCGCTCTGGCCATCGGCTATCTTGGAATGGCCCCGCTGTGGCATGAGTTGGTCAATGCGCGCGACGTACTCTTCTGGCTGATGCTGGGCGGCTTCATCTGGGTGATTGGCGACGTCTTTCAGCAGTACGCCGCGAAGTATGTGGGCATCAGCCGCGGCATCCCGCTGTCGAACTCCAATCAACTGTGGGGATTGCTGTGGGGAGTTTTCGTTTTCGGCGAGTTGCGCGGCAGCGGCTCTTCCACCTACATGCAAGTCATCGGCGGCTCGCTGCTGATGATGCTGGGAGTGGGAGCGATCGCATTTTCCTCCGCTGCCGGCAAGGAGCAGGCGAAGTGGCAGGAAGCCTCGCGGCGCGAATCGCGGCGCTATAACATCGCGGAAGATTACGTCGAGGCCCGCATGCAGGGCATGCAGACCGCCGGAGAGGTCAGGCCGCCACGCACCGTGTGGGACTGGCTGCTGGTAGCCGTTGCCAGCGGCATCTTCGTGTTTTTCGCGACCCTGGCGCGCGCCCCACGAATGTCTTTTCATTGGGCCCCGGCGGTGCTGCTGATCGCAGCGACACTGGCCCTGCTTCTGGTTTGCGGCGTTACACTCTGGCGCACCACCCGTTTTAACTGAATCCATCGTGAAAGAATTGTCCAAGGTTGACCTGGTCGGCGTCGGATTGAATGCCACCGACACGCTGATTCGCCTGCCGCACCATCCCGCGCTGGGGTCCAAGGTCGAATTTCGCTCGGCCGACATTCTGCCCGGTGGCCAAGTTGCAACCGCGGTCGCAGCCTGCCAGCACTGGGGCCTGCGTACCCGCTACGTAGGCAAGATCGGCGATGACAGCGCGGCCGCGATTCATCGCGCCGAGTTCGAACGCCTCGGCGTGGAGACTCATCTCCTCACCGCCCCGGGTTGCGCTAGCCAGCAGGCGGTCATCCTGGTAGATGACGCCGGCGAGCGCACCGTGCTTTGGAAGCGCGACAACCGGCTGACCCTGCTGCCAGAAGAACTGCAGCGCGGATGGATCAGCCAGGCCCGCGCGCTTCATCTTGACGGGCATGACACCGCCGCTGCGGTGGCGGCCGCAGGCTGGGCCCGGGACGCGGGCATTCCGATAATCGCTGACCTCGATGATCTCTACCCAGGGGTGGAAGCGCTGTTAGGAAAAATCGACTACCTGATTACCAGCCGCGACATTCCGGGACGCCTCACCGGCGACCAGGACTTGCGCAAGTCGCTGCCGGCAGTTCGCAACCGCTACGGTTGCCGCCTGACCGCAGCCACGCTGGGCCACGAAGGCGTCCTGGCCTGGGATGGTTATCACTTCCACTACGCGCCCGCCTTTCGCGTGCAGCCTCTGGACACCACCGGCGCGGGCGACATCTTCCACGCCGGGTTTATTTACGGCCTTCTGCAAGATTGGCCGCTGCCCCGTCAACTTGATTTCGCCTGCGCCGCCGCCGCACTAAACTGCGGCGCCCCAGGCGCCCGTGGCGGGATTCAGTCGGTGGAGAATATCGAGAAGCTGATCGCGACTGGACCGCGACACGCCGCCGCCTTCGATCTGTCGAAATAATCCGAAGAGTGTTTTGCGAGAACAAATCCATCCCGCTGTCATCCTGAGCGCGCAGTCGAAGGACCCCTACCCCCGGAACGCCCTTTCAGTTGTCAACTGTGGGACGAAGCAGTATTTCCAAGGGTAGGGGTCCTTCGACTCCGTCCGTGCGCTCGCCAGCGAACGCGCGGACTGCGCTTAGGATGACATGGTAGAGTTCATCGCAAGGCGGCAAACAATGCTTCCTTCCAGCGACGGTTGTCGATGGTCCAGCAGACGTTGGTCTTTCTTCCCTGCCGCAGGGCATCAGCCCATACCATCTGGTTGCGTTCGTCGGCTGCCACGTTGAGGCGGTCTACAACCGTCATACCTCGGGTCAACTCGCTGCCGGTTTCGACTTCGACGTAGTGTTCGCTCCACTGAGTTCCGATGGCGGGATCGAGCGCTATGCTCATGGCCACCGGGTCCGGCAGTGAGATGCCGTCTTCTCCCGTCTGCTCTTTATAGGCGTCACGGGCGCGGCTGTTGCACTCGATGGCAAAGCGGGCTGGTTCATTGTTGAATCCCAGAATCTTTGCGATGTCGGCTTCGTTGAGGACCGCATCACCGCGGCAGGTCTGCCAACCGACGAGCTCGACCGGAAGACCACTGAACATGACAATCCGTGCCGCCTCGGGATCGACCCAGATGTTGTACTCCGCAGCCGGGGTCACATTGCCTTCACAGCAGGGCGCGCCGCCCATCACCACGCAGCGTCCAACTTGGGCCGCCAGAGCGGGTTTACGGGTCACGGCCAGGGAAAGATTGGTAAGCGGGCCCAGAGTGACCACTGTTATCCCAGGATTGGCTTCGATCGCTGCGATGATGGCATCGACGGCGTGCAATTTCTCTGCCGCCTGGCGCGGCGCCGGATAGCCGTGATCGCCCAGCCCATCGCGGCCGTGAAACCAGGTCGCACTTTCATGCCCGCGCCGCAAGGGCTTCTCGGCCCCGCTAAAAACAGGAACACTGGCTCGACAGAGTTCCGCGGTGTAGAGCGCGTTGCGCGTGGCCTGCTCGACCTCAACATTTCCCGCCACGGTAGTGATCGCAACCACCCGCACTTCGGGAGCGCGCAGTGCCATGATGAGGGCGACGGCATCGTCAGAGGCGACGTCGGTATCGATGAGGAAGGCGCGCGGCATCCGCGTAGCATAGCAAACCAGTTCGCCGGCGTCGTTCCCCGGTCCGCTCTAATCGGTGATGGTGATGGAAATAGTTGCCGAGTGCGTCGCGCCTCCACCAGCAGCAGCCGCCGTCGCGGTCACCGTCGATGTGCCCAGGGGAGTCTTGGGGCCGGCCGGAGCCGACCTCGAAATCGAGCCGCAGCCCGCCACGCCCAGAAAGAATACAGCCAGTATCAACAGGTGCAGCCAGCGTAGTGAGCCCCAGCGCGAGCGCTTCGAAGGTGACAGATTTTCCCCTCGTCCTGTGATCGAGAGCAGGGACAAGGCGAGGAAAGGAGTGAAGAGCGCCAGAATGTACGGGCGCGCAAAATCGGAACTGGCCGGGGAGACGAAGGGGCCGGCGGTATTCAGCCTGAACTGGACGGTCTGAGCTGTATTGCTGCCATCTAACTGCAGGCTGGCCGGAGAAAACGTACAAGTCGCAAACTGGGGAAGCCCGGAGCAAGTAAACCCAACCGCGCCCGTGTACCCGCCCACCGGAGTAAGCGTCAGGGTCGCGGTACCGGTCTGGCCGCGGCGAATGATAAGCGCAGTGGGAGAGGCGGAGATCGAATAGTCAGGCGCACTCACCGTCAGGATGTCTGCCGAAGCAGTGCTGGCGGTGAAGTTTTCATCGCCGGAATAATCCGCCGTGATGTCGTGGTCGCCGCTGGCCAGGTCGCTCTTGCTCAAGACGGCGTGACCATTGGTGACGGCAACCGCGGAACCGATCGCGGTGCCGCCATCGGAGAAGATCACGCTGCCGGACGGAGTGTAGCCCGCGTTGCTCGAAGGCGTAACCGTCGCGGTCAGGCTCACCGACTGCCCCGGTGAGGCCGGATCGGGTGAAATGCTCAAAGCCAGGCTGGTCGAAACTTGCGATCCGGCCAGACTGATCGCGGTGGACACGCTCACGGCTGAGTTGGCGTCTCCCGCGTAACTGCCGACGACGTTGTGGCTGCCGCCACCGGGGATAGTGACCGCAGGCAGGGTCGCGCTGGCGGAGATGGATCCCAGCGACACGACAACATTGCTGCCAGACAAGTTCGAAACTGCCAGATCAATCACACCGTCACCATTCAGGTCGGCCAGGGCGAGCAGGTAGTTGGAGGCTGAGGTGCTTGTGGAGACCGCAGGCAGAAGGGTTCCATCCCCCACTCCCTGGAAAAACTCAACCGCTGCCGACTGGCTGGTCGCCACCACATCCGGAATTCCGTCCCCGTTGACATCGGCGACCGCCACTCCCCACGGACCGGACGCGGCATAGTCCACTTTGCTCTTAAAGGTCCCGTCTCCGAGTCCCAGCAAAACACTCACGACTGAGCTCTGAGGCCCGCACACAACCAGGTCCTGATTCCCATCAGCATCCAGGTCCACCGCGACCAGGTTCGTGGGACCGCTGCCGACCGGGTAAGCGACCGCGGTCTGCAGAGTCCCATCACCATTCCCCAGCAACACGCTAACCGTGGCACCGGAGTAGTTCGACACGGCGACGTCAACCTTTCCGTCGTTATTGAAGTCTGCGACGGTCAGGCCATAGGGGTAGGAGCCGGCCCCAAAACTCTGCTCCGCCAGAAACGTCCCGTCTCCATTACCCAACAGCACTGACACACTGCCACTGTCGGAATTCAAGGCGACAATATCCAGGTTTCCATCCCGGTTGAGATCGGCCAGCGCGATGTACTCGGAGGTTCCGCCGGTCGTACTGATCACCATTGGCTGAAAGGTCCCATCCCCATTGCCCAGCAGCACGCCCACGCCGCTATGGGTGTGGAATGCCACGGCGATGTCGGGATATCCATCGCCGTTGACATCGCCCAGGGCCAGCCCAAATGAGTAGGAGCCCACCTCATAGTCCACGTGGGTCTGAAAGGACCCATTTCCCGTGCCCAGCAGCACGCTCACAGTGGAGCCTACGTAATTCGAGGTCACCAGGTCGGGTATGCCGTCGCCGTTCAAGTCTCCCGCCACAACCCCGTAGCTCGGATTGCCGATCGGGAAGTTCAGCAGCGACTGCCAGCCATTGGTCCGGGTGGCCGCATCCAGCGCCGCCGAACCTAGTGAATAGTTGCTGTTGCTCTGGTCCAGGAAAGAAACATTTCCCGTGGGTGCGCTCGAACTGAAAGCCGTCACTTTTCCGCTGAGGGTGTAATTACCAGCGCTGCCGCTGGAAGTAATTTCCGTGATGGTCGCCGCCGCGGACGAGGCCGTCACCGTGATGCTCTGAGTGGAAGATGTGCTGCCCAGATAAGAGTTCACTCCGCTATATACTGCCTTGATCGCGTGACTGCCAGGTCCCATCCGCAGCTTCATGTTGGCGGTGCCGAGGGTGTAGGTCGATGCCACGGAGTTGACCAACTGCACCGCCGACAGCACAGTGGCGCCGTCGTAGAAGGTGACGGAACCGGTGGAGACCGCCGTCGCGCCCGCCAGCACCGTAGCCTGCAGAGTCAAGGTCGTGCCCTGGGTCACAGACCCCCCCGGAGCTACGGAGAGCGTCGTAGTGGTCGCGGGGGTCGGTGAGGCTTGGCCACGCGGCGCGAAGAGCAGCAGAACGGACAGCAAGAGAAGGACTGAGAAAAGCCGCCGTGAAAATGAAAATTCAGGAACGCCCGTACCGGAAAGACGCATCGAAGAATGCTCCTTGGAATCGTGGCCCCGGAAAGATGCAACGCACTGAGCGCGATCCGGCAGGCCAGTAGCGACGGGGCGCACCCGCGGACGCAGATTTTGTTCTCAAAGATCTAATCGGTGGATTGGAGGCGAACTTTAACTGGCCGAGCGCCCTAACGGCATGGACAGGTAGGGGTCAGTGATGTGACACGGCAAGTGCATGAACCACGAAGGACACGAAGGTACACGAAGGAAACCCTGGAAAACAAAGCCTTCGTGATACTTCGTGTCCTTCGTGGTTCATGCACTTGCCGTGTCACATTACGAAACTGACCCACTGCCCACTGGTGAGACTTCAGGCAGTTGGGCGTGCAGATCGTCGATCCCTTCAAGACCCCGCGCTAGCCGGCTGCCCCACATCACTCCCCGTCGCGGTACACTGTTGCCCTCGCCATGCCGACTCTAGCCGCGGTCGATATCGGATCGAACTCCGTGCGTCTTAAGATTTCCCGCCTTTCCGGACGGCGTCTGGTCGAAATTCACGAAGACCGCCAGGTCACGCGCCTGGGCGACAGCGTCTTCCGGAACGGTTTTCTCTCCCCCGAGGCCATCGACGACACGGTCAAAGCGCTGCGCCGCTTCCATCGCGCGGTGCAGCACGAAGGCGCGGACACGGTGCGCGTGGTGGCCACCAGCGCGGTGCGCGACGCGCGCAACTCCCGGGCTTTCCTGGAGTGGGTGCGCTCGGCCACGGGATGGAAGGTGGAAATCATCTCCGGGCTGGAAGAGGCACGGCTGATTCACCTGGGCCTGGTTTCAACTCTGCGGGTCAGCAGCGCTGCCACCCTCATGGTCGATCTGGGCGGCGGAAGCTGCGAGCTCACCATTTCCAGCAAGGGTCACATTCGCGACACCGTCAGCCTTCCGCTGGGCGCGGTGCGTCTGACCAACGAATTTCTGGCCCACGATCCGCCCCGCAAATCGGAGCTCCGCCGCCTGCGGGGATTTGTCGAACGAGAAATTGGACGTATTGCTGACCGGATTGCGCGCTCCCGTCCCAAGATCGTGATCGCAACCTCGGGCACGGCCGCTTCCCTGGCCGCGGTCTGTCACGGCTTGTACAAGACGAAGGGTTCGCGCGCCGCCGCGGTCTCGCGCACCCAGATGCGCCGGATCGCCAAGATGCTGGCGCGCCTTCCCGTGGCCGAACGCAAGAAACTTTCCGGCGTGGGCCCGCGACGGGCTGAGATCGTGGTCGCGGGAGCCGTGGTCTATGCCGAACTTCTGGAGCGCTGCCAGTTGTCCGGCTTCCGCTACTCTCCGCTGGGATTGCGCGACGGGCAGCTGGCACAAATGGCTGCGGACTACGATCGCAGCACCCGCTCCGGCAAGCACATCGAGTCGGAGCGATGGGACTCCATCCTCACCGCCGTTGCTCACTACCACGTGGACCTGGACCATGCGCTGCAGGTGCGCGAATTCGCCCTGCATTTATTCAGGAGGTTGAAGTCATTGCACCGGCTCCCCGCCGAGTATGAAGAATGGCTGTCGGCGGCAGCGATGCTCTATGAGGTCGGCGACTATGTCAATCGCAACGGGCGGCATCGCCACGCCTACTACATCATCGCCCACTCGGAGATTCTGGGGTACACACCAGAGCAAAGACGGATCATCGCGGCCACCGCGCGCTATCTCGGCAAGTCTCGGCCCTCTTCCGGTGACGCCGCCGTAAAAATTCTCCCGCCGGCCGACCGGGAATTTGTATCCAAGGCCTCGCTGCTGCTTCGGCTGGCGCGCGCCCTGAATCTCGGACGCAGCGGCGCGGTACGAGGGGTCGGCGTGCGGGTAAGCCGGGGCGCGGTCAAGCTGACTCTTCGCGCCAAGCCCCGCGCCAGCGTGGACCTGGAGTTGTGGGCCGTGGAAAAAGAGAAAGCTTATTTTCGCGAGGTTTTCGGCCGCGATGTTTCCGCGGCGGCGGCATAGAGCGTGCGCAGAATCTTGGGCGTGAGGCACCAGGTCAGCGCAGCCGAGTTGCGATTCACTTCCGCCCGCGCCACCGCGCCTTTCTTGAGGTCGATGGACGCTTCACAACCGCTTTCACTGATCGCCCGCCCCAGGAACTCGCTGAGAGTCGGGTTATGGCCGACCACCATGATGGCGTCGTGCCGGGCATACTTGTCGAGCATCTTGCGAAAATCCGCGAACGATGAGGTAGGGCGCAAGGCGTCCTCGAACTGCAGTTTGCCTTCATAACCCATTTCGTTGCCTACCAGCGAAGCGGTCTGCGCGGCCCGCTTCAAGGGACTTGAAATAATGACTTCGACCTGCACGTCCAGAGCGGCCAGGGCGCGACCTACATAACCGCATTGCTCGACCCCGGCCTCGTCCAGGGCGCGTTTTTCATCCTTCTTGAGGTTGCTGAGTGGCTGCCCGGCACTGGCATGGCGCAGGAAATAGAGAACCATCTCCGATTACCGTCCCTTCCCTACTGCGATCCGACGCCTCTGACGAGGTGCGGGGACCGGCATGGCTTCGACCGCCTGTTTACCTTCGGCCAGCCCAAGCAAAAAATCCTGCGAGTTGAAGGCAACGGCCCCTGCCGGCGGCTTGCGCTTGCCCTCAGCCTGCCAGGTGCGGACATAAACGCCGTCCTTCCGCAGCACGCGGGCCTTCACATTGTCCACCAGGTAGGCATCCAGGATCTCATGGCGGACGCGCTCGCGTCCCAGCGCATCTTTCAAAGGGAACATGACCTCCACGCGTTCATAAAGATTGCGCGGCATCCAGTCGGCGCTGGCCAGATAGACCTCCTCCTGGCCCCCGTTGGCGAAGCTGAAAATACGGCTGTGCTCGAGAAAACGGCCGACGATACTGCGCACCCGGATGCGGTCGCTCACCCCGCGCACGCCGGGCCGCAAGGCGCACATGCCGCGCACGATCAGATCAATTTCCACTCCGGCGTGCGAAGCCCGGTACAACGCCATGATGATGTTCTTGTCCAGCAAAGCGTTCATCTTGGCGATGATGCGTGCCGGACGTCCATGACGCGCATGCTCGGCCTCGCGCTCGATGAGGCCCAGGCACCGTTCCGCCAGGTCGAGCGGAGCCACCAGCAGGGGCTCGTAGTTGGCATGCTCGGCGTAGGCGGTAAGAAAACTGAAAACGTCGTGCACCGCACTGGTGATCTCGGGATCGGCGGTGAGCAGGCTCAGGTCGGTATAGATTCGCGCGGTACTGGCGTTGTAGTTGCCGGTCCCCAGATGAGCGTAGCGCCGCGTCGCTCCATCCGAGTCGCGCCTTACCAGCAATGACAGCTTGCAGTGTGTCTTCAGTCCCACCAGGCCGTGGAACACCTGCACTCCGGCATCTTCAAGATCGCGGGCCCATCGGATATTGGTGTCTTCATCGAAGCGCGCCTTGAGTTCCACCACCGCGGTGACTTCCTTCTTTTCGGCCGCTGAAATCAAGGCCGGCACGATCAGCGAATGCTCGTTGGTCCGGTAAAGCGTCTGTTTGATCGAAAGCACTCTCGGGTCCTGGGCGGCCGCCTCGATAAACGACACCACCGCGTCGTAGGAGTCGAAGGGATGGTGCAGCAAAACATCATGGCGGCGCAGTTCCTCGAACAGGTCCTGCGATTTGGAAGTCAATCGCAACTCGCGCGGAGTAAAGGGCCGAAACTTGAGATCAGGATGCGCCGTCTGCTCGTAAATATTGAACAGGCGCGACAGATTCACCGGGCCGTGCACGGAAAAGACCTGCCAGGGCTCGATCTCAAAGTTGATGCGCAGGCGTTCGATGATTTCAGGGTCGGCATCAGCTTCAATCTCCAGCCGCACGGCGTCACCCTTGCGCCGGTTATGCAGCTCGGTGCGGACCGATTCGAGCAGGTTGCGCGATTCCTCTTCCGCCAGGTAGAGATTGCTGTTGCGGGTGACGCGGAAGGCGGCCGAAGAAACAATGTCGTAGCCGTGATACATCCGCGCAGCGTGGAAGGCGACCAGGTCGGCAAGAAAGATGAAGTCGTCGGTCCCATCCGAGGGCAGGCGCACCAGGCGCGGCAAGGCACGGGGCACGGTGACCACTCCGGTATAGGTGAGGGCGGATCGGCGGCGGCGGCGCAGCAGAAAAGCCACGCACAACGCCTTGTTGATCACGCGCGGGAAGGGATGCGCCGGGTCCACCGTGACCGGGGTCAGCAGCAGGTCCAGTTCCTTCTCGCAGTACTCCTCGATGAAGGCGCGGGCGCGGGAATCCAGTTCGTGCAGGCCGAGAACGCGGATGCCATGGTCGGCCAGGGCCGGGCGCAGCTCCTGGTTCCAGCAGTGATACTGATCGTCCACGAACTCGTGGGTGTCGCGTGAAACCACGTCACGCTCTTCCACCAGGGTGAGGCCGTCGGGTCCGGCCTCGGTGTATCCGTCTTCAATCTGCTGCACCAGGCCGGCCACCCGTACTTCGAAGAACTCATCCAGGTTACTGGCCGAGATGGAAAGAAATTTCAGCCGCTCCAGCAGAGGGTTCTTGTGGTCCTGCGCTTCTTCAAGGACGCGGCGGTTGAATGCCAGCCAGGAAGCTTCCCGGTTGATGTAGTTGGCCGGATTGTCCAGCGCAAGGCGAGCCATGATTCCGCAGAAACAACAATCCTTAGGGAGACCGCCTGATCCCGGAAAATTCCGGTCCAGGTGTGGATCGAAGAGGGCCCTGGGGGCGCCACCGGCACCATCTCAGGCAATCGCTTCACCATCAACTGCTAATTTTTCGTTCCGCCCGGATGAGGTCGAAAAATGAGATTAATCCAACCAGACATTCAGGTGGAATGCGCTTCCTGAAAATAAACACCAAGTATAGAACAGTCGCAGGATGGACGGGATGCTGTCCCCGCACTTGAAACCGGTCAAAGCGACCACTTGAAGCTACCGGGGACGAGCCTCACAGCCCGTCCCCGGTGGCGGTGGTCTTAAGTTTTGTGGCTCCGGATAACAGCTACTGCACCAGCTTGATGGCGCCTTTCACCTTTGCCGCTACGTTCTCCGGCAGGGGCGCGTAGGTAAGGTCAGCCGTCATTTTCTGGCCATCATCCACCATCCAGGTCAGGAAATCGGCAAGGATCTTTCCCTTGGCCGCTTCCTTGGACTTTTCTGGAATCAACAACCAGGTGAAGCTGGAGATAGGGTACGCATCCTTGCCCGGCGGGTTGGTGATGGATACGCGGAAATCCGCCGGCATGCTCTTGGCCGACGCCGCTGCGGCAGTAACACTTTCGAGAGAGGCCTTCACGAAAGTCCCGGCCGAATTTTTCACCAGCCCGTAGTCGATCTTGTTTTGCACCGCGTAGATCAGTTCGATGTAGCCGATCCCACCCTGCATCTGGCGGATCATTCCGGCCACACCCTCGTTGCCCTTGCCGCCCAGGCCTACCGGCCACTTCACCGAAGTTCCCTTTCCCGGCCCATTGGCCCAGTCAGAGCTTACTTTGGAGAGGTAGTCGGTAAAGATATAGGTGGTACCGCTGCCGTCGGAGCGGTGAACCACGATGATGGTCTGATTGGGAAGGCTGACGCCCGGATTCGCTTTGGCAATCGCGGGATCATTCCAGCTGGTGATCTTCCCCAGGAAGATTCCGGCCAGCGCCTCCGGGGTGAACTTCAGTTCCGCGGTCACGCCGGGAATGTTGTAGGCGGGAACCACCGCGCCCAGCACGGTCGGGATGTGCAGGATCTTGGTCTTGGCCTCGGACAGTTGCTGGTCGGTCATGGGGCCGTCGCTCGCGCCAAAGTCCACAGTCTGGGCCAGCACCTGACGAATGCCGCCGCCGCTACCGATCGACTGGTAGTTGAATTGAATGTCCGGATGGGCCTTGTGGTACTCGCTGAACCATTTCTGGTACATCGGATTAGGGAAGGTAGCGCCGGCCCCATTCAAGGTCGTCTGACCGAAAGCGGGCACAGCCAGAACAACACAGAGAAGCACAATGCGGCGTATCACTCGATGTTTCCTCCTTATTAGTTTGATGGGGCAGTTTTACGCCGCGAATGTTACAGGACTGTTACAGCGTCGTGAATTTCCAGTGAACGGGATCTGGTTGCGTAGGGACGGGTGCCCCCACCCATCCAGCGGAGCGAAGCTCCGCCAAGTTTTTAGTCAAGCCCCTGCTAACTTCCAGGCGAGCATTCGCTCGCCCGCCCGGACGAGGGCGTCCGGGCCTACGCAGTTCTGCATTTATCAGTGACCGGAGTCGAGGCGGGCGATTTCGCGCGCGAACAGCGGGTTGTTGGGAAACTCATCTCGGAGACTGGACAGCACTCCGCGGGCGCGCGCAGTGTCCTTGTCGCGGACGTAGGCGATGGCCAGCAGGATGCGCGCGAACGGACCCAGGTAGCGGCCATGGTCGGCCGTCATCTGCAACTCCACGATGCCCTGCTTTTTGTCTCCCGAGACTCCGCCCATCCGCAACAGCCAGCGCACCGGCGCCGCCATGCTCCCGATAATGTATTTACTGAAACCAGTGGCCACGCGGGCATCGTAGCAATCGGGATCAACCGCCAGGAGTTTGTCAGCCCAATCATTGGCATCGCGGGTATAGCGCAGAGAGGACATATTGCGCTTTTCGATCAGCGCGGCATAGTCGGCCTGCAGTCCGGACGAAAGCGTCATGGCAAACAGCGCATCGCGGTCCTTTGGGCTGGTCGCGAGACGGGCGCCGGCTACGCTTTGAGCGCGGGCCAGGGCTGCGTTGAAACGGTCGCGTACCCCACTGTCCGGATTCGGCTTGTCGCGGTTCAGGAAACTCTTGTCGTCCTCGTAAAATTGGGCTTCCAGCACTCCCAGCCGGTGAAATTCAGAGAACAGTATCCCCGCTGCTTCGGCGGTGGGCCCCACCGGGTCCTGGGGATGCTCGCGCTGCCAGCTGAGAAAGACCACATGCGCCTGGTCGAAATCAAGGTTGTAAAGCAGGCGAAAGCCCTGATCCAGGGAGGTATGAATTGCAGGTGCATCGGCTGCGACCGCAGGAACCACCAGGCTTGCCAGACAGAGAGCGGCTGATAGAGCTGCCTGCCTCACCGATCGATGGCTCACGTTCATGGGCATATCTGACAAACCGATGTATTGTGCCTGTCTTCGCGCCGCCGCGCAACTTACTTAAAGCTTAGATGCCAACCGGCAACAGTACGTCCGAAACTTGCAAAAAGTTTGTCAAAACTCTCTGCCCGTCGGTCCGCGTTCCGATTATGAACCCAGTCCCAAGTTGCGCTTGACATCAGACCGTATTTCTGCAATTATCGAAGTATGCCGCTCGCCTCCAGCAGGAAAAACACAGAGAACGTCGCGAAGTATGCCGACATGCTCTCCGCCATGGGCACCGAGCCGCGACTTCGCATCATGCAATTGCTGTTGTCCGCTCATCCTGACGGCCTGGTCGCGGGCGAAATCCAGTCCGAGCTCGACATTCCGAACTCCACCCTTTCTCACCATCTGGAAAAACTGAAGAACGAGGAACTGGTGAGCGTGCGCCGTGAAAGCACCTTCTTGCGCTACACGGCCAATACTGAAGCTCTGGCAGATCTGCTGCAATTCCTCTACGCGGAATGCTGCACGCGGAACAAGGCTGTCAAACCACAAAATATCGTCCAACTCTGTAAATAGGAGGACCACCGTGAGCAGTACCGACATCAAGAGCGTAATCAAGGAAAAATACGGCCAGGCGGCGTTGCGGGTGAACCGTGGCGGCAGTAGCTGTTGCGGCGCCACCGCGGCCATCGGCTCGAACTGCGACCCAATCACTTCCGATCTTTACAACTCCTACCAGGCCGGACAAGTTCCCGAGGAGGCCATTCTCGCTTCCCTGGGGTGCGGCAATCCGACTGCACTGGCGAAACTGAATCCCGGGGAAGTAGTTCTGGATCTCGGCTCCGGCGGCGGCGTGGATGTTCTGCTCTCGGCGAAGCGAGTCGGTCCTACGGGCAAGGCGTACGGTCTCGATATGACGGATGAGATGCTGGCGCTGGCCAACGAAAATAAACGTAAAGCGGGTGCGGAGAACGTCGAGTTCCTGAGAGGTGAGATCGAGCACATCCCCCTGCCGGACAACTCGGTTGACGTGATCATCTCGAATTGTGTGATCAACCTTTCCGGCGACAAGGATCGTGTGCTCCGGGAAGCCTTTCGAGTGCTGAAGCCGGGCGGCCGCTTCGCGGTTTCCGACGTTGTAACCCGGGGCGAAATCGCACCCGAGATTCGCCGCAGCGTGCTTCTGTGGGTCGGCTGTGTGGCGGGTGCGCTCGGAGATGACGAATTTCGCGCCAAACTCGCCGTCGCCGGCTTCGAGCAGATTGACATTGAGCCCACGCGGGTCTATCGCGCCGAGGACGCGCGGGAGATTCTTTCCGCGGAAGGCGTTGATGTGGACGCGATTGCGCCCCAGGTTGACGGCAAGTTCATGAGCGCTTTCGTTCGCGCGGTCAAGCCGGCAGGCGGAGCAGGGAAGGCATGTTGCGGACCGAGCTGCTGCAATTAGGAGAAAACGATCATGCAAGGACACTACAATGTCCTGTTCCTGTGCACCGGCAATTCCGCGCGCTCCATCATGGCCGAAGCAATTTTGAACTTCAAGGGCCGCCCGAATTTCACCGCCTACAGCGCCGGAAGCCATCCCTCAGGCGCGGTCCGACCAGAGGCTTTGCAGCAGCTCGAAATCGCGCACCTGCCAACCCAGGGTCTGCGCAGCAAGGCCTGGGATGAATTCTCCCTGCCCGGATCTCCCCAGCTTGATTTCGTCTTTACAGTTTGCGATAACGCCGCCCAAGAGGTCTGCCCGGCATGGCCAGGACAGCCGATGACCGCCCATTGGGGCGTTCCGGACCCGGCCGCAGTTCGCGGCAGCGAAGCGACGAAAGAACGGGCGTTTCGCGAAGCATTTTTTATCCTGGACCGCAGAATCAGCTTGTTTCTCTGTCTTCCGCTCAAGAGTCTTGACCGCCTCGCGCTCAAGCGAGAGCTCGATAGCATCGGCCAGACCATGAAGCCAGTCCCAGACGAATAGCGGCGTCTTTCCCCAACCGGCTGCAGCTCGATCATGTTTCCGCAGCACGAGGATTCTCCCATGAAGCCAACCCGCCGCCTCGGTTTTCTCGGGCGTCGTATTGGGTTGGCTGGTGCCAGGAGTCGTGCCGTTTCTGAATCGCTTCAACATTTGCACCACGTCGGTTCCGGTGAGACTATTGGGACAGGAAATGGCAGGGGGTGGCGGCATGAAATACCGAATCGCTTTGTGGGCAGGTGCGGGCTTTCTGGTTGCGGTCGGCTGGGCCCTTTACGCCTTCGCCAGCGCGCCTCCAGGGATGACCGCCGGCGACCCGATTGTAAGTCTGGTGGAATTAAGCTGCCCGGTTGTGTTCGCGAGTATTCATTTTCACTTTCCGCTCGGGTTGTATTGGTCTCTGCTGGCGAACGCTGCCACGTATGGTTTGATCGGTCTAATTGTGGAAGCATTGCGCCGGCAATTTCATCACGAGTTGAAATTGAGCCGCTAGCCTGGAAGTCACCTGGCTGTCTCCGGCTAAGCCAAGCGACGCGGCGTGGTGGAAAAAGCAATCACGAACAGGACGCCCAGCAGCAGATCCATGCCGCCGAAGACCAGGTCCGACGCACGCATGCGGTGTTGCAGGACCAGAATCACTACCGCAATCCCGTAGCTGAATTTTTCGAACACGGAAGGAATCATCAGCGGCCGGTAGCGCGCCGGATCGGTCGCGATAATGAAAAACGCGATCTGCCATGCCAGCGCAGCTCCGATGAAGCCATAGAAGAATGCCGGGTGGGTGATGGCCGGGGGATCGTTGCGGCCGATCAGGCCGAACATGAAATAGAGCGGAGTGATTACCAGCACACCCCAGATGGCGGCAATGCGGAAGACGATTTTGGCAAATTTCATAGTGCAGTCTTCAGTCTTCGGTCGTCAGTGTTCAGCAAACCACGTGGAGACGTTGCTGACGACTGAAGACCGACGACTGATCTCCTGTTTCCACACATATTAATTGATTTTTATTCGTGGCGCAGGGCTTCGATAGGGTCGAGGCGGGAGGCGCGGAAGGCGGGAACCATGCCGCTGACCAGGCCTACGAAACCCAGAATCAGGGTGGCCGCGATCAGGGTTCCGGGGGCGATGATCAGGCGGATGTCGCCGGCCTCGCCATTTTTGGCGAACGCGCTGTATAACGTGAGCCTGCCCACGGAAAGCGCGACGGTGTAAGCCAGAATTACGCCCAGCACTCCGCCGATGAAGGTGATGGTCAGGGCTTCAGCGAGGAACTGCATCAGGATGTAGCGCCGGGGCGCGCCCAGCGCCTTCTGCACGCCGATCTCGCGGGTGCGCTGGGTGACCGAAACCAGCATGATGTTCATCAATCCCACCCCGCCGATCCCCAGCGTAAGCGTGCCGATGAAACCCATCAGGACCTTCAGCCCCAGGGTAATGATTTCGAACTGGTGGACCTGCATCATGAGATTGAACACTCTCACCGCCTGACGGTCCGTCTGGTTGAGCTTGTGCGGCACCGCCAGGATGGAGCGGACCGACTGCTCCAGGCGCTCGTATTCCGGAGTCTGGTAGGTGAACCAGATGGAGTCGAGGTAATGGGTATCTTTCAGGTCGCTCATGGTAGTGAAGGGGACGTAGATCACGCGGTTTATGTCGTCATTTCCCTCCTGCATCTTGGCGTCAAGAATGCCCACGACTTCGAAGCTGAGGCCGTCCAGGCGGAGGTGCTCACCCAGGGCATTGCGTCCGGAGAAGAGTTTTTCTTTCGCCTCCGAGCCGATCACTGCAACTCGCGAGTGCTGGATCTCGTCTTCGGCGTTGTAGAAGCGGCCCTGCGCCATTTTCAGGGTGCGAACCGCAAACACGCTGGGATAATTGCCGGTGACAGGGAAGTCGAAGACCCGGGTGTCGTACTGGATGTGCGCCTGCTTGCTGACTTCGGGAGTGATATTGGTGATCTGGGGGAGGTTGGTGGTGAGCGCGTCCACGTCATCCAGAGTAAAGCGGACGAGCACTCCTGCCTTTTGGCCGCCGGCCTGCATCGAAGTGCGCCCCGGAACCACGATGACCAGCTTGGTGCCGAAGTTGGCAAAGATATTGGCGCAGGCCTGGCCAAAACCGTCGCCGTAAGCCAGCAGCATCACAACCGTGGCAATGCCCCAGGCCATGCCCAGCATGGTGAGCGCAGTGCGGCGGCGGTTGTGCCGCATGGCGCCGTAGGCTTCGCGGAGCAGGTCACGGAACATATGAAATCATTGAGTAATTGAGTAATTTTGTAATTGGGTAATTTGCCGGCGCTGGGAAGCCGCACGATTTTTTCAATTACGAAATTACCCAATTGCCCAATTACAAATTTCTTTTCACTCCTGCCGCAGCGCTTCCACCGGTTGCAGCATGGCTGCCTTGCGCGCGGGATAGAGACCGGCAACCACTCCGGCCAGGGTCAGGCTGCCAATTGCCAGGACGGCCGACATGGGCACCAGCTTGGGGGGATCAAATCCTCCCGGCCCCTGCACCGTGCCCAGCATGGCCATCAAGCCACCTGCCAGAGCCATGCCGATCAGGCCGCTGCCGAGAGTGAGAAGCAGCCCTTCCAGAAAAAATTGAAACAGGATACTGCGGTTGGTCGCGCCCAGCGCCTTGCGCAATCCGATCTCATGGGTGCGCTCGCTGACCGCTACCAGCATGATATTGATCACGCCGATTGCTCCCAGCGCCAGCGTGACCATCCCCACCGCTCCCAGGAACATGTTCATGACGTCGAAAATGGTCCCCACCATTTGCGATTGCTTGATGGTGTCCCAGCTGTCGAAGGCGTTTTCATCGCTGGCGTCGAAGCCGTGATTACGGGCGATGATCTTGTAAACATCGTTCTGCGCCAGCACGTGCTCCGCCCTCACCGTCGGCTGATATTCAATGAAGGAGATGGAGTTCTCGTGGTTTTCTCCCTTCAACGGGAAATATGTGGCCATCACCGGGAAAGGGATGTAGCCGCGCATGTTCAGCCAGTTGTTGTCGCCGCGGCCGAGGTGCGGCATGCTGCCCACGACTTCGAACCTGATGCCATTCAGCAAAACGAATGCGCCTACAGCGGGACGCCCGGGGAAGAGAGTCTTCTGCAGTTCGTTTCCCAGGACGATCACGTTGCGCCGCTGCGAGCCGTCCAGTTCATTGAGCCAGCGCCCTTCTTTCAGGGGGAGAAAACTTATCTCGCTGAGCTGGGGCTCGACGCCGAGAATCTCGCCTCCGGCGTTAGAGAACTCGCTTACCTCGTGCAGGTCAGTGCGCGAAAGCAAAGGGCAGGCATTGCGCACGTGCGGGGCCTGGGTGCGAATATCAATGTAGTCCTGGTAGGTAAGCAGATAGGAGCGGGCGGAGTTCATGCTGCCCTTTACCGCGGGCGCGCGCCCGGGAAAGATGAACATGATGTCCTTGCCGAACTCGGCCATCTCGCGCTTGTTGCCCGAGCGGAAACCTTCGCCCACGCCAACCAGCAGCAGCAACGACCCCACGCCCCAGGCGATGCCGAACATGGTAAGGAATGAGCGCAGCTTGTGGGCCCACAGGTTGCGGAAGATTTGCACGAAGATGTCCGCGACCGTGCGCATAGTCTGTGGCAATTGTACCTTTTTCGGGCTCAGGGGAGACCGAGTAAAAGGCTCGTCCCGGGCCGTTTTTAGGGTGCCGGCGAATTCCTAATCTCCTTTACGGCAAAGCCCTTCGCAAAGTTGCAAAAGAACACCCAAAGCTGACGGCCAAGGCAAAGTCAAAGGCAAAGTCAAAAGCGTCGGACAGGAGCGTCCGACCCACACATGGGCGCTCAGTTGAAATGGATCAGGACAATCTCCGGGGTTGTCCCCAGCCGCAGTGGCGGGCCCCAGGTGCCTGCCCCGTAAGAGACATAGACGAGCAGATTGCCCAAACGTTGCAGGCCATAGACAAATTTTCCATAGATCCGGGAGGTGATCCAGGTAAAAGGGAAGAACTGTCCGCCATGGGTGTGGCCGGAGAGCTGCAGGGAAAAGCCTTCTTCCTCGGCGATCTGGAGGCGGTCGGGCGCGTGGGTGAGCAGGATGCTGGCCCGGTCACGGTCCAAGTCGGCCCGGCGCAGAACCGAGCGGAAGTGGTCGTCGTTGGTGGAATCGCTGTAGTGCACGCCCACGATCTGCAGACCATCGACCGTTACCTTCTCGTTGTTCAGGACACGCACGCCCGAGTGCTCGACCGCATCGAGATATTTGGCGGAATCGCTGAACTGTTCGTGATTGCCCAGGACAAAGAATGCTCCCAGCGGTGTCGCCAGTCGTGCCCAGGGTTGGGCGAGTTCGCGCACCCGCGCCACCGTTCCGTCATACATATCGCCCGCAATGAAGACGATGTCAGGCCGCAGCCGGGTGAGCGTGCTCACGATGCGGCGCATGAACCGGAAGCCGCGGACGTGCCCCAGATGAGTGTCCGTCACCAGCGCCGCCACCCGGCCTCGCCACGATGCGGGCAGGTTGGGAAGCGTGACACTGACTCTCCGGACCCGCGTCCAGGCGGCATTGATCATGCCGTACAAGCTTGCCAGCAGGGCCAATCCAAAAAACGCGACAACGAGCTCGCGCCGGTTGGGATGCACTCCCACCAGCCGGGCACCGCCGTAGCTTGCCCAACAAAGACAGGCCGCCAGGAAGCAGAAGCTCAACGTGCCCAGCCAGGCTGCCGAGAGGGTGTAGAGAACGCGCACCACCACATGCGAAGAGCGCCAGGCCAGCAGGGAAGCCAGCACGAAGCTGACCGAGAGCAAAGCCAGAACTATCGGCAGCGGGGAAATCCTCGATGCCAGCGGTACCCCCCAGAAGAATGTCCAGGTCTCGTACAAGAACCAATGAGCCAGGAACAAGACGGATTGAATCACTGCGATGAAAACAACGATTCGGGACCTCAACGGTGGGTTCTCTCCAGTCGATCGACCAAGTATTAGATGAGATTCACCGGCAATTGGATTTGCAGGTTATTTGCAGGGTGTGTGGGTCGGACACTCCTGTCCGACGCCGTTGACTTTGTTTTTGGCTTGGAACTGGCCTGGACTCTTCAGAACGTCAAAGTCAAAGGCGTCGGACAGAGTGTCCGACCCACACAAGACTTAGGCGACGGCTTGGCGTGCGGCTTCGCGGCTCGTGACCGAAGCCGGCTTCTTTGGGGCCAGCGCAGCGCGGGTTTCGCTGAGAGTGTTTACCGCCTGGCGGAACTTGGCGCGGGTCACGTTGCGCAGCACCGCCACCAGCGCGGAATCCTGAACCCCGCCAAACAGCTTTTCTGCTCTCTCGGCCAGCTGGACCCAGTCATGCCAGTCGCCAATCATGTCCTGCATATGGTTGAGGAGCGTGATCAGGCGGGAAGCCTCCGCGTCTTTGCCCGCGAGTTCCGCCAGGTAGCGAGACCGCTTGCCGGCAATCCTGAACTGGTGCAGGGTCTTTTCGGTTATCGCGCCCTGGTCCAATTCGAGCGCGTTCAGCTTTTGCCGGGCCAGCGCCAGGGGGGCGGCACTCTTTGGAATCTCGAGGCCGGCTGCCGCACGCTTCAGGCGCTTGCGGACTTCGGCGACGGTTTTCTTGTCCAGGGACTTGGCCAGCCGCTTTTCCCGTTGCGATCGCTCCTCCGCGAGGGTGCGCATGAGCTGGGCCTTACGCACGGGCTGCTCCGGTATCTTCAGGCTGCGCAAGGCTGCGCTCTGCACGTCCAGGTCGCGCACCCGGCCCGCCTTTTTTCGCAGCCGAGCCAGAAGCTTGAGCAGCTTCTTGTCATTGCCGCTGCACCGCTCACTCAAGTCTGAAACCAGTACTTCGACTCTGCGGCTGGAAGTGCGGAATTTGTGAATATTCTCCGGGGACAGCTTTCCTGATAGTTTTGACAATTGCCGGCTGAGCTTGCGGAACGTAATACGTGTATTCTCTGGGCGTAGCGGCATAAGGTCAAAAAACCAGAAAGCTAAAGTTGAACGAATCTGGATCCGTACCGTTGAACCTGTTTACTCGAATCAGCAGACCTAAAGTTCCGAGGCTTCCACAGGAAGTTTCCCGGAGGCAGGGGCAAACAGTTATTTTAACACTGCTGTAACACGATCGTGCTACCTTGCCGGAAATGGCTAATCGAGCTTTAGGAGCGCCTCGACTGACTGGCCCACAACCCGTTCCTGGACAAGCAGTTGCGGCGGGCACTGTGACTCAGGCAGGGCCCTTGATCAACGCCGGCGACAGCCGACGCGCGGACAGCGCGTTCTTTTATGCCATGCTGGCCTGCGGATGTTCCGTGCTGGCTCTGGTCGCCCTGATTGTTTACGAGCTGATCACCAAGTCCAGTCTTTCCTGGCATGCTTTTGGCTGGAAATTTTTTTTCCAGAGCGACTGGGACCCGGTCAACGATCAGTTCGGCGCCCTGCCGTTTGTGTACGGCACCATCGTATCTTCCATTCTGGCGTTGCTGATCGCTGTGCCCCTGGCCATCGGCGTGGCCGTGTACATCACTGAGATGGCGCCACGCTGGCTGCGCGGAGGCCTGGCCTTCACCACCGAATTGCTGGCTGCCATTCCCAGCGTCATCTATGGATTGTGGGCAATTTTCGTTCTGGTGCCTTTGCTTCGCCAGTACGTGGAGCCCTGGCTGGCAAAGTATCTGGGCTGGACCGGCTTCTTCGAAGGCCCGCCCTACGGCATCGGCATGCTGGCGGCTGGAATCATTCTGGCCATCATGGTGGTGCCTATCATTTCTTCGATTACCCGCGAGGTCATGACCGCAGTCCCGCAGCAACAGCGGGAAGCCGTGCTGGCTCTCGGCGCTACGCGATGGGAGATGATCCGCACCGGGGTACTGCGCAATGCTCGTGCCGGCATCATGGGCGGCGTGATCCTGGGCCTGGGCCGGGCGCTTGGTGAAACCATGGCGGTCACCATGGTGATCGGCAACCGCCCTGAAATCGCAAAATCTCTGCTCGCGCCCGGCTACACCATGGCCAGCGTGATCGCGAATGAATTCAGCGAAGCCACCGGCGACGTCTATCTCAGCGCCCTGGTCGAAGTCGGATTGGCGCTCTTTATCGTGACCATTATCGTCAACATTCTGGCCCAGTTGCTGGTGTGGACAGTGACCCGCGGCACGCCTGCGAGGAGCCATGCCTGAAACGACGATAATGCTTCCCGCCGATTTTGCCGACGCACCCATCAGCCTGTGGCGTCGCGGTCTGAATTTCATGGTTTCGATGGCTGCCATCGGGGCTGTCGTCCTGGTGCTCCTGCCCTTGGCCGCGGTCTTCGGTTATTTGATCTACAAAGGAATCGGCTCCATCAATTGGGCCTTCCTGACCCAGATTCCCAAGCCTCCGGGCGAGGCCGGAGGAGGCATGGCGAATGCCATCGCCGGGTCAATGTACATTCTGCTGATTGCCAGTTCGATGGGAGTACCGCTGGGCATTGGCGCCGGAATTTATCTGTCGGAGTACGGCCGTGGTACCCGCTTCGGCAACCTGATCCGCTTCACCGCGGACGTGCTCAATGGTGTGCCCTCGATCATTGTGGGCATTGTGGCCTACGGACTGGTGGTGTTGAGCCAGGGACACTTCTCGGCCCTGGCCGGTGGCGTTGCTCTGGCCATCATGATGGTGCCCACCATCACCCGCACCACCGAAGAGATGCTGTTGCTGGTGCCGCAGGCAGTTCGCGAAGCCGCCTACGGGTTGGGAGTATCGCGCTGGCGCACCACGCTTTCGATTACGCTGCGCACCGCGACCTCAGGTGTCATCACCGGAGTGATGCTGGCGTTTGCCCGGGTGGCGGGAGAGACGGCTCCATTGTTGTTCACCGCATTCGGCAACCAGTACTGGAACTGGAAAGTGGAGCAGCCCACCGCCGCCCTGTCGCTGCAGATATTCACTTACGCGATTTCGCCCTTCGATGAATGGCACCGCCAGGCTTGGGCGGGCGCGTTGATCCTGATTATCCTGATCGTCGCTTCAGTTGGCGCAGTGCGGCTGGTGGCCGGCCGCGGTATGCTTAAGGGAGCACACTGAGATTATGGGCGTTGGAATCCAAGTCGATAAGCTGAATGCGTGGTTCGGCAAGACCCAGGCGTTGCAGGACATCGACATGACGGTGGCTGCGAACCACGCCACCGCGATCATTGGTCCGTCGGGATGCGGCAAGTCCACCTTTGTGCGCTGTCTTAACCGCATGCACGAGACCGTCCCCGAAGCCCGCGCCACGGGGCGGGTGCGCATCGGTGAGATGGACGTTTACAACGGAACTTCGGCGGTGCAGATCCGCCGGCGCATCGGGATGGTGTTCCAGAAGGCCAACCCTTTTCCCACGATGTCCATTTACGACAATGTGGCGGCAGGATTGACGCTCAATGGCTTTCACGACCGCAGGCGGCTGGATGAAATCGTGGAGCGCTCGCTTACGCTCTCAGCCCTCTGGGAAGAGGTCAAGGACACGATGCGCAAGAAGTCGGGCGCCAGCCTCTCTGGAGGCCAGCAGCAACGCCTGTGCATTGCACGCGCCATTGCCGTCGAGCCGCAAGTCCTCCTGATGGACGAACCCTGCTCCGCCCTCGACCCGATCTCGACCGGCAAGATCGAAGAGCTCATCTTCCAGTTGAAGGAACGTTTCACCATCGTGATCGTCACCCATAACATGCAGCAGGCCTCGCGGGTGGCGGAGTTCACCGGCTTCTTCCTGCTGGGCAAGCTCATCGAATTCGACAAGACGGAAAAGATTTTTACCACCCCGTCCGACAAACGGACGGAAGACTACATCACAGGCAGGTTTGGATAATGGCGCGCACCCGATTTCTGCAAGGACTGGACGAGCTCCGGGCCCGTTTGCTGCGTATGGGCGGACTGGCTGAGCAGGCCGTGGACCGCGCCTGCCAGGCGTATATCGAGCGTGACCTGACGCGTTGCCGCATGGTGCTCGAAGGCGAAACCCAGATCAATCTCACCGAGCGCGAAATCGACGAGATGGCCTTCGATCTTCTGGCCATGCAGCAACCCATGGCGGTTGATTTGCGCTTCATTCTCGCCGTCACCAAGATCAACGCCGACCTCGAGCGTGTCGGCGACCAGGCAGTCAACATCGCGGAGCGGGTCATGGACATGGTGGACCTGCCCAAGGCTGATTTGCCGGTGGACATCCCGCGCATGGCGGCGGCGGTTTCCGCCATGGTGCGCCGCGCTCTCGAATCCTTCATCGAAGGCAAGGCTGAACTGGCGCAGGCGGTGCTGGAAATGGACAACGTGGTCGATCGCATGAAGGATGAAGCCTTCATCGTGCTGGTGAAGTCCATGAACGAACACCCTGAAACCACCCGCCAGGCGCTGGACGCGCTGCTGGTGGCCCGCAATCTGGAACGCGTGGCCGACCACGCCACCAACATCGCGGAAGACGTAATTTTCTGGGTGCGAGGGGCCGACGTCCGGCATAACGTTGGGCCAGAACAGCCCGAGCATCAGGAAGTTACCGACACTCACTAAAGCCAATCATCAACAAGAACCACGTACGGGACAGCCGCCCCCGGCTGTCCCGTCGAGCGAAGCTCGACAGGTTTTTGCCGGTCATCAAGCCACAAACTAGCGGAGCTTCGCTCCACCGGACAGCCGGGGGCGGCTGTCCCCACGTGGTTCGACCCAACCGGTATTATGTCTCCGTAGTCGCTTGCAGGCCGGCAGAATTGCTTAGTTCCAGCCGGCGCAGGTGCTACAACTTCTTCAGGCATCTTCTGGAGGAACCTTGAAGCGTCTTCCTGTACTCATTTTCGTAATTGCCGTTTTTCTGGCATCACTCTCCGCGCAGGACTCCGCCCAGCCCCGTCGGCTGTCGCTGCCCACCAGCAAGACGCTGGACACTCCCTCGCCCGGCCGCATTGGCGCGGTGAACAGTTTTCCCGCAACCATCGCGCTCACTCCGGACGGCCGTTACGCGGCGCTATTGAACGATGGCTACGGCACGCAGCAGACGCAGGCGCACCAGTCCATCGCCATTCTTGATCTCCAGAGCAACCAGCTCAGCGATTTTCCCGACGCCCGTTTGTCTGACACCGCCCACCAGAGCTATTTCATCGGTCTGGCCTTCAGTTCCGACGGCAGCCACTTGTACGCGTCGATGGGCTCAATCAGTGACCCAACCGGGGAAAAGAGAGGCAACACCGGTAACGGCATCGCGGTGTACAAATTTGAAAATGGCAAAGTAGCTCCGGAGCGATTTCTGAAAATCGCGCCGCAGAAGATTGGCGCGGGCAGGAAGGTTGCATTTGGACTCCGCCAGGCTGCTGCAGGAACGGCGATTCCGTATCCCGCCGGCCTGGCCGTGATTTCAGGCCAAGGCAGCGACCGGTTACTGGTGGCCAATAATCTTTCCGACAACGCCGTGCTGCTCGATTCGGTCGACGGGCGCGTTCTGCAGCAATTCGATCTCAGCACGCACGAGATGATTCCGTCGTCCTTTCCCTATACGGTCGTTGCCAGCCGCGATGGCCGGCGCGCCTGGTGCAGCCTGTGGAATTCATCCCGCGTGGCCGAGTTGGATCTGGAGAAGGGAAGTGTGACGCGCTGGATCCCGCTGCTGGAGCCGAAAGATCCGATCGCACCTGGCTCTCATCCCACTGACCTTCTTCTCAGTCCGGACGAGAAATGGCTCTACGTCGCTTTGTCGAATGAAGATGCGATCGCTGCCGTTGACACGGCTTCGGGATCGGTCATCCATCTCGCCTCCACTAATCTGGAGGGACAGAAGCACGCCGGGACTTATCCCACCGCTCTGGCGCAATCGCCCGATGGCGCGCGCCTGTTTGTGGCGGACTCTTCGTTGAATGCGGTTGCGGTTTTTGACTCCGCGGCCCTGACCAAACCGGGCGTCGCTTTTCCGCTGCCTCGGGAAGCGCTGGGTTTCATCCCGACCGACTGGTATCCCAGCGCTCTGGCCGTGCGCGGAGATGATCTGATGATCGCGACCGCGAAGGGAGAAGGCGCGGGCCCCAACGGCGGGATCAGCCAGCTTAAGAGCGAACGGCGCCGGCGAGAGCATCCCTACATTCCCACGTTGATGTATGGTTCGCTCTCCCGCCTGAACATTCACAATGTTGAGGCGCGCTTGCCCGAGTTGACGCAGAAGGTCAAGGAAAGCAATCTCTTCCTGTCCGATCCTGGCAAGATCACTTTTCGGACGGGGCCAAATCCGATTCACCATGTGATCTATATCCTGAAGGAGAACCGCACCTACGATCAGATTCTGGGCGATCTGAAGCTCGGCGAGCGGAAAGTGGGCAACGGCGATCCCTCCCTGACCATGTACGGCGCGGATGTGACCCCCAATGAGCACAAGCTGGCTCTGCAGTTTGGAGTGCTGGACAATTTCTACGACAGCGGCGAAGTGTCGGGCGACGGTCATGACTGGTCGAACGCAGCCATCACCAGCGACTATAACGAGAAAACCTGGCAAATCGCCTATCGCGGCAGCGAACGCACGTACGATTTCCAGGGCACGGTCGCCGATGAATCTCCTCTGGAGCTGGGCGAACCCGATGTGGACGCTCCCGGCACGGGCTACCTCTGGGATAATCTTGCCGGCCACGGTGTGACCTACCGCGACTATGGCGAGTTCATCACGGGCGTGTGGTGCCAGGCAGCGAAGAAATCGGGCGCTTCGCCGAAAGAGGGTACGCCCTCTCCCTATAGCTCGGAGTGCCAGCGCGCCACGGTCGGCAAGGGCGAACCCCTCCCACCCGACGTCGGTCAGCCCCACGGATCGCCCAGTCCATGGCCCTGGCCGGTGCCGCTGTTGAAACACATGAAGGCCAGCAAGGCCGCGTTACGCGAGCACTTCCATCCCGGGTTCCCTGACTTCAACACGGAATATCCGGACCAGCTGCGCGCCGACCTTTTCCTCAATGAGTTCGAGGATTTTGTTCGCGCCCGCACGCAAGGCAAGGGAACCGAGCTGCCGTCGTTCGTGCTTCTCTATTTGCCGGACGATCACACCCACGGCACGACGCCGGGCAAGCCGCGCCCGGCGGCCTCGGTCGCGGACAACGATCTGGCGGTTGGCCGCGTGGTCGATGCTGTCTCCCACAGCCCTTACTGGGATGACACGGCAATTTTCATCATTGAAGACGACGCCCAGGATGGCGCCGACCACGTGGATGCGCACCGCTCGATTGCTTTCGAGATCAGCAAATATTCGCCGGGCTCGCCCGATCAACCTTTCGTGGACAGCCGCTTCTACACCACCGTGAACATGATGCACACCATGGAAACGCTATTGGGGCTGCCGCCGATGAACCAGAATGACGCTTATGCGCCGGTGATGGCCCCATTATTCACGGGGCTAGGGACGCACCCGCCGTTTACTGCGGACTGGAGCAATCGCGACAACGGCCTCATTTACCAGACCAACCCAGTCAAGGGCCAGGGCGCAGCGGAATCGGCGAAGATGGATTTCACCCGTCCCGATGCGGTCAATACTGCCGTGCTCAACCTGATCTTGTGGCGCGACCGCATGGGAAGCACGCCCATGCCGGCGCCGAAGCACGCAGTGTTCCCGCAGAAGGGCGCTGCCGATAAGGACTGAGATACTCGTGTGGGGACGGGTCTCTGACCCGTCCAGCCGAGCCAGGCTCGGCCGGGTGTGGTTTGAAATCACTGCTGAGTTGAAGCCGAGCTGCGCTCGGCCGGACAGCCGGGGGCGGCTGTCCCCACGTGGGTCTGGTGGCTAAAACTTCAGACGAGCGCTGCGCTCGTCCTGGACGGGTCAGAGACCCGTCCCTACACGAGCATCACTTCGCTGCCGCTTTTCCGGCATCTACGTCGGCGAAGGAGAATGCCAGCGAGACGTTGGGATACTCTTTGCCGGCCACTTCGACGTAGGGATACACGAAGTAGTTGAGCGGCGGGCCATCCTGTGCCGGGCTCAGGCGGAGGTCGCGTCCCATGGTGAACTGCATCCGGTTCACGTCGTGCGCTCCGAAAAAATAATCCCGCTTCTCCTGATGCTTCCACGCTTCCGAGATGTCCACCGGGACCCAGCCATGCTGCGGTTCGAAGAAATCGGACCAGCAGTGGTAGCCGGCGATTTCCGCGGAATGTTTGTCCGGGGGCAGGGGAAATCCGATTTCAAAGCGCGCCGGAATCCCCTGGGAACGGGCCATGGCGATGAACAACGAGTGGAAGTCGGTGCAGTTGCCCTTTTTGGCGTCGCAGGCATAGAGCACGTCGCCGTGTCCCCAGCCCGTGCCGGTTTTGTCGTAGCGCATGGTGGTGAACACGTAATCATAGATGGCGCGCGCTTTCTCCAGCGGCGTGATGCTGCCTTCGGTCACCTTCACGGCAAGATCAGCCGGCACTCCCGTGATCGGGACCAGTTTGTCCGGCTGCAGATACTCCTTGCGATCGCTCTCCTTGAGTTGAACTTCGGCCAGACGTGGTCGGGCTACACCCAGCGTCAGGCGCTCGTGGCGTACCACGTCGTAAACGACCTCGAAGTGCAAGTCAGGCGATTTTGCCTTCGAGCTTTCGGCGTAGTACATCTGGTTGCCGAATCTCGACTCGCGAGTCTTCTTCAGCTTGAGGTCGCCGGTTGCCGAAACTACCTTCACTTCCTGAAAATCATCGGAGTGCGCCGCCGGAATCCAGACCCGCACCCGCTCTCCGGCGGGCAGGTTCTTTACGGTGAAGCCGTAGTGGAAGGTAAAGTGGCGGGAGTCCTGTGCCGAGGCCAGGGAGACCGCCGCGAGAAACAGTGACAGCCAGAGCTTTCGCATAGGGAGGTCCTTTTGAATTTCCTGGTTTAAGCCTGAATGATGAGGAAACGACGCACGGGCGTTTTAAGGAGAAGCGGGGTCAAGTAAAGCCGCGCCGCGGGGATCTCATGGGAAGGGTCTTATTCTAGTTGAAAACCGATTGTGGATATCGCGCCGGCGGCTTCCGGCGCCCTGGCACCCCCGCACGAGCGAGGACGCTCGCGCCTACATTCACCAGCAGGCTCGGTTAGAATCTCGGGATGGCTGCCATCCAATGCCGCGACCTGCGCAAGACTTACGATGGCAAAGTGGAGGCGGTGCGCGGGTTGAATCTGGAAATCGAGGCGGGCGAGTGCTTCGGCCTGCTGGGGCCGAATGGCGCAGGAAAGACCACCACCATCGAAATCCTTGAAGGTTTGCTTGAGCCTACTTCGGGGCAGGTCACGATTCTGGGGCAGACCTGGAAAGAAAACGCGCGCGAGTTGCGCGAGAAGATGGGCATCTCGCTGCAGGAGACGCGCCTGTCGGAGAAGCTGACCGTTCTCGAAACCATCACGCTGTTTTCCGGTTTCTATCGTCAGCCTCGCTCACCAGTCGAGGTGCTTGAGGAAATGCAGCTCGGCGAGAAAGCCGATTCCTGGGTGGGAAAGCTTTCCGGCGGCCAGCGCCAGCGGCTCGCCGTGGCTACCGCGCTGGTGGGCAATCCCAAAATTCTCTTCCTGGACGAGCCCACCACCGGGCTCGATCCCCAGAGCCGCCGCCAACTCTGGGAGATCATTCGCAACTTCCAGAAGGCCGGAGGCACGGTGCTGCTCACCACTCACTACATGGATGAAGCCGAGCGGCTGTGTGATCGGCTGGCGATCGTCGATCACGGACAAGTGATCGCCGAGGGCACGCCGTCTGATCTGATCGAGCGGCTGGGCGGGCATCACATGGTGGAATTCCAGATCGACGGGACGACCTCGAACGGCGATGCGGTTAAGCTCTGGCGGGCCCTTCCGGGAGTGGAGTCGGTTCGCGATGACAACGGCATGTTCTGCCTGAATGTACGTGAACCCCATCTGACGATTCCGGCTCTACTGGACGCGGTCGAGCGTGAAGGCCGGCACCTGTTGCACCTGACCACTCGCCAGGCCAGCCTGGAAGATGTTTTCGTCCGGCTGACGGGCCGCCATTTGAGGGAAGAGTGATGATCAACGATGCCCACGTGGGGGCGGGTGCCCTCGCCCGCCTGGTCGAGCGCAGCTCGACGGTGTTGTTACGTGGGCATTGCTGAATAAATCGGAGAGCAATCGATGACCGTCGCACAACAAATTCCGCCAGCACAGGTCCCGCCGGTGCCCGCGCGGATCCCTCCCCGCAACGGGCGCTGGTCCGGCTTCAACCACCTGCTGATGGCGCGCCTGCTGGAACTCAAGCGCGAGCCCGAAGTAGTCTTCTGGGTCTTCGGCTTTCCGGTGCTGCTTGCCCTGGGGCTGGGCATCGCCTTTCGCAACAAGCCAGCCGACGTGACTCCGGTTGCCATTGTGGCCGGTCCCGGCGCCGATCATGCGTTGGATCTGCTCCAACACTCTTCGCGGAGTTCCTCGATTCACGCCACCGTGGCGCCCGAAGCGGAGGCGACCCAGGGATTTCGATTGGGAAAGTACGATCTGGTGATCGTGCCCAATGGCGTGAACGCTTTTCAGTATCGCTACGATCCTGCGCGTCCGGAAAGCGTGCTGAGCCGGGCCGAGGTGGACGATGCCCTGCAAGCGTCGGCCGGACGCACCGACCCGCTGCCGACCACGGCGGTGGCCTCCAGCGAGCCGGGATCGCGCTACATCGATTTCCTGATCCCCGGCCTGCTGGGGATGAACCTGATGAACTCCGGCATGTGGGGCATCGGTTTTGCGCTGGTGGACATGCGCCAGCGCAAACTGCTCAAACGTTTTGTCGGCACTCCCATGCGGCGCAGTGATTTTCTGCTGGCCCTGACCAGCAGCCGCCTGGTGCTGATGGTGATTGAAATTGTGCTCTTGCTCGGTTTTGGCGTGCTGGTGTTCCACATGCGCGTGCTGGGCTCGGTATTTGCCATCGTGCTGCTTGCTACCGTCGGGGCCATATCGTTCGGAGGTCTGGGGCTGCTCACCGCCAGCCGCGCGCAGAAACTTGAAAGCGTCAGCGGGCTGATGAACCTGGTGATGATGCCGATGTGGATTTTCTCGGGTGTATTTTTCTCCGCCGAACGCTTTCCTGCGATATTGCAGCCCTTCATCAAATTGCTGCCCCTCACGGCGCTGAATGACGCCTTGCGGGCCACGATTCTTCAGGGTGCCTCCCTGGGAGCCCAGTCGGGACGCCTGCTGGTGCTGGTGCTGTGGGGAGGAATCTCTTTTGCGCTGGCCCTGCGCTGGTTTCGCTGGACCTGATAAATCTTTTGAAATCAGGCAAATCCGCCGCCTTAATGACGCATTTGGGAGCGCTTGCCCGGTGTATAATCGAGGTAGTGCTTACGAAATTCCACTTTGCCGCGGCAGTCGGCGTACTGCTGGTTTTGCTGGTTATTTTCGTTTGCCCGGCGGTGGACTTGCCCGCGACTGCACTGCGCGCCCAGCAAGCGTCGATGCTCCTGCTGGTGACCATCGCAATGTGTGCCCGGTGCCCCTTTATGCGCACCCGGGTTACTCCGGCACCACAGACTTTCACCCACTACTTGGTTGATTCGGAGTCCATATCTGGCCCTTCGTCCCTGACCGCCGTTTTGCTCTGTTGAGCTGAACGATCGTTCCCTGGTCAGAGCCAAACTCACCTGCGCTTCGCAGCTGGGTCTGGCTGTCCTACTTCCGATCTCGCTATCCGGGGGTGACATTGAAGGTAATCGAGCGGCAAATCACTTACGGTCCGTTTTTGGAGCAACTGCGCACCGCTCCGTCCCGCATCCTCTTACTCGACTACGACGGCACGTTGGCCCCGTTCTGCGTGGACCGTAACCTCGCCGTGCCCTATCCCGAAGTGCCGCCCTTGATCGTCCGCATCATGAAACAGGGGACGCGGGTGGTGCTGATCAGCGGGCGTCCGGTGAGGGAATTGCTGCTGCTCACGGGGATCTCTCCGCAGCCGGAAATATGGGGAAGCCACGGATTGGAGCGGCTCATGGCGGATGGCAGCTATGAAGTGAGCTCGGTGCCGGAACATAAAGACTATCTGGTGGCTGCGGCGGCGATCCTTCGCGACGAGGGACTGGAAGATCACACTGAAATCAAGCCCGGAGGAGTAGCGGTGCACTGGCGCGGTCTGAGCAAGGCAAAAGCCGAGAAGCTGGCGCGTGAAGTGCCTGAGCTTTGGAAGCCTTTACTCGACAGGGCGCCGCTAAGTTTGCTCGAATTTGACGGGGGCCTGGAAATTCGGGTTGCCGGTCGAGGCAAAGGGGACGCGGTCCGCGCCATCCTAAAGGAATCCGGACCGGACGCAGCAGTCGCCTATCTGGGCGACGACCGGACGGATGAAGATGCATTCGAAGCCCTTAAGGGCAACGGGCTTACAGTATTGGTGCGCCCTCAATCTCGGCCGACCGCAGCCGATATCTGGCTGCAACCACCTCACGAACTGCTCCGGTTTCTGGAGGAGTGGATTCGCGCCTCGGGAGGGCAAGGATGAACGAAATCAAGGGACGAGTGATCAATGTTTCGAACCGCCTGCCCATTCTTATCCGGAAGCATGCCGGCGGCACTCGCCTGGAACGAAGTTCTGGAGGACTGGCCACCGCCCTCGAAGCGGGTTGGCGCGACCAGCCCGGAGTCTGGATCGGATGGGCCGGCACCGGGCCGGAAGAAAATATCGAACCCTTCCTGGTCCGTGCGGCGCATCGCCGCTCCTACACCCTGCGCTCGGTAGCGCTCACCGGGGAAGAGATTGAAAAATTCTATTCCGGCTTCGCCAATGAAATCATCTGGCCCCTGTTTCACGACATGCCTTCGCGCTGTAATTTCGATCCCGAGTACTGGGAAATCTACCAGCGAGTGAATCGCAAGTTTGCCAGTGTGGCTGCCGAAACCGCTCGGGACGACGATTTTGTCTGGGTCCATGACTACCACCTGATGCTGACAGCTTCCGCGCTGCGCCAGGCGGGAGTGCATGCGCGCATGGGATTTTTTCTGCACATTCCATTTCCTTCTCCCGACATATTTGAAAAGCTTCCCTGGAAAAAGCCCATCCTCAAGTCACTGCTGGAATTCGATGTGATCGGCTTCCAGGGCGATCGCGACCGCTCAAATTTCGTGAGCTGTCTCGAACGCCTTCTGCCGGAGGTTTCCGTCGAACAGAGCATGCCGCATCTGCAGGTGAATCAGGCCGGACGGCGAACCGTGGTGGGGACCTTTCCCATCGGCATCGATTTCGAAGCCTTCGAGGGCGATGCCAGGCGGCCCGAGACCGCGGCCCACGCCGCTGACCTGAGAAAACGGATGGCGGATGAGATGCTGGTTCTCGGGGTGGACCGACTGGATTACACCAAGGGGATTCCGGAACGGCTTAAGTCATTCCGCCTGCTGCTGCGCCGCTTTCCCGAGATGCGCGGTCACATCACGCTGGTGCAGGTGGTGGTCCCCAGCCGCGAGGAAATTCCGAACTACAAGCATTTGCGCCGCGAAGTGGAACTGCTGGTCAGCCAGATCAACGGCGAGTTCACCGAACCGGGATGGGTGCCGGTGCACTACATCCATCGCAATCTGGGCCGGGACGAACTTCTGGCGTACTATCGCGCGGCCGACATCGGCCTGGTTACTCCGCTCAAGGATGGAATGAACCTGGTCGCAAAAGAATTTTGCGCCGCCCAGATCGACGAGCGCGGAGTACTCATTGTGAGTGAATTCGCCGGCGCCGGACCGGAGTTGCGCAGCGGGGCGATCATTGTCAACCCCAACGATTTTTCCGAAGTGGCCCAGGCCCTGTACGACGCCGCGCACATGAGCGCCGACGACAAGCGCTGCCGCATGCGATTGCTGCGCCAGATCGTCAAGGACCACAACGTGCACCGCTGGATCCGTTCCTTCCTGCAGGCAATTCCGGAACCCGTCCCGGCGAAGGGCGATTCCGGAGAAGACTCCTGGGAGCCGGCAGCTAAATCAGCCGAGCCTTCCCGGAAGATTATGCCGGGCGTGGCCCTGGTGGCCGCAGCTCTCTCCCCAGCCGGTCGTCCTCGCTATGCCGTAGGCAAGGATGCCAAACTGCGCGTGCTGGGCAGCGCCGCGGGCGAAGACTAGTCCTCGAATTGTCATCCTGAGCGGGAGTTGGCCCATTCGCTTGGCGAATGGGTCAACGAAGTCGAAGGACCCCTGTAGCCTTTACATCGACGGTTCTCACGGGCAGGTCTACCGAGGTTTCCCACGTCAGCCGAAATTTATCAGGTCGGGGTCCTTCGACTGCGAGTTTGCTTCGCGAGGCGAAGCAAACTCTTGCTCAGGATGACACGCATAGGTTGGTGTACCGACTGAATGATCGTTACTCCAACTGCCCGCCTTTTGCCGCATCGCACCCGAGCTCTTTCGGCACGGATTGCGACCTCGGATCCGTCGCGTCAAGCGGCAGCCGCACGTCGACGATGGCATCCTGGCAGTCGCGAACCAGTTGCATATGTTGCCGTTGAAATTCAGGGGGCAGCAGGGAACGATTGCTCCCGATGTACTTCTCGAGATAGGTCATGTCGAATACTGCGCCTTCCGTCATCTGCCACTCTGCCCGAAGCCTCTCGGTAATTTCCTTCCTGGCAAAGATCTCCAGCTTTCCCATGTGGTATTGCTGACCCTCCATCACTGAGACAGAGAGAATGACGGTGGCGTTGGATAGGTTCTGGGTATCCGGGATGGCCGTGAAATCGATGAAACCACTCGAGACGTAGAGATCACGAAGAGCATCAAGACCGCTGGCTATCTTGTCCCTGGCGAACAGATCTCCCTTTTTGAACGGGAACCTATTGCGGAGTTCGTCCGCGTCGAAGGCGTGGTTTCCGACGAAGCCGATCTCCGCCAGCCGGTAGCGTGGGCCCTCCAGAACGTCAGCTTCCACCGTCACGGTCTTGGGCACGGCGACGGGGTCATTCGGCTGGATGCGCAGGCTGTTGAGCACCACGCCGAAATATCCCCGGTTTTGAAACAAAGCTCTGACCCGTTCTTCTATCTCGTCCGAGCTCTCGTCAAAGCAGGAACCAACATCTCGCTTTCAATGGCGGCGAGCTCGTCTGAACCTAGCGCTTGGGTGCCGTTGATGGTGAAGTCGGTAATCAATACTCCTGAGTTCTTGCTGGAACGATGGTCCTGACCCCTCACGCAGTCGGCGCGCAGGGAGGCTGCGAGGAAGACAAACGTGACCAAAAGGAACCAACGACTCCTGCGCATTCGTGAATCTCCCACAACGGCTGACTGAAGAAATCCTACTAGTCCTACGACTCAATCAGGTCCGAAGCGCTGATTACTCCAACTGCTTGCCTTTAGTCTCCGGCAACTGCGTCGCCACCAGGCACGCCAGCAGAAAAGACCCAGCGCACAGGTAGAACGCCCAACTCAAACCCTTCGCCTGTCCCACGCGCCCGATTACGAAGGGCGCGATCGAACTCATGGTGCGCGCGCCGTTGTAGGTAAAGCCTAAAGCGCGGGCCCGGACCGACGTAGGAAAAATCTCGCTGCCGATAATTCCCGAGCCGGAGAAGAATCCTGTGCCGAAAAACGCCAACACCGTACCCAGCACCATCAAGGCCCAGGGCGCTCTGGCTATGGCATAAATCGGAACTATAACTGCCGCCATGAACGTATATAAAACAAACGACTTCCTGCGGCCGAGGTAGTCTGCGACCCAACCGAAGCTGGCGTATCCGGGAAACATTCCAACCAGGTTCAGCACCACCAGCAAAGTAGTGGTACCCATGATTCCGAAGCCGCGTCCGCCTTGTTCCACTGGGAGCGAAAGGTAAGGCGGGATCCAGGTGAACAATCCCCACCAGGCGAACATGCCGAAGAAATTCATGAAGAGCAGCGCCCAGGTATGCTTTCCGTACGGCGCTTTAAAGAGGCCGCCGAATCCCATCTGCGGGACACTCGCTGAAGAGGCCGCAACTCCCCTGAGCTCACGTTGCCGCCACATTTCCGACTCGGGCACGCCACGCCGAATCCACAAGACAACCAGCGCGGGCAGAATTCCGACAAAGAATGCCATGCGCCAGTCGGCGTAGTGGAGCACGATTCCCACCGCCAGCGCAGCCAGAGCGTAACCGATGGCCCATGAACTCTGAACCAGCGAGATGGCCTTGGCCCGCAACTCGGTTGGCCAGGTTTCAGCCACCAGGGTGGCGCCCGTATTCCACTCTCCTCCCATTCCCAGGCCGAGGATGAAACGGAAAATCGCCAGCATCAGGACCGAGGTCGCCAGGCCGGAAGCGAAGGAACAAACTGAGTAGGTAAAGATGCTCAACATCAGTGCGCGTTTGCGGCCCAGGCGGTCGGCAATGAATCCGAATGCGACGCCGCCGATTCCAGATGCCAGCAGAGTCAAACTGTTGAGCAGGCCGGCGGTGCTCTTGGTCATCCCCAGGTCGCGCATGACGTGCGCCAGCACCAGGGTGTAGAGCATGGCGTCGAACGCATCGAGCATCCAGCCCAGCGCGGCAGCAACGAGTGTCCGGCGTTGTGCGGAAGTTGCTTGGGTGAAAGGGAAGGCCAGGCTGATCGCCATTGGACGGATTGTTAATGGTCAGCGGCCAATTGGCAATCGAAAATCTGGTAGGGCGTTCGAGTTGGACAACAAGCTCCGCGTCCTCGGTGGTTTTCTCGATTCGAACCACGGAGGACACTGAGGACACAGAGAGGCGATTCTGCCTACGCTTCAAAAAATGGAAGGGACTGCGCGCCTTGCGCACATAGAGTAATCGGCAGCGCCGACTGGACAACAAACTCCTTGTCCTTTGAACCACGGAGGACACTGAGGACACGGAGAGGCATTTCTACCTAAGCTTTTAAAAGATGGAAGTATCGGCGGGCTTTGTGCACATCGCGCGCTATCTGTTCGCGCAACGCATCGACCGAGGGAAATTTAATCTCATCGCGCAGGCGTTGTAAAAAATGAATTTCTACTTCTGTGTCGGGAGCCAGCTCTATGGGATGGAAGTTCAGAAGGTGAGTTTCGACGGCGAATGATTCCGCCCCAAAAGTGGGACGCCCGCCCACATTGGTGACCGAGTCAAAGCACTCTTTGCCCACGCGCGTGCGGCTGATGTACACGCCATCTTTGGGAACAAATTCTTCGTAGCGGCTCAGGTTGATGGTGGGCACGGTGTATTTGGAGCCGTATCCCCGTCCGCGCCCCGGAGTGGACAGCATGCTGAAGGGATGCCCCAGCAGGTGCCGGGCGCGGCTGACCCGGCCTTCGCTCAGAAGCCGGCGCACGTGGCTGCTGGAGACAGGTTCGCCGCGCACTTTCATCTCGGGATAGACTTTGACCTCGAAGCCCATCTCGCGTCCGAACTCGGCCAGTGTGTCCACATTGCCCGCGGCCTTGTGGCCGAAGTGAAAGTTATAGCCCTCGTGCACTTCGCGGGCGTGCAGCTGTTTTCGGAGTATCTTCTCCGCGAACTGCCGTGGCGTCATGAGTGAGAGGTCGCGTCCGAAGGGCAGGAGCAGCACCGCATCCAGGCCGCTGGCCTCAAGCAGGCGAAGTTTTTCCGGAGTGGGCGTGATCAACTTCAGCCCGGAATCCGGTTTCAGGATGCGGACCGGATGGGGTTCGAAGGTGACCGCCATCGCCCTGGCGCCCTGCTGCCGCGCGCGCTCCACGATTTCCTTGATCACGTGGCTGTGAGCACGGTGCACCCCGTCAAAGTTTCCGATGCTTACCACGGTTGGGCCGAAGTTTGCCGGAACATCTTCGAGTTTGTGGAAGACTTGCATCAAACCGAGCTTCTAGCTGTTACCTTCTGGCTCATGATCTGAATCCAAAACCCATGAACCGCAAAAAACGCAAAGGACGCAAAGAAATCACAGATCATTCCGAATTGCTTTGCGTACTTTGCGTACTCTGCGACCTTTGCGGTTAAAGGGTTTTCCCTCCCAAATCTCAAATTCCAGTTTCATCCCGTCGTACGAGAGCCTTACGTGCGGTGGCAGGGACGCGTTGGTCTCCGCATGCGGCAGATCGTGGCAAATATGGGTGAAGAATGCGCGCTTGGGTTTGACTCGTTCCACGATGCGAAGCGAATTCTCCACCGTCGAATGCGTGGGATGAGGCTTGTGCCGCAGCGCATCCAGAAAAAGAATGTCGAGATCCCGCAGTTTGTCGAAGGCGGCTTCAGGCACGGAACTGTGATCGGTAAGATAGGCGGCCGACCCAAAGCGAAAGCCGTAGATTTCAGTTTCCCCGTGAATCACGGCCACCGGTTCGAAGCGTGCGCCAAACAATTCCAGCGGCCCCTCCAGGGCTTTGAGTTCCACCTGGGGCAGTCCGCCAAATTTGTAGTCGGCGTCAAAGATGTAGCGGAACATGTTGCGGATGAAGGCGACGACATCGGGACGGGCATAGAGCGGCAGGCGGCCCGGTCGGTGGCGAAAGCTCAGCGGGCGCAGGTCATCAATGCCAAGAATGTGGTCAGCGTGAGCGTGCGTGTAGAGCACTGCGTCCAGGCTGCGTATGTTTTCGCGGATCGCCTGCTCGCGAAAATCGGGAGTGGTGTCGATGAGCACGCTTCGCCCGCCATACTCAATCAGCACCGAGGGCCGGGTGCGGCGGTCACGCGGGTCGGAGGAGCGGCAAACGGCGCAGTCGCAGCCAATCGTGGGCACGCCCATGGACGTGCCGCTGCCCAGCACCGTCAGCGTGGCTTTCATCGTTTCGCGGGGTTCGCGACGGTCGCCTGCGGCGGCCGGGCCAGTGCGTTGGTCACTTCCACGTAGGCCATGCGAAGTTCGTAAAGACAGTTCTGCAAAAAGTTTTCTTCCGCGGGCGTGAGGTTCCCCTTGGTCTTCTCCGCCAGCAGGCTGAGCGTGTCCACGGTCTGGCGAGCACCCAGCAGGTCGATCCGCGGCTGCCCTCTCTCTTCCTGCATGAGCCCGAGTTGCAGCATGGCGGTCATGTACAGAGAGGCCATGAAGCGCTCGAAGGTCATCTCCATTTCTTTTGCGGAGTGGCCGCTGAGTTCGACGCGGGCATCGAGTTCCCTGGCCGACTTGCGGTAAGCGTCGGCCTGTTCCTTCTGCTCCGCCGCGCTGGGACTCGGCGGTACGGATGGATCCAGCGAAGATGCCTCGGCAGGCGCAGGCTCAGTAGCGGCAGGGGTCGCTTCTGCGGCCGCCGGCGGGGCCGGTTTCGAGGTCGAGACTTCCTCTTCACTGACTTCCTGGCGCAATTCCCCGTCGGAAGTGAACAGCCGCCGGTCGGTTACGGTAAAGCTCTCCTGCTTTTTTTCAGACATAAATTCTTTCCTTGGATTACTTGAATGCTTCCGCGAACGGCAAATTTGTGACGCTGGAGGCGCTGCCGTCGGCCTCGACTTGTCTGCCGGGCGTCGCTACCTCGCGGCGGATATAGCCCAGCGCTACCTGGCGCTCGCCGCCGGCGAGGGGCAGGGAAGCGGCGCTGGTGATTTCGCCCACCTCCTTGGCTTCCGCCTGGATCTTGCTACCCGGGGCAGGCAGAGGGCCGTTGACTTCGAAGCCGGTGAATTTACGGCGCACCTGGCCGCGCGACCGGATGCGCTCGACGATCTCCTGGCCCACATAGCAGCCCTTGGAAAAATTCAAGGCGCGTTCCTGCTCCGTTTCCTGGGGTAAATCGCGTTCGCGGATGTCGATGCCATAGCGTGGAATTCCCGCGGCAATGCGCAACAGGTCGAGCGCTGCTGTCCCCACTGCTTTGGCTCCGGCCTTGACCAGCGCTTCGTGCACCGGATCCAGGTCGCCGGGCGCGAGCCACACTTCAAAAGATTCCACGCACGGGTTATCGCCACGTACCAGAGTCAACGCACGTTGCCGCCAGGTTGATGCGACAAATTGCAAAGGTGCGAGGTTGGGCACTGCGAACCCGGCTGCCTGTAAGGCTTCCCGGGACTTTGGTCCCGCGATTCCGATGGCTGCCAACTTCTCGCCGGCCACCTCAACATCATCCATGATGATGTACTTGTCGAAGACGGCGAGGATTTTCTCCAGCTGCGACTGGTCGGTATCGACCAGCAATGACTCTTCGCGATTGTAGGCGTACAAATCGCCCAGGATGTGCCCCTGCGGATTGAGCAGGAAAGCGTACACGCCCTGTCCCGGGGCGAGATCGCGGATGTTGTTGGTGACCATGCCGTTCAGCCAGCGCACCCGGTCACCGCCCGTGAGTGAAACCTTCGCGCGGGCGCTGAGTCGGTAAACCCCCGCGGATGCAACCAGCGCCTGAAATTCGGCGCGAACGTCGCCAAAGTCGGCGGGCGGCAGAACCGTGGCCGAAGAGGGCGCGTCCACCGTGTTTTGTTGTGCGGTCACGCTCATTTTCTCGTGCTTTGATTATATAGCGCTCCGGTGTAGCACGTGCGTCTCCGCGCTGGTTTAGCGCGAGACGGGCGGGACGCCCGTCCTCCATTCTTTTTCTTTCTTTGCTCCCCGACGAGCGAGTTGATAATCTTCCATCCCGTGACTGCCAAAAAACGTATTGCCATCATTCCTGGGGACGGAATAGGCCCGGAGGTCATCGCCGAGGCCGTGAAAGTCGTGCAGGCGTCGAGCGCAGGCGTCGAGATGACCCATTTCGACTGGAGCGCCAATCGTTACCTGGCGGACGGCGTTACCGTCCCGCCCGACGGCTTCGCCATGCTGGAACGCGACTTCGACGCCATCCTGCTGGGCGCATTCGGGGACTCCCGTGTGGCTTCCAATATCCATGCCAAGGAAATCCTATTGGGCATGCGCTTCAAAATGGACCTGTATGCCAACGTGCGTCCCGTGCGTCTGCTGGACGCGTCGCTCTGTCCGCTGAAGGGTGTCGAGCCCAGGGACATTGATTTTGTGGTCGTCCGCGAAAATACCGAGGGCGTTTACGTGGACGCGGGCGGCGTCTTCAAGCAGGGCACCCCGGATGAGATCGCGGTGCAGGAAGACATCAACACCCGCAAGGGCGTGGAGCGGATAGTTCGCTATGCCTTCGAATATTGCGAGCGCCACAAGAAACAGGATGGGACTCCGCGCCAACACGTGCTCATGTGCGACAAATCGAATGCCATGACCTACGCCGGAGGATTGTGGCAGCGGGTGTTCAAGGAAGTGGGCCGGGAGTATCCGCAGATCACTTCTCAGCACATGTACGTGGACGCGCTCTGTACCCAGATGGTGCGCGATCCGCGGCAGTTCGACGTGATCGTGACCAACAACCTGTTTGGCGACATCATCACCGACCTGGCCGCCGGGCTGCAGGGCGGCCTCGGCATGGCCGCCAGCGGAAATATTCATCCCGGAAAGACATCCATGTTCGAGCCGGTGCACGGCTCCGCGCCGCCCCTTGCAGGCAAGAACATCGCCAACCCCCTGGGTGCGATTCTCACGGCGGCGATGATGCTGGCGCACCTGGGCTTGGCTCAAGAGGCTGACAAGATCGAGGCGGCGGTGCTCGAAGCCGTCCAGCAAAAGAAAACCACCCAGGATGTCGGCGGCAACCTGGGCACGCGGGAGGCAGGGGAGTGGGTGGCGAAGCGGGTTGCAGGCTGAATACAGCGGCGGCTCGTGTGGGTCGGACACTCTTGTCCGACGTCTTTGACGTTGACTGTCTAAACTCGATCAAATCAAAATTAAATTCAAAAGCGTCGGACAAGAGTGTCCGACCCACACTCATCTTCATCTGGACAACAGAATCGCAAAGGAGGCGACTTTGTCTAATCTCGGCCAAGAGATTGTGCAGGTCAACTCCGCCGGCCACTCAGCAGGGCCAGTTCACGCCATTTCCAGTGGCAATCGACATCGCGAAACTCAATCTCGCGCAGCCATTGCAGCTGCGTTTCCAGAGCCAGCAACTGGTTGGAAGGATCTTCGGTATCTCCCGTGCATCCGATGTGTTGCAGGAAGTCTTCATGAAGCTCGGGCGTGGGAGAAGCCACATGCTCGAGATTGCAAAACACCCCGCCGGGGTTCAGCCGGGCGTAAATCTCGGCGTAAAGTGAGCGCTTGCGTTCGTGGGTGAGATGATGAATCGCAAAGCTGGAGACCACGGCGTCAAAGCTGCCTGACTCGGGAAGGGGATTCTCCAGATTGTGAGCCACGATCGTGACCGAGGGATCGCCGGCAAAGCGCTTGCGTGCAGCCTTCAGCATGGCGGGAGAGAAATCAATGGCCTCCGCGGTAGCTTCGGGATGCGCCGATTTGACCAGGGCAAGCAGACGTCCGTCTCCGGTTCCGAGATCAAGAATCCGCCGGACGGCCGGCGGGATGAATTCCAGCAGGGTGGATTCGCCTTCAACCCGGTGCGGGATGGAGTCGGCGCGGCCCAGGTAGTCCAGCGCGTGTTCGGTTGAGGCCCAGAGATTAACGCTCATGCGAAAAGTATAAACTCATTCCAATGGCCAAATTGAAGATGGGCGGCAACTGGCGTAGGGCGTCGATCCTTCAAGTTCTTTTGCTTGTGCTGCTGTTCATCGTCCCCGGACGGGTCTGGGCAGGAGAGCTGACAGAAGTGCGAGAAGCCGCGGGCGACTCGCCCGCGACCACACAACCGACTACACAACCGACCACTCAGCCTTTTACCGAAGAGCAGAAGATCTCGCCCGAGGAAGCGGAGAAACTCTTCCGCTCGGTGGATGAGATTCTTCGCTTCGCCAGCAATGACACCTTGCTTCCCATAAAGCATGAGGTCAAGCGGCAGCTGGTCAGCCGCGATGAGGTGGAACGCTACGTCAGCAAGCACACCAGCGAGGATGAAGACGCCAAGCGTTTGCGCCGTTCCGAACTCGTGCTTAAGAAGTTTGGATTGCTGCCGCGAGATTTCGACCTGGGAAAATTCCTGCCCCTGCTGTTAAAAGAACAGGTCGCGGGATACTACGATCCCAAGACCAGGACGGTCAATCTTCTCGACTGGCTGGGCGCGGACCAGCAGAAGCCGGTCCTGGCGCACGAACTGACCCATGCCCTGCAGGACCAGTCTTTCAATCTCGAGAAATATATGAAGCCGGCGGATGCTGATCTCGCCAAGAAGAAGGAAATTACCGCGCAGGACATCGAAAACGACGAGGTCAGTACCACGCGGCAGGCCGTGGTCGAGGGCCAGGCCATGGTCGTGCTCGTGGACTACATGCTGGAGCCCATGGGCCTGTCGCTGAAGGACTCGCCGCAGGTGGTCCAGGGGTTGAAGGACGGCATGCTGGCCGGAACGCCGGACTCGGTCCAGTTCCGCAGCGCGCCTATTTACATGAGGGAAGCGCTGACTTTTCCCTATCGCTATGGCATCGACTTCATCGCCGAAGTGCTGATCAAGGGCGGGAAAGATAAGGCCTTCGCTGAGCTTTTTCGCAACCCTCCACGCACCACGCGGCAGATCATGGAGCCGCAGACCTATCTTTCCGGCGAGCGCCTGGAGCCCATGCCCATGCCCGACCTGCGGCAGGTCTTCAAGAATTACGAGCGCTTCGACGTGGGCGCGGTCGGGGAGTTCGACGTGGCGGTACTGATTGACCAGTATGCCGGATCTGCAATTTCTAACCATGTGTATCCGGCGTGGCGAGGAGGTTATTACTATGCCGTGAAGCGCAAGGGCGACCCCGCCGCACCGCTGGGGCTGCTCTATGCGTCGCGCTGGTCCACTCCGGAGAGGGCGGCCAATTTTGCCGCGATCTATGCCGCGGGGCTGAGCAAACGATACTCGCATGTGCAGAATGTGACGGAAGATGGTAAGGAGTCGCCGGTCGAGACGGCCGCATTGGACCACCTGACCGGCAAGCGAACCTGGCTGACCGAAGATGGGCCTGTCGTCATCGATGTACAGGGCGATACGGTCATGGTCACTGAGAGCCTGGATGAGGCCACAACGGACAAGCTGGAACAGGAAATATTTGGAATGGCCGCAGCCGCAAAATAGCCTTTGATTGTGTGGGACCGGGTCTCCGACCCGGTCAGGCGGCCTGAAAGGCCGCAGCCTTTTCGAGTGATCCAAAAAACTAGCGGTGCTTCGCACACCTCGACCGGGTCGAAGACCCGGTCCCACATGGTCCTAAACAGTCCCACACGTCTCACACAGTCGCCCTGTATAATCACCCCTTTCCGAGGAGACCCTTGCCACAAGCAGAAATTGGAATCATTGGCGGCAGCGGGCTGTACTCGATGCCCGGCCTTAGCAAAATAAGAGAGGTACGCCTGAAGACGCCCTTCGGCAAGCCCTCGGACGCCTATATCCTGGGCACCCTGGAGGGCCGCAAAGTCGCGTTCCTGGCCCGTCACGGTCGGGGACACCGCATTCTTCCCACCGAACTAAATTTCCGGGCCAACATTTATGGCTTCAAGCAGCTGGGCGCGGAGCGGATTGTTTCCATCTCCGCCGTGGGGTCGCTGAAGGAAGAGCACAAGCCGCTGGAGTTCGTGATCCCGGACCAGTTCTTCGATCGCACCCGTCACCGCGTGGATACGTTTTTCGGCAACGGCATCGTGGCCCACATTGCCTTTGCCGATCCCATCTGTCCTCAACTGGCCCAGGCGGTTGAAGGCGCGTGCAGAAAAGCGGGCGTCAGCGCCAAGCGCGGCGGCACCTACGTGTGCATGGAGGGGCCGCAGTTTTCCACCAAGGCTGAATCCAATGTCTATCGCAGCTGGGGCATGGACGTGATCGGCATGACCAACCTGCAGGAAGCCAAGCTGGCCCGCGAGGCCGAAATTTGTTACGTGACGGTGGCAATGGTCACCGATTATGACTGCTGGCATCCGCACCACGATTCGGTGACCGTGGATCAGATCGTGGCCGTGCTGCTGAAAAACGCCGAGAACGCGACCCGGGTGGTGCGCGAGACAGTGGGCGCCATGCCCAGGGAGAGAGGCTGCAAGTGCGGGTCAGCGCTGGCGCACGCTATTCTTACCGATCGCAGCAAGATTCCCGCGGCCACTCGTCAGAAATTGAAACTCATTCTCGATAAATATCTGAAAGCCAAGAAAGCATGAGCATAGTCGCAGTAGGATCCGTCGCGTTCGATACTATCGCCAGTCCCTCGGGAAAAGTGGAAGACGTTCTGGGCGGCGCGGCCACGTATTTCGCCTTGGCCGCCAGCTATTTCACCGACGTGCGTGTCGTTGCGATCGTCGGCGAGGACTTCACCGCCGAGCACGAAAGCGTCTTGAAGAAGCGCGGGGTAGATACGCGTGGCATTGAACATGCCAAAGGGAAGACGTTTCGCTGGGGCGGACAGTACCTGGACAATCTGAACGAGGCCAAGACCGATTTTACCGACCTCAACGTCTTTCAGGATTTTCAGCCCCACATTCCGTCCCATTATCAGGACTCGCAGTTCCTGTTTCTGGCCAACATCCAACCCGACCTGCAGGCCATGGTGCGGCGGGAGATGAAGACGGTGCGGATGACCGGCGGCGATACCATGAATTACTGGATCAACAACGCGCGCCAGCAGCTGGTTGAAACCCTGAAACTGGTGGACGTGCTCTTGATCAACGATACCGAAGCCAAGAGTCTGGCGGGCGAGAGCAATCTGCCGCGGGCCGCGCTGAAAGTGCTGGCCATGGGTCCGCAGGCGCTGGTGATCAAGCACGGCGAATACGGCGCCACCATCTTCTTCCGCGAAGGCGCCTACGGAATCGGGCGGCATCCCTTTCGCGCCCCCGCGCTGCCCATTGAAGAAGTTAAGGACCCCACCGGGGCTGGCGACTCTTTTGCCGGAGGCTTCATGGGATACATCGCCTCGCAGGGAGATTTGAGCCGCGAAGTCCTGAAGCGCGCTCTGTTTTACGGCGGCGTAATGGGGTCGTTTGCGGTGGAGCGTTTTGGCACCGAGCGCTTGCAGTCGCTGACCCGCGAGGAAATTGAAGCCCGCTTTCAAATCTTCCGCGAGCTGACCCATCTGGAATGAGCGCGCAGCCGATCCGGCGCTGGGACCAGGAGACCGCCCTGCTGGCATGGCTGGCTGCATTGGTTTCGCTTCTTTCCTTTCTTTTTTATCTCCGGCGCGGCGAAATCCTGCTCTACGGCGATGCGGTGGCGCACATCAACATTGCGCGCCGCGTATTCGATTCCCGCACGCCGGGGCTGCTGCAACTCGGGACCGTCTGGCTGCCGCTGCCCCACCTGCTGATGATTCCATTTCTGCTGTCCAACTGGATGTGGAAGACCGGGGTGGGCGGATCGATTCCCTCCATGGCCGCCTACGTCTTCGGCACGGTGGGAATTTTCCGGCTGGTGCGTCGGGTGCTGGGTCCGCGGCGCGATCCGATGCTCAGGTTTACGCCCTGGCTGGCTGCAGTCATCTACGCCGCCAATCCCAACCTGATTTACCTCCAAGCCACCGCCATGACCGAACCGCTCTATCTGGCGTTGTTCATCTGGGCCCTCGTGTATTTCGTCGAATTCGTGCAGGAGTGCAGCCGGACCGTTGAGAACGAGAACGCGCCTCCCAATTCTTCGCTGGTCAAATGCGGGATTTGCCTGGCCGCCGCATGCCTGACCCGTTATGACGGATGGTTTCTCGCAGTTGTGATGTGTGTGGTTGCGTTGGCCGTCGCGCTTCGAGCCCATCAATCTGGGCATGGCCTGAGAGGCCGGCTCATAAGATTTTTTCTCGTTGCCGCAGCCGCGCCTGTACTCTGGCTGGCCTATAACGCAATTGTCTATCGCAATCCGCTCGAATTCGCCAACGGCCCCTATTCGGCGAAGGCCATCGAACAGAGGACCCCGGGCGCCTTCCATCCCGGCAGCCATGACCTTCCAACGGCCTTCAGCTATTTTCTGAAGTCCGCAGAGGTGAATCTCGCCGCTGAAGGCTGGCAAAAATTCTGGATCCTGCTGGCTCTGGCGGGAGTGATCGTAAGCCTGGCCCAGACGCGGTTTCGGAATCAAGCGTGGCCGCTGCTCCTGCTCTGGGCCCCGGTGCCGTTCTACGCGCTCTCCGTTGCCTACAGTGGTGTCCCCATCTTCATGCCTGTATGGTGGCCGTTCTCTTATTACAACGTGCGCTATGGATTGGAACTGCTGCCGGCCTTTGCGGTGTTTGTGGCTCTGGCGGTTTACTTCGCGGCGGAGCTGACGCAACGACGTGCCCTTAAGCTTTCAACGGTAGCGGCAGGTGTGATCTTCGTAGCTGCGAGCTACGGACTGATCTGGTCGGCCCCGGTCTGTCTCGGCGAAGCCACAGTCAATTCGCGAAGCCGCATCGCCGTGGAACGCGAACTTGCGGACTATCTGAAGGCTTTGCCGCCGGATTCGACATTGCTCATGTACGTGGGCGAACACGTGGGGGCGTTGCAGCAGGCCGGCATCCCGTTACGCCGGACGATCAACGAAGGCAACCACCGCACCTGGAAACAGCCGATCGACCAGGACGGATTGTGGGAGCGGGCGCTGGCCGATCCCTCGCGGTACGCCGACTTCGTCATTGCCTTCGAGGGAGACGCGGTTTCCACCGGCGTCCAAAAGCAGGATCTGATGCCCCTGGCGGTGATTCATGCTTCAGGTCAGCCCAAAGCGACAATCTACAGGACCCGCGCTCCGTCCCGGTAATCACGCGGGTTAACCGCGGGCGCCGGAAGGCGGCAAGGGCGAAGTTTTCCGGTGATAAAATCCAGCCACATTAGCTTCCATGCCACTCGTGCAACATATCCACGATGTCCTGCTGAGCGAGATGTCTCCGGCTGGAATTTATCTGTTGCGCCTGGTGCTGGCTGCCGTCCTGGGGGGCATGATTGGACTGGAGCGTGAGATCAAGCATCGCCCCGCCGGCCTGCGCACGAATCTCTTTATTTGCGTCGGCGCTGCCATGTTTACTCTGCTCTCGGATGCGCTGGCGGTCCGCTACATCGGCGACCACACCCGTATCGCAGCCCAAATTATTCCGGGCATCGGCTTTATCGGGGCGGGCTCCATCCTGCACAATCGGGGCAGCCTGATCACCGGCCTCACCTCGGCCGCCACTCTGTTCGTCGTGGCTTCGGTCGGTATGGCGGTGGGAGGAGGGCTATATCTCACGGCGATTTTTGCCACCGTACTCATTCTGGTTTGCCTGTTCCTGCTGGGAAATGCCGAGCAGAAGCTTAATCTCAAGCTGGCGCTGCACAGCTACGAAGTGACCGGCCACAACTCGGACGACATCAAGGCAGAAGTCAATGCCGCGCTGGAGTGCATCCACGCCATGATGGAGAATGTCCAAGTGGCCGAGACCCGGCAGCATGTCCGTCTGCAGTTCGATCTGGAGGGGACGCGCAACGAGCAGCAAAAGGTGCTGCACGCGCTGAAGCAGTCTTCCATGCTTGACAGTGTCACCCACCTGGGCCCGGTGCAGCCGGAATGACGCCTTCGGGTCGAGTCGTTCCTTTCGTAAAGGCGAATGCCTGCGGAAATGATTTCTTGATCATGGATGGCTTGTACGTTCCGGCCGATGTTGCGGAGTTCAGCCGGCGCATCTGCGACCGCCATCACGGTGTCGGCGCGGACGGCGTAGAGTGGTTGTTTCCCGACCCGGATGCGGACGTGCGAGCCCAACTGTTCAACGCCGATGGCTCGGAAGCGGAAATTTCCGGCAACGGTACCCGTTGCGTGGCCGCTTACCTCTGCTCGGAGAAGGCCGGGGAAAGGTTCGCCATTCGCACCGGCGCCGGGATCAAACACTGCGAATTGATCAGTCGCAGCGAATCACGGTATGAGTTCGAAAGCGCCATGGGCGAACCGCAGGTCGGAGAGGATCTGGCTATTCACGCCGCATCCGGGGAAGTGCAAGGCCTTCCTGTCTCCATGGGGAATCCGCATTACGTTGTGTTTGTGCCGCAGTTCGTTCCGGGATGGCTGACCGGGGCCGCGGAAATCGGCCATGATCGCCACTTCAAGCATGGGGTCAATGTCGAGCTGGTTGTCGTTAAGGACGAGGGCAATGTTGAAGTCAGGTTTTTCGAGCGCGGAGTCGGCGAGACCCAGTCCTCCGGGACCGGTTCCTGTGCTGCCGCTGTGGCCGCCATCGCCACTGAACGGGTTCGTTCGCCGGTACGGGTTCACGCCCCGGGCGGAGTTCAGACAGTTCGTTGGGAGAGCGAGGTTTTTCTTCGAGGGCCGGCCGAGCTGGTCTGTCGCGGTGAGTTTTTCGTTTAGAGCCTGGGTTGGCGTTCACGGTTAAGATGGGACACTGATGCCTTCGCCTCCAAAAATTGCGCGCATCAAGCCGCCGGCGCTCCGGCCCGGCGACACCGTGGGTATCGTCGCCCCGGCCAGCAGTATCAAGCCTGAGCTGCTGGAAGCAGGCTGCGCGGCCTTGCGCGAACTGGGATACAAGCCCTTTTATTTCGATTCCATCTTCGAACGCGATCTGTACTTCGCCGGGTCGGCCGCGCGGCGCGCCCGGGAACTGGAAGAAATGTTCGTTCGCGATGAAGTGCGTGCGATCATCTGCGCCCGGGGCGGATACGGCGCAAACTATCTGCTGGACATTCTCGATCTGAAAAAGATCCAGTCGCATCCCAAGATCTTTGTCGGCTACAGCGATGTGACCAGCCTTTTGACTTACTTCGCGGATGCAATTGGGCTGATCACTTTTCACGGTCCCATGGTGGCGAAGGATTTTGCGATCGCCGATGGTGTCGATCAGGCTTCGTGGGAGCGCGCGTTGCACGGCTCTTCGGAATGGGCGCTGAATCTGGACTCGGATGTCAAATCTCTGGTTGAGGGGTCCGCGCAAGGGACTCTGTACGGAGGATGCCTCTCCATGCTGGTGGCGTCTTTGGGCACGCCCTTTGAAATCCGCACCGCGGGAACACTCCTGTTTCTCGAGGACATCGCCGCCAAGCCCTTCCAGATCGACCGCATGCTCATGCAGTTGAAGCTGGCGGGAAAACTGGCCGATGTTCGAGGCATCATCTTTGGCGAAATGCTGGATTGCACGCAGAACAGCAATAAAGACCAAGGCTATACGCTCGAGGAAGTTGTGATGCGCGTGGTCGGCGATCTGGGTGTGCCTGTGGCTTACGGTCTACATTCCGGACATGTATCGCGTCGCAACATTACTTTGCCGTTCGGTGTGAAGGCGGCGCTGGGCGTCACCGCCAGCGGGGTCAACCTTAGAATGCTCGAAGCAGCCACATCGGCCGCGGTTTCCTCGCGATCGGCGGTGTGAGAGCAAGGATCAACTAACCACGAGGACACGGAGTGTTCCCCGCCAAGAACATGTGGCAATGAGCCTATGAACAATAGCAAACATATCCACCTGATCGGCATCTGTGGCACCGCCATGGCATCCCTGGCCGGCATGCTCAAGCAGCGCGGCTTTCGCGTGACCGGCTCCGACGCCGCCGCGTATCCGCCCATGTCGGACTTCCTGGCTTCTCTGGATATTCCGCTCGCCCAGCCCTTTGCGGCGGCCAACTTGGATCCGCGACCGGATATGGTTGTGGTGGGAAATGCCATCTCACGCGGCAACCTTGAACTCGAATACATTCTCGACCAGCGCATTCCGTTCTGCTCGCTGCCGCAGATTCTGCACGAAGAATTCCTGCGCGGGAAAGAAGTTCTGGTCGTGGCCGGGACCCACGGCAAGACCACCACCACTTCGATGCTGGCCTGGATCTTCCACAGCGCCGGAGTGCAGCCTTCATTCCTGATCGGAGGCATCGCGGAGAATTTCGGCAGCAGCTTCCAATTGGGTCAGGGAAAGCATTTTATTCTCGAGGGCGACGAGTACGACACCGCATTTTTCGACAAGGGCCCGAAGTTTCTGCACTATTTTCCCGACGCCATCATCCTGACCTCGGTGGAGTTCGATCACGCCGACATTTACAAAGACCTGGACGCGGTGGAGACCGCCTTCAAGCGCCTGGTCAACCTGGTGCCGGGACGCGGGCGGATCGTCGCCCTCGACACCGGCGAGAGTATCGGGCGCTGCCTGGCCAAAGCGTTTTGTCCGGTGGAGCGCTACGGAATCAGCCCAGGCGCGACGTGGCAGGTGAAAGATTTACGACTGGATCCGGCGCGTACCTCGTGGACCGTGCTGCGAAACGGCAAACCCTGGTCGGATTTCGACTTTGCTCTGGCTGGAGAATATAACGTGCTGAACGCGACCGCAGCGGCCGCGCTGGCTTCGGGATGCGGGATTCCGAAGGAGCAAATCGCCGCTGCCCTGAAGACCTTCAAGAGCGTGAAGCGACGCCTGGAGGTGCGAGCACAGGTGAACGGCATCACCATCATCGACGACTTCGCGCATCATCCCACCGCGATTGCTGGCACGCTCAAGGCGTTGCATGCGCGCTATCCCGGGGCTCGGTTGTGGGCGATTCTGGAGCCGCGTTCCAACACGCTCCGCCGAAATGTTTTTCAGAGCGAGCTGGCCCGCAGTCTGGCGGTGGCGGATGAGGTCGTCGTGGCCAACGTATTCAAATCCGAATCGATCCCCGAGAGCGAACGCATGGACGTGGCCGCGCTGGTTGCCGACGTCCAAAAAATGGGGCGGCGGGCCCGCCTCATGCCCGACGCCGATGCGATTGTGCAGACGGCCGCTCCGGAAATGCGGCCGGGAGATGTCGTAGCCATTCTGTCCAACGGCGGCTTTGGCGGCATTTACGAAAAGCTGCCGCAACGTCTGAAATCAATTGCCGGAGGCGCTTCGGGGAACCATTCGCTGAAGGCGTCTGCCAAAGCGTGAGCCTCTCGCCCAGATTGCGCCTCGCCTTTGCTGTGATCTGCTTCGCCGCGCTCGCGGCGGTACCGGCGAGAACGCAGAATTCCCCAGCCTCGTCGCACCCCGCCACGGTGCGATACATCGTCTCGCTGGCCAACCGGCCGGAGCACCTGGTCGAAGTGAAGATGCGCCTCGGCCCGGGTGCATCCGAACGCGATGTGCAGATGCCGGCGTGGAACGCGCTCTACCAGGTGCGGGATTTTTCCCAGTACGTGAACTGGGTCCGGGCCACAACGGGCGACGGACAGGCGATTCCGTTGCACAAGACCGATAAGATGACGTGGCATCTCAGCGGAACGGCGCAGGGCGCTGAAGTCGATTACGAAATCTATGCGGATCAATCGGGCCCGTTTGGCGCTCAGTTGAATCCGCAGCATGCCTTTTTTAACCTGGCCGAGATACTGATGTATCCGGTCGAGGGCCGCAACTCTTCGGTGGAAGTCTCATTCACCAACCTGCCCGCGCAGTGGCATATAGCAACCGCGCTGGCTGGATCCGCGGAATCCTTCGCGGCGCAGGATTACGATCACATGGTGGATGCTCCGGTTGAGATCGGCACTTTCCAGGAGTCCGATTTCGACGAAGCCGGCGGGCACTATCGCGTCATCGTAGATTCAGATCCTTCGGCTTACGACATGCGGAAGATCGTCGCAACGCTGCGCCGCCTCGTCTCCGCGGCCACGGTGTGGATGGAAGACCGGCCCTTTCAGACCTATTTGTTCTTCTATCACTTTCGGCCGGGAGCGCCCGGCAACGGCATGGAGCACGCCAACGGCACCGCTATCGACCTCAGCGTAGAGACGCTGGCTGACAACCCCCAGGCATTTGCCGGCCTGACGGCTCATGAATTCTTCCACTTGTGGAATGTGAAGCGAATCCGGCCCCAGTCGCTGGAACCCATCGACTACACCAAAGAAAACTACACGCGAGCTCTGTGGTTCAGCGAGGGCACAACCACTACGGCGGCGAACCTCATCCTGCTGCGCGCCGGCCTGCTGGATGAAACTCGTTATCTCAAGGGCCTGGCGGCAGAGATTGGCGAACTGGAAGGGCGTCCGGCCCATCTCAATCAGTCGGTGGAAGAATCCAGCCTGGATGCGTGGCTGGAAAAATACGACTACTACCGGCTGCCCACGCGCAGCATTTCTTATTACAACAAGGGAAACCTGCTCGGCGTACTGCTCGACCTGCAGCTGCGCCAGGCCAGCCACGGAGCCGCCTCGGTTCGCGATGTGTTTCTCTGGATGAATGAAAACTACGCGCGGAAGGGACAATTCTTTCCCGACACCGACGGTGTGCGTCGCGCCGCCGAAGCGGTCAGCCATGCCGACCTGGGATGGTTCTTCCAGAAATATGTTGCCGGCACCGACGAAATTCCGTGGGACGATTTCTTCCAGAGTGTGGGGCTTCATCTATCGCGGCGGGTGATCGACATCGCCGACGTCGGATTCGTGGCCACCCGGAATTTCGACGCTGCGCTGGTGGTGTCCGCCGTCACGCCGGGAAGCGCAGCCGAGCTTGCCGGTCTTACCGTAGGAGACTCGATCCTCGAGATCAATGGGCAGAAAGCCGATCGCGGGTTCAGCGGACGCTCGGCCGATGTCCGCCCCGGCGATACCCTTCGCCTGCGTGTGCGCGATTCGGCCGGGGAGCGCGAGTTGCACTGGAAGATGGGCAGCCGCCAGGAAATTCAGCTGGAGCTGACCGATGTGGACAAAGTCACGGCAGAGCAGAAGGCGCGCCGGGCAGCCTGGCTGAAAGGCGAAGACCAGGCAAAGGGAGCGTCCGCCCCATGATTCGCACCATCGCGATGCTCGCATTCTGGAGCCTGGCGCTTCCGCTGGCGGCATTGATTTGTTTTCCCTGGACGTTTCTGACTGGCGATATCCGTTTTCTTTATCGAGTTGCCATGGGAGCGGCTGGGATGGGAGCGCGGCTGGCCGGGATACGGGTGCAAACCATCGGACTCGACCAGCTCGATCCCAAGCGCACCTACGTGTTCATGTCGAACCACGTCTCCAACATCGATCCGCCCATTATGCTGCCCCTGATTCCACGCCGCACTTCGGTGATGGCCAAGAAGGAGCTGTTTGATTATCCGCTGCTGGGCAAGACGATGAGACTGGGATCGCTGGTGCCGGTTGATCGCGGAAATCGCGACGCCGGCATCTCGGCGGTGCGGGCGGCAGCCGCGGTCCTGCGCCAGGGCATCAACATGACCATCTACGTCGAAGGTCATCGTTCATTCGACGGCAAATTGTTGCCCTTCAAGAAAGGTCCTTTTTATCTGGCCATGGAGTGCGGCGTGCCGGTGGTGCCAGTAACCATTTCAGGTTCGCATTACGTCATGCCCAAAGGCCGCTTCTCCATTAAACCTGGGACCGTCACCCTGAACTTCCACCCGCCCATCGAACCGGAAGATTTTGGCAGCCGCGAACAACTGATGGAGAAAGTCAGAAGAGCGATCGATAGTGGTTTGCCGGAGGAAATGCGCGAGGAACAAGTTTCAACTCTTTTCCTCGTTGTCCTCCGTGGTTAATCCTTTGACGTCTTAGCCCGCACCGCCCGCGCGATTTCCGGCAGCCGGCTCAGCAGGGCGGAATACTTCAGCCAAAGCTTGTGATCGACCGCGGGCGCGCCGCTGACAATCGCCCCCGCTTCAATGTCGCCGGCTACGCCGCTCTGCGGGGTGACGATGGCTCCATCGCCGATCTTGCAATGGCCGACCACGCCCACCTGCCCGGTCAGAATCACGTTGTTGCCCACCTCGGTCGAACCCGCGAGCCCCACCTGTGAAGCCAGCAGGGAATCTTCCCCAATGCGAGAGCCATGTCCAACCTGCACCAGATTGTCGATCTTTGTGCCACGGCCGATGCGGGTCTTCTCCACACTGGCCCGGTCCACGCAGGAGTTGGCCTGGATTTCGACGTCGTCTTCGATCACCACGGGTTCGGGCTGAAGAATTTTGTACCAGTGGCCGGAGTCATCCTTGGCGAAGCCGAAACCATCGGCCCCGATGACGGCGCCATTCTGCAGCAGCACCCGGTTGCCCACGCGGCAGCCTTCGCGTACCACGGCATGCGCGTGGGCAAAGAAATTATCGCCAATCCTGGTACCGCGATAGATGACTACATGGGCCAGCAGTACCGCCTCCCGGCCAATTTCGACGTCCTGGTCGATCACAACATAAGGTCCGATGTGAGCGCCTGGCCCGATCTTCGCCGAAGCATGGACCACTGCGGTCGGATGCACGCCCGCCTCGTAGCGCGGCATCTGGGAAAAAAGTTCGAGCGCGTGGGCAAAAGCCAGGTAAGGATTCTTGCTGCGCAACAGGGCGGTGGAAACAGCGGGGAATTCCTCGGTCACGATCACCGCCGAAGCCCGGGTGGTCCGCGCGGCTCCGGCATACTTCGGATTGGCCACGAAAGTAAGTTGTCCCGGGCCCGCGTCCTTGATGCCGGCAACGCCGGTAATTTCGGTGTCCGGCGAACCATTTTCAAGCCGGGCGTTGAGAGCGGAAGCAATCTGTGAAAGTTTCATAGGCTTTGTCCTGTGAGCGCAGGCAGAACGGTGATTGTAACGGAGGCAGAGGTGCGGGTGCGTCCCCGAGACGGTGGTACTGTCATCCTGAGCGGAGTCGGCTCATTCGTTTACGAATGGGCCGGCGAAGTCGTGCCTTCGCTCAGGATGACAGGTTTACCGCAGGAAATTCACACCAACCCAAGAAGTGAGCCCACGAGGTACACCGCTTCCAGGACCGCCAGCGAGATCAGCAGGGCCTCCCGCAGCCGCGAACGCGAGAGCGCAGTCTGTAATTTAGCGGGATTTTTTTGGGCCGGCGTTGCTTCGAAGAGGGCCGCCGAAATTCCCGCAAAGCCGGCGAAGGGAGGCGCTTGACCGACTCGCGCCGTGCCCGGCCGGGGCGGCGTCGCGGTAAAGTATTTTCGTTCCGCCAGGGGGACCTTAGGCAAGGTGATCAGCGAAGACCAGCGCGCCAGCTGCATCGAACCCGATTTCAGGTCAGCCTCTACCGGAGCGGACGTCAACTGTAGGGGAGGCAGACGTTCGGGCGCGACCTTATCGGCCAGGTTGCGCAAAAGTGAGCTCCACCACATATGCCCCATCTGGTCGCTGACCAGCTCGCCCACATCCACCGGCCTCGATTCCAGCTCCAGCGGCGGCAGGACCTCGGGATTGATCACGTTGCCAAGGTTCGTGAACACCGTCCGGTACCAGGGCAGGCTGACCGCGTCGCCGATCAGCATTCCCGTGTTCACCGGCCTCGAAGTCAGATGCAGGGGCGGAAGTTTTTCCGGGAAGAAGCGGTCGCGAAGATTGCGCAGCAGCGACTTCCACAGCGGGCCGGTGACGCTCGCCGGAAGCAAAAGGTCCAGCTCGTGAGTTTCCTCGGGGCTAGCCATAGTTGGTTGTGATACCTGGAAACATCCTTCTAAAACAGTCCTGGAAGGTTTGATGCGCTCACTCCAGGCAATAATGGTATTTCGCTGCTACCATGTGCAACTGAAGCCAGCCTTTTACCATCCTTAATCTATCCAGTAAGGGAGAATTCAAATGAGACTGCGCACCATGCTCGTCGCTTGCACAATCTTAGCATTAAGCTCTGCGGTTTTGGCTCGTCAGGCCTCTGACGCCCCCGCGCGCGCTACTGAGCGCATCACCCGGGAAGTCAGGCACGAGCTGCTGATGCTGCCGTATCTCAACGTGTTCGACTATCTGGCCTATAAAGTCGATGGATACAACGTGACCCTGATCGGACAGGTCACACGTCCAACCCTGAAGTCCGACGCCGAGAACCGCGTCAAGAGAATTGAAGGCGTAGAGCACGTGGACAATCAGATTGAGGTCCTGCCTGTTTCTCCCAACGACGAGCGTCTCCGCCGCCAGCTTTATCGGGCCATCTATGATTACGGTCCGATGCAGAAGTATGCCATGGGTGTGCAGCAACCCATCCGGATCATCGTGAAGAACGGAAACGTGACCCTCGAAGGCGTGGTGGACAACGAAAGCGACAAGAACATCGCCAACATCCGCGCCAAAGGGGTGTCCGGAGTATTCGGCGTCACCAACAATCTGCAAGTGGTTAAACCCTGACCTCCGGCGTCAAGCGTCAGACCTCGGCCAGGATCCCGAGGCCTGACGTCCGAGGTCCGACGTCTGCCTCTTCACTCTCCGAACAGTTGCACTTGCCGCGTATCGCCAGCGGCATCCTTGCGGCGGCGGTGGGTGGCTCCGATTACGGCCAGCACGGTGAGTGACTCCAGGGCGGTACGTGGAACGAAAATCCGCTGTGTGTTCGAGCGCAGGTCGGGCGGGTTGACGAGAAATCCTTCCGCCGTCGTCAGGCTCAGGTCGTTGGGCATCATGCCCTCCAGCACTTCGTTGTCTTTGAATTTGAGCCGGACCCACAACCCTTCCGTCCGCGGACGGCTGGTAAAGGTCTTGCGGCTGGGCGATTCGAAGTCCCCGAATTCGCGGACAAAGTACACCGCCTTGATGTCCTTAAGATCGATCGCCACCACGTTGCCCGAGGTGTTCAGGAGTTCGAGTTTGCCTTCGCGGACAAAATTCGCCGGGGAGACGTGTCCATTGATCGAATCCCGGTCCATCTTGCGGACTACGACTTTTTTGTGGGTTGAGGGCATGGAAGGTCTGTCGTCTGTCTTCAGCCAGAGTCCGGACGACTGAAGACCGAAGACTGACGACTATTTTGAGGGATATTCGCACTTTTCGGGTAAAAAGCTGGCCTCTTGTACGTTCCTTGTAGCCAAACCGTTAACCTTGTGTTATTTTCTGTAGCTTGCGGCGTCCCATCTCATGTATTCTAAGCCTATTGGATAGAGTGACTTACATGAAAGCGACCGGAGTCGTGTGCTTTCCTGGCTGGAAGCCTGTGGAAAACCCACTCTCTGCTGTGCCAAACCGGGTCGTGGAGCCGCGTCCTTAATCAAGCATGGCCGATTACATATACACCATGGAAATCCGGCTGACGCCGGACCAGCAGCGCGGCGTCACCCTGGTACAAGACATCGCGCGCGCCGCCGGCATGAATATTTACCTGACCGGAGGTGCGGTTCGCGACATCATCAGCGGTTTTCCCATCCGCGACCTCGACTTCTCGGTCCAGGGCAATCCCTTAAAACTGCAAAAGGACCTGGAGAAGGCCGGGGTCCGGATTGCCGGCGTCGATGACGATGTAAAAGCGCTCTATCTGGGTCTGCCCGGCAACGTGCGAGCTGAAATCAGCATGGCGCGCCTCGAGCACTACGAGAAGGCAGGCAAGCCGCCGGTGATTTCTCCCGCCACACTAATCGAGGACCTGCGCCGCCGGGACTTCACCGTCAACGCCATGGCCCTGTCGTTGAATCCGGGCTCGCGCGGCCTGCTGATGGATCCGTTTAACGGCGCGGCCGATATCGAAGCCAAGGTTCTCCGCGTCCTGCATAACTACGCTTTTGTCGAAGATCCCTCCCGGCTGATCCGGGCCAGCCGCTTCGCCGCGCGCTTTCACTGGCCGCTGGAGGAACGCACCCAGGCCCGCTTTGATTCCGCCAAGGAAAATAATTACATCGAGTACATCACCCACAAGGCGGTGGGCTACGAGATTGCGCAGTTGGCCTTTGAAGACGACCCTCTGCACGTGGTGCGCGTGCTGGAAAAAGAAGGCTGGCTCAAGGTACTCAATCCCCATTGGACCAGCGCCAAGGTGGATACGGCGCAGCTGGGCCAGCTGCTGAAGACCCGCCAGCAGATGACGGAGTTGGGCTATGCCCCGGATCCGGCGTCGGCTGTCATGTACTTCCTCACTGCCCGGCTGGCCGACAAAGATATCGCGGACATGCGCAAGCAGATTCCGCGCAAGGACCTGGTCGAGTCCTGGCGTGACCTCGAGGACAACGCCAAGGACCTGGCGAAACGGCTGGTGGGCAAGGAAGCCGCCACGCCCTCCCGCGCCTGGAAGCTGCTCTCTGAAGCCCGGCCGGAGATGATTCTGTTCCTGGCAGTCACCGCCCGCCAGCAGGCGGTGGCGCAGAAGATCAAGAGCTTCTTCACCAAGTGGCGGCAGGTGCAGCAAAAGATTCCATTGCCGGAGATGACCGAGCTGCACATCATGCCACCGTTACCCGAATACCCCAAGATCGCGCATGACGTGTTCATGCTCCTGCTCGATGGCAAGTTGCGCTCGCGGACCGAGACCTTGAAATACCTGAAGCCGCTGGCGCCGCCGCCTCCACCGCCGCCTCCACCCCCGCCGCCCAAACGGGGGAGGGCAGCCAAGGCCGCCGCCGAAGCGGCCGCCGCGGCGGCAGCAGCCGCAGCGGCTGCAGTGGCGGGAAAGAAGAAGGGAAAAGGGCAGGCCAAGCCCGCGGCCCCTGCTGCGACCAAAGTGGAACCTTCGAAGGCCGCCACTCCGCAGAAGTCGGAGAAGGTGAAGGTGAAAAAACCGCCGGCGGTCCCGAGCAAGACGCCGAGCAAGGCCCCAGCCAAAAACGATAAGAGCAAGAAGAAACGCTGAACCCTGGGCCGCGCGGATCATACCCATTCAAGCTTCTTTATGTAAATGTGTTCAGCAGTCCACAATTCCTGACCTTGGGTGAAAGATGAAGACACTGGGAAAGGTTCTGCTCGCACTTTGCCTGCTGCTTGCGGGAGCAATTACTTTCACCATCGGCTGGCGTCCATTTATCGGCCCTAAAGCCAGGGCCACTACCAGTCGCCAGTTCGAGCAAACTCCCGAGCGCGTGGCGCGCGGCCGCTACCTGGCCGTCGGATTAGCGGGCTGTGAAATGTGTCACACGCCCAAGGACTGGAAAACCCACGGAGCCCCCAATTTGCCGGGCATGGAACTCGCGGGACAGGTACTCACGTTCCCCACTCTGCCGGGAACAGTCGTAGCTTCGAACCTTACGCCTGATCCCGAAACCGGCGCAGCTCACTGGACCGATGACCAGATCGCGCGCTCTATCCGGGAAGGCATTGGCCACGACGGGCGCACGATTTTTCCCATAATGCCTTACGCCAGCTACCGCACTCTTTCGGACGAGGATGTTGCTTCCATCGTCGTCTATTTGCGTTCGATCGCGCCGGTGCACAATCCATTGCCGCCGACCCGCGTGAACTTTCCCGTAAATTATCTGATCCGCGGAGTACCGCAGCCTCTGAGCGTTCCGGTTAGCGGTCCGGGCCCGCAAGCCAGCCCGGTGGAACGCGGAAAATACATGGTCACCGTGGGTTGTGGGTGCCATACCCCCTTTGACCAGAAAGGTCCAATTCCCGGCCTGAAATATGGCGGTGGCGAAGTTTTGATAGGACCCTGGGGCGAGGTGACCAGCGCCAATATCACTCCGGATGCCTCCGGCATCGGCTACTACGACGAGGCCTTGTTTCTCCAGGTCATGCATACCGGATTCGTGAAGGCGCGAAAGCTGTCTTCCATCATGCCCTTCGGAGAATTCACCAATCTCAGCGACGACGACCTGAAGGCGATCTTCGCTTATCTGCGAAGCGTCCCTCCGGTGAAGCACCGGGTGGACAACAGCCTGCCGCCAACCTATTGCAAGCTCTGCCGCCAGAAACATGGCGGCGGAGATCAGAACTAGTTCCGCGAAGGTGTGACAACAGAGCATTCTCGAGCCGAGGGCAGGATGCCCTCGGGACAGCCGGCGGGACGCCGGCGCTACACGAAGATTTGACAAACTGGTGCCGCCGCCGGCGCTATAATCCGTGGTATGCGGCGCTGGTTGGCCATTGCGGCGATATCCGCGACGTTGTCTGCGGCTCCCTTGCTGGCCCAGATGCACGCCGGGTCCCGGGGCGGAGCCTCCATGGGTGGAGCTTCGATGGGACGAGGCGGATTTTCCTCCGGCGGCGCAATCGGTTTTCGCGGTGGTTCAAGCTTGGGCTCGACTCCGCGCCTAGGCTCGGCTCCGCAGTTTGGAGCGGCCTTCGGCACCGGTTTACGCCAGCCCGCTTTTCACTCTCGAGGCTCCTTCAACGGTTTTCGCCAGCCGGTCTTCGGCTCTAGACACTCCCATCATCGCGTGTTCTTTGGCTCGGTGTTCCCGAGCTACGGGTATTACGGCTATCCTTCCTACTACGGCAGCGACTTCTACGCGACCCCGGACTACTATCCCGGGTACGACTACTACGGATCGTCGTACGCTGCGCCCGCGTACTCCGCTCAGAACGACATAGCGCAGCAGCAACAGGACATCGATCGCCTCGAGGATGAAGTGGCGCGTTTGCGGGAGCAACGGGATACGCAATCGGAGACGCGCGAGGCGCCGCCGGCTCAAAGCGAAAGTCCATCCGAGCCCACCCTGCTGGTCTTCCGCGACAAGCACACGCAGGAAGTCGAGAACTACGCGATTGTCGGTGGCACGCTCTGGATTTTCAGCGAACAACGGGCCACCAGGCTTCCGCTCTCCTGGCTGGACATCGAGGCCACCACCAAGGCCAACGATGATCGCGGCGTAAACTTCCAGGTTCCGCGATAATTCTCCGGCGAGCTTTGCTCGCCCGCCCGGACGAGGGCGTCCGGGCCTACGTAGTGTCATGCGGCCACCGGCGGCTGGTGTGGTCGCGGGCGACCCGCCCGCGTCTTGCTTCTGTGGATAAACTACCCGTCTCGCACCCGCAATTTCCCATTAGAATAAGAGCAAGCAAGCACGCCTCGGCGGCCTCATGTCCCAATTCGTTCACCTGCACCTCCATACCGACTACTCCATGCTCGACGGCGCCTGCGACGTGGAAAAGCTTGTCCAGCGCGTGAAAGAGCTGGGCATGCCCGCGGTCGCCATGACCGACCACGGCAACATCTTCGGCGCTGTCCATTTTGTAAACGCTGCGCACAAGGCCGGAGTCAAGCCGATCGTGGGCTGCGAGCTTTACATCTGCAAGAAGGACGATCACAACATCGAGCGCACTCCTCCCGACGGCGATACCTACAACCATCTGCTGGTGCTCGCGGAAAATGAGGAAGGCTACCGCAACCTGGCCAGGATCACGTCAGAAGCGTCATTGCGCGGTTTTTACTACAAGCCGCGGGTGAGCAAGAAGTTTCTGGCGGAACACTCGAAAGGGTTGATCGGACTCTCGGGCTGTCTCAAAGGCGAAGTCGCCGAGCGCCTGATGGAAGAGAACTACGATGCGGCACGGGCGGCGGCCGCCAGTTACAGCGACATTTTCGGTCCGAACAATTTCTTTCTCGAGATTCAGGACCAGGGCCTGGAGCAGGAGCATCGCATTCACTCCAATCTCTTCCGCCTGGAAAAGGACCTGGGGCTTCGCATGGTGGCAACCAACGACAGCCACTATCTCTGCGAGGACGACGCTCATGCCCAGGACGTGATGTTGTGCATACAGACCGGCAAGTCCATCCAGGACACCAACCGCATGAAGTTTCAGGGCAGCGATTTTTTCGTCAAGAGCCACGACGAAATGCAGCGCGTCTTCAAAGATGCGCCGGACGTGCTCTCCCGCACCCTGGCCATCGCGGAACGCTGCAACATGCGGCTGGAAAAAGTCAGCAATCCCTTCCCGCACTTCGACGTGCCTGAGGGATATACGCTGGATAGCTACTTCGAGCACGTCACTCGCGAAGGATTCGCGCGGCGTCTGGAGGCGCTGCGCACCGCCGGGGGCCAGGGTGGGGCGAAGCACAGCGTTGCCGAGTACGAGCAGCGCCTGGCGCAGGAAATCGCCATCATTCAGCAGATGCAGTTTTCCGGATACTTCCTGATTGTCTGGGACTTTGTCCGCTACGCGCGCGAACATGCCATTCCGGTGGGGCCGGGCCGGGGCTCGGCCGCGGGTTCGCTGGTTTCCTATTCGCTTAGGATCACCGATATCGATCCCCTGCAGTACGAGTTGTTCTTCGAGCGCTTCCTGAATCCCGAACGGATTTCGCTGCCCGATATCGACATGGATTTCTGCATGAACCGGCGTGGCGAGGTGATCAATTACGTCACCCAGAAATACGGCCGGGAGAATGTGGCGCAGATCATCACCTTCGGCACCATGGCCGCCAAGGCGGCGATCAAAGACGTGGGTCGCGCCATGGACATTCCCTACGCCGACGTGGATCGCATCGCCAAGATGGTCCCCACCACGTTGAACATCAAGCTGGAGGACGCGATCCGCGAATCGCCCGCCCTGCAACAGGCTTACGACAGCGAACCGCAGGTACGCCAGTTGCTCGACACCGCACGCAAGCTGGAAGGACTGGTGCGTAATGCGGGAGTTCACGCCGCGGGCGTGGTGATCTCTCCGCGTCCGCTTACCGAACTGGTCCCGCTGCATCGCACCAAGAACGACGAAATCGTCACCGCCTTCGACATGGTCGCCATCGAAAAAATGGGCCTGTTGAAGATGGATTTCCTGGGGCTGACCACCCTGACCATTCTGGACGACACGGTAAAACTGATCGCGCAGACCCGCGGCGAACAGATCGATCTCGCCGCCCTTCCGCTCGACGATCGCGAAACTTACGAAAAGGTGTTCCACAGCGCCCTCACTTCCGGCGTCTTCCAGTTTGAATCCCGCGGCATGCGCGACGTGCTGCGCCGCTACCAGCCCAACACCATCGAAGACCTCACTGCCTTGAATGCCCTCTACCGTCCTGGCCCAATTCAGGGCGGGATGATCGATTACTTCATCGACCGCAAGCATGGCCGCAAGAAGATCGAGTACGAACTGCCGGAACTGGAACAGATCCTGGAAGAGACATTCGGCGTGATTGTTTACCAGGAGCACGTGATGCAGATTGCCCACCGCCTGGCCGGCTACTCGCTGGGCGAAGCTGATCTGCTGCGGCGCGCCATGGGCAAGAAAAAGCCCGAGGAAATGGCCAAGCAGCGCGAGCGCTTTATCGAGGGCGCGGTGCAGCGTGGTTATCCTCCCAAAAAGATTGAAAAGATCTTCGACCTGCTGGCCAAGTTTGCCGAATACGGCTTCCCCAAGGCGCACTCGGCTGCCTACGCGCTGCTGGCCTACCAGACGGCATACTTGAAAACGCGCTACCCGGTCGAGTTTATGGCGGCCCTGCTGACTTCTGTAACCGGCACCACCGACGACGTGGTGAAGTACATCAACGAGTGCCGCGAAATGGGCATCGCCGTCGAGGCTCCCGATATTAATGTGAGCGACGCCAACTTCACGCCCCATGGCAGCGCCATCCGTTTCGGTCTCGCCGCAGTGAAGAATGTCGGCCACAACGCCATCGAGTCCATCGTTGCCGGACGCAAGGAACTGGGCCGCTACAGTTCGATTTACGAATTCTGCGAGAAGGTGGAGTTGCGGCTGCTGAACAAGCGCGTGCTGGAATCGCTGATCAAGAGCGGCGCCATGGATGGACTGGGGCGCCGGGCCCAGCTTATGGCTGTGCTCGACCGCGCCATCGAGGGTGCGCAAAAAACTCAGCGCGATGCCGAGAGCGGCCAGCATGGCTTGTTTGGCGTCTTCCAGGAGGAGGAAGCTTCCGCGTTACAGACCAAACTCCCCGATACCCCGGACTGGGACGAACACACCCGGCTGGCCAACGAGAAAGAGATTCTCGGTTTTTTCATCAGCGGCCATCCCCTGGAGAAATATCGCGACAAGCTGGAAGACCTGCGCGCGCTCTCGACGGCGGAGATTGCCGCTCTCCCCAAATCCACGGGCAAGGACGAGAACATCACCACCGCCGGCATCATTACCAACCTGCGCGTGCTGAAATCCAAGCGGGGAGATTTTTACGCCCAGGGCGCGCTCGAGGACATGGCCGGCACAGTCGAGATGCTGGTGTTCCCCGAGGCCTATCGCAAGCTGCAGGACAAAGTGAAGCTGGAAGTGCCGGTGCTGATCCGGGGTGGTGTGCGCATCGAAGAAGGGGCCAATCCGAAGCTCACCGTGAACGAAATTCTTCCATTGGAAGACGCCAAAGTACCGTTGCCGAATTCGCTCCGCATTCGCGTCCCGCTCGAGACTGCAAATGAGTCCACGGTGGACGCGTTGCACACCCTTTGCGCCCGGCAGAAGGGCGCAGCCAAGGTGTTGTTTGACGTGGAACGCCAGGGGGATTTCATGGTGGTGATGGAGGCGGAAGGCTATAATGTCCTGCCAGACCGCAACTTCATTGCGCGCGTCGAAGAACTGTGTGGCCGGGGCGCCGTGCGGGTAATTGACTGACACAACAGCCGGAGTGGGAGCTTGACTCGCTGGTAAAAGAAACACTCCGCTAAACCGCTCCATGACGAGCCGTACCGTAATCTGCGGCGGATAAGAGTTTCCATTCAAAAGACTTCCAAGGTGGCAGCGAAGAACGCACCACCGGTGCCCAACGAAGCGCTGGTGATGGCAGGGGCCGAGTTCCTTCTCTCCATGGTGGAAGCGCGCTTGGCCAGGAACGGCGGCGGCAAGATGGAGCCCGGGGAAAAAACGCATCAGGAGTTGGAGAAAGTCGAGGAGCAGATCGCCCGCCTGCAGGCGGCGGCCGGGCCCGACGAGGATACAAGGCGCGAAATTCAGCAATTGCGCGACCGCATCGAAGCCTTACGCAAAGACATGTCAACCTCCCATTCCGAGGCCTGGGACAAAACGGAGTTGGCGCGGCATCCCCAGCGTCCCTATCCGCTCGATTACATTGAACGCATCTTTACGGACTGGAGCGAGATCCACGGCGATCGCGGCTATGCGGACGATCCCGCCATCATTTGCGGGATGGCCCGCTTCCACGGCGAAGAGGTGATGATCGTCGGACATCAGAAGGCCCGCGACACTAAGCAAAAGGTTTACCGCAACTTTGGCATGCCCAACCCGGAGGGCTACCGCAAGGCCATGCGGGTAATGAAAATAGCGGAAAAATTTGGCCGCCCGCTGATCACCTTCGTGGACACGCCGGGCGCCTATCCCGGCCTGGGTGCGGAAGAGCGCGGCCAGGCCGAGGCCATTGCCCACAATCTGCGCGAGATGGCGCGACTGCAGATTCCCATCATTACGACCATCACGGGAGAAGGCGGCAGCGGCGGAGCGCTCGCCATCGCCATCGCCGACCGCGTGCTGATGATGGAGAACTCGATTTATTCGGTGATCTCACCCGAAGGCTGCGCCTCCATCATGTGGCGCGATCCCACCAAAAAGGCGCTCGCCGCCCAGGCCATGCGCATCACACCGGAAGACTTGCAGGAGTTAGGATGCATCGATGGCATCGTGCCCGAACCCGAGGGTGGTGCCCACGTTGACCACGAAGCCGCTGCCGCCCTGCTCGACACCACGCTGCAGAAGCAACTCGCCGAGCTGAAGAAAAGTTCGGTGAAAGAACTGGTAGCCACCCGCTATGCCAAGTTCCGCAAGATGGCGCAATTTTTCACCGGCGATGACTAGCATGTGTGGGTCGGACAGAGCACTGACACAGCTATCCACGTCCCTCCGTGCCTAACCTTCTCCCTCCTCTGACTGTTACGCTGAATTTCCTGCCACGAATTCAAGGCCCTGACTTCAGCCATTCGCAGGACACAAGTTTCCTCCCAGGTTCGGGAGTTCACTTTGACCTTTCGGCGCCCGGTCAGCGTCAACATACCGGGGTTAATATTTGCCTGCATCCTGCTCGGGTCGTTGTCTGGCTGTGGCGGCTCGCTACAGCCTTCCATCCCCCCTTCCGTCCCTCCTTCCATCCACCCGTGCGACCCGAATGCTGCACCTGAAGTGCTGTCCGTGACCATACAGAACGCCGGGCAGGAGACGCTGCAGAACTATCCCGTCGCCATTACTCTGGACGAATCGGTCTTCGATTTCACGTTGGCAAAAAATGGATCCGGCGTGGCCGTGTGGGACGCCACCAGCCAACAGCCCATGCCCGCCTGGCTGGAGTCTTACGATGCCGCGGCGGGGAAGGCCCTGCTCTGGGTGAAAGTGCCCGGGTTAGGTCCGCAGGCATCGCAGGGACTTTTATTGACTGCCGGGCCTGCGCCGGGATGCGCCGCGACCTCGTTCGACGGTTACTCGGTCTTTCCTTTTTTCAGCGACGTTCATGACGTCTCTGCCTGGCAGACCAGCAACGGGCTCAAGGTGACGGATACTGTCACCGCGGGACCGCTCAACATCGGCGGACGCACAGTCATCCAGAGTGACGGCTTGTATAACGGCTTTCCCGGTGTGGCCCAGGCGGCCAACGGAGATTTCGTTCTCGCGTACAAAAAAGGAATCACTCACGTGAACAGTCCGTTGGTCGTGGTACGGCGCAGTTCGGATGAGGGCAAGACCTGGAGCCCTGAAGTCGTCTATTTCGATTCTTCATTGCCCGACCCGGCGCTGCTCCGAACCCCCCTGGGGGCACTGATCATTTCCCTGGGCAAAGCCGATCAAAACGGTAATGAGCTCGCGGCCTACAGCCGCTCGACCGACAACGGACTGAGCTGGTCGCCGTACACATTCTTCGACGATCCCTCCACGGACACCTACAGCGTAGCGCCCTCGCTGGTGGTTGGACAGATGATGTATGGCGCCGGCTACGGGAAGTACACGCTGGGCACCGGCAACGCACCCGACTTGTGGGCGTCCTCCGACGACGGTTTCAACTGGACAAAACTCTCGTCTCTTCGTTTGCTGGGCGATCCTTCGCTCAGCGAAACCGCAATCGCCCAGACCGCACCCAATACATTGTTCGCCATCATGCGGTCAGACGACAGCCTGAATACCTTCGGACGCTACTCCAGCGATATGGGAATGAGCTGGGGGCCGCTGATCTCCTACACGTCGCAGGTGGGGGTCCTGCAGGGGCCGGAAATGGTGCAGGCGGGCCCCGCGCTCATTCTCATCGGGCGCGAGGCTATACAGATTCCAGGTGTCGAACCGCCCAACACTACGGGATTTCCCCGGCAGCTGGCCGCCTTCGTTTCCTACGATGGAGGACAGACATTCGGCTACGGCACCGTGCTCGATGCCTATACCGGAAAGCAGATTGATGGCGGCTATTCCTGGCCGATGCTGCTGCCCAGCGGGCAAGTGTATGTGGCCTATTACTCCGACTCGCAAAATCTGCAAAGGCCCGATATCAAGGCGCTGACCCTGTCCGTAGCTCCGCCGTCAACGCTGCCGGCTGCTTCCATTCACATCCTCAGCCAGTTTTCGCCCGGCGTCGCCACCCATGCGCTCAATCTCGACCTCACCCGTTACGCTCTCGAATTCCGCTTCCGTTCCAATCCCACCCCAGGGGGAAGCCAGTTTTCGGTAATGCTGCAGGGGCAGGCCTCAGTTCTGCCTTCGCGCCTGGTCAACTGGGAAGTTCCATCCACCCACGCTGCCGATCCGACGTCGCAATCCGGATTCATTTCCAACAAAACACTGGTGACGATGCTGACCAGCTTCAATTACGGGCAACCTTATCGTCTGCGAACCGTGGTGGACGAAATCCACGGTACACAGCAAGCCTCGCTGCTGGATAATTTCGGCAACCTGATCAGCGGCAGCACCGTTTTCCCCACGGCGGAGGGAATGGCCTCGCATGCCACTTCCATCCAAATCGGCAACAACTCCCCGCTGCGCGCGACTGACACCCTGCTGGACTTTATTTTCGTTCGCCCCGCCGCGCAAACCGAACCAGTGGTGACCATCACTCGTGTGCGCTGAGATCCGCTCCGGCGCTAGTTCCCAGGCAGGTACATTGCTCCCTTGAGACCTTCCCCTGCCGTATAATAAAGGGTTCTGCTGCATCAGCAATTGCGGGCGGAAGCACTCCGCTCCAGGGACAAGGAAGGGAAGGGAATGGCCACCACGGATGTATCTCTCCACGCTGAGAGTCGCCCACCAGAGCAAAAACCGGTTGTAAACAACATGAGCATCCAGGTCGCGACCGTCAACGGGTCCGGCTCGCAAAGTTCCAACACAGTTTTGCTGCGCAGTATTTTTCAAATGGGAGTTCCGGTTTCCGGCAAGAACCTGTTTCCCTCGAACATCGCGGGCCTGCCTACCTGGTACACCATCCGCGCCAACAAAGACGGCTACATCGCGCGCAAGAAAGAAATTGATTTCGTGGTCGCGATGAATCCTGAGACCGCCCAGGAAGACGTGATGTCGGTGGCGCCGGGCGCCGCCGTGTTGTATGACGAGCCCTTGAACCTTAGCAGTCTGCGCTCCGATCTGGTTTTTTACGCTGTCCCCTACGACAAACTGGTCGCTCCCGTGTGCCCTGAGGCCAAGCTGCGCAAGCTGGTCAAGAACATGATTTATGTGGGCGTGGTGGCCAAGCTGCTGGAAATCGACATTGCCGAGGTCGAAAACGCCATTCGCAAACAGTTTGCCAAGAAGGCGAAAGCGGCCAACCTGAACCTGGCAGCGGTCAAGGCAGGCTACGACTACGCCGCCGCCAACCTGGTCAAGCGCGATCCGTATTTTATCCAGCGCATGGACAAGACCGCGGGCAAGATCATCATCGACGGCAACTCGGCCGCGGCGCTGGGCTGCATGTTCGCCGGGGTGACCGTGGTCGCGTGGTATCCCATCACTCCGTCGTCGTCGCTTCCCGAGAGCACGATTGATTACATGAAGCGCTTCCGCATCGGCGCCGACGGCAAAGCTACATTTGCCATCGTGCAGGCGGAAGACGAACTGGCTGCGATCGGCATGGTGCTGGGAGCGGGTTGGGCAGGCGCACGTGCCATGACCGCGACGGCCGGGCCGGGGATTTCGCTCATGGCGGAATTTGCCGGACTCGCCTATTACGCCGAGGTCCCGGGCGTGATCTGGGACATCCAGCGCGTCGGTCCTTCGACCGGTTTGCCCACGCGTACCTCGCAGGGCGACATTCTCTCTACCGCGTTTCTTTCGCACGGAGACACCAAGCACATTCTGCTGCTGCCCTGTTCGGCGGAAGAATGTTTCACTATGGCGGGTGATGCGTTCGATCTGGCGGAGCAGTTCCAGACCCTGGTGTTTGTCATGTCCGATCTCGATCTCGGTATGAACAACTGGATGGCCGATCCCTTCAAGTATCCGGAGAAGCCGATCAGCCGCGGCAAAGTATTGAGCAAGGCCGATCTGGATCGCCTGGGTGGCTTCGCCCGTTACGAAGACGTGGACGGCGACGGCGTTGGCTACCGCACTCTGCCGGGCACCGATCATCCTGCCGCCGCCTACTTCGCCCGCGGCAGCGGACACAACGAGAAGGCGCAGTACAGCGAACGTCCCGACGATTTCGAACGCAACATGGAGCGGCTCAACCGCAAGTTCGAGACCTCCCGATCGTTTGTGCCGCGGCCGGAAGTGGATACCGGAAAGTCCAAGATCGGCATCATCGGATACGGCACCTCACACTGGGGACTGATCGAGGCCCGCGATCAGCTACGCCAGGAATACAACATTGAGACCGACTATCTGCGTCTGCGCGCCTATCCCTTTACCCGTGAAGTGCACGATTTTGTGAAGCAGCACGACCGGGTTTATCTGGTGGAACAGAACCGCGACGCGCAGATGCTTACCCTGCTCAAGATGGATCTGGAGGCGGCGCTCCACACCCGTCTTCGCAGCATCGCCCACATTCACGGCCTGCCGCTCGATGCGCGCTCGGTCACCGACGAACTCATGACCATGGAGGGTAAGTAAATGGCGACCAGCACACCCGACAAGCCGGCTCCGGCACCGAAGACCAATCGTATTGGGCTGGCAGTCCTGGATTATCGCGGCGGCAAGACTACGTTGTGCGCCGGCTGCGGCCACAACGCAATCTCCGAGCGCATCATCGACGCCATGTACGAGATGGGCGTCCCGCCCGAGCGCGTCATCAAGCCCAGTGGCATCGGCTGCTCCTCCAAAAGTCCCGCGTACTTCATGGGGCGCTCGCACAGTTTCAATGCGGTGCATGGGCGCATGCCGTCGGTCGCGACCGGCGCCGTGCTGGCCAATCGCCACCTGATTGCCCTCGGCGTCAGCGGCGACGGAGACACCGCGTCCATCGGCGTGGGCCAGTTCGTTCACCTCATGCGGCGCAATCTGCCCATCATTTACATCATCGAAGACAACGGCGTTTACGGCTTGACCAAGGGCCAGTTCTCCGCTACCGCCGACATGGGATCGACGTTGAAGACCGGCGTGATCAACGATCTGCCTCCGATCGATACCTGCGCCATGGCCATCACGCTGGGCGCGACTTTTGTGGGCCGGTCTTTTTCCGGCGATAAAAAGCAGCTCCACGCCATGATGAAAGCCGCCATTGCTCACAAGGGCACGGTCATGCTCGACGTGGTATCGCCCTGCGTGACTTTCAACGATCATGAGGGTTCGACCAAATCCTACAAATACATGAAGGAGCACGAAGAGCCGCTGCAGGAAGTCAGCTTCGTGCCCGCCTTCGAAGACATCGCCATCGACTACGATCCCGGCACAACCATCGATGTGACCATGCACGACGGCTCTCACCTCCGCCTGCGCAAACTTGAAGAAGAGTACGACCCCACCAATCGCATCAAGGCCATCACCCGTCTGAACGAGGCCCACGACAAAGGCGAAGTCCTCACGGGCGTGTTCTACGTCAACTCCAAGACACCCACTTTCGTCGATCTACTGAACCTGACGGAAGAGCCCTTGGCGACCCTGCCGGAATCCGCCGTGCGGCCGGGCAGGGAAGTGCTGGAACAGGTGATGGAGGAGCTGCGATAGGTCCTTGGCAAGGTTATAACTATATTTTTATCAATCTGATGGGTAAATCAAGATTTATCTTGATAAATAGGGACGACAGATTTAGGATAGAGGTCTGAGGGGAGTCCGAAACCATGCCCACCCCGACTACCAAGAAATTCACGCCTGAGATCGACGCCCAGCTGTACGACGAATTCGTTGCGGTTGCCGAGCAGAACGGGCAAACCAAGCGGCATGTTCTCGAGCAGGCGCTCAAGTTTTATCTGCACAATGTGGTTCCCTCCCAGCACCTGGTTCGCTCCGAGGTGATGGATGCCTTCGAAGAGTCGGTGGCTCGCAACCGTGACCTGCTGCAGCGTCTCGCCAAGTAGATGACCGTTTACCTTACGGTAGCGGAGGTTTACCGGATGCAGCATCGATTGATCGAAATGTTCGGCGGTCTCCATGGGGTCCGCGACCAGGGTGCTGTCGAGGCGGCCGTTTTTCGTCCGCAAACCGGGTATTACAACTCCATCGCAGAAGAAGCGGCCGCGCTGATGGAGTCGCTTGGAAATAACCACGGCTTCCTCGACGGCAATAAACGTATCGCCTTCACCGCCGCCGATGTCTTCCTACGGAGTAATGGCTTTTATATAGAGGTCGAGGGCCAAGACGGACACGGGTTCATCGTAGGTTCCATGGAACGGCAGGAATTCCGTTTTGCCCAGATTCTCGACTGGATCCGCCAAAATATAAGGCCGCTGGTTTGACGGCCATGAACATGGCCGTATCTTGAATCGAAGAAATTGGTTTGGCGTAAACCTCTCGCCAAACACGTCTGGCCAAACACGCGCGATGTTTTTGCGCCTCCTTCGCGGGCTTATGGGTTACTCCCGGCGGGTCTGTGAAGCTCCTGATCGACTGAAGGCGGTAGATGGTCCAGGTGACTGAGAAATGTCACGACTTGCCAGATCTCACTCTCGGCCATGATATTCCCCCAGGCCGGCATGGCTGATCTGCGTACCCCGTACTTGATGATGTAAAAGCTCTGGTTGTCCGGAAGGCGAGGATGCAACTTCATGAACTGGGGCGCGCGGGGATTGAAGGAGCCGCCGTAATCACTCACGGGGTTATCAGGCCTGCCATGACAGTCCGCACACTTGTCCCGGTACAAACGCGCGCCATCCAGCAGGTTTGCTTCAGTCAACGGGACCGGGTTCTGCTGCCGGGGTGCGTAGCGTGCGGCTGAAGCATCTAAGGCCGCGGCCGCAATCCTCGCTTCGAGCCATGAAGGCTCGGACTTAGCGCGCAGGTCTGCGTACCCAAGCTTCAGGTACAGAATGCCGCCGAGAGCGAGTACGACCAACGTCGCGAAAATTCCGCCTGCGAAGTTTCTCATCCCTGCCTCCATTTGAAATCGCATTTCGGCATTGTGTGCATTCTAGCCCGGATCGTTTGGTGGTGTATGCTTCAACCGCGCGCGCCACTTCCTCAGGACTGCCAACGTCCGCTGCCAACCCTTGGCTGCGAAACAGCGTCAGAGAACCTGAATGATTGAAACGAGAGTCAGACCGGCAAGCAGGACGCTGCTGATCGTGATATCACTGGTCGTGATCGCTGTCGTGGCCCTGATCGTGACTGGAATCCATCTCTCCAATCCGTACCTGCGCCGCAGGGTGGTGGAGATGCTTGGCCAGAAGTTTCACGCCGATGTGGAACTCAAGGAGTTCCATGTCTTCCTGTTTCCCGGAGTGCGGATCGAGGGCTCAGGCCTCGCTCTCCGCCATGAAGGCCGCACCGATGTTCCGCCCCTGATTTCGATCCACGAGTTCTCTGCCCAGGCTGGCATTCTGGGACTGCCCTGGAAGCCGTGGAAGGTGGACCAGGTCACGCTCAAGGGACTGGTTATACAGATCCCGCCCAAGGAAGATCGAGGTGACCAGAATTGGCCAAAGGCGCGCAACATTCCCGTGTTGATCGGAGAAATTGTCTCCGACGACGCCGAGCTTCGGATGCTGCCCAAGTCCGACGACAAAGACCCTCATGTCTTCGCCATTCACCACCTGGTGATGCATTCGGTCGGGCTCGACCGGCCCGCCTCGTTCACCGCGCAGCTTACCAATGCTGTGCCGCCGGGCGAAATCGAGACCAAGGGAACTTTCGGTCCGTGGAGCCCGGACGATCCCGGCCAGACGCCGCTGGCAGCCGAGTACACCTTCGACAAAGCCGACCTGGGATACTTCAAAGGCATCAGCGGGATTCTTTCGTCCAAGGGAAAATTTGGCGGCGTGCTGGAGAGGATTGAAGTAGAAGGCAAGACCTCGACTCCCGACTTCACCGTGACCCTTGGCGGGCATCCGCTCGATCTGGAAACTGACTTCAGCGCCACCGTGGACGGAACCAACGGAGACACATTGCTGCACCCCGTAACTGCGCACCTGCTGAACACCGTTATCGTTGCGCAGGGTGGCGTGGTGAAGTCTCAGAACAAAGACAAGAAAGGCAAGGAAATCACGCTCGACGTGACTGTCGATAAGGGCAGGATTGAAGATCTGTTGCGCCTGGCGGTAAAGGCCGACCAGCCTCCTCTGACCGGAGCCATCAACTTCAAGACGAAGTTTGACCTGCCCCCCGGACATGGCGACATCTCTGACCGGCTAAATCTGGATGGGAAGTTCGACGTCGGAGACGCGCAATTCACCAGCCCGGAGGTCACGGCAAAAATTGAGAGTCTAAGCCGGAAAGCGCAAGGCCAGCCCGAAAACAAGAATGCGGGCAGCAACCTCTCTGAGCTGAAGGGGAACTTCGTACTGGATAATGGCGTGATCAGTTTCCGCGGTCTGACCTTTACCGTCACCGGAGCGCAGGTTGCTCTCAACGGGAAATACGGACTGGATAAAGAGGACCTCGACTTTCACGGCAAGCTGCGGATGCAGGCCAAGATTTCGCAGACCACTACCGGAGTGAAGTCATTAGTGCTGAAGGCTGTCGATCCGTTTTTCCGCAAAGACGGCAAAACCGAGATACCCATCAAGATAACCGGCCAGCGGGACCACCCCTCCTTCGGCCTCGATCTCGGACACAAAGAGAAAGAAAAAGAAAAGGGCGAGTGAACAACGTAGCGCCGGCGTCTCGCCGGCTGTCCCGAGGGCATCTTGCCCTCGGCGTGCGGGCAGGATGCCCCCACGACAGCCGCCGGGACGGCGGCGCTACTCAAAACCGGCGCGCTGGATCCGCGATGACAGCAATGCTAGGCCGCGCCGCGCTTTTTAGGTTCCCTGGGTTCGCCGGAGTGTTCGGGGCCAGCGCCGGGCTCGGGAAAGTCCGTATCGGAAGACTTCAGCAAGGGATCCTGGTCACGATGCCCCAGCTGGCCCGACATGGAGGTATTGCCCGGCTCCTGTGGTCTATCCTGTTCCACCGCGCCCTTGCCGCGGTCCTGGTCGTCGGCCAGGGCCGCGTCCAGATCGTTTCTCGTGTCAGTCATGGGAGTGTCCTTATCCTTATTCAGGCGCGGAGTCGCAATCGCCCGGCCTGGTTAGCCTATCGCGAAACTTTTGCCGGAGGGAAGGGTTAATCCTGTAGATTTGGGGAAATAAATAAGGAGGGTGGAATGAGGCCCCTGGTACTGACTCTTTCAGCGATCATGCTTTTCGCATTGGCCGGTTGGGGACAGACGGCGGCGAGTCAGCAGGCCAATGCCAGCGTGGCCGCTCACAAGCGCGAAGCCAAGGAGCACGCGGCTCGTCATCGTCAGCGGCATCACCACCGCAAGCATCGCCGTCATGGCAAGGCGTAGCCCCCGGCGGTGAGTGCAACTACTGTGGCTTCCGAGTGGACCCCGTCGTGGCCACTCCCAGCTTTCGCAGCCGGTCTCGGGCCTGCAAGGCCTCGTTCGATTTGGGATAGCGCTGCATCACGTGGCGAAGGGATGCGATTCCGGCTTCCTGTTGCCCCAGTTCAATCTGCGCCAGGCCTTTTTTCAGCTCAGCTGAAGCCGCCTTGTTGCCATCTGGAAAACTCTGCAGCACCTGATCGTAACTCTTGACTGCAGCCGCATAGTTCCCCTGCTTGAACTCGATGTCGGCCAGGTAGAAGCTCGAATTCCCGGCCAGGTCGGTGTTGGGATAAAACTTCACATAGTCCCCGAACTCCTGCGCCGCCAGATCATTCTTGCCCGCCTGGTAGTCGCGCAGGGCGTTGTTGTAAAGAACATCGGGGGGTGGAGCGGCCGCCGCCTGTTGCTGTTGCTGGGTCTGCTGCACCGCCATGCTTTGCTGGGCTGCCTGCATGTCCTCCAGTTGCTTGCTCACCTTGCCCAGCCTCGCCTTGAGTTCATCCAGAGTATCGTTCAAGGACTGGATCTGACCCGAAAGCTGGTCGGCATGAGCGCCGCTGTCGCCCTGTTGTTTCTGCAGAGTGGTCTGCAGGTCGGTGACGGACGTGGCGACTTTGTTGGCGCGGTCCGTGCTTTGCTCAATCAGGTGCTGCAGCACTCCCATGCGCTCGTCAAAAGACTGCTGCATGTGGGCGATTCGGTCCTGCAGGTCCTGCACCTGGGTCTGCAGTTGCACCATGTCTTTGTTAACGCCCCACGCCGGCGTGATGCCGGTACAGAGCAGGGCAACAAGAGCCAGTAAGACGGGATATCGTTGGGTTTTCATAGTCCAATACCTACGAGGTGAAAAGTGTGTATTGCGTCCAGGCCAGAGGACGAAGCAGAGATGTAGCGCCGGCATTTCGCTGGCGCAGGGAGGCGACATTCATACCTCCCCGCGCGCGAGGGCGAGACGCCCTCGCGACAGCCAACGGGACGCCGGCGCTACAAGACGTTACTTACCGTACACGAAATGACCGCGCCGGTTCTGCTGCCAGCACTGTTCGTTCGATTCGCTGCAGAACGGCTTCTCTTTACCGTAGCTGATGGTCTTGACGTGGTCGGCGGCGACGCCTCCCTGTACCAGGGCATTGCGCACCGAATTGGCGCGGCTATCGCCCAGGGCCAGGTTGTACTCCGTCGATCCCCGTTCGTCGCAGTGTCCTTCCACCGTGAAGCTGATGTTGGGATGCTGCTTGAGGAACTCGATATCGCCCTGCATGGCCGATTGCTGGTCCGCGCCGATGTCGCTCTTGTCGTAGTCGAAGTAGATGTCCTTCACGGTCTGTGAGAACAGCTCTTCCTCGGTGGCCGACGGCTGAGGTGGCGGCGGGGGCGGCGAGGTCACGGTGACCCGCGCCGTCGCGGTCTGAGTCCCGCCCGCTCCCTTGGCAGTCAAGGTGTAGGTGGTGGAGTCGGCAGGAGTGACGCTCTGCGACCCGCTGGGTTGCACTGCGCCCACCCCGTCGATGCTGACGTCGGTCGCGTTGCTGGTCTGCCAGGTCAAGGTGGTGGACCCGCCCTTGTCGATCGTGTTGGGATTGGCCGTCAGCGAAGCTGTCGGCGCGGCCGGCGGTGGGGGTGGCGGCGGGGGCGGCGGCGCTACTTTCTTCTTGCAGGCGCCCAGCGTCATGATGGTCATCAGGACGAACGCTAACATCATCCATCTCAGGTTTCGTTGCTTCACTCTGCTCCTCCGTACTCTTGGTGCGCAGTGATTGCGATCGCCGCGCCCGGCTCAGGTCCGGAGAGGGGGAATCGTGCCCCGCCTCTTCCGGGAATTAACTGCAATAACGGCAGATATGATTCCATGCGTTCATTCCTGAATATCACTTCCTGAAATCACTTCCAACTCCAGTTGGGTTGACTGTTGGCACCCGCAAAGGTCAGCTGCTTCTGGTTGGTACCATCGGCCAGCATGGTCCATATCTGGAGGCTGCCCGCGCGGCTGGACTGAAAAATAATGTGCCTTCCGTCCGGCGACCAATAAGGGAAATCATTGCGCCCGCCATCATGGGTCAGCTGTACCCACTGCTTGCTGGCAATGTCCATGATGTAGATGTCCTGCGCCCCTGGCGCTCCCGGGCCATATCTGCGCATCCACGAAACCACCAGGAACTGCCCGTTGGGCGACCACGCCGGAGAAACTGCGTATCCTTGGTCGGTAAGCCGTTGCACATTGGTGCCGTCGGCCTCCATGGTGTAAACCTGCGGCAAGCCTGTGCGTCCGCTGACCCACGCGATCTGAGCACCGGTCTTGCGATTCCATGCCGGCGACACATCGGGGCCCTTGAAGGATGTAATGCGTTTCAGACCCGCGCCCGAGGAGTCCACGGAATAGATTTCCGGATCTCCGCTGCGCGAGGAAGAGAAAGCGATTCTGGTTCCATCGGGCGCCCACGCGGGCGAAAGATTGGTCCCACCGAAGCGCGGAAATGAAACCAGGCGGTTCAGGTCGAGGGAGTACATCAGAATTTCCCAGCCCGCCTTGGTCATGGAACTGAAAGCGATGCGCGATCCGTCGGGTGAGACCCGCGGCGATAAAGAAATCGAGCCCAGGTGAGTGATGGCGTGTTGGTTGGCGCCGTCATAATCCATGGCCCATATTTCCTTGTGCCCGCTGCGGCTGCTGACAAAATAAATCTTGCTTTCCGCAATGCCCGGAATTCCACCGCCCAACCGGAAGATGATTTCGTCGGCGAACTTGTGTGCGGTGGTGCGGGCGGCGTCGCTGGTGGCGGCGTCCTGATACTGCTTGCCCAGCACTTGCGGCGAAGTCACATTCTTCACATCGTAGAGCCAGCCCTGCACCGTCATGCTCGTGCCGGTTACGCCCAGGTTGCCGAAGGCCAGCATGGCCGCATTGGGTGGCGGCGCGCTCCAGCCTTCGAACTTCACATCCGCGGGCGTTCCCACTTGACCCAGGGGATAGAAACTCTTCGAGACCATGTCGAAGATGCCGGCATTGTCCAGATCGTTCCACAAGGTCTCATTGAATGCCTTGAGCAGGTCGGCGTTCTTGGCATCCTGGGTGGACGCATTGAAATCAGTCACAGCCAGGCGCACTTTTTCCACGCCCAGCCCGGTGCCGGTCTTGATCCAGTCCTGGGCGAAGCCCGTGGTCAACAAAAACAGCGGTAACAGTAATAAGAAAAATCGCTTCATCAATGATGGTGTCCTCTAACTCGCTAACAGCATGGAGCTAAAAGCCTGCTGCTATCTTTTGTAATCGAACCAGAACTCTACTGACACCTTATTCGCGGCATAATCCGAGGGCAAGGGACCAAAAGTGTCAATGCGCTGGATGGCCCGTGTGGCCGACTGGTCGAGCGATGGGACACCGCTCGATTGCTCCACCTGAACGTTCGCCGGGTGGCCGTCGCGCATTACATCGAAAGTGATGTACACCCGTTGCGCCGTGGTGATGCTGGGGTCCACTTCATACTTCAGCCAGTTTTCGGAAACCTTCTGTTGCACCACGCGCACGTACCAGGCATAGCGCGATCCGAAATCGCCGCCTCCGCCGGTAAAGCCGAAGCCGCCCTTGGCCCCGTTGGCGTTGAAGTTGCCGTACGGTCCGCTGACCGGTCCGCCCTGTCCGAAGGGGACTACGTTGTCGGCCTCGACGACCGGTTCCGGCTGGGGTTTCTGGTGCGTCGCGCTGGTCTTTGGTATGGGCTTGATCTTGGTGGCTTTGTCCGGGATCGGAATCGCATCCGGCTCTTTCTCCACCGGCTTGGGTTGCGATTGCGTGAGCCCCTTGGAATCGTTAGCCAGAACGTTTTCCGTTTTTACGGGATTGGCCGGAAGCGGGACATTACTCACCAGGCTTACGCCCATGGCATCGCCGCCGCCGCCCGCACCCCAGCTTTCGCCGCTGTGGCTGGGCGCAACCACGGCGTAAAGCACAATGGCGCCCGCAATCGCGATATGCAACCCGAGCGACCAACTGAGGTTGCGGCCCCAGCGGTCGTGTTCGAAGAAAATCTCAGCGTTTGCTGCCATGCGCGTCCAGGGGTTGAGTGACGATGCTCACGTTGGTGATGCCGGATGACTTGACCGCGTCCATGACAGTCGCAAAGGCGCCGAAGGGCACATCCTCGTCGGCACGGACGAAGATGGACTGGTGCTGAGGGTCGCGAACCTTCTGCTTGATCCGGTCGGCGATTTCGTTGATGTTGATGGCGTCGTTGCCCAGGAAGACCCGCTGCTGTTTATTGATGCTGATCACCAGGCGCTCTTCGGTGATCTCTTTCACCGTCCGAGTCTTGGGCACACTTACTTCGATGCCGGATTGCAGCACCGGCGCGGTGACCATAAAGATGATCAGCAGGACCAGGACCACGTCCACCAGCGGCGTGATGTTGATGTCGGAGAGGGAAGTTTGGGTTCGTCCGTTCGAAGCCGTAAAGGCCATTACCGCTGCACCCCCGGAGCTTCCGCCGTGCGGTAGGCGGGCTGCGGCTGCTGGCGTTCTACGGCGTTCAACACTTCCATGGCAAAGTCGTCGCCACGCGCCGCCAGTTCGCGAATCGATCCGCCGATCAGGTTGTAGGCAATCACCGCCGGGATGGCAGCCACCAGTCCGGCAGCAGTCGTGATCAGCGCTTCCGAAATCCCTGGCGCGACCGCGCGCAGGGTGGCAGCACCCGCCGTGCCCAGACCGTGGAAGGCGTCAATGATGCCCCACACCGTTCCGAACAATCCGACAAACGGCGTGACCGCGCCGGTGATCGCCAGCCAGGGCAAGTTGCGCTCAAAGCGGGTCAACTCTTCCGAGTTCGCGATCTGCATGGCGCGCTGTATGGCCAGCGGACTTCTGATGATGCCATTGGCCACCGCGCCCTGACGCCGGTACTCCTCGAAGCCGCCTTCAAATACTCCCACCAGCGGGCTGGGACGGAACTGTTCCGCCACCGCGCCCACATCCTGCAGGCGCTGGGCCTTGCGGAAGGCGCGCACAAATCGGCCGCTCTGCACCCGCGCCCGCCGCAACACGCTCCACTTGGAAAGAATGATCGCCCAGGAAACCAGGCTGAAGATAAGGAGAATAAGTAGGACGACCTTGGCGACGGGGCCGGTTTCACCCACCAGGTCAATAATTTCGCCGCCGACCGCTGCTGCCAGCAAGGGATACAGATTCATTGTTTTTAGGAGGATTCCTGCTTCGATTATAGACCATGGCGGCGGCCTAATTCGCGGGTGAACACGATCCATTACCCCGTCATCCCTGTGCAAAAACGCGGTATGTCCACTTGGCATCCTAAGGAGTTGAGGGTTAGCAGGACTTAATATTCCAAGGAGGAGAAATGACGCATTACGGCACGCTCCGCGATTATCGTTTCACCGATTCCGATGAGGCCACGGATGTCCGCGGCTCGAAGGTTTATGGATTCGGCGATGAGAAATTGGGCAAGATCGACGACGTGATCTTTGATCACTCTACAGGCCACATCTACTACGTAGTGGTTGACACGGGGGGATGGTTGTCCAGCAACAAGTTCATCGTGCCTCCCGAAGCGCTCCGGCCCGCAGTGGACCACGAGGGTGACTTCCGGGTTGACCTGACCCAGGACCAGATTGAAAGCCTTCCGCCCTACAACGAATCGGATCTTGAGTCCGATGAGAAATGGTCCGACTACAACGGCCGTTACCGCTCCGAGTGGGAAGCGAAGCCGATCATGCACCGTGTGGCCACCGATCGCAATATCACTCCCACTACGCAGCAGCAGATTGACGCCGGCTCCGGCCGTCTTCCGTCCATTGAGGAGGAAACCGTGTCCGACATCACGCCGATGCGGACTGAAGCGTCGTTGGGCGTGGATCCGAGTGGCCCCAGCCGTCGTTGGGACACCTTTGAAGACCGCCTGCGCCAGCGCCGCCACGAAATCGTCGCGGTGTGCGCGACCTGCAAGAGTGCGCCGGCGTCCGAGACTGCCTCGGAACGCGAACGGGATGAGAGGCGGAAGGCCAGCTAGTTCTTCACATCGGCCCGAGGATGAACTGAGGATGAACTGAAGGTGCCCCATTCATTTCGCGCCCTTTGCGAAATGAGTGGGGTACGTCCCCAGAGCTCTCTTTCATGCTATCCTGCGCTCAACCTCGTTCAGCTCACAATTCTGCGTTCCAGGACGCCGGTGCTCATCGAACTGCGGCTCGAGAACTACGCGGTCATAGATAACCTGGCGGTAGAGTTCGCGCCCGGTCTGAACCTTCTGACCGGCGAGACCGGCGCGGGAAAATCCATCCTCATCGATGCACTGGCCCTTTTGTTGGGCGACAAAGCTTCCGCGGACGTGATCCGCGCCGGCGCCGACAAGGCCACAATCTCCGCCGTCTTCGAAGTTGAAGGCGGAGCCGAAAAGATCGTCGCGCAAATCCTCGAAAATAATGGTATCGACCAGGAAGATGAATCGGTCATCCTGCGTCGCGAGATTGCCTCGGGCGGCAAGGGACGCGTGTTCGTCAATAACCAGCCGGCCACGGTTGCCGTGTTGCGCCAACTGGCTCCATTCCTCGCCACCATTCACGCCCAGAACGAGTCTTTACTTTCTTTCGACGCGTCAACTCGCCTTCGCCTGCTCGATAGCTTCGCCAATATTCAACTCAATGCGACCGCGGAAGCGTTTTCCAAATGGAAGAGCATCAACAATCGCATCGAAGAACTGCAGCGCGACGAGCAGGACCGCCTGCGGTTGCTCGATCTGTGGACCTTCCAGGCGCGCGAGATTGACGACGCCAGGCTGCAGCCGGGAGAGGACGAGCGCCTCGAAACCGAAAAGCGCGTCCTGGCCAACGCGGAAAAAATCCACAGCGCCGCCATGAATGCCTTCGACCTGCTCTACGAGGGCAACGCCTCGACGGCCGCGTCATTACGCGCTGCGCAAAAACACATCGAAGAGCTGGCCCGCTACGAAGCAAAATTCCAGGAGACCATGGCCACGCTCGAAACCGCCCGCATCAGCGTGGAAGATGTCGGCGCCAGCCTGCGCGACTATGCCGGAGGCATCGAGGCCTCTCCCGAACATCTGGCCCAAGTGGAAGACCGACTCGCCGCCATGGACCGGCTCAAGCGCAAGTATGGTCCCACTCTCGAAGACGTGATGAAGCACGGCGCTGAAGTCAGCCGCAAGCTCTCCGAGATGGAAAACAAGGACGAGATCCTGCGGCAGTTGCGAGCCGAGTTGGCGCAGGCTGCCGAAGAGTACCTCGCCGCGGCCCGCACCATTTCCAGGAAGCGCTACGAATCCGCCCGCAAACTGGAGAAATTGGTCGAGGCTGAGATCAATGACCTGGCTATGAAGTCCACTTTCCGAATTGACGTCAGCGGCACCGACGAGGAGGGGAACTGGACGCCTGCCGGCTTCGACCAGGTTTTGTACATGATCGCCACCAATCCCGGCGAGCCCTTGCGCCAGATGGAGCACATCGCTTCCGGCGGAGAGCTGTCCCGCGTCATGCTGGCCCTGAAGGCGAGCGTGGAGGCCTCATCCGGCAGGAAGCGCAGCTCTGGAGCGCAGCGCACCCTGGTGTTCGACGAAATTGACACCGGAATCGGGGGCCGGGCGGCCGAGGCCGTGGGCAAGAAGCTGAAGAGCCTGTCCCGTTCGAACCAGGTCCTTTGTGTTACCCACCTCCCCCAGATCGCCACCTTCGCCGACCATCACTACCTGATCGAAAAAAAGGCGGTCGGCGGACGCACCCGCACAGGCGTCCACCTCATCACCGGGGAAGCGCGCACCGAAGAAGTCGCCCGCATGCTGAGCGGCGCCAAGCTGACCGAGACCTCGCGCAAGCACGCCGAGCAGATGCTGAAGACCAATGCCTAGAAGAGGAAGTTATGGATGAACCCCAGGTCTTTGAGGAGCCAGGTAAGTGGTATCTGGAGCTAGTCTTGCTTCGAGCCTTCCAATTCAACGGTCATTGTGCGAGGCGTCTCAAGTTTCCAGGATATATTGGAGACGTGGAAGCGGTTCCTTGGGCTAAGATTTCGGACACCAGTTAGATTAATGAAAATAAGATACTTGGTTACGTTTTAGCTTCGCTACTAGATCCCATTGCAAAAGTCTCCCTAGTTAGCTAATATATGTTAGCTAACATGAAAACCATCACCATCCACAGGGCCAAGACCCAACTTTCCAAGTTGATCGAACAGGTCTGCCGGGGGGAAGAAATTGTCATTGCGCGAGGCAAGCACCCGGTCGCCAAACTTGTCGCGCTTTCCTCTGGCAAGATGACGAGAGTTCCCGGCAAGCTTGCCGGTCAAATCTCGCACAAATCAGGCGCTTTTGATCCCCTTACCGATCGGGAGATGTCAGAATTGGGTTTTGATCAATAGGCTCGCTGATGAATGTCCTGCTTGATACGCACGCCCTTTTCTGGTGGTTCAGCGATGCGACCAAACTTTCGAAGCGGGCCGTTGCTATCGTCAGCAACCGGAGCAACACAGTTCTGGTTTCTGCGGCAACCGCCTGGGAACTTGCGATCAAGGTCAACCTCGGCAAAATAGAAGCTCTGGGCCTGGTCGTGGAATTGGGACGTTACGCGGAGCAAGAAGGATTTACCGAACTGCCCATCAGCATTGAGCATGCTGCCAGAGCGGGGTTGCTGCCGTCGCATCATCGCGATCCCTTTGACCGGTTATTGGTGGCCCAGGCCCAGGCCCTGCACGTGCCGATCCTAAGCGCTGATCGTGTGCTCGATCAGTACGATATCAATCGGCTCTGGTGATCCTCTGAAGGCTGATACCGTTCGCTGCCGGGAAACACCCAATCGCTGCTAATCCTAGGCCTTTCTACGGCTTACGTTGACCAACTGGGTACTTCTCCGATAGTCTAATAGCTAATTATCCCTAGGGAACGTGTACCCTGAGAAGGCAGATTATGGCCCCTTATCCGGACGAAAAGACGTTGCTTTTGCTCAAACCCCGCGGCTTCTGTGCCGGCGTGGTGCGGGCCATTGATATTGTTCGCATCGCTCTCGAAGCCTTCGGTCCCCCGATTTACGTCCGCAAGGAGATCGTTCACAACCGCTTCGTGGTTGAAGAATTGCAGAGCAAAGGCGCCATTTTCGTGGACAGCGTGGAAGAAGTCCCAAATGGGGAACGGGTGATCTACAGCGCCCACGGGGTCTCGCCGGAAGTGCGTGAGGCCAGCGAGCAGCGCGGATTGCGCGTGATCGATGCCACCTGTCCCCTGGTCACCAAAGTCCACGTGGAAGCGGTAAAGTTTGCCAAGGAAGGGTATTCACTGATCCTGATCGGCCATCGCGACCACGACGAAGTCATCGGGACCCTGGGCGAGGCGCCGGTCGTGACCCAGGTAGTGGGCTCCCCGGATGAAGTCGCTTCGCTGACCGTAGCCGACCCCAGCCGGGTGGCTTACCTGACCCAGACCACTTTGAGCCTGGACGAGACCCGTGACATCATCGCCGCGCTGCGCCAGCGCTTTCCCAACATCAAGGGGCCGGCGGCGCAGGATATCTGCTATGCCACTGAAAACCGGCAGGTGGCGGTAAAACATGTCGCTTCAGACGCTGACCTGCTGCTGGTGGTGGGCTCCGACAACAGCTCCAATTCCAACCGACTGGTGGAAGTTGCGCGCAACCTTGGCACGGGGTCGCATCTAATAGACAGCTTCCGCAATATCCGGCCGGAATGGCTGGAGGGTGTGAAGACAATCGCCCTGACCGCGGGTGCTTCCGCCCCGGAATGCCTGGTCGAAGAAGTCGTAAAGTTTCTGGGTACCGAAGGCTTCGCCAACGTGCAGGAAGTCGAGGTCATGCCGGAGAACGTGAGGTTCGGCCTGCCTCCTGAAATCGTGGAAGCTATCGCCGCCGCGCCCAGCGGGGCGGCCATGGAGTAGCGACAGAAAATTATGGAAGACGCCTCCCCCCTCTCTCCTGCCTCTGCGGTGCCGCAGATGCGTTTCGGAAAAATTGATGATCTCATCAGCCGGGTGGCTGCGGCGGTTGATGGCGCGCGCAACTGCCTCTTTTCCGAGCAGCACGAAGATGGCTACTGGTGCGGCGAACTGGAAGCCGATGCCACGCTCGAAGCCGACTACATCATTTTGCATGTCCTGCTTGGAACCGGCAATCCGGAGCGCCTGGCGAAGGCTGCGCGTTACATCCTGCAACATCAGAACGAAGATGGCGGATGGGGGATTTACTTTCGCGGACCGTCCAATATCAGCGCTTCGGTCAAATGCTATTTCGGATTGAAGCTGGCGGGCTACGCCGCCGATCACCAGGACATGGTTCGCGCCCGCAGGAAGATTCTGGGTATGGGTGGCGTTACCGAGGTCAATACCTTTACCAAGATCTATCTGTGTTTCTTCGGACAGTACGATTACGACGCCGTCCCCGCGATCCCTCCTGAGATCGTCCTCTTTCCCAAATGGTTCTGGTTCAACATCTACGAGATTTCCTCGTGGTCGCGCGCCATTCTGGTGCCGCTGTCCATTTGCTACGCCAAGAAGCCGTTCAAGAAGGTCCCCGACGAGTTGGGGGTGGACGAGTTGTTCGTAGGTGGCCGCGAGAAGTCGCGCATGCATTTGCGCTGGGACAAGAAACTATTTTCATGGCGGAACTTTTTCCTGTCGCTGGATCGCCTGACGCACTGGTTTGAGCGGGTGCACATCCGTCCACTGCGCTCGGTCGCGCTAAAAGTGGCCGAGAAGTGGATGCTCGAACGTTTCGAGATGAGCGATGGCCTGGGAGCGATTTTTCCTTCCATGATGAATTCCATCATCGCGCTGCGCTGCCTGGGATATTCCGTGGACGATCCCCAGGTGATTCGCGCCATGGATGAATTCGAAAAGCTGGGCATCGAGGAGGAAGACACCTTCCGCATGCAGCCCTGCAAGTCGCCGGTGTGGGACACAGCCTATGCCCTGTTCGCATTGGGCGAAAGCGGAGTGCCGGCCGCCGATCCCCGCATGGTGAAATGCGCCGACTGGATACTGCAGAAACAGGTCCGAATCGCGGGCGACTGGAAAGTGAAAAACAAGCAGGGCCAGCCCGGAGGCTGGTATTTCGAATTCAACAATGAGTTCTATCCCGACGTGGACGACAGCGCCATGGTCTGCCTGGGTCTGACCCACGTCGATCATCCCAACGGACGCTATCTGCGCGAGTCCGTCCAGCGCGCCATTGACTGGATTCTCTCCATGCAATGCCGAAACGGAGGCTGGGCGTCATTCGACAAGAACAACGACCGCATGGTGTTCCAGTACGTGCCCTTCGCCGACCACAACGCCATGCTCGATCCGGCGACAGTCGATATCACGGGCCGCATTCTCGAGATGCTGGCGGCTTACGGGTATGACAAGAACCATCCCGCGGTGAAAAAAGCGCTGAATTTCATCCGCGACGAGCAGGAACCGGATGGCTCGTGGTTCGGGCGCTGGGGCGTCAACTATATTTACGGCACCATGTTGGTGCTGCGCGGCCTGGAGGCCATGGAAGTCGATCATCACGAGCCTTACGTGCAGCAGGCCGCCGAATGGCTGCGCATGGTGCAGAACCCGGATGGCGGATGGGGAGAGACCTGCGGTTCCTACGACGATCCCAATACCAAGGGCGTCGGCCCCAGCACTCCGTCGCAAACGGCGTGGGCCATCATGGGATTGCTGGCTGCCCAGGACACGCGCAGCGACTGCGTGGTGCGGGGCATCGCCTACCTGCTGCGCACCCAGAAGAAAGATGGATCATGGGACGAGCCCCATTTTACCGGCACGGGCTTTCCTCGCGTCTTCTACCTCATGTACCACATGTACCGGCAATACTTCCCACTGATCGCGCTGACCACGTACAAGAAAGTGATGGCGGAGAGAAGCAGTGCCTAGCAGTTGGCAATTGGCTCCTGGCATTTAGCCTTACACATCTAAGGCGCAACGCTTCGGGCCAATTGCCAAGTGCAAAATGCCAAAATGCTGGCCTTCGTCACCGGCGCGACAGGATTTGTGGGCAGTCATGTGGCCCGCGCTCTGGCCGCGCAGGGCGCGGATCTTCGGCTCCTGGTCCGCTCCGGCAGCGACCTCCGGAACATTCGGGAATTGCAGGCCGAACAGGTGACTGGGGACCTGCGCGACGCCTCCTCCCTGAAGAAAGCCGTAGCGGGATGCGATGTGGTATTTCATGTCGCCGCCGACTATCGCCTCTGGGTTCGGGATCCCGACCAGATGTATCGGTCCAATGTTGAGGGCACAAAGGCAATTCTGGAAGCGGCGCGGGAAAGCAAGGTGCGCCGGGTGGTTTACACCTCGAGCGTTGCGACCATGGGCTTTCAATCGAATGGCCACCTGGCCACCGAAGAGTCGCCGGTGTCCCTGGCCAACATGATTGGCCCGTACAAGCGGTCGAAATTCATGGCGGAAGAGATCGCGATTGCGGCCGGAAAATCGGGAATGGATGTAGTAGTGGTAAATCCTACGACTCCAGTGGGCGAGCGCGATATCAAGCCGACGCCCACCGGGCGGATCGTCGTCGATTTTCTGAAGAAGAAATTTCCTGCATACGTGGATACGGGCCTGAATCTGGTGGACGTGGCCGAATGTGCCCGGGGTCACGTGGCCGCTCTGGAGCAGGGAAGAAGCGGAGAGCGCTACATTCTGGGCGGCGAGAATCTTACGCTGAAGCAGATTCTCGACAAGCTTGCGGCCATCACGGGGCTGCCCTCGCCGAAGATAAAAGTTCCCTACGTGGTCGCTCTGGCGACCGGCGTAGTCGATCAAGTGGTAACAGGATACATCCGGAATCGCGAGCCTCGCGCCACGATTGACGCAGTTCGCATGGGCCGAAAGAAAATGTTTGTGTCTTCAGGTAAAGCCGAGCGCGATCTGGGATGGAAAACGGTTCCGGTGGATTACGCCCTGCGACGGGCGGTCGAGTGGTTTCAGACGAACGGATATGCGTAGGTCACGCGAAAACCGTGTGGGACCGGGTCTCAGACCCGGTCAGGCCGAGCAAGGCTCGGCAAGTTTTTAACAATGCCCACTCAAGCCAAAATCGCGATCGTGGCTGCGCTGGAGCGCGAAGTGCGCCCGCTGATCAAGCACTGGAAGGCAGTCGAACGCGAATTCGAAGGCCGCAAGTACAAGTTTTTCGAGAACCAGCGCGCCGTGCTGGTCTGCGGCGGCATCGGGCCGGAAGCGGCCCGGCGAGCCACTGAAGCCATCATCAAGCTGTATGCACCGGTTCTGGTGCAGTCTGTCGGCTTCGCCGGTGCGCTCGATTCCACGCTCAAGGTGGGCACGGTGCTGGCTCCGGTCTGCGTGATCGACGCCAAGGACGGAAGCCGGGTCGAGGCCGCGGTGGGGCATTGGGTGCTGGTCAGTGTTGAGCAGCCGGTCAGTGTCGAGCAGAAAGCGAAATTAGCCGATGCCTACTGGGCGCACGCGGTGGACATGGAAGCGGCAGCCGTGGCCCGGGGCGCCCAGGCGCACGACATCACCTTCGTCGGGCTCAAAGCCATTTCCGACGAAGCCGATTTTGAGATGCCGCCGCTCGGCTCAATTCGTCACCGGCGATGGGCACTTCCGCACTTGGGCCTTTGCCGGCTTCGTCGCCCTCCGCCCCTGGCTTTGGCTGCGGGTGCTGCGGCTGGCCAAAAACAGTGACAAGGCAGCCGCCGCGCTTTGCGGATGGCTGGAACAGTACAACCAGGAACCAGAAGACTTAGGAGATGCGGAACCGGGCTTGCATCCAAGTTCAGGGGAACGGAATCAGAACTAAAGCAGGAACTTGATACGACTATGGCCATAGCTGGCGAACTCGCAATCGAAGAAAATAAGCTGGCCATTCCTGCCACCATGCTGGCTGCGGTTTATCGCGGCGTGAACGACGTTCGCCTGGAGACTGTACCGGTACCGAAAATCGGCGCGGGAGAATTACTTCTGCGGGTGCACACCTGCGGGATCTGCGGCACCGACCTTAAAAAAATTGCAACGGGCTCGCACTCCGCGCCGCGCATTTTCGGTCACGAGACCGCGGGCGTGATTGCCGCCCTGGGCGCGGGAGTGCGCGACTTCCAACCCGGCGACCGGGTGGTCGTCTTCCATCACATCCCGTGCGGCGAGTGCTACTACTGCCGGCACAAAACATTCGCCCAGTGCGAGACTTACAAAAAAGTGGGCTGCACTGCCGGCTTCGAGCCCTCGGGTGGCGGCTTCGCCGAATATGTCCGGGTGATGGACTGGATTGTGCGCCGAGGCACGGTTCCCATTCCGGGAAATGTCTCTTACGAGCAGGCATGTTTTGTAGAGCCCATCAATACCTGCATGAAGGGAATCGAAAGATTAGCGTTACAGCCCGACGAGACGGTTGTAGTGATAGGTCAGGGTCCCATCGGTATCATGTTGAGTGTATTGGCTAAACGGGCTGGCTCCACGGTAGTCACTTCCGATTTGTATCCCCAAAGGCTTACAATATCTACAAGTTACGGCTTGGGGAACAGCATTGATGCCTCGCGTGCCGATGTGGTGAAAGCGGTGCGTGAGCAGACCGAAGGACGCGGTGCAGATGCAGCCATCCTGGCGGTCGGTGGTAATGGTTTGATCCGGACTGCGATGGACGTGGTGCGTCCCGGAGGCCGGGTTTTGCTGTTCGCGCAGACCGTTCATGGGGAGTCAACGTTTGACCCTGGGGCAGTTTGCGTAGATGAAAAAACGCTGTTGGGGTCGTATAGCGCTTCGGTCGATCTGCAAGAGGCTTCGGTGCAGTTTGTTATGAACCGTGAAATGGATCTCGAACGGTTGATCACGCATCGATTCTCGTTGTCGAGCAGCGTCGAGGCTCTGAACCTGGCTGCCCACCCCCAACCCGATTCTATGAAAATAGCGATTCAACCGGGCAGCTCGTGGGAAGGAATCCGAGCGTGAACGGTAAGATGACAGCGGCCGTCCTCTATGGCAAAGAGGACGTAAAAATTGAAAGAGTACCCATCCCTCGCGTGGGCGAGGGAGAGGTACTGGTCAAAGTGCAGGTCGCGTTGACTTGCGGCACCGACCTGAAGGTTTACCAGCGTGGTTATCACGCGCGCATGATCGTTCCTCCGGCCCTCTTCGGACACGAATTGGCCGGCGTGATCGAAGAAGTCGGGCACGGCGTCCGCGGCTTCAAGAAGGGCATGCGGGTGGTAGCGCTGAACTCGGCGCCCTGCCAGATGTGCTTCTATTGCTCCAAGCACCAGGAAAATCTCTGCGAAGACCTGCTGTTCAACAACGGCGCCTACGCCGAGTACATTCGCATTCCGCGGCGCATCGTTGAAACCAACATGCTGGCGGTCCCCGCCGACGTTACCTACGAAGAAGCGGCCATGGTCGAGCCCCTGGCTTGCGTGCTGCGTGGGCTGCACGAGACCGGCGTCGAGATCGGCGACACCGTCACCGTCATCGGCGGCGGACCCATCGGGCTGATGTTTGTGCAGGTCGCGAAAGCCACCGGGTGCAATGTGATTTCCGTAGTCAAGCGGGATTCCCAGGTGGCGGCTGCCAAGCGCATGGGCGCGCATGAGGTAGTCCAGATCACCAAAGTAAAAGACGCGGTGGAAGCAGTGCGCCTGATCTCTCCGGAAAAACGCGGCAGCGATGTGGTGGTCGAGGCCGTCGGCCGGCCCGAAGCCTGGGAGTGGGCCATCGACATGGTGCGCAAGGGCGGCACCGTCAATTTCTTCGGCGGCTGCGCCAGCGGCACCAAGGTCCAGATGGATACCAACCGCCTGCACTATTCGGAAGTCACGCTGAAGGCCACGTTCCATCACACGCCGGAAACGGTGCGCAAGGCGTTTGCCCTGATCGCGGAAAAGAAGATTCGCTCTACGGACTACATCACCGGCGAGGCGCCCCTATCGCGGTTGCAGCAAGTCCTCCGCCACATGCTGAACCGCAACGGTGATATCAAGACGGCAATCATTCCGGGTCACTGAGGCCCGATCATACTGGCCCGATCATGGACTCAAGGTTCAGCGACGGCCTTGAGAGGTAGCGAGACGGGACCCGTTCTCTATCGTCGGGTAGAGACCTTGCTGAGGACATCCCGCGGTTGACGATCTGCACTTTCACATACGGGAGGACGAAACTGACATGCCATCCATCGCCAGCAACGACTCCCGTGCTGCGTCTATCGCCGTTGCTTCCGGCTGGAAGCGTCTTCCCGCGGGATACGCCATCCCGGAGCGAGCGCCTACCCGGGCCGAGGCTCAGGACTACTGCCGCAGCCTGGCCCGCAGTCATTACGAGAACTTTTCCGTTGCCACCTGGTTCCTGCCCCAGCGGCTGCGTCAGCATTTTTTCAACGTCTATGCCTACTGCCGGATTTCAGACGATCTGGGCGACGAGGTGGGCGACCCGGATGCCTCACTCGAGTTGCTTGACCAGTGGCAGTCGGAACTCGATGCCTGCTACGCCGGCTCGCCGCGCCACCCCGTCTTTGTCGCGCTGCAGGAGACCGTGCGGAAATTCGATATTCCGCAACAGCCTTTCGACGACCTGCTGAAAGCCTTTCGCCAGGACCAGAGCGTCACGCGTTACGAAAGCTTCGAAGACCTGCTCGGCTACTGCCGCTATTCGGCGAATCCGGTGGGCCATCTGGTTCTCTATCTTTGCGGCTATCGCGATGCCGATCGGCAGGCCCTTTCCGATTTCACTTGTACCGCCTTGCAGCTGGCCAATTTCTGGCAGGACGTAAGCGACGACTATGGCAAGGGACGAATCTATCTGCCGTTGCAGGACCTGCGCCAACATGGAGTGAGTGAAGAGGATATTTCCGCGGGCCGCAACACCCTGGAATTCCGTGAAATGATGCGCTTCGAGGTGGAGCGCGCCCAGCAGTGGTTTGAGCGCGGACTGCCCCTGATCCAACAGGTGGACCGTGAACTCGCGGTCGATATCGAGTTGTTCAGCCGCGGCGGGCAGGAAATTCTGAGCGCCATCGAGCGCCAGGGACACGCCGTGCTGGGCCGCCGTCCCGCGATCTCAAAGACCCGCAAACTGGCGCTGGTGGCCCGGGCCGCCATGGGGAAGCTGCTGGGAAGCCGAGCGGGGAGGCAGGCGGGGAGCCGAGTATGAGCGCCGCCGTGCAGCCCATGCCCTCACCATTTTCGCCGACCTCGTCGCAAATCGCGGTCGCATATTCCGTCTGCCGCAGCATCACCCGATCGGCGGCCAAGAATTTCTATTACGCATTTCTGGTCCTGCCCCACGCCAAGCGCCAGGCGTTATGCGCGGTGTACGCCTTCATGCGGCGTTGCGACGACATCGCCGACGACGTCAAGCTTCCGGCGTATGAAAGGCGGCAAAGACTGGAGGCGTGGCTGGATGCCTTTCACCGCGCCGAATCGGGTCATCCCACCGACGATCCCGTGCTGCTGGCCCTGACCGACACCCAGCGGCGCTTCAAGGTCCCGGTCGAGCTGCTCGATCAGTTGGCCTATGGCACCGGCATGGACATCCAGGACGGCGCGGCGGATTCCTCTTCAGCCGACGCTCCCCAGGTGCTTTACGGCACCTTCAGCGATCTGCGCTTGTATTGCTATCGCGTGGCCTCGGTGGTCGGCCTGGTTTGCATTCGAATATTCGGGTACAGCGATCCCGAGGCGGAAGGGCTGGCGGAAAATCTCGGTCTGGCTTTTCAGCTCACCAATATCATCCGCGACGTTCAGGAAGACGCCGGCATGGGCAGGATTTACCTTCCCGCCGAAGATCTCGACCGCTTCAGGATTGCACCCTCGGAATTTCGCCAGTCCGCGATTCCGGAGCGCCTGCGCTGGCTGCTCGCGGCCGAAGCCGACCGGGCCCGCGAGTACTACGGCGCGGCTCACGAACTGATGCAGCTCATCGACGAGGACAGCCAGCCCGCGCTTTGGGTGCTGGTCGGCATTTACCGCCGCCTGCTGGAAAAAATCTCGGAGCGCAAATATGACGTCTTCGGCAAGAAGATCAGGCTCACGGTGCGCGAGAAAGTCACCATCCTGGGAAAGGGTTTGGTGAAACGCCTGGTTTGATGACGGAGCGCTGGACACAATCCCCAAAAGTAGCAGTGGTAGGAGGCGGCCTCGCGGGATTGGCAGCCGGTAGCGCGCTGGCCGAAAGTGGTTTTCGTGTCACCCTGTTCGAACGGCGTGCATACCTGGGTGGACGGGCATCCTCCTATCAGCATCCCGGTACCGGCGAGGTGGTGGACAACTGCCAGCACGTGCTGCTTGGCTGCTGCACCAACCTGATCGAGTTCTACCAGCGTATTGGCGTCGAGGACAAAATCCGCTGGTACGAGCGCATGACTTTTCTCGAGCCCGGCGGACGCGCCTCGGTGATCAAACCTTCCGCGCTGCCCGCTCCTCTTCATACCGCGCCGGCTTTTCTGCGCGCCTCCTGTCTCAACCTTACGGACAAGCTTTCTATCGCGGCTGGGCTTGCGGCCCTCACCCCGATCGCGCCCAGCGATACCGGTGAATCTTTCCTGCAATGGCTGCGCCGCCACGGCCAGACCGAGCGTGCCATCGATCGTTTCTGGAAGACTGTGCTGGTCAGCGCCCTGAACGAGGAAATTGATCTGATCTCGGTCCCTTACGCGGCCCAGGTCATGCGCGAATCGTTTCTGAAATCCCGGACGGCGGGACGCATGGGCGTGCCCACGGTTCCCCTGACCGAGCTCTACAACCGCGCGGGAGATTACATGCTGGCGCGCGGCGGAGAGGTCCGCTTCCGCGCCAGCGCGGAATCTTTCCGGGCCGAGTTTGCCGATGTGAAACTGCTTTTGCCGGGAGGAGAAGAGAGCTTCGATTTCGTAATCTTCGCCGTGCCCTTCGACGGCTTGTCCCGCATGTTGCCGGACACTACGGCAGCGGAGCCCTTGCGGCAGATTCTCAGCCGCTTCGAAACCTCACCGATCACGGGCATCCATCTCTGGTTCGATCGCCAGATTACCGACCTTGACCACGCGGTGCTGCTCGACCGCACCATCCAGTGGATGTTCCACAAGTCGAAACTGCTGGCAGCGTCGGGCTCGGGCCCGGAAAACAGCTACGTTGAGCTGGTGGTGAGTTCCTCGAAGACTCTGGTGGAGAAATCGCGACAGGAAATTACCGATCTGGCGCTGGCGGAGCTGCGTGAATTTTTTCCCGGAGCGCGGACGGCGAACCTGGTGAAGTCCACCGTGATCAAGGAAGTCCACGCCACCTATTCGCCCCGCCCCGGCATCGAATCGCAGCGCCCGAGTCCCGAGACGGTGTGGCCCCGCGTTTTTCTGGCGGGAGACTGGACTGCCACGGGCTGGCCCGCCACCATGGAAGGCGCGGTACGCAGCGGTTACGCCGCGGCGCAATGTGTCGCACGCGTCGCCGGACGGCGCGACGCGGCGTTTTTGGTGCCCGATCTGCCGCCCTCGGGATTCATGCGGATGTTCGGCTGAGCCGCGAAGCGGCGAAAAGAATGTAGCCCACGGCGTCAGCCGTGGGTAGAAAAGCGGGGAAGACAAAAGCCCCGACGGGGCGGAAGAAGCGGACGAGGGACGTCACCAGGCCACGAGATTTGAGAAATTTGTTCTGTCGCCCCGTTGGGGCTCGTTCTTCCTGCTCGCAACCCACGGCTTGCGCCGTGGGCTACATTCCCTTCGCCGCTTCGCGGCTGGCCGTTTCTGTTTCGTCGAGGACGCCAAACGGACCTCTGCCGATGTCCGACTTGAAGACCACGGCATGGATTACTACCGCGCGGCGGTGTGGCGCGCTTCCGGCGAGAGTTTCGAGTAGATCAACGATTCCACCTGGCTCCACACCTTGGGATCGCACTCAATTTCGGTATGTGCCTTCACGACGAACCGGTCGAACCAGGGATATCCCTGGCAACTGATGGGCTTCGCCTTGTAGTCGAAACGGTAGTTTCCCAGAATTTCAGTCCGGGCCGGGTCCGCGGCCCGAATTTGCGGACGCCCGTGCACGATGCCATTGGGCTGGTAGAAATTCACCGCCTGGGCCACGTTGGCGGGAATCACGGCATCGTTCTGGCCGATTTTAGCCACGCTATCTACCTGGACCGTGAGCAGGACGGGAATGCCGTCCCGTTGCAGGGTTCGCGCCAGCGAGACGGTTTCCGACGCCCCCCAGCTGTGGCCAAAGATGATGATGCGAGCCTGCCGTTTTTCCTCCGCCGACAGCTTGCCGTCGTGATTCGCGTCCAGCCGCCGCAGCACTTCCTTGTAGGCCTCGAAACGATCACGGTTCGCGAAGCTCTGCACGTACACGCCGTCGCGGTATTCATTGCGCAGATGTTCGACGACCTGCACCGTGCTGTGGACGCGATCGTCGTGTTTGACGAAGCCGCCGACGAAACCGATGACCATGGCGGGCGGGAGCGCGCGACTCTCAGTTGAAATGACCGGACCCGGTGATCCTGCTTCTCCAAACGCCAGGACAAAAGTCAGGAACAGCGGAACAATCCGGACGCAACTGCGGACACAGCGCATGGCAGGAAGGAAATCATAACAAGAAAGGCCGGAGGAAAACCGACGAAATTTCCTGGACTCGGGAATTGACCGCTGAATTGATTTGCACTAGATGGGAATTTATTTGCGCTCGAGGAGTGCCGGACTATTCGGAGCCGGGCCGCACACTCTCGCCCAGGCCGTTGGCGGGCGCCGCCTTGGCGAAAGAGCTGGCGCGGTTGGAGCGTACGGATTGGAGCATGTGCCAGTCCTTCTTGAATTCCACCATGCTCTCGCGGCTGTGTTTGGGGCTGTTCAGCACGTGCCCCACGCGGGCCAGAACCAGCTGGTAGGCCAGGTCTGAGTCTGTGCCGGGACTGAAGACGTTGTTGGCGCTCAGGCCAATCCTGGATGATTCGTCGCCATCGGAGAATTCCATCCACAGCGCGCCGTTGCGGTCCGCCACCGGCGTGCCGGCCTCGTCCAGCCGGCGAAAGAACTTCTTCAACGAGCCGCTCACATTCAAAGGACCGCTGCCGGAGGCGCCCTGTTCCGCGGCGGATTCCGTCACCATGGAGGCGAAAGTAGCCCGATACTGCTTCCATTCCTCGGCCGTACCCACCACCTGGGCCCGCTGTTGGTCCTTCTCGGCCTCGAGTTTTTCGACGCGGGCAGGGTTGTTCGCGGCCCGGGCTTGCTTAAGTTGATATTCGGCTTCGGTGGCCTCGATCGTCGGGTGCTTCTCCAGTTCACGTTGCGGGTTGAAGCGTCCGGTGAGGATATAGGAAGCGGCCAGAAACGGCAGCACATGGTCGGCAAATATCAGCATGGGTACCAGCAGCTTCTTGGAACGGACCAGCTGCTCGGTTCCGGCGCGGCACTCGCTGCTGCGTTTGATGGTGCCCGGAACCTGGGCAAAATGGAGCACCCGGAAATCCGCCTCGGGATGCCGTTTCGCGTAGCGCGTGAAAGAGCGGGCAATGGCTTTCGGACTGGTCATGCCGAAGTCGTTGATGTAATCGGGCCCGGTGGCATTGGGAAAATAGGTGTTGATCACCCGCCGGGTGAAATCGGCGCAATTGCGAGTCATGCCGTTAAAGTGGTTCTCATTGGGAAGCGAATTGAATTGTTCGACCAGCGCGCGGTCCTGTTCGACCGTAGTGGCCACCACGAACACATACATGCTGCGGACCATGGTGGCGCCAACCATTTCCCGCCACTCCGCCTTGTTGCTGCTCTGGCAGGACTCACTGGCGCAATACTCTGCCAGGTAATTCTCGCGATATCGTTCTTCCAGCACCCGCTTGATCTTTTGCGAGCCGACGATCGGCCGGTAGCGCGGATTTTCGACCCCATACAGGTACACGCTGAGAGGCACCACGTTCCATTCAAAGGGCTGATCTTCGCCCAGGGTGGTGTAGTTGCTCATGACCGAACCCTGCTCTCCGGGAAGGCAGAGGCGAAGCTTGATCGGAGACGCCGCACAGATACGCGAAAAGTAAACAGCACTGTGCCCCGAGCCTGTGATTCGGGCGACACTGGTGTCGAGCGATTCGTTGAGCACCACGCCTACATCGCCATACGCCTCGGAACCGGTCAGGCACGCGAGGACCAAAACTAGCCCCAGTCGCAACAGAGCTTTGCCGAGGGTCCCCCTCGTCCTAAGCGATGATGCATTCGTAATTGAGTTGGCGTAAAACACTCGTCTCCTGGCCTCAAGTGGTTGCAGTTGCAATCACTTATTAGGATTGTTCCAACCCGCCGGAGGGTTGCAGGTTTCCTCTCAAAACGATCCTGTATGTCGGGTCGATAAGTACTGTAATCAATGGTTTAGGCGTTGCCGCTCACCCGTATTCTGCAACGGCGGGGCATGACGCGAAAGTAACGTTAGTCGTGTTCTTTGGTAACTGGGTAAAGCTATGGAAGAAAAGGAGTTACTAGGCAGCCAGCAGCACCACGCCGCCGGCCACCAGCAGGGCGGCAATCCAACGGCGATGATCGACCCGTTCATGCAGGAAAATCTTCGCCGCCACGGCGTTGGCCACGAAGGTGAGGGAAGCGGAAGCGGGAGCCACCAGGCTCACGTCCGCCCAGGAGAGGGCAAACAGCAGGCTGAAAAAAGCCACCGCCATCATAAAAATACCCAACATGAAGCTGGGACGCCGCAGGATGTGCCAGACCACCGTGACCAGGCCGCTGCGGCGCCACAGGTCTCCGACATCGCCCACTTTTTTCATGGCGCGAGACAGCAGCACATCTCCGGTGGTGGAGGCCAGGACAACCGCCATGATTGCGCCCCAGGTGTAGGCGTGTTTCATGGCTCGGCCCTCGAGCCCACCGCCTCCGGCTCTCGCTCCGACCGGTCGTGATGAGCGGGATGGCGAGTCAGGGCAGGTCCCTGGGTAACGAAGCCGACTCCAGCCGAGATCAGACCAATCCCGATCCAGCGCGAGGTGCCTACCTGTTCATGCAGATAGAATTTGGCGATAAGGGCCAGCAACACATACCCCAGGGAGGTGGCGGGCAGCACGTAGGTGAGATCAGCCCAGGACAGGGCCGTCATGTAGGCGGCGAAGAAGGCCAGCAGAAACAAAATCCCCAGGGCAACCCAGGGATCCAGAATAGTGAAGACCAGATCAGGCAGGCTATGCAGGGAAATATTGCCCACCTGCTTCATGCCGCGCGCGAGAAACGTATCGCCGATCGCGGCGAACAAGGTGACACCAGCCAGCACCAGATACTTGCGAAACGTCACACGGTCTTTCTTTCGCCCTTAGGCCTTGGCGGGCTCGGCCACGCTCGCAGAGTCGCCGCGCTCGCGCTTTTCCTTCACCCATTTGTTCCGCGAGGCGCGAAGTTTCAGGAAGCTCCTGGCATCCTTGTACAGGCGCTTGCGCTCTCCGCTGTTGAACGCAGCCTTCTTCAGGATGCGATAGATGGCCTTGGGCCGGAAGTAGTACTCATCATAGAAGCGATGCACAGACTCCATGATTTCATCCGCCGGCAGCCCGGGATACTGGATCTGAGCCATCTGGTGGCCGCCTTCATCCACCATTTTTGAGTCTGCCACCATGAAGCCGTTCTTCATGGCGTACTCGTAAAGCTCAGTTCCGGGATAAGCATGTGCTACCGATACCTGGATGGTTTCGACGTCCAGTTCCTTGGCAAAGGCAATCGTGTTGTTGATGGTTTCCCTTGTTTCGCCGGGCAGGCCCAGGATGAAGTCGCCGTGGACCACCAGTCCAAGCCTGTGGCAATCCTTGGTGAACTGCCGGGCGCGCTCGATGGTGGCGCCCTTCTTGATGTTTTTCAGGATCTGCTGGTCGCCGGATTCATAGCCCACGATCAACAGACGGCAGCCTGCCTCCTTCATCGCCTTCAGCGTCTCGTAGTCGGTGGTAACGCGCGAAGTGCAGGACCACGTCATATTCAGCGGCTTCAGCTTGGCGCAGAGCTCAACCGTGCGCGCCTTCTGAATGTTGAAGGTGTCGTCGTCAAAAAAGAATTCCTTCACCCACGGCCAGTATTCCTTCGCTTTGGCCATTTCGCGGGCCACATCGTCGGTGGAGCGCTTGCGCCAGGCGTGCCCGCTGGTCGTCTGCGGCCACAGGCAGAAGGTGCACTGTGCCGGGCATCCCCGAGTGGAATACAGCGACACGTAGGGATGGAGCAGAAAGGGCACGGTGTAGCGTCGCGGATCGAGATCACGATAATAGATATCGGTGACGTGGGGCAGGGCGTCCAGGTCCTGAATCTGTGGCCGGTCGGGATTGTGCACCACCACTCCGTCTTTCCGATAAGAGATTCCGAGAATTTCCTCGAGCGGCTTGCCTTGGGCGAATTCGACCACGGAGTAATCGAATTCCTTGCGACAGATAAAATCGATCGCCGGAGAATCTTTCAGCGTCCGTTCCGGCAGCACCGTGACATGCGGTCCCACGAAGGCAATCTTGATGGTGGGATTGACGTTCTTGATGGCTTGCGCCAGCCCGATGTCGCCGGGAAAACCAGGCGTGCTGGTGTAAAGAACCAGAAACTCGTACTCCCGGGCGATCTTGATGGTTTCCTCGGCGGAAACGTGATGCGAAGGAGCATCGACCAGGCGAGCTCCGTCCAACATGCCGGCGGGATAGGCCAGCCAGACGGGATACCAGTAAGACTCAATCTCGCGTGTGGCGGGCCACCGCGAACCGGCGCCGCCGTCGAAATTTTCAAACGAAGGCGGATTCAGGAAAAGCGTTTTTAAAGGCATAATTGTGTGTCACTTATTTTAACATTGCGGGGCGAATTTTACCCGCAATCTAGGTACATTCAAGGTACATCCACCAGCGCTGGCGTAAACCCCAAATCCTTTCCAGGGTTAGAGTTATGTACGCCGCCGATCATTGGCCTGCGCCCACCCAGCCGGCCAGTTCGCCGGTGGCCCGCAACAGCGTAATGTGGGCCCGTTCCAGCTCAAAGTTTGCGTCCTGTAAAGAATTGTAACGCTCGTTAACCTGCTCGCGCGCGTCCTGCACGTCATGCCAGGCAGCGCTTCCGGCATCCACGCGCACCCGCAGCGACTCCAGATTCGATTGCGCCACCTGATATTCGAGGTCTGCGACTTCCTTGGCGGCAGCCATTTGTTCCACCGAGCGCTGCAGGCGCAGCGTTTCCTCGGAGACCTGGTTCTTCGCCGTTTCTGCATCCTTCCTGGCCTTTAATGCGAGGGCGTCGGCAGCGTCGGCGCGGGCGCGCTGGGTGGGACTGAAGAGCGGGAATTTGATAACGACTCCAAGTGTGGCATTGTGCCGCTGAAAACTGCCGGGCTGGAAAAAATTCTGGTAGTTGTTGTACGCCGCCAGCAAACCATATTGCGCGGCGAAGTCCACCGACGGAAGCATGGCGCGGTGTTCGCCGCGGGCCCGCAGACTCTCGGCCGCAGCCCGCTCTTCGGCGGCCTGAACACCAGGACTGCTCTGTGCTGCCTTTCCCGCCAGATCATCCTCCTGTCTGACTTCCGGCAAGGGAGGCATCGAGTCGGAGTCGGTTTCGATAGTGGTCGCCGGTAGCCCGGTCAGGTGCGAGAGCCGGTTGCGGATGACGTCGATGGCGCCTTGCGCTTCGGCCAGGCGCAAGCGCAAACGCGCCGTGCTGAGGTGCGCCTTGCTCTGCATGATGGGGCTGTCCACGCCCTCCTTGATGCGTTCGCTGACCTGTTGCTCGGTCTGCAGCGCGGCCGCGTGTTCCTCCTGCAAGTGACCCACCAGCGCTTCCCACTTACCCAGTTCGGCGTAGCTCAGCACGGTGTCCTGAATCACCTGGTTGCGCTGATCTTTACTCTGCAGCGTAGCCGCGTTCCAATCTGTTTTGGCGGCGCGAACAAAATCGCGCAGCGACGGATTGAATACGGCGGATTGGCTGTTCAGGTTGACGATCGAGGGCGCCGAGCCTTCCAGGCTCAAGGGATATCCCCAGGACTGTCCCAGGCCGGAGCCCAGAATGAACTGGGGAATGTACTGGTTCCGCGCTTCGCGATAGGAAGAAAAGACGCGCTGCTCGTCCGCGTGGGCCGAAGCCGCGGTGGTGCTGTGGGCCAGGGCCAGTTCTACAGCGCGCTTCAGTGGCAAGGGCTCGGCGGCCAGCCGGGGCAAGGCGAGAAGGGCAACGATCAGGAAGCCACAAAGACGCGAAAAGCAGCGAGGAGCAAAGTTCATCTCTTCACCTTCTAAAGGAATTCGATGTGATTGTGCTCATGTGATTGTGATCAATGATCTCAAAACCGAGGTGAGCGTTGCTCGCCCGCCCGGACGAGGCGTCCGGGCCTACGTGGGCAACGCTCAACGGTTAAGCCGGTCGAGAGCTTCCTGGGCGCGCGAGAAATTCCTGGCGAGAGATAAGGCGGCGCGGTATTCCTGGGCCGCTCCCTGCTTGTCACCCTGTTTTTCCAGAGCGGTACCCAGCAGGTAGTGGGCCTTGAATGCCGGAGCTTCTTCGACTTTGGAACCCAGGGCGAGATAACGACGCAAATACTGAACGGCCGCCGGGAAGTTGCGTCCACTGCGCAGCAGCACTTCTCCCGACTCCATAATAATTTCCGGGCGATCGACCTGGACGGAGACGGCGTGGTTGATGGCATCTTCCATGTCATTCCAGCGCTCGCGATGGCGGAAGAACAGTGCCAGGTTGAACCAGGTGAGGGCGCTCCCGTGACTGGCTTCAATGGCCGCGCGATATTCCTTTTCCGCAGCCTCGAAGTCTTTCTTCTTTTCAGCGAGGCGGCCCTTGAGATAGTCGGCTTTGGCAGGATCGAGCGCGGCCAGCGACTCGACCTGGGCTTCGGCCTTATCGCGTCCGCCACCCACGATGCCGGGCGCTTCCAGATAAAATTCGCCGAGGTCGCTGCGCGCTTCCACGTTGTTTGGGTCCAGCCTGACCGCGGCTTCGAACTCGTTGCGTACCTTGCCGGCCAGAGACGCCGCGCTCAGAAAGTTTGCCGCATCTGCTTTTTCGCCATAGATACGCCCCAGCCACATGTGGTAACGGCTGTTGTTGGGATCGAGCGCGACCGCCTTCTCGCAAGCCGAAATGCCGTGGTCCCAATCGCCCATGGAAAAATAAACGCGGCACAGCAGGTTGTGAGCTTCGGCGTCGCTGGGGGATGCATCGATCTTGGAGCGCAGGGTACTGATCGCGTCGTCGGCGCGTCCGGCAGCCAGCAGGGCGGGAGCGGAATCGTCGCCTGCCGCCACGGCTGCGGCGGAGAACAAAGCCAGGAACAGAATGATAATTCGTAATTTCATTTCTCGGGGAACCAGTTAACGAACTACTTTCACAGCCGCGCCTTCACGTAACGGCTTGGAGTTGGTTGAAGCCAGCGCCAGCAGCGCGTTTTCCGCAACTCCGCTGGTGATTTCCACCTGCGTCAGATTCGAGATGGAAGTCTGAACGTCGCGCCGCTGCAACTCGTTGTTCACGATCTGATAGACGAAAGTCTTACCATCATCCAGACGAACCGCCTCGCGAGGCATGGTGAGCGCATTCGGGTGCTCGGCCGTTACGATCGTGACTCCGACGTTGATGTTGGGCAGCAGCTTGAAGTCCTGGTTGTCCACGATGCACGTGGTCTCTCCCACGTTTCGCGTTCCCAGCAGCTTCACCGTGGAGGGGATGGTGCTTACCGAGCCCTGCCACGTGCGTCCGGGGACTGCATCCCAGGTGAGATCGATCCTTTGCGCGCGCGCCAACCGGCCTACGTCGGGCTCGTCCACGTAGGCGCGCACCAGGACCTTCGAGAGGTCGGCCTCCTGCAATACCAGGTCCCCCGGATTGACGTATGCACCCATGTGAACCGGCAGGGAATACACAACGCCGTCAAATGGGGCGCGGATGTTCAGTTGACCAAGAATATTTTCCGCAGCTGCATAGGCGCTTTGCGCCTCCGCCTGTTGCGCCTCCACATGAGTGATCTCGGGCTGAGAGTAACGTTCTTTCTGTTTCTGCTGTACCAGCTTAAGGTCGGCCTCCGCTCCCGCCAGCTGGTCTTCGGCCTGCTTCACTTCGCCGGGTGAGGCTGCGCCCTGTTGCTGCAGGCGCTTCAGGGCTTCGAGATTGCGCTGCGCCGTGTCGCGCTGGTTACGGGACTTCACCAGCTGGGCGTCGAGGGTTAGAACTTCTTCGCGATTCCCGCCCCGCTCCATGGCGCTCACATCGGCTTGCGCCGCGCGCAGCAGTGCCAAGGCCCGGGCCGCCTGGCTGCGCGCGTCGGCGTCGTCCAGTTGGGCCAGGAGTTGTCCCTTCTTTACCCGATCGCCTTCCTTGACCAGCAACTTTTTTACCGTGGTGCCGACCGGCGCGTGGGCTTCAAAACTCTTAAGCGGTTCGACTTTCCCGTTAGTCGAAATCACGCTACGAATCGTGCTCCGCTGCACCGTCGCTGCGCGCACGGGAATGGCTTCGTCGCGCGACATGAATGAAGCCAGCAGCAGGACGGCGACAGTAATTCCGGCTGCCCACACCAGCCAGCGGTGCCGGCCGAAGAATCCGTTGTTGTTTGCCGTCAATGCCATGTTGCCGCTAGATAATGTACCACCGCACGCCTGAGCCCAACCTTAACTCTGTTAAGAACTTAGATGCACGATATCTGGCAAGGAACCGGATTTGTAGCGCCGGCCGTCGCGAGGGCGTCCCGCCCGCGCTACACGAGTCTGGTTACAATAGCGAGATGCCGAAGCCACGTTACACCGAGGCCCACGCCGAGGCCGGTCTCGACCACAAATTTCCCGCCATCGAAACCTGGCCGAACCAGTTTCCCGGCTACGAGATCGTGGTGGACGACCCGGAGTTTACTTCGGTTTGTCCCAAAACCAGCCTGCCCGATTTCGGAACTGTCACCATCCGTTACATGCCGGACCAGCAATGCCTGGAGTTGAAGTCGCTGAAGGAATATTTGCAGAGTTACCGCAATCTGGGGATTTTCCAGGAAAACATCGTGAACCGCGTGCTCGAAGACGTGGTCCGCTGGGCCAAGCCGGTGTGGGCGGAGGTGAAGGGAGACTTTCGTCCCCGGGGCGGAATCTCGACGGTGGTGGTTGCCAGGTGGCCGCGGCCGAAAGGGAAGAAGCGGGAGTGAGTTTTCTCGCGCGGATGTCATCCTGAGCGCAGCCAGCACTTCGCAACGCGAAGTGCCGGCGGAGTCGAAGGACCCCTAGCAGCGGAATAAATGCGGGATGCATGGTGTTCTGCTGTCTGCCGCGGAAAACTCGTGCTCTGAAGGTCGTTGGCAAGGTAGGGGTCCTTCGACTGCGCTGACCGATTCGTTCCGAATCGGTCAGCAGCGCTCAGGATGACAAGGCAAAACGCCCTGGATCAAACTCGTGCTTCGCCGGGTTTGATGGGCTCGATGCGTTCCAATTCGGTGCCGCGTTCCGCTTTCACACGACTTACTTCGTAAGCGCCTTGCAGGTTCAGCCAGAACTGTTCGGTGGTTCGGAAGAATCGCGAGAGGCGGATCGCGGTATCCGCCGTGATTCCTCGTCGTTCCAGAACAATATCGTTGATGCGAGGGGCTGGCACCCATAACCGCTTCGCCAGTTCGTAGGCCGACATTCCCATCGGCTTCAGGAACTCCTCCCGAAGAATCTCGCCGGGGTGAACTCGCCAGGCCGGTGTGCTTTTTCGTGCCACGCTCATAGGTTCCTCAAGTTCAGTGATAGTCCGTTATTTCGACATAGTACGCATCGTGATCGCGCCAACTGAAGCAGATCCGGTATTGGTCGTTGATGCGGATGCTGTACTGGCCCTGCCGGTTTCCCTTCAGTTTTTCCAGGCGATTGCCGGGAGGAATTTTCAGATCGTCCAGGTTCCCGGCTGCGTCGAGCATCGCCAGTTTTCGTCTCGTAACTCCGGCGGGCGGCGATCCTCGGGTCTTGCCCGTGTTCCAGATTTCCGCCGTTTTCGTTGTGGCGAAACTCTTGATCACGGCTCAATAGTAACGGAAGCCGTTAATAACGTCAATCGTTATTATTCGAGGGAATGGAACTCCATGTTATATTCCTTCCCCAAGTGACCCAACGCAAACTCTATCCCTGGACGGCGCTGGTCCTGCTGACCACGCTGAACTTTCTCAACTACATCGACCGCTCCGTCCTGTTTGCGGTGCAGCCGCTGGTGCAGAAAGAATTCCACCTCAGCAACGCCCAGCTGGGATATCTCACCAGCGCGTTTCTGATTTTCTACATGATCGCCGCGCCCTTTGTCGGGCCCCTGGCCGATCGTTACTCGCGCAAGCTGATCATCATTCTGGGCGCTGTCTTCTGGAGTGGGCTCACCCTGCTGACCGCGGTCACGCATACCTACGGCGAATTGCTGCTCCGCCACACCCTGGTGGGAATCGGCGAGGCCACCTTCGTGACCATCGCTCCGACCTTCGTCGCCGATCTTTTTTCCGAGGAAAAGCGCGGGCGTATTCTGGGTATCTTCTACCTGGCCATCCCGGTCGGCACGGCGGCGGGCTACCTGCTGGGTGGAAAGCTGGGCGCTGTTCACGGCTGGCGTTTTCCCTTCTATGTCGCTGCGGTTCCGGGTTTTCTGCTGGCACTGGCTCTGGCATTCGTGCCCGAGCCGGAGCGCGGCCGTTTCGATTCGCTGAAGGAAACCCGGGAGCGGGGGACCGTCTGGGGCCTGGCGCGCAATCCGGCTTTCTGGACCGCCACCCTGGGCATGGCGATGATGACCTTCGCCCTGGGCGGAATTCAAGTGTGGATGCCGACTTTCCTTTCCCAGTCGCGGGGATATTCGCTGGAGTCCGCCAATGAAACCTTTGGCGCCATCATCGTGTTTGACGGTATTGTTGCGTCACTGGCCGGAGGATGGCTGGGAGACCGCCTGCTGCGCCGCTACCGCAGCGCCTATTACTCGGTGTCCGCCGTCAGCATGGCGCTGGGAGTGCCGGTCATGATTGTGGCGCTGTTTTCCAAAGGTCGGGCGATGCTGCCGGGAATCGCCATCGCGGCATTTCTGTTGCTGTTGAATACCGCTCCGCTCAATGCCGCGCTGATCAACTCCGTCGGGGCCCATATCCGCGCCACCGCGATCGCAGTAAATATTTTCATCATCCACATTCTTGGCGATGTGCCTTCTCCCACGCTCATGGGCTACATCGCGGACAAGCGCTCGCTGCAGACGGCCTTCATCGGTCCCGTCGTCGCCATGGTCCTCTCCTCTGCCATACTCTTTTATGGAATGAGATTCGCACCAGCGGTCGGCACGGACAAAGATAAACAACCGGGTGCGCCGGAAACGTCGGCGGGATGAATTATTTCCACTGGATTGCAGGGTGTTTCCTGGGCCTGATCTGGTCCTGGCGTCTGGTCGATGCGGCGGTAGGCGTGCCGAAGATCGCCGACATCTCGGGCGCGCAGTGGGACCGCAAGCTGCCCGGCAACCCGCGCGTGAGCATCGTTGTTCCCGCATGTAATGAAGCGGCTGATATTGAGGCCACGCTCACTCGCCTGCTTGCACTCGATTACGACAACTATGAAGTCATCGCCGTGGATGATCGCTCGAGCGATCGTACCGGCGAGATCATGGAGACAATCGCCGCCGCCGCGCCGCCGGGCCGGCTCAAGGTCATCCACATCACCGCGTTGCCCGCGGGCTGGATGGGGAAGCCGCACGCCATGTGGAGCGCGGGCAACCTGGCCAGCGGCGACTGGCTGCTGTTCACTGACGCCGACGTACTGTTCAAGCCCGACGCTCTACGCCGCGCCCTGGCCTATGCTGAATCCGAACGCGCCGACCACCTTGTACTTTTTCCCCGCATGATCATGAAGCACCCGGGCGAGAAGATGATGATCGCTTTTTTCCAGACCCTGTTCGTCTTCGGACATCGTCCCTGGAAAGTCGCCGATCCCAAGACCAAAGACCACATCGGCGTGGGCGCGTTCAACCTGATTCGCCGCCAGGTTTACGACGCTCTGGGTACATACCAGGCATTGCGCTTCGACGTGCTCGACGATATGAAGCTGGGCAAGGTGGTGAAGAATGCCGGTTACGCGCAACGCAATGTCTTCGGCGCCGATCTGATTTCCATTCGATGGGCGAAAGGTGCCTGGGGCGTGGTGGACAACCTCACTAAAAACTTTTTCGCCATCATGTCATTCCAGTGGCCCCGGGCGCTGGCGTCGTGTTTTGCACTCGCCTTCCTGAACCTCATGCCCTTCGCCGGAATATTCCTGGCGCACGGCTGGGCGCGGGCTGGTTACGCGGTCGCCTTGTTCTCGATGTTTTCGATCTACGTTGGCATGTCGCGGAAGTCGGACATTCCGCCGTACTACTTCGTCCTGCATCCGGTCAGCACAGGGTTGTTCGTTTACACCATGCTGCGTTCGACATTCCTGACCCTGGGACGCGGCGGCGTGGTCTGGCGGGGAACGTTTTATCCGTTGGAGGAGTTGAGGAAGCACATGGTGTAGTTATTCACCAGGCAGTAGTGGGTCAATGTCGTGATCAACACGGGCAAGTGCATAAACCACGAAGGACACGAAGTATCACGAAGGCTTTCGTTTCCGGGACTTCCTTCGTGTACTTTCGCGCCCTTCGTGGTTCATCGTCTCAAGATTGACCCACTACCCAGCAGGCCCATCCTCTTGCGACTCCGAGGGCACATTTGGCTTTGGTCCGGAAGGAGAGATTGACCGCGCTTCGGGCCGGACCGGTCCAGCGCCATCCATCTCGGCGTCCGGCGCGGGATGGGTGGTGGCGCCGCTTTCCTGGGCCGCTGGGGCGGCCTGGGCCCCTTGGGTCCAGACTCTCTTCAACGCACGCCTCATGCGGGTGGGCGCAGTAGCCAGGCGGGAGCCGAGAGACTTCAGGGTGACAGAATCCGTAATATCGACAGCCTGCGGCTTGGGATCGTCGTCCGGTTCTTCCGGTTTCAAATCGACTTCCGCGGCAGCGCTCAAGCGTTCACTGACTGCGCCAGCGATGAGCTCCAGGTCCATAACGTGGCCGGTTGAAAAAGAGCGGCTTTCTCTGTAGAAAAATTCCATCGCTCCAACGACTCTTCGGTGATGGAATATGGGAACGATAATTAAGGACCCAACCCCCTCCATCTGGCACATGGTGCCCAGGATGGGATGTCTTTGGGCATCCCGTAACTGCAAAGCGCCCCCGGTCCTGACGCAAGACCGAAAGAAGTTCGCATGTAGATCAAGTCCCGCCGTGGTCGCGCCGATGCCGGTGCGAACCGCGTACACCACCGTATTCTGCTCCAGCACTCCAACCGCGGTTCCGCAGCATTGGGTGATTTCCTGGGCCCGGTTAGCCATGAGCTCAATCGCTGCCTCGAGACCAAGATTCTGGTCTGCAATCAGGCTACGTATTTGGCCAACGGTCGAGAGCGCCGCGCCCGTGTTCTCAAAGACGCGGCCTCCTGTGCTTTCTTTTTCCGCGTAGCGGCCACTGACAAAGCGAGCTGCAGAGTCCGGCCTGCCTATGAAAATGTCCTGACCGGAGATTTCGGTGGCGGGCGCCGCCTTGGCCTCTTCCGAACTTGCAGGTGCGTCTTGCCCATGATCATCCAGCGGAATCGCATTGACCGCTGAAACCGGTGGGATGCGAGAAGCGGTCGCGGTCGCGGGTGGTTTTTTTGTGGATATTCCCACTGGGCAGTGACGGAGAGAGAGGATTCGCGGAGGGCCCTGGTGCAACCGGACCTCTACACCCCGGGAGCGCAGTACGTGCCGGCGGGATTCCAGAAGGGCATACAGAGTGTGCGCCGATTGGGACGACGAGCCTTTTCCCGCCTCGGGTCCGCCCTGCACGGCAGCCAGCAATTCAGCCGCAGTGCCAGACCAGACGCCCTTCCGCAGAGCGAACCACTCCGCCAGCTTGCGGTCAAAGGAATCATCGAATTCGGGCAACACGACTGTACTCAGCTGGCCTCCATCCCCATCGCGGTCGGGGGGTTCAGCTCAATTCCAGAATTCGGGGAGTCGTTCACGCGCGGCACGCGCGCTCCACGAGCAACTTGAGAAGAGACAGGCGCCTGTTCGACTTAAACCCAGGCCACTCTCCCGTCGAACTTTTTTATGGCCAACGCTTAGTTCGCAATCCCGGCTCTTCGGTGGTTGGAGAAATCACGGCCAGGGTAGGAGGTTTCCTGGGAACATCTGCCTCGCTCTTGAGCGCAGACCGCAATTCCTCGAGCAGTTCCTTTGGGAGCTCATGGACGTTTTTTACCAGCCGCTTGGCAGCCAGTATGTTGGCAAAACACTCTCTGACTTCTTCATCGGTGATGGAAGCAAGATCATCCTCGACTTCCAGGACTTCCACCAGGGTCAGGAATCCGCCGCCCTGTTCTATGCCTTCAGCCACTCTGGCCAGGGTCTTGGCCATGGGATCGAAATTTGTCCATCCTTTGATCTGGAAGCTGAAATACTTGTCGCGATGTTCGTCGGTTGGGTTCTTGGCTGGCGTGCTTTCCTCGGGCATGAAAGATGCTCTCCTTTAGAAGTCTGTGTCCACCGGGCCCCATCGCGAAAGCAGAAGACGTACGAATGGACGCGTGGAACGGGCTTGCCTTGGCGGGGGAGAGTCTGAATGGTGCAGGTCTGATGCCACCTCCGAAGGCGCTTTGGGGCTTTGGACTCCTGTAGTTACAGAAATGCCGACCGGCAGTTGCGCAAGAGATTGCGCCTTCAGCGCAAACTCTGGGCGAATCCTGGCGAGCGTGCAAAGCCGCTTAAAGTAGTTGAATCAGTCAAAATAAGACGAAAATTGCAGTGCTACTTTAAATGTTGCGCTCGGGGGGGCGGGCCTTTCGGCGCTGAAATTACCAGGAACCGCTATCGATCGGAGAAAGTATTAACGCGGCGGTGAGGATGTAGAATCACCTCGCTTTCCAGGAGATTGAACTCCATGAAACTCGCCGCGCCGTTCCTCTTGTGCATGCTTGTTGTCTTTACTCCCATCCGCGTAGCCGCCAAGGACTGAAGCCCTGTCCGTTACTGAACTCACCGTCGAAGTTTGTGTCGATTCTCTGGACTCAGCGCTCGCCGCCGAGCGTGGCGGGGCGAAGCGAGTGGAACTGTGCGCCAGTCTGATGGAAGGAGGCGTCACACCGAGCGCGGGCCTGATTGCCACCGCCCGGCAGCGAGTGTCGATTGCTCTGCACGTGATGATTCGTCCGCGCGCGGGTGATTTCTATTACAGCGCCGATGAGTTTGATGTGATGCGACGCGACGTCCTCATGGCCAAACAGCTGGGCGCTGAAGGCGTCGTCTTTGGAATCCTGGATCCCGACGCGAATATCGACGTTCAGAAAACGCGCGCACTGGTCGATCTGGCCAGGCCCCTTAGCGTGACCTTCCATCGGGCCTTCGACATGTCGGCTGATCTTTTCCGGTCGCTGGAGCAGGTCAGGGAAACCGGGGCTGACCGTATCCTCACCTCCGGAGGAGCGCAAACCGCCGTCGAAGGTGCCGCAACCCTGCGCAGGCTGGTGAAGCAGGCCGGCGAAAGTGTAATCATCATGGCCTGCGGCGGTATCAACGATGAAAACGTCCGGGCGGTTGTGGAGAAAACTGCGGTGCGGGAGATCCACGTTGCTTTGCGGACGCCTGCCGCCAGCCCCATGCGCTACCGCAACGAAAATATTTCCATGGGAACCGTTGATGAGAACGAATACCAGCGCTACATCGTCCTGGAAGACAGAGTTGCGCGCCTCATACGGGTGGCGTCCGGTCGTGACGCATAGATTCGTGTAGCGCCGGCGGGACGCCGGCGCTACCTACGGGTCCTCTGGTTCCTGGGTGACAACTTCCGCCGGTTGCCGCTTGGAAGTTTTTCGCTTTGACTTGGGATGGCTGAAGGTTCCCGCGCTGTAGCGGCCCTTTTTCTCCACATCATAGTTTTTGGGCAGAGGAGGAATGCGGGCGCCGGCGCCGCTCAGCTGCCGGTATTCCTCGAGGACGATCTCGGCGCGCCCGTCGTACTCCTTGACCTGGCCGTGAATCTCAATCATCCGGCCCTGCAATTGCCGCACATCGCCTACGCTCTTCAGGTCACTGGGAAAGATCACGACGGTGAAGGGACAGAGCCGGTAGTCGTCGCAGAAGTCGAGAAAATGAACTCCCCGCGCGCCCTGCTTGACCCTGATGACTTTGCCGGTAACACACTTGATCTCACCTACGTGCTGCCGGGCTTCCGCCAGGGGAAGGCAATCGGACCAGGCGGCGGTGGTGAGCATTACGGCCGCTGCCAGCAGAAGGTATTTGCCGGGGACGGCATCCCGCGAGCTCGCGGGTAACATCAGGTCGCTCGACTTCTCCGCGCCACGCAAGCGTGGCTCGGAGCGGCGCTCGGGATGACAGGCCATTGGTATGTCTCGAATTGTAAGGCGGAGAGATATCGCGCAGGCGGGCGCAGGCAAAAGAAACCGACAGATTTCCCGAAATAGAAACAACCCGGGGCCGGACTAATGCCGGCCCTGGCCAAAAATAATAGTGGGGAACTTAGCTGAACGACTTGACTGCGCTGGCTTCGTCGTCTTTCACGTCGAAGACGGTGTACAGCTTGGTGATCTGCAGCAGGTCGTGAACTTTCTTGGTCAGGTTGAGCAGCTTGAGTTCGCCGCCCTGGTTGCGCACGGTGGTGAACGCGCTCACCAATTCGCCGATGCCCGAGCTGTCGATGTAGTTCACGTCTCCGAGGTTGAGCAGGATTTTCTTCTGCCCCTTGGAAAGCAGTTCGCGCACCACGTCCTTCAGTATCACGCTGCCTTCGCCGAGAGTAATGCGGCCGCTGCAATCCACGATGGTTACGCCGTTAATCTGGCGCGTACTGGTCTTCATGCTCACTGGGAAGCCTCCTTAACGCCCTCGGATGGACCGTGGACGTGCTTGACGAGTTTAATTTCGGTGCCCGTCTGGGAGGGGCTGATGTGCACCTCATCCATGAACGAGCGTATAAGAAAAATGCCCCGGCCGGACGTCTTCAAAAGATTTTCCGGGGCCAGGGGGTCCGGGATTTTTTCCAGATCCAGCCCTTTGCCCTGGTCCCGGATGGTAATCACCAGGTTGCCGCCGGTCTGCTCGAATTCCAGACTGACCTTCTTGCCCGGATCGTAGGCATTGCCATGGAGCACGGCGTTGACCGCAGCTTCCCGCACCGCCATGGCGATTCTCATGACCTCGTCATCGTCGAAGCCCGCTTCGGAAGCAATCCGGCTGGCTGCCTGCTCGGCGCTGTCGACGGTCTCCAGCGTCGAATCCAACGTGTAGGAGACCCGCTGTTCGGTCATGGCAAAGATGTTTGGGTACAGCTTCGTGGATCCGGAATCTCCGCTGTCCCGCGCTCCTGCCGACGGCGGATGCTTAGCCATGGCCGGAAACGGTAGTTGCAGCGAATGCGGTAGTTTGCCCTTATGCCCCGGAAATGTCAACGCGGAGATGGATTTGGACCGTAGCGCCGGCGTCCCGCCGGCTGTCCGGAGGGCGTCTCGCCCTCCGCTGTTCGACGTCCACAGACGCCTACATATGACTGTCGCGCCGCTAAAACTGGCGGGCCTTGCCCGCCTGTCGGGCCGGCGGGACGCCGGCGCTACAAGCCGAAAGCTCCTGTGGATTCTTATCGTTCAGTTGAGTATTCTCGAAAGTATGTTGACCTTTGCGCTTACCGAGCTGCTGGGCACGCCGGTGTTTGACACTGCCGGAAGCCGCTGCGGCCGGGTGCGCGAGGTGGGCCTGGTCCCCCAAGAAGACCGGGCCCGGGTTGCGGTTTTGATCGTAAGAACCAGTGGTGGCGACCGCATGCTGCCCTTTGTCTCCGTCACCTCGATCAACGGGGGCATTCGCACCGATGCGCCCACGGCCGACTGGGCCGATGGCGAGGGCGCCGAAGGCATGCTGCTGCTGGGACGCGATCTTCTGGATCAGCAGGTCATCGACGTCTTCGGCAGGAAAGTTGTCCGGGTAAATGATCTGGACCTGCTGCAGGAATCCGTCGCCAACCGTCCGGTGCTGAAAGTCGGTTCGGTGGACGTCGGCCCGCGCGGCGCCATCCGGCGCTTGCTGAAGGGCGTGGTTCCGCTGGTGGCGTTGCGAGCGCTGCTGCGGCAAATCCCTCCGCACAGCATTCCCTGGGATTTCGTTGACCTCATCGAAACCGATCCTGCCCGCCGGGTAAAGCTCAAGATTTCGCACGAGCGCCTGGCCAAACTGCACCCCGCGGACATCGCCGATATCGTCGAAGACCTGGCCCCTGACGAGCGCGAGGCCGTGTTCGAGACCCTGAATGAGGACGTCGCCGCGGGAGCCTTGGAGGAAGTCGAGCCCAAAGTCCAGAAGGCAATCCTGGAGTCCCTGGATTCAGAGCGCGCCGCCGAGATTGTGGAGGAGATGGAACCCGATGCGGCCGCCGATCTGCTGGCCGATCTGCCCGAAGAACGCACTTCGGAAATCCTGCTCGAGATGCAACCCCAGGAACGCAAGGAGATGGTCGAACTCCTGGAGTTCAAGGAAAACACAGCCGCCGGGCGGATGAACACCGAGTACCTGGCGGTCAACGTCAGTGCCACGGTGCACGATGCTATTGAGGCTTTGCGTCGTTTCGAGGGCGGGGTGGAAACCGTCAGTACGATCTATCTGGTGGATTCCCACGGCACGCTCGCGGGGGCCGTCCCGCTGGCCAAAGTAGTGCTGGCTGCCACCGATACTCCCATGCTGGCTCTGACCCAGGAACCGCTGATCTCCACTCGCGCCGGCGCCAAGGAGAAAGACGTTGCCGAGCTCTTCGACAAGTACAATCTCCTGACCCTGGCGGTGGTGGACGACAACAAGAAATTGACCGGAGTCATCACCTCCGACGACATCATCAGCCTGCTGCGGGCAAATCTTTAAAGGCGTCGTTGGTCGTTGGTCATTGGCCCTTGGCTCAAACTCATCCCATTGAGGTTTGTGCCAACGACGCTTTAGAGGCTTGTGTGGGTCGGACACTCCTGTCCGACGCCTTTGACTTTGGTCTATCGACGGACGCCAGAAAAAGCCAGACCCAACCACAACTTCAAAAGCGTCGGACAGGAGTGTCCGACCCACACCATCACCGTCGATTTCATCTATCCAGATTTGCCTCCTGCATTTATGCTGATCGGTCGCTGCAACGATATGTGTGCGCCGCATGACCTTCCTGAAACGCTGGAAAATCCGGCTTCTGATCTTCTTCGCCGTGGTCGGGCCGGGCATCATTACCGCGAACGTGGACAACGATGCCGGCGGCATCTGGACCTATTCGGCGGCGGGGGCCCAGTTCGGGCACATGCTGCTCTGGACCATGATCCCCACCACGGTGGCGCTGATCGTGGTGCAGGAGATTGCGGCCCGCATGGGCGCGGTCACGGGCAAGGGATTGAGCGATCTGATTCGCGAAGAATTCGGGTTCCGCATCACCTTCCTCATGATGATCGGACTGATCATCGTCAACTTCGGCAACGTAGTCACGGAATTTGGCGGTATCGCCGGCAGCCTCGAACTATTCGGCCTTAACAAGTACTACACCGTCCCGATTTGCGCCGTCATTGTCTGGCTGATCGTGGTCAAGGGCCAGTACAAAACGGTGGAGAAAGTATTTCTGGCCGCGTCGTTCTTCTATCTGACCTACATTGTTGCCGGATTCCTGGCCAAACCCGCATGGCTGGAAGCGCTCGAGGCCACCATTGTCCCGCCGCGCAAGGAAATGTTTCTGCGGCAGGATTACCTCTACATGGTGATCGGCGTCGTCGGCACCACCATCGCGCCCTGGATGCAGTTCTACCTGCAGGCGTCCATCGTGGAGAAAGGCGTGACCCGGCGGCAGTACAAGGCTTCGCGGCTTGACGTGATCGCGGGCTGCGTCTTCACCGACATCGTGGCCTGGTTCATTATCGTGGCCTGCGCGTCCACGCTGTACGTGCACGGCTACCACAACATCAGCGACGCTAAAGATGCGGCCCAGGCGCTTCATCCCCTGGCGGGAGATTACGCCTACATCCTTTTCGCCATGGGATTGTTCAACGCATCACTCTTCGCCGCCTCGATTTTGCCGCTTTCGACTGCCTACGCGGTCTGCGAAGGCCTGGGATTTGAGTCGGGAGTGGGCAAGCGCTTCAGCGAAGCTCCGGTCTTCTACTGGCTTTACACCATCCTGATTGTGGCCGGGGCGGGGGTCATCCTGATGCCGAGGATTCCCCTGGTGAAGATTTCCATTCTCTCCCAGGTGGTCAATGGCATCGTGCTGCCCTTCGTGCTCGTCTTCATGCTGCTTCTGGTGAACAAGAAGGAGCTGATGGGAGAGTACGTGAGCACGCCTCTCTACAACGTGATTGCCTGGGCGACGACGGTGATCATGGTGGGATTGACGCTGGCCTGGTTCTGGACGCTGCGGGGCGGCTGAACGCGTAGGGCGGTGGCCCATTCAAGCCCGCTTTTGGCTTGAGTGGGGCAGTTTTACCACTGGACAAAGTTTAGTTCCCGTTGGCATGAGGACAATCTAGTTTGTTCGTTGGCCCAAGTTTGTGAGTGTGAGATCCCCACTCAAGCCAAAAGCGGGCTTGAATGGGCCACCGTCCACAGCAGAACAACTAAGAGTGTCCGGCTAGGCGATCTTGCCTTCGGACAGCTCTCTTACCAGCTGCAGATCGGCCTCCAGGAAATCAAATGACGGCAGGTCGGAGCGGGCGGCCCATCGCATGTCCTTGAAAATCCGATTCTCGATTTCACCTTTGTACTCGCGCACGGCGTAGAAGCGTAATTCCACTGCGGAGCGGTTATTGTAATCGTGGCGCAGGCGCGCGACTTCGTCGCCGATGGTGGCATCGATGCCGAGTTCTTCATTCAATTCACGGCGCAAGGCATCGCGCGGCTGCTCGCCGTCTTCGATCTTGCCGCCGGGAAACTCCCATTTTAAGGGCATGGTCTGGTGCCGGGTACGCTGGCAAACCAGCAGCAGGTCACCCTGGAAAATCAGAGCGGCCACCACTTGTTTCAGGGAAGGTGAAGGTCCGCGTTGAGAAGGGCGCGCTGATTCGGATGCCCGACTGTTCCCGGTTGCGCGAGCCTGGTCTTTCCCACTCTTCATCCTGCGAACTTTTCCAGCTGTTTCCCCACCAGGGAAGCGCAATACTCCACCAGGACGCGGTCGTCGTCGCCGAAGGCGGCAGGGAAGTGACTGTCAATGTCCAGTTCGCCGACGACCTTGCCGCGGACAAACACGGGCACGACAATTTCGGATTTGGTTTCGGTGGAGCATGCCAGGTAACGGCTGTCGAGTTTGACGTCATCCACCACGATGGTCTTGCCCGTGGAAGCGGCGGCTCCGCAGATGCCCTGATTCAGGGGGATGCGTGTGTGCGGTGTCATCGCTCCCTGAAAAGGGCCCAGGGCCAGCATGCGTGGTTGCGAATCCAGGGGTTTGTTCTCCAGCATGTAAAAGCCGACCCAGTTGTATTTGAGCATGCGATCATGCAGCACCTTCACGGTTTCCCACATGAAATCTTCCACCGATCCGGCAGCATGGTTGATGCGGTCGATCTCTTTCCTGACTTCTGCGAATGCGGAAGCGGGAGGCATAGAGTTTTCGGATCACGAGGCCGAGGCGTGTGAGGTAGCGGTCACATCTCGACAATACATCTTAGTCCTTCGGGTTGTGGAAAAGCACCGGGATGAATCGCCGCCGCCAACGCTCGCAGGCCGTCCACCAGAGTTGGGGCGGGAGTATTCAGGAGCTCATCGCTGATGCAATACACTCGCCCGGCGCGCACCGCGGGCATCTCCTGCCATCCCCGCTCGCGAACAATCTTCTCCAGAGGCACGCGGTCCCCGGCCCCGCACCATGCCGCCACCACAATCTCGGGAGCGCCGGCGAGAACTGACTCCGCCGACGACCGTCCTCCCGGTTCGCCCATGAACTCGCCGCCTGCCACTTCGACCAGTTCCGCCACCCATTTCTGCGACGCAATCAACGGCTTGCCCCACTCTTCACAAAAGACGCGGGGACGCTGCCTGCTCTTGACCCGCGCCCCCAGGGCTTTGATCTCGCTCTGCATGTTCGCAATCACACTCTGCCCTCGCTCCCCGGCGCCTACCGCTCCGGCGATGGTGGCGATGTCGGTATAAATATCGGCCAGCGTTTTCGGCGCCAGCCCAAGAAAGCGGACTCCCGCCTTCAGGATTTCCACTACTGCCCTCTCCTGGTAGGGAACGGCGGCGATCACCAGGTCGGGACGGGCGTCCAAGATCTGCCGGCTCTGCGCCGTCCAGGAATCGGCGATGATGGCGCGTCCTCCATCTTTGACCTCGGGGCACACATCGGCGCAATACCGGGTGCAGGCCACTACCCGGTCGAGCCGGCCTAGTGCCGCCAGGATGACGGTAGCGCTGGGCTGCAGGCAGACCACGCGACGCGGACTGTTGTCGGAAGTCACGGACTCTATCGTACAGGCCCCCCGTTTCTGGGAGGGCCGGCTTTTTTACACAATTGCCGGCCACCCGCTACAATCTCGCCGAGGGTCTCAGTCCATCATGTTTATCCACATGTTCGCCTTTCGCTGGAAGCCAAGAGTCACCGAAGAGCAGAAACAACGCGCCATTGCCGAAATACGCAAGCTGCAAGGCCAAATCCCTGGCCTGCAGGAAACCCTGGTGGGAGTCAACACTTCACCGCGCGGACAAGGCTACGAACTGGGCGGCGTAATGAAGTTTACCGACGAGGCGGCCCTGCATGCCTACGGACCGCATCCCGTCCATCAAACACTGCTGACCTGGCTGGTGCCTCTGATTGATCCGATCGAGGTGGATTTCGAGGCAGGGGTTTAAGGCCGGCGATGTACTCACCCCAGGTGCTCGATCACTTCCAGAATCCGCGCAACCCTGGCGAAGTGACCGACCCGGATGCCTCCGCCCAGATTGAAAACCCCGCCTGCGGAGACGTCCTGAAACTCACTCTGCGCGTCGCTGCCGGACGCATCGAAGACATCCGATTTCTCGCCCAGGGATGCGTTCCCGCCATGGCTTGCGCCTCGCTGCTCACCGAACTGCTGAAAGGGAAGACCATCGCCCAGGCCCGCCTATTGCGCCGCGAAGCACTGCTTCGATCGATAGGCGGCCTGCCCCCGACCTCGGTCCACGCGAGTCATCTCGTAATGGACACGCTGGACGCCGTCCTGAAGCAACTGGGAACTGGAAACTAGGAACCGGCAACTGGTTGGGGATGATAAACCGGCCAGCCGCGCCGACCGGCGATGGCCAACAGTTCTTTTGTGGGATTTATTGCGAAGGGATGCCGCGCAATTTCCAGCATGTCCGCATCCCAGACGGAATTTCCAAAGACCGCGTCGGGAGTGCGCGCAATCACTTCGCGGATGGCCAGCGGTTTGCCTTTGCCGCTAGGCACGCGGATCACCTGGTCAGTGACCTTGCCCTCTTCGACCACCACCGCTGCCGCCAGTATCCGGTTGGCTGGAATTCCGAAATGCTTCATCCCTGCCTGGATCACCCATTCACTGGTGGAAGAAACCGCCCAGACCTCGCAACCGCTTTGATGCAACCGAAAGACCAGGTCCCTCATCTCGGGGAAAAATCCGCTCACCATTTTTGCTTCGAAGAACTCTTCTGCCGCGCGCATAACATCGGCTGCCAGCAATCCGCGATTGATGGTCACCATTTCGGCGCACATGTCGTCTTCGCTGACCTTGCCGGCCAGGTAGTCGGCGTAGCGGGCCCAGGCCCAGCGAACCACCTCTTCAGAGACCAGGCCGCGGTTCAACTCCCATTCGAAGAAACCGAAGCCGGCATCCCCTGACCAGAGCGTGCCGTCACAGTCGAAGACGGCGAGCCGGGGCTTCAACCGCAAAACCGATTGGATGAACTCAGCGATTCTGGACGAAGGGTTCAGCTGTGCATTTTCAGGATTCATGCGGATGACAAGGTTATCTCGTTTGAGGATTTAACAGCGCAGCGTAGTCCTCGGGGGTATTCACATTCATGACAACATGCGGATCATCCACGGGAACATACAACAGGTGTTCCTGGTGCTGATGTTCGACATCTCTTGCAGTCGCTGTCGCGGGAGCCTTGAGAAATACTTCGATCATTTCGCGACCGGCCAGGAAGGGATGCCCGTGGCGTCCGCCGTATTCGGGCACCACCGCCCAGGTTTCGCTGGGCGCGGCTTCAAATGCCGCCCGCAGATTTGCCAGTGCCGCCGCGCTCGCGGGCGGACGATCCACCAGTGTGATCATGGCGGCATCCCGCCCCAGATCCATGACGGCCTGCAACCCGACCCGCAGGGAGCTGAACTGATCACCCTCCGGCGCCGGGTTTCGCACCAGTGAACCGCCCGCCGCGTACACCACTGGGGCCAGTTCACGCTCATTATTTCCGACCACCACAACCACCTGGTCGGTAGAACTCAGGGAACGAATCGCGGCTGACAAAAATGTCTCACCTGAAAATGGCATGCCCTTGGCTACCGGAGGCCAGGGCAGCAGGGCTTTGTCCGACCCCATGCGCGAGGATTCGCCCGCCGCCAATATCACTCCGCACCAACTAGGCGCCCGGCTCATGTAAGGAAGATAACAAATATTGAGGTCCAGCGAGGACTGAATCGCGAGGATGTGAAGGACAGCGGTCCTGCGGGCAGACCCTGAAGCGGGATGGTTTGTGTGAATGGAGGTCCAGTCTCCCAGCTACGAGGGACAGCGCTGAGGTTCGGAGTATTTGCCCGAATTGTCCCGGAATGCAGGCCAATTGCGTCGGCACTCGCGAACTGCTAGCAACCAAGGCCGTAGAGAGTTGCATCACACCGGGCACGCCACAAACGAAGTTCGCACGAGAATTTTAACCTATGCCCACGGCTGAACGGATCGCCACAGATGCTTACGCTGACTACGTAAATCCTCAATGGGTCAGGCTGCTCAGATTGCTCGAGATGAATCTGAGCTACGAACGTTGCATGGGAGCGGAGTTGTTCACCGCGGATGGCCTGCGCATCCTCGATTTTCTTTCCGGTTACTGCGTCCACAATACGGGACACAACCATCCCGCAATTGTGTCTGCCTTGAAAGAAGAGTTGGACAAGTCGGGGCCTGTAATGCTGCAGAGTAACGCCTCCGAGCTGGCCGGTGAGTTGGCGGAACGGCTTTGCCACCTGGCGGGCGGTGGGCTTTCCAAAGTGTTTTTCGCCAGTTCAGGAAGCGAAGGTGTCGAAACCGCGATCAAGTTCGCGCGAGCGTACACCGGACGCGCTGGTCTGATCTCCTGCGACCGCGCCTTCCATGGCCTGACCTGTGGCGCACTCTCCCTGATGAACGGTGAGTATTGGCGCAAGGGCTTTGGGCCGCTTCTTCCTGAAACCGTGACGGTGCCCTTCGGCGACCTCGCAGCTCTCGAAAAAGAACTGGCGACCAGGCGCTACGCCGCATTCTTCGTGGAACCGATCCAGGCGGAAGGCGGCATTCGTGTGCCTGAACCAGGCTACCTTAAAGGGGCGCAGGACCTGTGCGGGCGCTACGGGTCCCTGCTGGTTGCCGACGAAGTTCAGACCGGGATGTTTCGTACCGGTCCATTCCTGGCGTCGCACCATTTCGGTATTACGCCCGACATCGTGGTCCTGGCGAAAGCTTTGAGTGGTGGCCTGGTTCCAGTGAGTGCTGTGCTCATGTCGGACGCGGTACACGGCTCCGTGTTCAGCTCCTTCAAACGCTCGATCGTGCACGCCTCTACCTTTGGTGAAAACAGCCTCTCCATGCGTGTCGGCCTCGCAACCCTCGATGTGCTGGAAGGCGAGGGCCTCGGCGAATGCGCTGCGCAAATGGGTATGGACCTGCAGCGGCAACTGGCCGAAACTCTCTCCGGTTACGAGATGGTGAAGGAGGTTCGTGGCCAGGGTCTCTTGCGGGGTATTGAGTTCAGGGCTCCACGAAGCCTTTCTCTGCGAGCGCCATTCGAGGCTTTTGCCCGCATCCATCCGGCCATGTTCGGACAGATTCTGGTCATGCGCCTGTTCCGCGATCGTGGGATCCTGACCCAGATTTGTGGAAACGACTTCATGGTGCTGAAGGTCGCTCCTCCCTTGGTGGTCACTCCACCGCAGATTGCCGAGTTTATCTCCGCGATCCGCGACGTTGTGGAGCTTGCCCATCACTCCGGTTCGTTCTGGTCTGAAGCTCTTGGCTTGGCGCGGAGAGCGATCAGCGTATGAACCAACGCGGCACGCGCCTAATTACACAGGACTGAAACCATCCCATCATGCAAATTGTCAGCGCTGCCAGTGCATTTCCCAAACACTACTATCCCCAGGACGTTTTGCTTCAGGCATTAGAGACCTACTGGGGCGCAGAGTTGGAAAACCCGGAACTATTCCGCCGCCTGCATCGCAACACAGGTGTTGACGGGCGCTATCTTGCGCTGCCAGTTCATGCCTATCCGAAACTTTCTGGGTGGGGTGAGGCAAATGACCTGTGGATTGAAGTGGCCCTTGATCTCGGCAAGCAGGCAATTTGCCGCGCCCTGACCCATGCTGGACTCGCTGCCAGGAACCTGGGTGCGTTCTTTTTCACGTCGGTTACCGGCATCGCCAGTCCTTCAATCGATGCTTTGTTGATCAACCGAATCGGGCTGTCGCCGAACATCCGGAGGGTGCCCATGTTCGGGCTCGGTTGCGTGGCGGGAGCGGCGGGAATTGCGCGCGCGGCCGATTACGTGAAGGCTTATCCCTCGCAGCTCGCGGTTCTGCTCTCCGTTGAACTCTGCTCCTTGACCATCCAGAAGGAAGATCTGTCTCCGGCTAACCTGATCTCCTCGGGACTCTTTGGTGATGGCGCGGCCGCTGTAATTGTGGCGGGGGAGGAGTTAAGTGGGTTTGCGCCAGAGTCTGAGCAACTTGGCCCCAAAATTCTGGCGACGCGTTCTGTGTTTTATCCCCACACCGAGGAAATGATGGGCTGGCGGATTTCCGAGAAGGGCTTCAGGATCGTCCTCTCGCGGGGAGTCCCGGACCTGGTGCGAAAACAGATTGGCCAGGATGTGGACCAGTTTCTCACCGAACACGGGCACACTCGGAACGACATCGGAAGCTGGGTGCTCCACACCGGTGGCCCCAAGGTGCTCGAAGCCATCCAGGACGCGCTTAATTTGAAAGATGGTCAGCTCGACGCTTCCTGGGATTGCCTGAAGAAGATGGGCAACTTATCGTCGGCGTCGGTCCTGGTCGTGCTGGAGGAAGTCATGAAACACCGACGGCCAGCGCCCGGAACGTTGGGATTAATGGCGGCCATGGGGCCTGGCTTCTGTTCTGAGCTCTTATTACTGCAATGGTGAAAACAACGGATGTTTTCGTAGTTGGAGGCGGGCCCGCCGGTTTGGCTACCGCGATCGCGGCCCGTCAGCGCGGTTTCGATGTTGTCGTGGCGGACGGCACCCAACCCCCCATCGACAAACCCTGTGGCGAAGGCCTGATGCCCGATGGTCGAGCCGCACTCGAAAAGCTGGGAATCGGCATTCCAGCCCAGATCGCATATCCTTTTCGAGGAATCCGTTTCGTTAGTGGCGATCTGAGCGTAGAGGCGAGTTTCCCCAACGGTAACGGCATCGGTGTGCGCCGGACTGTGCTCCACCGCATTATGGTCGCGAGGGCGGAGGCGGCGGGAGTTGCCCTGCTCTGGAAGACTCCAGTAACTGGTTTACATTCCGAGGGTGTGCTGCTGGGCGGGCATAGGGTCAGCTCCCGCTGGGTGGTGGGCGCGGATGGAGGTCACTCGCTGCTCCGCCAATGGGCAGGCCTCGATCGATACCACTATGATCGGACGCGCTTTGCCTTCCGCAGGCATTACCGTGTTTCCCCTTGGACTGACTGCATGGAACTGCACTGGGGCCCGCGGTGCCAGATCTATGTCACTCCGGTTGCGGCGGACGAAATCTGCGTGGCCCTGATCTCCCGCGACCCGCATCTGCGCCTGGATGCGGCTTTGCCCGCATTCCCGGACCTTATGTCGCGCCTGCGTGATGCTGAACCCTCATCCTTGGAGAGGGGCGCGATTTCCGCAACCCGCAAATTGCATCGGGTGTATCAAGGGCGTGTCGCCTTGGTAGGGGACGCCTCCGGCGCAGTCGATGCCATTACCGGCGAAGGCTTGTGCCTCTCGTTTCGCCAGGCGGAGGTGCTGGCCGAGTGTTTCGCGGCAGGCAATCTGGAACGTTATCAGCATCTGCACCGGGCGCTGGCCAGGCGTCCCACAGTGATGGCCCGACTTATGCTGACTCTCGACTGGAAGACGTCATTCCGGCAGCGCGTGATGCGCGCCTTCGGTTCCGATCAGCGGCTGTTTGGCCGTATGCTGGCCATGCACGTGGGCGCGCTGTCACTGGCCGGCTTTGCGGCGAATGGGCTTTCACTGGCATGGCAGGTGTTGGGTGCATGAAACTGCTTGCTCCATGAAGACGATGGTCAAACGAAATATCCCGGTTTTCATTCTCATGGCCGCCACGCTCGCGTGGGGACAGGCGCAAGAGGCCACGCTGAACTTCGACCCGGCGCAGACCGCGGTCGATTTCACTCTCGGCGACGTGCTGCACACCGTGCACGGCAGCTTCAGGCTGAAAACCGGCCAGGTCCGTTTCGATCCCGCCACCAACTCAATCAGTGGCGAGATCGTGGTGGACGCGCCCAGCGGAAACAGCGGCAGCACCGGCCGGGATCGCAAGATGCACAAGGAGATTCTCCAGAGCGCTCGTTATTCGGAGGTGACTTTTCGCCCCGACCGGGTGGAAGGGAAGGTACTGGCGTCCGGGCGTTCGGCGGTGCAGGTGCACGGCATGTTCGGAATCCTTGGCGCCGAGCATGAGATCACAGTTCCCGCGCAGGTTGAGCTCGCCCCCGACCATTGGCGTCTGACCGTCCACTTCGCGGTGCCTTACGTAAAGTGGGGAATGAAGGATCCAAGCACGTTCATCCTGAGAGTGGAAAAGACAGTCGATATTGACCTGAACGCACAGGGTCCAAGTCCCTGGCCTGCACATCGCTAGATCCCTTTATTGCTTGCTCAGGCCCTTGATTTGTTCGACGAGCGTGTCGATTTCCTCCGGCGTTAGCTTGCCCGCGTATTTGGGCATGTGGCCTTTGCCGTTCGTGAGGATGGTGCGCAGGTCAGCGGCGGACATGGCCGTGCTTTTTTCGGAGGTGAGCGATGGCCCACCGAAGTGCCGGCCCTGGGCGGTTTTACCGTGACATTTTGCACAGTTCTTTTGGAAGACAGGATTGGCGGTGAGGGTTGGGCCCGACGGCGTCGTCTGGGCGAAGATTCCAGCAGGTGCAAAAAGCACAAGACAGATGGCGATGGTGAAGCCGGATGTTTTCAAGTCGAACCTCGAAAAAGTATCTTGGGCAGTTGGATGCCGCAAACACAACTCGGGGGTGTAAGCGCGTAGGGAAGTGTGTGGAGAGACCGGAGAAGCCGAAAACGCGCCACCGGAACCAGAGACGGTGTCCAGTACGTGCCGGGCGGTGAAGGTGGTCCGGAGCCACTCCCGCTAAACTTCCTCTTCCGACTCTTCCATCTCCTCGGCAACGGGCCCGCTCGTCTCTCGCTTGCGCGAATGAAACCAGCTCATGTGCGGCAACTCTCGCTCCACGTGGCGGCGCGCGGCGATCAGTTCGGCGGTGATCGCAACTGCGATCTCCTCCGGCGTAACCGCTCCGATATCGAGTCCGACCGGCGCATGCACGCGATCGAACAGCTCTGCCGCAAGGCCTTCCTTGGTCAACTCCTGAAAGATGGTGATGGTCTTGCGTTTGGAACCGATCATGCCAATGTAACGAGCCGGAGTCTGCACCGCCCAGCGCAACACTCGCATATCGTCGCGATGTCCGCGGGTGACGATCACAAGGTACGAAGACTCGTTGGGAGCAAGTCGCTCCATGGCCAGGTCGAAATTCTCCGCGATCACCTCTTTGGCTTCGGGGAAGCGTTCGCGATTGGCGTAGGCTTCGCGGTCGTCCACCACGGTCACATCGAATCCGGCACTCTTCGCAATCTTGTAAAGGTTTACGGATACGTGACCTGCACCGAAAATATAAAGTGACGCTGGAGGTAGAACCGGCTCCACGAAAATGTCGAGAGTGCCGCCGCACACCAGCCCGGTGTCGTACTTGGGATCCTGATTGAGGTTGAAGGTCAGGGTGCGGGGTTTCTCGCTTTCCATGACTTCGCGCGCCGCCTGCCAAATTTCGGCCTCGACGCACCCTCCGCCAATCGTGCCCACGATGGAGCCATCGTCGCGCACCAGCATCTTGGCAGTCTTGAAAGAGGGAATCGAGCCCCGAGCGTTGACGATGGTCGCCACCGCCCCCCGCCGCCCCTCCTGCCGCAGCTTGACGATCTCCTCGTAGATGTCCATCGCAGCTTGATTATCAGTCGGTTAATAGGAGTAGTCAACAGGAGCAAAAGAAAGCCCCGGATCATCACTCCGGGGCTGCTCGCGCTTCACCAGCGGTACTTACGACACGGTCTGCCAAACCGTCTTTATGATCGGCCAGGCCGGACATGCGGTCAGGATTACTGCATGCGCCTGTGATAGTTTGACTTTATTTCGGAGGAGCGATGAAAGCCGTCCGCATCCATGAATTCGGTGGCCCTGAAGTCCTACGCTACGAAGATGTTCCCGATCCCAAGCCGCGTCAGGACCAGGTTTTGGTCCGGATCAAAGCCTGCGCCTTGAATCACATCGATCTCTGGATCCGCAAAGGCCTGCCCGGGGTGACCTTGCCCCACATTCTGGGGGCGGACATCGCCGGCGAGATTGCCGAGGTGGGCGATTACGTCACCGGCTTCAAACCGGGGCAGAGAGTGTTGCTGGCGCCGATGCATTTCTGCAACCACTGCGCCAGCTGCGCCGCCGGACTTCAGAACCTGTGCCCGGAGTTCACCGTGCTGGGCAACCGTGTGGACGGCGGGAATTGTGAGCTGATCGCTGTGCCCGCCGTGAACATCATCCCGATTCCTGACAGCCTGGACTTCAACCAGGCCGCCAGCCTGCCGCTGGTGTTCACCACCGCATGGCACATGCTGGTGGGACGGGCCCACATTCGTCCGGGACAGACCGTGCTGGTGCTGGGCGCGAGTTCCGGCGTGGGCATTGCCGCCATCCAGATTGCGAAATTATTTCGCGCCCGCGTGATTACCACTGCGGGCGATGAGACCAAACTGGAGAAGGCCCGAGCCCTGGGCGCGGACTACGGCATCAATCATTACCAGCAGAAGATTTCAGAGGAGGTCCGCAAGATCACCAGCAAGGAAGGCGTGGATATCGTCATCGAGCACGTAGGCTCCGCCACCTGGGAGGAAAGTGTGAAGTGTCTCAAGCCCGGCGGCTCGCTGGCCACCTGCGGCGCCACCACCGGATTCGCGGCCAGCATCGATTTGCGTTTCCTGTTTTCCCGCCAGCTCTCGCTTCTGGGGTCCTACATGGGAACGATGGCGGAATTGCGCGAAGTGCTGGGCCATGTCTTCGCCGGACGTTTGCTGCCGATTGTCGATCGCGTCTTTCCCCTGAAAGAAATTCGCGCCGCCCACGAATACCTGGAGCAGAGCCGGATGTTCGGTAAAGTCGTGCTCAATCCCTAGGCAAGGTTGCGGAAAAAGTCTTCGAGGCCGAGGAAAGCTCACCGCAGGCGCTGAAGCGCGAACCAATGTGGACGACTATACCGGTCGATCGTTGACCTGGAGCGCCACCTCTTTCGCAATGGACCGCGGATCGTTAAAATATTTCTGAACCTTTCGTACGAAAAACAGCGAAAGCGTTTGGGGTCGTAACCGCTACGCTGGCACAGCAGTGCACAGAAGGTGGAAAATGGAAGCGAGCAGGCGGGAGCGGGCGGACGCAGCGCAGCAACCCGTGATCCAAAAGCAATCGGCGCTCGACTTCTTCAACACCTCTTTTGAGTGGCGACGTGTGTTCGCCGAAACCTGGGGCACGTTTCTGCTGGTGCTGGTCGCCGCCGGTGGTGGTGTCGTGGCCGCCATGAGCGGGGGCAGGGTCAGCCTGGGCATGATCGTGGTCGCGCCGGGACTCATGGTAATGGCGATTATTTATTTTATGGGTGAAGTGAGCGGAGCCCATTTGAATCCGGCGGTCACGCTGGCATTCGCGGTGCGGCGTGATTTCCCCTGGCAGAGAGTTCCAGGCTATGTGGTCGGGCAGGTGATCGGAGGCCTCGGCGCGGCTGCTTTCCTTCGGGCCATGTTTGGGACGGTGGGCGCGCTCGGCGCGACGCTGCCGGGTCATGGTGTGACCAGCGGGAAAGCGCTGGCGATGGAAGTGGTGCTGACGGCCGGGCTGGTGAACACGATCCTGGGCACGGCGTACGGCGCCCGAAACGTTGGCACGAACGGCGCTGTCGCCGTGGGCGGGTACGTTGCCCTGGCAGGGCTTTGGGCGGCGCCAATTACCGGCTCCTCGATGAACCCGGTCCGCTCGCTGGCGCCGGATGTGATGCGCGGCAACCTCCAGACCACTTGGATCTATCTCGTGGGGCCAGTCATTGGGGCCCTGATCGCGGTTGGCTTCGAGTGGATTCTCAAGGGGAAGCCCTCACTGGCCGGCAGGATCGCCGCGCAGGGCACGCTCGGCGGCGACGATCCGGGCGGCCCGGCAGGGAAGTAGAGAGGGACAATTAAGATGCCTACTAAGGAACGAGCAATTCACGGGGACCAGGATAAGGCCCGGACCTCAGGGGACCTGGGCCGGCATCAGGCCGGCAAACCTACGGAGTTTATCTTCGACGCAGCTTTGTCCACTGCGGTCGCCGCCAACGGCCAGGAGCCGACAAGAGGGCCGCAATCCAAGGGGCCGCTTTCGCCCGATATGCTCGACAAGATGAATCGCTATTGGCGAGCCGCGAATTATCTTTGCATCGGCCAGATCTATCTTTTTGAAAACCCCCTGTTGCGAGAGCCGCTCAAGGCCGAACAGATCAAGCCAAGACTGCTCGGGCACTGGGGGACTTCACCGGGGCAAAACCTCATTTACATACATCTGAATCGGCTGATCAAAGAGCATGACGCAAATATCATTTATATTGCCGGCCCGGGGCACGGCGGCCCGTCGCTCAACGCCTGCTCCTATCTGGAAGGCACTTATACCGAAGTCCATCCGGAGATCACGCCGGATGAGAACGGCCTGCGGCTTCTGTTCCGAAAGTTCTCGACTCCGGGCGGCGTGCCCAGCCATTGTGGACCGCACGTCCCGAATTCCATGCACGAAGGCGGGGAGCTTGGCTATTCGATGGTCCACGCTTTCGGCGCAGCTTTCGATAATCCCGATCTGATAGTTGCCTGCGTCATCGGTGACGGAGAATCCGAGACTTGTCCGCTTGAAGGAAGCTGGAAGTCGGTCAACTTTTTAAATCCAGTGCGCGACGGTGCTGTCCTTCCGATTCTGCACCTGAACGGTTACAAGATTTCCGGTCCGACCGTCCAGGCACGAACCAGCGACGAAGACTTAAAAGCCCTCTACATGGGACGCGGTTACAAGCCCTATTTCGTCGAAGGCGACGATCCTGAAGTCGTGCATCAACTGCTGGCCGGGACGCTGGACGATTGCTATGCCGAGATTCGAGCCATTCAGCAGGAGGCGCGCCACGACGGGTTCAAGAAGCAGCCCATCTGGCCCATGATCGTCCTGCGCACGCCCAAGGGATGGACCTGCCCGAAAGAAGTGGATGGAATCCCGATTGAAGGCACCTTCCGTGCTCACCAGGTCCCGCTCGCCACGGTCCGGGCGAACCCGGAACATCTCAAGATTCTTGAGGCCTGGATGAGAAGCTACAAGGCGCAGGAACTTTTCGATGAAAAGGGCAAATTCATGGCCGAGCTGGCGGAACTCGCGCCAGCCGGCAATCGCCGCATGGGAGGAAATCCTCATGTGAACGGCGGACGCTTGCTGACCGCGCTCGATATACCGGACTTTACAAGTTATGCGCTGGAGATCCCTGGGCCGGGCCAAGTGGTCGCGGAAGCTCCACGAAAGCTGGGAGAGTTTTTCAGAGACATCTTCAAACTCAATCCAACAAACTTTCGCATGTTCTGTCCGGATGAGACAAACTCCAATCGCTTGAACTCCGTCCTCGAAGCGACAAAGCGTTGCTTTATGGCGGAGACAGTTTCGATCGATGACGAACTGAGCCCCGATGGGCGCGTCATGGAGGTATTGAGCGAGCATTGTTGCCAGGGATGGCTTGAAGGGTACTTGCTGACCGGGCGGCATGGCATGTGGTCCTCCTACGAGGCTTTCGCGCAGGTCGTGGATTCGATGTTGACACAACATGCCAAGTGGCTGGAGCAATGCCGCGATTTTCCCTGGCGTAGGCCGCTTGCATCCTTAAATGTTCTACTGACAAGTCATGCCTGGCGAAACGATCACAACGGTTTCAGCCATCAGGCGACCGGATTTGTGGACAACGCGCTGGCACGCCGGAGTGAAACCATCCGCGTTTACTATCCGCCCGACAGCAATTGCCTGCTGAGCGTCTTCGACCATTGCCTGCGGAGCCGCAACTACGTCAACATCGTTACCTGCGGAAAGCAGCCTCAGCTTCAATGGCTAAACATGGACGAAGCTCTCGAGCATTGCTCACGGGGGGCATCGACCTGGAAGTTTGCCACCAACGACGGAGGCGGCGAGCCGGACGTTGTATTGGCCTGCGCAGGCGATGTACCAACTATCGAAACCTGCGCGGCCGCGTGGCTTCTGCAGAAATATGTTCCCGGCATCAAGGTGCGGGTGGTCAATGTGGTGGACCTGAGCATTTTGATGAGCCCGGATGATCACCCGCATGGCATGGATAACATGTCCTTTGACGCTCTATTCACCAGAGATGCTCCTGTCATCTTCGCCTTCCACAACAATCGCTGGCTCATTCACACCATGGTTCATGGACGCTCCAATGAAAGCCGCTTCCATGTGCGCGGCTTTATGGATCAGGGCACGACCACCACTCCGTTCGACATGGTAGTGCTGAACAAGATGAGCCGTTTTCATCTTGCGATCGATGCCCTGAAGTATGTCTCGAGGCTGCGCTCAGAGGTTTCCGACATAGTGGACAGGTTCAATCGCAAGCTGTACGAGCACCACGACTACATTCGACAACACCTGGAAGACATGCCGGAGATTAGGGACTGGCACTGGACGGCTGATTTCAGCGAGGCGAGCACTCCTCCGCCGCTGGCCAAGGGACATCCACGCGCAGGTCTGTTCAGCGATAGCTAAATGAAGTCAAGTGAACAAATGGCGCTGAAGCAGGCGAGTCGTCCGTGAAACCGGCGAAGCCACGCATTCTGACTATTAATGGAGGCTCGTCGAGCATCAAATTCGCCCTGTTCGAGGCCGGAGAACCGCTGCAACTGATTCTGGATGGCGCTATTGAGCGGATTGGACTGCCAGAGGCCACCTTCCGGGTGAAGGGCCCGGACCCGGCGGACAATTGCTTGCGCTCAGTGCAGGCGCCCGATCACACATCGGCGGTGGGCGTTCTGATGGACTGGATCGAACAACGTCGCGGGCGCGACCCGTTGGCTGCCGTGGGACATCGCGTAGTGCATGGCGGGCCGAAGTATTACAAGCCGCAACGAATTACCGCGGAAATGATTACCGAATTGAGGCACCTCAGTCCCTTCGATCCCGAGCATATGCCAGAAGAGATCCAGTTGACCGAGGCGTTTCATCGCCGATTTCCGGAGCTGCCGCAGGTGGCATGTTTCGACACCGCTTTTCACCATGATCTTCCGCGCGAAGCGCAAATGCTGCCAATTCCTCGCCGTTACGAGGCGCAGGGCGTACGACGGTACGGGTTTCACGGGCTGTCATACGAGTTTCTGATGGAAGAGTTGGCGCGCCTGGCTGGACCGGAGGTGGCGCGAGGCCGGGTCATCCTCGCCCACCTGGGCAATGGAGCCAGCCTGGCGGCGGTGCGTAACGGCAAACCCGTCGATACCAGCATGAGTTTTACCCCGGCCGCCGGCGTGCCCATGAGCACCCGCACCGGGGATCTCGATCCCGGACTGGTCTGGTATCTGGCCCGCACTGAAAAAATGAGCGCCAGGCAATTCAACGACATGGTCAATTTCCGGTCCGGGTTGCTCGGCATATCCGAAACCAGCTCCGACATGCGTGACTTGCTAAAACACGAGACGGAAGACGTGCGCGCGGCTGAAGCGGTCTCTCTGTTCTGTTACCAGGTCAAGAAATGGGTTGGTTCATTTGCGGCGGCGTTGGGCGGAGTCGAAACATTGGTGTTCTCCGGCGGCATCGGAGAGAATGCAGCAGCGGTCCGCGCCCGGATTTGCGATGGGTTAGGATTCCTCGGAATCGAAGTTGAACAAAAACAGAATGCGGCGAACGCGGACGTGATTTCCCCGGCGTCCAGCCGGGTTGTGGTCCGCGTCATTCGTACGAACGAAGAGCAAATGATCGCCAGGACGGTTTGCCAGGTCCTCGGCCTTGCTGAAAAGTGAAGAAGTGGCCCGTAGATCCACGCAAGGGGATCTAGAGCAGTCTCCCGTCAGGGCAAACCAAAATCATCACACCTTTGCTTGCGTGTTACCGCGGCACATCCCGCCTTGTACCTGCGTAACTTTCACGAATCACCGCACTGCACTACTTTCGAGACAGGCGAACCACAGGGACCGCGGTGTTTTCAATCGAGAAACTCCGCTAGCCAACAAAATTCTGGAAGTCGGGATGAGGATGGAGCAACAAGTCAATCGCCGCCGCTGGGAACGTTATCCGTTTGACGCCTCGGTGCGCGTTCAGCTGGACCATGCCCCGGTGAATCATTCCGCCGAAAGCGCAATCGTGGATGCCCGCGGCGTTCACTTCAGTGAAGGCGGGCTGTGTCTGTTTGCCGCCGCCAACCTGCCGGTAGGAACCCAAATCAAGGTCGAGTTCAAGAATCCTCACACCGACGAATCGGTGCGAGTCCGCGGGAAGGTCCGCAACCGCAGCGTCTATTTGTACGGAGTAGAATTTCTTTCCGACAAATTCGAAGACCGCCAGCAACTGGCGCGCCTGAGCGCCGGGCTGCGCAGCGGCCTTTCCGCCTAGATGGTGTGGGTCGGACACTCCTGTCCGACGCTTTTGACTTTGATTCTCCGGGCCTGAACAAATTCAAAAGCAGGTTCAAAACCACAATACAATAAGGAACCTCAAAACCAACTTCAAAGGCGTGGGACAAGAGTGTCCGACCCACACTTTACTTGCGGCGGGCCTTTCCTCTTGCTCTGACGTCCGGGACTTCTTCCCCCAGCGCGGTGGCCAGATCAATCTGATGGTCCTGTTCATCCACCAGGATCTGGCGAATCTGCTCCGCCAGCGCGAACTCTCCCAGAGCTTCACATTGCCCGATGCGCTCGCGGTAATTCCGTATGGTGTCATTTTCGTTGGCCAGATCGAAGCGCAGCATCTCTTTCGCGTCGTCCGACGTCTTGACCGGCAGCGGATTCACTGTGGGCATTTTGCCCAGGTAGTCAATCTGGCGCGAGATGATCAGGGCGTGATCCAGTTCCTGCTTGGCATGGATGGCCAGCTGGTCGGCGATGTTCATGAATTCGGCGCCCTTGAGCACCTGCGAGTACACCACGTAACCGATGATGGCCTGGTACTCGCGGGAAAGGTCTTCGTTCAAGAGGTCAGCAAGACGTTCGCGGGAAATTTCTCGTTGGTTGTCAGCAGATTTCGATTCGGCCATGAACTTTCTCCTATTGGGATAAAAAAATATTGTGGGCTTCTATCCTACAACTTTTTGCAGCAGGGCCCCGATGCCGGCAATATTCCTCAGCAGGTCGTCGGGGATATTGTGCCTCTGCTTAAGATATTCCGGGCTGTTGTAGGAGACCCGGACTTGGCCGGCGGCGTCCTGCCAGATCAACGCCTTCAGAGGCAGATCAATGGCCAGCGTGGGGGAGGCGATCATCAGCGGCGTTCCACCTTTGGGGCTGCCGAAGATGATCACTTGCGTGGGCGGCATCGTGAAGCCAACTTTTTCGGCTTCTCCGCTGTGGTCGATGCGGCAAAATTCAGTTAGACCCTGGGCCTTTAGCAAGGCTTCCAGCCGGGTGATCGTTTCTGCCACCGAGTAAGGGCTGTTGAGATGGACCATTCCATTGTCGGGCAGCGAAGGCACGAGTCTCCTCCTCGAGACTAGAAGTTTGAGCCGCCCAGATTTGCTTTCTAGCATACTCTTCAAAGACCCTCACACAATCGCCCGGTCCCGCCAGTGTCTCTGGCATAATTGGGGCGCCGCAGCGGTGCATTTCATCCGATTCACATGGGGGACAACATGAGCGATCTGGACCAGACCATCGATCGGAGAAGATTTCTGGCGAAGTCCGCAGCCCTGCTGGGCGGAGGCGCGGCATTTGTTAAGACAGCGCTGTCGTACGACAGGATCCTGGGCGCCAACGACCGTATTTCGGTGTGCCACATCGGCAACGGAAGCCGGGGCCGGGACCTGGACTGGATTGTGTCCCAGCTGAAGACCAGCCACAACGTGGAGACTACCGCGGTCTGTGATCTGTGGCGGCTGAACCGCGAAAAGGCGGTCGCGGTCAATGCAAAGTATTACGGCCGTGCGCCACGCGGGTATCAGTATCTGGAAGATGTGCTCGCCTTGAAAGACGTTGACGCGGTGATTATCTCCACACCCGAGCACTCCCACTCGCCCATCCTGAAGATGGCGGTAGAGGCCGGCAAAGACGCCTACGTCGAAAAGCCGATGGGCAACGTGCTGGCAGAGGCCAAGGCGGCCCGCGATGCAGCCATGAAATTGAACCGGATTGTGCAAGTCGGTACGCAGCATCGCAGCGAACCGTATCCCAGGGCCGCTCGCGAATTGGTGCAGACCGGGGTTCTCGGAGAAGTAAGCAAGGTGGAAATCGTCTGGAATTACCACGGTCCCCGGTGGCGTGGACGCGCGGAAACGAAGCTGCTGCGGGAACAGGATACGGATTGGCGGAAATGGCTGCTCACCAAGCCCTATCGCCCATTTGATCCGCAAGTCTATTGCGAATTCCGCTTGTACAAGGAATTTTCCAGCGGCATTCCCGATCAATGGATGAGCCACGCTTCCGACCTCGTCCATTGGTTCATGAACGACAGCTTTCCCCGTTCGGTGGTGGCTCACGGCGGCATTTTTGCCTGGCACGATGGCCGCGAGAATGCCGATACGTTTCAAGCCTTGCTGGAATATCCCAAGGGTTTCCTCGTGAGCTACTCAACCAGCTTCGGCAACGACTCTCCAGGCTTCACCCGCTATATGGGCAAAAAAGCCACCCTGATCAACCTCGGAGGCGAGGGCAGTCCACGATATCAATTGGTCGAAGAGAAAGGGAACCACGAGGACAACGCCGACATCGACCAGGCGAGGGCCGCGAAATACGTTCTTCTCCCGGGCGAAACCAAGCTTCCGCCCATGGGCATTGATGACCTGTCGCTGGGGCACATGGCCAACTGGTTCGAATGCATGCGCTCGCGGCAGCAGCCGAATTGCACCGTGCAGGACGGATTCGCCCACTCCGTCGCCTGCATGATGGCGGCGGAGGCTTACTGGTCGGGCAAAAAGCAGTTTTGGGATGCGGCGACGGAGACGATTCTGGATCGTGCACCAGGGAGCTAAGCGGCCCGATCCGAGTGTACTCTTACGGACCCACGCGCCTCACCTTCTGACGGGCTTGGTCCCGGCTGTAATTACGGGATCTGAAGCGGCTGGAGAACAACTGCAATACAGCTTTGCGAAAGCTATTGGGACAAAGGCTTAGCAACCGTGGCGGGGTTTAGATCGGCAAACACAAATTGATCGCGCACGACGCTCTCGCCGACCGAAACAGGAATGTCGATGCTCAGCATGGGCCCTGCATATACAAATGAGTGAAACTCCCCTTTCTCACCGCATGGATCGACTCCGTCAGGAAGAGCAGACAACAAGTTCTCATCAAACTCGTGCCCGGCAAACGAAGGGTCGAGTTTCAGCGTGTCCACACAGGTCAGTTTCGCCCGCACGCCAGAGGCGATCATCTGCCTTGCCAAGTCCCGAGTGGGCTGCCCCCACAGGGGAAATATTGGCAGTCGTCCAGTGTTTCTCATCTGCTTTTCACGGTACGTGCGCACGTCTTCGAGAAAGAGGTCGCCAAATGCAATCCCTTCGATTCCAGCCGGCGACCGCTTTTCACAGGTTTCGGCCATGAGCAGTTCGTCCTGCTCGTTGGAACAAGGCCAGGGCAAAGGGACCGCCCAAAGCAGCAACCCTGCTGCCGAGGCTTGCTGTTGACCAGTTACGGCGGACGGCGTGGATCGCAACCCGGCCAGCAGCCTCGTTGAACGTGGTCAGCGGTCCGGCGACTTTATACTCTCCACGCTGACGAAGAACATGTAAACTCCACGCATATCTTGCCCGCTGCTCCACGACAAAGAACACGCTTCATAGCCGAATTACCCCAGATAGACCAAGACGGATAATTTGTGATTTTATGCTGTGGATCAGTATGAAATATCAAACGAAGGCGTAGCACAGAAAGGGTTCGCTCCGATCGGCAAAGACAAAAGACAAAAGAATACGGGCGGATGGTCCCCCGCAAAGGCCTTGCGCAACCTTAGGCCGTGACCGGCTCCGCGATCTGGCCCAAGCTTCGCAGTAAAAATCACTTCGCCTGTTTTCTTTGGCGGCTTTCAGGGGACCACTAATCGGCCGGTGATTCCCGCCGCTCCGCTTCACGTGGCATGGCGCCGGCGAGCAGAAGGATGGCGCCACAGTACATCAGTGTATCCGCCATGTAATTGAGTCCTTCCAGGCTGGCACGCTCCACCACTGCGATCGGCACGTACACGACTAACTCCACGAAGAGCACAGTCAGGCCGATCCACGTGGCTGCGGCGCGGGTCTTCTTGCCGACAAGCAACAGGATACCCGCTACTGCGTAAACCACGGCCGCCAGGTACGTCCAAATGGCGTGGCCGAAGATCCACTGGGGAGTCAACCGTTCCAGCGGAACGGCGGGAACGTGATCGGCGTGCAGGAATTGCTCGAAGCTGTAAAACAGCACGGGAATGGCAATGAAGTAGCGAGCGATTGTCGCCAGGACGCGCTGGCCGCGCTCGCGCCCCGGCTCGGCCAGGCTGGCGGCCAGCGCCAGAGCGCCGCCGCTGAAGGAGAACTCCCGCAGCTCAGCGTCAGACCAAACCGGTCCCGCAGATTGTGTGCCCAGCCTGGGGCGTCCATCAGCACTACGAAAAGGAAAAACGTCAAGGCGAGCAAACGCGCCGCGAGAGGCGCCTGGATCTTCGTCACCAGGCTGAGCGCGGCTGCGATAAAGCAGGCGCCTACGAAGTACGCCCAAAACAGATGCCACGGCATCCACCGCGGCACGATCGACGCGACGGCCTTGGTCAGGGTGAAGTGCTCAGTGCCGAAAGCCGCGAGTGGCGCCGCGTAGAAAAGCGGCCCGAACAAATCAGCTTGTCGCATCCTGCGCCTTTTGCCAATCGCCGCGAAGAAAGATCGTGACCAGCCCGATGGCGAGAACCACTCCAAAGGCAAGATACGACCAGATCACCGTGCTCGGAATTGTGAACAAAGCCATGACTGCCGACGACTTCAGT
>CAVWSP010000009.1:0-107787 GCA_963757835.1 Terriglobia bacterium | reverse complement strand
TGCCCCACACATTCGCGCACTTGGCGAATGTGTGGGTGCGGACGCCGAGCCCAATCGTGGCTTGAGGTAAGATTTCCAACACCAATGCTAAGTGTGTCGGCCTGCGGAGAGTAATCGTGAGCTCGACGTATTCCGGTGGCAGCCCAAACCCACACATCGCAAAGTACGCGATGTGTGGGGCACCCGGCAGCGTCGCGATATTCCTAGTCTGGTGGATGCTTCGGATATACGTACTGTGAATGCCAACACCAAACCCATCCAGCATGGTCAATGAGTGTGATGGCGATTCTTCGCCAACTACTAGATTTCCAGGTCTCCACAAGTCCGAATTGGAGAAGCAGACCAAGAATGCTAGAGTTCGAGGTCACCAGGGAGATGCCCAACATGAAAGCCTCCGCATTCGCTTCTGTTCGGATTGTTGCTTTGCACCGCCTCGGCCTTCAGTCAAACCGAATCAGAAATTCGCGATCGAATCGTCGGGCACGTGGACGATGGTTTCCGCAGAAGACATCATGAAGGACGGAACCACTCGCCCATATCCTGCCTATGGATCCCACGGCAAGGGCTACCTCTGTACCGAGCGCGACGGCTACATGTGCTTGCCGCTTCCAATCCATTTTGGTTGTGAAGCCCGATCGTCCAAATCTATGGGGTTCCAGTTTCTCAACGCTGAGGACCTTAATCTATCTGTGCCGCCGACGACTGCACATTCTCGTATCCCCATGTCGGACAGACGAATCGACGAAAAAGAAATCGTTCATCGCCCACTAGATCCCGGATGACGTAGGATGAGCCCAGTTCGACTCTTATTTTGAAGGAGGACGTCACAGCTTACGCTCAGAGGGACGTTCCGTCATCAGGGGAAAACCCGATTCTTGCCTATTGGAATCCCCGATAAACATCGATACCCCGGCCTCCCTAGTGCCCTGAGAAGCTGCAATTCTCTGCCATCGGTTATGTCTTAGCTTTTGATCAACACGCGATTGTTTGATCTCTCCTTAGACCTCCCCGCTTTGATTTCCTGATCCGCACCCAAGGCGGGCCGCCGGAAAGCAGCCAACCTGAAGAGCCAGTCGGCAGACGGTTTCGGCTTGCTTGCCCGCGGCATTGCGAGTGCCGATCTGTAAAGTGAACAGTCCAGCAAATGTTGGGATTCATCTGGGTATCAATGCGAAAACGTGGAATGCTCCGGCTACTTCGGGACCGTCACCTGGCGGGCCGCTTGTACTGCGAGGGGATCGATTTCTTCGGGGCGGTCCTTTTCGAACAGGACGCTGAACAGTTGAAAAGCCGCAATCGGGATTACCAGCAGGACACAGCCAATCATACCAATCACAAACATCCAGCTCAGGACATGAGCCACCATCGCGACCAGGGAATTGAACATATGCGCGCCCCCGAACCCAGTGCACCCATTCTACAGCAGGCCTCGGCCAGGAGAAAAACAACCGTGGGATACAAGCATTGGCGTGTTTCCTGACCTGGGAATCGATCGGTAAATTTTACGACTTTTTTATGCGCTTTTTGTTTAGCTAGCTATGGAAAGGTTGGACATTCTCCATGCTGCTAACCACCGCGATTCGCCTGCTGGAAGCCCTGTTCGTGCTGGGAGCAGTTGGCTCTGCCATCGTCGTTCTTCTCACCGCTGTTGAAGACTTCAAGATGCTGTTTGCGAGAGACGAAAAGGCCATCCGACCCGGACAGGATTAGGAGATCGCAGTTGGGCTTGCCCTCCCCGGGCGCTCCACTCATTCGCATTCTTTTGCGAATGGGTGGACACTTGGCCTGTACTCTCACCCTCCAGATTGCCCCAGGTTAATCCTGAAAGTACGTGCCCAGTCAAAAGTGCGCATGAGCGGCCGGGCCGAAGCGAGCGGCGTAGTTTAAACTGGCAGCGGCGAGTTCAGGAGAGAAGCCGTCATGCGAATCATTTCTATATCCGAGGAAGAGTGCGTTGAGATTCTGCAACGGGTATCGATCGGCAGGCTGGCATGTTCGTTGAACGATCAACCCTATGTCGTGCCGGTGGCATTTTCGTACGAGCCTGGGCACCTCCACTTTTTCTCGACCTTCGGCAAGAAGATTGAGTGGATGCGGCAAAATCCCAAGGTTTGCCTGCAGGCCGACGAAATCGGACACCGCTCGAACTGGACCAGCGTGGTCGTCACCGGAACCTACCTGGAACTGCGGGAGCCGCAATACACGTATGAGAAGGAACATGCCCAGAAACAGCTGGCGCAGCACTCCCGCTACTGGCAGAACCCTCTGGCGGAGAGGCGCGAACAGACCAGCGATGTCTCGATCGAACTTGTATTCTTTCGCCTCGAAATCGCTTCCATGAGCGGCCTCCGGACCATGCCGGAAGAAGGATAAAGAGTCGGCGGGGCGAAGCTGCATTCACGCGATCCGACAGAATCGCCCTCGCCGGAGCGCCCGGGTTGGCCCCTGCCTCAGGGCGCAATGTGCTCCGCCCGGAGTGAAAACTTTTGCACTTGCCCCCGATTGCCCACTAACCCCATCCACCACAACATCTTTCATGGTAACCAGTTACCTTGGGCCGCAGTCTGGCAATCAACCTGCGTCGGTACAGGCCGGCGTACAAATCTGGTCCGGAGTTTCCCTTGTTCTCGCAACTGGTCCTTGTGGCACTCGATACCGGGGATGGCGTGGTTTACGCTCCGGCTTCGGGCTGGGACCGGGTTTACCTGATGTGGATATTCCGGAACTTTCACAGCCTTCCCCAAACCGTTCTGAATCCGCGCCAGCAGCAGCGGATCGGATCTTTGTATCGCGAAGCGGCCAGGCATTCGGCGCAGGAATTGCACGACGCGCCCGTGGTTGGCACGATCGAAGACTTCAACCCATCGTCGCTTTCAGCCCTCCCCAATTCGTCGAAAGCGCGAACGTTGAATGGCGGCCAATCTGCAGACGTTCCTGCCCTCGACCAGGGGCAGCCCTTGTATGCACGATTCGCCTTCAATCGGATGACGGTTCGACTCGGCGCGGTCGCCTTGGTGGCCATCATGGCCATCCTGGCATGGCGCGAACTCGGAGCCCAGCCCATGTCCGATCCAGGCGTGAGGGTCATGGCCGCCGCCCAGGTAAGCGACCAGCCCATCGCCATTGCGAAAGACTCCGGCGACGCCACCCTGCAACCACCTGCCAACTCGGTTGCCGTCCTTACGCCCTCCCCTGTTCCAATCGCCGCCACGATGGCGACGACAGAAACGACCGCGCAACCGTCAGCCCGGACTTCCGGCGTTCCCGGGAAGGGCGAAGCGGCCAGTATGGATCTCCCAAGCGCAGCTCCAACCGGCGAGTACCAAGCTGCAGCCGATCAGCACCGGCTGCGCATTTCGGTGCGTCCCCGGAAGCTGGTGTATCCGGTCTGCCCTCGCACCGACGCCCGGGGCAAGGTTTCCCTGCAGGCAGTGGTGGGTGACGACGGGGCGGTAAACCGGGTTGAGGTCCTGACCGGCGACCGCGTGCTGGCAGCCGCCGCGATCGAAGCGGTGCGGCAGTGGCGCTACGAACCCTCTTCCGGCGACGTCCAGGGCGTGGAGCGCGAAACCGATATCACTGTCTCTTTCATTTCAGACCAGGTCGTGGCCGTGAGCTTCCCTAACTACGCCTCCGTTTCCCGCTAGCCTTATCCGTTGTCCGGCTATCCCGTCCTCTCACACAGCAGCCAGGCATGACAACTCTTGTGCATGAGTCCGGGTTCGAAGCCGGCCACCACGGTCCGGTTCACCTTGAAGCCATTTTGCAGCAGGACCTGCTTCCATTCGGTGACGGTCTTGAACTCGAAGGGCATATTCATTTCCGGAATCCCCTGGGCGATTGCGTTGGCGAAGAAATCAATTAACACCAGCACCTGGACCTGGATTTCAGTCGTCATCCCGGTAAAAGTTATGAGCAGCGGCTGCGTCCTTAGACTGTCAGCAAGGCCTTCCCCATGGTCCGGCATGCCGTAGGTATCCTCTTTGATCAGTGCGTAGGTAGCGATTTTTCCCAGCCGCTGGATGACCCGTGGCAAATCCTCCGGATTGATGTGATGAAGTACGGCCAGCACCAGGGCCACGTCCGCGCTGTTGTCCGGATAGGCGATGTCCGTCGGCGCGGCCATTTGAACGAAGGGCAGATGCCGGGCCTCCGGGTAGCGATAGTCCAGGACGTCGGTGGTGAAGACGGTGTATCCGCCTCGGGCCAGCCGGGCGGCAAGGTAGCCACTGCCGCAGCCGTAGTCCAAAACCCTCTTGCCCGGCAATAGGGTTTGCAGCCGTTGAAAATCAGCCTCAGGCTTGGCTTGCGTCTTGTACTGGTGATAAATCTGGTTGAACCAGAACGCCGGATCAGATTTTCTGAAGATGTCGCGCAAAAGCACCGACGTGACTTCGACTAAACGACCCGGATCGACTCCGTCCTGCTGGCTTCGCACGAGGTGTTGGAAGGCCTGGTCCACCATGCCGCAGACTTCCTCGCTCGACGCACCGAAGAACTCACGGTACCCGGTCTTGATCGAAGTACTCACGAACTCAACTACACGCGGGTTGCGCAGCGTGGCCGCAACGGTACGAAGTGCCTGCTCCTGTTTCATGTCGGAAGCTTCAAATTCGCAATCATAGAGACATGGGTGCAACGCCCTTGGGCTTTCCAGTGGTTAAGTGGACGGCGTCGCTTACTTCTTGATCAGATTGGTATGGCTGGCTACGCACTGCCACTTATTATTCTGGTAAAGCCAGGTGTCGGTGAAGCGTCCGTAGTGTTCGAAGGGCTGGCGCTTGTAGCTTCCCTTGGAGTGATAGGTGCCAACCACAATGGCGGCGTTGGGATAGGAAATCACCCGGGCTTCGTCATTGGCAATCAGGGTGGCGCGATAGTCGGGGTCCTTCAGATCGGCCAGAAACTCCGCTTTGTTCATGACTGTTCCGTCGTAATCGGTGTAAACGAAGCCGTCGGAAACCAGGTTGCTGACAGCCTTGGCATCATGGTGAAGCTGCGCCTGGTTCCAGGCATTCTCCAAAGCAATAAGCCGGCTGGCCTGGGCGGAAGGGTCGTTAGCCGGAGCCGGGTCTCGGGCCATCAGTAAAGTGCTCAGCAATAGAAACAGGAGTATGAAAGCTTTCTTCGCCATGTGTCCCCCCATTTTCGTCGAGGCGAACATCCGCGGACGATCCCTGAGCGGACGCTCTCCAGCCATCAGAAATAAACAACGTTCATCGGTCAAGTGTCAGGGGTTGCACATCCGCGTCGCTGTCGGAAAGGCTCTCGACCCTTTGTGGATGGCGCTTGGCCGCGGAGCGTGAAGCTCTACTCCACAGTGAGCACAAAACTAGTCGTGTGTATGAGATTCGCGCTGCTGGCGGTGACTGTCACACCTGTAGTTCCCGGTGGAGTGCCCGGATCCCGGCTGCCGCCGCCGCTGCCGCCGCCGCCACCGCAGCCCGCAATGGTTATAAGAAACGCGAAGACCGTCAGAGAAAGCAACCTGCCGCCACTCCCTCGCCTGGACGCGCCCCCGAGCAGAAAAATTCCCGCCAGCATGCCGAGACTCGTACTCCACCAACCCGGACTCTCCAGTCTTGCGCTGCGGGCGGCGGTCGTGGAAACGGTAAGCGTGGTTGAGCCGCTGCCGGTGATGGAAGCCGGACTAAAACTACAAGCGCTTTCGCGCGGCAAGCCCGTGCAGGAGGCCGGTGTGAAGTTAATCGTGCCGTTGAAACCCGGCTGGCCCGTCACGGTGAGCACGATGTTCCCAGTGCTCCCTGGCCTGGCGATCATGATCTCGGAAGGCTGCGCAATGGTGAAGGCGAAATCGGCCTGTACGTTCACCAGAGTCGCGGGAGAAATTGATCCCGTGTAGTTGGAATCGCCGCTGTACTGCGCCGTAATGAGGCTCTGCCCAAACGGCAGAGCGGTCGTCATTCCGGCGAGTCCCTGGGCCGTAAAGATCACGCCGTTCTGAATGTTGCCACTTCCGTCGTATCCGATGACAGGAGCCGGGTTGCCTGAGTTCGCAATGGCAGTACCACCGGAAAGAAAAGTCATAGTGCCTCCGGGCGCCAAAGCGGCGCTACCGGTGCTGATTGTTGCCGAGAAAAAGACCGGGTCGCCCTGGATCACGTCGCTACTGCTCGCCAGCACGCGCACAGTGGTCTGAGCTTTGGTCACGGTGATGTTCACCGGCGCCGAAAGGCTGGCGTTGAAGCCGGCATCTCCGCCGTAAGAAGCTACTACGGAATGCGGACCGGCCGGGATAGAGAATACGCCCTGCGCCGTAGCCGCCGTGCCCTCGCTGTTCAGGCCATATTGCACGCCGTCCAGGCTTGCCAAATTATCGAAAAACAACACATTGCCGGAAGCCACGCCGTGGCCGGAGGGGCCCGAAATATCGGCTCGCAAATACGCGGGATTGCCATAAGGCTGGCTGGTAAAAGGTATGAGATCGCCAACCGAGTCAAAACCAAACACCGAAAGCGCGGTCGTACTTCCCTCCGGCGAAACCGTGATCGAAACCGGAGAAGAGTCGCTGCCGGCAAAGGTCCCGTCGCCCGCATAGTGCGCATGAACCTCGTAGGTGCCGCCGGGCAAAGCATTCCACGGGCTGGAAACCGCACCGGAATTGAGCGTAAATGCGGTCGCGCCCTGCAGAGGAGCCGTCAGGTTGGTCACCAGTGAGACGTCGCCCGTGGGCACGCCGGTGCCGCTCGTGGGCGACACCGCGATGTTCACATTCACATTGGCACCGTGGGTGAAGGTAGTTGGGTTCAGGGCCAAGGTTGTGGTGGTGGCCGTAAACGCGATTGAACTCCACTGGTTGACCAGGTTCTGCACGTTGACCGACCCTAGCCCCGTGGCCAGGTCGTAGCCGACCGTACTCTTATATTTCGCGCCGGAGCTTCCGTACCCAGCCTCCCCGGGAACCGCGTTGTTGCCCGCGGTAACGTCGTTGAAGATGCATGTGGCGGCCGGTAGGGTGGTGGTGCTCGATGCGTTGCACTTCGAGAGATTCTCCGCCGCGGCCAGGCGATAGAGAACGTAGTTGGCCTGGCCCTGGCGCGAGCCGGTCTTCTGGTTCACCAGCGCCATGATGCCGGCAAACGAAGGAGCGGAGGCGGAGGTCCCAAAAACCGTGGCCACGAAGCCGGTCTGGCAGGAACCCTCGTAGCACAAAAGATACGGATCATGACCGGCCGCCGATAGCGAGACGTCGGGCAGATCGCGCGCTCCATCATTGGGAATCCCGGTCACACCGGACTGCCATGAAGGCTTGCTGAAAATTGCGCTGGCACCGCCGCCACCAGCGAGAATATTCGCTTTGGTACCGCACTGGGCCGACGCGCAGCTCTGGTTCCAGACATTTTCCGGAATATAGGATTTCACTGAAAGGCCGTCGGAGCCGTTGACCGTTTTCCAGTAAGTGCCGCCTTGTCCATTCTCGTTGAACTGAGTGCCTCCCACTGCGACGTTGAAGGGAGTGGAAGCCAGCACACTGACCGAGATCGGTCCCGTCGCCACGCTCTTGTTTTGATTGTCACAACCTTCGGCGCCGGAGTCGCCACTGGAGAGGATGTAGGTGATGCCCTGTGCGGCCGCTTGCTCCGCCAGGGCCGAAATGGCCTGCGCCTCGGCGTTGGGAATTCCGCTTTCGCAGCCTCCGAAACTTTCCGTCATCACCGGCGCCAGGTCGTTGTCGATGATGTAGAGTTCCGACAGGAAAATGCCATCCGTGGAATTGGTTCCGGCGGAGACCACAAAATCCACCTGCGCATTGGGCGCCATAACCCCAGCCCAGGATGCATCCAAAGTGGCCTCAGCTTCTTCACCCCCGCCCAGGTCGCCCGGGTCAGGTCCGTTGAGGATGATGTTCAGGCCGCCACCAAAGCCCCCGAAAATATTTCGGAAGTCGTACACATCCTGCCCCCCGGCATACAGGTTGCTGCGCGCGACCACCGCGATGGTCTGTCCCTGCCCATTGATTCCGTTGGAGAGGGTCAGGGCGGCGTTATAAATCACTCGATAATCCGCCGGGCCCAGGGCGTGTGTCCCATCTGAAAATGTGACTTGCGGCTGCGCTCCCGGGCTGGTGGTAATTCGCCCCCTTTCCCGGGAGAGGCCAAGTTGAGGTTTTTTGTAGAAATTGTGCAGCGAATTTATACCTGCCACCACGGCCGCCAAAGCCTCGGGTATTTCCGGATTGCTGCTGTTCGCCCAGTGGGCTTGGCCCTCCACCACGTATTTCTGGATCGGAGTGTGAAACGCCTCCTGCACCTGGGCAGCGGCGCCGGAAAATTCGATCAAAGTGCGGCCCTTGCTGACCTGGGCGATCTCAAAACCATGGCTCTGCAGCCACGATGTGACCGCTTGAATGTCCGAGTCCGAGGGGCCAAACTGTTGCCCGAACTGTTCCGGCGTCACCCACTTGTGAAATTGGGGCGAGGATTTGTCCTGCTGGTCGTCAAGCAGCTTCAACAGTGCTGTGTCCTGCTCGGGAGTGCGTTTGAGCACCAGCAGCATGCGTTCCATCGGCAAGTCCGGTGGAGCCGCAGCTACTTCGAACTGGGGACGGGCCAGGGGATGGACGTTGCCTTTGAGCACGATCCGGTGCCGGTCATCCACCGGCTCACGAACCAGCGGGCGTATATATCTCTGTTGTGCTGCGGCCAGCAGGGACAAAGCGAGGAAAGCAACCGCGAACACTGTAGATCGCAGACGAAAGGGATCAGTTCGCATGCCACTCCTAAAGCAGACCTGCCGGGCACCCGGGCAGAGTGCCAGCCAGGTCGCAACGGGCAGAAGACGAGACCCCCTCGTCAACAACTCCCATCAACCGCGCAAGACATTCGACGCCATGTCCTGGGTATGGAAAACCGGCCAGGCTCGATACGTCGATTTGGCTCGACATCATAACCCAGGCGCTCAAAATGTAAAGTGCAAGGTTTGATCCGAGCGTGACGCCGGTTCCTCGATCAATGGCGGGAACCACGGCACCGGCAGAGCGCGAAGCCACGTATTGACACGGGGAAAGAAAAATGGCCCCAACAATTAAGAAGCGCCCCTAACTCTTGCGAGTTATTGGGCGCCCGAACAGCCCTCCCCCAGGTCTGCTCAAGTAAGAAGGTACGTCTGGGCCGCCAGAGTGTAAATCCCACCTTCGTGCCAACCCTGTGGCACGAACAGGCCATATGCGACGGAAAACGCGTGGGGACAGCCGCCCCCGGCTGTCCAGCGGAGCAAGGCTCCGCCACCACTTCACCTTGGCTGAACAGGTTAGAGTGACCCCGCTGATCCGGCCATGGCAAGACAACTGTCGAGCTGCGCTCGACCGGACAGCCGGGGCGGCTTTCCCCACGTGGCTGTTGCCTGGTCCAGCCAGCACCCAGCGGCTGAATCCCGCGAGTAAGCCCTTGGCCCCGGTTACTCCCGTAATCTTCCTCAGGGGGATTGGCGTTGACCGTAGCAGCCGCAGTACTTACATTCGCCACTGGGGGTCGTAATGAAGGATATTCACGAGGTTTTACGCCGTAAGCAGGCCAAGTACGCCCAGCTCACCAAGCAGATCGAGGCGTTGCAGCAGGCGGCCGAAAAACTGCGCGAAGTCGCCCCTCTGCTCGCCGAAAGCGAAGACGAGGAAAGCGCAGTTTTGGCTGATGTAGAGGAGCAGGGTAACAGCATGGCAGCCCGAGCCGGGTCTTCGCCCGCGGGCGGTGCCGCCGCTGCGCCGAAGCCGGCGCCACGCGCGCCACGCTGGCCTTAATCGAGCAAAAGTTGACCTGGGGCACAAGGCCCGCATATGACATTTCAGTCTCTTCTGGTTAGCAAAGATGAGCAGGCGATGGCTGTGCTCACGCCCGTCCTGGCCGGTTTCGGCCTGGGCGTGCAGTGCTGCGGTTATCCGGATGCTCTCTGCCGCCTGACGGAGCAGAAATTCGACGCTGTGATCGTTGACTACGACGATCCTCACAGCGCCGCCCTGGTCCTGCAAAGCGCCTACCAGTCTTCAGCGCCACACAAAACCGTCACGGTTGCCCTGCTCGGCGACCGGGCCAAGGTGCGCCACGTTTTCGGCGCAGGCGCGAATTTTGTGCTCTACAAACCCATTTCACAGCAGCAGGCTGAAGCCAGCCTGCGCGCCGCCATGGCCCTGATGAAGCGCGAACGCCGGCGCTCCTTCCGGGTTCCGGTACAGCTTCCCGTAAGACTCCGGGTGGAAAACGGCACGGAGATGGAAGGCATCCTGCTCGACCTGAGCGAAGACGGCCTGGACGTTCTGGCGGCACAACCGCTGTGCCCGTCCGCCATTATCAGCGCTCATTTCGCGCTTCCCGATCAGGGCACCGAGATGGATGTTCGGGGTGAAGTCGCATGGGCCAACCCCAACGGAGAATCGGGCGTGCGCTACATCGATCTCCCGGACAATTTACGTCAGACTCTCAAAGCCTGGGTGGTCACCAGCGCCGCCGACCTTCTTCCCGAAGATCCCGATCCCGTTTCCGAATGCAAGCTCACCGATCTCAGCCTGGGTGGCTGCTATGTCGAAAGCGAGTCGCCCTTTCCGGAGCGCTCCGGCATCGTTCTCTGCCTGAAGGCCGAAGACATGGAGGTCCAGGCCGAGGGCATGGTCCGGGTCATGCATCCGGAGTTCGGCATGGGCATCGAGTTCGCGTCGGGCACCGCGGAACAGCGCGCACAGGTGGGCAAATTCATTAACTTCCTCACCAGCCGCCCGGGCACGCTTCCCCAGCTGCTGATCACGCCCCGGGCCCTGACCGCTCTCAATGACGAGGATTACCGTCACAGCCAGGCCTCCGACGAACCTGAAGACCTGTTGCTCGGCCTGCTGAAACGCGCCGATTCTCTCAGCCAGGAAGATTTCCTCCGGGAACTCCGCCAGCAGCGCAGCTCTGAAGAAGTAGCCTCCTCGTAGCAGTCGGCAAGAATTACTTTCCCTTTTTGAGCGATCCATCCTCTGCACTGTCATCCCGAGCGCCGCTCCGAGCCGCGCTTGCGCGGCGACGACAAGTCGAGGGACCCGCTTACCTCTGCTGGCGGAAAACATGCGGGCGACTAAATAAAGGGCCTGAATGCGGCTGGCATCCAGGCCCCGGCGCCCTCTCGGGCTTGCTCCACCCTGTGCCTTCAAACTTACCGCGAGGTTCCCGAAAAAATATTTCAGCCGGATTAATTAGTTGTCAAAATCCCGAGACATCTTCACCCTCTCCGTGGCTCCCCATTGCTCTCAGCAAATGAATTTGCCCATTCTCATCTATTTAAGCAACAATCTGTTCCGTGCCGACAAACGGTCCGCGTGAACCTGTCCCCGCAGCGGCCTCCCCTGAATACGCATCGGGCGGCGCTCTTCCAGGCTTCCCCATCCTGATCATCATGGCCACGGCGTTCGCCGTGCTTCTGCCCACCTTCTTCCTCGGAATTCCGTCCGGCCACGACTTCGAATTTCACCTTAACTCCTGGATGGAAGTCCTTGGCCAGTGGAAGCTTGGCATCCTCTATCCGCGCTGGGCGGCACTGGCTCACTTTGGATACGGCGAAGCGCGCTTCATTTTCTATCCCCCGGCATCGTGGATGCTGGGAGCGGCGCTGGGATCGTTCCTGCCATGGAAAATCGTGCCCGGCGTTTATGAGTGGATCGCGCTAACGCTCGCCGGATGCTCGATGTTCCTGCTGGCGCGCCGCTATCTGACCCGGTCGGATGCCATCTTGGCTGCCGCCCTGTACGCCGCCAACCCCTATCACATCGTCATTGTGTACTGGCGCAGCGCCTGTGCTGAACTGCTGGCCGGCGCGCTTTTGCCGCTGCTTCTGCTGGCCGTGCTGCGCTCGGAAAAATTCGAGAGGAAGGCCACTCTTTCTTTAGCGCTGATCGTGGCCGCGGCCTGGCTGACCAACATTCCCGCCGCCGTCATGCTGACTTACTCGCTGGCTCTGCTGCTGACCATCGCCGCCGTCATGCGCCGCTCCTTGCGACCCTTCGTGGTCGGCGCTGTGGCTCTTTTGCTCGGTTTGGCGCTGGCCGGGTTTTACGTGGTGCCTGTCCTGTACGAGCAGAAGTGGGTGGAGATCGCGCAGGTGCTCTCGCCGGGAGTGCGGCCGCAGGACAACTTTCTGTTCACCTCGCTCAACAATCCCGATCATGATCGCTTCAATCTGTTGATCTCTCTGCTTTCAACCGCCGAGATTATCCTTCTGGGCATCGTCTGCTTTCTGTCGCGCTCCTGGCGTACTCGCGCCCCGAGGTTGTGGTGGATGCTTTTAGCCTGGTCCGCCGCGTGCGCACTTCTCCTCTCTTCCGCCAGCTTTTTGCTCTATCGCTTTCTCCCCGAGCTGCGTTACGTCCAGCTGCCGCTGCGCTGGCTGCTGTGCCTGAATGTCGGTTTCGCGTTGCTGGTCACGATGGCGACTCCGCGCAGGCTGGTTCGTCCTCTGGCCTGTCTGATCATGCTGGGAGTGCTCGGGTTCGTCTGGCATCGCGTCCAGCCTCCCTGGTGGGACGACGCCGGCGACGTAGCGGAGATGCTGGACAATCAGCAGAACGGTACCGGGTATGAAGGTATCGACGAATATGTTCCCAATGGTACCGACGTCTACGAGATCAAGCACGACGCGCGCCGAGTGACCTTCGAGGGCGTAGGCAGCGCACGCATCCGCATAACCCAATGGGGACCTGAGTCAAGATCGTTCAGCGCGAACCTGAGCCAGTCCGGCAGGCTGGTGTTAAAGTTGTTCAACTACCCGGCCTGGAAGGTCGAGGTGAACCATCGTCCGGTGACAACGGGGACACATGAAATCACCGGTCAAATGGTCATTCGTGCGGATGCGGGAGAGAATCAGGTCCAAATTACTTTCGCTCGAACCCGCGATCGCGAAATTGGCGGAATAATCTCGCTTCTCACCATTATGCTGCTTCTGGCAGCCTTACTCTACCAGCGCCGAACACTTGCGCCATGACTCCTGTCCTCATCGCCACCTCGAACGCCGGCAAGCTTCGCGACTTTGTCGGAGCCGCAACTCCGATGGGCATCGCCATCGAACCGCTGCCGAACTTTGCGTCCATCCCCGGCGCGGTCGAGGATGGCCTCACCTTCGAAGCCAACGCTTGCAAGAAGGCCGAGTACTACAGCCAGTACGCCCCGGGAGAGATCGTTCTGGCGGACGATTCCGGCCTGGAGGTGGAGGCGCTCGGCGGAGCTCCCGGAGTTCACTCCGCGCGTTACGCCGCCGACCAACCTCATCTTGTGGGAAACAACACAGACGACCAGGCCAACAATGCCCGCCTGATTCGCGAACTTAGAAAAATTCCGCCCGAACAACGCACCGCCAGGTTCGTGTGCGTGATCGCTGTCGCCCGCGACGGAAAAACCCTTAATGTATTTCGCGGTCACGCCGAGGGTATGCTCCTCGATTCTCCCCGCGGCTCGGGTGGATTCGGTTATGACCCGCTGTTCTACTTTCCTTCCATTCAGAAAACCTTTGCCGAACTGACTCCTGAAGAGAAAGCGCGGTACAGCCACCGTGGCGCAGCCTTCCGCCTGTTCCTTGACTGGTACCTGACTAAGAACTAGAAACTGCGAACAGAGAACTGCGGTTCTTGACTCTCTTCTCTCCCACCGGGATAATAAAAGGTTCTCCAGTCATCTCTGACAGTACAAGGGGTCCAGTGGCGACAACCGCCAGTCCTGCAGCTCCGGTCAACACCCACGAAGGCGTTCCTCCCCTACGCGCCGGCGGACATTCGTTCCTGCTGCGCAAGCTCCATTCTCTGAGCGGCATCATTCCGGTGGGCGCATTCCTGGTTGAGCACTTCGTCTCCAACGCCTTCGCCACCCGCGGCCCGGGCGCTTACACCAAGCAGGTCGAATTGCTGTCCAGCTTTCCCTTTGTCTTCTACCTCGAGCTCTTCGGTATCTGGCTGCCGATCCTGTACCACGCGCTGTATGGCTTCTATATCTGGTTCCGGGGCGAGAGCAACGTCACCGACTATCCCTGGGCCGGGAACTGGATGTTCACCCTGCAGCGCTGGACCGGCGCCATCGCCTTCTGCTACATCGTGTGGCACACCTGGCACCTGCGCTTCAGCGGGGTGCATATCCTGACCCATCCCGACGCGGCTTTCGGCAAAGTGCAACTGGAATTTCAGCACGCCTGGGCCATCGCGTTTTATGCCGTCGGGATCTTCTGCGCCTCCTGGCACTTCGCCTACGGCCTGTGGCTGTTCGCCGCCAAGTGGGGCATTACCACCGGAGACGCGGCCCGGCGCCGCTTTGGCTACGTCTGCTTCTTTATCGGCTTGCTGTTTATCACGGTGGGGGCGCTTACCATGCGCTCATTCTTGATTACGCCGCAGCAGCCGGTTGGACCCGAGAGCGGCACACACGATTCCTTCGCCGGCGCGGCTGCGCCCGGAAACAGCTTGCGTCCCATAGGAAATCCAAATTAGATGGCATCGACACCGAAAATAATAGTCATAGGCGGCGGCCTGGCGGGACTTGCCGCCGTGATCAAGATTGCCGAGATGGGCGGGCACGTGGACCTGTTTTCCATCGTGCCGGTGAAGCGTTCGCACTCGGTCTGCGCCCAGGGCGGGATTAATGCCGCCAAAAATCTCAAGGGCGAAGGCGACTCCACCTGGCAACATTTTGACGACACGGTTTACGGCGGCGACTTCCTGGCCAACCAGCCTCCGGTCAAGGCCATGTGCGAAGCTGCGCCCGGCATCATCGACCTGCTCGACCGCATGGGGGTGCCTTTCAACCGCACTCCCGAAGGATTGCTCGACTTCCGTCGCTTTGGAGGCACGCTCTTCAATCGCACTGCCTTCGCGGGCGCGACCACCGGTCAGCAACTGCTCTACGCGCTCGACGAGCAGGTGCGCCGTTATGAGTCTGAAGGCAAGGTCCGCAAATTCGAGCACTGGGAATTTCTGTCCGCCGTGCTCGACTCCAACCGCGTCTGTCGCGGGATTTGCGCCATGGACCTGCGCTCCATGGAAGTCCGCACTTTTCCCTCCGATGCCGTCATTGTGGCGACCGGCGGCAACGGCGCCATTTTCGGCAGGTCCACCAACTCCGTGGTCTGCACCGGTTCGGCACAGTCTGCGCTCTACCAGCAGGGATGCTATTACGCCAACGGCGAGTTCATTCAGGTGCATCCGACGTGCATTCCGGGCGAAGACAAGCTGCGCCTGATGTCGGAATCGGCGCGCGGAGAAGGCGGGCGCGTCTGGGTCCCGAGAACTCCCGGCGACAAACGCGATCCGCTTTCGATTCCACAAAATGACAGGTGGTACTTCCTCGAAGAGTGGTATCCGAAGTACGGCAACCTGGTGCCCCGCGACATCGCCACCCGCGCCATCCACAAAGTGGTGTACGAGGAAAACCTCGGCATAGACGGCAAGCCGATGGTCTATCTGGATCTCACCCACATCGACCGCAAGATTCTCGACCGGAAGCTCGAAGGCATCCTGGAAATATATGAGAAGTTCGTGGGCGACGATCCCCGCGACACGCCCATGAAGATTTTCCCCGGCATGCACTACACCATGGGCGGCCTGTGGGTAGACTTCACGCAGGCTACCAACATCCCCGGCATTTTCGCGGCGGGCGAATGCGAATATCAGTACCACGGAGCCAACCGCCTGGGAGCCAATTCGCTGGTCTCCTGCATCTTCGGCGGATTCGTCGCCGGGCCCAACGCGGTGAACTATGCCCGCAACCTTAAGGCCGCTCCCAGTAACGGCTTTTTCGATACCGAACGCAAGCGTCAGGAAGAAAACAACGCCACCATGATGAAGTCGGATGGCACCGAGAATCCTTTCAGGCTGTGGCGCGAACTGGGTGACCTGATGACCAAGAACGTCACGGTGATTCGCTACAACAAGAACCTTCAGGAAACCGATGCCGAGCTGTGCCGGCTGCTGGAGCGCTTCCGCCACATTAACCTGAGCGACCGCACCCAGTGGGCCAATACGTCGGTCGTATTCTCGCGGCAGCTCTACAACATGTTGCAACTGGCGCGTGTGATCACCCAGGGGGCCGGCCTGCGCGATGAGTCGCGCGGCGCGCACTACAAACCGGATTTTCCCGAGCGCGACGACAAGAACTGGCTGAAGACGACGAAAGCGACTTTCGCTCCCGATGCCGACGAGCCGAAATTTGAGTTCGAGCCGGTGGACATTTCGCTGATCCCGCCGCGCCCGAGGAGATACGACGCGGTCAAGTAAGCAATGCCCGCGTAGGGGCGGGCGCCCTCGCCCGCCCGGTCGAGCGAAGCTCGGCGGTTGGTTTTTTGAAGCATGTTGGTTTTTGAGGTATGACGGTAGCGAAACCCAGGCGAGCTTTGCTCGCCTGCCCGGACGAGGGCGTCCGGGCCTACGTGGTTTGAGTTAAAGGCACATGGCTAATTCAAAAACCGTACTCTTCAAGATCAAACGCCAGCCGAACCCCGATGTTCGTCCCTACTGGGAGGAATTCGAACTCCCCTGGCACTCCGGCATGAACGTGATCTCCTCGCTCATGGAGATCGCCGCCAACCCGGTCACGCGCGAAGGCAAAGCGACTACTCCCATCACCTACGACTCCAACTGTCTCGAGGAAGTCTGCGGCTCCTGCGCCATGCTGATCAACGGGCGTGCCCGCATGGCCTGCTCCGCCCTGGTGGACAAGCTCGAACAGCCCATCCGGCTGGAGCCGTTTTCGAAGTTTCCTGTCGTCCGCGATCTGGCTGTCGATCGCAGCGTCCTTTTCGAAAATCTCAAAGCGGTGAAGGCCTGGGTCCCCATTGACGGCAGTTACGATCTTGGCGCCGGCCCCCGCATGACCATGCAGGAGCAGGAAGCGGCCTACCCGCTTTCCCGCTGCATCTCCTGTTGCTGTTGCATGGAAGCCTGTCCCCAGTTCAATGAGGACACCGGCTTCGTCGGGGCAGCCACCATTTCCCAGGTCCGCCTCTTCAATACGCATCCCACAGGGGCTGCTCTCAAGCGGGAACGCCTTGTGGCCCTGATGGGTGACGGCGGTATTCAGGAGTGTGGATACGCCCAGAACTGTGTGGAAGTCTGCCCCAAGGACATTCCCCTCACCCGCTCAATTGCTGAGGTGGGCGGCGAAGTCATGAAACAGGCAATCGGTGATTTGTTCAGAAAATGAACACTCATCGGTAACCCCACGAAAGTGGCGTGTCGGGAAATGTCATCTTGGGCCGCAGAGTGTCACTCAGAAGCCCCGCGCATAGGGCTTTTCGGCCCGTAACCTCTGTAAATTACTTACCCCGTGATTGGCACCCGGGTTGCTCCTACATAGAACGGTTGCCACGGGCGCGCCGATAGCGCGAGTTAAGTAACCAAGGGTAACGCCCGGGGACTCTTCCAGAGTCGCCCGGGCTCAAAAAAAAGCACTTGTTTTTGTGCAGCTCGGGTTTAGAATACGCGCCTGTCTCAAGCGCCTTGAGACCTGGCAGAAAAAGTTAAAGGCCACTTCGTGAAACGTAGGATTCAAAACGCGACACTTCTCTTTTTGCTGGCCGCTCTCTGTGCGCCTGCTTTTGCTCTGCACAGTTATGTTGCGCCGCGTCGCGCTCATCATGTCCGCCGTGCTCACCTTCGTCGCCTTCGCTGGAATCCCGTGTTTCGTCCTTCCCGCGAATCTCTGCTGTTGCAGAATCACGAGATCGACCGGATGGATTTGCCCCGCATTCAGGATGACGCGGAGCTCGAGCAACTGAAGGCCAGCGAAGACCTGGTTCCGATTGTTGCCGGCCCCACGCTTCGCTTCGATCCACGTCTTGATCCCGACCGGCGCTATTGCCGTCCCTGGACCCGTGAATTTCTCGATGACATGAGCGCCGCCTATTACAAGCGTTTTCATACCTCGATTCAGGTAAACTCGGCGGTCCGGACAGTGAAGGTACAGAAAAAGCTTCGCCGCCACAATCGCAATGCCGCGCCCGCCGAAGGCGAGATCGCTTCTTCGCACCTGGCAGGCATCACGGTGGACATTCAACGGCGGGGATTGAGTCGCGAACAGATTAAGTGGGTGCAGGACTACATGCGGCCCCTGAAAGAACAAGGCCTGATCGAACCGGAAGAAGAACGCCGCCAGTGGGTATTCCACGTGATGGTCTCAGGCCGCTATACCGATTGGCGCGAGTCGATGATGCTGGCCGGCGAGCAGCCGATCCCGCAAGCCTCCGAGACCGCGGAACTGCCGCTCCAGTAAAACGCTCTTCCTGAAACGCTTCGCCTTTTTTATTCCCACTCGATTGTGCCGGGCGGCTTCGACGTGACGTCATACACCACGCGGTTCACACCCTTCACTTCATTGACGATCCGGCTGGAAATCGTTTTCAGCACCTCATGGGGCAGGGGAACCCAGTCGGCGGTCATGCCGTCCTCGGAGTGGACCGCGCGCACGGCGCAGGTGTAGGCGTAAGTACGCTGGTCGCCCATGACGCCGACCGACATCACGGGAAGTAACACGGCAAAACTTTGCCAGATTTTGGTGTAGAGACCCGCCTTCTTGATTTCGGTTACGACGATGTCATCGCATTCCCGCAGGATCTTCAACCGCTCGGGCGTAACTTCGCCGAGAATCCGGACGGCGAGGCCGGGCCCCGGGAAAGGCTGGCGCTGCAGCACATCTTCCGGCATACCCAGATCGCGGCCGATCTTGCGGACTTCATCTTTAAATAAATCTTTCAGCGGCTCAATGAGCTTGAGCTTCATCTTGTCGGGCAGGCCGCCCACGTTGTGATGGGTCTTGATGGTCTGCGACGGGCCGCGCACCGAGCGCGATTCGATCACATCGGGATAGAGCGTGCCCTGCACCAGCCACTCCACCCTGCCTTCCGCCTGTTCGATGCGATGGGCCTCGGCGTCGAAGACCGCGATGAATTCGTTGCCGATGATCTTGCGCTTGGTCTCCGGATCGGTCACGCCGGCCAGCTTGTCCAGGAAACGATCGGTGGCCTCGACCGCAACCAGGTGCAGGCCCAGCTTGTCGCGCAGGCCCTGCTGCACTTTTTCGAACTCATTCTTGCGCAAAACGCCGTTGTTCACGAACACACAAGTGAGCCGGGAAGGGCCCGTGCCGTTGCGCATGGCACGATCCACCAAAGTCGCGGCCACGGCGGAATCGACGCCGCCCGAGAGGGCACAGATGGCGCGCCCCTCGCCCACTGTCTGGCGTACGCTGGCGATGGTGGCGTCGATGAAGTGCTGCGCCGTCCAGGTGGGTTGAGCGCCGCAAATCCCGAGCGCGAAGTTGCGCAAAATGTCCGTGCCTGACTGCGTGTGCCGCACTTCGGGATGGAACTGCACCGCCCACATCTTTCGCTCGGGAGCCTCGATGGCGGCCACGGCGCTGGGGGAGCTTGCCACCAGATGAAAACCGGTGGGGAGTTCTACCGCCTCGTCGCCGTGCGACATCCAGACGGAAAGTCTGGGGGGAAGGCCTTCGAAGAGACGCGAGCCATTTTCTATCTGGATGTCCGCATGACCGTACTCGCGCTTGTCGGCGGCCCGCACTTTGCCGCCGAGAGTGTGCACCATGAACTGCAGTCCGTAGCAGATTCCGAGCACGGGCAACCCCAGCTGCAGCACGCGCGGGTCGGCGGGCGGTGCATCGGCGTCATAGACCGAGGACGGGCCACCGGAGAGAATAATCCCGACCGGGGAGTAGCTGCGAATCTCTTCCAGCGTGGCGGTGCAGGGGAGCACCACCGAGAAAACATTTTGTTCACGGATGCGGCGCGCGATGAGTTGCGAATACTGCGCCCCGAAATCGAGGACTACGATGGATTGGGTTTCCACGGACGAGTTTCTCAGATTGCGGGGGACGTGTAAAGGGGCAAGCGGGTTGGGGCCTGGGTCTGTATCGTGATAGGACACGGCAAGTTCATAAACCACCCAGGACACGAAGGGTCACGAAGGCTTTGTTTTGCAGGGCTTCCTTCGTGTACCTTCGTGACCTTCGTGGTTTATGGTCTCCAAGATTGGCCACACTAACGATTTTGCCGGACAGGACACTAGTTCTCAGATCCCAGTATTTGCAGGCCCGGGATGTCACTGAGGATATCGTCTTCAGATGCAGGCATTGGGGCGGTGACGGGTGGTTCGGTCATGAACACATATGCGGCCAGGCGTCCCACATAGAGGAAATCTACCGCTGCAAAATAGAGCAGGGCGACCAGCAGCAGGCCCCCGAATACCACGCCCCCGGGAAGCACATCCGCAAAACCCAGGGGGACCGCCACCGCGGAGCTGGCGATGACGAACATGGCGGTGTGGGCCACACCGAACCATATGAGGGCGGCAGTGATCGAACCGGCCCGGGAGCGGCAAAGATCGATGGCGGCACCGAGGGCGGAAAACGTGGACGCTCCATCCTTGACTACAAAAATCGCCGCCAGGGAAAAATACCAGTTCAACATCGACCACGCCAGTCCAACCAGCATGGTTAACATCCAGAAAATCAGAAGCACGCTTCCGGGGGAAGGATCGTCGAGAGGTGAAGCGGCCCGGGCTGCCAACAGTGCGCCCGCAACGCCGAGAATGGCGGCCAGGAATGTGGCGGCGCGCATGAGGTTCAGAGCCAGGAGCGGGGACAGGCGTATGCGACCACGAGGACCGCAGAAGTATTCAACCAGGGTTTTAAGCGTGGCGGCGCGGCCGAGAGAGGCGATTACGACCCAGGCCAGGCCCAGTGCCAGCGCCAGCGCCAGGAAGACGGCTGTAGCGCGTGGAGCGCTTCCCTGAAAGATGCGGGAAAGGGCCTGCCATATCAAAACAGGATGCCGGGTGCGCAGGAGGAACATCTCTTCCGCTGTCACCGGTAGCGTGTCCAGATATTCGCGGAAGGTGAACAGGAGCCCTGCTGCCGCCGTGAGGCCGAAACTCCATCGCCACGCAATTTCGGCGAGCCCGAGCAGGGGCACCCGAAACATGATTTGAAATCCTTCCAGCGTGGGCGAGCGTCGCTTCATCCGTGGTTAGGATAACTCAAACACAGCGCTGGCAAGACTTCAGTTGCAGAACATCACAGATCTTTACAGCAACCCTGAGACAGGGACAGCGCATCATTCTTAGTAGCTACTATTTTTTATTCACGGCGAGGACGTGCCCGTCTCACCTGGACATTGCCTTACCTTTAATTAAATGATGGCCACACAAGTTAGGAGAAAGATCATGAAATATATGACGTATCTGGGCGGAGCGGCGCTGGCCGGGCTGCTGCTCTTGCCTGCCAGCACATTTGCCAGGGACAAGAACGAAGGCAACCTCAAACTGTCCGAGACGGTGCGGGTTGGATCGACCCAGCTGGAAGCGGGCAATTACAAAGTGCAGTGGAATGGCGCGGGGCCCAACGTCAACGTGGACATTCTGCAAAACGAGAAGACGGTGGCAACCACTTCGGCCAAGCTGGTCGGGTACACCTCAGGATACGATGCGGTCGTGACCGAACCTGCTGCGAACGACAGTCAGGCAAAGGTCCTCCAGGAAATTGACTTTGGCAGGCAGAAAGAAGGTTTGCAGTTCAAACCGGCAAGCTAGACAATACGCACCGAATCAATGCAGGCGGGCAAAAGCCCGCCTTTTTCTGCGCCGGCTGGTTTCAGCGCACCACGATATTCACCAGTTTGCCGGGCACTACAATTAACTTCACAATCTGCTTGCCGCCGATCAGGGTAACAATTTTTTCGGCGGCGAGGGCGCGCTCGCGGACCAGTTCGTCGGAAGCATCCGCCGCCACCACAATGTGGCTGCGCAACTTTCCGTTCACCTGCACCGGGAGTTCGACCTCGTCCTCTTTCGCCAGTGCGGGATCGTACTTCGGCCAGGGGGCGCGCAGCAGGCTTCCCTTTTCTCCTAACATCTCCCAAAGTTCGTGGGCCAGGTAGGGAGCGAAGGGGGAAAGCAGCAGTGCCAGGGTGCGTTGAACTTCTGCAAGCAAGCTGACTGGGATTTCATACCCTTCAATATCTACTCCTGTCGCCTGGTTTCGAACGGACGAACTTCCTAAAACCCACCGGCCGGCCTCATTCAGTAATTCCATGATCGCCGAGACACAGGTGTTGAAATGCCAGCGTCCCTGGAAATCATCAGTCACACGCTTAATAGTCTGGTGAAGCTTGCACTGGACGCGCCGAGCTGGCTCATTCAGCTTCAGAGGAGAAGCAGCGTGCCAATCGGGGTGTTCCGGCGTCGCATTTTGCTTGACGAACCGGTACAGGCGACTCAGAAAACGCTCGACGCCTTCCACGCCTTCATCCTGCCAGTCGAGCTCACGATCGGGAGATGTGGCAAACAAGGTATACATCCGCGTGCTGTCGGCGCCGTAGCGCTCGACCATATCGTCCGGCGAAACCACGTTGCCCAGACTCTTGGACATCTTGGCTCCGCCCTTGATGATCATGCCCTGGGTGAACAGGTGATCGACGGGTTCCCTGTTCCTGATCAATCCCATGTCGCGCATGAACTTGGTCCAGAAGCGCGAGTAGATCAGGTGCAGGATGGCGTGTTCGACCCCGCCGATGTACTGGTCGATGCCGCGATCGCCGAACCAGTATCCGACTTTCTCCCCATCGAATGGCGCCTGATCATTGCGCGCATCGGTGTAGCGGTAGAAATACCAGGACGAATCCACGAAGGTGTCCATGGTGTCGGTCTCGCGGCGGGCCGGGCCACCGCACTTTGGGCAAGTCGCGTTGACGAACTCCGGCACCCGGCTGAGGGGCGAGCCACCGGTCAGGGTAATGTCCACATTCTCCGGCAGGATGACGGGCAGGTCTTTCTCCGGCACGGCGACGATGCCATCCTTCTCGCAATAAAGCATGGGAATGGGAGTGCCCCAGTAGCGTTGCCGGGAAATGCCCCAGTCCTTGAGCCGATAGGTGATCGTGGCTTTGCCGAAACCACTCTTCTCGGCCTGCTCCGACATGGCTTTGATGGCGGCTTCGCAGTCCAGGCCGCTGAAGCGTCCGGAATTTACCAGCATGCCCTGCATGGTGGTGAATGGAAGCCTGGGCTCAACCGCAGTTTCCTCGGGATCCCCAGCCGGAAGAATGACCAGACGAATCTCAAGTTTGTATTTTTTGGCGAATTCGAAATCGCGCTCGTCATGGGCGGGCACGCTCATGATGGCGCCCGTGCCGTAATCCATCAGGATGTAGTTCGCCACCCAGATCGGCACCTTTTCGCCGTTGTAGGGATTGACGGCGTAGCGGCCGGTGTTGACCCCGTGTTTCTCGATCTCGCCGATGTCGCCCACTTCCCGGGCCTTGCGCTGCTCCGCGATGAGCTCGTCCACTTCCCCGCGCAGCAGGTCGTTGTGTCTGGCCAGGCGCTCGACCAGGGGATGCTGGGGCGCGAGCTGCAATGAAGTTGCACCGAAAATTGTGTCCACGCGGGTGGTGAAGACCGTGATGGTTGAAGTGGTGGGATCGGTCGCGCCCTCGAGTTTGAAATCGACCAGCGTGCCTTCACTGCGGCCAATCCAGTTGCGCTGCATGGTGCGGACTTTTTCCGGCCAGCCCGGCAGCCGGTCGAGGTCGCGCAGCAACTCCTCGGAGTAATTGGTGATGCGCAGGAACCATTGTTCGAGGTCGCGCTGTTCGACCATCGTGTCTTCATGGCGCCAGCAGCGTCCGTTCACGACCTGCTCGTTGGCCAGCACGGTGCAGCATTTCGGACACCAGTTGACCCGGCTCTTCTTGCGATAGGCCAGGCCTTTCTCGAACAGCTTGATAAAGAACCACTGGTTCCACCTGTAGTAATCGGGCAGGCAGGTTGTGACTTCGCGCGACCAGTCGTAAGCGAAGCCCAGGCGCTTCATCTGCGCCTTCATGGCGGCAATGTTGCGCAGTGTCCACTCGCGGGGGGGCGTGTGGTTCTGGATGGCCGCGTTCTCGGCCGGAAGGCCGAAGGAATCCCAGCCCATGGGATGGAGCACGTTGTAACCATTCATCCACATGTAGCGGGCGAGAGCGTCGCCGATGGCGTAGTTGCGCACGTGTCCCATGTGCAACGCGCCGGAGGGATAAGGCAGCATTTCGAGCACGTAGTATTTCTGCCGGGTGGAGTGAGGTTCGGCAGCGTACTGGGACGAGTCCTGCTGCCAGCGCTCGAACCATTTGGCCTCGATGCGCTGCGCATCGTAACGGCCCTCGTCCCGGCCTTCACGAATGTCGGTGCTCTTTTCTTCCTTGGGCATAGATTGAAGAGGGAGGCTCTGGCGCAACTATTTATATTACAACGAGGAACGATTTCGCGATCTGGAGTAGCGCACTAAGCACAGGATTAGCGGGAGGAACGAAAGCGATCAACCCGGTGTCTGTTCCTTATGTAAAGCAACAGCAATGCGCGTTACCCAGATGCTCGACGCCTACCTCAACGTGTGGCTAACAGGCGCGGGCGCGTGGAGCATTGGAGATTTATGGTCCGCAATGGACTGGCTCGGCCACGCCGACATCATCCTGCTCGCGCTCATGCTGGTCAATACCGTGGGCATAGTCTGCGACCGGTTCTACCACTACCACATGGGAAGCCGGCAATCCCGCGCCTTCGTCCGTGAGGCCACCGCCTTGGGCGATGGCAATTTCGATGACGTAATGGCAGTCGTGGCTCGAAACAGACGAAGCCACGTGGCGACCGTAGTCGCTGCCGGTCTGCTGGCCTTCGCTTCAGCGCCGCAACCATTCACCAAAACTGAAGCGATCAACGCCGCAGTACGAGCTTTCCAGCGCCCTCAGAAGATGCTCTCTGCTCATTTGAAACTCGGCATTGGCACTCTGGCCACAATCGCATCCTCAGCGCCTCTCATCGGCCTGCTTGGCGCGGTGTTCGGTATCATGCACGCGTTCAGAGGAGTCTCCATGGCGAGGGCCTCCTGGATGGCAATGGTGGCGTCAAGCATGGCCGAGGCCATGGTGACGACCGCAGCCGGGCTGCTCGTAGGAATTCCCGCTGGCTGGTGCCGCAACTACCTGTGCGGCCGCATCGAGCAGTTTGAAAGCGAGATGTCGAACGCTGTGCTTGAGGCGGTTACCTATCTCCATACCCGTGGAGAATGGCGCGACCTGCCGCAGCATTCTGAGGCGGGCGAGACGGACTTGTTCATGGCTCCCGTGCACAATCCCGCCGCACCACCCTGGGAGGTGCCCTACGACCGTCAGCGATTGTTATTGTTCTCGATGTGCTCCGGTGTCCTCTATTTTGCCCTCATCCTCGCCTCCGGCATCTACGGACACTGGTCATATCTCCGGCAGGGACGGCACGAGAAGAATCCTTCCAAGTGGGAGCAAATCGGCGGGCAGGAGGCAGTGTCACCCGACGGACGTTATCGCGCCGTGGTTCCACTGTTTTACCGCGAGAAGGCGCATTCGTCAGACAAGAATGGATACTCCTGGTCGTGTGCCTCAAGTCCCGAGGTAGCCCTCAGGATTCTTCCTGACGACCGCCCGCGTATTTGGGTCCCCTATCCCTGCGGGACAGAAACCAAGTACGCACTTGAGCCGGACCAGGCGCTATTGACCTGGAACTGCGCCATTCCTGTTGTCACATGGCGTACCCATGATGAGCTGCTGATACAGTGCAACGGCTGCTCCTCTGACAACACCCAACTAGTGAGGCCCTCTTACTTTCCCGACAAGATCACCATTCTTGACGCCGGGGGCAAGCCCATTCGTCCACAGGTCATCCATCCAGAACTCCAATGTTTCGACTAGCAAGGGATACCGCCTAGACCGACGCCTTTTGCGCCGCCGCTTTGGGGCTGCGTTGCTTGCGCAGTTCCGCCTGGAAGGCTGCGGGCGCGAGCTCTGATCTGTTTCGGAAGAGATCCAGTAGTGGGTCGTGTACGCCGGTCGCTGATTTGGGAGGAATGACCGGTTCGCCCATGTCCAACCCCTCGGGCTCCACCAGGAGTTGCGGCAGGGCGCCATTGCTGTTGGTCAGGGCCTGGATAAATTTCTCCAGGTCGTTGCGTTGCGAGTCCGTGGTTTGGGTGAACTGAATCCCCATACCCAGCTCGGAATGCATCACCAGCACCACGCCTTCGGCCCGGAAGCCGACACCGGCTACCTTCATGGAAAGGATGATGCGGGTGCCGAGGGGAAAGGGCGAGACCGTGTCCAGATAGCAACCGCCCAGGCTGAGGTCGGTCAGCTTGCACGGCGCCGGCGGATCGTCCTGCTCAAATTCGGGAGCGTGGCTTTCCAGCCATGCGTTCAGCTGGTCGCGCATCGCGGGCGCCAGCTCCAGGAAGCGGAGTCCAACCTGGCGGCCGGGGTTTTCCCAGGCCACTTCGCCGGCACACTCAATCTTGTCTGTGGTCCCGGGCAAGGAAAACTGCAGCACCATGGCTCCGAGGTTCTTGGGGCGGTGGGCCAGTTGGACGGCAATGCCGCCTTCGCCGATGTCGCTGCTGACGGCGCGCAGCTGCCCTGTACCATCGTTGACCTGGATGGTGACGGGAGTTTCCACCTCGATTCGGGCATTGCGCCGCCGTTCGCGCTTCATCAAGGCCCGCACCGCGCGGAAACTGGTTTTGGCGCGTTCCGGGGAAAGCGGCTGATGCAAAACGAAATGGGCCCCCAGGTCACGCTCGCTGCCGAGATCCGCCTGGGTGCTTACGATGGCCACCGCCACAGCCCGCTTGTTGCAGGGCGCGGTGCGGGCGCTGCGCAGCACGCGCGAGGCAGTGCGCGGGTCTGCGCAGTCCACAATGACCGCTTCAAACCTGCGGCGGGTCAGCTTGTGAATGGCGGATTCGGCATCGGGACAAAGCTCCATGCCGATTTCCAGTTCACTCAGCACCCGGCGCAGCACCCGCACGACTTTTTCGTCGGCACAAAAAACCAGCGCTTGTAAACTCATAAGACGCCTCTAAATAGGGCTAACCTGGCGGTTTTGTCAGCCCCGGGCAACGGCTCCTTCGGCCTCCTCGCGCTCGTCGTCCAGCAGGTGAGCCACGCCGCGGAGCTGTTCTGCAGCCGTCTGCAACGCTTCGATCTGCTTGCCCAGTTGAGCCTGCTCCGCCTGTTTCTTACGCAGCACCTCGTAGATGTCCCTCACAGTTTTTGCCTCCTTATCGCACTCTAGGTTCGTCCGTGGCAGCCGTCAATGATCGGTCATCGCGCGCCCGTTACGGCGGTAATGCGGGCTCATGGCCTGGCACTCTTGCGGCACCGGCTGGAACAGGTAACAAGCTTTTGTTCATGACACTTAGCTTGCGTACGGTGGCGAACCATACTCGGCGAGTGCAGGCGGGAGATTCCAGAAATCCCGAAAGAGGACGCCCAATGGGGTGTTAATTCATTAATTTTCTTTTACATAGCTTGATTTCGGCCGGCGTCAGGATCATATTTGCCATTGACTTTTGTCGTCAAATGTCCTAGAATCTACAGCTTCCAGTCATAGCAGTGGTTCCGTAGCTGGTCAGCGTAGTTATTTCGCTGAGCGATTTGGCGTGAATCTTGAACGCCGTAACTTGAATCTAAGTTTTCATAGGTTAGTTGTCATACTCCCAGGTACGAGGCACAGTCTTCATGGCGAAGCGACGCGGCAATCCCAACTGGGGCAAGCCCGAGCCGATCGGGCCCATTACCCCCACCATCACCGAATTCGAGCAGGTCGTGCGCGAGTATAAGCTCTCGCCAGACCAGTACTTGCGCTCCACCCGGCTGCGGGAGTGGGCGCGGCGCAACAAGAATTCCAAGTACATCCCAGAGCCCCTTCTGGAAGCCTGGGGATTCGAAATCGAATCCACGCTCTAATCGGTTTGGTGTTCGACACTGAGGCCGCCTGACTGGCGGCCTTTTTATTTTGCGGGATTAATGCTGGTGCGGCGGATTATCCTAACCTCGTGATGAAGTTTTCCGGAGATCAGATGGTGGCGGCGGTAGTTGCCACCAGCTTTGCTGCCGGGCTCAATGTGTACGCCACGGTGGCCACGCTGGGGCTGCTGGCTCGCGCGGGACTCCTGGCCCTGCCGCCGGCCTTGGCCATGCTGGCGAGCTGGTGGGTGATAGGAATCAGCGGCGCGCTGTTTGCCATCGAGTTTTTCGCCGACAAGATTCCCGTCTTCGACCTGCTCTGGAATACGTTACACACCTTCATACGGGTCCCGATCGCCGCATTACTGGCCTATCGCGCTACCGAGGCGCTATCGCCCTGGGAGCAGATGGCAGTGACCGCGGCCGGCGGCCTGATCGCGTTTGCCGCCCATGGGGGAAAGACCGCGGCCCGGGCTGCCGTCACGGCCTCCCCGGAACCTCTATCCAATGCGGCGTTGAGTCTTAGCGAGGACGGCCTGGCCATCTTCCTGACCTGGTTTGCCACCCGCCACCCCTATTGGGCGGCGGGGATTGTGGGCGTCCTCCTGGTGATTATCGTCATTCTGGCGCGTTGGGTGTGGCGTGCGCTGCGTGGGCTCTTTCGGGGGGCGGAAGACGTGCTGGTTCGGTGAACGGCATTCCTTATCTGTGGAGACTTGAGAGCACCACGAATCACGTAGGGACAGATGTCCTCATCTGTCCGGTCGAGCGCAGCTCGACATTCTTTGCGCGAGGCAACGAGCGGAGCTGCGCTCCGCAGGGCAGATGAGGACATCTGCCCCTACGTCTACATTTGCTAAAATCGGCTTCTATGACTTCGACATCCCCGTTTACTGACGTTCCCACCGCAATCGAGGAAATCCGCGCCGGGCGGATGGTGGTGGTAGTGGACGACGAGGACCGTGAAAACGAAGGCGACCTCACGCTGGCGGCGGAGAAGGTCACGCCAGAAGCGATCAACTTCATGGCCAAATACGGGCGGGGACTGGTCTGCCTGGCTATGACCGAGGAACGCCTGGACCACCTGCGCATCGGTCCGATGACGGTAGAGAACACTTCGAACTACGGCACGGCCTTTTGCGAAGCCATTGATGCCCGCGAGGGCGTGACCACCGGAATCTCGGCCTACGACCGGGCCCGTACCATCAAAGTTGCGATCGACCCTGCCACCCGGCCCGCCGACCTGGCCCGGCCCGGGCATGTTTTTCCTCTGCGCGCGCGCAAGGGTGGAGTGCTGCTCCGCGCCGGACAGACAGAAGCTGCGGTGGACCTGGCACGGATGGCGGGGATGGTGCCCGCCGGCATCATCTGCGAGATCATGCGCGACGATGGCACCATGGCGCGGGTGCCTGATCTGGTCGAGTTCTGCGAAACCCACAGCCTGAAGATGCTGACCGTGGCGGAACTCATCCGCTACCGCATGCAGCACGAGCGTCATGTGCAGCGCGTGGGCGAAGCCTTGATTGATACCCACTACGGCGAGTTCCGCCTGATCGCTTATGAAAGCGAAGTGGATGGCGGCGAGTCGCACATGGCCCTGGTGCGCGGCGACATTGAGAGCGGCGACGAACCGGTGCTGGTGCGCATGCACTCCCACTGCCTGATGGGCGATGTCTTCGGCTCCACCGGATGCGACTGTCACGCCACCATCGAGGGCTCGATGCAAAGGATCGCCCGCGAAGGCCGGGGCGCGCTGATCTATTTGCACCAGACTTCCAAAGGCTTTTCGGTCGAGAAACTGGCGGAGCGGACGGCGCTCACGTTTCATCGCGACAAGCGTTTGCCGGCGCTGCCCGAGAGCGAGCGCAAGACACAGCGCGAAGTGGGAATCGGAGCACAGATTTTATCGGACCTGAACCTGCGGCACATACGGCTGTTGACCAATCATCCCCGCAAGGTTGCCGGTCTGGAAGGCTTCGGAATCGAGATCGTGGAGCAGATTCCGGTGGCGCTCGACCGGGTACGCAGCAAACCGATGTAGAACGTGTAGCGCCGGCGTCTCGCCGGCTGTCCCGAGGGCGTCCCGCCCTCGGAGCGGGGTGCCCGCCGAAACTGTGAAGTCGAAGGAACGGCGTTTGGAGAGAGTGGGCACGACGACCCGTAACTGGAAATCAGCCGTGGGAGATGGTTCAGCCGCCTGAAGATTATTTGGTCAGCCTGACATTCCGCCCGAAATTGCCGCGAACGATAGCGGACAGTATCATTCAGTTTCCAGTTTGAACTTCCCGATTCTCAGCGGACGGCATGGTTCAGCAGGGCTTGCGGATCACGATGTCGCTGTCGTTGATGAAAAATTGCACCGAGCACTGGTCGGAGCCGCAGATGACGGGCAGCAGGCCGGCGAGTTGTTTGCGCGTGATGAGGCCCAGGGTGCCGCAGTCGGGACAGGCAAGCACCGCCCAGTAGGGATCTTCCTTCTCGCCCACGTGGCCGGCATTCTCCAGCACGAAGATCGTGCCGGGGTGCATCTGCTCGGGAATCCACTCGTTCAGGACGTTCAGTTCTCCAACCATCTCGCCTCCCCCGGAGCCAAACTTTTTGGAGCCAAACTTCCCTGCTTATGACGCTTTTCTATGGGCCGGCCGCGACGCGCTGGCACTAGCTTTTTTTTCCGCATGGCGGATGTCGGCGCGCACCTGGCGCACTGTGTCGCTGAGACAAATCGCCAGCATGGGCTGGCGGGAATTCTTCAGGATGTCCACGATCTGCCGGGCCGAGGTTTCGAGATAAAGCGTGCGGCCGTCGGTGAGGAGATGGTAGTCAGACGAACCGGTGACGGTTTCGGACAGACGCTTGCTGAACTCGCGCTGCAGAAAGCGCATTACCTTGCGTACCCGCTGCAGGGAAAAGCCGCGGCCGCGCAACTCACAGATGACCGCCACTTCAGCCAGGTCTTCGGTCGAGTACAGGCGGCGATGTCCTTCGCGGGCAGGAACCACGATGCGGCGTTCGTCCCACCATTGCAGTTGCCGGAGGGTGATGCCGGTCAGCGACATCACTTCGCGAGATGTGAAGCGACTCTGCACGATGTTTCCAGAAATTGTTTCAAACATTCAAGATATAAAATGTTTGACACATTCTAGGCGTGATGCGGCAGCTGTCAACGGAAGATTTGCCCCAGAGGTGTACTAGACGAGTTCCCCGCTCTGAGGGCGAGACGCCCTCAGGACAGCCGGCGGGCCTGTCCTGAGCGAAGTCGAAGGGACGCCGGCGCTACAAGAGTCCGAGCTACAAAAGTCCGCCGCCAACAAAGTGGACGATTTCGAGGCGGTCGCCTTCCGCCAGATTGGTTTGGGCCCATTCTGTTCTGGGGACGATGTTGCGGTTCAGCTCTATCGCCACCCGATCCTGCTTCATGCCGAGCTGTTCGACCAGTCCCGCCAGCGTGATTGGAAGGAAGCTTTGCTCTTGCCCGTTGATGGTGATCTTCATTGGAACGATTTTCGCAATTATCGGGACAAGCAGCAACCGGGATCACGTGGGGACAGCCGCCCTCGGCTGTCCGGTCGAGCGCAGCTCGACAGTTGCTTTGCTGGAAGTAAGAACCTGGCGGAGCTTCGCTCCGCTGGACAGCCGAGGGCGGCTGTCCCCACGCGGCTACGCTTCTACTTTTCTCAGCTGGAACTTGCGGGTGGCGGTGCGCCCGGAGAAGCTGGCTTGCACCAGCACGGAGGAATCCGGCAGAGAGAATTCATCCACTTCGATCTTCATCTCTGTATCGCCGGCGGGGTCGGTGACCATCTGGGCATAGAAGGGCGCAGCATCGGGACGGGCGAAGCGGACGGTGAGGCGCGCCCCGGGGACGCCGGAGCCGCTCTCGGTCACTCGCAGCCGCATGGTCAAATTACGGTCGGCGTGGACGGAATTCGCGTTCAGCCACTGCACGTCCAGCTCTTTGACCGCGGCCAGGGTTTCCGGAGTTTCCCGCTTGTCCAGGATGTCGTCAAGGCGGCCATCGCGGATGGCGTCGAGGACAAGGCGATGCTGGTCGCGCAGGCCGTGCTCTTTTTGCTGGTCGGTGAAGCCGCTCGCCAGCTTGTCTCCGTACGGAGTCGCACGCTTGCCGATACAGCGTCCGCGGACAAAAACCTGGGTTTGCAGCAAAAGCTCGCTTTCACGGGCCTCGCTTTGCACGTGATAGACCGTGTCGCCTTGCTTGATGTCAGTGTTGAAGCCAAAGATCATGTTCTTTTGTACACCGTGGCGAAAGAGATCGTGTCGATCAATTAAAAAGTTTTAACAAAGCTGCAACAAAGGCAGCCGGTGGCTTGACACCACCAATAACGAAATCTAATCTAGAATGTTTACGTAAGGCTTGGCGCGAATTATATATAGCTCCCCTATGCCCGACAATTACTTCGCCCGCTACCTGCCATTACTGATTCACTTCCTGGTTGCGGGAGCCCTCGCGGGTACAATCGTCCTGCTTTCCTGGTTGATCGGGTATCGGCGGCCCACCCGGGCCAAGATGTCGCCCTACGAGTGTGGCATGCCTCCGATCGGGGACGCGCGGGAACGCTTCTCGGTCAAATTCTACCTGGTAGGAATGCTGTTCATCCTTTTCGACATTGAGGCGGTCTTTCTTTATCCCTGGGCAGTGATCCTGCGGGATCTTAAGATGTTTGGTTTCTGGGAGATGCTGGTCTATATCGGGATCATGCTGGTGGGCTTCTTCTATGTATGGAAAAAGGGCGCGCTGGACTGGGGCAAGCCTTCTGCCCGGCGAGGTGAAGTCTGATGCCGTTGGCTCCCGCCATCACCGATCTCGAGCAACTGAAACACCATCCCGCCATCGCCAAGCTTTTGGCCTGGAATCCCGCCGCGGTCGAGGGCGCCAAGTTCGATCGCGATGAGATGACCATTTACGTGGAGCGGTCGTCGATCCGGGATGTGTGCGACCTGCTGCGCCGCGACGCGGATTGTCCCTTCAACTATCTCGCCGACGTCACGTGTGTGGACTGGTTTCCTTCGGAGCCGCGCTTCGAGGTCATCTACCACCTTTTGTCGATTTCGAAGAAGGAGCGGGTGCGTTTGAAGGTGCGACTGGAGGGCAGCAGCCCCGCCCTCGATTCGGTCACGGCAGTCTGGCCTGCCGCCAACTATTTCGAACGCGAAGTCTTCGACCTGTTCGGAGTGCGCTTTGCGGGCCATCCCTACCTCCGGCGGCTGCTGATGCCGGAAGACTGGGAAGGACATCCGCTGCGCAAGGACTACCCGGTGGAGGGCTACCGCTAGACCCGCCATGGCTCATCTCTCCCCAGCGCCCGCGCTCGAACCCGGTCAGGACCGCACCATGATCCTGAACATGGGCCCGCATCACCCGTCCACGCACGGCGTGCTGCGGCTGCTGCTCGAAATCGATGGCGAGAATATTGTGCGCATCATGCCCGACATCGGGTATCTGCACACCGGGATCGAAAAGACCTGCGAGGCCAAGTTTTACCAGCAAGTGGTGCCCCTGACCGACCGCATCGATTATCTTTGCCCCCTGACCAACAATCTCTGTTACGTGCTGGCGGTGGAAAAACTGCTGGGACTGGAGATTCCACCCAAGGCGCAATGGATGCGGGTGATGTTGAATGAGCTGACCCGCATCAACTCGCATCTGGTCTGGCTGGGGACACACGCGCTCGATATCGGCGCCATGACCGTCTTTCTTTATTGCTTTCGCGAGCGCGAAGACATTCTGCGCCTCTTCGAGATGGTCAGCGGGCAGCGCATGATGACGTCATATTTCCGCATTGGCGGGCTGGCGCTCGAACCTCCGCTGGGATTTTTCGAGCGTGTGCAGGCCTTTGCCACGCGCTTCCCCGCCAAGGTGGATGAATACGAAAATCTGCTGACCGGAAATCCCATCTGGGGGATGCGCACCAAGGGCGTGGCGAGAATCACCGCCGAGGATGCGATTGCTTTGGGAGCCAGCGGGCCGACCCTGCGCGGCAGCGGAGTTGATTTTGATTTGCGGCGCGACATGCCGTATTCCGGCTACGAGAATTTCAAGTTTAAGGTCCCGGTATTGCAGGATGGCGACGTATTTGCCCGCTACGCCTGCCGGGTGGCGGAGATGCGGGAATCGATTGCGATGGTGCAGCAGGCGCTGGACGGTATGCCGGATGGTCCGATCAAGGCGGTGGCGCCGAAGGTGATTCTGCCCGACCGGGAAATGATGAAAACGCAGATGGAAGCGCTCATCTATCACTTTAAGATTATTACGGAAGGTTTTGCGGTGCCTGCCGGTGAGGTCTATCAAGCGGTCGAGTCGCCGCGCGGGGAAATGGGCTACTACGTAGTCAGCGACGGGACCGCCAAACCCTATCGGGTTCACATGCGGTCGGCGTGCCTGGCCAATTTGCAGACACTGCCCACCATGTGCGAAGGCCGACTGCTGGCGGATGTGGTGGCGGCGATCGGTTCCATTGATATCGTGTTGGGCGAGATTGACCGGTAGGGACTCAGTGTCCTCCGTGTCCTCTGTGGTCAATCAAAACGATTGACCACCGAGGACACTGAGCAAAAGCAAATGAGATTTTCTGACCAATTCGAGAAACGCTTCGCGGAGATGCTGACCCATTATCCGACCAAGCGGTCGGTGCTGGTGCCGACTCTCCTTTACGCCCAGGATGAAACAGGCTATCTGTCGGACGAAGTAATCGATGAACTGGCACAGCGGCTGGATCTGACATCTCTCGAAGTGCGCAACGTGATCAGCTACTATTCCATGCTGACTGCCAGGCCGCGAGGCAAATACAACGTGCAGGTCTGCACCAACATTGCCTGCATGCTGCGCGGCGGCGAGGAACTGCTCGAACACTGCGAGAAAAAACTTGGCATCGGGCACAAGGGAACCACGCCCGACGGTTTGTTCTCCCTGGAGGAAGTAGAGTGCATCGGCGGCTGCAGCTGGGCCCCGGCAGCGCAGGTGAACTACGATTTTCATGAGAACCTGACGGCGGAGAAGATGGATAGGGTGCTGGAGGCGTATGCGAAGAAGGGAGCCGCCTAGGGATTCTAGATTGAGGATTTCAGATTTCAGATTGAAAAGCAAAAGCACTCACAAATCTGCAATCTAAAATCGTTAATCTGAAATCGAATCATGGCTGATCTGGTCTCCCATCCCGATGAAGTAAAAGTCGTCTCCCGGCGCTTTGGCCTCGGCGCGACCAATATTGATCGCTACCTCGAGCTTGACGGCTACAAGGCGGTACAGAAGGCCTTGGGCATGGGAGCAGACGGCATCGTCAATGAGGTCAAGAACTCCGGCTTGCGCGGACGCGGCGGCGCAGGCTTCAGTACCGGCCTGAAGTGGTCGTTCGTACCCAAACAGGCGTCGAAGCCGAAATACATTTTGTGCAACGGGGACGAGAGCGAACCCGGCACCTGCAAAGACCGCCTGATTTTTGAGCACGACCCGCATGCGGTAATTGAAGGCGTGATGATCGCGGGGCTGGCAGTGGGCTCGAAGACCGGCTACATCTACGTCCGCGGCGAATACCGCTATCTTCTCGAGATTGTGCAGAAGGCGATTGCCGACGCTTACTCGCGCGGGTTTCTGGGCAAGAACATCTTTGGCAGCGGGCAGGACTTCGACATTTACTGGCACGGAGGAGCGGGCGCGTACGAAGTGGGAGAAGAATCGGCGCTCATGGAATCGCTCGAAGGCAAGCGTGGCATCCCTCGCATCAAACCTCCTTTCCCTGCGGTGGTCGGGTTGTGGGGCGGGCCGACGGTAATTAACAATGCTGAGACCCTGGCCAGTGTGCCCCACATTATTCTGGGCGGGGCGGAGTGGTATGCCAAGCTCGGCCCGCCAAAAAATGGCGGGACGCGGTTGTTCTGTCTCAGCGGACACGTCAAACGGCCCGGAGTTTACGAACTGCCCATGGGATACAACCTCAGAAGGATGATCTTCGAGGTGGGCGGCGGAATTCCCAACGGGCGCGCCCTCAAGGCGGTGGTTCCGGGCGGATCGAGCACGCCGGTATTGAAGTCGGACGAGATCGATATTGCGATGGATTTTGACAGCGTGGCCAAAGCTGGTTCCATGCTGGGTTCCGGTGGAGTGGTCATCCTCGATGACACCACCTGCATCGTCAAGTTTGCCTTGCGTACGATGAAGTTTTACCAGCACGAAAGCTGCGGCTGGTGTATTCCGTGTCGTGAAGGCACGGATTGGCTGAAAAAGACGCTGATTCGCTTTCACTCCGGCGGCGGGGTCAAAAAAGACATCGACAACATGTATTACCTTTCGGAAAACATGCTGGGCCGGACATTTTGCCCGCTGGGCGATGCTGCCGCCATGCCGACCATGGCGTTCATCAAGAAGTTCCGGCAGGAGTTTGAGGACCATCTGGACGGCAAGCCGTGTCCGTTTGAAAAGGCGGCGGAGCCGGTTTTAGCATAGCGCCGGCATCCTGCCGGCCCGATGGGCGGGCAGAGCCCGCCTGGGTTTGGCGGAACTTAAAGTATTTTCAGATTGTAAAAGCGGATGGCGAGACGCCCTCCGGACAGCCGGCGGGACGCCGGCGCTACGCGAAGCGCAAGAATTTATGGCAGACGTAAACATCACGGTGGACGGCAAGAAAGTCACGGCTCCCGCCGGAACTTTGCTGATTGAAGCCTGCAAGACGGTGGGCATCGAGGTACCTTCGTTTTGCTACTACCCGAATCTTTCTCTGCAGGGCGCCTGCCGCATGTGCCTGGTGAAAGTCGAGAAGATGCCCAAGCTGCAGACCGCCTGCACGACGGTGATCGGCGAGGGCATGATCGTCACCACCGACAGCGACGAAGTCCATCAGGCCCGCAAGGGCATGGTGGAATTGCTGCTGGGCAATCATCCGCTGGATTGTCCGGTGTGCGATGCCGGGGGCGAATGCGAACTGCAGGACATGACATTTTCCTACGGCGCAGCGGAATCGAAGTACATGGAGCCCAAAAACCACAAGGAAGAGCAGCAGTGGTCTCCGGTGGTGTACTTCGACCGGCCGCGCTGCATTCTCTGTTATCGCTGCGTGCGGGTATGCGGCGAGGGCATGGATGTCTGGGCGCTGGGAGTGCAGAACCGCGGCGTGGGCTCGATCATCGCGCCGAATAAAGAAGACCACCTGGAGTGCGAAGAATGCGGCATGTGTATCGACATCTGCCCGGTCGGCGCGCTCACTTCGGGAGCTTATCGTTATAAGACTCGTCCCTGGGAGATGAACCACATCGGCACGACGTGCACCCATTGTGCGGATGGATGCAAGACCACGCTGGGCGTGCGCCGCTCCGAGACCGGCATGGAGATCGTGCGCGGAGATAATCGCGACAAGAGCGGCATTAACGGCGATTTTCTTTGCATCAAGGGCCGCTATGCCTTCGATTTCGCCAACCGCGAAGACCGCCTGACCCAGCCGCTCATTCGCAAGGATGGGCAACTGGCGCCGTCCACGTGGGAAGAGGCGTTCGAGCTGATCGGGAAGCGCTTCAAGGAGGCGCGCGATCAGCAGGGCGGGCAGGCGATCGGAGTCGTGGGCTCGAACCGCACCACCAACGAAGAAAACTATCTTCTGCAGAAGTTCGCGCGGGTAGTGCTGCAGACCAACAATATTGACCATCACCGCACTGCCGACTTCCCTGCTCTGGCTGCGGCGCTTAAGGACAAGCCTGGGTCCACGGCCAGCATGCGCGACATATACAATGCGCCCGCGATCCTGCTGATCGGCAACGATCCCACCGAACAACATCCGCTGCTGGCCTGGCAGATTCGGAACAACGTTCGTCTGCATCGCGCGAAGTTCTATCTGGTGAATTCGGCGGATATCAAACTCGGGCGCCAGGCGACTGCATTTTTGCAGATTCCCGTGGGCGCCGAGGACAAGTTCGCGGCATTTTTGGGCGGGGATGATGCCGTGGCCGAAGGGCTGGGTCCGGTGGCGAACTTCGCGGGCGAGTCGCCCGCCACAACACCGACTGCTTTCCGCGACCAGTTGCGCGGCGAAGAGAATCTGGTGATTATCTTCGGGGCGGAGATTCGCCGAAGCGATATTGCGTCCCTGGTGAAGTTCGGCTCCGGCATCGCCGGCGCGAAGTTTCTTTGCCTGGCTGATTATGCCAACTCGCGCGGGGCCGCCGACATGGGTCTGTATCCCGACTTGCTTCCCGGCTACCATCCCATCACCGAGGCCGGCAAATTCCACGAGGAGTGGGGTGGAGTTCCGCAAGCGCCGGGTTTGCCCCTGCCGGAGATGGTGGAGAGCGCCCGCGCTGGAAAATTAAAGGCGCTGTATGTCGTGGGCGCGAATCCGGTGGGACGCTTCGCCATCGATCCCTTTGTCTTCGCGCAGACTTTCGTGGTGGTGCAGGACATGTTCCTGACCGAAACCGCCGCTCTGGCCGACGTAGTTTTGCCGGCGGCCAACGCCTATGAAAAATCAGGGACCTTCACCAACACCTGCGGCGACCTGCAACTGGTGAAGAAGGCGGGAGAAGTCAGCGGCAGCAAATCTGACTTTGAGATGATTGTGCGCATCGCCGATGCCATGGGCGCGGATGTCCACAAGCTGGTGCCCTTCGGGCGCGGCGCAGCGGCGGACATGGGTCAGTCGCGTGGAGCGCAATCGGGAGAGGCTGACCGGCATGCGGTTTGGCTGGAAGCGCATGGGCTGGAACCGAAAATGAGTCCCTTTGATCCGACCGCGATCCTGGATGAAATTCAGCGGCTGGTACCGGGTTATGAAGTTTCGCGGATGAATCTGGTGGCGGGAAACGATCAGCACACCACCCTGGTCGGGATCGCGAGCGGGGCCAACCAGGATCCGAAGCTGATTACTCCCGCGAATGACAACCTGTTCAGTTCGGGGACCCTGGGGCGCTATTCCCGGACCCTGAATTCGGTAATGGAAAACCGGAACCGGCAGCCCGCGGAATCTGAAGTTGCGGCGGACTGAGAGACTCTTTCTTCACCTTTACAGTGGCGAGGGCAAAACGCCCTCGCGACAGCCGGCCGGACGCCGGCGCTACTTGGAAACAGGACATTGAATCTCCCAACCTTCATCGTCGTTTCTGTCATCAAGACTGTGCTGGCACTCGTCGTGCTGCTCACGGCGGTGGCTTATACCGTGTGGCTGGAACGCAAGGTCGTGGGCCACATGCAGAACCGCTGGGGACCAACCCGGGTGGGTCCGTTTGGCTTGCTGCAACCCCTGGCCGACGGCGTGAAGTTTTTGTTCAAGGAAGATCTGACGCCGCCGCATGTTTACAAGCCGTTGTACATCGCGGCGCCGATGATTGCCGTGGTCTTTGCCCTGAGTTCGATTGCCGTAATTCCGATCGGCAATTCGATCACGCTGGGGCACCTGGTCATTCCGTTGCAGATTACAGATGTCAATATCGGCTTGCTGATCATTCTGGGCGTTACGTCCCTGGGAGTGTATGGCGTCGCGCTGGCGGGCTGGTCATCCAACAGCAAGTATTCCCTGCTGGGCGGGCTGCGGGCCAGCGCGCAGATGATCAGCTACGAAATATCATTGGGACTCTCGCTGGTGGGCGTGCTGATGCTGACCGGCAGCTTCAGCCTGCGCGACATCGTGGACGCCCAGAGCGGCGTCTTCTGGGGATTTATTCCGCGCTGGAACATTTTTTACGGCGGGCAGTTCATCGCCTTCTTTATTTATCTGATGTCGGCTTATGCGGAGACCAATCGCATCCCCTTCGACCTGCCGGAAGCGGAAACCGAACTGGTGGCCGGTTATCACACCGAGTACAGTGCCATGAAGTTTGCCATGTTTTTCATGGCGGAGTACGCCAACATGATTACGGTCGCGGCGGTGGCGTCGCTGCTTTTCCTGGGCGGCTGGCATGGGCCGGTCTTCGGGCCGCCGCTGATGCGGGCGCTTCTGCCCGTGTTCTGGTTTGCGCTAAGGATATTTGGCTTTCTCTTTGTATATATATGGGTGCGGGGGACGCTGCCCCGGTTTCGTTATGACCAGCTCATGGCCTTTGGATGGAAGTTCCTGTTGCCGCTGGCGATTGCGAATTTGGTGATCACGGCTTTGGTAGTGGCGTTACGGGCTTGATTCTCAGTTTCTAGTTTCCAGTTTCTGGTCCCAGTTTAATGACTCATCTGATCATATTTTTGGCCTTCGGAGCGCTCTGCGTGGCGGGCGCGGTGAACCTGCTGGTACAGCGGCATCCCATCAACAATGCGCTTTCGCTGGTGGTAGTGATGGGATCGCTGGCAGTGGAGTACCTGCTGCTGGGCGCGGAATTCGTGGCCGCGGTGCAGGTGATCGTGTACGCCGGGGCCATCATGGTGTTGTTTGTCTTCGTCATCATGCTCTTAAATGCGGGAGAAGAAGAGCACACCAGGGGAAGCCGGGTGGCGGCGCTTGTCGGAATTCCAGGAATGCTGGCGGGAAGCGTACTGGTGGGCTGGGTGCTGATCGAGCGCACGGGCAGCCAGACCGTATCGGCCGGGGCGCTGCCGGGCGCGCCGCGCACCATCGGCTGGCTGCTGTTTCACAATTTCCTGCTGCCCTTTGAAGTCACTTCGATTCTGGTATTGATCGCCATCATGGGTGCCGTGGTCCTGGCCAGCCATCCCGACTCGGACCCGGGAAAGAAGGAGCGCTGATGGTGCCGATTTCGTACTACCTGGTGCTGAGCGGCATTTTGTTTGCCTGCGGCGTAACCGGCTTTCTGATCAAGCGCAATATCATCAGCATCTTCATGTCGATCGAACTGATGCTGAACGGCGTCAACCTGTCATTCGTCGCCTTCGCCGCGCAGTGGCATGCGCTCAGTGGCCAGATATTCGTCTTCTTCGTGATGGTGGTAGCTGCGGCCGAGTCAGCAGTCGGACTGGCCATTATTATCGCGGTGTACCGCACTCGTGAAACCTTGAACGTTGACCGGGTGGACCTGCTCAAACTATGACGCCTGACCTGCATCTGTGGCTGATTCCGGTGCTGCCGCTTCTGGGCGCCGCCGTCAATGGTCTGCTGGGCAAGAAGTTTTCCCGGCCGGCCGTGGCTGCCGTGGCGCTGCTTTCCAGCGGCGCGGCGTTTGCCATGGTGCTGCTGGTCGCTTGGCGCTTCTCTTCGTTGACCACACCGCATATCGAGTATCTGGCTACCTGGATCCGGGCGGGAAAGTTTCAGGTGGACTTCTCCTTTTATCTCGACCAGCTTTCGCTGGTGATGCTGCTGGTGGTCACCGGCGTCGGCTTCCTTATTCATATTTATTCCGTTGGGTACATGTGGGAGGAAGGCGGGTTCTACCGCTTCTTTGCCTATCTGAACCTGTTCATGTTTTTCATGCTGACCCTGGTCCTGGCCAGCAATTACCTGCTGATGTTTATCGGGTGGGAAGGCGTGGGCCTGGCTTCGTATCTTCTGATCGGGTTCTGGTTCACCAAGGATTCGGCGGCGGCAGCGGGCAAGAAGGCGTTCATCGTCAATCGCATCGGCGACTTCGGATTCCTGATCGCGTTGTTTCTTCTGATCAAGCATTTCGGCACGCTCAACTTTGACCAGGTTTTCCAGGGCGTCATGCCCCTGGGCGTCGAGACCGGAGGGGCGGGACTGCTGACCGCGGTCGGCCTGCTGCTCATGGTCGGCGCCGCGGGCAAGTCGGCGCAGATTCCGCTCTACGTCTGGTTGCCGGATGCGATGGAGGGCCCGACCCCGGTTTCCGCGCTGATTCACGCTGCGACCATGGTCACCGCTGGCGTGTACATGGTTTCGCGCTCGCATGTGATCTTCGAGCGGGCTCCGATGGCCATGACCGTGGTCGCGATTATCGGAACGTTGACGGCTTTGTTTGCGGCCACCATCGGGATCACTCAGACCGATATCAAGAAAGTGCTGGCATATTCGACCATCTCGCAGCTGGGATACATGTTCATCGCCTGCGGGGTGGGGGCCTTTTCGGCCGCTATCTTCCATCTGATGACCCACGCATTCTTCAAGGGACTCTTGTTCCTGGCGGCTGGGTCGGTCATTCATGCGGTTAGTGGCGAGCAGGACATGCGGCAGATGGGCGGGTTGCGCACGAAAATCCCCTGGACGTTCTGGAGCATGACCGTTGCGACCTTTGCCATTGCGGGGATTCCTCCGTTTGCCGGATTCTTCAGTAAGGACGAGATTTTGTGGCGGGCTTATCAGGCCAGTTGGGTTTACTGGTTTATCGGGCTGTTCACCGCTTTTCTCACATCCTTTTATATGTTCCGGCTTTGGTTCATGACTTTCTTTGGGGAGTATCGCGGGACGGCGGAGAGCTCGCATCACGAACCGCCGCACGATATTGCTCTTGCCGACACGCGGGCGGGGGCGCCCGCGCCACATGGACATGGGCACGGCGGGATTCATGAGAGTCCTCGGCTCATGGTGGTGCCCCTGGTAGTGCTGGCAATCTTATCCTTCACCGGCGGTTGGATTGGGGTCCCGGCGGCGCTCGGCGGCAGCAATCGTTTTGAGAAATTTCTCAGCCCTGTTTTTCAAGCGACCAGCCTCGGCGCCGTAGGGCACGAGGTGGCGAATACGGAGAACGAACCCGAACCACCCGAGGCGCAGAGTGGTCATGCAACTGAGTTGATCTTCACCGGCATTTCAGTTTTCGCGGGATTGCTGGGGTTCCTGCTGGCCTGGTTGCTCTATTACCGCAACCCGCAGTTGCCGCAGCAGATTGCGGTTCGGCTGGGGGGCCTTTATCAGGCGGTACTCCACAAGTATTACATCGACGAACTCTACGCGACCCTGTTCGTGAAGCCGCTCATTGCAGGCTCCGCGCTGATTCTTTGGCACGGAATTGACCAGGACATCATCGATGCCGGGATTGATAACAGCGCCCACGGCGCGCGCGAAGTCTCTGATTCGGTACGGCACATGCAGTCCGGCAACCTGCGCTCTTATGCGGGGTGGGTGGCGGCCGGCGCCGCAGTGGTGATTGCGTACATGATCTGGACGGGGACCCGATGAACCTGCACGCGATCGAGATGGACAAGTGGAGTCCGGTCATTCTCACGCTGGTGACGTTCATCCCGCTGGCGGGCGCGCTCCTGCTGCTGCTGCTGCCGCGGCGTCATCGCGACATCCGCGTCTTCTCCCTGGTGGTAACGCTGCTGACTTTTGTTCTGTCGCTGCACCTGCCGGTGCATTTTCACCGGGCCCAGCGCTGGATTCCAGTATGAACTCGACCGCGCCTGGATTCCCACCCCCAACATTCATTACCACATGGGCGTGGATGGAATTTCCATGTGGCTGGTGGTGCTGACTACCTTTCTGACTCCGTTGTGCGTGCTGATCTCATGGAAATCCATTAACGAGCGGGTGAAGGAATTCTTTATCATCATGCTGGTGCTGGAAACGGCGCTGATCGGCGTCTTCGTTTCTCTGGACCTGTTCCTGTTTTACTTCTTCTGGGAAGCGACCCTGATTCCGATGGCATTGCTGATCGGAATGTACGGGCACGGGCGCAAAATTTACGCGGCGGTGAAATTCTTCTTGTACACCATGATCGCCTCGGTATTCATGCTGGCGGCGATCCTGTGGCTCTACGCCAAGGTTGGGACCTTCGACTTTGTGACTATCCAGAACGCCATCCGCAGCGGACAGGTTGCCGGGTTCACCAGCGCGGCGCAGTGGCTTTTCCTGGGCTTCTTCATTGCATTCGCGGTCAAAGTCCCGCTCTTCCCCTTCCACACCTGGTTGCCGGACGCCCACGTGGAGGCACCCACGGCAGGCTCGGTTCTGCTGGCCGGCGTGCTGCTGAAGATGGGGACCTACGGCATGCTGCGCTTTAACCTGGGATTATTCCCCGACCAGGCCCGCGCCAACGCCTGGTGGGTAATGATTCTGGCGCTCATCGGCATTATTTATGGCGCGCTGGTGGCGCTGGTCCAGCCCAACATGAAGAAGCTGATTGCTTATTCTTCGATCAGCCATCTGGGCTTCGTAGTCTTGGGGATTTTCAGTTTTACCCAGGCCGGGCTGGATGGAGCGACATTCGTGATGCTCGCCCATGGAGTCTCGACCGGTGCGCTCTTCATGCTGGCCGGCGCGTTGTATGAGCGACGTCACACCTACGATATTTCCGAATTCGGCGGGCTGGCGACCCCGATGCCGGTTTATGCCGCTTTCTTTCTGTTCATGGTACTGGCATCGGTGGGCCTGCCGTTGCTGAATGGATTTATCGGCGAATTTCTGGTGCTCAGCGGAGCATTTCAGGACCGCGCCGTTTACGGAATTCTGGGTGCGACCGGCGTGATCTGGAGTGCCGGTTACCTGCTCTGGATGTATCAGCGAGTTTTCTTCGGGAAGATCACGCACACCATCAACCAGGCACTTCCTGACCTGGACACCCGCGAGCGCATTGCCCTCCTGCCCGCGGCCGCGGCTGCGTTAGTGATGGGAGTGGCGCCTCTATTGTGGCTGAACGCGATCGATCCCGCCGTCCAAACCGCATTGGCGCCGTTTGCGGAACTGGCCAGCAAGGTGGTTGGCCAGTGAACCCCGCTGGAATCGCGCAGTCCCTGCCGCAGGGCGTCGAGTACATTCGTATCCTGCCGGAGATCGTGCTCTCCGTATTCGGCATGCTCATCATGGTGCTGGATCCGCTGGTGGATGAACGCGGAAGCCAGAAACTGCTGGGCCTCATCGCTCTGACCGGCTCGGTCGCCGCGCTTGCATCAGCGTTGTACCAGTCACAATATCCGGGCCTGGGCTTCTGGGGCATGGTCAAGGTGGATGCCTTCAGCACCTTCTTCCATGTCCTGATTACCGCGATCGTGGCGGTGGTCATCCTCAGCTCTTACGAGTACATGGACGTACAACGAATCCGGGCGGGTGAGTATTACGCTCTGATTCTGTTCGGCGCTGTCGGCATGTGCCTCATGTCGTCGGCGGTTGAGTTGGTGCTGATCTTCATCGCCCTGGAAATTTCTTCGATTTCCACTTACGTTCTGGCCGGATTCAGGAGACGGGCGGCCATCAGCAGTGAGGCTTCGCTGAAATATTTCCTGCTGGGTTCGTTTGCCACCGCTTTCTTTCTCTATGGCGTGGCGTTGATGTTCGGCGCCACTGGGTCCACCAGCATTGCGGTGATTGCCGAGTCGCTTCGCACAAACCCGATTCCGCTGCTGGCTTATGCCGGCGTGGCGTTCATGTTCGTAGGATTGGGTTTCAAAGTGGCCGCCGCTCCTTTTCATGTGTGGACTCCGGACGTGTACGAAGGCGCCCCGGCGCCGGTAGTTGGATTCATGTCAACCGCGCCCAAGGCGGCTGCGTTTGCCGTGCTGCTGCGTCTGATGTTTGAGATCCACGCTCCCGGACGCCTGGGGTTGATCTGGGTGACGGCTGCGCTCTCCATGACCCTGGGGAATGTGGGTGCCCTGGTGCAGCAGAATGTTAAGCGGCTGCTGGCCTACTCTTCCATCGCCCATGCCGGATATGTTCTCGTGGCCTTTGCCGCGCTGCCCAACAATGGCATCCCCGCAGTAATGTTTTATACCGCCTCTTATGCAGCGATGAATGTGGGCGCGTTTGCCGTGGTCAGCCACCTCGCGGGCGCCGGAGAGCGCTTTGTAACCCTCGACGACTACGCCGGGCTGAGCCGCCGCTCGCCGCTGCTCGCCGCTACGCTAACCATATTTCTGCTCTCCCTGATCGGAATTCCGATGACGGGCGGTTTCTTCGCCAAGTTTTACGTCTTCAGTGCTGCCCTGCAAGCCAACCTGGTTGGACTCACGATTATCGGCGTCATTAACAGCGCCGTGGGCGCGTACTACTACCTCCGAATCATCGTGATGATGTATATGCGTGAAGCACGGGAGGAAGTGCCGGCAGCAATCCCGGTTTCGCCCGCTCTCGGCGTTGCGCTGACCATCAGCGTGGCCGCCACGCTCTATTTGGGCCTGCTTCCCGGGAGAATTCTGGAATACGCTTCGCGCTCCGCCGCGGAGCTTCTACGTTAAGTCTTCGCGCCTGGCTTGTGTACGGTAACGGGTTACTGCTGTTACCGCGGCGTCGGCAGCGTTGAATCGCCAAATCCTCCAGAACCTAGGCCCAGCGGGCGTTTTGGCGTATGCAAAAAAATGCAGCTAATCCACAGCTGACCAATTGACAATCGGGAACTATACGGTCATCATGGGTTCCTAATCGAGAATATTTGGAGCCTTGGAGGTCGATCATGAGCGAGTTCATTCAGAGGATTTGGTCCGAAGACCAGGGGCAGGACATCGCGGAATACGCGGTCATGCTGGCGGTGATTCTGGTTCTGGTAGTTGGGACGATACGACTGGTCGGCTCGAACGCCAACAACGTCTTCTCCAACGTCGCCAGTTCAGTTCAATAAGCACTCGAGACACTGGTTGGAACGGGCTGATTCGCCAGCCGGTAAAGGATCTCGCCGGCGTGGGGAACCAGCTTGATGCCTTCCTTTTCGCGTCCCTGCCACTCTTCCAGCCTGATACTTTTGGGGTCGATGTAGTTCAGGTTCACACGCCGGCAGCGTTCTTCCGAAATGCCGGTGGCGAGTGTGACCCTGATCCGCAGCTCCTCGGTCCCGCGTGCGGCATCGTAAGTGCCCTGTCCTATCAGGTGCGTGGAATGTGCAATCACGCCGCGAGGTACGTCCGCGAACCGTTCCCATTGTTTGAGAAAGTAGTCGCGGCAATGATAGCCGATCCGGTCGAGAAAAGCTCCGTGGGTGTAGCTGAATTCCGTAATGTGAGGAGCGAAGATCACGACCTCGCCGCCGTCCGCCATGGCGGGCTCGAGCTTGTACATTCCCTTGGCGCCGGTCCAGATGTCGTCATACATCCGGGGCAACACCGAGAGCACGCGACGAAACGGTCGATCTACCCACTGAATATGTTCTTGCGCTGATTGCGCGGCTGCCGCCTTCCATGCATCGACTGCGGACCCGAAATACATGCCGGCAATTTCTTGCTGTCTCAGTACCAGGGCCAAGCAGGCGACAGGCACCGTGACCCTTTCGGCGGCGCGGTCGATAAGCGCGCGCACTGGAGTGCAGGCCGTGCCGATCAAGTTGTAGCTCCCCAGCAAAGCCCCCAGCCAGTGGGTCTGATTAATCATTTCTCCGGTGCTGACGCCGGGAAACAGATATTTGTTTCCCCCCGAAAACCCAACCACCTCGTGGGGGAAGACGGGGCCGCAGATCAGGACCTGGTCGTAGTCGAAGAGCATGCGATTGATCTTGACCAGGATCGCTTCCGACAACAGGCCGCCGGAGGCCTCTGAGACCGCGTTTGCTGGAATCGTGCCCAGGTCCACAAACGTATCGGTGAGGTCCCAGCGGTGATTGAGGACCCGCGCCTTGCCGCACATTCCGTTGACGACAGGCTGCCCCATAAGCCGGTTGAGCTGGGCCTCGCTCATCCGGGGATGCGTACCGAGGGCGACAAGGTAGTCGCAAGCCGCTGCCTGCGCGCCGATCTCTTCCTGCAGAAGCTTGAACATCAGGGGCATGGGCATGGTGCGAGTGCCATCGGGAATGATGGTGAGCACGCGCTTGCCCGCGAGGCCGAGGCCGGCGGCCGCATGGGCAACGGTCTGGCGGACTTCATCAGTAGATAGGACTGCGCTCTGGTTGATGGTCACGGTTCGAGGCTCTGGTTCTTCCTTCCGCGTGCTGCGGCGCAACTCAATTATCCCATTGTCTGTGACTGAACAATAAACTGACGCTCGAACTCAGCGTCACCAGTGGCGTTCAAGCCTTACATCACAGCGCTCCCGCTTTCTCCAGCGCTTCCTTCATTCCCGCCCAGCTTTCGATGGTTGAGGCTTCGGGAGTGCCGGCGCCGCGCCAGTGAGTTTCCAGGCTCACGACATGGTGATAGCCGTCGCGCTTGAGTGCCTTGTACTGACCCACCCAGTCGATCATGCCTTTGCCCATGGCTGCCCATTCCACTCCCTTGGCCGTTTTGATCGCGTCTTTGCAGTGACAGTGACCGATGCGGTTTTTGGGCAGCAGATTGTAGCCGTCCGGATATGGCGTCTCGCCGAACATGGCGGCGTTGCCCGGGTCCCAGTTGAGCATGAAAGCCGGGGACGGCACGCCGCCGAGCACCTTGGCGGATTCGGCTCCAGTAGCGGTATTGCAGGCGAATTCATTTTCGAGAATAAGGACAAGGCCGATCTTGCGCAGCTTCTCCGCGGCCTGTTGCAGTTGATCATTCATGGCCTTGCGGTAGGGGGCCTGGTCGTCCAGACGCCAGAAGTCGAAGCAGCGGATGCGATCGGTGGAAAACTTGTTTGGCCAGTTCAATGGCGCGATCCAGCACTTCCCCCTGCTGGTCGTAGGTAAAGTTCGCATTGAATTGATCGTGCTCCGGGCTGAACTTCGATTTGGGCGCGCCGGCGAAATCCACTTTGAAGAGAGGACTGGCGATATCGGTGACGCGCAGCTTGTTCTTTTTCAGGATGCGTTGCGCTTCCGCGATTTCATTGGCGTCGAGAGCGGCGACATTCTTGTTCCACATACTGCGCAGTTCCATCCACTCCATCCCGAACCTTTGGGAAGCAATCTCGCAAGCGTGACCAAAGTCCTGCGAAATCTCGTCGTTGATGACCGCAATCTTGAACGGCGATTTGCCGAGACGCGGAGTCTTGGCGGTGGAGGATGATTGAAAGGGAGAGGCTGAAAGGTTGCCATTGGCCGCCGCCAGTATTCCCAGGCCGGCAATAAACTCACGACGTGAAACCTCTGATCGCATGTGTGATCTCTCCTGTTTACAGTCTTGAACCTTTGCACTGGGTTCAGCAACATTCAACCCCGCTGGCTCGTCCTGCTAACGAGGAGCCGGCAACGCGGGATTCAGTCTTTGCGCAATTTGCAGCTCGTGCGCGGCTTCGACGAGTTGGCCGCGCGACTTCAAGGCGGATGCCAAATCATAGTGCGCGTCCGCGTCGTCAGGGTCCCACGCAACTACCGCCTGGAATTCCTGCACTGCTGTGGGCCAATCATGGGAGTCGGCAGCCAACCGGGCCAGCGCGCGGTGAGCTTCGATCAGCCCCGGGGCCAGTTGCACCGCCTTTTGGAATTCCGCAATCGCTTGTATTTTGTCACCTCGAGCAGCCAGGAACGTCCCCAGTCGAAAGTGCGCCGGGGCATGATTGGGATTCAGCTGTAAAACCCGGCGGAACGCGGCATCCGCCTGGGCGGCACCCTTCGGCGAATCTGCAAGAGCCAAGCCCAACTGGTAGTGGGCTTCGGTGAAATCGGGACTGAGCGTGACCGCCTCCTGCAGCTCGCCGACAGCGGTGGACGCCTGACCTTTCTTCATGTGGCCCTCAGCGGTTTCCACCAGAATCATGGCGCGTCCGACATTGGCCGTTCCCTGATTGATTTTTTCCAGCTCGGCCAGTTGCTTCTGGGACTCTTCTTTCTGGCCGGCTCTTTGCAAGACCTGGGCCAGGCTGGCGTGGGCTTGCGCCAGATCAGGATCGAGGCTGATGGCGCGACGAAACTCTTCGATGGCGCCAGGCAGATCGTTCAATTTGAGCAGCACCGTTCCGAGGAGGTGATGACCTTCAGCATCGTCCGGACGCTGGGCCACAGATAGGCGAAGTTCGGCGGCCGCAGCCGGCAGGTCTCCGCTTTCGCGCAATACCAATCCCAGGGAGCGATGAGCGAAGGCATGATTCGGATTGAGCCGTATGGCCTCGCGGAACTGGGCGCCGGCCGGTTCCATGTCGCCCTTGAGACGAAGAGCAAGCCCGAGATTGTAGTGGTACTCCGGGTCTGTGGGATTCAGCTCAACTGCCTTTTGCAGGTTCTCCACCGCCGACATCAGATCACCCCGGTCTGCCATGACCTGACCCAGCGCGAAATAAATTGCGGGCTGCCGAGGCTGGAGCTGGCTGGCGTCTTTCAGTTCATCCTGGGCATCGTCGAGGTCGGACTTCTGCCGGAGGCCCATCGAGCTTTTGTATTTGTTCCACAGATTCAGCCCCAGATTGTAGTGGGCTTCGCCGAAGTTAGGGGCTGATTTGATCACTTCGCGCAGCAGGCGGATGGCTCCCTCAAGGTCGCCGATCTTGGCGCAAATCGCACTCAGCCCGTAGCGGGCTTCGAGCATCGCAGGGTCGAGGCGCAGCGCCTCATGATACTCGGCGATGGCCTGGCTGGTCCGGCCAGTCCGTTCGTAGGCCAGCCCGAGATGGAAATGCGGATCAGGCAGCGCGGGTTGCAATCGCACTGCCTGCTCAAATTCCGCGAGCGCCTGGTCCAACTGGCCCGATTCTCCCAGAATGACGCCGATGTAATCGTGCGAGACCGCGTCATCGGGATTATCTGCGACGGCCAAACGGAATTCGGTGAGAGCTTCCTGCACACGACCTTGCTTCAGCCGGGCGATTCCCTCCTGTTGATGCTGGGGCGGGTTCGGAGCCTGGGACCATGCAATCGTGCAGAGACAGGCGCCAAGCAAGACTGCGACAATCCATCTCATGGAAATTCCGTCTCTCCGATCACACATGCCGTTTCTTTCGCCGCGTAGCTCACCCGGGACTTACGCCCCGCTGCATCCTCGCGCCGCTCCGCGGCTATGCCCAGTGCGCTCTGTGATTGCTTTGGACCATCACTTCACCAATCCCCTTGCCCTCGCCTGGTCCTGCATGTCACGGAGGAGCTGGTCCTCGGGAAAAAGATCCAGGCCGCGCCGGAGCGTGGCCAGGCCGTCGGCAATGTCTCCGCTTGAGAGTTGGCGGACGGCCAGGCTCTCATAGAGAAGCCGGTCGTAGGGTGCGATATTCATCCCCTTTTTCAGGGTTGCGATACTTTCCGTCAGATGTCCTGAATGCGCCAGCAGTCCGTCGAGCAACAGATAGTCGTAGGTCTGGGTTGAACCCTGATCGATTACCTGGGTGGCGTATGCGATGGCCTTGTTCATGTCTCCGTCGCTCGACGCCTTTTGCGCCATGGCTGAGAGTACGAACGGATCTTTATTGTTCGCCTTCGCCAGCCGATCCAGAAGAGAAAAATAGTAGTCCTTATATTCGAGGTGCGACCGGACGAGTTCCTTGCGGTACGCCTGCAGCAAAGCCACCGGCGGAACGGCGTTGTTTGTTCCGGGAACCGCATTCACATGAATGAAGCCGGTACCTGGAAGGGATTCCTTAAAAGCGATTTCGGGATAGGGTTCGTCGGGAGTGCGGCGAATACGGTGGTCGGTGAGAGTCGAGTGCGAAACCGTGAGCGCAGGTTGTCGCTGCATGTGGCAGGTGGTACAGGCGTCCGCGGGCTGCTGGGCAAGGCGCTTCTGCAAATCGAAGGTGCAGCTCTTTTCGCTGTGGCATTGCAGACACTTGCCGCGGAAATATGCAGGGGCCTCCTCGGCGGACGGCTGCATGTGGGGATCGTGACAAGTCTGGCAGCCGAGTTTCTGTCCGCTGCTGCGGTAACACTGGCTCAGAGTCATCGAGTAATAGTGTTCGAGCAGGGGTGACTCCGTGGACCGCGGATCGATGGGGGCCTTCAGGATGACGACCGTATTATTCAGCGGCGTGCCCGGACGGAAATCAGCCTCGGTTTTGCCGGGCTGCAGAGCCCGGATGTCTCCCTCGTGGCAGTTCATGCAGATGTTGTCTGCCAGCCAGGGTGGAAGCTTGGCAGGATTCACGATGGAGTGGTCGATGGCGCCGAGCACTGGCTTTCCCGCCAGCCTTTGGTTGACGTGCAACTCGCCCGGCCCGTGACAGTTCTCACAATTAATCGCCATCTCGACCACCGGCGGGTCTTCATAGAGTCCTTCCCTACCCTTTACCGGCTGCGTCCTGCCGGTGTGGCAGCCAATGCAATCGGCGGTAACCGGAAGGCTGAAGCCGAGATCGTGCGCTTCGTAATTCGGCGAGAGGTCCCATGCCTGTTTCGCGGTGTAGTAAGAGACCGGCGCCTGAAAAAGATAATTGCCCCGGCGGACAATGGGGGTCACGCCGTTCGCGCCGGTTCCGACCACGTAAGCCAGCTCTTCGGTGTGCCGGAAGATTTCCTTTCCCTGCGCATCCAGACCGTATTCGCTCTGGTAAACCCTGGCATCGCGAGCGAACACCTCATAGTGACGGTCCAGCTTCTGGTTGAAAATCTCTACTGGTTTGGTCAGCCAACCTTTGTCGAGTATGTTCGCCGGCAACGAAGTGGAGTGGGCCATGTCCGTGCGCGAATACTGCTGATAGATGGCGGAGTGGCAACCCTTGCACATGTTGGATCCGACATAGCGCACGCCCGGCGCAGTATTGCGGAACTCGAGACTTCCGTCCTTAATCTTCGAATTCTGGGCGCCGGCACAGCCTGCGATCACAAAACCCACGACCACGGCTGCAATCCCGCAGCGCACACTCACCCCGTACACCGATCTGTAAAAACGCTCGCCGTGCCATATGCCCATGGATTAGGGTGTTGCTTGCATTTGTGAGGGCGGAGCCGTGTCCTGCCTGACCAGCCGTTTCAATTCCTTCTTCAGATCCATGTTGTGGTCTTCGGAGTGCAGCTGCGCGATCCGGGCCAGCATTTCGTCGGCCTCGGTCTTCTGGCCCTTTTTGCGATAGGCCTGCGCCAGAACATACACCGGACCGGAGTCGCCGGGATCGAGCGTGGTGGCAGCTTGCAGTTCGGTGATCGCCCGGTCAACCTCGCCCTGTTTGAACAGCAATTTTCCGAGTTCAGCATGCGAATGGGAAAATTTAGAGTTCAGGCGAATGGACGACTCGAAGGCTGCGACCGCTTCCTCCGCAGCCGGAGTGCCGGCGTCGGCGCCGGAATGGACCAGCGCAACACCGAAGATGTATGGGACCAGAAAATCCATTCCCGGAAGTTTGCTCTTTTCACGAAGTACTCGCACCGCCTTGTCGGTCTGCGCGCTCTGCACCCAAACCCAGCCCAGGGCGAAATAAGGGAGAGACTTGCTGGGAGCGAGGCTGGCGGCGGTCTCGAAGTCCTTTTCTGCTTCCGCCAGCGAGCCGCGCATCACGAAGGTGACGCCGCGCTGGATATACAGCCGATAGGAATTGGGAATGTAGTGAATGCCGACGTCCAGGATTTCCTTACCCAGCGGATAGTCTTCGTACTCCAGGCAGACCGAAGCCAGATCGACGTAGTTGTCTTCGGCTTGGGGCTCGAGGCGAGTGGCGGTGCGCAATGCGTCATACGCATCCTGGACCCGGTCCGTCTTGAGGTATGCCTCGGAGATGAGATTATACAGTTCGGCGCGCTGGTAGCCCGCGGCGATGAGGTCATGGAAGAGCTCAATTGCCTCCGGGTAACTCTTGCCATTGATGAGCATCAGCAGCTGATTGTATCCGGCAACATAAGGATCGCTGTAGCGCCTGCGTGATGAGGCAAAGAACTCGGCCGCCGGCGCGTAGGCTTCAGCGCGACCCAAAAGCAACCCTGCCTGGAAGCGGTTTTCGCCGTCATCCGCGGGAAGAAGTTTCAGGATAGCCGTGGCCTGGGCGACATCATGCCGGGCCAGCAGGCACTCGGCAAAGTGCAGCGTCCACGGGGCTTTCAGTGCGATTCGCCTGCGGCCCTTTTCATATTGCTTCGCCGCGGCAGCGAAGTCCTTTTTCCCGAAGCTTATTTCTCCCAGATACACATGCGTGATTTCGTCGCCGGGGGCGTCTTTCAGGACGCGGGTGAATTGCAGCTCCGCCTCGGCGAAGTGTTTCATATCGAACTCGTTGATGGCCAGGTTCTTGCGCGCGGGGTAGAAACGGGGATTGACGGCCAGCGCCTGTTTGAATCTCGCGACCGCTTTTTGCGGCTGGCCGGCTCCCGTAAGCGCGATGCCGAGCAGATTGAGTGCGTTCAGGTTCTGAGGATGCTGCTGCAACTCCAATGTCAAAGATTGAATGGCGGCCTGAAAGTTTTGCTGTTCAACGTAGGTGAGGGCGCACTCATAGTGCGTCCGCGTACACTCGGCCGCCTGAACGGAATGGCCCAGGAGAATCCCGATTCCAAGCGCAGCTACAAAGCGGCCCACAGCACGGCGCATGATCCCATTTTCACTGCTGCAATGCCCCGAAGCAAGAAGCCTCGCTCCGGGGCACTCTCTTGTGGACTAGAACGCTATCCGCAGGGCGAACTGGATGTCCCTGGCGGGGTAGGCTCCGGTTGACTTGCCGAAGTTAGACAGATTTGCGATGTCCGTGCCAACCTGGGTCAGATTTACCCGGTTGAACACGTTGAAGAACTCGGTGCGAAATTGCAGGTTCGCGCCTTCCCCACCGATGAACCACGGAATCTTCAGGTTCTTGATCACGGAGAAATCCGTGTTGGCAAAGCCTGGTCCATGGAAGGTGTTGCGGCCCAGGTTGCCTTCGACGAGACCGGGCGACGGGAAGACGCTTCCGCAAAGAGCTGTCCCACCGCAGGCAAAGATTCCGGTGAGGTAGTCCGACCTCGATAGCCCGCCCTTGCTGTTGCCGAACCCGGGAGTATTGGGCCGGTCATAATTGGTACCGTCTGCGTTGTAGTCGCAGCCGGTATTGCCGATGACGTTGCCGCCGCCATCGAAGACCGGAGCAAAGTTGGCCGTACAGATCACCGAGAAGGGCGGCCCGCTTTGCAGAATGGTTACATTTGTGACTTCCCAACCGCCCAGCAACTTGTTCATGAAGCCGCTGCCGTGCGGACTGGGAAGAGACCACAGCGTGGTAAAGGCCAGACGGTGCCTGACATCGAAATCGGCCAATCCGCGGCTCAGGCTATCGTTGAAGGCGTCAACGTGCTCGGCTCCGTCGAGCTTGCTGGCCTGGTCAATCGCCTTCGAGTAGGTGTAGGCCGCATTCAGAGTCACGCCGTGACTGGCACGCTGCCTCACCGAAGCCGTGAACCCGTTGTAACCGCTGCTTTCACTGGCCTGCCCATAGTTGATGGCCCCAAATCCCGGTGCCAGGCCGGTGAAGTTGCCGCCGTTCTGGATCAAGTCTCCAGCGAAGCGGTTGACGTTGTAGGTAGCGTACAAGTGCCGGCCCACCGAGCCGATGTAGTCAACCTCTGCGACCGTCGATCCAGTCACGGCCCGCTGCACTCCGAAGAACCAGTTCTCCATGTACGACGGGCCCATATTTCGATCGGTGACGGTAACGTTAGCCTGGCCACTGATCAGTCCGCCGCTCGGCAACAAGCCAGGCTGGATTCCAGGGGGAAGCGGATAGTTGTAGGGTGGGTCCGACGTGGTTCCCAGGGCAAACAGAGGCTGGTTGCTCCCGCACTGTAAACATGCAGACCCCAGGGCAAACTTTGGGCTGTTGGTGAAATAGTTGTTGTAGAGCTGTTCCGAAGGCTTGTCGTAAAAGATTCCGAAGCCACCGCGGACCGACATCTTACCCTGCTTTGTCGGGTCCCAGGCAAAGCCAATGCGCGGGCTGAAGGTGTTCAGAGTGTGATCGAGAAGGTGCTTCTGGCACGTCATCACACCTGTCGGAATCTTGCTTTCGAGGCTGCCACCGGAACTGGGGAAGACCATGTTGCAGACACCCTGATCTCCCAAGCCATCGGACGGATTGAAAAAGTCTTCGTAGCGGAAGCCCAGGCTTACGGTCAAGTTGGGCGCGAGCTTCCAGTCGTCCTGGACAAACGCCGACAGTGACCCGTCGCGCACCAGGCTGTACAGCTTGTTGAGACGGGCGCCGGTGTTGGGATCGAAACCGAATTGTGATTCCGAGTTGGCCTTGTCAGTCGCAAAATCAAAGACACTGTTGAACTGGAACTCCGGCCGGTTATAGACCCGGGAGGACTCGTGATCGGCGCGGCCTCGGGTGATATTGCCTCCGACTTTCAGATTATGCGCTCCACGGGTGAACGAGGCTACGTCGCGCCACTCGAAATTATTTTGCACAAATGCGTTCGGGCCCCATCCGGTTTGATAACCCTCGATGCCCAACACCGTGATCCCGGGCACTTCCGGATGATTCACCAGCGCTTCTCCGAAGGGACGGGTCGTGGCAAAACCGAATTCGTTAACGAAGTTGCCGGCAGCGTGCACCCATCCCACAGCGAAGTGGTCGCTGTAGGTGGGCTCAATGGTGTTGAACGCCGGGTAAACAAAGGGCGCTCCAAACAGCACCTGGTGCAGTGTGGTTCGGTTGAAGGAGCCAAAGATGCGGTCTTTGTTGTTGTTCAGCGAGTGGTCCACGCGCACCGTGTACTGAAAGCCGTTTCGGGGGAGACCAGTGGCGAAGCTGCCGACGCCTGTGACCGGCAGGTTACAGGGTATGCTTCCGACTTCAGTGGTAATCGGGTCCGAGGGAGAAGGCAGGGTGGAACAATCGGTTCCGTTCATCGTTCCGGCGGTCGTGAAACCGCTGGTTGGAGTAATGGACGCAGGAAAGCTCTTGGCTACGAAAGTCGAGATATTGTTGGGGAAGTTCGTTTGCATGTAGTTGATGAAATCGGGCGTCAGCACGGTGGCGGCTCGGCCCGTCGCCACGCCTGATTTGAGGAAGTCCATCGAAGCGAAGAAGAAAGTGTGGTCCTTCCAGACCGGACCGCCAAAGCTCCAGGCGCCTTCGTTCCGACGAAACACCGGGACACCCGCCGATTGAAACCGGTTGGCCGCCTGCAATTTGTTATCGGTGTGATAGAAGCCCATCGTCCCATGCCATTTGTTGGATCCCTGCTTGGTGATGATGTTCACCAGGGCGGCGCCATTGCGGCCGAACTCGGCGGAGAAATTGTTCGCGGCCACGCGCACTTCCTGTACGTCTTCGGCATTCGGGTTGACGTTGGTGACGCCGTTACGCTGGCTGGAATCGATGGACGCGGAGTCAATAAGAAAGCTGTTGGACTCGGCCCGTGAGCCATTGGCGCTGAGATTGACCCCGTATTCCGGGTTGAAGATATCGCCGCTGGCTTGCGCGTAAGCTTGTCCGCCACCACTGGCCAAGCCGGTCACACCCGGGGTCAGAACCACCAGTGTGTAAAAGTTCCGGCCGGAGAGAGGAAGATCGTGGACTTCTTTTTCGGATACCTGGCCGGACACGCGGGCCTGCGCGGTCTCGACCGCCGGCGCTTCGTCGGTAACAGTCACGGTGGAGTCAGTCCCACCGATTACCATGCGGACGTTTAGAGTTTTGACTTCGGCTACCTGCAGGCGAACATGTTCCTGCACCGTGGTCTTGAATCCCGGCGCTGCCACGCTGACGGAGAACACGGATGAAGGCAGCGTAGTGAAACGGAAAGAACCGGATTCCTGGGTTTGAAAAGTCTGCACCGCCCCGGTTTCCTCGTTCTTAATTGTGACGGTGGCTCCGGAGACGACAGCCCCGGTAGGATCAGTGACCGTACCTTCAATGCCGCTGGTGAATTGCGCCCAGGCGCTGGAGGAACCCGCTACCACTACCAGCCATAGCACGCTAAACAGCATGATCCTTCTAGGGATCATAGGCCCACCTCCACGATGAGGATTCGTACCGATCACTAACCGGAAAAAGCTATTGCCCAGCGCTTCCCCAATTGCTTACGTAGGTAACATCAGCGGAAAAATGGTGTCAACGGAGTTTTTCCGAATTGTCTCTTTGATAAAACTGAAAGATAGGGAAACCAGCGGGAATTGCTTGCGATTATTTGTGCGTTGGACAACGCCCGCAATGAGTATTCTCGCGCTCTTCGCCTACATTCGCGCTTTGGGCCGCCGAACCCGCCCCCACGGCGCATTCCACAACAAACGCTCTCTTCTGAGTTCCACCTCGCACCACGGAAGCTAACCCGGACGCGTAGGAACGTGCCGCACTCCCCACATCAGGAGGTCATCCTGAGGGCCCCAGTCCCGAACGATCCGGCGTGCACCACGCCCGCGCTTGCCCAGGCTGCGCACTTGCTTCGCGCCATATGCTTCGCCAACTCAGCATGGCGCCTTGGATTGTGAGCCAAACCTCACCCCACGACGCCAGGCCGAGTTTGGCGGCAGAAAACAATGTGATAGTTTGGTCGAGCAGGTGCTCAAGACCTTCCTGACCTGGACGACCTTGGTTTTAAAGCGAAACCATCAAAGCCACGAATGAAAGAAATTATTTCGGCCACGCTGCGGATGCTGCAAACCGTCCTGCTGGTCTTCCTTTTCGCGATGCCCCACTTTGCCCAGACGGCACACCCTGACCCGACTGGCCAGACTGGCTCCCCACCAGTCACCATCGACTTTCGGGACATCGCTTCCGAGGCCGGATTGACCGCGGAAAATGTTTCGGGAGATGCCGACAACAAGCGTTACATCCTCGAAACCACCGGCGACGGGGTTGCGATTTTTGACCTCGACAACGATGGCCTGATGGATGTTCTGCTGGTCAACGCAACCACCATGGACGGCAAAGGCCGCGGCGAGCATTCCACCAGCCATCTTTATCGCAATGTCGGGAACCTGCACTTCGTCGATATCACTCAGAAAGCTGGTCTGGGAAAGGTGGGATGGGGACAGGGCGCGTGCGTCGGCGACTATGACAACGACGGCTATGAAGACCTGTTCGTCACCTACTACGGTCACAGCGTTCTCTATCACAACGAGGGCAACGGAACGTTTAAAGACGTCACGGAAGCGGCGGGACTGAAATCCGATGCCGTGCGCTGGGACACCGGCTGTTCATTCTTCGACTACGACCTCGACGGCAAGCTCGATCTGGCGATCACGGGATACGTCGAGTTCGACCGCAGCAAGATTCCCGAGCCCGGCTCGGGCGGATATTGCCAGTGGAAAGGTATGCCGGTAATGTGCGGCCCGCGCGGCCTGCCCTCCGGACGCAGCTTTCTGTTTCACAATGACGGACACGGAAAGTTCAGCGATGTCTCCATGGCAAGCGGCATTGGCAAACCCACGGGTTGCTACGGATTCACCGTGCTTGCAACCGACTACGACAACGACGGATATCCCGATCTGTACATGTCCTGCGACTCCAGGCCGAGCCTGCTCTATCACAACCGGAAGAATGGCACCTTCGAGGAAGTGGGAGTCGCTTCCGGCGTGGCTTTGAGCGATGCCGGACAAGAGCAGGCCGGCATGGGCGTGACTGCTTCCGACTATGACGAAGACGGATTTGTCGATATTGCCAAGACAAATTTCAGCGACGACGTTCCCAATCTTTACCACAACAACGGCGACGGCACCTTTACCGACCGGGTGTACGAAGCCGGACTGGGAGCGCACACTCAGTACCTGGGCTGGGGCATTCAGTTCCTCGACGCCGATAACGACGGGCGCAAAGACATTGTGATGGTCAACGGACACGTGTATCCCGAGGTGGAACGCGGGCCCCTGAACTACAAGTACCATCAGCCCAGGTTGTTTTACTGGAACGCGGGCGGCGGGAAATTCAAGGATATGTCGAACGCCGCCGGGCCCGGCATCAGCGAGCCCTGGGCATCGAGAGGGCTGGCGGTGGGAGATCTGGCCAACGACGGATCCCTCGAAGTGGTCATCAACAATCTGGACGCGCGGCCGAGCCTGCTGAAGAACTTCGGCACCAGGAAGAATTGGCTGATGGTGCGGTGCGTCGGAACCAGGAGCAACCGCGACGCCGTAGGCGCGCGGGTGTACGTGTACGTGGGCGACCGCCGGATCTCGGGCGAGATCCAGACGGGAGCAAGTTTTCTTTCGCAGAACGATCCGCGAGTGCACGTTGGCCTGGCCGACGACACCAGCTACCAGCGCGTTGAAGTGCAGTGGCCCGGCGGACAACGAGAAGTTTTTCCCGGAGGGAAAGCCAACCAGATTGTGGTCCTGACCGAGGGTAGTGGTTCTCCGGCGGCCACAGCCAAGCCGTCGGCGCCTTCACGACCTTAACCGTCAATAGGATTGCTTGATTTTCGATTTCAAGCCGTAAGCCAGCTTTTCGATCTGTTCAGCTTTTTGACCGCGTCCAGGGACAGCATACCCTGGTTCTTGTCCACGTAATCTTTCAGGTCGGTGGATAACTGAAACAGTTTGTCGGTGTCGCGCTTGATTTCGTCTTGCAGCATTGCGTTGGCCTTTTGGGCCCGCTCTCTATCGACATCTTCTTCGGTCCGTACCGGTACGTTCCCCGTGGTTGGCCCTTGCCGGACCGAGGGTGGAAGGTGAATGATCTGGCCGGCTGCGAGGCCGCCCGCTGCCCACAGGAAGCAGAGACACTGCGGCAAAACTTTCTTGAGCATGACGAACCTCAAGCCGACCCTCTTTCTGACGTACGATACACCGCCGGACAGGAGGCATTACGCCGGGCTCAGGTGGCAGGTCATGGCTCAGCGAACTGGTCCAAGAATCAACTTCTGTACTCGCCAGTTCAACAGTTCAGCCACGAAGAGCTCATTCTCTGATGGGCAGGCGATTTCGTGAATCCAGCCAAACTGCTTTAGCTGTTTGCCCGATTCTCCGAGCACGCCCAGGATCTGTCCATCCAGAGTGAGTTTGTAGATGCGGCCGGGATAGCCGTCCGAACTGTACAGCACCTGGTTAGGCGGAGGCGTAATGCATATGGCCCAGGGCGCACCCGGCGCCATGGTCTGGTTGCCGATGGCGGGCAGTTGCGGCTTGTTTCCGATGGCGGGACGAGCATCGGGATCGAAAGGCACATCGATCACGATCTGCCGCAGGAATTTTCCATTTCCGTCAAACACCTGAATGCGACGGTTGCCGCGGTCTGCGACGTAAACATTTCCTTCTGCATCGACCGCGATGCTGTGCGGCGTGCTGAATTGTCCGGGCTGGTCGCCAGGTTCACCCCACGATTTGATCCAGGCGCCGTTCTTGTCGATCTTGGCGACACGCGAATTGATATAGCCGTCGCTGATATAAGTGTTGCCGGCTGCGTCCCAGGCCATGTCCGTGACCTGGCGAAACATGCCGTCCACCGGCGGCAACGGCGGCCGGGGATGCTTCAAAGGCGCGGTGCCTTCGTCAGAGGCTTCCTGTTTGCGCCCGAAGACCATGGCCACGCGGCCCTTCGGGTCGAACTTGATGACCATATCTGAGCCTTTGTCGGCAACCCAGATGTTGTCATCCCGGTCGATCTTCACCGAGTGCGCGAATGACCAGGCGTAAAGGTTGTGGCCTATCTCGCGCAGAAACTTGCCGTCAGCATCGAACTCCAGAAGTTGTGCGGCGCCGGCGCCATAAGCAGGCCCGGTCGTGCTGCCGCGCGAGAAAACGAAGATGTGTCCCTTGGAATTGACTGCCACCCCGGCCACTTCGCCCAAGTACAGATCCACCGGAAGCTTCAGAAATCCGGAAACCGAGCGATAGGGGATTTCAGGGACGCGCGCGGACTGGGCGAACAGCGCACCAGGCAATGCCAGCGATAAAGCCAGAAGCCATCGTCTCATAACGCTCCGGTACAGGTCGTACAGGTTAACCGCCGTGAGCAGCGACAAATACTATGACAGCTCCGTCGGGATCGGTAACAGAAACTGCATGCCGGCTCTTTTGCACCTTGAGCCCTCGGCTGCGCAACTCGTGCGCCGCTCGCCCGACATTCGTGACCGCGAACACCACGCGAGGCTTCGCAGTCGGAGACTCGGCTTGAAGCTCAACTTTGTCACCTGAGGTTCCGGCCACGTACATCTCGTTTCCATCGGCGCCGGCGCTTTTGAATCCCAGTTTGCCGGTGTAGTACGAGCGCTCGGTGGCCAGGTCCCGCACCGGGGTTGTTGCCTCAAGCATGTGCGTCGAAACCCGGTTCGGCAGCAGATGCTGGCCGCGACTCCGGGAATGCAATGAATCCGGCATGTACTCCGTGTACTCCAGCAACTGGTTGTCCGGCCCGTGCATGACAAACAACAGATTGCCGGCGCGCGCTTTCTTGGCTTCGGTGGGTTGCAGGCCTCGTTCCACGTAAGCCTTGTGCAGTGCCTCGATGTCGGCCACTTCGAAACAGGTGTGCAGGATGCCGCCAGGTTGGCTCTCGTTGCTGCGCGGAATCAATTCGATAAACTGGCGATCATTGACCTTGACGTATGACACCGAGATCTTGCCGTTGTCGGTGAATGAGAAAGCTTCCTCGTAACCGAGCTCTTTGTAAAATGCCTGTGATTTCTGCAGGTCGTTCACTCGCAGAGCTACGTGGGCAATGCCGGTCAGGTCCGTTGACTGCGCCTGCGCATACAGCGCGGAAAGCAGTATAAGAAGCGTGATCAGGCCACTCCCACAATCCAGAAGAGCTCGGTTCCTCACAAACATTTTCAATTGCTCCCGTGGGTCATCGCAAAAAAGCCTACACCAGCGCCACGCATGCTGGCTAGCTTCTCTCCATTGAGATTTTATGAGGTCATTGTTCACAATTTCGTCATTGTAGGTCAGTCGAGATGCTCTGCTATGATGCCGACCGATCTTTTCCAGGAGATGCCTGATGTCTTTAACCCGACGTGAGATGTGCCTGCTGCTGCCCGCGGCTCTGCCGGCCGCCACCGCACTTCAAGCCTTCGCCCAAGACAAGTCTCTGCCCTCAGGAGCATTTTCCTTCGATAATGCGCCTCTGCACGTGGCCAATAACAACGCGCAGATTCGGATGATGCTGCGGGGAAAACTGGCTACGGGAGAAGGAATCGAGGTACACCAGACCACGCTGCCCCCAGGTGGCGCGCCCACTGCCACCACGCATCATCATCCTCACTCTGAAATGTGGCTCGTACGGGAAGGCACCATAGAACTGACCGTCATCGACAAGAAGTTCCGCCTCTACCCGGGATCGGTCGGATTTGTCGCCTCGAACGAAGAGCACGGCATCAGGAATATCGGCACCACCCCAGCGCTGTACTTCGTGGTTGCGGTTGGCCCGGGCGCTGAGTTGCAGGAGTAGAAGCCTCGCTCGATGCATCCGGCGAGGTAGTCCTCACTTCGCAGGCGCGAGTGTACTTCACTTCGCGACCACGGAAACTTATGACCATTCACATCGGCCTGATCGGCGGCGGGAACATCAGCGCAACCCACGCGCGGGCGGCGCACGCGATTGCCGGCGTTGAAATCGCTGCGATCTACGGAACCAATGCGAAGAAAGTCGCAGCCCTCTGCCGGGAGCACGGCGCGAAGGCTTACCATGATTTTGACGCATTCCTCGCACATCACCCCATGAACATGGTCGCGATCGGCAGCCCCTCCGGGCTGCATGCGGCTCAGGGTATTGCCGCGGCACATCGCGGCCTTCATGTACTGACCGAAAAGCCGATCGACATCAGCGCGGAGCGAGCGGACGCGTTGATCGAAGCGGCTGCACGCTCCGGGGTGAAACTTGGCGTGATGTTTCAGGACCGGGTGAAACCCGGAATTCGAGAACTCCGCGAATGGATCCGCACCAGCGCCCTGGGCAAACCTCTCCTGGTGGATGCGCGGGTCAAGTGGTACCGGCCTCCGGAATATTACAGCGGTTCACGCTGGCGTGGGACGTCCGCGCTGGACGGCGGCGGCGCGCTCATCAACCAGGCAATCCACACCGTCGATTTGTTGTTGTGGTTGCTGGGAGACGTGGCCCGGGTGCGGGCGCGCACGGCAACACTACTTCACGCCATTGAGACCGAAGATACTGCGCTCGCCATTCTCGAATTTGCCAGCGGTGCGGTGGGGACCCTGGAGGCCACGACTGCGGCTTATCCCGGATATCCGCGGCGCGTGGAGATTACCGGAACCGAGGGCACGGCAATCCTTGAACAGGATCGCGTTGTCGCTGCGAACCTGCGTAACCCGCCACCTGGCACCATCGGCGGGATTGCGCCGGATGAAAACCAGAGTGCTTCGTCGGCAGTGGTCAGTGACATTCGCGGGCATCAGGCGTTGTTTGAGGATTTCATTCAGGCGATTGAGCACGACACCGTTCCGATCTGCGACGGGCATGAGGGACGACGAAGTATCGCCCTGGTCGAAGCCATCTACCGGGCGGCGCGCGATGGCACAGTTGTGGCGCTTTAGCAGCTTTGGTATCAGGCACAACCCAGCCGGCGGGCACAGTCCCGTAATATTTCCTGTTCCCAGGCAGGACGTTTTGGATTTTTGGGATGCACCTGGTCCGTCGGAATCCTCCCCGTCAAATGCAGGAACACCGCTGCGGAATGTTTGTAGGCTGGAACCGGTGGACGAAAAGCCACGTTGCCCAGGTACTGCAGATCATCTGAAAGCGCGTAGTACGCGGGATCTCCGATCGCCCAGAGACGGTCGCGCTCGGCGAATTTCTCCGGGGCGAAGCCGGCCAGGCCCAGAAGGTAGTCCGATCCGTATTCGATCATGTTGATGCCCAGATCGTTTCCGGTGTAGATGCGAAAGTCCGGGCGGTGTGCGTCGCGCAGGGCAAGGCGCTTCAGCTCTATGAGACGGTCCAGGGATGAATGTTTCATGCCCTTGATCTCGGGGATATCCATCAGGCGGCGGACCGTCTCCTCATCAAAGATTTCGCCGTTGGGCGCGAACATGGTGCTCAATTCAAAAGCCAGCACGTGCCGATAGCCCTTACACGCAGCTTGATAAGTCGCGGCTTTTTCCCTGGATCCTAGACCATGCAGCCGCGCGCTCTGAAACAGGATCGGAATGCCGCCCGCCTCCTCGATGATATCCATCTGCTGGCGGTAGAGACTCACGATGTCGCCGGTCTGATTTTCAACATAGGCTCCCGCAACGAATGCAATGTTTTTTCCCAGGGCTTCGACAGTCCATCGCAGCACATCGCGTTTGTCTGGTTCACTGAGGTAGTTGACGTAACCGGTGTCCATGTTGACCGCGTTCATCAGTCCAGCGCGGTGAGTCGAGATCAAGTGTTGCTTGAACGATTCGACCGCAACTTTCCCGTCCGCCTCGTAGGGAAGTAGGGCTGCGGCAATCCCCTGGACTTTCCGGCCCAGCTGCCTTCGTTCGATCAGCGCTGCAATGTTCATTCCTGCTTTCTCCGGATCTGGATCGCGAGAGTCATGGCTTTGTCACTGCTTCTTGGCGATGGTCAGTTGCGTCATCAGTTCGGAATCTTTGTAGAAACTATCCAGCGGGTAGCATCCAGAAGGCAGACCTTTGCGCGGCGCCGTGGTGCAATCGCTGAAGGTCCTGCAGATTCGCCTGCGCTCGATGCTGCGCCCTTCCGACGCGTCCCAGAGCAGTTCGGGATAAGTCAGCACCATTCGTCCCAGCCCGACCATGTCCACCCAGCCTTCCCGCAGGGCAGCCTGGGCCACCTGCGGCAGGAAATCCTGCAAGTAGCTGTATCCGGTGCCGACCAGGATCAGGTTGGGAAATTGTTGTTTCAGTCGCCGCGTCGCTTCCATCTGGCGCGCCACGCTGACGAGAGGGTCCTCGGGGGGCAAATATCCATCAGAGGGCGGATAAAGCGCGGGCCGTTGCAGGTGCGGATTGTAATAGGGACTTCCCGCCGTGATATTCACCAGACGAATCCCAAGCTGCTCAAGCAGCGACAGAAACCGAGCCGGTTCGTCCAGGTCGGACTGTGTCGGATCCAGCGCGTTTACGCCGAAGCCCCAGCGATATGGGATTTCGCTTTGGTTCACTTCCGGAATTCCAGGCCCGAGCTTGCCATTCGACGACTTCGCAGGGTCGGCATGAAAGGGCACGCTGTCAATCGCAGAAAGGCGGACCGCGATCTTGAGTCCCGGAGCGAGAGCGCGCACGCCCTGCACAATTTCACCCAGGAAGCGGGTGCGATTCTCGAAACTTCCGCCGTAGCGCCCGGAACGGGTGTGAGCGCTGAGAAATTCGTGCCCTAGATAGCCGTGGCAATGCTTTATATCGACGAAGTCGAAACCCAGCTTCCAGGCCAGGAGCGCGGCTTTGTGGAAGTTTTCAATGATGACCTCAATCTCCGCGTCGCTCAGCACGGGAAAGTCCGCGGGCAATCCCAGCCGGCGATCGAGGAAGGGATGATGATAGAGAATGCGTGGCTCAGGGCGACCGTGCGCGTTGGGGCGGCTGTAGCGGCCGGAGTCCGTAAGCTGCAAACCGATCAGCAAGCCGTCGTCGGAGCCAGTAGTGAGGCGATGCTCTTTGATCAAGCTGGCCCGTAAAAAGGACAGACCCTTCTCGGTATGCGCGGCGGCCACGAGCTGATTGGGATTGGCGCGCGCTTGGTGAGAGACGGCGACCGCCTCTCCGCCCCAAATCAATTTCGCCCCGCTGCGGCCGAAGCGCTGCCAGCGCCGGATCGTGTTCTCAGACGGGTTGCCGTCGCGCGAACCGTCCCAGCCCTCCATGGGATGCACCACGATCCGGTTACCGATCGTGATGTCGCCGCGGACCAATGGCTGGCGCAGCGGCGATTCCGTTCCGGTCAGGAGTTCCTGATCACACGGGATGGTCAAACCGAGCGATCGCAGATGCTGCTGAAATCCGGACACGTTCTTCACCGTGCCCAGGCGCAGAATGGGTCGGGCGCTCACGCGATTGTCTTTCTCTGTCTGGGTAGTCCCAACACGGCGGCAGCACCGACGAGCGCGATCGCAACCAGCACGAAACAGCTTTCGGAGTAGCTTCCGGTCGCGTCGCGCAGGCGCCCCGTGATCCACGGCGATACGGCTTCAGCAATTCCTCCCGCCGTCAGAATGACTCCCAGCAGCCTGCCCAGGATTTGCATGCCGAAGATCTCCGCGGTCATCAACGGAATGATCATGTAGTCTCCACCCAGCCCGACCCCGAATATCGCCGCCGATGCATACATCATCAGCCTGGTGCGCCCCAGAAACAAAAGCGGAATGCCGGACGCGACCAGCAAATAAGTCAAAAGCATCACGTACTTCTTGGAAAAGCGGTCCGCAAGCCAGCCCATCAGCAGGCGCCCTACGATACTAAACGACAGCACCAGCGACAAAACCCGCGCTGCGTCGTTTTGGGTGAAATGTCGGTCGAGGCTCAGGAAGAGTTTGAGATTCTGCTGGGTGCCGCTGACCGCCGCGATTGAGCACATGCTGCCGAATGTGAGCACGAAGAATGGAAGGGTTTTAAAGGCACGCATTACGTCGGCGGTCCCTGACACTTTGCGATCCGGTGTCGATCGCGGCGGCGTTTCCTTCACGAAAAAAGCCAACGGAAGTGAAACCACGATAATCAGCAGGCCCAGCCATCGCAATGCCGCCTGCCAGCCGAACTGCTGGATCAGTGCGTGCGAGATCCAGGGGACGGTAGCACCGCCGATGCCTATTCCCAGGTAGGCGAAGCCCATGGCTTTGCCGCGCGATTTGTCGAACCAGCGCGACAGCAATACCTGGTTGGGCAGCGGGCCTCCACACACATAGCCCAGAGCGTTGAAAAAATAAAACAAGTAAAACATGCCCAGAGTGGAAACCCAGCCTAGTCCCACCAGCGCACCGCCGGCCATCAGAATGCCGGCCATCATGACACGGCGCGGGCCAAAGCGATCGATGATCCAGCCAGCGATGAATCCGAAGATAGGTCCGACTACCAATTTGCTCAGAGCGTTTCCGGAAGTCACTTGTGCGCGCGTCCATCCGAACTGCTGCACCATGAAGTCGTAGTAAAACGGCAGTCCCCAAAGCGCGAGGCCTACGATGCAGAACAGGACGACGAAGGCCGTGATGGCCACCTGCAGCGCGCCCGAATCGAGGGCCTGCCCGTGATCGCCGGTCACATCTTCCCGCGGATTTTGTTCTACATCTGCCAACATCGGCTTGGTTACTTGCTCCTTCTCGGCACTGCCGGCTTTGCACGAGCGGGACGCTCGCGCCTACATTAATTCAGCTCTCCCCGGAAACCTCTGGTATGATGCCGGGCGGATTTCACCATATCATTTGCCCGAGGCGCTCATGACCATCACGCGACGCCAAATGTGTATGCTGCTTCCTGGACTTCTGCCGGCTGCGGCGGCAGTCGATGTCTTCGCCAACGCTGACACTTCCCTGCCCTCGGCAAATTATCCGTATGACAAACTGCCGGTCCATACTCTCGACCATGCAGAAATGCGCCGGGTCCTGAAGGGCAAGCTGGCCACCGGAGAAGCCGTCGAGGTCCACGAAACCACGCTGCCGCCGGGTGGAGCGCCGCACCCGCCTCACCATCACGTGCACTCCGAAATGTGGCTCATTCGGGAAGGAACCGTCGAGCTTACCGTCAACGGCGCAAGTTCCCGCCTGGGCCCGGGCTCGGTGGGCTTCGTTCATTCGAATGACGAGCACGGAATCAGGAATGCCGGCTCGACTCCAGCCAGCTACTTCGTGGTTGCGATGGGGCCGGGAGCGGATGCCTGATGCTTTCATCTCATTTTGCTTCGACACGCAGAGTATAGGCTGAGAGAGGAACACATTTTGTTTAGTTCGGCTGAAAGTCACAGTCAGTTTTTACGAATTGACAGCGTGGAAATCGGGTTTTTATAGTGTGCGGGCAGTATGATCCGAGGGCGAGACGCCCTCGGGACCGCCGGCGCTACAATGCGGCGGGGCAATTTTGAAGCGAGGTTCCGATGAGAGTATTTTGGCTGCTGGGTTTGCTTGCCATCACGCTGGTCATGGTCAGCGCGGAGGAAAAGGTGCCGGAAGGATTTCAGCATTGGACGAGCGCAACGCTCAAAGATCTTGGCCAAACACTGAAATCAGAGGCCGACGCCAGTCCGCACCACATGTCGGTGCGAGCCCTGGGGGATTTCCCCCAGGACAAGTTCATGCTTTCACGGCGACAGACTGATGGCATGCCAGAATGGCACGAGAATCAGGCCGATGTTTTCTTCGTGCAATCAGGTTCGGCAACGCTCGTGGTGGGCGGAACCCTGGTGGGCGCGGAGTCCACTGAGCCGCATGAGAAGCGTAACGGAACCATTCGGGGAGGCGTCAGGCAGAAGCTTTCCGCGGGCGATGTCGTTCGCATTCCTCCCAAAGTACCGCATCAGCTCCTGCTCGATGGCTCGCCGGAGTTCACTTACTTTGTCATCAAGGTGAAGGGCTACTAGAAAGTCCCGCCTTCTCTCTCCAAAAGACGGAGAGACGAGTACGCGGCACTCCAGCACCCAAAAGGAGGAGGTCGATGCACCTACGATTGCTAAAGCTTCCCGCTGTACTCGCTGTATTGTGTACCGTGAGTGCGATGGCGCAGGCGCCCAACCCTTACGGGCTGCCGGTCAGCGTGGAGAATGCCAAGAAAGCAGCAGCTTCCGCGCTGGATGAGGCGCGCAAGAACAACTGGAAGATGGCGGTTGCGGTGGTCGATACCGGCGGCATTCTGGTGTACTACGAAAAAATGGACAATACACAGATTGGCAGTGCGGACATCGCGATCGAGAAAGCCCGTACGGCAGTACGCTTCAAGCGGCCGAGCAAAGCGTTTCAGGATGCCGTCGCCGCCGGCGGAGCTGGCTTACGCATTCTGCGCCTGCCGGGCGGGATTCCACTCGAAGGCGGCATTCCTCTCATCATGAAGGGCGAAATCGTTGGCGCCATCGGAGTTTCGGGCGACAGTGGCGATCACGACAGCATCTGTGCCCAGGCAGGTGCAGGCACGCTTAAGTAGTCGGCTTTTTTCCTTCGCCCTCCGGCGCATAAACAATGACCCTTCTGGGGTTCACGAACAGCCATGACACTGCGGCGATAAAAAACATCGCGGCGTTGAAATAAAGACTCACCTTCCAACTGGGATGCCCGGGCCGTCCGGCCAGCACCGCCAGCCAGGCTACAACCGGTATGCTGACCACCTGTCCCAGGTTGCCAATCATGTTCATGAATCCTGCCACCGTGCCGGAATAGCGATGTCCGATATCAATAGTGGTGGCCCAACTGGCCGCCATTCCAAAATCCTTCACAAATGAAGAGAGACACAGCGAGGCGAACGCAAGCCCGATGTGGCTGGGCGTCAGAGTCACGCCCACCAGCATGAAAACGCCGCCGAGCCCGTACGCAATCACACCTTGGAGAGTGCGTCCCCAGCGCGGCCCCCAAAGTCGCACCTGGCGGTCGGTGAGAAAACCGCCGAGGAGACAGGACGCTCCGCCGAAAAAGAGCGGCGCGCCGGAAGCCAGAACCAGTTCAATGCCTGACAGGTGAAGATCGTGACGCAAATAGGGCGTGATCCAGGATGCGAAGAAGGACCACCCGGCATTGCTGCACAAATACATCACGCTAAGGCACCACAAGGTGGGACTGCGGAGCATCGTCTTCCAGGAGAGCGGCGCGGGCTTGCCGGTATCCTTGCGCCCCTCCATGATGAGCGCAACCTCGGCGCCGTTGACTGCGGGATCGGATTGAGGCGAGTCCTTGTAACGCGACTGGAAGCCCCAGAGCCAGACCGCGCCCAGCACGCTCATGAGCACGAAGCCGCCTCGCCAGCCGAACGGGTAAGCCAGGACCATCATCAACAGGGGCGCGATGGCCCCGCCCCAGCGGGCGCACATCCACACCATGCCCTGGGTAAAGCCTCTTTCGCTGAAAGGAAACCACTCGCGCGATGCCCGGCTGATATTGGGGAACGCTCCCGCTTCGCCCGCACCGAAGAGAAAACGAAAGACGATGAGGCTGACCAGGCCCCAGGCCAGCCCGGTGAGGGCGGTGAACGCGGTCCAGACCAGGACGATGCGGATCAGAACTTTGCGCGGCCCCAATTTGTCACCCAGCCAGCCGCTGGGCATTTCAAATAACGCATAGGCGAGCGAGAAGGCGGAAAAAGCGTAGGCCAGTCTCTGCGGCGTCAGATGCAAGTCCAGTTCAATCCGGTCCTGGACCTGGATAATGCCAATGCGCGTGATGTAAGTGAGAGCGGAGAGGCTGCACAGCCAGGCCAGGACCTTCCAGCGGACTCGGGTGGCCGTGGTTTGGTTCATCTTCTCATGACAGGAAAGGCTTCCATTTTTCGAGCACGGCTTTGATCTCCGCAATTTCTCCGGATCGCACCTTGGGGAGAGGCGGGCGGACGGGACCGGCCGCCAGGCCGATCAGGTTCATCATCTCCTTCATGACAGAGACTTCGTATCCCTTGCGGCGCGCGCGTATGGCATAGAGCGGGTTCACATATTCGCTCATCAACTCGGCGAGCTCGGGAGAATCCCCGGCGGAAGCGAGTTCATCCAGGCGCAACGAAAGCTTTGGCGCGACGGTGGCAATGCTCGACGTGTAAGTCCGGATGCCGATCCTGTAATAAGCCGGCACGGACGCGTCACCCGCGCCGCCGATCCAGTACAGGCGGTCGCCCACACGATCCATGATTTGCTTGTATTGCGCGCTGTCGCCCTGTCCGTCTTTCCACGCGACCAGCGTGGGAATCCTGGCTGCCAATTGCTCGACCCACTCGGGTGACGGCTTCACCCAGTCGCGGCTGTAAACGAACAGGCCCAGGGACGTGGCCGCGCCAATCGCCGCATAGTAGTCAGCCAGTCCTTCATCATCGGCGTTTGGATAATAGGGCGGCAAAGCCAGAATTCCGTCCACGCCCGCCTGTGCTGACTGCTGCGCCAGTTCGATCGCCATCTGGCTGTTGAAGCCGGTGCCGCTGATGACCGGGACCTGCCCGCGCACTTCTTCCACGATGGTTCTTACCACTGCCAGGAGTTCGGCAGCGGTCAACGAATACATCTCTCCTGTACCGCCAACAGCGACGATCGCGGCGATGGGATGTCGAAGTAATTCCTGAATGTTCTTCCGCAACCCGTCAAGGTCAAGCGAGAAGTCCGATTTGAAAGGAGTGACGGGAAAGGCGATGACGCCTCTAAGTTTGCTCCGGAATTCTTCTGGTCTCATCTTCCACCTGACGCTTGTGGATGCGTGCGTGACAGGCGGGATCAGGCGGCGTCATTGGACGACGCCTGCCCGGCCCGCCTGATTTGAGCAATAGCGGTTAACGCAGGAACGCCGAAGCGCACCACAGGATCGGCGCCTGTCCGTGCAGGTCTCCGGTAAGCTTCTCCCGGTCGAGATAGTACTGCAAATCGTTTTTCTTGCCGGTGCCCTGGCACACGTTGCGAAGATCGCCGTTAGGCTCGAGATAACTGATCATTCCCAGCCATCCTTTGCGCGCCGCCTTGCCGTAGGTCTTTTCATCCAGCCAGCCGTTCTTGACACCGGTAATCATGGCAAAAGTAAACATCCCGGTCGAAGAAGTTTCCGGCCATGATTCCGGGTGATCGATCAACTGGCGCCACACTCCATCCTTTCCCTGATATTGGAGCAAGGCTTTCATCATCTTTTGATAGGACTCCATGATGCGCGCCCGCCGCGGATGGTTCTCCGGCAGCGACCGCAACATTTCCGCCATGCCCGCCGCCACCCAGCCATCGCCGCGGCCCCAGTAAAACGGAACGTCGGGCGCATGGTAGAAGAGGCCGTTCGGCTGCTGCAGCTTATCCAGATATGTAGTCATCTCGAGCGCCGCGCGATCCAGATATTTCGATTCGCCCGTCGCGCGATACGCCTGCAGCTGCAGGATGATGAGCATGTACATATCGTCGATCCAGTAGCGCGTTTGCGAGCTCAATCCGTCGGGTGTGGGATCGTCCCATTGCTTGTCGGCCGAGTTGAGTCCCAGATCGAGATATTTTTTCTCTTTAGTCTGAATATAGATTTCCAGGGGTACGGTTCCAAACACGCTCCGATCCACATGGTCCGGTACGGGCACCAAATTGGATTCTTCGGCAAAAAGAGGATCGAAGCGCTTGATCAGGCGAGCGTCGAGCTCCTTGTCGCCGCTCAGCTGGGCGAACGTCAGGGCGCCATACCAGGTAGCCACTTCGGGATAGGTGATAAACGGAGGAGGACCCGGCCGGCCAAAGTTGGAGTGCGGAATCGCGAGCAGCCGTTCCGCCACACGCTTGCCGATTTCCTGCGGCGAGCTGCCCGCCGGCCATTTTTTAAACTCCTTCGGTTGTTTCTGCGCCTGCAGGGGCAGGGTCAGCACGATCATCCCCGCCGCCAGCAGCACTCCCAACATTTTGCGGTATCGAGTCATCATGAGTTCATTGTCCCCTTAATGTTTGCCGGTCAAGCTTAGCGCCAAGCCAGCGTCGCAGAGTACAGAAGCCGCAGGCGGAAGGTCAACCCGTAAAAACTGAATTCACTCTTAAGCTGAACTAAACAACTCACAGACTCGTAGCCAGTTGAGCACGCGTGGGGACAGCCGCCTTCGGCTGTCCTGTCGAGCCAAGCTCGACACACTACCGGTACAGAAGAGGCGCGGAGCTTTGCTCCGCCGGACAGCCGAGGGCGGCTGTCCCCACGCGTGCATTTAATCTCCCTGCTATGCTGGCAGCGAGGAGACGGAGTCGATGCTGCGAGTCTCATATCAGGAGCTGTTCGACGCTCTGTTGCGCGTAATGCTGAAGCTGGGATTTCCACCTGAACGCGCGCGTCTTTGTGCCCAACTCTTCACCGATACCACCCGCGACGGGGTGTACTCGCACGGGCTGAATCGCTTTCCACGGTTTGTCGCCATGATTCGCAATGGGTCGATTGATATCCATGCGAAACCTGAATTGGTGACGGGCTCCGGGCCGCTGGAGCGCTGGGACGGCAGGATCGGGCCGGGAAATCTGAACGCCTATCACTGTATGGACAGAACGATCGCCCTCGCCCGCGAACATGGGATGGGATGCGTGGCACTGGCCAATACCAACCATTGGATGCGGGGCGGCAGTTATGGCTGGCAGGCCGCCGACGCCGGCTTGATTGGAATCTGCTGGACCAATACCCTGCCCAATCTTCCGCCCTGGGGCGCAGCCGACCCGCGTGTGGGAAATAATCCTCTGGTCATCGCTGTGCCTCGTGCGGACGGACACGTTGTCCTCGACATGGCGATGTCGCAATTCTCTTATGGAACTCTGGAATCGTATCGCATGCGCGGTGAACTGCTGCCCATGGACGGGGGCTTCGATGCCAGCGGCCGGCTTACGCGGGTTCCGGGTGATATCGAGGCTTCCAATCGTCCCTTACCCATCGGCTTCTGGAAGGGTTCGGGACTGGCATTGATGCTGGACCTGGTGGCAGCGCTGTTGTCGGGAGGGAAAGCCACGCACCAGATCTCGACGGAACCAGAGCGCGAGAACGGCCTCTCCCAGGTTTTTATCGCATTCGACGCTTCCTCTCTCAACCCAAACCACGCTGCATCCCGAATCGCGGATCAGGTGATCGAGTATTTCCAGGGGCCCCCGAATTCCTCTGAGGAACGCGCGCGCTATCCCGGCTATCGGGTGCTGGCCACGCGCAAAGAAAATATGGCCAACGGCATCCCGGTAGAGCCCTCCATCTGGCAGCAGTTGAACTCACTCTAGATTGATGCACCGCTTCCGTTGAGTCTGGCTGAATTTAAACTTCAATTTTTATGGTTTGACAGGTAGGACGCGCTTTCTATACTTGGAATGATTTTTATAGGGATGAGTCAGAACGATGATTTCAGCTGCTCGATTCGCAACCGGGCTGCCCTGCCGGTGCAACCACTGAAGCTACTTCGGACCGCAATCTTACAAGTATGCCGTTGCGAGAATGGACACGTTCCACTCGCCGTATTGCTGCAAGGGAGTTTCTGATGAGCACGAAAGAGGAAGGCGGAATCGATCAGCTGATTTTCCGCGGGACTGACAAACATACCGGACGACGTATCTCAATCACGCCCGGAAACAGTTCCATGAAGCACCTGGCCTACGGACGCATTATCCTGAACGCCGCCAAGCCGACTGAGTCATTTTCCACCGGAGAGCGCGAAACCGGACTGATCGTGCTCGCCGGTAATGCCACCGTGACCACGGAGGCCAGGGAAGTGAGCTTGGGACAGTACGACGCGATCTATGTTCCACGCGATTCTGCGGTAAAGATCACCACCACTTCAAGCGTGGACATTGCCGAGTTTTCGGCAGAGGTTTCGCAACACTACCCGTTTCAAGTTGTACGCTTCTCCCAGGTCAAAAACGATCCGGGATTAAAATTCACCACCGGCGGATCAGGATCGTCGCGGCAGTTGCACATGCTGCTGGCCAAGAACGTGGAGGCAGGACGGCTGGTGGCCGGGTTTACTATTTCGGAGCCGGGCAACTGGACCAGTTGGCCTCCGCACGAGCACGCTAAGATGCTGGAAGAGATGTATGTGTACTTCGACATGCCCGATCCAGCATTTGGCATTCAACTTGTGTATAACCGTACTGACTATCCGGAAGTGGTCACGGTGGTGCGCGATGGCGATGCAGTGCTGATGCCCAGCGGATATCATCCGAATGTTTCGGTGCCGGGTCATCGCATCTGTTTTCTGTGGGCGATGGCGGCGCACCGCGAGGGCGAGGACAGGCAGTTTGGCGTAGTCAACGTTCAGCGCGGATTCGACCAGGGACCCTCCGGACTGGAAGCGGGCCGTAAAAAGTAGCAACTCCCACCATGGACCGTGCCGCCAACTCCGCGAACCGGGTTTCTCCAGCGGAATCCGAAGTGGCGACACCCGAAACTTTTTCAGGGGCAGGCTATTTTCGCTGGGTCATCTGCGCCCTCCTGCTCTTCGGAGTCACCAAGAACTACATGGACCGCCAGGTCCTGGGAATTCTCAAGACCACCCTGCAACACGATCTGGGATGGAACGAAATCGACTACGGCAATCTGGTCTTTGCCTTTCAGGCGGCTTACGCCGTCGGCATGGTGGTGGTGGGCCGCCTGGTGGACCGGCTGGGCACCCGGTTGGGCTACGCGTTGGCCATGGTCTTCTGGAGCCTGGCGTCGATGGCGCACGCTTTCAGCGGCTCCTTCACCAGCTTTATCGTGGCTCGATCAGCGTTGGGTTTCGGGGAATCGGGAGTCTTTCCCGCCAGCATCAAGACCGTTGCCGAATGGTTTCCCAGGAAGGAGCGGGCGCTGGCGACGGGAATTTTCAACGCTGGCACAAATATCGGCGCCATCATCACTCCTCTGGTGGTGCCCTGGATTACGATCCACTGGGGCTGGCGCTGGGCCTTCATCATCACCGGCGCGCTGGGGTTTGTCTGGCTTATCTTCTGGCTCCTGCTCTATCGCAAGCCGGATGACCATCCGCGCCTCTCCAAGGCAGAGCTGGCCTACATCCGCAGCGATCCCCAGGTTCCGATGGCAAAAATCAAATGGGCCCGCCTCATCCCCCATCGTCAAACCTGGGCATTCGTCGTGGGCAAATTCCTGACCGATCCTATCTGGTGGTTCTATCTGTTCTGGATTCCGGATTTCCTCGAACGCAAACACGGTCTGTCGTTGATGAAGATCGGTCTGCCCATTGTGGTCATCTATGTGATCGCGGACGTGGGCAGCGTCGCCGGCGGCTGGCTGTCATCCTGGCTCATTCATCGCGGCCGGAGCGTCAACTTCGCGCGCAAAATTACACTGCTGATATGCGCGGTATGCGTTGTCCCCATCGTGTTCGCATACAACATGCAGAGTTTATGGGGAGCGGTCCTGCTGATCGGCCTTGCGGCTGCGGCCCATCAGGGCTTCTCCGCCAATCTGTTTACCCTGACCTCTGACACTTTTCCGGCCCAGGCCGTGGGCTCGGTGGTTGGAATGGGCGGAATGGCAGGCTCGATCGGAGGAATGTTGATCGCAACCATCGTAGGTCACACCTTGCAGTGGACGGGCAGCTACATGGTCCCGTTCCTGATGGCGGGCTGCGCCTACCTGCTGGCGCTGGCCGCTATTCAATTGCTGGTGCCCCGGCTGGAACCCGCCAATCTCGGCTGAGAAAACAAGCATGATTCTGGAAGCATTCCAGTTGAAGGGCAAGAACGCTCTGGTCACCGGTTCCAGTCGCGGACTGGGCGCAGCCATCGCCATCGCGCTGGCCGAAGCCGGAGCTAACGTCGGATGTCACGGGCGAAGCGCCGAGGGCAACGCCACCAGCGCGGCCATTCGTCAGCTGGGAAGCAAGTCATTCTATTTGGCCGGCGATATGTCCGATGCCGACCTGTATCCGGCACTGATCGGAAAGACGGTGGAGGAATTTGGTTCCATCGACATCCTGGTCAACAACGCGGGCACCATACGCCGGGCCCCGGCAGCTGAATATCCGCAGGAGTACTGGGATGAAATCATCACCGTAAATCTGACTTCGGTATTCCGGCTGTCGCAACTGGCGGGCCAGGACATGCTGCAGCGGAAGGCCAAGGGCAAGATTCTCAACATAGCATCCCTGCTTTCGTTTCAGGGAGGAATCACGGTTCCGGCCTATGCAGCGGCCAAGGGCGGCGTGGCACAGCTCACCAAAGCACTCGCCAATGAATGGGCCGCGAAAGGCATCAACGTCAACGCCATCGCACCCGGCTACATGGCGACTGACAACACCACCGCACTGCGGCAAGACCCGCAGCGCAGTCGTCAGATTCTTGAGCGGATTCCCGCCGGCCGGTGGGGAGAGCCGGCCGATGTCGCCGGCGCCGCGGTTTTCCTGTGCTCGCCTGCCAGCGACTACATTCACGGACACATCATGGCGGTCGATGGCGGTTGGCTGAGTCGTTGACAAATCACGTGGGGACAGCCGCCCTCGGCTGTCCGGCGGAGGGAAGCTCCGCTAGTTGTTGACAATGGTCAACCAAACTTTTTAGTGGCTTCGGCGTGGAGCTAGCGCGATGGGCGAGAGCGCGAAATCCTGTCGAGCTGCGCTCTGCCGGACAGCCGCCCTCGGCCGTCCCCAGGTGGTCACTGGTTTACGCCGCTGGCCAGGAAGCCTCCGTCCACCGCTAACACATGGCCGGTCACAAAGCTGGCTGCTTCTGATGCCAGAAATACGGCGGCGCCACCCAGTTCATCCAGTTTCCCAAACCTCTTCATGGGCGTGCGCAGCAGAAATTCACGGCCCCGGTCGGTGCCGTCGAGCAGGGCGGAATTGAGGTCGGTACGGAAGACGCCGGGGGCAATGGCATTCACGCACACACCAGATTTGGCCCACTCAATGGCGAGAGACTTGGTCAACGAGGCCACTGCTGCCTTGCTGGCGCTGTAGGCGGCAACCTCGTAGAGCGCCACAAACGAAGACAGCGAAGCAATATTAATGATGCGACCATAACCACGCTCGATCATGTGCCGGCCAAACACGCGACAGCCGCGCAGAGTTCCGTTCAGGTTGGTTTCGAGAATGGCGTTCCACTCTGAATCGGGCACTTCGAGAGTCGGGGTTCGCTTGGTTCGGCCGGCACAGTTGACCAGGATCTGCACGTTGCCGAATTCGCCGGTCACCGCCTGCAGAAGCTGCTCGAGGCTGGCGGTGTCGGTGACGTCGCAGGTTTTGGCCAGCGATCGCCGGCCGAGCGCTTTGACCTCAGACGCAGCGGCGTTGACCTGTTCGGCCCGACGGCCGGTTGGAATCACGTCAGCGCCGGCCTGAGCCAGAGCCCGGGTAAGAGCGAGCCCGATTCCGCTGGTACCGCCGATCACCACTGCGGTCTTTTTCGTCAGATCGAGAAGCGGATAACCCATCAATCACTCCTTACTGATTTAGTGGAGTGAATTATAAGGTGAGTCTCCACTTTCGTGTTTTTCCGGCATCGCCTCGAGGTCTGCATGAAACTCAGGCAGTCAACATCGCCCGCAGCGATTCCGCCACTGACAGGGTCAGTTTGCGGGGATAATCAGTCTGCACCATGGCCAGCGCCAGACCTCGGGTTATGGGATGACCATCGACTCGGAAGGTCTGAAAAAAAGGCGTCCTTCGCCGCAGCGCGTGCTCCGGCAGTATGGAATATCCGAAACCCGATTCCACCAGGCGCTTGATGGCCTCCGTATCTTCAGCTTCCATGACGACCCTGGGACTCACTCCGATGTCTTTGAAGAAGCGGTCGATCAGCACTCGCAGCACCGTCCCCACGGGATAGAGCAGGAACGGGACCCGGGCCAACTCCGACACTCGCACCGATCCGGTCTGCGGGCCTCGTACTTTGCTGGTCGAAGGACGAACAATCAGGAGCTCTTCGTCAAAGAGCGGGATGATTTTCAGGTTCTCTTCCGGAATCGGAAGCGAAATAAGACCCAGATCGAAGCGGCGGTCGTGCAGCCCCCTGACCGTTTCCTCGGTTACGTTCACGGAGACGCGAATCTCCGCTTTGGGATACTGCTTGCGCAGTTGCCGCAGTGGTTTTCCGAGCTGATAGATCAGGGTCGTCACGCCGGTAGCAAAGTGAAAGGGCCGAGTATCAGTTGCCAGGTCGTTCTGAAATTCCTGCTTGATCTGCCCCATCCGCTTGATCAGGTCCTTGGCATGTTCCGCCAGGCGAATTGCAGCCGGAGTGGGAATCAGGCGCTTTCCACTGCGCACGAAGAGTTCCGTATGGAGTTCGTCGGCGAGATTGTGCAGCTGAAGACTGACCGCGCCTGGAGAGAGGAAGACTTTCTCGGCAGCCCGGGTCATGCTCGGAGACTCCATCACGGCGAGAAACAGTTCGAGCTGGTGAATATCCATAAACACCCCCTCAGGGCCGTTGCATCCAGGCGACAAATGTCACCGGTGTCAGGAGAAAACGGTAGTGTTAAATCCTTTTAGAGTTCCTGAAATGTCTTTTTAGCTTTTCCAGTTTGACAGCGCTGGCGCCCCTGCCTATCGTTTGTATGCTGGTAGGGTTACTTTAGCAAATCTAAACGGTGGAGTTGTGAACCGGAGATTTGCTGCACTTGAAGGCCATCAACCTCCTGATTGACGACAGGTCCCGCACTCGCCCTATGAGACAGCTTCAAAACGCCGTTGATGCTGCCGCGATTTCCGAGGTGAGAATTTGATCACGAAACTCTGGCTGATTTGTCCCGTCCTGATTTTGATGCTGGCAGCGGCTGCACAAGAGGTATCCCCGGCCGGGTTCGAACACTGGACTCCGGCCTCCCTCAAGCATTTCGAAAGCAAGATGCACACTGATGCTTCCACCGATCCGCACCACTTTGCGGTAGAGTTGCTGGCGGACTTCCCCCACGATAGCGCCATGCTGGTTCACCGGGAATCCGATGGCCAGGCGGAGTGGCACGAAACCCAGGTTGACGTCTTCCTCGTGCAATCAGGATCGGCGACCCTGGTGCTGGGAGGCAAACTGGTGAATGGAGAGACCGTAGGACCGCACGAAAAGCGCAATGGCACAATCCAGGACGGCATTCGGCGAAAGCTTGCCGCCGGAGATGTGGTTCGCATCCCTGCCGGGGTGCCGCATCAGCTTTTGTTGGAGGGCTCGCCCGAATTCAATTACTTTGTGATTAAAATAAAAGGATATTGAGTCCGCCAGGCCGCTATGACATCTTCGATCACTCGGGTCGCGCTCACGGAGGAACACTTTTGAAAGCCATCGTCCATATTTTGCAAGGTTCGCTTGCCATATTCGTCATGGCCGGCATTTTCCTGGTTGCCGGAGCCTCGGCCCAGAACTCGAATTTCCATAATGCACCGGCATCGGCCAAGGAACTGAAGAACCCTTACGAGGGTCAGCCGACGCCCCACGCGAAAGCGTTGTTCCATCTGCGTTGCGCCCGCTGCCACGGCGAGAACGGCGAAGGCTCGGGAAATATTCCGCCTCTGAAGGCCGAAAAGATCAAAGAAGTGACGCCCGGTGAGATTTTCTGGTTTATCACCAAGGGCGACGTGAACAATGGCATGCCTTCCTGGGCGACTTTACCCAAGCAACAACGCTGGCAGATCGTGAGCTACGTGCAAACGCTCGGGCAACCGCAAAGCGCGCAGGCCGGCAGCGCGCCCGCAGCGCCAATGGCCGCTGTGAAGTTGAACGCGCCGCCTCCGAAGCCGCCCTTCACCGACTTCCGCTATGAGAAGCCGGGAGAAATTCGCAAGATCTCGGTCAAGGATTTACCCGCTCCATTCGCGACCTCGTCCGCCGGCAACAGCCCCAAGGTGGTTGCGCGTCCGGAAGGCGCATGGCCGCAGGTCCCGGCAGGATTCAAAGTGGAGCAATACGCGAGCGGTCTCGATAATCCGCGGATCATTCGCACCGCTCCCAATGGCGACATTTTTGTAGCCGAGACCAAGGCCGGCGACGTCAGGGTATTTCGCGGGATCACCAGCAAGGGCAAGCCCGAACAGGTGTCGATGTTCGCCAGCGGCCTGAACGAGCCCTTCGGCATCAATTTCTATCCCCCGGGCCCGAATCCAGAGTGGGTCTATATCGGCAACACGGACTCGGTGGTGCGCTTCCCTTATCAGAACGGCGATACGCAAGCGCGCGGCCCGTCGCAGCACCTTGCAGACTTGCCCGCAGGCGGCGGGCACTCCACACGTGATATTCAGTTCTCGCCCGATGGCAAGAAAATGTTTGTCTCCGTCGGCTCTGCCTCCAATATCGACGACCCGGATGTCACGCCGGCGGAAAAGAACCGCGCTGATGTGTTGGAGTTCAACCCCGACGGCTCGGGCATGCGGGTTTTCGCGTACGGAATTCGTAACTGCGTGGGGCTGGCGACCAATCCCAAGACCGGTGAGTTGTGGTGCTCGGTAAACGAGCGCGACGGGTTGGGCGACAACCTGGTTCCTGACTACATCACGCATGTGCAGGAGGGCGGCTTCTACGGCTGGCCGTGGTGGTACATGGGCAGCCACCAGGACCCACGGCACAAAGGCAAGCGCCCTGAACTTAAGGATAAGGCCATCGTCCCTGACATATTACTGAATCCGCACAACGCGTCCCTTGGCATTACCTTTTACGACGGCAAACAATTTCCCGCGGAATATCAAGGCGATCTCTTCGGCGCCGAACATGGCTCGTGGAACCGGGCGGTGCGCGTGGGCTATGAATTGATTCGCGTGCCTTTGCATCAGACCGGGCACGCCAGCGGCGAATATCAGGACTTCATGACCGGATTCGTCGTTGACAACGAGCATGTGTGGGGACGCCCGGTCTCCGTCACGGTTGCTCCCGATGGGTCCCTGCTGGTCACGGATGACGGCGGGGACTGTATCTGGAGGATCAGCTACACGGGAAAATAAGCTGTACGCATGAGAACGAATGCTCTCCCGAGAGGGCATTCGTTTATCGCGCTGATCGAAAGACACCATGGCAGGCCCGTCCCTCTCGCGTCGAACTTTCCTGCAAGCTGCGGGATCGATCGCGGGCACTTCCGTGCTTTTTCCTGTTGCCCTCTTTGGCCAGTCTGCCGAGGCGCATCCTCAGAAACCTGACTCGCGGACAGGCCAAGCTCCCGACTACACGCTGACCATCGCGGTCAATCCCGTTGAGCTCGCTCCCAATCGCATCCTCTCCATGACCACCTACAACGGCCAGTTTCCCGGCCCGCTGCTGCGTCTGAAAGAGGGCGAGCGAGTGACGTTCGACGTGCACAATCAAACCGACCGTCCTGAACAGTTGCACTGGCACGGCCAATTCCTTTCCACCGATGTGGATGGAGCCGCGGAAGAAGGAACGCCCTTCATCGCTCCCCACGGCAGCCGCCGCATTTCATTCGTTCCCAGGCCTTCGGGATTTCGCTTCTATCACACCCACGTCCACGCCGGCGCGGACCTGAGTGCTGGGCAATACAGCGGCCTGGTGGGGCCGGTGTACATCGAACCCAAGAACCATCCGGGAGACTATGATCGCGAAGTCTTCCTGACCTTGAAGGAATTCGAGCCCACGTTCAGCCGCGGTGGTGATATGGCGATGGATTTTCTGTCCCCGGCAACGGCAGAGCCTTCCCTCAAGGATAAGGGCGAGCGCGCGATGAAGGCCTCTCTTGCGAAGGGCGCTCCTCATGGCTTCGAGGTTGGCTACGGTTCCTTCACCATCAACGGGCGGATGCTGGGTCATGGCGAGCCCCTGCGGGTAAAGCGAGGGGAGCGCGTGCTCTTCCATGTGCTCAATGGAAGCGCGACTGAAATCCGCAGCCTGGCGCTGCCCGGACACAGCTTTACCGTCGTTGCCCTGGATGGAAACGTACTTCCCAAGCCGGCGCGCGTCCCAGGGCTTTGGCTGGGCACGGCAGAACGGGTCTCTGCCATCGTCGAGATGAACCATCCCGGAATTTGGATCATGGGCGATCTATCCGACGACGACCGCCATCACGGCATGGGTATTGTGATCGAATACTCGGGTGAGAAGGGCAAGCCCCAGTGGATCACTCCGAAACCGTTCCGCTGGAACTATGCCCTCTTCGGCGGCACGGCCGCGGTCCCTGAACCTGACCATATCTTCGACATGACTTTTGCCAAGAAGAATGCCGCGCAGGACGGCTTCAATCTGTGGACCATAAACGATGTCGCCTTCTCGGAAGAGCGCATGCAAAACACGCTTCGCGTGGAAAAAGGCAAGCGCTACCGCTTGCGAATGCACAACGCCAGTGATGATATCCATCCCATCCATCTTCACCGTCACAGTTTCGAACTGACCCGGATAGCTGGTCAGAAGACTTCCGGCGTAATGAAAGATGTTGTGATGGTCGGCGGATATCAGAATGTCGAAGTCGATTTCACGGCGGACAACCCCGGCCTCACGCTGTTTCATTGTCATCAGCAGCTGCACATGGATTTTGGCTTTATGGCTTTGTTCGACTACATCTAGTGTCCTGTCCCGGAAATTCGTTGAATTAACATTGTGATCCCGACCGAAGCGGAGCGAAGCGAGCGCAGTGGAGGGACCTGCTGTTTCAGCCAACTCGACCTGCGCCGCTGACATTCCGATATTCGATGTATTTCTGGGACAGCACACTAGGCGCCAGCAGATCCGCCGACCCCTTTGACCCATTTGATCCATAAATTTGACGCTCTGATTCTCGGCGGCGGCGCAGCCGGACTGATGTGCGCCATCGAAGCAGGCAGGCGGGGGCGGCGTGTGGCCGTCCTCGAACGCGCCGAGCGGCTAGGGAAGAAAATTCTCATCTCCGGCGGCGGGCGCTGCAATTTCACCAACCTCCACTGCTCGGCGGAAAACTTTATCTCGGCCAATCCCCACTTTGCCAAGTCGGCGTTGGCGCGTTATACGCCTGAAGACTTCATCGCACTGGTCGAGAAGCATCACATTCCTTATCACGAGAAGACTCTGGGCCAGCTTTTCTGCGATCGCTCGGCTCAGGAGATTCTGGACATGCTCGAAGAAGAATGCCGCGCCTGCGGCGTTCAGCTGTTCACGAAGACTGGAATTAATAAGGTGACCCGTACCGACGAATTCGTGGTGACGGCCGCCGATCAGGAATTCCGCGCTCCCGCGCTGGTTGTGGCCACCGGGGGACTGTCAATTCCGAAGATGGGGGCCACCTCAGTCGGTTACGACCTGGCGCGACAATTCGGCTTGAAGATCCGCGAAACCCGTCCTGGCCTGGTACCGCTTCTGTTCGGCGTGGAGGACAGCCGTCGCTACACCGATCTGGCGGGCGTCTCCGCGGAGGTGATTGCCGCGTGTAACGGCCGGCAATTCCGGGAGAAAATGCTGATCACGCATCGCGGACTCAGCGGACCAGCCATCCTTCAGATTTCGTCATACTGGAGTAAGCCAGCGTCCATCTCGATCGACCTCGCGCCGGAACAGGCCGTCACCGCGGCGCTTCTCGAGTCTGCCACTCCGCGAAACATTGCCTCGCTGCGAGCAGCGTTGCGCAGGTTCCTTCCCAGCCGTTTTGCCGACCGGTGGCTGGAACTCCATGGCCCCACGAGTTGGACGAATTCTTCCCTGCAGAAACTGGAGCGCGAGATACACAGCTGGACCGTTCTCCCGTCCGGGACCGAGGGCTACGGAAAAGCCGAGGTGACAGCGGGAGGCGTGGATACCGACGAATTGTCTCCGAAGACGATGGAGAGCCGAAAAGTTCCCGGCCTGTTCTTCATCGGGGAAGTCGTGGACGTGACCGGACACCTGGGCGGCTTCAATTTTCAATGGGCATGGGCGTCCGGCGCCAGCGCGGGGCGGGCGTTGTAGAACGAGCCTCGCACGAACTCGTTCTTGACGGGAAGAACGACTCGGTTGATGATCTTCTGTCGTTTGCCGTCCATCGAAACTCTTTGGAGCCTGATATGACTCGCACTCTTTCCGCTGCCTGCTGGCGAGGCAAACCGAAGACTTCCCTGCTCCGGGCTGCCTGCCTTGTCCTTTTGTGTCTTGGCCTCGCAGTCGTATCGTGGGCGGCGCCTTCTCCACGAAAAGACAAAGACCTGCACATCTACTTTGTGGATGTCGAGGGCGGACAGGCTACCTTGTTCGTCACACCCGCGGGGCAATCCCTCCTCATCGATACCGGTTGGCCTGATAACGAAGGCCGCGATGCCGGACGTATCGTAGCCGCGGCCGGGAAGGCCGGCATCAGCAAAATCGACTACGTTCTGATTACCCATTTTCACCAGGACCACGTCGGCGGAGTTTCACAATTGGCCGCGCGCATTCCGATTGGCACGTTTATCGACCACGGAGAAAATCGCGAGACCGGCAACGCTGCAACCGTAAAAGACTTTCAGGCCTACCAGGCGGTGCTGGCGACGGGAAAGTACAAACACATCACGGCCAAGCCCGGAGATGTCCTGCCTGTCAAGGGAATCCGAGCCACGATTGTCAGCTCGGACGGAGCGCTGATCGAGAAACCGCTGCCCGGTGCGGGAGGAGAAAATCCGGCCTGCAAAGACGCTGAACAATATCCGGCAGACACGACCGAAAACCTGCGCTCCCTGGGAACGTTCATCAACTTTGGAAGACTGAAAATCCTGGACCTGGGCGATCTTACCCATGACAAGGAAATGGAGCTGATGTGCCCGGTCAACAAAATCGGCAAGGTTGACATCTACGTCGTCTCCCATCATGGCTGGGCGCAAAGTGGCAGCCCGGCGCTGGTTTACGGCATCGCGCCGCGCGTGGCGATCATGGATAACGGAGCCAAGAAGGGCGGGAGTCCTTCGGCCTGGGACATCCTCGAGAAATCACCCGGCCTGGAAGACCTCTGGCAACTGCATTTTTCCGAAGAAGGTGGGGCGGCGCACAACGTTGCCGCGGAGTTCATCGCCAATCCCGACGGCCCCGATGCAGCCCATGGTCTAGAGTTGACCGCCCATCCCGACGGAAGCTTTGAAGTCTTCAATTCACGGACGCAGAAAAGCAAGCTTTATCCGGCGCGATAAAACGGCGCGGGCGCTAATCTGTAACCAGCACTGCATTCGAACGTTGATCAGAATCGAGGACCACGGCATTGCTGCGCTGGCGAATCGCCGTCCTGGTTAGCGTTGCTATCGCGATCAGTTATCTGGATCGCCAGACGCTTCCCGTCGCCGTCAGCGCGATCGCTCGAGATATTCCCCTGACCAATCAGCGCTTCTCCGCCCTGCAATCGGCCTTCCTGCTTTCCTACGCGTTGATGTACGTCGGCGGCGGAAAACTGGTGGACGCTTTAGGCACGCGCATCGGATTCGCCGTCATCATGGCGTTCTGGTCGCTGGCCAACGCGAGCCATGCCCTGGCCACGAGTTTCGGCATGCTGATGGCAAGCCGATTTCTGCTTGGATTGGGAGAAGGCGGCGGCTTTCCCGCCGCCACCCGCGCCGTGGCTGAATGGTTCGCGGTAAAAGACCGGGCGACCGCTATGGGCATCATCAATGCTGGGACAGCGCTGGGCGCGGTAAGCGCGCCTCCGCTGATCGCCGTGGTCTTGAGTTATGCAGGGTGGCGCTGGATTTTTGTCGTCACCGGCGCCCTTGGATTGTTGTGGACGTGGTGGTGGATTTCATCTTATTTTCCGCCGGACAATCCTCCCGAGCCGGCGCCCGAGCGACTAGCCTCCGCCGATTCTACGGTCAACCTGCGATGGATCGATCTCCTGCGAATTCGTGAGTCCTGGGGACTCGTGAGCGCTAAATTTCTCAGCGATGCCGCCTGGTACTTTTACCTCTTCTGGCTTCCGAAATATCTTTACGATGCCCGCGGATTCGATGTGAAGGCGGTGGGCACCTTTCGCCTGGATTCCGTACGCCGCAGCCGGCGTCGGCTGTCTGCTCGGCGGATGGTTTTCCAGTTACCTGGTGCGGCGTCAATTCTCCCTGGGCATGGCTCGAAAGCTGGCACTGGGATTGAGCGCGGCGGTCATGCCTTCCATCCTGCTGGTGCCGCGGCTTCCGGTCGCTTGGGCGCTGGCAATATTCAGCCTGGCCTATTTCGGGCAGCAATCGTGGTCCACCCTGGTCATGGTCCTTCCCACCGACCTCTTCCCTGCCAAAGTTGTCGGCTCGGTTGCGGGCCTGGTGGGCTTCGGAGGCGCCATGGGTGGAATCGCGTTCGGCGAACTGGTGGGATATCTGCTCGACCACGGCTTCGGCTACGGTGTCGTATTCTCATTGGCGGGAACGTTTCATGTCGCCGCTTTCGTTATCATTCTGGCTACCGTTCCCGTGGTCGGGTCCCTGGACCTGGAACGCAAACTGAGTTCTGCAGGAGCTTGATGCGAATTAAAGAGATTCGTACACGCGTAATGCGCTGGCGCGGGAAGACGGTGCCCTTGCCGCCTCATTTCTGCACCAATCCCATGGACTTGCTGAACCTGCCGGAAGCCTCGATGCAGACCTTCACCTTTCATGGCTGGCTGGTGGTTGAAATCTTTACTGACGACGGACTGGTGGGAATCGGTAATGCCGCGCTGGCGCCCCAGGTTACGAAACAGGTGATCGACCTTTATCTCAAGCCGCTGTTGATCGGGAAGGACCCGTGGGACGTGGAATTTCTCTGGCAGCACATGTATCGCAAGACCATGGCGTTCGGCCGCCGAGGCATCGGCATGGTTGCGATCAGCGCCGTGGACATTGCATTGTGGGACCTTATGGGCAAATCCGCGAAACAGCCTGTCTATCGGCTGCTTGGAGGCAGAACCAAACCGCGAATTCCCGTTTATGCCAGCCGCCTTTACAGCGTCGAGTTGAACGAAGTTGCCGACGAAGCGAAACGTTACAAGGCCGAGGGCTACAAGGCCATGAAACTGCGCTTTGGATGGGGACCGACGGACGGCGCGGCCGGCATGCAACGCAATCTCAATCTGGTACGCACCGTCCGCGAGACGGTGGGCGATGGAATCGACGTGATGGCTGACGCTTACATGGGATGGACGCTCGACTACGCCAAACGCATGCTGCCGCTGCTCGAACCCTTTAACCTGCGATGGCTGGAAGAGCCTGTGATCCCGGATGATGTCCACGGCTACGCTGAGCTGAAGTCATACGGGCGGATTCCGATTGCCGGCGGCGAGCATGAATTCACGTCCTATGGTTTTCGTGATCTGCTGGAGGCGCGTGCGCTGGACTACATCCAGTTCGACACCAATCGCGTCGGCGGCCTCACCCAGGCCCGCAAGATTGCGGCGCTGGCTGAGGCCTATTCCGTCCCTGTCATTCCTCATGCCGGCCAGATGCACAACTATCACGTCGTGATGGCCAGCCTGAATTCGCCCATGGCCGAGTACTTCCCGGTCGTCGATGTGGAAGTTGGCAATGAGCTGTTCTGGTATATCTTCAAGGGCGAACCCAAAGCCAAAGACGGTTTTATCGATCTGGATGAAAGTGTTCCCGGCCTGGGCCTGACCATCGACGAAGCAGCGTTGAAACAATTTGAAGTCAGCGAATGACCTCCATGACACGACTGCTTCAAATGAAGCGCGGCGAAGAACGACGTGTGGCACTCGTCGAAGAACCGCGCCTGCGTCTGCTGGAAGGCTGCAGCTCGATCTACGAACTGGCCAACTCGGCCATCAGCACCGGTGTGAATCTCAGCGACCTGGCGCGGCAGCGGGCTACAAGTGATCAGCTCGATTATGACCCTCTCTACCGCGGAGAATCCGAGTGGCGCATTCTGCCTGCGATTGACTGTCCGGAAGAGCCGGCGCGGTGCACAATTTCAGGAACAGGGCTCACCCATCTGGGCAGCGCTCGCAATCGCCAGAGTATGCATGCCTCTACCGAAGCAGACCTCACCGACAGCATGAGGATGTTTCGCTGGGGCATCGAAGGCGGTCGTCCAGCGCCGGGATCCATAGGCACGGCTCCGGAGTGGTTTTACAAGGGCACGGGCACATCGCTGCGCGCACACGGCGAAGCGCTTGAGGTTCCGGCATACGCCGGCGACGGCGGTGAGGAGGCGGAGGTTGCCGGCATCTACCTGATTTTCGCCGACGGCCAGCCCCGCCGCATCGGGATGGCCTGCGGCAACGAATTCTCCGACCACGTATTCGAGAAAACCAACTACCTTAACCTGGCGGCGTCGAAGCTTCGCACCTGCGCGCTCGGCCCCGAACTTGTGGTCAACCCAAACTTCGAGTCGGTTCCGGTGGAAGTAAAGATTGAACGCGCGGGCAACCTGCTCTGGTCGAAGACATTCCGCACCGGCGAGGGTGAGATGTGCCACAGCCTGGCGAACATTGAACATCATCACTTCAAATACGAAGCCCATCGCCGCCCCGGAGACATTCACGTCCATTTCTTCGGGACAGACTGCCTCAGCTTCAGCGACGGGATCACCATGCAGGATGGGGACGTGATGCAGGTCTCGATCGAAGGTTTTGGCCGCCCCTTGCGCAATCCCCTGCGAGTAGCTAAAACCAAGGCGGAACTGATCAAGGTGAAAGCTCTGAGGTGAGTTAAGTCAAATGGAGGACGGGCGTCCCCGCCCGTCACGCGGCTCAGCCGCAAAAAAGACGGGCGGGACGCCCGTCCCCATATCAGGTCGCACTACTCCCACGCGATACGGATGAGCGAAATCCCCTGCCTGGGCAAAGCAAATTGCAAATGCGCGGCGCCTTGCGCGATCGGCACCCACGCCGGCGAAGTGAGCAACTGTAACTGGCCGGCCCGTTCCAATTGTTCGTACTGCGCTTCGGTGGGCGTTTGCGGCGATCCCATTTCCTTCCACCTCGCGAATGCGTTGCTGTGACTGGCATCGACGCGGAAGTGTTCGAGCAAACCGCGGCTGTTTTTTGCAGGCAGTCCGCCGATAGTCAGGTCAATCGGAGTGGCAGCAGCCGCCAGATCATCGTCGTGGTAATTCCAGATCAGGATTTCAACTTCATGGTCTTTCCGGCTGGCAATCACGTTGACGTCCGGCCGACCCCGCACGCCGTCGCGGATAACGTCCTCGGAATGCAAGGCGCCTGAACTGGTAGCTGCGATGCGTTCGCTCCCCATCAGGCCAAACATCCGGAACGCGTTCAGCACCGCCTTGTCCACACCGTTGCTGGCCAGTGTGCGGAAGCCCTCAAAGTAAGGTTGGTCCTCGAACTCGAACGCCCAGGTGACCGCACCCAGAAAATCGATGCGTTCCCGGCTGGCCAGAAACAGAATGTTGTTCAGGGTCTCAGCCGTGTACACGGCGTACAAGGGGCCATTGCGATAGGAATTCTGAGGATTCGTTCGCGCCGAACAGGCTGCGCATCCTTCCGGGTCCGACTCTCCCAGAATGATGGGAGTGCTGCGCCATTCCGGAAACGATGCCACGATCTGGAAGCCCTGCTCGATGGCGGCCAGCTGGCGCGCTACGCCCATCTGCACATGATCCCCCTGCCACTTCGGCGATCCCTTGGGATGGAAGCTGATAAAGTCCAGCCGCGACCCGATTTTTCCGTTCACGTAGTTAGGTTGATGAGCGCAGTGGTCGAGGAACGATCGCAGAAATTCCGCCGCCTTCGGGTTGGCGGGCCCGGTGCTGTCCGGCCCGCCGACGCGGGCCTCCGGCAGCGCCCGCTCAACTGCATCCACGCTGAAATCGTACAGCTTGAAATATTCTTGCGGCGTTCCTTGCCAGTAGCCGATGTCCGGCTCGTTCCACACTTCCCACAACCAGGTCTTCACTTCGGAATCGCCATAGCGCTCGCGCAGATGATGCACAAACTGAAAAACGACTTCCGACCACTTCTGATAGTCCTTCGGCGGGTAGGCCCATCCGGTATAGATCGAGCCTTGAGGAAAATTATGACGATAGGGCTCCGGGTGAGTTGACAAGGCCTCTGGCATAAAACCGATTTCAACCAGGGGCTTTATGCCCGCTGCGTGAAAAGCGTCGAAAATCCGGTCCAGGATAGTCCAGCTATAGACAGGCTTGCCCGCCGCATCCTCCGTATAAACATTGGTCGATCCCCACTTCAAAGATGCGGCGCCCTCGCCCGTAGTCAACAGGTTGTGCACCCGAACATAAGCCGGCTGTGGAGCCAGCGCTGAAAGCTCGCCGAGCAGCTTTCTGCCATTGGCCGCGTAAGTGTAGTTGGGCTCGTCATAGCCGAAGTAATTCCAGACAGGAGAAAGCGCACCCTGAGATTGATCGAACTGCACCTTGATCTCCACATTTCTCGCAACCTGCTGCGGCCAACCGGCTGGTGAAAGCAGCAGCAAGACAATCGGCAACAGGAAGCACGCGAAGGATCTTGGAGATCGCCTGAAATTATTGTGGTTGAATTCCATTACACGCTCCAGAGCTTGGAAAACTTTGACGTTAACCCGAAGGCGCCTCACCCGTAGCGCCCCCGTCCCGGCGGCTGTCGTGGGGGCGTCCCGCCCGCGCGGCGCGACGCTCAAAGCCGAGGGCGAGACGCCGGCGCTGCAATGCTCCAACCGCAGCCGTATCATAGTTGATCTACGAGCCTGGAATTTCCGCCGCCGAAAATTAGACTTCCCCCGCATCTTCTGCAAGAATGTGGCGGACAATCCAGGGTGGAGGCCAAATCAATGCAGATCAAAGTCAACGGCGTAGAACGATCCTACGACGGCGATCCCAACCTGCCGCTGCTGTGGTATGTGCGCGACGTGTTGGGATTGACCGGAACCAAGTTTGGCTGTGGCATGGCGCTGTGCGGTGCCTGCACCGTTCACCAGGACGGCAAGGCAATCCGCTCCTGCGTGACCCGTGTGAGTGCGACCGCCGGCAAAGAAATCACTACCATCGAAGCTATTTCTAAAAGCGGTCTGCACCCGGTACAGGAAAAATGGATCGAGTTCAACGTCCCGCAATGCGGCTACTGCCAGTCCGGACAGATCATGCAGGCCATTTCCCTGCTCAAGGAAACGCCCAAGCCCAACGACGAAGAGATTGACAACGGCATGTCGGGAAATATCTGCCGCTGCGGCACCTACCAGCGCATTCGGGCGGCCATCAAGGCGGCTGCAGGAGAAAACGCATGAGCGACAGCATCCTGAACGTAAGCCGGCGTGGTTTCCTCCAGGGCATCGTCTCCACCGGGGCCCTGGTCCTGAGCGTGCGCATGGTTCCGGAGTTCCTGTGGGCCCAAGAGGTATCTGCGGGTTCACACGTTGACCACGCCGCTCTGCACCCCAACGTATTTGTAGGAATCGATACTGACGGCACCGTCTATCTGGTGGCCGCCCGCTCGGAAATGGGCACCACCAGCCGCACTTCCGTCCCTCTCATTCTGGCCGACGAACTGGACGCGGACTGGAAGCGCGTGAAAATCGAACAGGCGCTCGGTGACAAGCGATACGGCGACCAGGACACCGACGGATCGCATTCCGTCCGCGACGGGTTCGTCACCATGCGTGAAGCGGGAGCGACGGCACGATTGATGCTGACCCAGGCGGCGGCACAAAAATGGGGAGTGCCGGTTTCCGAGTGCGAATCCGATCTTCATGTGATCGTGCATCGTCCCACAAAGCGCAGGGCAGGCTACGGAGAGCTGGCTTCGGCCGCAGCCAAACTGCCCGTGCCCAGGAAGGAAGACCTGCAATACAAACCCCCGAGCGCCTGGAGGTATATCGGCAAAGGGGCTACCAGCTACGACCTGACTGATGTTTGCACGGGCAAGGCCGGGTTCGGCATGGACGCGCATCTCGATGGCATGGTCTTTGCCTCGGTCGAACATCCTCCCGTGCTGGGCGGCAAGGTCAAGTCCTACGATGAAAAGGCCCCGCTGCTGGTGAAGGGAGTCAAGCAGACCATTCCGATCAAGCCCTTCACTCCGCCCCATCATTTCCAACCGCTGGGCGGCGTCGCGGTCATCGCCGACAACACCTGGGCCGCTTTTCAGGGACGCAAGAAGCTGAATGTGGATTGGGACAACGGCGCGAATGCCAGCTACAACTCGGACCCATATAAAAAAGAACTGCAGGAGACGGCCCGCAAACCGGGAAAAGTCGCGCGCAATATCGGCGATGTGGATGCAGTGTTTGCCAAGGGCGGGAAGATCATGGAAGCGGAGTACTATGTGCCGCACCTGGCGCACGCCACCATGGAACCACCCGTGGCCCTGGCCGATTTCCGCGACGGCAAAGTTACGATCTGGGCCCCCACCCAGAGCCCGCAGGCAGTTCAGGAGACCGTCGCCGCAGAGCTCGGCATCCCGCCGGAAAACGTAATCTGCCACGTCTCGTTATTGGGCGGCGGCTTCGGGCGCAAGTCGAAGCCGGACTATGCGGCCGAGGCTGCCATCCTGTCGAAGGCCGTGGGCAAGCCGGTGAAGGTGGTGTGGAGCCGCGAGGATGACATCAAGTTCGGCTACTATCACGCCGTCGCCGCCATGTACATGAAGGCCGCGCTGAATGAAAAGGGAATGCCCACCGCCTGGCTGCAGCGCTCCGTGTTTCCACCCATCGGTTCTACCTTCGCTTTGAATACCACCTACGGAGACGGAGGCGACCTGGGCCAGGGATGGATCGATTTGCCCTTCGACCTTCCCAATCATCGCGCCGAAAATGGCCCGGCGGAAAATCATGTCCGCATCGGATGGCTGCGCTCTGTGGCCAATATCTATCACGCCTTCGCGGCGCAGTCGTTCGCCGACGAACTCGCGCACGCTTCCGGCCGCGACCCGGTCGAATACCTGCTGGAGCTGATCGGGCCCGCGCGAATCATCGACGTAAAAGCTACCGCGCCGGACTACGACAACTACGACGGATCGCCGGCTGAATTTCCCCTGGATACAGCCCGCATGCGGCGTGTGGTTCAGCTGGCCGCGGAAAAGTCCGGCTGGGGCAAGCGCAACCTGGGCAAGGGCTCAGGCATGGGAATTGCCGTGCACCGCAGCTTCCTGACCTACGTGGCCACCGTCGTCGAAGTGGAAGTGGACGATAAAGGTGAAGTGAAGATTCCGTCCGTGCACACCGCCGTGGACGCCGGCATCGTGGTGAATCCCGAGGCCACCCGGGCCCAGTTCGAAGGTGCTGCCGTATTCGGCACCAGCATCGTGCGCAGCGGGGCGATTACGGCCAGGAATGGCGTGATCGAACAGTCCAACTTCAACGACTATCCCGTGGCCCGTATGAATGAGGCTCCGTACAAAACCACCGTTCACATCGTTGAAAGCGAGGCGCTGCCGGCAGGGGTTGGCGAGCCCGGAGTGCCTCCCTTCGCGCCCGCGCTCTGCAACGCGATCTTCGCCGCCACCGGAAAGCGCATTCGCGAATTGCCGCTCTCCAAAAATCCCCTGATCGCCTAGATGCGCTCGAGGGTGCCCCGTCCAAGCTCCGCTTGGGCGGGGTTTTTTCCTGTGAGCCCAGCAAATGAAGATCGATGTTGGCGAATTGAATCGCAGGTATTGCGGCCGACGAAAGCCCCTCGAGAGTTCAACTCGCAGCATGCGTTCCCGGTCGGCGTCGTAGGCCTTCAGGTGAGTGTAGGCGGAACGGTTACATCGGACCCGCAGGACGAATTCTTCGGTGGCGGATATGTCGCCATGGCAATTGAGGACCTCAGGCTCCCGCCCGAGAAAGTCGATACCATTGCCGATTTCGACGCCGTGAAGCGGTTCGGAGTCCAGTCAAAAGGCGGCGCGGACGCCGCAACCGCATCCGTGGTCGCCGAGTTGGCCGACCTGGTCGCACAGGGTGAGTTGGAAGTGCCGATCGCCGCAGTCTTCGCCCTCGACGACGTGCGGGAAGCGTACCGACAGCTCGAATTGCGCCACACCCCCGGCAAGATAGTGCTTCGACCGTAAGCGACGGAGGCGCCCCTGAAGCAGATAGCGCGCTATTAGCGTCGTCGCTCTTCACCACCTGTGCCGTTTCGTCTCTTCTTCGTCAGGTGGATTCGCGTCGGCGATTGAGTCCCTTTGCCGAGGCCTCGGATCCAGGTGGTTCACGGAACGGTTCCACAGCAATGCGCTCGTAACGCACTTCCAGCACGGTCAGGCTTTCTGTGCCGCCCGGCAATTGCAGGACTACGCTATCGCCCGCTGCCGACTTCATCAACGCGCGCCCCAGCGGTGACACCCAGCTGATGTGGTTACGGTTGAGATCGATTTCGTCGGTGCCCACGATGCTCACCACTCGCGATACTCCCGCGGCATTGGCATAGCGCACGGTCGCTCCGAAGAATGCCCTCGTCGCCGCCTGCCCCGCTCGCGGAGCTTCCGGGTCCACCACTTCCGCGGCTTCGATTCGCTTGGTGAGAAAGCGAATCCGCCCATCGATCTGTCGCAGCCGCCGCTTGCCGTACTGATAGTCGGCGTTTTCACTGCGATCGCCGTTGCTGGCAGCCCACGTCACCACCTCCACCACGGCCGGGCGTTCCCTGTTGAGCAGAAACCGGTGCTCATCTTTGAGGCGCTCCAGGCCGCTCGGGGTGATGTAGTTCTTGACCGGCGTCGCGACGTCCGGTTGTGGGTGTCTCGTAAACCCTTTTCGCATCTCGTAATCTTTTCAGCGCGAATTCAGTGGATGCACCAATGAACGCGGATGAACGCCGATGAAAAACACCGTACGTTATCCGCGTTTATAGGAGTTCATCTGCTGCCCTGGCTGATTTTTTCACATCTTCCCTTGTCGGTGTGGTGTTTTTGGTAGACATTCAGAACGCCTCTCCTGCCTATTGTGATGCCGATTCTTTTTCCTCGACGTGACAAGTTGACTAAATTAGATTAGCTGCTGCAGGTTATCTTCATTCTGAATCAGGACACTGGAGGCCCGAGTTGAAAAGACTGGGCTGGCTGTTCGTTCTCGTTTTTCTTTTTCCGGGAATCTGGGTGGAGATCATCCATTCGCAAACGCCAAGTCCCAAAGCTGGTAAATCTGCCATTCCCAAGACTTGGGATGATGCCGCGATGGCGGTCCTCGAAATTCCTTTGGCCAATCCCATCGGGTCTCCGAAGCAGGTTCCCGCCGACTATTACTACCGGATCCCGGTTAGGCCCATTTACAAGAGCTACCCCGTATATGCCGCAGGTCACGAACCAACTGGCTACCTGGAATCGCTCAAACATAAGGACCCGATCATTTATTGGGACGACAAAGGTCACGCGCCAACGCTCGAAACGGAGGCCGACTGGATAAATGCGGGTGAAGCAGTATTTGACGCGCCGATAGGCGATGGAGGAATCGGAGGATCGGAACCGACCGACCTGTACGTTCGTGATCCGAAGTTTCTGGAGATGACTGGCGCGCTGGTCGCCGGAGATGGCACGCTGCCGTACTTCCGCTACGTGGTGAAGAAAAAAGGCGAGGTCGAGATTGGGGTCCTGGCGTGTGGGATGTGCCACACTCGGGTTATGCCGGACGGAAGTGTTCTGAAAGGCGCACAGGGCAATTTCCCCTTTGATCGTTATTTCGCGTTCGATTATCTCCGTTCCGGATCAAAAATGGCCCCTGTGCTCGAACGAAGCCTGTACGCGACCCCCTGGATCACTTCTGATCCTCTCCCTTCGACCAGCAGCATGCCTCTTCAACAAATCGCCGAAGTTCATCGGACGATTCCGCCGGGAGTCGCTGCTCGCAATCGAACGAGTCCCTTTGCTCCGGCACAAGTACCGGATTTGATCGGAGTCAAGGATCGCAAGTATTTGGATCGCACGGGTCTTCAGCAGCAGCACTCTATTGTGGATTTGATGCGGTACGCCGCACTCAATCAGGGCGGCGATGATCTTGCGAACTTCAATGGCTTCGTTCCGGTCGACTTCCCCGACTTCAAGCAATTGCCCAAGATTGAGAATCTCGATCGAGACCGTTACAGCGACGAGCAACTCTATGCCTTGGCCCTGTATGTCTACTCGCTGAAGCCCCCTCCGAACCCCAACAAGTTTGACGCGCTAGCCGAACGCGGCCAGGAGATCTTCAAGAGTAAGGGCTGCATCATGTGCCACACCCCGCCGATGTACACCAACAACAAATTGACAATTGCGACAGGTTTCACTCCCTCGGCTGACGCAGAAACAAAATACGATATTTTGCCTTTCTCAGTCGGCACTGACCCTACCCTCGCGCTGAAAACCAGGCGCGGGACCGGTTATTACAAGGTCCCATCGTTGCGAGGTGTCTGGTATCGGGGGATGTTTGGCCACAGCGGCTGGTGTGCGACGCTGGAGGACTGGTTTGATCCCCGCCGTCTGCAAGATGACTATCTGCCAACCGGATTTAAACCCTACGGCATGAAGACGTATGCTGTTAAGGGACACCCTTTCGGATTGGATCTGTCCGTGGAAGATCGCAGAGCTCTTATCGCATTCCTCAAGACCCTGTAGATCCTGTGATGATCAGCGCTGCCAGTTGCGGCGAGAACCGTATGAGAAATTTGGGGACAGGCGGATGTGACCCCAATTGTGGTCATGCAACGAACGTCGCGTTGCTGGCCGGCCAACGGCATTTGGGTATGCCCTAGCTGAATTGGGTCAGTTCCATCTGTCCCCGAATTTGTCCATAGCTTACACTCAAACCACATGCTCAACCGGGGCCATGCCTATACCACAATCGTCAGCAGCAAATATCATGGACGGACCCTGCTCTCACACCTGGCAAGCCTTTACCCACACTCAACCCCACAAGCCTGGCAACAAAAACTGGACAACCACGAAGTCACCGTCAACGGCGTCCCCGCCACCGGAAGCGAATCGCTGACTTCAGGACAAACCCTTGTCTGGAACCGCCCACCCTGGATCGAACCGGACACTCCTCAGCACTTCGAAGTACTGTTTGAAGACGCCCATCTGTTGGCCGTCAACAAACCTGGCGGGCTGCCGACTCTCCCCGGCGCCGGCTTCATGGAAAACACCCTCCTGCGCCTGGTTCAGAAGAAAATGGTGCAAAAGCAAACCCCCAACGCAAATCCTGTCCACCGGTTAGGCCGAGCCACTACCGGCATCGTTCTCTTCGCCAAAACAGCGCAGGCCGCCGCTAGACTAGGCGCGGACTGGAACACACCCAGAATTCAAAAAATCTATTGGGCGCTGGCTCAAAACGCCGTCCAGAACGACGCCCAGCACGACGCCTACGAAATCCTCACACCCATCGGCCTTGTACCGCACCCGCGCATCGGCATGGTATGGGCCGCCTGCCCGAGTGGCAAGCCGTCAAAGTCATTGGCGAAGGTGATCTCCCGCACCGCAAGCACCACAACATTTGAGGTAAGCCTGAATTCGGGCCGCCCTCATCAAATCAGGATCCATCTGGCATCCATCGGCCATCCCCTGGTAGGCGATCCTCTGTACGGCTTAACCGGCCAGCCTCTTGAAAATCTCCCCGGCCTCCCGGGCGATGGAGGATATTTCCTGCACGCCCGATTTCTGAATTTCCAACACCCCATCACCGGAGAACAAATCAATCTTGAGGCAGCTTTGCCGTCTGGATTCTCATTGCATCAGTAGGTTCACAGCGGACAGAAATTCTGGCACAGACGATCTGACCCCAATTGTGGTCATGCAACGGACGTCGTGTTGCTGGCTGACCAACAGCATGCGGAATGTCTTGGCTGAATTGGAATCAGTTCCGTCTGTTCCCCGAATTTGCCCACCTTTTGATTTTGATTTTTCCCGTATTCGCGACAACTGCGGCTGCCCCATCCTTTCCCGGTTTTGGAAAGGGTGGGATACGCTGGTCTCGATCTATTGAGCTTTTGATTCTATCTTTGCCACCAGACTCTTTAGTCGGCAGCACAGACTCCCATCCTTTGAAAATCGCAAAGGATGGGGCAGCCGGCTCTAATATGAGGGTGGGCAAAATCAAAAACCATAAGGTGGGCCACCCCCCCAAGGCGGTGTAGTTTAGACACGGTGAAGAATGCCAGAATCAGCAGCGATTCCGCTCCCTCCAAAGGCGACAGCTACTTTCTTCTATAAGTATTCCGGCTTGTCGATTCCCGAACACCCTCGAACGGCTCCGCGTGATCGTCCAAGAACATGAAATCTACCTGCCGACCCTTCCGCAATTGAACGACCCAGCGGATGGAAGGCCACGCCTCGCTCCTTTGTCGGAAGATGAAATGAGTTCATTTCTGTACACGATGTTCGTCCAGAACAATCCGCAGTTATCGCAGGCAGAGTTGGTGCATCACAGAGAGATTATTTTCTATAACGTCAAGGGGCACGGAACGAAAACGCTCCTCAAGGACATGACCGAGATTCTCCACAGAGAATTGGAAGGCTACCGCGTCTATTCGATGTCCACGCGCTATGACAACCTTAGCCTCTGGGCAAAGTACGCAGGGGACCATTCCGGTTATTGTCTGGAGTTTGCGAACGAGGGACCTGTGTTCGAGACCGCGCGAGACGTAATGTACGAGGACTCTCTCCGGATGGATGTCAACAATCCCGATCATCGGAACGGTTTCTGGTTCTTCTGCAAGCGACCGGAATGGAGCAACGAGGAAGAGGTTCGCCTAGTCCTGCCACGTAAATCCGGTTCGAAGGTGAAACTGGACCCGCACTGGCTCAGACGATTGATCTTGGGAAAGAACATTTCGAAGGAGCACGAAGAGAGTATCCGTTCTTGGGCGCGCGAACGGGTGCAAGTCTAGCGGTCGTGAAGGCGCGATACGACGCCGTCGATCAGACGATTGTCCTCGGACCTTGAAAAGACCGCCGAGAATTCATAAGGGCGGTGACGGGTGGCCCATTCCAAGCCCGGTTTTGGCTTGAGTGGGGATTTTGCGATGGATCGCATAACGCGAAGACGAAAGAAATTCCTAGTCCCCACACAACGAAAACCGCGTTGTATGGGCCACCCGTCGGTTTTTCTCCCAATACCCAAGATCTTGTGCTCACGCTCGCAGCCCAAGCCCGTCCAACATAATCGGCCGACATGTTCGCTCTCACTATTTGGGACGAGACGTCCCATCTCGAGTATGCGTGGGCCTTGCAGCGGAAAGAAGGAGTTACAGCATGGGGAATATCAGCCGCCGCGATTTTCTGGCTATGGCCGCGGTGCTGGGTGCGGAAGCGGCTTGGGGTCGCTCATTCTCGGCTCCCTCGAAGATTTCCTGGCGCGAGCGTCGCGACCTTTTCCCGGAAGGTGTAGCCTCCGGCGATCCCGATAGCACGAGCGTATTGCTGTGGACGCGGCGGGCTCCGCAGTCCGCCCCGCAGCCTAAACCGGCCCAGGAACTGACCGTCGAAGTGGCGCTCGACCAGACGTTCCAGCGTGTGATCGCAACTCAGAAAGTACCGATTTCGGCGGAGGCGGATTGGACCTGTCGTGTGCTGGTCGGAGGACTTGAAGCCGGCCCAGGTCTATTGGTATCGCTTTACCGATCCTGAGGGTAACGGCAGCCGCCTTGGCCGCACCATCACCGCGCCTGCCGACGATGATTCCCGGCCGGTACACTTCGCGTTCGTCAGCTGTCAGAACGCAAACCTCGGAGCACAGAACGCGTACCGGAGAATGATCTTCGAGGATGAGCACGCTTCTGAGCAGGACCGGCTCAGCTTTGTTCTGCACCTGGGCGACTTCATATACGAACTGGTCTGGTATCCGGAGGACCGCGCCACTTATTACGACCGCAAGGTCAGGGAACTCGTTCGTTATCCTCAAGGAGAGAAAGTTGACGACTTCCACATCCCAGTCAACGTGGATGACTACCGTGCCGTGTATCGCGCCTACCTGCATGATCCCGATCTGCAGGATGCTCGTGCCCGCTGGCCCTTTGTTCCCATGTGGGACAACCATGAGTTCAGCTGGCAAGGATGGCAAGCCTTGCAAGTGTTCGACGGCAAAACGCGCCCCGCGCAGACTCGCAAGGTCGCAGCCATGCAGGCACTTTTTGAGTATCAGCCCGCGCGCATGGTGAAGAGCGGTGGTCCGTCACTCGAAGTTTTCAATCCGCCTGTGGTTAAAGATGCCCCGGTCACAACTTTCGATGAGCATGGACTCGGGCAGGAGGCCAACAATCTTGCCGCGATCAATAGCCTGAAGGGATACCGATCGCTCCGCTGGGGCCGGAACGTCGAGCTCATGATCACCGACGAGCGAAGCTACCGATCGGAGGACCCCGGAACCAAGTTCGCCGACGCTGATTTCTTTAATAAGGACTATCCGGAGTTCGTGCCTGAGGAGGTGTTTGAGATACTCGATGGCGGCCGGGATTACAACGGAGGCCATCCGCCCGACACCATCCGTTTCGGGGACAAGCAAGTTCCGAACCTGCGTAAGGCGGACCCCGCGCAGACCATCCTCGGAGCCGAGCAAAAAGCTTGGTTTCTGGAACAACTGCGGAATTCGAAAGCAACCTGGAAAATCTGGGGCAGCACAACTTCGACTCTGGATATGCGCGCCGACCCGCTGAACCTTCCTCCCGGGATGGTTGCAAGCGCTTGGCCCGGGGCCGGGTATGCCAGCTTTGGCGGCGGTATCACCGGTGCCTATCAGGAGCTCGGAGAGATCTACGATTTCATTCGCGAGCACGAAATCACCGGGCTCGCCACGGTGGCTGGCGATGCGCATAGCTTCTGGGCCGGTTTATCGGCGAAGTCTCTCCCGCCGAAGCCCTTTGACCCGGTAGGTGTGGCGTTCGTGGTTGGATCCATCTCCGCGCCCGGAATGGTGGAGGCAATGGAACATCAGCTGCACAAAGACGCTCCGCTGCGGGCTCTGTTCCTCGGGCAAGGTCCCGGTGACAACCGTCCGCAACCGACGGTCAATATGCTGGTGCGTCACGGTGTTCGGTCATGCCTGGAATATGCCAAGAGCGGCGACGTGCAAAAGGCACGCCAGCTTTCCAACCGGGATTTGTCACCGCACCTGTCGTTTGTTGACATGGCCGGCCATGGCTATTCGGTAGTGCACGCAGCAGCCGACCGGCTGGAGACGGATTTCATCTGCCTGCCGCGTCCCATCGTTCGCCATGCTGAAGACCAGCCGGATGGCGGACCGATTCTCTATCGGGTTCGACACACTGCAAGGCTCTGGGGCAAGCACGAACGTCCGAATCTCGAGCAGAAGGTGATAGAAGGCAATCCGGCGTTTTCGATTTAGGGATCGGCGAACAAGGGTAACTCGGGGACAGTCCCCTATTTACCCTCTTCTGGTTTATACCTCTCCACAACTCTGTCATCTCTACGGGAGCAGATCATCGCGAAGCGATGATCTGCGGAGTGGAGAGACCTTGTGTTTTGACGCAACCAATGCGCAGTTGAAACTTAATTCTCGCCGGCCTGTTCTGCGTTCGGATAAATAAAGGCGGGTGGCCCATTCAAGCCCGGTTTTGGCTTGAGTGGGGACTTTTTGCGATGGATCGCGTAGCACAAAGACGCAAGAAACTCCCAGTCCCCACACAACGAAAACCGCGTTGTGTGGGCCACCCGTCGTTCAGATCTCGCCCATGACAATCATCAAAACTGCAACTTCTTATTTCGCTTGCGCTAGCTTCTCAACAACCGCAGCAACTTTATCGAGTATCTGCTTCCAGCCCTCCAGTTGACCGCTATTTTTCGCGCTCTCCATGGGTTCATTTCCAATGAAAGTGAGTTTCGTCTGGCCGTTTCCGAAGTCCTCAAAGATGGTCACGTCGTACGCACCGCCGATAAACTTCGGCTACAGACGGAAGTGACCCCAATTCCGACACCTACCAGATGCGACCCACGGCATCTACAAAGATTGGGCAAACCCGCTCGGACAAAAGAAACGGGGGTTGTTCCGTCTACCCCCGAATTATCATTGGTTTGAAGCCACCGATCAAAACGTCCCTCGGTCAGGAGGAAAACTTTGTTTAAAGCTAAAGGTATCGCCAACACGGGGAACTCCGATTGGCTGGAGATGCCCCCGGCAGGAACTTCAAGGAACGAGGTGATTACCAGCGTGCCACGCATTGTGGAAGGGCAACGCCGGGTAGAAGGAATGTCTCGCCCGGTTTCGCGCCGCTCTTTCCTGGCTGCCGGGACTTTTATAGGCGGGTGGCCCATTCAAGCCCGGTTTTGGCTTGAGTGGGGACTTTTTGCGATGGATCGCGTAGCACGAAGACGCAAGAAACTCCCAGTCCCCACACAACGAAAACCGCGTTGTGTGGGCCACCCGTCCAAGTACTCGGGGATCGCGGTCCCCTCGGGAGAGCGAGAGTGTCGGGCGAGGTTCGGGATGTAGGCGATGATGCCACTGCGCCAATGATCGACGATCTGCTTCGTCTGGCCCGCGAGCACTTCGCCCGCGAGCTGCAGATAGCGCTGATCTTCCTCGGTGAACCCCGCGCTGGTTTTCAACTTCTCCAAGTCCACTATCGAGACAGGCGACTTGGCAACCTCGGCCGCGCCGTACGAATATCCCGGAATGTGTTCGGAGACTCGCTTCATGGAGTTCGATCTTTCATTTAGCTAGTGCTGCTTAAATCTGAGCCAGACCACCGTCGACAAATAACTCGATACCGTTCACGTAACTGCTGTCATCCGAAGCCAAAAACAAAACGGCTTTCGCGATCTCGTCGGTGGTACCGGAGCGCCCCAGGGGTATGCCGCTGATGGAGCTTTGCACAAACTGGTCGACTTGCTCCGGCGTCATTCCCAGCGAGGTGTTGTAGCCAGGAGTTGGCACAACCCCAGGGCTAATAGCGTTCACTCGTATCTTGCGGTCTTTCAGGTCCACACACCAGGTGCGCGCAAATGAGCGCACCGCGGCTTTGGTTGCGCTGTAGACACTGAACGCCTGATTTCCTTTGGTCGCAACAATCGATGCATTCAGCACGATCGCTCCGCCTGACTGAAGTAACGGTAGTGCCTTCTGCACCGTGAACAAAAGCCCCTTCACGTTCACGTCGAACTGTTTGTCAAAGTGTTCTTCGGTAATTTGGCCAAGCGGAGCAAACTCGCCGGTGCCGGCATTAGCAAAGACAACATCGAGTTTGCCTTTCTGCTCCTTGACCACCGCATACAGCGTGTCGATGTCCGCTAGTTTCGAGGCATCGCCCTGAACACCCGTCACGTTACGGCCGATCTCTTTCACAGCGGCGTCGAGTTCGCTCTTCCGCCGTCCCGTGATGAAAACGAACGCCCCTTCATCGACGAACCGCTTTGCCGTCGCAAGCCCGATCCCACTGCTTCCCCCGGTAATCACGGCAACTTTTCCTGCAAGTCTCTGCGACATCTTTTCCTCATTTCTGGTTGGATCTTGTGTTGTGCCTATCGCGATCTTCGCACTTCGAGAACCCCGTATCTGGGGGATAACGAACAGCCGCTTAAAGACCAAGGTCGCTCAATCCAGGATGATCATCGGGGCGGCGGCCGAGCGGCCAATGATATTTGCGATCCGATTCCTTAATTGGGAGATCATTGATGCACGCAAATCGCAGTCGCATCAGGCCATCGTCGTTAAACTCCCAATTCTCATTGCCATACGAGCGATACCAGCTTCCCGAATCGTCGTGCCATTCGTAGGCGAAGCGCACGGCGATGCGGTTATCCGTGAAAGCCCACAGTTCCTTGATCAGGCGGTAGTCGAGTTCTTTCGTCCACTTGCGCGTGAGAAAAGCGATGATGTCTTGCCTTCCGTTCACAAACTCGGAGCGATTCCTCCAACGCGAATCGAGAGCATAGGCGAGGGCGACTTTCTCCGCGTCGCGCGTATTCCAGCCATCCTCGGCCAGACGCGCTTTTTCGATCGCGGTCTCGCGGGTAAAGGGGGGTAGCGGAGGTCTGTTTGTCATGAATTCTCCTCTAAGCGAATCAATTTAGTGAACACTTGACGCGGCACTTTGTCGCAGTACAACCTGCGATGCATCGTTCATATCGGTTACAACAAGGTATCTTTCCGACTGACCCACGGGGCCACCAGCGCCGCCGCGAGCGAGGGCTTTCAGGGGACCGATGGCTTGGACAATTCCCGCTCCATCCGGATTGGTCTTCAGTACGGCCAGGCCTTCCAGTTTCCCGAAGGGCGCTTGGTTAGACCCCGCGAGATAGACCTGATATTGCGATTTTGGAGCGAGTCCTTCCGCCGCGATTTGTATAAGATCCAGCAGGCCGAGCGAGTTCACCGCCACCGACGCTTGCGCATTGGGTAGTGCGGTTCCGCCTGATTCCAAGTGCAGTCGCGCCGTGTTGCCGGCCTGCCCAAGCGGCACAAGGTTATCCGTGCCGGCGCCATTTGGAACGGCGCCCGGAACATAGACCAAGGCCTGCGTTGTCTGCCCGATCGGGATTTCGGCGATGACCTTATTCGTGAGCGTGTCAATCGCCATGGCATGTTCCCCGTTTTCCAAGGCGACGTAAATCCTGGAACCATCGCCCGACGGCCAGATACCGTGTGGAAGATTTCCAACCGGGATAGTGGCAACCAGTTCCGGCTTCGCGCCGCGGCGGAACGCTTTCACTTGGTTTGCGCCGCCGATCGTGATATAGGCGAATTTGCCGTTTCGATTATTCACGAAGTTCACGTGGTTCGTGATCGGCCCTGTTTCCAGCACAGCCTTTTGGTCAAACGGTGGTTGTGCGCTGAATACCTGTACCTTCCCCACATCTTTGAGAGTGATCCATATTTCGTCGTTCTCCGGGCTCACGGAAATGTTCGGACAAAACGGACTGACCTGCGGTAGGCGCTTGATCACCTGATGCGATGCCACATCGATTACGGCAAGCTCGGGAGTGAAGCTTGAACAGACGAAAGCGTACTTGCCATCCGGGCCGAACATGGTCATGCCTGGACCGTTGGCCAGTTCGATGCGGCGGATTTCTTTCATCTGCGTCGGATCGATCACGGAGACGTAGTTTTCGCCCCGCACCGTCACCCACAGTTCGCGGCCGTCGGGCGTGAAAAATGGTTCGTGAGGCGAACGTCCTACGTAGATCTTTCCTTTGAGCGCATTGGTCGCCGTGTCAATCAGCGTGACTGAGTTCGACCCCACTGAGACGACAGCGAGCGTCTTCGAGTCAGGCGAGTATCCGAGTCCGTGCACCAGCAACTCTCCTCTATAGAGAGGACTCAAAGCGCCAGGTATTGGATCGCCGAGTTTGATCACACCGAGAAGCGTATTGCTGGAGGGATCGATCACAGAAACCGTATTCGACGTTTGATCCGCCGCGTAAACCCGATCATGCGCCGAAACGGGGATGTCGGCTCGTCCCCAAGGCGCTTGTTGGGCAAATCCAAACGATACGAAACACAAGATCGACAACCAGCGAATGATTCTCACGTTTATCCCCACCGTCAAATGTAAACCGCCCCTGATTACTTCGGCAAACCGGACTCGTGCCGCTTCAGCCAGACCTGCATTAACTCAATCTCCGATTGCTGATCAGTAACGATCTCCTGCGCCAGCCTCCGCATTTGAGGATCTTTACCATGCGTTAATTCAGCCTTCGCCATATCCAGTGCTGCCTGATGGTGGGGAAGCATGAGCCTGACAAAGTCGGCATCATTATCCCCAGATAGCTTGATGGCTGCCATCTCGGTGTGCATCTTTTCCATCGCTTGTTCCATTTCCAGTCCAACAGTTCCGGCGTTGTGCTCCTTCTCGGAGGAGGGAAGACCCTGCCGAGCCGGCGATGCGATTGAACAAACCAGAATCAACAGAACCAAGAGGCTGTGCCAACTTTCTTTCATATCTCCCCCCGCCCTTTCAGCAAACTCTGGCGATTGTCATCGTCTTAGGAAGCGCGCCGTGAAACCACATCTCCGGTTGGCCCGCCGCACATCTCCCTCGTCACAGAGGGGGCTTTCGATGAAAATTTGGCGGCGATGATTTTATCGGTCGCCAGGTAGCCGACTGTAATGGAAACAATTAAAAGCGCCCCTACAAGTTTGGGTGGTCCCGGTAGTGGAATATCAAACCACCTGCAAGCCGCGCCGATGAATAGTCCCAAAATCAATCCGGCGAATATTTTGATCACTTGTCCCCTCCAAAGGGTTTGATTTATTAGACGCCCTGGTACACCAACTCAAGAAATGCACTGGGAGTCATGAATGACCTGCCCCATTCGGCGTCGTAACGAGCCCCGGGTTTGGCGGCGACAACTTCCGCGAGAGTCTTACCCTGCTTTTTCAGGGCTGCAACTTTGTCTCGCAGTTCGACCAACACATCGCGGAACAGAACCAGGTCAGCCTTGCCGCCCACGGCCCCGTGCCCCCCAATGACGATCGTCTTCTCGTTGACGCTTCAAATACGTGCGTGCACGGCGAGCGTTCACCGTATTGCCATCCTTCTTACCGTCGCGACTGTCATAGAGCCACGTTGCTCGAATCAAGGCGTCATATTGTTCGCGGGTGAAAGGCTGCGTCTCATCCTGCTCCGGAGCAACTTTCTTGATTCTCCTGGCTGGATTCTCTTTCATCCATCCTTGTTCGACACAGAAGAAAAAGAACGTGATAACCCGCTGGTGCTGGTTATGCCGGGTGGTGGGTGCACCGGGCCACGAGTGGATCCACCTGCGCATAGTCTCGACGTCCAACTCGGAAAGGCGGGCAACCGGGGGCTTCTGCTGCGCACACTAGTTCAAGAGGCGATCTTCCAGGGTGAGGCGGTACTTTGATCGCGTCGCCTCTTCGCGGTTCAGACGTTCCACTTCTTGCAAAAACAGCGCAACAGCATCCGAGATCAGTACCTCGCGTGCCTCGCTCCTTCGGACTTTTTCTTCCAGTTCGCGCTGAAGGGCCTTTACGGGACTCCACGAATCGCGGATTTCCTGTGCCCGCTCCTCCGCCTTTTCCCAACTCCGTGTCTTCGCGCTGACCTGCCGAGAAGTATTCTCCCTGTAAACGTACAGGTACTTCATGCAGCGACACCGTTTCCAGTACGGCTCGCCGTTCTTGGGGCAGGATTCTTGATGACGCGTGTAGACGGTAACGGTTTGGGTGGAAAGCGAGGCCGGCGGATGGCGATTGGCCACTGCTTTTAAACCGATTGGATGGGACCCAATCGACTCAACTCCACAGACTGAGTTTGGAGAGCAGCTCTTTGTAACGCGAACAGCCGAATCTGACAAACGGCCATACGCTCAGCGGAACTCTCTGTTTCGGAGAGTCTAGCAGATCGTTCATTCAGTTTTCATTCAGTTTCGGGAGGGAATCTGTGGAATTACTGAATATATGGAGCTTAAGGT